>CAWFGO010000001.1:0-1735601 GCA_963815455.1 uncultured Verrucomicrobiae bacterium
TATCGCCGGCCTCGACGATCTCAACAATTTTGCGAACGGCCGACGAATATAAAAACGTGTGATCGACCATGAGGGTTAGCGATTTGGAATGCGCAATTTCGATCAGCTCCTCACATTCCGCGGACGACGCCGCCATCGGCTTTTCCAGGAATGTGTGTTTTCCTGCCAACAGACTCGCCTTGGCTAACGGGTAATGATATTTGACGGGGGTCGCGATTACGATCGCATCGAGATCGAACTGATGGAAGAACGCGTCATAATCATTGACCGTGCACACGTCTGGATAGAGACGTTTCACATGGCCGAGACGCGTATCGCTCAAATCGCAAACCGCTTTGAGCTGGCAATTGGCGACGTCCCGGAAATTCCGGATCAGCAGCGGCCCCCAATAGCCGCAGCCGACCACCCCTACCGAAATCGGTGTTGTCATATTTTCTTCACGGCTCCGTTCAATCCTTCACCCAAATGAGACCGGGCGGCTTCTGGCAGAGACCTGGAAGACGAACGTTGCCGGGCTTTGAATATTTCCCGAATCAGCGTCGGGAAAGTTCTGCAGATAATCGCCAGATCGAGCCAGATCGACATCCGGCTGACGTAAAACAAGTCGAGGGCGATCATCTCACTGAAGGTAGTATCGTTCTTGCCGTTGACCTGCCATTGGCCGGTTAGGCCGGGAAGCGCATCGAGCCGCGGCTGCTGCCACGTTTCATAGCGTGCAAATTCACCTGGCAGACAGGGCCGCGGGCCGACGAGGCTCATATCACCACGAAGGACATTAAAGATTTGCGGCAATTCATCGAGACCACTCGCGCGAATAAGACGGCCACCCGGAATCACGCGGGAATCGCCGGCTGCATCGAGCTTGGTCATCGGGCGCTCCTCCTGCATGAGCTGCGCAAAGTATTCCTCGTGCGTCCGAGTGTCGGCATGGACGTGCATGGTGCGAAATTTAAAGAGCATGAAACGACTTCGCCGGTAACCGACGCGTTCTTGCCGGTAGAAGATTGGGCCCGGCGATGTGGCGCGAACCCACGCCATTACCAATATCATGAGAGGCAACCAACAAACCGAACTCAGAACAATGCAGGTAATATCAAAAATCCGTTTCCAGCGTGGCACGCGAGCGACTCGCCGACCATTCTGCAGACTGCGGCCCGAACTGGTCGGATCGGTCGCCTGGGCCGCGCGTCCATTACCACGCGATCGCGATAATTCGCGCCGGCCATCCGCCGATGATCGATCAGCCGCGAACGTTTCGGAAGCAGCCTGGCTCAAGACAATCCCGTGGGCTGCATCCGTTGCCGGCGATGAATCATGGCCAGAATCTCCATTCGCTCCGTTTTCCGGTGATTTTCGTCGAGCCGGCCCGGGAAAGGAGCCGTTCGCCAATTTTGGCGCGCCAGTCTTCCGGAGCAAGCGGCCGCCCTTGGTTGATCGGCCCATTTTTCGGTCGAAACCGTTCATTCTTTCGGCAACCCCATAGGGAATTTATCTACGCGTTGTCAGTCGTTTCCGTCGCAGGCATTACCACGAGCCGTGCCAATTCTTTCGATATTCAGGAAACCAGAATCGCCGCGCACGCATTTCTCCTTTTCGACAAACGACTTATGGAATTCTCGCCGCGATCAAGATCGACGACACGGGACAACTGGACGCGAGAAAAAAGCCTCGTTTTGAGGCCAGCCTCGGCCATTATTAAGCCCACGGTGGAATTGTTTCTAGCCCACCCCTGATTCAGTGATTTCTGCAGACCAAAGCGACAAAAGAGGGTCTGGTTAGGCCCTCTTTCATGTTCGAACTTCCGGGGCAAGCTGCCGCCCTTGGTTGGTAGCCGGATTTCGACCGACAAGCATTTCTTCTTCGTTATTTCTTGCCCCAGTACCCTTCTCCGAGAACTGCGCGGGGAGGTTCGCGAAAAAAGCAAAGAACTCCTCCCGCCAGGAATTCGAATGGCATGAATCCGCCAAGCGAGTAGTTCTTGTCACAGGAGGTTATCCTTTGGGAATTTTTTGTGGTCAACCTACGAAAAATTCTCACCCACGAGGGAAAAATAGGAGCAATCGGCAGAGTTTTGGCGTCGGCCCACACCGCGAGGACGAGCGGGGTGTTCGGCCTTGGACGGCCTGGCGCCGAAAATTCGGTGACACCGATGGCGCGGAACGCAATGCGAACCCTGGGGGTGCTTCACTTGTTAGCTGCGCTTTCTTAGAGGGAGAGGTCCCTTCTGAATAAGCTGCCGCCCTTGGTCAACCGCAGCTTGGTTGACTAAACCCGATAGATCGACTGTCCATGATTCTTGATTTCTCACACTATTTATGATAATGAGAGCGTAAGATTTATCCTACGCATAATAGATCACCATTTTTGGATGCCATATGTCAATGTTATAATACGCTCGGGCACTACCTAAATGGGATGCAATCTCGTTGATCCAATCTGGCAACCGTGCTGGCCAGAGTAGGCCGACAATTCCCAATTCAAGTGAGATAATTTTTCCTACATCCGCGCAAATAAGGGAAAAACCTCCTGGCTTTACTGTAACAATCCCACGCGCGCTGCGTATTGGGTCAGCTCGACATTCGAGCGCAGGCCAAGCTTCTTGAGAAGACGAGCCCGATAGGTACTCACCGTTTTGGAATCGATCGACAAATGGGACGCTATTTCGATGCCCTTTCTGCCAGCGATGATCATTTGGAAAACTTCGAACTCACGCGGCGATAGACCCTCCAAATCAAACGATTTGCTTCCCGGATTGATCGCGCGCTTCTTTTCTCCGCTAAATTCCTGGCCAAAATAGGCGTTGCCGCGAAGGATCTGCTCGATGGCATGGATCAATTCGCCTTCCAACGTCGCTTTCGAGACATAGCCATCGGCTTCGCCCCGCTGGGCTCGTCGCACGAATTGCGCGCTGTCATTCATGCTTAGCATCAGAACTGCGGTATTTGGCCAACGCAGTTTTAGATCCCCCAATAGATCAAAGCCACTTCGGCCCGGCAGACTCACATCGAGCAAAATGAGATCGACGGCGTTGCAGATGCAATAGCCGATCGCTTCCATGGCGTTTTGCGCTTCGGCGAATTCAGCTTCGAAAAAATTCCCCAGCACCTGTCGGACACCGCTCCGGACAAGAGGATGATCGTCAACAATGAAAAATCTCAGGGTCTTAGCTTGCGTCACAAGGTCCTTCCACCACGACCCGGGTCCCCCTCGCGGTACCAATAATATTGGCCTGTAGTCCCACGGTAAGCGCGCGTTCCTGCATTCCGATCAAACCGAGACCGGAAAAGGCGCCCTTACGGCGCGGCAGACGGCCCGTTCCGTTATCGGAAACTACCAACCGCAGATTCCGATCCGTGAAATTAAGATCGACAGAAATCTCGGAAGCATTTGCGTGTCGGACCACATTGGTTAGCGCCTCCTTGAAAATGCGATACACCGCTGTGGCCTTCTCCGGATCGACCAGAGGGCTCGTTTTCGGGAAGCGAGAGCTTGCAAGCAATCGATGTCCGTCTCTCGAATGCTCTGGATTCCTCCTCCAACGCTGCCACCAGACCCAATTGGTCAAGGGTTCTCGGACGCAAGTCCAGTGACACGCTCCGAGCCGTGCTCATCGCCTCGTTGATGGACTTGTTCATATCTTCCAAGTGTCTCACCCAATTTTCTAAGGCAATCCGCTCCATATTCCTTCTTCAAAGCTTGCTCTAGGGAAATTACCGCCAGCTTCAAGGCGGTGAGACTTTGCCCCATCCGATCGTGCATCTCTATGGAGAGGCGCTTCGACTCGTCCTCTACTAATGTCTGATTACGCTTGGCCAGTGCCCGTAACTCAATTCGAGAACGATTGAGCTCCGTGTCGATGGTTTTCCGAGCGGTAACGTCACGGAGATTGATGATGACCGCCCCAATTTTCGGGTCGCAAAGATGGCTGGTCCAAACGCACTCGGCCCAATACCATGCCCCGTTCTTGTGTCGATACCGACATGTCACCTCTTTCGAGACCCCATCCTTTTCCTGTGCAGCCCTAAAAGCCTCCACCACCGCGACCAAATCCTCTGGATGCACGAATTCCGAGAAGTTTCGGCCGACGGGCTCGCTTTCAGTATATCCCGCGATGCGGGTCACTGCCGGAGACGCATATTGAATCGTCCCGTCGGAGCTGCAAATGCCGATTATTTCTAAGCTGTTCTCGAGGAGATGCCGAATCGGCTTCTCCTTAATTGCCCCTATTGTGAAGTCCATTCGGTCTCGTCTCCTGGGAGATAGGTCAATGCAAGGTCATGTCTTCCCGCGGGTTGCACGACAAATCGCCCGCCCATCCGCGAACCTATCGGCCAGAAAAGGCACCCAGACAATTCCAAAATCGGCCCTTGGAAAGGGTGGCAAGCACTTTCTTCTTGAACCGTGCGCCTATTTTGTCAGATAACTCTTACATCATCTGAGGGGAGCCCGCCGGCTCGAAACCTTTTAACAGCCTGTGATAAGTTCCGGGAAAGAGATAATGACGTAATGACCGCCGCGATTGCGCTTGGCCTGCTGATCGTTCTCCTGGTCGCGATCGCTTGTCTAATGCGGCCGCCCGGTGGCAAAGCGGGAAGTTGCGGGATGTGCGGTTTGCAGCTGCCTGGCCTTTCTGCGGAGAAGTTGAACCGGTTTCAGACCGAATGCCCCAGGTGTCAGCACACAAACTGGGTGTGATGAAAGGGCTCGGATTTGGATTGTCTATCAAATGTATAGTTGTTACCATCGCCGATTGTAATGACCGACCCCTTAGCCGCGGGTAATCGAAGCCCCAGCCGCTTTACGACGACCCGCTGGAGCGTCGTGCTCGACTGTACCCACGCCAGAGACAATACGGCCATCGCCCGCGAGGCGCTGGGGCAACTCTGCCAGACCTATTGGCGGCCGATTTTCGCATTCATCTGCCGTCGCGGCTATTCCGTCACCGATGCCCAGGACCTTACCCAGGATTTTTTTCTCGCGGTGCTTGGAGGCAAATTGCTTCACCGGGCCGATCCGGACCGGGGCCGGTTCCGCACTTACCTGCTGCATGCGCTTCAGAATTTCCTGAATGACATGAAGGACAAACATCGCACGCGCAAGCGTGGAGGCGACATCCAGTTCATCTCGTGGGATGATTGGATGGCGGAAGCTCCATCACGATTGTCGATTCCGGAGCACGCGCTGGAGAGCTGGCCCGCAGAGCGTTTGTTCGATCTGCGCTGGGCAGCCACGGTCGTGGAGCACGCATTGCGAGAGCTGGCTGAAGAATGCGAAAGCCAGGGACGACGGCGCGTGTTCGACGTTTTGAGCAGTGTTCTCAGCGCTGAGCGCGCCGACGTTTCCATTGTCGATCTGGCCAAGCGCCTGGGTGTTTCGGAGGGATCGGCCAAACGGTTGCTCCACGAGCTGCGGGAACGTTATCGCCGGCTGCTGCGCGAGGAAGTGGCCCACACCGTCGAAGCCCCGATCGTCATTGATGACGAGCTCCGTTATTTGTGCGCCGCGTTGGCGGCTGGAGCGAATCAATGACGTTTTACGGCCTGACCGATGCGGCGCCCGGCGACGCTCACGAGAGATCCGGTTGCAAACAGTGCGGATCGACAGTGCAAATCGCCAATGGACTGTGCGTAAATTGCATGCTGCACCCTGGGCTCGAGGGCGGCGGCAGCGATCGCCAAACGCTGGCCGCGGTGCTCACCGAAATCGACGTGCGAGATGCCGATTGGCGAATTGGCAACTACCAGGTTCTGGAGGAAATCGGCCGCGGCGGGATGGGTGTTATTTATCGCGCGCGGCAACGGCATTCCCGCCGCATTGTCGCACTCAAGCGAGTGTTGAGTTTCCACTCCGATTCGCGCGAAACACTGACGCGTTTCCGCCGGGAAGCGGAAGCGGCGGCGAGTCTCGACCATCCAAATATCCTGCCGATCTACGAAGTGGGCGAGACGGAAGACAGCCTGCCGTTTTTCAGCATGAAATTCGCCGTGGGAGGCACGTTGCTCCAAGCCCGATCTCGACTCCGCAACCAGCCTTCGGAAGTTGTTCGATTGATGGTAAAGGTAACGCGGGCTGTCCAATACGCGCACAGCCAGGGAATACTTCATCGCGACCTGAAGCCAGGAAACATCTTGCTCGACGGCCGAGGCGAACCGCTGGTGACCGATTTCGGCCTGGCGAAATGGCTCACCCAGGCGAGCGATCTCACTCGCACACTCACGATTTTCGGGACGCCCGGCTACATTGCGCCCGAACAATCGAGCGGCTCGGCGACAACCTTGAATCCGACCTCCGATATCTACAGCCTCGGCGCAATTTTGTTCGATTTGCTCGCGGGACGTCCCCCATTTCTCGGCGAACACGCGCTTGCCGTGATCAGGCAAGCCGCGGAAAAGCCAGCGCCCAAGTTGCGCACACTTACCGCCTCGGTCGATCGCGATCTGGAAACAATCTGCGCACGCTGCCTGGAACGCGAACCTCAGGCGCGTTATCAATCGGCCGGCGATTTGGCCGAAGATCTCACGCGCTGGCTGGAATGCCGGCCCATCATTGCCCGCCCACTTCTCCCGCCAGTCCGCATTTGGCGCTGGTCGAAGCGAAATCCCAAACTGGCCGGCGCCGCGGCCGTATGGCTTTTTTCCGTCATTGCAGCAATTGCGAGTTTTTTCCTTTTTTCCCATCGCGTCGTTCCGCCGAGCTCCGCGCATCCTGTTAGGGAAAAGAGCATTGCCGTCCTGCCCTTTGCCAATGTCGGTAACGATAACGAAAGTGCCTATTTCACTGAAGGTGTGCACGATGAGACCCTGGCGGATTTAGCCAGAATTCGTGGATTAAAGGTCATTAGCAACACCTCCGTGATGCAATACCAGCCGGCTACGAAACGCGATTTCCGCGAGATTGCTCAGACGCTCGGCGTGGCCTACGTGATGAAGGGCAGTGTCGAGCGCACGTCCAATCAGGTGCGCGTGCATGTGCAGCTGATCGACGCCCAAACCGGCACCAATGTCTGGGTCGGCGAATACGAGCGAGCGCCAGACGACATGTTCACGATACAAAGCGAGCTGGCCGAAAAAATCGTTGCCGAACTGAAAACCGAACTTTCGCCCGCGGAAAAGATCGCCATCGGACGACAACCGACGGTGGACCTGATCGCCTTCGACCTCTACGCGCACGCCAGAGTGCTCATCAACAAATCGACTTTTGGCGAGCCCAAAAGAGAGAACTTATTTGAAGCAGTGAGACTGCTGGAGGCCGCGACCAAACAGGATCCGTCGTTTTCTCTGGCCTATTACCAATTGGCCCATGCTCACGACCAGATTTACTGGGCCTGGTTCGATCATTCAGAGCAACGACTTGCCCTGGCCGATGCAGCCATTCAATCTCTGCGCCACCGCAACCCCGATTCCGGAGAAGCGCACCTCGCCCTGGCCAGGCATCTTTATTGGGGCTATCTCGATTATGATCGCGCGCGGCAGGAGCTCTCCGCGGCAAAAAACAGTTTGCCCAACAATCCGATGGTGTTCCTTTTGGCCGGCTATATCGATCGGCGGCAAGGACACTGGAAAGAGTCAATGGCTAACTTGAAGCGGGCATCGGAGTTGGACCCGCGCAATCCGATTATTCCAAGCCAGATGGCGCTTAGCTATAAATTCCTCCGTCGCTATTCCGAAATGGCCGCGATGTTCGACCGCGCGCTCGCGCTCGCGCCCCAAAGCATGCGGGCAAAAATAGGTCGTGCCACGGTCGATCTCGATCAACGCGGCGATACCCGGCCTCTTCACTTAGTCATTGAGAGTCTGGTTGCGGCAAGCCCAAGCAACGCGGCTATGATTGCCGACGATTGGTTTGATTTGGCAATCGCCGAGCGCGATGCCGACGCCTCAGCTCGCGCCCTGTCGGTAATGGGACCAAATGGGTATGGCCCCGAAGGCATTGTTTTCCCGCTGGCGTGGTGTGCAGGCCGCGTGGCTCTTCTCCGCGGTGACGCCGCTGGCGCACGGTCGGAATTCATGAAGGCTCGGAGCGAACTGCGTAAGAATCTTCGTGACCAACCAGAGGATGGTACTGTTTCATGCGCTCTCGGTCTGGTGGACGCCGCACTCGGGAACAAGAAGGCCGCGGTCCAGGAAGGGCGAAGAGCAGTGGCGTTGATGCCGCTCACCAAAAACGCAATTGATGGAGAACTATGCATTCAATATCTGGCGGCCATTTACGCTGCGGTCGGCGATAAAGATGCCGCCTTCGAACAACTGGCCGCGGCCGCAGGACTTCCCGGCTGTATGAACTACGGAGATCTGCGTCTCAATCCTTTCTGGGACCCGCTTCGCACCGACCCGCGTTTTGAAAACATCGTCGCCTCTTTGAACCGCGCGGCTATCGGTGCAGAAAAAGCTCCTAATCACTGAGCCAGCCGCGATGTACGACAGAGACGTCGTCGTTTCGATGAAGCAACGCTGCTTCGACGATTTGAAGGCGGGTGACCGGTTTCGCTCGGGCCGGTTCGAAGTCACTGAAAGGCAGATCATCAACTTCGCCGTCGAGTTCGATCCCCAGCCGTTTCATCTCGATCCGAAAAAAGCGAAGGAGACGATTTTCAAAGGATTGATCGCGAGCGGCTGGCACACGGCATCCATCTCGATGCGGCTTTTTGTCCAGACAATGAACTTTGCCGAAGGCGCAATCGGCCTCGGGGTGGATGAACTGCGCTGGCCAAATCCGGTTCGCCCCGGCGATACGTTACAGGTCGAAACCGAGATCGTCGATGTCCGGCCGTCGAAGTCGAAACCGAAAAACGGAATTATTCGCATCCGAAACGTCACCACCAATCAGCGCGGTGAAATTGTGCAAACGATGTTCGCGAGCGCCTTGGTGCCGAAGCGAAGACCACAAGACGACTGACCACTGACAACAAGACCAAAGACTAGAAGGAGAACAGACTATGAGAGATTACACGAAGATTGATGCTTGGAGGCTGGCGGATGATTTGACCGTTGCAGTCTATGAACGCACACGATCGTTCCCGCGGGAGGAAATCTATGGGTTAACAAGTCAATTGCGTCGCGCTTCTTATTCAGTTCCGGCCAATATTGTCGAAGGCGCTTCGCGAGAAAGTAAAAAAGACTATCTTCATTTCCTTTACATTGCGCGAGGCTCGTTGTCCGAGACCCAATATTTTATCCACTTGGCGCAGCGACTCTATTACTTGCCTTCGGGAGAAGCCGACGTTTTGCGCGAGCAAACAAAGGTCGCCTTCGCCTGTTTGCACGGACTTATCCGCGCGGTCGAGAAAGAAGCCGGCAAACTCAGCAAGGTCGTCGCTACCATTACGAGTCTCGTTGCAATCGGACTGATGCGTTGGTCGGGCGGTCAGATGTCAGTGGTCTCGTAGTCGGTGGTCGATCTTCAGCGGTTGAGCAGTTTCATCATCGCTTCCGGATAACGCGAACCGGCAAATGCATCTTTCGACGCGATTTCGTCGATTCGCTGCAAATCCTCGCTCGTAAGATCGACATCCAACGCACCAACATTTTCCTGCAAGTATTTCCGGCGTTTCGTTCCGGGAATCGGAACAATGTCCTGCCCTTGGGCCAGGACCCAGGCCAGCGCGAGCTGGGCCGGGCTGCAGCATTTCTCGCGCGCGATCTCGGCGACGCGTTCGACCAGGTCGAGATTGCGCTGGAAATTTTCTCCCTGAAAACGCGGCGATGTGCGCCGGTAATCGTCCTCCGGCAAGTCCTCGAATTGCTTGAATTGCCCGGTGAGAAATCCGCGGCCGAGCGGACTGTAAGGAACAAAACCGATTCCGAGTTCGCGACAAACACTAAGTATCTCCTCCTCCGGATCACGTGTCCAAAGCGAATACTCGGACTGTAGAGCGGTAATCGGGTGGACGGCGTGCGCGCGTCGAATCGTTTCGGCGCCGGCTTCGGATAAGCCGAGAAAACGCACTTTGCCTTCGCGAACAAGATCGGCCATCGCTCCGACAGTCTCCTCGATCGGCGTGTCAGGATCGACCCGATGTTGATAATAAAGATCAATTACATCGACATCGAGCCGACGCAGGCTTCCTTCGCAAGATTCAATCACGTAGTCCGGTTTACCGCTGATGCCACGAAACTCCGGCTTATCCGGATCGCGCAGAATTCCGAACTTTGTCGCGATGACGACCCGTTCACGGTGTCCGCGCAGCGCGCGTCCGAGCAATTGCTCGTTCGTGTGCGGCCCGTACATATCGGCGGTATCGAAGAAAGTGATCCCGAGATCGAGCGCGCGGTGAATCGTAGCGATTGATTCTTCCTCATCGCGTCCGCCGTAAAAATCCGACATCCCCATGCAGCCGAGCCCGACGGCTGATACAACCGGCCCGCCGCGTCCAAGCTTTCGCTGTTTCATATTTTGAACCGACCGCGGATTACGCAGATCTACACGGATAAATGCAAAAACAATCTACGCAATCCGCGATATCCGCGGCTACGACAATAATCGGGTTTTCCCCGAGCCGTGCTCGATGCGGCCAATCCGCTTCGCGCGCAGGATCGACATCGTTTTCTTCACGTCGCGCTCGGCAACGACCGCAACCATCCCGATGCCCATGTTGAAAACCTGATACATCTCCGCAGGATCGACATCGCCGTTTTGCCGCAGGATTTGGAAGATGCGTGGGACGCGCCACGATTTGGTGTCGATCACGGCGTCGCAATTCTTTGGAAGGACGCGCGGCAGATTATCGATCAAACCGCCGCCGGTAATATGCGCGAGACCCTTGATCATGCCGCTCGGGATTTTCTCAAGGAGCGGCTGATAATTCTTGTGCACGCGCAAAAGTTCTTTGCCTACATTCTTCGGTTTCACTTTCATTTTTTCGAACAGGATCTTTCGGGCGAGCGAGTAACCGTTCGTATGGAGACCATTTGAAGCGAGACCGAGAACTACATCGCCTGGCTTGATTCTCGATCCATCGATCATTTTCGCGCGATCGACCACGCCCACGATGCAACCCGCGAGATCGTATTCGCCTTTTCGGTACATTCCGGGCATCTGCGCCGTTTCGCCGCCAATCAACGCGCAACCAGCCGCGCGACACGCGCGGGAGAATCCGCGCAGCAGTTGATCGAATACACGCGGTTCCAATTTTTCGCAGCCGATGTAATCGAGAAAGAACAATGGACGTGCGCCGACGACGGCGATGTCGTTCACGCAATGGTTCACCAGATCGGCGCCAACCGTGTCGTGTTTATTTAGTGCGAAAGCAATCTTCAGTTTCGTCCCGACGCCATCGATGCTGGAAACCAGGATCGGCTCGCGCATGTCGCGAAAATTCGCCTGAAACAAACCGCCGAACCCGCCGATCTTGCCAAGAACGTTCGGGCCATGCGTTTGTTTAACCAGCCCTTGAATGCGCCGCTTGAGCCGGTTGCCAAGATCAACATCCACGCCGGCAGATGCGTAGGACTTTTTCTTCTTCACAGACTTCACAAATTCTCGCCGATTTATTTCAAAACTAAAGTCTATGTAATCGGCTAAGCCCTATCTTTTGGTCGTGCGAACCACGAATGGCAGAGTCGTCACAGGCACATAGGCTCGAATGGCAATATCGCGAATACCGATTGTCAGGATCCTCGAAGCGAAATTCTGTCTGTCCGTCATAAATTGTAACATGCCCGAGCAATTCTGCCTACACACTTGCAGCATCGAGCCGCGTCCTTTACGTTTATCCATGCCCGATAGCCCGCTCAATGATTACATAGGGGCGGACGATGACATTGACGAACGATTGTCGGAGGCACTGATAGGCGAGAATACCGCATTATACTCGTCGCCGGGCCAGAGAAACAACGCCAACTGGCTTTATGGACAGGTGCTGAGTTCTTCCGGCCAGTATAGCTTCCTTCCGCCACCCTATGTCGATTTGACGTGTATCCCTGCTTCGAATTCGACTTACGCAGGGAATGGTTTTACTTTAATCTCGCCTTTGCACGTCTGCATGGCTGGCGATCCTGGCAGGCCAGTTTCGCCGCCGCCCGACGGGACAGAACTTGTTTTTTACACTCACAGCGACGCTGCAATCACGCGAACCATAATCAGTCATGTTGACATCCCGATAATTCCGTCGGGTGTGGATGCGGTGATCAGAATTGGTGTATTAGGCAGGCCGGTCCCGAGTTCCATTATTCCTGCGAAAGTCCTCCCAGTCTTTTACGAGCGTCAACAGCTCGGTCGCCTCGTCGCAATAGTTGATCAAACCCAGAATGCTTATGTGGGGGAGATAGCGAGAGGTAGTCCAATAGCTGAAGGCAGAATAATCGGTGTCAAGAAGTCAGATGATTCGAGGCGGGCCATCTTCTGGAAGCGAATTGGCTTTCCGTTTACCACCGACTACGGAATGCCTTTCTTTATAATTCAAGACAATGAATTGATCTTTTTAGGCCCTCTAGCTGAAGACGCTAGCGCCTGCCTATCGATCGCCGCGTATCACGAACAGATCAACGCCGCCATGGCCGCCTTATCAAATCCGCCAGACCCGGTGTATCAACTGACCGACTTTAGCAAGGCCGTTCTTCCGCCTCGAATACATGGAGAATTTTTTGATGACATCGCGCTCGCAGACACAACGACTGTAACTTTGGCTTGGCCGGTAGGAAGCACTGGAACCCATCAATACCATTCCGAACAAACGGAAAACCTTGAAGACGTGGTCTTTTCACGACCTCCACTTGGAGGTCAATCTCTCATTTATCGTCTCCATGCAACAAGAGCGTTTACGCTCAACATTCCTGAATCGTATGTAACCGCAGGCCCGATCATGAACGTCGAGATTCCCGGCGCGGGCTATTACGAATTTTCATGGTCTTACGCTGCCGGCAAGTACTGGCTTCGAACCTCAATCTAATCGAGCAAATAATTCCAAGCTGGATGGCAACCCGTTGATCGATCTGAAAAGTGATGACGCGCGGTGCTCTACACTCAATCGCCAAAACGATCTTGTACAAAGCTGGTTACAGTGTCAAAAAGATCCGGGCGCGTCCAATTCACGTAACCGGCCCAATCAGTCGCGAGCGTTCCTCGCCGGGGCGGTTAATGGATCTTCTCCACAAGGCTAATCCATATGAAGGATTCGACTTCCGCTCTTACGCTTTTGATGCGAGCGGCTGGGGGGGCGATTCACCCGCATTTCGAGAGCTCATTCTGGATATCAAGCCCCGGCTGATCGTTGAGGTAGGTAGTTGGAAAGGCAATTCGGCACTGCAAATGGCGTCCGTTGCGCGCGGGGCGGGATTAGCTACCCAAATCTTATGCGTGGACACGTGGCTGGGCGCGTTGGAGTTTTGGACGGAGCACGCCGACCGAGAACGTTACTTGAGCCTGAAGCTTCGACATGGCTATCCGTCAGTTTATTACCAGTTTCTTGCGAACGTTTGTCTCGAAGGATTTCAGAATCAAATTATCCCTTTCCCCCAAACTGCTTCGATTGCTGCCCTATGGCTCCGCTATTATGGCATTACACCGGAAATGGTTTACATCGATGCAAGCCATGAAGAAGAAGATGTGTACAGCGACCTTTGCAACTACTGGCCGCTGGTTTCTGCCAATGGGGTTCTCTTCGGAGATGACTATTCCTGGGATGGCGTTCGGCTGGCGGTTAATCGATTTGGGCGCGAGGAGAAACAGCATTTACAGTTCGTTGCCGATAAATGGATTTTTAAGAAAAAGTAGCAGAGAACCTCCGCGCGCGTAAGCCTTTTTCATTGCTTCAATTTGTAGATCGACAATTTACATTATCCACAGATTTCACTGAGATTTTGGAGTTGCCCAATCTGTGTAAATCTTCGTACTCTGTAGAGTCGAGACCTCAAGCCACGAAAAAGAGATTACTCATAGCGATCATCTGCGCCTTGATGGCGACAAGCGCCGTTCTTGGGCAGCAGCACACACAGTCAATCACATTTTCCGGCCCGTCAGTGTGGACTCCCGGCACGACGGTGAACCTCGACGTCTTTCTGACGTTTGGTGGCTACAATGCGATCGGGCTTTCCTACTGGCTTGAGGTGCAAAGTGCGCTAGCGCCTTACATCACAATCACGAACATCCAGTGGTTCACATTTCCTCAGCACGGACAACCGGTCTATCCGATTTTCTTTACCGGTGGCATTGGCAGCGAGGTACATGGGGTGAAAAATTTGATTTGGGCGGAACTGTCAGCAACCCCTCGTCGAAGTCCGTTCCTCCGGGGACTTATCAAATTAACACGATAACGTTCTCGGTAGCCGCCGCCGCACCGACTGGTTCATTCACTCTGCGCACCGTCAGCCAAAGCCCGCGGATCTCGGAAGTCACGGATACTGACTTTAATGATAATAACATTAATCCACCAGGAACGTTGGTGATCAATGTTGTGCCGGAGCCGAGCACATTCGCATTGCTCAGTTTCGCAGCCGTCGGCTGGGGCGTGTTGATCTACCGTGGCCGCAATCGCTAAGGTGCGGGCGAATGACGAAATCCGAATGTCGAATGACGAATCAATGACTAAGCACCAATGACGAAACAGCAGGGCGTTTTCGTCATTTGAGCATTCCTTCGGCATTCGTCATTCGAGCTTCGTCATTTACTTCAGATCCCCGAACAACGTCGGGTGCGCTTCCTGATCGGCCAGCGCTTTGGCGCGGTTCTCTCGTTTTTCCATGATGAACTTGTCGAGCGCGGGATCGACCGGCAATGGATAATCGCCGTTGAAGCAGGCAAGACAGAACTCGTTCACCGGTTTACCGGTGGCGCGTACCATTCCTTCGAAATCGAGATAGCCCAGACTGTCCACGCCGAGATACTTGCAGATTTCATCCATCGACATCCGATTGGCGATCAACTTTTCCGGATCGGGAAAATCGATGCCGTAATGGCAGGCAAACCGATGCGGCGGGCAACTCACACGCATGTGGACCTCTTTCGCGCCTGCTTCGCGCAAGTTCACCACCCGGCCCGCGCCGTTGTTCCGCGAACAATGGAATCATCAACAACTACCACCCGTTTCCCGGCGACCATTTCCTTCACCAGATTCAATTTTACTCGCACATCGAAATCGCGAATGAGCTGGCTCGGCTGCAAAAAAGTGCGGCCGATGTAGTGATTGCGCACAAACGCGTGCTGGTACGGAATCTTCAACTCCTGGGCGAACCCGAGCGCGGCGTAATTTCCTGAATCCGGGACCGGGATCACGATGTCGGCTTCGACTGGGAATTTTCTGGCCAGCTCGCGCCCCATCTCGGTCCGCACTTTGCCGACGTTGACTCCGCCGATGATGCTGTCGGGCCGAGCGAAATAAACGTATTCGAACATGCAAAAGGCTGGCTGCTGCGGTTGAAACGGAAATTCCGAGCGCAACCCGTTTTCATCGATAATGAACACTTCCCCCGGCGCGATCTCGCGAATGAACTCGGCGTGAATCAGATCGAACGCGCACGTTTCGGAGGCCAAAATGTAAGCGCCGTCGAGTTTGCCAAGCGAGAGCGGTCGCCACCCGAACGGATCGCGCACCGCGATCAGTTCGCGCTCGCTCATGATGATGAGCGAGAACGCGCCTTCGATCCGGCGTAACGCCGATAAAACGCTCGCGCCGTTATCGGCCGGCCGCGCCAACAAGATGCAAAATGATTTCGCTGTCGGCGGTGGTTTGGAAAATCGAGCCTTTCCGTTCCAGCTCGTCGCGCAAAACATCGGCGTTCGTCAGGTTGCCATTGTGCGCAATGGCGAGCTGGCCGCGCACGCAATCGACCACGAACGGTTGCGCGTTTTTGATCGTGCTGGTCCCGGTCGTGGAATAGCGGGTGTGACCGATCGCACGCGTCCCCTTGAGTTTTTCCAGCTCTTCCTGACCAAATACTTGCGACACGAGTCCCATCCCTTTGGCTTGCAGAAACGTCTGATCGGGTCCGCTCGTCGTCACAATACCGGCGCTCTCCTGCCCGCGATGTTGAAGCGCGAAAAGTCCGTAATAGGTCAATACCGCCGCGTTCGGATGACCATACACGCCGAAGAGCCCGCACTCGTGCTGCGGATAGGACTCGGCCTCAGTCGGCTCGGAGATGTCGATCGTTCGAGTGTCTGGAGAGGTCACAGTAGATGATCCACTAAATCAGGGCTGATTCAATCGGCGCGATTCTCATTCTGTGGGGGAAGCTGACGAGCTTCCACTGTTCAGCCGATTCGGCAGGCTGTCAGCCGTCGCCCTACAAAGCGTTTCAAAGACTTGGGATTCTTTCCGAATCGGATTCCACCGCGCGCCGGATCGCATTCCACCAATCGTCATAAAGATCGGAAATCGGCCAGCGAAATTCCTCGCTCGTTAACTCGAATCCGCAATTCGTCGCCGCCGACTTTGCCGAGTTGTTGAAATGGAACATCGCGCTCGCGCAACATCGACATCGTCTTTTCGACATTGTCTGGCGCAATGGAAATCACGATGCGCGATTGCGATTCGTTGAAAAGTGTAGCGGCGGGCGTGTCGCCCGCTAGATCGACATCGGCGCCGAGAAGTTTTTCCGGATTAAAACAACATTCTGCCAACGCGACAGCGAGACCGCCTTCACTGCAATCGTGCGCACTCTTGACCACGCCTTCGCGAATCAAATCGCGCACTGCGTTTTGGACTTTGATCTCGTGGGCAAGATCGACCTGTGGCGGCGGACCAATTTCTTGCCATGACAAACTTTCAGATAATGCGAGCCGCCGAGCATCGTGGCATCGGCATCCTGCCGATGAGACTGGGCTGGAAGCCCATGCCATTCCCACCAAAATAATCTCGTCGCCCGCATTCTTGAACCATTGCGTGGTGATGTGCTTCTCGTCATCGATCAGTCCGACCATGCCAATGGTCGGCGTAGGATCGACAACTCCGGCCGGGCTCTCGTTATACAAGGAGACGTTTCCGCCGGTGACGGGCGTGCCGAATGCGCGACAGGCTTCGGCAATTCCTTCGACGGCTTCGCGCAATTGCCAGAAATTTTCCGGCTTGTAAGGATTACCGAAGTTTAGGTTGTCGGTCACGGCCAGCGGGCGCGCGCCAGAACAAGTGAGATTGCGCGCGGCTTCGGCGACGGCGATTTTTCCGCCTTCGCGCGGATCGAGGGCGCAATAGAGCGAATTGCAATCGGTCGTCGCGGCCAAAATCTTGTTCGCATAACGAACGAAGAAAACGGCGGCATCGGAGCCGGGTTTCACCACCGTGCCGGTGCGCACGGTGTGATCGTATTGGCGATAGACCCAGTTCTTGGATGCGATGGTCGGAGCGCGCAGCAATTGCCGCAAGGAATCTCGCAGAATGTCACGGAGGTCTGGCGCCGGCAAGATATCTTCAGCAAATCCGTTGTATCCTCCGTGTCCGCTGTGAGGCTTCTTTGCCTCGCGTGAGTAGAGGGGCGCTTCGTCGGCCAGGGGTTTGGCCGGGATTTCCGCGGCGATGCTGCCGTTATTGCGGACGCGCATCATGCCGTCATCGGTTACCCGGCCAATCTCCGCCCACGGCACATCCCATTTATCGAAAATTTCGCGCACGATATTTTCTTTGCCGCGTTTGGCGATGATCAGCATGCGTTCCTGCGATTCGCTGAGCAGAATTTCATACGGCGTCATTCCGGGTTCGCGCTTTGGAACCTTGGCCAGATCGATCTCGATCCCGCTGCCGCCGCGGCTGGCTGTTTCGCAAGTGGAACAGGTTAACCCCGCTGCGCCCATGTCTTGAATTCCGGCGACCGCATCGCGGGCCAGAAGTTCGAGACAAGCCTCAAGCAGAAGCTTTTCCTTGAACGGATCGCCCACTTGCACGGCCGGACGATCTTCCTTCGATTCTTCGGTCAGTTCGCGCGAAGCGAACGCCGCCCCGGCCAAGCCATCACGTCCAGTCTCGGCGCCGACGTAGAAAACCGGGTTGCCAACGCCTCGTGCCGCGCCACGCGCGAGTTGCTCGTGCCGAAGAACGCCGAGACAAAAAACATTCACCAACGGATTGCCTTCGAAGCTGGGATCGAAATAAATTTCGCCGCCGATCGTGGGAATGCCGATGCAATTTCCGTAATGCGCAATGCCGGACACAACACCGGTGAACAGCCGCCGATTGGCGCAGCGATGCGGTTCTCCGGAGTTCACCACAGCCGGCGTAATTGGGCCAAATCGCAACGAGTTAAGACAAAATTCCGGACGCGCGCCCATCGTGAAAATGTCGCGAATGATTCCGCCCACGCCGGTCGCCGCGCCTTGGAACGGTTCGATCGCGCTGGGATGATTGTGACTCTCGATCTTGAAAGCGATCGCCCAACCATCGCCGATATCAACCACGCCGGCGTTTTCTTCACCCGCTTTCACCAAAATGTTCGGCCCGGTAGTCGGAAGTTTCTTCAGCTCTTTCCGCGAATTCTTGTAGGAACAGTGCTCGCTCCACATAACCGAAAAAATTCCCAGTTCGGTAAAATTAGGCTCGCGACCGAGAATTTTTTTTATCCGTTCGAACTCTTCCGGCGTAAGTCCGTGCTGTTTCACGAGTTCCGGTGTGATTTTCGGATCAGTGGTCGGTTTGGCGTTTGTCATCGACAGGAAAAGTTAACGCAACTGCGGCATCCGTCGAGTATCTCGCTCACGAATCAGAGAGGTCAAACATCATCAACAAAAGAAGGGAAGCAAAATGAAGAGAACAATTATTGCACTCGCTTGCGCGCTCGTGGCGCCAATGGCGTTTGCGCAAACCAGCACTACGACGGAGCGAACAACGACAACGACCGCTCCGGCAACAACAACCCAAACGACTACGACGTATTCTGCCGGCACGGTTACAACCTACGAGCCCGGAAAAACCATCGTAGTCAAAAGTGAAGAAGGCCCGGTCTCCTTCGCTCTCGGCACGGCTGCGCGCATCGTTGACGGTGCGGGCAAAATCCTGACTGCCCCGCTGCGGAGCGGACAGAAGGTGAAGGTTTATTACACCGGCACCGGCGAGAAGCGCGTTGTTGAACGCGTGGTGGTTGACGAGGATTAAGCAAAATAGTGGCATGGGCTTCCAGCCCATGATCATCGGCAAGATGCCGGTGCCACTAAAATTCAAAGCCGCAGGGTTCCTTTGTGAATCCTGCGGCTTTTCATTTTCGCCTCTGGGGCGCACAGTGGGATTGTGGATCTCAGCACAATTGCCAACGTGGCGACGGCGCTCACCGTAATCACCGGGGTCGGTTTCGGCCTGGTCGAAGCACAGCGATCGCGACGAGCGCGGCAGGAGCGCGCGGCTTACGCCGCGGTGCAGGCGATTTTATCGCCGGAATGGATGAAATCGATGATCATCGTTCACAGCATCCCAGATGGCTCGAGCGCCGCGGACATCGATGCGGATGCGAGTGTATTGAATGCGGCGCACTCGGTCGGGGTAATTCTGGAAGGACTCGGATACTCGGTGTTTGCGCGAATCGTCCCGTTGCGGGTGGTCGCCGATCTCGTGGGCGGCACCATTCGTCTCGCCTGGCGGAAGTTGCGACCGTATGTCGAGGAAGAACGCCGGCGTAGTGGTTCGCAGAAGACCTTTGAGTGGTTCCAATGGCTGGCCACGCAACTGGAGCGACATTCGCCAGGAAAGACCAATTTGGAGATAGGCGCCCACGAGGCCTACAAGGATTGGAAACCGTAGGTGGATCGAGCGCTCCGTCGCTCGATGTAAAGTCAGCCGGCGCAGCCGCATCTGTCTAGCATCGCCGGCGGAGCGGCCGATTCACCAATTTGCGTTTCAGGCGCAAATCGGAGAACATTGCGCGTGGCCTTTGACTTAAAAGAAATCATCGCCGCGCGGCTGGGCGAAAATTATCAACTGCACGAGCGGCACATCAATCGCACGCTGGTGGCGGCGCAGCGTGTGATCGGCTTCGATAAAGTCTATGCCCGGGCCGAGGGCGCCTATCTCTACGACATGGATAACCACCCGCATCTGGATTTTCTGAGCGGCTACAGCGTTTTCAACATCGGGCGAAATCATCCGGTGGTGAAACAGGCGATTCGCGATGTGCTCGATCTCGATCTTCCGAACATGGTCCAGATGGATTGCTCGTTGTTGAGTGGTTTGCTCGCGGAGGCGATCGTCAAACGAACCCCGCCACATCTCGATGCCGTCTTCTTTTGCAACTCCGGGACCGAGGCGATTGAGGGCGCGTTGAAGTTCGCCCGCGCAGCGACGGGACGAAAACGCGTTATTTCCCTTGAAAGCGCGTTTCACGGCTTGAGTCTCGGTTCGCTCTCGCTGATGGGCTGCGAAAGCTTTACCGAAGGTTTCGGGCCGTTGATGGATGGATTCGATACCCGTGTTCCGCTGGATGATCTGGATGCGTTGGATCGACAACTGCGTTCCCGCGATGTCGCCGCGTTTGTGATCGAGACGGTGCAGGGCAAAGGCTGCAAAACGCCCGGGACAGATTTCTTCGTCCGCGCCCAGGAGCTTTGCCGTAAATACGGGACGCTTTTGATTTCCGATGAAATCCAAACCGGACTCGGAAGGACCGGGAAAATGTTCGGGTTCCAACATTGGAATTTGGAGCCGGACATTATCACGCTGGCGAAAACCTTGAGCGGCGGATATGTGCCGTGCGGGGCGATCGTGACCCGGCGCGACATTTATCAGAAAACTTTTTCCCGCCTGGACCGGTGCGTTGTGCATTCGACCACATTCGGCCGCAATAATCTGGCGATGGCTTGCGGGCTGGCCGCGCTGGAAATAATCGACGATGAGAAGTTGGTCGAGAACGCCGCGACGATGGGCGACCTGCTCATGGAGAAGATCGACAACCTGCGAGAAAAGCATTCATTCATTAAGGAAGTGCGCGGCAGAGGACTAATGATTGCGATCGAATTTCATGAGCCGCAGGAATTCAAGCTCAAGATGGCGTGGAAACTTTTGCACAAGATCGACAAGGTGCTTTTTGCGCAAATGGTGGTGACCCAAATGCTGAGCAAACATCGCATTCTCACGCAGGTGGCAGGACACGCCATGGACGTGCTGAAAATTTTGCCGCCGCTAATTATCGGCGAACGCGAGATCGATATGTTCGTCAACGCGCTGGACGATGTGCTGACCGACTGCCGGAAATTTCCCGGCCCGATGTGGGAGCTGGGCAACAACTTCGTGAAAGCCGCGCTCGGTTCACGGCGCTCTTCGGAACCGCGGCCTGCCGTTTCCGCCTGATTGCTAGCGGCGATCTCCGATCGCTGCATCGCTGGACATTCGTCAGTTTCCGATTGTCGATCTTCTGCGCCGGGCTTACCTTTAGCGACCAAGCGAACGCATCCTGCGTTCAGCAGACCGGAGGAAAATCATGAGCACCGCTGTCGCCGAAGAAAAGAAAACCAAGCTGAATCAACTCGAACAGCTAAAGAAATTTACTGTTGTCGTGGCCGATACGGGCGACTTCGAATCGATCAAGGAGTTTAAGCCGCGTGATGCAACGACCAATCCGAGTCTCATTTATGCCGCCACCCAGAAAGAAAAATACTTCCATCTCCTGGATGAAGTGCTGGCCGACCGCAAGAGTTCCGGTCTAAGCGGTGCGGCGCAGATCGAGGACGTCATCGATCATCTGCTCGTGCAATTCGGTTGCGAGATCTTGAAGATCGTGCCGGGTCGCGTTTCGACCGAGACGGATGCGCGATTGTCGTTCGACGTGGAAGGCTCGATCAACAAAGGCCGCCAGTTAATCAAGATTTACGAATCGCGGAAAATTCCGCGCGAGCGCGTGTTAATCAAAATTGCATCGACATGGGAAGGCATTCAGGCAGGCGAAGTCCTGGAGAAGGAAGGGATCAACTGCAACCTGACGCTGATGTTTTCGCTTCCACAAGCGGTGCGCTGTGCGGAGGCCGGCATCGAACTGATCTCGCCATTTGTCGGCCGCATCTACGATTGGTACAAGGCTGCGAACAAACGCGATTACACCGGTGCGGAAGATCCGGGCGTGCAATCGGTGGACGAAATCTATACCTACTACAAGAAGTTCGGATACAAGACCGAAGTAATGGGCGCGAGCTTCCGCAACGTGGGGCAGATTTTGGAACTGGCCGGGTGCGATCTATTAACGATCAGTCCGGATTTGCTCGAGAAACTTTCCGAGTCGTATGACCCGGTCCAGCGAAAGCTTGATCCCGACACAGCCAAAAAGGCCGATGCGCAGCGGCTGGAGATGGACGAGAAGAAGTTCCGCTATCTGTTTAACGACAACGCGATGGCGACCGAAAAAACGTCGGAAGGCATTCGCAAGTTCGCGGCCGATATCGTGAAGCTCGAGAAATTTGTCGCGAGCAAGCTGTAGGTGGATCGAGCAGTCCCTTGTGCGCCAGCCGGACGGACTCGTCCTGTGGCGAGCTCGATGCTAATTTGGCGGCGAAGCCGCATTTGTTTGGCATCGCCCGCGGAGCGGCCGATCCACCATGTTTAACGTTGTTTTAGTAGAGCCGGAGATTCCGCCGAATACGGGCAACATCGGCCGGCTTTGTCTGGCCACGCAGTCGACATTACACCTGGTCAAGCCGCTCGGCTTTTCGCTGGAGGATCGACAACTGAAACGGGCCGGCCTCGACTATTGGAACGAAGTCGATGTGCGATTGTGGAATTCCCTTGATGAGTTGCAGCAGGCGCAGACATCGAACATACGCCGCTTTTTCCTGACAACGAAAACGACGCGCTCCTGTTACGACGTGAAATTCTCGCGAGGTGACTTCCTCGTGTTCGGGCGTGAAACGAAGGGACTACCCGAGGATTTGCTAAAGTCCAACGCCGACAGTTGCATCACTATTCCAATGCACGGGACACGAAGCCTGAATCTGGCAACTGCGGTGGCAATTGTGCTGTTTGAAGCAACGCGACAACAACGCTAAGCGCCGACGCTTTCATAAACGTTTTATCGCGGGACTGCATCCAAGAGACCTCGGGCACACGATAACAACTTAGAGACCTCACCGCGCGTGTCATCGCCCGTCTTGCTGATGACTTTGAATAAGCGACGTGCGTCAGGGGTCTAACCTTATGACGGAAAAATGGGTAAACTATGAAAAAACTTCTATACACAATATGTATCGGCAGCCTGGCGTTGTCTTTGACCACGCAGGGCGCAGATAATGACAATGCAAAACATTCCCGGAGAAAAGGGAAGGCAGCGCTCAGCCAATCCTCGGGCCAAGCGAAGGTCCAGACTTCAACCCGGAGCGGACGGCGATCCTTCAGCAAGTCGGGGCAAGCGCAAACGCACCGTAATCTCAACGTGGGGCGAATCCGCCAGCATCACAACGCCGTGACGACGCAGTCCAAGGTCAAAGCGAATTCGCGGAGACAGGTGGTGCGGACGGATCGAACCAATCGATTCAACGCTCCACAGCAAACGAACGTTCGCAGTAACAAGAGACTTACCCGTCACAACAATGCGATCGTCAACGCCCAAACCAGCAAGCGGAATGCGCGCCACCGTAACTTCGGCGTCAATGGCAGGAGCAAATTCGGGGCGAACCATCACCGCAATGTGCAGGTCAACCGGAAGCACAAAGTGCTGGTGACGAACAATTGGCATGGCCGGCGGTTCGGCGGCCAAAAATATGCCGCCTTCCGAAATTACGATCGCCAGTGGCATCACCGCAATTGGTGGAGGCGCCATCACAGTCGCATCGTGTTCGTCTTCGGCGGGGCCTATTACTGGAACGCGGGTTACTGGTACCCAGCCTGGGGCTATGATCCCGGCTACAGCTACGTGTATGACGGCCCGATCTATGGCTACAACAATCTGCCCCCGGACCAGGTTGTCATCAATGTTCAGGCGCAGCTGCAGGCGGATGGCTACTATGACGGGGAGATCGATGGGCTGCTGGGCCCGTTGACCCGGCAGGCCATCGCCGACTACCAGGCTGATCACGGATTGGCCGTGACCTCAGCGGTGGACGAGCCGACTTTGGCCACGCTGGGTCTGGTTTAGAGTCACGTAAACGGAGTATTTCAAAAGCCGCATGGTGCTTGCGCCATGCGGCTTTTTGTTTGCCCAAACCCCGCCGCACCCGTCTTGGTTCTGGCAGATCGAAACATCTCAAAATCTGTCCGAAAATTCGCGAGGTCCTTCGACTTCACTCAGGATGACAGAAAGGAGGCGTAGCCTTGGCACTGAAACTTCTCGACGACACGGCAATCTCA
Source organism: uncultured Verrucomicrobiae bacterium (assembly GCA_963815455.1). Taxonomy (GTDB): domain Bacteria; phylum Verrucomicrobiota; class Verrucomicrobiia; order Chthoniobacterales; family UBA10450; genus JBDTZF01. The sequence goes on from CAWFGO010000001.1 coordinate 24,179, forward strand.
AGCGAGAATTGGGGTTGAATAAACACAAGGACTGACCTGTCCAAGCAACAAGGAGTTAATTAATTATGAAAAAATTCTTAGTTTTAGTCACCTGCCTCGCTCTGGTGAGCGTTGCATCTGCGGATAATCAAAAAAAACACAAAAACAAACACGACGAGCAAGGGCAGGGCCAGGGTCAGGTACAGGGGAATAACCAAGGGAAGAAGTTCCAGGCGAACAAGATTCAAGGGAACAAGTTTCAAAAGAACAAATTCCAAGGAAACAAGATCCAGGGGAACAAATTCCAAGGGAACAAATTCCAAGGGAATAAGTTCCAAGGGAACAAGATCCAAAAGAACAAGCTCCAGGCGAACAAATTCCAGGGGAAGAAGTTCCAGGCGAAACAGTTCAAGAAGTTCAACCTGGCGAACAAGCAGCCAAATAAGAACATCCCGAACGTGAAGTTCAAAGCCGGCTATCAGATTCAGGGCGCCAACAAGTGGAAAGGGAACAAGTACATCGTCTTTAAGAACTATAAGTCACAATGGCACGACAAGGGCTGGTGGCATCACCATCACAACCATATCGTCTTCGTGTTAGGCGGCTGGTATTTCTGGGACGGCGGTTACTATTACCCAGCCTGGGGTTACGCTCCCGATGCCTATTATGCCTTTGACGGACCGATCTACACCGGTTCCGTTGATAGAGATCCCGGCGACGTAGTTGCCAATGTGCAGTCGGCGCTTCAGGAGCAAGGCTACTATCAGGGAGACATAGACGGCATTCTCGGGCCGCAGACCCGCGCGGCGCTTGCCGAATACCAGCAATCCATCGATATCGAGCCCACGGGTGCAATCGATGAGCCGACGCTTGAGTCGCTGGGAATGGTATAACGAAGTTCCAATTACGAAAAACCGCCGTGGATTTCCGCGGCGGTTTTTTTGTACATCGCCAACCCCAGAAAAACGCAGGCGCTGATAAAAAAGAAAAGAAAGGCACAGTTTCGGAACCCGAGCACGAGGGGCGGCCAGTAGGGGTGACCAATGAAATCCCATTTCCCGAGGAGCCACGGATTGCCGCAGAGCAACCAGTAAACCGAATAGATGTAGGCGGTCCCCAACACCATCGCCGGCACGAAGAAACGCGGGCTGAGAAAGAGCCAAAACGGCAGGGACCATGCGAAATATTGAAACGCCCAGTTGTCGCTGAAGCCGTAAACGACCACGTAAAGCATCCCAATCGTGGCGCAGACATCCGAGACAGAGCGCCGCGATCTCCGCAACCAGACGAGAACAAACGCGAGAATGAGCGCCAGTTGCCAACTGTGATCCAGAAAAAACAAGACCGGAGCGTGAGTTTGCTCCGGCCACTTGCCAGGCGCAGCGATGATCGAGAAGAGCAGGACTTTGGGACCCCACACCGGGATATAGGCGGTGGTATGGATTGGAAGCCCGCGATAGGCAAACACGGTTCCGAAAAGCGCTTTGGCGTCCAATAGAAATGCCGGCAGATACGTGAATGCCGCCGTGATTCCGGCGACGACAAGAAAGATAAGCCGCTGCCGCCAGCCGCGAAGGTAAAACACCAGGGCCGGCACGGCCAGTATGCCAGGCAGCTTGATCCAGAGAGAAGCCCCGGCCACGGCCGCGCCGCCGATCAGTTGTTGCTTCGACAACAGCCAGACACTGAGCAAGAGAAAAAACGGGATGGCCGTATCCGTGTTGCCATGATAGGCGGAGAAAATGATTGCGAGTGGATTGAGCCAGTAACCCGCGGCACGAACAAAACGCCACCGGCTTCCCCGTGACATGGCAAAAAGCAGACAAGTTGTGCCGGCATCGATCAAGGCAAACGGCATTCGATGAAGCACGCGAAATGGAATTCCGCTCACCTGAGCCGCATGAAGCACCAACGATTCGAAATAACTGATAAAAGGCGGATGATTCGGACTTTCGTCGAAGCGATAATAACCGATTAGCCCCAGCTGTTGGACGTTACTGGCATGCCGTTCCCAAATCGCCACGTCCTCCGTCCCCTCAGTGAAAACGAGCAAATACAAACGAAGCGCGGCGCCGACAACCATCGCCGCCCAGAACCAAATGCCAGCCCGACTAAACCAGCGATCTTCTTTCGCCGCAACGACTTGGTTCTTGTCGATGGAGGCCTCTGGCGTCGGAGTCATTTGGGCAAGATCGACAATCCCTCACGAATACCAATCGGCCGGTAATCGAGGTCGGTCGTCGCAAGGGAATGATCAAGATCGGCATCCTGAGTCAATCCGGCGATTGCATTCCAAGTGAGCGGCGGATGTTTCGTGGTCCGTTCAAAAACAGCCGCGAGAATTTTACAGAGCCAAACCGGAATCGACACAATCGGTTTGTGCAGATCGTAGTGACATAGAATCAAATGGGCCAATTCACGGAGTTCGATTGCCTCGCCGCCGCTTAATGCGTAGGTCTTGCCGTAAGTTTTCGGGTTGCCGCAGATCGCAAGAAAACCGCGCACCAGATCGTCCACGTGGACCGGACGTTTCAGCGCGCGGCCGCGTCCAACGAAGGGAACGATCGGATATTTTCGGAGCATCTCAGACGAACATCCGAAACTCTTCGCCACCGAACTCGTTGTAAGCGAGCGTCGGGCGCACGATTGTCCAGTTCATTGGCTGTTGCTCGCGAACGATGCGTTCCCCTTCCCGCTTCGAGAGCGAGTAGGGAGTGGTGTGCGGATACACGACGGATGCGGATGAGATAAAAACAAAATGCCGCACGCCTGCCGTGGCCGCGCCTTCGACCATATTGCGCGTGCCTTGCACATTCACCCGCTCGAACACGGTCGGATCGCGCGTGAGCAAAACGGCGGCAAGGTGATAAACCGTCTCGACCCCATCGAAGACGCCTCGAAGCGTGGCCTCATCTGAAATATCGCAGTGCCGAAGATCGACATCATCGAGCCGCGTTCCAGGACGGTCCAACACGCGGACCTGCTCTCCACGCTCGCGCAAACCGGCAACGAGCCGTTTTCCCATTACGCCCGCCCCGCCGGAGATCAGAATCATGCCGGTTGAGATCGATTTTGCCCGACGAAATATTCCATGGTCTTACGCACGGTTGTTTCCAGATTGTGTTTTGGCTCCCAGCCCAAGAGCATGCGCGCTTTTGTAATGTCAGGAATTCGACGGTCACAATCGTCGTAACCCGCGCCGTAGAATTCTTCCGCCGTTACCGATATGATTTCGCAGACAGGCTCATTGGCGACTTGAAAATGTTTGGCGAAAATTTCGCGCATTAGCTCCGCCAACCCGCGAATACTGCTTTCATTTCCGGGCGTGCCGATGTTGAAAACTTCGCGATCGCAAACACCGCCCCAATTATCGATCACGCGCACGATGCAATCGACCGCATCGTCGATGTAGGTGTAAGTGCGCAGATTTTTGCCGCCATCGACCAGCTTCATCGGCGTGCCATGCAAAAGCGCGTCCATGAAATGACTAAACACGCGCGGGTTGCCTGCTTCTTCGCTGGGAAGAAAATCGATGCGCGGCCCGATAAAATTGAACGGCCGGATGATCGTGTAGTTAAGTTCGTCGTTCAGGCCGTAGGCATGGATCACGCGCTCAAGCAGCTGTTTAGCGGATGCGTAAATCCAACGATGCGCTCGGACCGGGCCCAAGATCATCGGCGATGAATCCTCATTTAGGCTCCAGACCATCGCCGTTGGATCCTTTCCCAGGATCGCCGCCGGCGTCTTGCCATAGACCTCGCAAGTCGAAAATTGAATCAGCCGTTTGTCATGCCGCACGCAGAGTTTCGCGATCTTGAGGTTCTCAATGAAATTCAACTCAAATACTTCCAGCGGATGGTTGACGTAAACGCTGGGATTTGCCAGGGCGACCAAATCGATCACCAGATCGGCTTCGCGGACCAGATTGTCGATCCTCACCTCATCGCTGCGAATATCGCTTTCGATGAAATTTAGTCGCCGAGTTTTGACCAGGTGCTCGATCTTGGCCCGCGCAATATCGAGGGCGATCACTTCATGATTGCCATCGCTCAACAGCCGCTCCACCAGATTCGCGCCGACGAATCCAGCGGCACCGAGCAGAAGAATTTTCATTTTGATTGCAGCAAGCTGCGGTAGTGACCGAGCCGGTGCCGGCCGATCATTTTGAGTACGTTGATGCCATAAGGAATCGGCGAAAGACTCGAGCTCTCGGCATCGTAGCGCGTGGGAATGGCAATTTCTTTGCAGCGATAGCCGAGCAAATGGGCAAACAGGATCATTTCAGCATCAAAGTTGAAATTATCCTGCAACCTTTGAAAAGGAACTTCTTCGAGCAATTTTCGCGAGTAAACCATGTAGCCGCTGTGGAACTCGGCTAACGAAGTCCCGAAGGCCGCGTTTTCGACAAATGTCAGAGCGCGATTCGCCAGGAAACGCACCAGCGGCATGCCCCCTTTCAGCGCGTCACCACGGAGCATCCGGGAGCCTTGCACAATCTCCCCTTCTCCATTCGCAACCGGCGCGAGCATTTCCATAATGTATTCGGGCGGATACTGACCGTCGGCGTGAACAATAACGAACGCGCTCGCATCTCCGGCCAAGCCGCGGCGCAAACCCGATTTCACCGCGCCGCCGCATCCGGTATTGCGCTGATGATGAATAACAGAGAGCGACGAATACTCACCGATCAATTGTTCCGCCACCGCTCCGGTCTCATCCGGGCTACAATCGTTGACGACAATTGCAATTCCGTTTTGCCAAAACTGCTCCGGTACCCGGCCCACAACATCCGGAAGCGTCTTCGCCGCGCGATGGGCCGGAATAATGATCGCGGACTTCAAAGCGCGGGCGGAACGCGCGTCGAGCGCTTGTGTTTTTCATAAATGCAGACTTCGCGGAGGCCGAGGATCGACATCTTCTCGGCCAAACGATCGTAGTTCTCCGCGAGTTGCGCATAAGAATGAGCATCGGAAGCCGTCGTAAACGGGATCCCCTTCTCCACCGCGAGGCGAATGATTTCGTCGCTCGGATATAGCTCGTTCACTGGTTTGCGCCAGCCCGCGGTGGAGAGTTCGATGGCGAGGTCGCGCGAGCGGATGAAGTCGAGAGTCTCGCCAATGATGGACCCAATTTCCGCATCCGGCCGATGACCGTGAATCTTCACCAGATCGAGATGGGCCAGGCAATCGACCAGGCCGCTCCCCGCGATCTCGCGCACCCGGCGGAAGTAATCCGCGTAGATGTTGTCGATCCTGCCGGCCTCAAACTGCGCAGCGCCTTCCGGCACGGTGTCGAACATCTGGTCGTCACGATTGAGATAGTGAACAGACCCGAGAACGAAATCGAGTTTGTCCCAATTTTTCTCGACCCATTTGCGGCCGGCCGCCGACGTGGCCGGATCGTTGTCGAGTTCAATCCCGGCCCGAATCTTCACATCGCTATTTTTTTCCCGCAGCCGATCGATCTCGTCGAAATCGATGCCGGCGCAGAAGCGGTCGTGATCGGTAAACGCGATGTCCGTCAATCCACGCCGGCGGGCACTGTCGATCCAGGGCTGGAGCAGCGCCGCGGCGTACGGCTGCACCCGATGTCCCTGCGGATGGGTGTGGTAATCGGAGAAGAGTTGGTAGTTGATAGTTGATAGTCGATCGACTGACGTACTCGACGCCATCAACTATCAACTAGCGACCATCAACTTTACGGCGCGGCCAGAAATTTTTGGCGCACACGCAACTCAGGATACTTGGGCAAGAAAACCTCGACGATGAAAACCTTGTTCGCCGTCAGGTCCCGGGTGGCGATGGTTTCGTTGTATTCAACATGCTCTCCCGGATTGATCAACAGTGTTCCAGGCGTTGCCGTCACGGCATGATTGTCGGACCAGCGAGTCAAAATGATCTCGGCCGAATTCATCAGATAAATTTCGATCCGTTGATCGTTGAGAAAGTCGAGCTCGACGGCGCGCTTTCCCAAGTTGGTCGCGGTCAGCTTGACCTCGAGCTGCCGGATCTCGGAAAGCTTGATCGTTTGCGGTGAAATCTGCAGATCGAGCACCAGTCCACGCAATTTTGGGTTTTTGTATTCCGGTAGTTCGCGCTTCGAGGAACCACCAAAGGGATGAAAAATGCGATTGAGCCAGCCTCGCTTTTTGGCTTTTGGCTGTGGAGTGGGCGGCGGGGTGAGGCTCGGGGTCGGGCTCGTCTGGACCAGGTCCGGCGAGGGAGTAGGCACGAACTCCTGGGCAAAAGCATGCGCGGCGACCAAACAAACCGCGATCAATAATGTGAAACTGAGCCTCATGACGGGGTTAAACAGCAAACGTTGCAAATCCTGTCAAACCCTTTATCAATCGGCGATGAGATCATTGTGCGTGATGGTTCTTTCGCTGCTCCTTTTAGCCTCGCGCGGGGATGCGAAGGATCGACATTGCGTGCTGCGACTCCATCTGGAGGCCAATCTCCACGATACCGCCGCTTTCGCCACCTCGGTGCGGGCCAAACTTTCGGGTCGAGACATTGCCATCGAGCGAGTCGCGCGCATTTCGGAGCGAGACGTTACGGCGTTTTATCCTTACCCGGCAGCCGATGGGAGCTACGGCGCGCTGTTTCAGCTTGATGAACACGGCCGATTGACGCTCGAAGCGCTCAGTATTGAGCGCCGGGGCAATTTGCTCTTTGTCTTCGTCAATGGCCGGTCGATAACAGAATTGGAAGTCGACAAGCGCGTATCGGATGGAAGGGTCTATGTTGCCTCCGGGCTGACCAAAGCCGACATCGAACTAATGAAAAAAGATTGGCGGCTCATCGGCGAAAAGAAAAAGAAACGGTGATGCGTCCGCTGGTTTCGGCAATTGCCTTCATTATCGCCATTGCGGGATCCACGGTCACGGGACAGAGCCAGGATCTCGATCTCGTTCTGCCGACCGATAACGACGCGCTCTTCTCCGGCGGCGGCCCGGCCTTCTATCAATATATCGACCGTATTTACAAAGGGGAAAAATCGGCGCCGTGGGAGGGCGGCCAATACGGTTTCGTCCGCGACCCGGCCGAGACATCTGAGGGGATTGTTTATACCCGTTTTCACGAAGGAATCGACATCCGCTGCCTGCATCGCGATTCGCGAGGCGAGCCGCTCGACGAAGTACACGCCATTGCTGGCGGCACAATTGTGCACACAAACCCGGTGGCGGGCTACTCCAACTACGGCAAATACATCGTGATCGAACATCGCTGGGGCGGCTGCAGCTATTTCAGTCTTTACGGGCACCTGAGCGAAATTGCGGTGCAGCCAGGCCAGGAAGTGCATCGCGGGGAGCGGATCGGAACGATGGGTCATACCGGCGAAGGATTGAATCAGGCGCGCGCTCATTTGCATTTGGAATTGAACCTGATGGTCAATCACAATTTCGACGGTTGGTATGCCGCGCATTTCAAGAAGGAGCCGAATCGCAACGGCATTTACAACGGCCTCAATCTCGCGGGAATGGATATTGCCCGGCTGTTTGTTGCTCTGCGCAAGAATCCGGCGCTCACGATTCCGGAGTTCCTTGCCGGCGAGGAGACATTTTACAAAGTGACGTTCCCCAAGTCGGCCGGATTCGAATTGCCGAAAACGTATCCGTGGATGGTGGCTTCGCGACCGGGGACGGAAATGGAATCATGGGAAGTTTCCTTCACCCGTTCGGCGTTGCCGTTAAAGATCGAGCCAAGCGAGAGAAAGGTCGACCGTCCCCAAATAAGCTACATCAAAGAGAGTCCGATCGATTATTCGCTCCTCACGCAACGCCAAATCGCAGGGCGCGGAAAAAAGGCCCATTTTACAGAATCCGGCCACCGCCTGATGGATCTTTTTATTTACTCGGATTAGCAGCTAGAATCCGCGGCCGGAATTTTTTGAAACACAACCGGCAAGAACGTGTTATGCTCTGGAGGGAGTTAACAGGGATGTCTACGATCACTCGTCGAAAATTTCTCGGGCTCGGCGCTCTTGCCTTCCCGGCAGTGGTTGGGATCGACACCATCGTGCCCACGCCGCCACGTCTCCGAGTGAGCGACTTGAAACTAAACGAATCCGGCAACTGCCGGTTCGTGCACTTCAGCGATCTGCATTACGTGGGTGAGCGGAAATATGCGGCTGAAGTCGTCGGCACGATCAACGATCTGAACCCTGAGTTTGTTTGTTTCACCGGCGATCTGGTCGAAGATCGACGATTCGCGCCTGAAGCGCTCAGTTTCATCCGCCAGATCAAGGCGCCGGTCTACGGCATCCCAGGCAATCACGATTACTCGAGCCGCTCCCCGTTTTCCGAATACAGACGCAGTTTCACCGCCACCGGAGGCGCGTGGATGCCGCATCGCAAAACCATCCTGTGCCAGCACGATCTCGAGCTTGTTGGGATGGGAATTACCGGAATGCCCGCTGCTCCTTCGGACGAGGTCACGCGTCACCTCTTGCTGATGCACTATCCCATCATGGCCGACCGGCTTGGCCAGCGTCAATTCGAGCTGATCCTGGCCGGCCATTCGCACGGAGGCCAGGTTCGACTGCCGTTTGTAGGCGCGGTCAGCCTGCCTAGCGGGGTGGGCCCGTACGATTACGGCCGCTACGAGACGCCCGGCGGCCCGCTCTACGTCAACGCCGGGATCGGCACGCTGTCCCAGTTCCCGGTTCGTTTCAATTGTCCGCCCGAAATCACGGTCGTGACGATCTGAGTCGGAGAGCGTCTGGGTCGGGCGGCGGCTTCAACACGAAGTCGGAACGCGTTGGGCCAGCGCGACAGCATGAGGGATCGCGCCGTCAACGAAGCCGAGACATTCCACCGCGCCGCTTGGCTTTCCAGGCAAAGCAATAACGAGGGAAGAATCTACAATCGCCGCCAGACTGCGCGAAAGAATCGCGTTCGGGGTGATCTTCATCGATTCCCCGCGCATGATTTCGCCGAAACCGGGAATTTCCACGCGCATAATGGCGCGGATCGCTTCCGGCGTCACATCGCGCGGGCCGACGCCTGTTCCGCCGGTAGTCAGAATCAAACCGCAGCCTTGTTGCGAAAACGAGCGGATCGTTTCCTGAATGCGAACGGCGTCGTCGGGGACGATCCCTTCGGCCAGAACCTGCCAGCTCGCTTTTTGAGCGGCGTCTTTCAGCGCCGGTCCGCCAAGATCGACATATTCACCAGCACTGGCCCGATCGGAAATCGTGATGATGCCAACGGTGATTTGCATTTTATTTGTAGCGGCGCTCTTAGAGCGTCGCATTCTTTCTCTCGATTCGAGCGACGGTCGGAGACCGCCGCTACAGTTTTTGTTTCGTTTTCTCGACTAAGTGGATTCCCGTGATTTGCATCTCTTTATCCACGGCCTTGCACATGTCGTAAATCGTAAGTAAGGCGACAGCAACGCCGGTGAGCGCTTCCATTTCGACGCCGGTTTGGGCGACCGTTTGGGCGGTGCATGTCACTTCGGCGCCGTCGTTCGACGCGACGATTTCGATCCTCACCTCGCCCAGCGGCAAGGTGTGGCAAAGGGGAATGAGCTGGGCCGTTTGTTTCGCAGCCTGAATCCCGGCAATACGCGCTGTGGCAAAAACGTTACCTTTCGTGATTTGGTCCTTTGAAATCAGATCGAGCGTCTCGCGGTGAAGGCGAATTTTTCCAGAAGCAACAGCCTTGCGTGCACTCATTGGCTTGGCGGAGACATCGACCATTTGGGCCCGCCCATCGGCGGCAATGTGGGTGAGGCGCTTCACAGTTCAGCTCAGCCACCGATCGCGACCATCTTGCGCCCAGGTTGATAATTGTCGCGGAAATCGTGCTGCTCCGGTTTGCGATCGACCACATCGAGAAAAAACTGGCGCAGCTCGGCGTCGCTCGCGCCCGCGCGCAACGGTTTCATGATATCAAACTCGAGGTAACTGCCAAGACACGGGCGTAATTTACCGTCGCAGGTAAGCCGCAGCTTGTTGCAACTCTCGCAGAAGTGCAGGTTCGTCATCGCGCCGATGAAACCGATGCGCTGAGTGCGGCCTGGGATCTGGTAGTACGTAGCCGGGCCATTCGTCCTAAACGTCGGCTCTGGCATCAGCTCGCCAAAATGCGTTTCGATCGCCCGCTTCGCTTTCAAGATCGACATGAAGTTTTCTTCATCGAGCACTTCAGTCGTGCTCACCGGCATGAGTTCGATGAAACGCAGGATCAAATTGCGAGCAGCAGCGAATTCAACAAGCGGAATTAATTGGTCTTCATTCCGGCCGCGCATCAGAACACAATTTAACTTTATCTGGTCGAATCCGGCGGCGATCGCCGCGTCGATTCCTTCGAGAGCCTGCGGATGAAAATCGCGCCCGGTCATCGCGGCATAGACGTCTCGATCCAGGGTATCAAGCGAAATATTCACCGAGCGCACGTCGGCATTCCGCAGGGACTCTGCCATGGTCAGGCCCGGTTCCGCTTCACGCGCCAGCAGCGTTCCGTTTGTGGAAAGGCCGATGTCGCGAAGACCTTCAATTTTCGGCAGTTCCCGCATCAGATCGAGAACCCCGCGGCGAGTGAGCGGCTCCCCTCCGGTGATCCGCACTTTGGAGACGCCGAGGCCCGTGGCAATACGAATCAGGCGCAGCGTCTCCTCATAACTCAGGATGTCTTCGCGCGGCAACCACTCCTGCAACTCCTGTGGCATGCAGTAGGTGCAGCGCTCGTTGCATCGATCGGTGATCGAGACGCGCAGATATGAAATGCGATGGCCGTAACGATCTTGCATCCAAGCGCAACGTTAGCGGGAATGTAGGGTTGAATCAACAAAGCGGGGCAATTGACTCAACCTAAGGAGACCGTTATGATTTTGGGCATGAAACGTCATCTTTTTCCGGGCACTCTGGCCTTGGTTATCGCAGTTGGCGCGTTCACTTTGACTGGATGTTCGACGACCCAGACCCGAATTTCCGACCATCCCGAGATCTACAATTCGCTCTCGCCCAGCGACCAAGCCCTGGTGAGCGCAGGCAAAATCCGTTCAGGCATGTCGAAAAATGCCGCTTGGTTGGCGTGGGGTTCACCAGACAGGAAATTCGAAGGGAGCATGCGAGGACGCCAGACTGAAACCTGGGTGTACATCAACTATGAGACAGCCTACCCCTACGGTTATCCTTATGGTCCATCCTTTGGCTACGGCTTCGGCGGCGTGGGGGTGTTGCGTCGCCATGGACATCACCGGTTCTTCTTCTACGGCAGTCCATTCTATGATCCATTTTATTATTCGGCCATTCCGCCAAGTATCCCCGTCCCGTATAAGACCGTTACCTTCACGAACGGGCGGGTCGCCTCTTTCCAATACCGCGTCGAACGTTATTAGGCCCGGTAGTGGGCGCGTGCCAATCTGCCCGGCATCATAGATGGCTTATCGCTCGTTCCGCAATTTCCTCGACGCGCTGGAGCGAGCCGGTGAACTAAAACGGATCTCGGTTCCCGTCGACACGAACCTGCTCATTGCTGAATGGGCGGATCGTGAAATGAAATCGCCCGGCGGCGGAAAGGCGTTGCTCTTCGAGCACCCGATTGTCGACGGGAAGGAGGCCGCGTTCCCCGTAGCGATCAATACCATGGGATCGCGTCGGCGTATGGCGCTGGCCTTGCAGGTCGCCGATGTCGAAGATGTCGCGCAGGAGATCCAGCTCATTCTAAAAGCGAAGCCGCCGACTGATCTGCGCGAGGGCTGGAGCTTGCTCAAGCAGGGAATTCATCTGCTGCATGCGCGTCCGAAACAAGTAACCGATGCGGCCTGTCAGGAAGTCGTCCACAAGATCGACGATGGCGGCGCTTTTTCCCTAACCGATTTACCGATCCTTAAATGCTGGCCGAAAGACGGCGGTCGTTTCATCACCTTGCCAAACGTGCATACCCGCGATCCCGAAACCGGTGCGCGCAACGTCGGCGTTTATCGGATGCAAGTTTACGATGAGCGCACGACGGCGATGCATTGGCAGATCCACAAGGTCGGCGCCCGACACGGAAAACGTTATTACGAACGCGGCGAACGCATGCCGGTCGCGGTCACCCTTGGCGGCGATCCCGTTTATACTTTTGCCGCGACGGCACCGCTGCCCGACGGTCTGGACGAAATCTTGTTCTCGGGGTTTCTGCGCAAGAAATCAGTCGAAATGGTGCGGTGCAAGACCGTCGATGTCGATATTCCAGCCGATGTCGATTTCGTGCTGGAAGGCTACGTTCAACCAGGTGAAACGCGGCCGGAAGGCCCCTTCGGCGATCACACCGGTTTTTACACCGCTGTCGAGGACTACCCGGTCTTCCATCTGACCGCGATCGCGCACCGGCGCGACGCGATCTATCCGACCACAATCGTGGGGATGCCGCCCATGGAAGATTTTTATCTGGGGGATGCGACGGTGCGAATTTTTCTGCCGGTTTTCAAAATGAATTTCCCGGAGATCGTGGACATGACGTTGCCGCCCGAAGGTGTGTTTCACAACCTCGTATTCGTCAGCATCCGCAAACAATATCCGTATCAGGCCTTTAAAGTGATGCATGGCCTGTGGGGCATGGGCCAGATGATGTTCAGCAAATACATCATTGTGGTCGACGAAGACTGTGATGTGCACAACACCAGCGAGGTGCTCTTTCGACTCTGTGCAAACACCGATCCCGCGCGCGATTCCACGGTCATCAAGAATCCAAGCGATTCGCTCGATCACGCACCCACGGATCAAAATGTCGGTTCGCACATGGGCTTCGACGCCACGCGCAAGCTACCCGGCGAAAATTACCATCGACAATGGCCGGAGCTTTTGAAAATGACCGACGAAGCGAAGGCGTTGGTGGATGAATTGCAAAAGAAAACGCGTTGACCCCACGTCGGGATCAACGCGTTTTCGTAGACTAGTTGCGTATCGCCTAGGGCCTGCGGAATAGCTGGCCCGTATCGACGTCGCGGGTGAGCCCGCGATGAGGAACACCGCGAAGATCGTAAACGCGGCCGGTATAGGGACTGCGATAGAAACCGGGCCTTCCCGCGTACCGCCCGAATGGAAAGCCACCCGGAGGAGGCGGGCCGTAACGCGCCGCCTGGTCCTGCTGGATGGCATTACCAATCAGGGCACCGGTGGCTGCGCCGGCAGCTGCGCCAATCGCCGCGCCGCGCACTCTTCCGGTCGCCGCGGCGCCAATGATCGCGCCCGCTGCGGCTCCGTAACCGGCGCCCTGCCCAGTCGGAGTGTCACAAGAATTCAGGCTTAACGCCGACAGCGCGATCACCGAGATAATTCCCAAACTTTTTTGCTTCATTTTATTCATAGTAATCCTTCCCCTAAATCAAACCCGTAAATTCAGGAAAGTCGCGCCAATGATTGTTTGACTGTCTTACGGTACAACAAAGACTTGCGGCGGCGTCGCGTACTTATCGAGCACGAACATGCCGCTCTTGAGCTGCCGGCAGTCGTACATCTTGCTGGAATACGGGCTTCTGAAGAAGCCCGCGTTGGCCGTCGCGCTGCGAGAATACTCTTTTATGGCTGTTAAATAGCCTTTCGGTCCAGGTGGATATTTTTTCTGCGCCTCCTCTTTTTTAATCTCTTTGGCTACAATGGCTCCTTGTGTGCCGGACTGCCCGTAGGTGGGAGCGTTCAGGAGCAGATGCCCGACCGCCAAGACTGAAACAATTGCAACGATTTGTTTTTTCATTTTTTATTAGTGTTTCGCAACAGAGAGATTCGACGGATGCCTAGCGCGCAAATTCAAAACAATTTGAAAAGCTGCGCCAAAATCCGACCGGCTTTCTCCAATTTGTTTAGCCGGTATTCTTTTTCGAAAACGCGAAATTTGTCCAGCTCCATTCTGCGGAGAAGACCGCGATAAATCGAGCCCATGATCTCGGCCGCAACCATCGATTTACGATCTTCGCGCGGCAGCACTGCTGCGGCAGCGGCGAAAAACTGGCGCGCCCGGGACGCTTCAAAGTTCATTAGACGGACAAAATGCTCGTTATATTGTCGATCCTGCAGTGCCGCTTCGGAGTAGTGAAACCGCGCCAGATCCTCGAGTGGGAGATAAATCCGGCCATTCTGCAAATCTTTTCCGATGTCGCGGATGATGTTCGTCATCTGCAGTGCCAGGCCAAGCTGAACCGCATATTCTTTGCAGAATGGATTACGATAGCCAAAAATCTCGATCGAAACCAGACCGACGGCGCTGGCAACCCGATAGCAATAGACCCGCAGCTCTTCAAACGTCGCGTAGCGGACGATGTTCAAATCCATTTCCACTCCGGCAATTATCTCCTCGAGCATCGCCGGCGACAGCGAGTATTTGTCCATCAAGTGACGAATATCGGCTGCGAGTGCTGGTTCGCCCGGAACGACTCCTCGCAGCATCTGGCGCCAAGCATCCAAACGGCTTTGCTTTTCTGAAACCGCCAGCTCCGACGAATCGGAAATATCGTCAATTACGCGACAGAACGCGTAAAAGATCGTGATGTCGCGGCGCCGTTCGGGACCGAGCGAAATAAACGCGAGAGCGAGATTCGATTTGCTCTGACGAGTAATACTTGCCGCGTTCACAATTCACTCCAACAACGCCATTGTCCTAAAATTGAATCCAGGTCTGCTGCTCGACCCGTCCAGTTTCAGCTTGCCGGAATAGACAGACCCACGAAGCGAGAAGCCAGCCAGTGATAAATCCGCGAAGACAAACAAGGATACATTTCCAAAGAAAAAGCGCCATTAGACGATCGGCAATTGCGCCGCGGGCAATGGCATCGGCCACGGTAATGAAGAAAAAATGGATCGCGCAAATAAGCAGGAACCAGCCAAACCGCCCGGAGTTCCGGCCGATAAATTGCCAATGAGCGCGGATGGCGGCGCTCAAATTCTCGTTGTGCAAGGCGAGTGAGATTTGAACGGAACAAAAGGCAATGATCAAGCCGCTCATTAGAGTGCGTTCCAGGGGCAGATAGTCGAGCACGTTGGGAATATTCATGAAGTAAGCGAGCCAGAGCGGAAGCCGCACAATGAACAGGCTGACCAGGACAACAATGCCGGCCCACTCCAGCACGTAACTGAAGCGGCGCATCGCGAATCGGAGAAGTTCCCCTTCTTCGAAGCCAAGTCCTTTAACCCAGAAGAGACAAACCGTGATTAAATACACCTGGATGTAGACGCCGAGCAGATACTCGAAAATGAATGCCACCGCATCCACTGTGGCTGAAATCTTCAACAGCAGCGGCGCGGCGATCACGCTACCCCACTCCGGCAGCACCCAGAAAGCAACCGGTTTCAAGAGCGAGGCCAGTGCTCCGATCAGCAAGCTCGAATAGATAAGGTAACTCCAAAAACGGTACCTCTTCCACAACGAACCAAAGAGCACGCCGTGCAATCCACGCCAATTCAGGAACAAGAGAACTGCCGCAACGACCGAAAGCGGATACGTCGTCGTTGCATTGTCGAAAATTCCGGCCACCCCTTCCAACGCGGGCAATGGCGTTTCCTTCCAGACCTCGGTGAACCCGGGAAAGTACCAATCCGGCAAGGAAGCAATCTGGTTAAGATCGAGATCCGTCGTGTTCTGGATCGGAGTAAAGGTGGCGAACTGAAAAACAAAATAGCCGAAGCCGAGCACTACAAACGTCAGCGCGACCCGTTTGAATCGCGTAATGCAACGAAACCCGTCGCGGAGGGCCAGGCGCACCGGATTGAAAAGCATCAGGATAACGTATCCGCCGATCAGTCCGAGCAGCGGATACACTCGTGACGCGCTTGAGAGCATGGAGCCCCGCTGGCTAACGAATCAATCCCCAGTGCCGATTGAATGGCCAGTAAACAAGCAAACCGCGTCCCACCAGATTTTCCTGCGGGACCACGCCCCAGTAGCGGCTGTCCGCACTGTTGTAACTGTTATCGCCCAGCGCAAAATAGGCGTCCGGCGGCACCTCGAATGTACTATTGGGGAGCCCAAGATAGCTCTGGCCCGAAGCGCCACCGTAGCCGCGATAGCCATCCCGCGCTGACATCACTCGTTTAAAACCGAAAGCCTCCCCCACTTTCCCGTTGACGTAGAGCAGCGGCGGCTCGATCCGCAGCGTGTCTCCGGGCAAACCAGCCAACCGCTTGATATAGAATGGCTGGCCCGTTTCTGCGTCACCCGGAATTCCGGGAATATTATTCGTTCGGAAAACAAAGACATCGCCGCGGTGCGGCTTAATGAAATTGTAACTGAATTTGTCGACAAAGACCTGATCGCCGGTATCCACGGCGCCCCGGGCAATGATTTCGCCCCGCTTATACATACGACCGGCTGTGACATTAAAATCGTGCCGGAGCGTATCCTGTGGCGCATAGACCAAGTAGGTTTGATATCGGCAAATCAAGCGCGTGAAAGTGAAAAAGAAGAAGGTCTTTTTCTGTTGCACGCTGAGAATTTCGTCGTCTTGACGAGCGACAACGTTGATGTAATTGCGACCCACAAAGACAAACTCGGCTGCCTGCCGCAGAATATTTGGCCCGGGCTCTTTGCTGGGATGGCCAATAATTCCATTCAGCGTCGGCTGCATCGATCCGGTCGGGATCTTGAACGGCTGCAAGAAATATGATCGGATCCCGATGGCCACCACGATCGCCACGAAAATGACTTCACAATTTTCCCGCCAATGCGATTCCCAGGTGATCGGGGTCAACCTGTGCATTTGCGCATCGAGCGCTTCGGCCTCGGTCTTGATCCGTTCGTGGTCCCGCTTCCGGAACCCCTCCCGTAATCTTCCCATCGCGCCGGTCAATTCTTCTCGAGTCGCCGCGCTGAGCACATCGCTCTTGTAACGAAGATATTTTTGGGCGTGCCGCAGGAGCAGTTTGCTGTGCTTGACGTAACGTGGCGTAAACATGGCTTAGAAAATAACGGAGCAGGAATATCGAATGACGAATGAATTACTCATTGAGCTGCTTTTAACACTTCGATAAATGCTTCCTGTGGAATATTGACCTTGCCAATGCTTTTCATCCGTTTCTTTCCTTCTTTCTGTTTCTCCAGTAATTTCCGCTTCCGGGTGATATCGCCGCCGTAGCATTTCGCTGTTACGTTTTTTCGCAAGGCCGAAACACTCTCCCGCGCAATAATTTTTCCGCCGATCGCGGCCTGGATCGCGACCTGATAAAGCTGGCGCGGAATGACTTCTTTCAACTTGGAAGCCAGCTGGCGTCCCCTCGCCTCGGCTCGATCCTTGTGCACAATGGTGGAAAAGGCATCGACCGGTTCGCCGTTTACCAGCAAATCGAGTTTTACCAATTTTGCCGCGCGATAGCCGGCGTGCTCGTAATCCATCGAACCGTAGCCGCGCGTGATCGACTTAATCTTGTCGTTAAAATCGACAAGAATCTCGTTTAGCGGAAGTTCGCAATGCAACATCACCCGCCGCGTATCGAGCGATTCGGTGTGGTCCATCTGCCCACGTTTTTCGAGAATTAGTTGCAGAATATCGCCGATATTCTCGTTCGGACAGAGCACATACGCTTTCACAATCGGCTCGCGAACCTCCTCGATCAGGCTCGGGTCGGGCAAATGCGCCGGATTGTCGATCAAAAACGTCTCGCCGCGCGTCGTCTCGATTTCGTAAATCACGCTCGGAGACGTGGCGATGATGTCCATGTCGTACTCGCGTCGAAGACGCTCCTGAATGATTTCCATATGCAACAGCCCAAGAAATCCGCAGCGAAAACCGAAACCGAGCGCGACCGAGCTTTCCGGTTGATAGACAAATGCCGAATCGTTCAGGCGCAGTTTCCCGATGGCCGTTTTCAAATGCTCGAAGTCGGCCGTGTTGATGGGATAAATTCCGCTGAACACCATCGGATGAATTTCCTGGAACCCGGGCAGTGGTTCGCGTGCCGGATTTCTTTGATCCGTAACCGTGTCGCCAATTTTTAGCTCCGCAGTGGTTTTAATGTTTGCGATGAAATAACCGACGTCGCCCGCATTTAGGCGCGGCTGCGCGTACATCTTCGGCGTGAATACGCCGACTTCCTTGATTTCGTAGCGCGCGTCGTTTCGCATCAATTTAATTGCCTGATCCGCTTCCATCTTTCCCGAGACTACGCGCACATAACCGACCACTCCGCGGTAGGCGTCAAACACAGAGTCGAAGACGAGTGCACGCAAGATCTCATCCTTCGGTTTCTCGGGCGCTGGGATTCGGTGGACAACGGCTTCAAGAATTTCCTCAATCCCGATTCCCATTTTTGCGCTGGCATCGATCGCTTCCTCGGCCGGAATCGCGAGGATCTCTTCCAATTGTCGATGAACCGACGGCACGTCCGCATTGGGCAAATCGATCTTGTTGATGATGGGCACAATGGTGAGCCCCTGCTTATGCGCGAGATGGACGTTGGCCACCGTCTGCGCCTCAACACCCTGCGCAGCATCGACAATTAGCAACGCGCCTTCACACGCCGCGAGCGATCGCGAAACTTCATAGGCAAAATCGACATGCCCGGGAGTATCGAGCAGATTCAGTCGATATTTTTCTCCGGATTTGCTCGTGTAATGCATCGCCACCGGATGCGCCTTGATCGTGATACCACGCTCCCGCTCGAGGTCCATCGAATCGAGCAATTGGTCCTGCTTTTCGCGCTCGTGGATCGTGCCGGTGCGCTCGAGCAATCGATCCGACAAAGTGGTCTTGCCATGATCGATATGCGCGATGATGCAAAAATTGCGCGTGAACTCGATTGCCATGGGAGGGGCACTATGCTGGCGCACCGGCGGTGGGTCAATCAGCTGCCCTTCCTACCACTGTCATCCTAAGCGGAGTCGAAGGATCCCGTGGCGCCGCCTTCAACTTGTTCAACGGGATGTCTCGACTTCGCTCGACATGACAGCTTTTGTTGCGCTACGCTAGGATCGACAATATGCCAAAACTCGTCGTCAGCGGAACTGCTCACGAACTCACCGATGAGCTCGTCACCATCGGGCGGGCTCCGGACAACTTGATCGTGATCGATGATCCATCCGTCTCGGGACGCCACGCGGAGATTCGGTTAAGCGGAGAAATCTACAACCTCAAGGATCTCGGATCGACCAACGGAACGCGTGTCAACGGCATCCCGATTACCGAAACTGCTCTACGCTCCAACGATCGAATCCGTTTCGGCGCAATCGATGCCCGCTACGAATCCGACCAGCGCGGGTCGGAACCTTTGCCTCAACTCGAGGAAATCACAGCCAAACCGGCCGAGTCGAGCATGGCGCCCGTCGATTTCGCTAATGCGTCACCATTTCCGCGGCGCAAACAGAAGAGTGACCCGGTCCGCACCGCAATTTTGGGCGTCGCCGTTGTTGCATTCATCGCCTTCCTTGGCAGCATGATCGCCGTGCTGATGATGCACGCGCCGGGTCTTGAGGCCATGCTCTGAGATGCTTTTGGAGGGACATGCTTCCGCATGTCCAGGACGTGCAGAAGCACGTCCCTCCGCCTCAAGGCACGCTCCACGGATGCCCCTCCAACGAGGCAATCGTTGCTTGTCACGAACAGTCTGCACTTTGTCTGTGAAAATCTGCGAAATCTGCGGATGATATATGTCGCAAAATGACAAAAACGCGTCTTCTTCTTTTCGATATCGATGGCACGCTCATCAATTCGGGCGGCGCGGGTATCCAGGCGCTAAAGGTAGCGCTTACGGAGCGCTTCAGCATCGCCGACGACCTCCACGACATCGAAATTGCCGGCATGACCGACTCCGGGATCGTTGTCAGCATCTTGAACAAGCACAAAATCCCGGCGACGAATGAGAACATCGCCGCATTCCTCGACAGCTACGCCCATTTCCTTTCGCTCGAATTGCCTCGGCGTTCCGGCGCACTTCTTCCCGGTGTGCGCGAATTGCTCGAGAAATTGAAATCAAGAAAGCACGTTGTCCTGGCGTTGCTGACAGGAAATATCTCGCGCGGCGCGCAGCTAAAGCTCGAACATTACGGGGTCTGGCACTTTTTCGAGTTCGGAGCGTTTGCCGATGACCACCACGATCGAAATCAGCTGGGCCCTTTCGCCCGGGCTCGGGCCAGGGAAATACACGGACGCGAATTCTCCGCCGCCGAGATCGACGTGATCGGAGATACCCCGCGCGACATTGCCTGCGGAAAGGCTTTCGGCGCTCGCACCATTGCCGTCGCGACCGGGACCTGGAGTCGCGAGCAGCTTTCCCAGCATCACCCGGATTTTCTTATTGATGACCTTGCCGATGTCGATCATCTGATCGATACACTCGGGTGGTGACTGAATAACGATGGGGGATAAATGAAAAAACCAGCACCGCCAGCCGTTATAGCACCGCGGAAAGATCGTCCGAATGTTCTGCCGCTCCAGGGCGAAATCGATCTGCACGTCTCGCCGATTGTCGCGGCGGCGCTTGCCAGGATGACCGAGAAAAGGCCGAGCAAGCTGATTGTCGATCTTTCCGGCGCGACCTATTTGGACAGCTCCGGTTTGGCGGTATTGATCGAAGCCATGCAGAACGTGGGAGAGTACGGGGGCGAATTCGCGCTGGCTGGCCTGCAGGAAAGCGTTCGCCCCATCTTCGAGATCGCCAAGCTCGATCAGGTCTTCCGAATTTTTCCGGACACCGATGCCGCCCTGGCCGGGTAGCGCACTGCCTGCCCGCCTGGGTGCGGGCGTCTCGCGTGCTGGCGGGCGAACAGGCTCCAACGCCTGAATTTTTCCCGATTTTCTCGTTGCGCTTCCAACCCTTCGGGACTGCTCCGAGTCGCCAGGCATGCCCGACTACCCTGACAGGATGGGAAGCCTGTCCTCCCATCTGTTTTCCCTCCTCACCAAACGATTTTGACGCCGTACGGTTTGAAGCGGCGGTCGGCGGTCAGAATGACGAGGTCTTCCACGTCGGCCTGGGCGATGAGCATCCGATCGAATGGGTCTTTGTGGTGCCATGGTAAATCTTGCAGGCGCCGACAGTGTTCTGGTTGAATCTCAATGCGCACCGCGCCGATCTCGCGCAGTTCGTTTACCAACTCCTGATGCCACTTCCCAGGCAATGCGACATCGAACCCGCCCTTGCTCAGCTTCAGCGCGATTTCCCAGAAACTCACCACCGAAAAAGCCAGCCGTTCCACCCGCTCGATCTCCAAACGCGCGCGTCGCGACAGACGCGGATCGTCGGTGGTCATCCAGAGAAGCGCATGCGTATCGAGCAGGATTCCTTTCACCTGGATTGGAGCGGATCGCGGCGATCGGCCCGGTAAAACTCGCGCTCGATTTCCCGGTTCACCCTTTTCTCGTTAAAGGCGCGGCCGGGCTTACGGCGCCAATGCTTGAGTCCCCCGGTTCTGCGCCCGGCTCGCGGGGATGTCACCGGCTCGAGCCGGACCAGCGGCTTATCGCGATTGGCAATGATGACTTCTTCACCGTCCAGTGCCTTGCCGATCAATTTCGATAGATGAGTTTTGGCCTGATGGATAGTGGCTTGCGTCACGGACGCTGAACTTAGCTAAGATGCTTAGTCATGTCAAAGGCGACACGCGCCAACCAGAATCGCGAGCGTTTGCTCGACGTTTTTTGCGATGCCGAATTGCGATGCTCGCTCGATGATGGCGGATCTTGCCTCAGCGCGCCGCGATGAATCCGACCAAAAACGAATCGCGTCCCGCAGGGCCGCGATATTGTTTGGAGCATCGACAATCGATCCGTGCGCGCCGTCGTCGATGATTTCGCTGAATCCGTTGCTGCGAGTTGTGATAACGGGAAGGCCCGACGCGAGCGCTTCGAGGCATCCGTTCGAAAACGGATCGTAGATTGTCGGCAGGATGAAAATGTCCGCTGCGGCATAAACCTGGCGAAGATCTGCCATTTCGCCGAGAAACCGGACAAATGATCGCTGGAATTTTTGCTCATCACCACGGCCCGCCACTAACAGTCGTAACTTCGGGTTCTTGCACGCCTCAATCGCCTTTACGGCAAAACGCAATCCTTTTCGCTCCCAGCCGGAACCGGCGAATAGCACTGCGACTTCGTCCTTATTCAGTTTCAGATCTGTCCATGATCGTTCCCGGAACGCGGCATCGAAGCGAAATTCCTCGAGCGGCACGCCATTCCGCACAATATCGATCCGATCGGCAGGATAACCGTAAAAATCGCCGATTTCTTTCTTAACCATCTGAGAATTGGCAATCACCCGACTCGACTCTCGATTACCCAGAAGCGACTCTTCCAGTCGCAGGATATCATGGTGTTTGCGATTGAAACCCCGCACGAGATTGGCAAAGGGGCCCCCGAACCTTTTTCTGCGTTCCAACCATGCTCGATGGACACCGTCACCTGCGCGATAAACATCGCACTGCCAGATGCGCTCAAAGCTCATTAGCACATCGCACTGGATCTGGGATTGCATCCTTTTGACTTCGTCCGCGAATGCGATGGGCGACGTTGCTTGTAATCGCATGATTTCATTGAAGGACAAATCATCGTGGGGCCAGTCCTCTGACGTAAAAAGGTGCGCGTGATGACCCTGAGCGACCAGGCCGCGGGCCAGCCGTTTCAAATAAGCTTCGGCGCCGCCGCTCGGAGAGTATCCGCGGCGGACAAAAGCGATACGAAGTTTTTCTGTCATGTCGAGCGAAGTCGAGACATCCCGTGGCGAACCGAGGTGTTTTGCATCGGGATTCCTCGACTCCGCTCGGAATGACAACTTTACTTGCCTTTGTCCGCCACAATAGTTGCAAAGAATGCCAGGTGAAATCTTAAACGCAGGCACCCTTCCGGGAGCCCCCACAGCAAGGCAGCTCCCCCTGCCCAAGAGCTTACTTTACTCGATCTTCGCCCGCATCGGGGGGCCCGGGCTTGATACCGATTCGTTTGAAGCGTTGCGCGCGTCCTATCGTGGTGGGTTTCTCGGGCGGGCGATCGCCTACGATAATCGCCAGTCAGAGATTCCAGCGCGATTCATTCAGTCGTTGCGCTGGCATCCCGTGCGCCTGATTTCCTTTCTCGATCGACCATATTATTACGGCGCAAAAAAGAAATATCTCGACTGGATCGCTTCACGCCACTTGGCAACGGGGCGTTACGATTTTTTTCACAGTTGGTCGGGGGACTGTCTGCAAACCCTGCGGATTGCCAAACAAAAGAAAATTCCATCGCTCATCGAAATCCCAACATGGCACCGGGATCGCGCAACGGGAAACGCGCCCCGCGCCACACGATCGACATCGACTACCTGGAAATCGCGCTTGTTACTCGAACACGAGCGCTTCATCGAAGAATACGATCTGGCCGATCTGATAGTCGTTCTTTCAGAAAAAGCGACTGAGACATTTCGCGAACGCGGTTTTCCGGACGAAAAACTTTATTATTTGCCGCGCGGCGTGGATGTGGACCGGTTCAAACGGCCGGGAACGGGCGGAAGCGGCCGCCTAATTTTCGCGCGATCTTTTCCGGCGCTTTAATCGAACGCAAAGGAATTCATCATCTACTGGAAGCATGGGCCCGGCTTGATCTGAAAAATGCGGAGCTGTGGCTGATCGGCGCCGTTCATGAAGAAGCGAAGCCGCATCTGCAAAAATTTTGGCGCGACAACATCAAAGTTGTCGGATTTGTGCGCGATCCGGAGAATTATCTCAATCAGGGCACCGTTTACGTATTTCCATCGCAGTGGGAAGGCAGCGCGAAAACGATTTACGAAGCCGCCGCTTGCGGTCTGCCAATGATCACAACGCGCGAGGCCGGCGATGTGGTTCGGGATGACGTGGAGGGGATCATCGTGCAACCGGGAGATGTCGATGCTATCGCCGCGGCGTTGGAACAATTATATCGGCATCCGGAAACAGTTGAGCGCATGGGCCGCGCCGCCCGCCAGCGGGTGGTGGAAAATTTCACGTGGGATCATTACCGAACGCGATTACTGGAAGCGTACACGACTGCGATGCAAAAGCCGTAATGATTTCTTGTGAAGATTCTGCTCCTTCAACTAAAGCGGATCGGCGACCTGATTGTAACGACTCCGGCGATCGCCGCGTTGCGCGAAACATTTCCAGACGCACATATCACACTCATTGTTTCGAATGAGTGTGCCGCCTTGATTCCGGCGATTTCGAATGTCGATCGTATCCTCGTCGTCTGTCGCAATCTGAGCGATCTCGCAATCATCTTTGCGATTGCCCGTCAGAAATTCGATTATTGCATCGATTTCACCCGAAACGATCGCTCGGCTCTTTTGGCTTTCGTGTCCGGCGCGCAAAAGCGGGTGGTATCCGAACGCATCAAGCATAAATCAAAAATCCGCGCGCGAATTTACAACGAGTTTGTGCCGCATCGTATGCGCGACATGCAAACGCTCGATTACAATCTGGCGTTGATCGAACCGCTCGGAATTAGGAATGCCTCGCGCCGGATGCATCTGAAACTGCCGCAGGTCGCGCACGAAATGGCCGATTCGCTTCGACGCGATACCAAGATCGACAGTTCCTTCATCGTGTTTCATCCCGGCTCAGCGCGCCCGGAAAAATTCTGGGAGGCGCAACGATGGGCCGACGTGATCGATCATGCGCGGTCGACCTGGCAACTCAACGTCGTGCTCACCGGCGGCAGCTCCGATTTTGAGCAACAACATATCCGTGAAATCAAATCGAAAGCGCGTCAACGCATCGCCGATCTTTCCGGTAAAACTGATCTGCTCACGCTGGCCGCGCTGATCGCAAAGGCGCGATTGCTTGTAACTGTGGACTCCGCGCCGATGCATCTCGCCGCCGCGACCAGCACGCCGCAGGTTGTTCTGTTCGGCCCGACAAATCCGTTTCACTGGCGACCGCAGGATAGCCCGGCGCTAATCATGCAGGGACCATCGACATCTCCAATCGCCGAATTTGCAGCGAAACAGGCCCGGTTTTCAATGAACCAAATCTCGACGCAAGCGGTGATTAGTGCTATGGAATCGCTGCTGTCATCCCCCGCGGCGTAGCTGCACATGAAAGATAAGGAAGGCCAGAAGGTAAAGCTGTCGTTCCGGGAAACGATCGAGGCCTCGCGCACACTGTATCGTCGCCTCTTCGGTTACGTGCGACCGTACAAATGGCGATTTGTGGTGGGGCTGATGTTCGGTCTGGCGTTCGGTGCGACCAACGGCCTTCTGCCGCTGGCAGTGGCCCAGGTCTCCACTTTTATTTTCCACGGCGCAGTACCCGAATCCAAAAATGCTGTGGGGGCACCGTGAGATGTTGAACACGGGCCCTCAAATCAATTCGATCGGGCTGATTTGCATATTGATTCCTCTCATCATGATCGTCCGCAGTCTCCTTGACTTCGGGAACGCCTATTACATGAACTGGGTAAGCAATCGAGTTGTGCTCGACATTCGGAACCAGCTTTTCTCGAAGCTGGTCCATCATTCGATGGATTTCTTCAATCGAATGCGAGTCGGGTTTCTCATGTCGCGCATTGCCAACGACACGCGCAGCATGCAAATGGCGCTGAGCACGGTCAGCAGCGATGTTTTTAAACAACCGATGTCGATCCTGGGCGGCCTTACCGCGCTGCTCCTGATGGATTGGAAATTTACCATCGTGACAATGATTCTTTTTCCCACCTGTATCGTGCCGATGCGTTTGCTGGCACAACGCGCGCGCCGTGCAGTGCAAAGCGAACAGAAGGGCATCGGTCAGATGACCGTGACGATGCAGGAAACTTTCACCGGGATTCGAGTGGTTAAATCGTTTGGGCGAGAAGAATTTCAAGAAAGGACGTTTAAGCGCGCCACTCAGCAGCAGTTCTCAAATGCCATGCGCATGGTCAAGACGATGGAAGCCATGGGGCCAATGGTGGAGGCCATCGCTTCAATCGGCGTCGGTCTCGCGCTCTTTTACGTTTATGCGGCCAATCTGCCGGCCGGCCGCTTTCTCGGACTTATCAGCGGCATTTTTATTCTCTACGCGCCGATCAAGACGTTGAGCAAGCTTCACATTGTGATGCAACGTTCGATTGCGGCTACGACCAAAATTTTTGGCCTGCTCGACTCAACCCCAAGCGTGCAGAATTCACCGAGCGCCGCACCGCTTACTGTCTCCCGCGGGCAAATCGAATTCGAGAGCGTCACTTTTCGTTACGCCACCGGAATCACCGACGCGGTTCAAAATATTAGTTTGCGGGTCGAGCCCGGGAAAACATTCGCGCTGGTCGGCGCGAGCGGTGCAGGCAAAAGCACGATTCTTTCTCTCATCTTGCGGTTGTACGATCCCACAGCCGGAGTCATTCGGATCGACGGACAGGACGTGCGCAACGTCACGCAAAAATCTCTGCGGCAGCAGATCGGTCTTGTGACCCAGGAAACATTTCTGTTCCACGACACGATTTTCAAGAATATCCAGTTCGGCCGACTGGACGCGACGCCGGAGGAAGTTTACGCCGCAGCTCAAACCGCGTTCGCGCACAGCTTCATCATGGCCCAGCCCAACGGTTACGAAACCGTCATCGGTGACAAAGGCTGTTTGCTCTCCGGCGGGCAACAGCAACGCGTTGCCATCGCCCGCGCGCTCTTGAAGAATGCGCCCATTTTGCTACTCGACGAGGCGACTTCATCGCTCGATTCTGAATCCGAAAAGCAAATTCAAGAAGCGCTGGAGAAATTGACTACCGGCCGGACCGTGATTGCAATCGCCCACCGCCTCTCGACCATTTTGTCCGCGGATCAGATTGTGGTGATGGATCATGGGCAAATCAAGGAAATCGGCACGCACGCGGAGTTGATCGAGAAATCCGGCCACTATCGCCGGCTATACGATTTACAGTTCAATCATCCTGAGGAGCCCGAGCACTCGGAAACGACGCCTGAACCGGATGTGCTCGAGGAAGAGCTAGTCTAATTGTGGCGGCGATCTCCAATCGCCGCACTTTGGGTTTCGAGCGAGGCTACAACAATTTCGCGAGAGCACCGCGACGATGTTCGTGTTCGTCGTCGCTTAAAACAGGGTCGAATCGAATTCCGGAGGCCGGCTCGGGCAAGTTCACCCAGGATCGACATCCGCCAAATCCCTTTTCATTTGCGATCGTCCATGTTGGCTGAACGCGAAATACTCGCACAAAAGCAACCTGCAGTCCCGGCGCCCGATCGTAGTCAAAACGTTCGCGAACAACGCTCGGCTGCAGGATATGCAAGGGCCCGAGCGCTTCCGCGATTTCCCATGATGTAATCACATGAGACGACTCCAGTTTGGCAAAATGCTTGATGTCGATCTTGTCGGCGTTTGGTTCCGGGAATTCAATCCCGGTCTGGCGAACTTTCTCGGGTTGCTCGTGAAACCACGTGGGGAAAAGAAAGAACTCGGAATGGCGAAAGCTAAATCCGTCTCGGCCTTCGGCGATGCCGCCTTTGCGCAGGATGATGCTCTGCTCACCCCGCCCGAGCGCTTCACAGACGATCGCCCATTCCTTGAATCCAACACTTTCCATTTCGCTTTCGCCAAAGTACCTTGCCTGGAATGCCGTTCAACTTCGACCTCCATACTCACACGTTTTTTTCCGGCGACGGAGTTTCGAGCCCGGAGGATCTAATCGCCGCCGCGCGCGCGAAGGGCCTGCACGGGATTGCGATCACGGACCACAACACGTGCGAGGCCATCACCTATCTGCTCGAAAAAGGCTTGATGCGGCAGGATGGACAGCCGGTCGATAATTTTCTCGTGCTTCCAGGCGTTGAAGTCACGACCGCTGACGGTCATCTCCTCTGCATCGGCGCGGAGCTTCCCTACTTGAAAGGAAAACCGGCGCGCGAGGTCTGCGACATGATCCACGAACGTGGCGGTCTGGCGATTCCGCCGCATCCTTACGATTTGTTTCGCGCCGGAATCCGTTTCGCCACATTGGAGACGCTGCCAATCGACGCGATCGAAGTCTTCAACGCCGCCACCACCTTGCGAAGATACAACCGCTACGCTTTCAAATACGCGCAGATTCGCGGCTTGCCAATGATCGCTGGAAGCGACGCGCACCATGCCGCCGCCGTCGGCACCGCTTATACGATTTTGAATACCAGCGATCTGACGGTGAAAGGAATCCTCGCCCAGATCCTCAAGAGCAACGAGCTCAATCAGCAATATTTGACTCCGCGCGACAGCCTCCGCAAAACCTGGAACAACTGGTTGCGGCTGCGCCGGCGAAAGAAGATTCCCGAACTCGCCGCTAAAGATCGCGGCCTGAACGACCACTGACACGAGACCACTGACCACTGACCTATGCCAGCCTACGTGATTGTCGAAATCGAGATTGTCGATCCTGTCGGTTACGAAAAATACAAGCAGCTCGCCGGGGCGACGGTTGAAAAGTACGGAGGCAAATACATAGTGCGCGGCGGAAAGGCCGAAGTGCTGGAAGGCGACTGGAACCCGAAGCGCATCGTAGTGCTTCAATTTGAATCGATGCAACGCGCCAAAGACTGGCTCAACTGCGAAGAATATCGCGAGCCGCGCAAGATGCGCCACCGCGCGGCGAAAACGAACATGATCGTCGTCGAAGGCGTTTAAGCCGGTCCGTCTCGCGAAAATTGTGGCGCAACCCGGGCTGGTTGCGCATGATCTCTACCGCCGTGGAACAAGAAATTGTTGCTCTCCTTCGAGCTGCCGGGAAACGCGGTTTGCCCAGTCTGCTGATTGGCGCGAATGCGGTCTTAATGCTCGGCTATATCCGCAACACGATTGATCTCGACCTTCTCGTGCCTGAGCGCTCGCGTTCTGAATGGCTCGATCTGCTTCGCGAACTCGGTTACCGGTTCTTTCACGGCACTGCAAGTTTTGCTCAATTCGAGTCGCATGATAATACCGGGCCGCCCGTTGATCTAATGTTTGTCGAGCAAGAGACGTGGGAAAAGCTTTTCCAAGGAGCAAAAGAGGTCCGGCTTGGAAGTGAAGCCGTGCTGTTACCACGGCCGGAATATCTTGTCGCACTCAAGCTGCACGCCGCCGCCAGCCCAACGCGAAGTAAGCCGGCAGTCGATTGGGAGGATATCCGTCAGATCGTTCGGATTTGCCAGCTGAATCCGGACGAAGAATCTTTTCGCGCCCTTATCTTGCGCTATGGTGGTGAAGATGCGCTCGGGAAAATCCAAAGCTTCGTCCGGAACGAGTAACGGCCTGGACCACAACCTGCGGCTTCCTGTTTTCGACCAACCTCTGGTCGAGCGCTGGCCGATGAAGATATCGTGGGAAAACGCCGTGCGCAGCTTTGCTTCGTCGCGTGATCACTACATGCAACACTTCGATTCAGCGGAGCAGCGCGCGCGCGATAAGAACCCGCAGCGTTTCTCACTAGGCTAAATTGCCCTCGACTGATCTTTGACGTCTGGCTTCCGCTTCGCCGGCGATTACCAAACAATATGATCGTGGTCGAGGGGCGTGTAGATCGCGACGTTGGCGAAGCCATCGAACACAGCGGATTAATCGGCCCGACTGAGTCTTGCCCTATCGGCCGGACAGGATCTTGCTCAGCGCCTTTGGGTCGGTTACCGGCGCTTTGCAGGTGAAGTTTTCGCAGACGTAGGCGGCTGGTTTCTTGTCGATCATCGACATGGCCCGAATCGCTTCGTTTTTCTCACCGAGGTATTTTTGGCCGCCAGCGCCGTCGGCGAGCATCAGGGTTGTCTTCGGCAAAAAATGGCGATTCACTTCTTTGAGCAACGTCTTCGTTTCCGGCGCGTCCGCTTTTCCGGCAATCACGATTTGTTGAGGCTTGCTCAATGAGTAATCCAAAGCCACCAGCATCTGGGGCATGGCGCTGGCGAAATGGGATAGCGTCGCAGCAAATGCGTCGATCGTCTTCCTCCCCCGCTCTGCCATTTGGTTGTCATCGCAAAATTGAGCGAGGCGCAACAGATTCAGCGCGGCGACTGAACTCGCCGCCGGCTCCGCGCTATCGTTGTCGTCCTTCATCCGCAAGACGACATTCTTATCCTTGCCGCTGGTGCTGAAATAACCGCCATTCTTTTCATCGAAAAACAAGCGGTCTTGCATTTCTTGCAACTCGATCGCGAATTTCAACGAAACGATGTCGAAAGAGGTTTCGTAAAGATCGAGAAGGCCCTGGATGACGAATGCATAATCGTCGGCAAAACCTTCAACATCGCCGCGACCATCGCGGTAGGTACGATAGAGCAATCTGCTCTTCTCGTCATAAAGATGGGCGCGGAGAAACCCGGCTGCCCGCGTTGCGTTCTCGAGATAGCGCGGATCGTCGAGAACTTGCGCGGCCCGAGCGTAAGCCGAAATCATGAGGCCGTTCCACCCGGCGATGATCTTGTCGTCAAGATGGGGACGGGGCCGTTTGTCGCGGATCGGCAATAACTTCTCGCGACTATGGGCAAGGGACTGTCGCACTGCGTCTTCGCTTTTTTTGAATTGCTTCGCCGTCTCCGCAACCGTGTGACGCTCGATCAAGATATTCTTGCCCCGAAACTCGTCCTGGGGATCGCTTCCTTCAGGCGCGTTGCCGTGAGCTTGGACGCCAAAGTGAAACTTGAAGAGATCCGCATCGGGGCCGAGCGCCTGGTCGATTTCTTTTTCTGTCCAGACATAGAATGCGCCCTCGGCATTCTTCTGTAGCGGCGGTCTCTGATCATCGCTGACTTTTCCACCTAAAGAAGTGCGACGGTCGGAGACCGCCGCTACAACAACAGCGCTGTCGGCGTCTTCAGCCGAGAAAAAGCCGCCGTCCTTCGAGGTCATGTCCCGGGCGACATAATCGAGAATGTCCCGAGCGACAGACTCGAATTGTCGATCCTGCGTAATTTGGAAAGCGTCGAGGTAGGCATTGGCCAGCTGGGCCTGATCGTAAAGCATCTTTTCGAAATGCGGCACGTGCCAGTACCGATCGACCGAGTAACGATGGAAACCGCCGCCGATGTGATCGTGCATTCCGCCCGCGGCCATTTTGCGCAGAGTAAACAGCGCCATATCGAGAGCGTGTTTTCCTGTGTTCGTGGCATCGGCATCCTGCCGATGTTCGTCCGACACGGGCTGGAAGCCCGCGTCACGTCGATGGCGCGCGTAAAATCGCGTAAGAAAGTTCAGCGTGACTGGCCGTGGAAATTTTGGCGCGGTGGCAAACCCGCCCTCGCGCGGGTCGTAACTTCGATCGAACTGCTCATAGGCCTTGTCGAGAACATCGATGTCGATCTTAGCGGCAGCCGCTGCCGGCGAGGACTGCGACTCGCGGAGCGCTTCAACGATCTTGGAACCCTGCTCGGCGATGGTCTCGTGCTTCTCTTTCCACGCCGCGGCAATTCGTTCCAAAACCTTTCTAAAACTCGGCTGACCATAACGATCTTCCGGCGGAAAATAAGTTCCGCCGACGAACGGTTTAAGATCGGGCGTGAGCCAGACGCTCATGGGCCACCCGCCACCGCCGGTCGTGGCTTGAACGAAGGTCATGTAAACACGATCGACATCGGGACGCTCCTCGCGATCGACTTTGATATTCACGAAATCGCGGTTCATGATCGCAGCCGTTTCTTCGTTCTCGAATGACTCGTGCGCCATCACGTGGCACCAGTGGCAGGTTGAATAACCGATCGAGAGAAAGATCGGCTTGTTTTCATGGCGCGCTTTGGCGAACGCTTCGTCGCCCCACGGATACCAATCGACCGGATTATGCGCGTGCTGAAGAAGGTAGGGCGATCTTTCGCGGGCAAGCCGGTTCGTGTGCTCGAATGCTCCGCGCTTGACCTCGGCAGCCATGTGGCTAGGCGTCACTAGTTAAAATGCCGTCATTCCGAGCGAAGTCGAGGAATCCCGTTGCGGAACTCAAAGGTAATGCCTCGGGATCCTTCGACTTCGCTCAGGATGACTGTTGGCGGCGAGCGAAGTCGAGGAATCTCTTGCGTTAGCATATTGTCACATCGCAGGATCCTTCGACCCCGAAAGCGTTCGGGGGCTCAGGATGACAGGTTGATGGAAACGACAATGGACGCTACACATCTCGTCTTTCTTTTTCTCGCGGTTGGCGTGGTGGCGTTTCTCTATTCATCCGTCGGTCATGCGGGTGCATCCGGTTACATCGCAACCATGACGTTGTTCGGAATTGCGCCGGTGGTCATTCGGCCAACGGCGCTGGTGTTGAACATCCTGGTCGCTTCAATCGGCGCGTTCCAATTCTGGCGGGCCGGACATTTTTCGTGGAAGCTTTTCTGGCCATTCGCGCTGCTCGCCATCCCGGCCGCGTACTTGGGCGGCTATTTGCAGCCATCTGCGTCGATCCTGAGAATCCTGATCGGACTGGTGCTGCTGTTTTCTGCCTGCCGACTGATCTTTCGGCGCGGCGATCCGCCACAAACAATCGTTCCGGCACGGCCGCTAGCGGTCGGCGTGGGTGCTGGACTCGGGTTCTTATCGGGGTTAACCGGAACCGGCGGCGGGATATTCCTGACCCCGCTCTTGTTGTTTTGCCGATGGGCACATATTCGGCAGGCGGCAGCCGTTTCGGCCCTCTTCATTTTGGTGAACTCGATTGCGGGCCTGGCCGGCTATTTCACGGCCAAGCAGTCTGTTCCGTCGCTTGGTTTGGTTCTGGCTGCTTCTGCAATCATTGGCGGCACTCTTGGTTCGCATCTCGGTAGCCGCCGTTTTCCCAGCCGCACGATTTCCATTCTACTGGCGATTGTACTCGTGATCGCCGGGACGAAACTGATTCTCACCAGGTAGGGACGCGCCGCTGGGGGGTCCGTCAATAAGTCGGACGTTTCGGAGAAACATCCCTACTTGGTCAATGAAAGCCTCGGCGCGGTTTCAGGCGACCAGGGATTCTCTTGATACTCGGACGCAACAATTTGATCGGCGTACGTCCGCAGGAGCTGGCATAGCGCGGTAACATCCAGACCATGGTGTTGCGGCCCGAAGCTCGACAAGTTTTTTTCCGCCAGCCGAAACAATCGCACCGCCGGCGGCAATCGCCGGCCGTGTTTGGCGTGTGATGGATGTTCGAATCGCTTTTTCAAATGCACAAAAGCACCAGCCGCCTGGATCAATCCCTTGAAGAAATTGTCGTCCGGCGAGTCTTTGATCAGCCAAACCTGCTCAAGGACATCGTGAGCCTCGTAGTATTGCCGCTCGTTCCAGCATTTGAAGTAGGCGCGATAATACGGATGATCAACGATGTCGATCTTCGCGGCATCGACATGTCCTCCCTCCATCTCTCGTACGAGACGTGAAATCCTCTCGCCTTTGTTCATGAAGCGCTTAACTTGATCGCAGCTCCGATGATGGGCAAATTCGCACGCTTCACTTTTCCGGGGAACCACAAAAGCTCGCCACGGGATGGGTCCGTCCGAATGGCGAGTTTTGGGGGCCGCAGCGAAAAATGACGCTCGCTGGACTCACACTTTTGCTCGCCGCGATTGCGGTCCTGATTTTCTGCTCGGCGCTGTTTTCGGGATTGGAAACTGCGTTGTTTTCCCTCAAGCCCCATCAACTCAGGCGATTGGAAGAGCAGCATCCGAAGCTGAGTAAATTTGTGCAGATGCTCCGCGACCATCCGCGGCGTGTTCTAAATGTGCTTCTTTTGGCGGATGGGCTGGTCAAGCTGCCGCTGGTCGTGCTCTGCCTGGTCTTGTTATGGGAAGGACCGCTGGCCGGGCGCGTGCCACAATGGCTGGCCGCTATCGCAATTTTCGCGGTGGTCGTTTTGATTTGCGATCTAATCCCGAAGGTGCTGGCGCTTTCGGCTTCATACCGCATCTCGACGATCGGAGCGTTTACGCTCAACGTATCGCTGCCGCTGCTCGATCGAGTCGGGCGCACGCTCGAGACTGCGAGTACCGCAGTTGTCGATCTTGTTACACCGGCGGGACTCAAGATCCGTCCGCGCTTAAGCGATGAAGAACTGGAGACGCTGGTGGAAATGGGCGAAGAGGAAGGCGCGCTGCAGGAGACCGAAGGCGAGATGATCCAGGAAATCATCAAGCTGGGCGACAAGACGGCCAAGGATTGCATGACCCCGCGGGTGGACATGTTCGCGCTGCCGGATGATCTAACGAACGAGGAAGCAATCGCGCGGCTAAAACAAAAACGGCATCACCGCGTCCCAGTCTATGCGGACACCCCCGACCAGATCGCAGGCATTATCGATGTGAAAATGTTCCTGCTCGACCCGGCGGAACATTATACCGAGAGCATGATCGCACCCTCCTTCGTGCCGGAAACGATGCGCGCGATTGCTTTGCTCAAATTATTTCTTACCCACCCACAAGGTATGGCCGTCGTGGTGGACGAATTCGGCGGGACTGAAGGAATTATCACGATGGCGGACATCGTGGAAGATATTTTGAGCGATGCAGCGCCCTTGGGGGATGCCGATCTTTACATTGAGAGCCTGGACGACGGGAAATTCCTGGTGAGCGGCAATGCGCGGCTCGACGATTTGAGCGAACGCCTCGGCTTCGAGCTCGAAGCGGAGGGAATCGACACGATCGGCGGGCTCGTATTCAACCGGCTGGGGCATTTGCCGACAGCGGGCACGGAGCTAGAGATCCCCCGGCTTGCAATAACGGTGCGCCGGGCCGGGCGCAAACGAATCGAAGAATTGCTGCTCGAGAAAACAGCCTGCCTGGAAGACGCGGACAGAGGCGGCGACGGCCAAACCGAATCGTAATGGACATCGCAATCATTTTTTTCTGCTGGATTGTTTCCTTTCTGTTCGCAGGCATCGAAGCCGGCTTGTTGTCGATCAACCCGGTTCGACTACGGCATCACGTAAAGCAAAACTTGAGCGGTGCGGTCAGGCTCGATCGACTGTTGCAAAAGCCCGAGCGCTTGTTCGTCACCGTCCTGCTCATTACCAACATGGCGGACATTCTTGGATTGCTCCTGCTCACGCGCCGTTTGGTTGCGGCATTTGGCGCGATGGGGTTTGTCGCGGCTCTTGTTATCGCCTTTCCGATTTACCTTTTCTTGCTGGCTGTTTTACCCACATCGCTTTTTCGACGGTTTCCGTTTCGGGCATTGGTGCCCCTGGCCGGCTTGCTGGAGCTGATTTCGCTTGTTCTGTGGCCCGCCCTGGAACTAGGGACGCGCCTGGGCCGTCTGGCGTTGCCTGGCCGAACAAGGGAGCGTGGCCGGCTTTTTGCCGCGCGGGAGGAACTCAAGCAAATCACGACCGAGAGCGAGCGCGAGGGATCGCTCACTGCGACTGAGCGAGCCATGATTCATAATGTGGTCGATCTTCGAAGCGTCAAAGTTCGCGATATGATGGTGCCGTTAAGCAAAGTTATTTCGGTGCGGCCGGATACGCCGGTGGAGGAGGCGCTCAAGCTTAGCCGCGCATCGAGCGTGGATCGGCTCCCCGTGATTACGAGGGACGGGAAAGCGCTCGGATTGGTCAATGCGCTGGACATCCTTTTGGAACCGGACCGGCAGCGACCTTTGAGCCAACAGATGCGGCGGATTGTGATGACCAGCGAAGAGGAACCCGCCTACCGGGCCATGCAGCGCCTGCGCGCCGCCCGGCTGGGTTTGGCGGGTGTTTTGGATCGAAATCACAACCTGAGCGGGATAGTGACAATCGAGGAACTGATTCGCAGGCTGGTCCAAAGCGCCTAGGGACGCGCCCGACAAGCGACATTCCAACCAAAAGCAAAGCAGCCCCATCCGGGTTAGCGGATGGGGCTGCCTGGTGAAAAAAACAGCTACGAGGAAAGCAGACTAGTGGCTGGCCTTGCGGCGGCGATAAACAACCACGCCCGAGCCGACAGCGGCTATGCCGAGCAGCGCGAGGGTGCTTGGCTCCGGCACGATCGTAATCACGAAGGTACCGGCGGGGATAATGTTGTTATCGTTAAAGCCGGTATCGGTGACTTCCGAGATACGCGGGCTGGTGGTGGTCGAGCGCAGGGTGAAGCTCTGGCCCATCAAACTGGTGGCCCCGCCGTCGATGGCGAAGGTCAGCATGTTGATCATATACGTCCCCGGCGGGATCTCGCTGCCCGGCGTGGAGTCGTTGGTTGCTCCAAGGTCACGCGTTTCGTTCATATAACCAGGGATTGCGCCACTGGTTGAGTTGAACAAGGCGGGATTTGGCACAGTTTGGTTCGGATCGGGGAACTGTGACGAGTAGGTCACGCCCGTAATACTGAGGAAGGGCGCCAGGGCTGTCGGCACTTCCAGCCAATAGGAAAGACCAAATGAGCTGTAACCGGCGTAGGTCAGAAAGACGTTGAGGTTAACTGATGTTCCCGGATTCCAGACCGCCGGGCCAGTAAAGGCCAGTGATTGGGTGTGTCCTTTAGGCGATCCGATCGGGTTCGGATTTTGACTCTGCCCAAAGGCAGCGGTCGTCAGGGCGCAGATCACTGCGAGTGTAAGTAACTTTTTCATAGGTGGTTTTTTTCCTCGTTTGTTTTCTTCTTTTCTACTTGTTTCGGCTGGCTGGATTCTGAAGGAACACTGGTTAAAATTTTTCAGCCCTCAAGCCCTGCTAAATCTCATAATTTGCGGTTGTTTATAGGCGAATCGGCCAAAGAAAAGCAAGTACAAATTTAAGAATTTTTGGCCAGGCTCGGGAGCCACCATATTAGGGCTCTGCCGGCCCCGAAGCGGTCCAAACGTGGTTTCGGTAAGCTTGGTAAAAGCATCATTTCTGAAGTTTCCGACAAATCCGCCTTGTCGAGATCTCCTAGGGAACACTGCTCCCCAAATTGGATTTGATTTGCGCAACATCGCTGGCGTTGATCGTGCCGTTGGCGTTCACGTCCGAGCGGAAATTTGTCCCATCGGCACTTGCCCCGAGCCGGGATTTTGTTTGCGAGACGTCGCTAGCGTTGACCGCCTTGTTGCCGTTGGTATCGCCAATGAGGACGTTCATGCTCACGTCGGTGGCGGCCAGGGTCTGGCAGAACGTATCGGTGGCGCCGCTCAGTGTAACCGTGACCTTTTGAGCATTGGTGACGCCGGTCAGGTTGACTGTCATCGTATTGCCGCTGAGCGCGGGTGATCCCGAAATGGTGGCCGTGCCAGCCGTGACGGCAGCATTGCCGCTGGTAAGGCTATTATTGAATGTAAAGACGAGCGTGTGATTCCCGCCCGAACTGCGGCACTCGACGCCGGGCTCGCCCGTAAGCGGCAGATTGACGTCAAACGTTCCCGCTCCTCCGTGGGTTTTGCGAGAGACAGCACTTGTCAATTGCAGCGGGCCCGGGGTCAGGCCGCCCGTGACAGTGAGAACTCCCGCCCCAGTTATAGATTGACCATCGGGATTTGTGACCATTACGCCCCACGAGCCGTTCGCGGCTCCGGTCGTGTTCAAGTCTAGAGTGACGGACGTTGGACTGTTGTAGGTCACGGAATTGACGGTTACACCGGAGCAAGGAACGGCGGCGCCGATGTGATTGAAGGGCACAGCGGGCGGCGCCAGGTTCGTCCCTGGATCATAGAAACCTGAACCAGAGGAAGAAGTGCCCGTAATCGTCACGCTCACAGAGGCCTGGCCCGCCGCCACACTACTGGGAACAGCAGACGAAGGCGTCGCCGGCGGAGGGGCGAGTAATTTAGCGGCCTTGCAGCCGTAAGTATTTGTGGCGTTGCAGTATTCCTGGATGGTCCAAATCGACATGTCGTCCAGCGGGTCCAGATCGGTAAAGGAATAATCTCCCCATCGGCGGCCACCCGCTCCGCCTGTGTCTCCGGGCGGGTTATACGCCGGCGGCGTCGGGTTTAAGTAATTGGGCGTATAAATATTGACCGCGCCTAGAGAGCCAAGAGTATCGCCGACGAGCCGGCCGTTCGTAGCGCAATCTATTGGAAAGGTGGTTCCAGCAGTGCTGTAGCCTAACGCAGCGTGGCCTTGTCCGGAGACCGTAGCCGTAGGAATCCAATATTGACGCGCGGTGGCAACGGTCGCCGCGGTGTCGAAAACGGTGCCGGATTGTACCACCACCGGCGTGCCGCCATTATCGGAGCTGCGAACGCCATTGAGCTCGTACCATCGGACCGCGTTACGTCGATTGGTGTTGGTGCCGCTGGCCACCCCGGTCGCAAGAACCGCAATCCCGTGCGCGGTCCAGAGGCGCCCATTCCGGATGTGTGCCGCGAACAGGTTATCGTCCAGTCCGTCGAGGTTGCCGTTGGTGCCACCCGTGTTGCCCAAGATGGGCCACGGTCCGGGCAAACGCCGTCGAACTCACCGTCAGCAAAATATTGGCCGAGATAGTCGGCGTGCCGCCCGGCGTACTCACTCGGCGAAAAACCAACCGGCCAAAAGCACTATTACTAACCCCGATGAAATAGCCCTCGTTTGCGGTCGGGTCGTAGTTGTCCACTCCGCGCGGCGCAAATGGCCCGTCTCCGGCTCCCACCGCAAGGCCGCGGAAGGCCGTAACGACGATGGGCCCGCCAGTGAGAACCGAGCTCTTTCGAACAACGAACCCGGTGGTTTGAGTGAAAGATCCGGTGGACGCGATAAACATGTCGCATCCGATGTAGAGGGCGTTGTTATCAACGCCGAGCGACGGGTAATCGGCGAACTCGCCCGTATCCCCACCGCCGATGGTGTTCTGTTGGAAAAAATAAAATGTCCACGTGGTGCCCATCGTGATCGTGCTCGAATCTGAGACGGCGATCATGATCCGATTCGGAAACTGGGTCACCTGATCGGAAGCCAACGGCACGTCGGCCATCATGATAAACCAGCGCCCGGAAAGACGATCATAACGGATTTGCGGGTCGGTGGTGAAATTAATGGCAATTCCTCCTCCCAAAGGCGTCAAAACCGAGGCGAAGAATATGTCCGTGTTTGCGTCGAGCACTCCGTCTGCGGTGCCAGCTTTTGCAAAACTTCGGAGCCGGCCATTAACGCACAGAATGAACTGAGTGGGCCCTACCGCCCCCATCGTATCGGGCGGGAACGATCCGGTTTCAGTCGGGCCAGTTATAGTGTCGAAGCTCAGGCCCACTGGCTGCGGAGCCTGGGCAATTGGGGGAGCGGCTTTCTTCGATAATCCGGCTTCATCAACCTGTGGAAACCGGGAAATTGGCTGCGCCTTGGGATCCTGAGGCCGGTTTTCTCGCCATGGAATTTTCAGTTCCGGTTTATCGAAAATCTGCTTTCTCCCCTGGGTTGCACGGGGCAATGCCATGATTTGACCGGTTGTCATTTGCACGCCGCGTTCGCCAATCTGCGGCCGGCCGACGGTGCCGCCGGGAAGTTCCTTTCCTTCAGTCGATTTCCCCGGCTGTCCGGAAACGGCCACGGTTCCGAGCGCAAGCCCGACAAAAAGCAATCCCAGCAACGGAGCGCTTAGTATATGTTTGCCAGATAATGAAAATGTCTTCTTCATGGGCGGATCGTAGTTAAATACTGAGTGTAGATCTTTGGCTGCTGGGATCAGGGCGGTTAATCCGTGTAGCTTCCCCGTTACCGAAGACCCATAATCGTGGTCTTCTTATAGGAGAATTTGCCGAGCAAAAGCAAGCCAATTTTTCCGGCCTTAAGCGGTAGAAATCCACGAGGCCGGGGACCGAGCGCCGCAATGATTGTTCGTTACGATTCCGCGAGTTTTGCGATTTCCTCCCGCTTCAACCGAAACACCGTCCACTCATCCATCGGCGCCGCACCCAGCGCGCGATAAAATTTTATGGCCGGCTCGTTCCAATCGAGCACCGCCCATTCCATCCGGCCGCAATCCCGGTCGCGAGCAATCCGGGCCAGATGCGTCAGCAACGCGCGTCCGTAGCCTTTTCCCCGCTCTTCCGGTTTAACGAACAAGTCTTCCAGATACAGACCCGGGCGCCCCAGCCAGGTGGAAAAATTGTGGAAGAAGACAGCGAAGCCGACCGCCCGATCGTCCTCACAAGCCAGGACCACCTCCGCCGCCGGCCGTTCCCCGAATAGAACATCGACAAGTTGTTCCTCCGTCGCCGTTACTTCGTTTGGCGCCCGTTCGTATTCGGCGAGATCGCGAATAAGTTGGAGAATTGTCGGCACATCGTTTCGCGTGGCTGTTTTTATTGTGATCATTTTAAAATCTCCAAGTTCGTTTTGCTCTCGGCTTACCCTCCGCGAGCTCGTGGACACAATCCACTTCCCAGCCAGATATTACCGGCCTAATGCAAGCGCGTCTTGACAAACGGCATCCGCGAAGTCAATCGAGTACGTGTCCCGAATGAAAATGGCCGCAAATCTCTTGCTCGCGGGGCTGCTCGTTTTGGCCGCCGCCGGAATGATGGCCCAGGATGAGCCGAGGCTCGTGCCGGACGTTGTCGATTATCAGAAGTTGATTCCCATTTTGCCAAAGGCGCCTGAGGGATGGACCGCGGACGAACCGGAAGGATCGACAGAGGACGTGGGCGGATTCAGGATCACCAACGTGCATCGCGATTATCGCAAAGGCGAAGGCGATAAAGCGCCGACGGTCGCGATCAGCGTTCTCGATTCGGTCTCCAATCCCGATTACGTGACCGCGACCAGCGCGAGCTGGAATCGAAACAGTGAAACCCCCGAGGGCTACAGCAAGTCGGTCACGATCGATGGCCACCCGGGATTTGAAGCCTACGAAAAAGAGCAAAAACATGCATCGCTCTGGGTGATGATCGCGAACCGTTACTTTGTGCAGATCGAACTGCAAAACCAGGATCCCAAGGAGCTGCAGGAATGGATCAAGCGAGTCGATCTCAAAAAACTCGCCGGGATCAAATGAACGTGAGAGTGCGCCTGCGGGCCGGTCATGGACAGGGAAGTTTCTTGCGTCGTGTAACGCTTGTCATCCCGAACCGCGAAGACGGCGAGGGACCTCGCGTCCGTAGTCCACGTTTTCTATTTCCTAGAAGCCAAGCCATTTCATAAATGGCGTCTTACGTTGTAGCCACGACAGCGGAGCGTGCCCTGAGCGGCAGTCGAATGGGTCGCCGTGTTCCGAGGCCGGAGACGCCCCGACAAAGCGGGGCGGCTACAGCGGGAATATTATGAGATCGCTCGCTTCTAGTGCGATCAATCGACTCGTGTGAGGTCCTTCACTTCGTTCAGGATGACAGATCGTCGAAAAGCGCGGGCGGCCGCTCGTAGCGGCGGAATCACAGCAACATCCGAGTGAAAATCGCGTCCTGGAACATCAATTCGTTGCGTAAACGCCAGGACCGTCTCTTCGCCTGGCTGGAAAGTTCGAAGCCGGACGTCGTTTGTTTGCAGGAAACCAAATGCAGCGACGATCAATTTCCCGTGCTCGCTTTGCAGGGCGCCGGTTATCATTCCGCGTATCACGGCGAGAAATCGTATAACGGGGTGGCGATTCTTTCGAAAATGGAACCGCAAGAGGTGCGCGTGTCCCTCTGCGATGAAGTTGTCGATCCTCAAGCGCGCGTGATTTCGGCGAAGATCGACAATATTCGCGTGTTCTCCATTTACGCGCCAAATGGTCAGGCCGTCGGGTCGCCCGCCTATCACTACAAGCTCGATTGGTTCCGGCGGCTGCGCGATTGTCTGGCCAGGGAAAATTCTCTCGATCTTCTCGTGTGCGGCGATTTCAACGTCGCGCCCGAGGATGTCGATGTTCACGCACCCGATTTGTGGCGCGGCGCGATCATGTGTTCGGTCAAGGAACGACGGGCGTTCCAAGAACTAGGCAGGATCGGATTGCGCGACACTTTCCGGCTTCATCATCCCGAGGGCGATCTTTTCAGCTGGTGGGATTACCGAATGCTCGCGTTTCCAAAAAACCGCGGCTTGCGCATCGACGCCATCCTGGCCGGCGAACCGTTGGCGAAAAAATGTTCCGATGCCGGAATCGATCGGGAAATGCGCAAAGGAAAAGAACCTTCCGATCACGCCCCGGTTTGGGCACAATTCGAATTGTAGCGGCGGTCTCCGACCGTCGCCCTAGATGAAATCTAATATCCACGTCTCAAATCTCCCGCCCAAACCGCTCCTGATCTGGGATGGCGACTGCCACTTTTGCAAACATTGGATTGAGCGCTGGCGCGAGATCACCGGCGGCAAAATCGACTACGCCACTTATCAGGATTTTGCCGACCGTTTCCCAGAAATTCCGCGCGCCCAATTTGAGCGCTCCGTTGTGTTCATCGACCAGAACGGCAAAGCATTTTTCGCCGCCGAGGCCGTTTATCGCTCGTTGGGATGTCGATCTTCCCGAAGATGGATGGCCTGGAGTTACGATCATGTTCCAGGATTCGCCGCCGTCTCCGAGGCGGCCTACAAACTTATCGCGCGTCATCGCGGTTTCGGTTCGGCTGTTACCCGATTGCTCTGGGGAAACGATGTCCGGCCACCGACTTATTTTTGGGCGAGAAAATGGTTTCTGCGCGCGCTCGGGTTTGTCTATTTGATCGCCTTTGCTTCGCTTTGGGTACAGGTGGACGGCCTCATCGGGGCAAACGGAATCTGGCCGATTAAAGAGGTTCTGCCTGTGGCTCAGGCGCAGCTTGGCTCGCATGCATATTCCCTTCTTCCTACCCTTTGCTGGTTCAATGCGAGCGACGGTTTTCTCCATTTCCTGTGCGGTGGCGGCGTTGTTTTTTCATTGATCCTGATTGCCGAAATCGCGCCGGCAATTTCGCTAATCGTCCTTTTTGTTTTTTATCTGTCGCTCACCATTGCCGGCCAGACGTTCCTGAATTTTCAATGGGACGTGCTCCTGCTCGAGATCGGATTCCTGTCGATCTTCTTCGCTCCGTGGCGAATTTGGCCGCGGTCAACGCCCGCGGCTACAGCGCCCGTGTCGCGCGCGGGTTTGTTCTTGCTCAAGTTTCTTCTGTTCAAATTGATGCTGATGTCAGGTGTCGTGAAACTGACCAGCGGCGATGATTCCTGGTGGAACCTGACCGCGCTCGATTACCATTACTGGTCGCAACCGTTGCCGACAGTTTTTGCCTGGTGGGCCGACAAGAGCCCGGAATGGTTCAAACATTTTTCCGTCGCGTTTTGCCTGGTAGTCGAAATCGTCGTCCCGTTTTTCATTTGGGCCCCGCGACGTCCGCGACTGGTTGCGGCCGGTTTGTTGGTCTTTCTGCAAATCGCGATCGCCATCACCGGCAACTATTGCTTCTTCAATTTGCTGACAATCGCATTGTGTTTGTTGCTGGTTGATGACGCCGCGCTGGGACTGAAAATGCCGGCGGTCAGAGACCGCCGCTACAGTGATAGATTGTCGATCTACGCCGGAGTTGCAGCGATTGTAATCACTCTTCCCATCAGCGCGTGGCTGATTTACACGGGCTTTAAACCCGAGGCGCAATGGCCGCGGCCGCTCGAGATTGTTTACGGGCGATTGGAATCGTTCCGGATTGCTAACGGCTACGGACTCTTTCGGGTGATGACAAAGGATCGACTCGAAATTGTGATCGAAGGCAGTGCCGATGGAGTCGCGTGGCGGCCGTACGAATTCAAATGGAAACCGGGCGACGTGATGCGCGCGCCGGGATGGTGCGCGCCGCATCAACCGCGCCTGGATTGGCAGATGTGGTTCGCCGCGCTGGGGACGCCACAAAACAATCCATGGTTAGCTCGCACGCTCATCTGCTTGCTCCAGGGCAAGCGCGACGTGGAAGAGCTCTTTGCCCGAAATCCGTTTCCGGATGCGCCGCCTCATTACATTCGCGCCATGTTCTATCGCTATCGTTTCACGACAGAGCAGGAACGTCAGGAAACCGGCGCGTGGTGGACCCGCCAGGAACTGCGCGAATACAT
The DNA here is from genome assembly GCA_963815455.1 of uncultured Verrucomicrobiae bacterium. Lineage (GTDB taxonomy): Bacteria > Verrucomicrobiota > Verrucomicrobiia > Chthoniobacterales > UBA10450 > JBDTZF01. The sequence continues at coordinate 67,816 of CAWFGO010000001.1, forward strand.
GCCGGCATTTTCGCTCGATCAGCTGAGGTAGGATCGACAATCGCGCCTTGGCGGGACGAGTGTTAGCGAGTATTCTTCGGCGATGGCAAAGGAAGATCCCATCGTGGCGGAAGGAACGGTGACTCAGGTGTTGCCGGGCACAATGTTTCGTGTCGATCTTCCCGGCCAGCGCAATGTGCTGGCGCACATCTCCGGTAAGATGCGTAAGCATTTCATTCGCATCGTGCCGGGCGACAAGGTCTCGGTGGAGCTTTCCCCTTACGATCTGACCAAGGCGCGGATCATCTTTCGCGAACAATAGCTGCCAGGGATACGGCGAAGGTAAGCGCGATCCGCGCGCGATTTTCGTTTCTATATATAAAAGATTTTCTGGCGCAGCGTTTGCTCAAAATGCCAAGCGCGCGGATATTTAGAGCAACACTAACTGGAGATTGACCAATGCCTGAAGAAAACAAACATCGAGCGACTGGAATGGCAGACGCACAGAACAAATTCGAGAGCAGCAAGACACACGCACGGAAAGCAGCCGAGGACCTACGTTCGGCCGCCGGCGCAGTGGCCGGTGAATACCGCGGCCGGGCTGAGGAAGCCTGGGACGAAGCGCGCGGCAAGGCTGAAGAGGCCTGGGGTGAAACCCGGGGCAAAGCCGAACACGCCTGGGGCGAAGCCCGCGAGCGCGTCCGCACGTTTCAAGAGGACGCCGAGGAATACGTCCGCGAGAATCCGACCAAGGCGGTTTTCACTGCGCTAGGGATCGGTTTTGTTCTCGGCCTGATTTTCCGGCGTTAATTCCTCGCTAATGACTGGCGAGACCATGCGGTCCCGCAATCCCGCGGGGCGCGCCGGCTTTTTCAATAATTTGCTGGCGTTCGTTAATGCGCTGGCTGCATTTATTGAGAGTCGTCTCGCGCTTTTCGCGAAAGAGTCAAAGGCGGCGGTTGGCCAGTTACTGGGCGTGCTGGCCTGCCTCGTTGCGGCACTACTGTTCCTTGCCGTGGGATACGGCTTCCTGATCGTGGGAGCGATCGCCGGGATCGCCAGGCTCCTCCAAGTACCGTGGCTCTGGGTCGCTCTCGCGGCGGCCGGTGTGCATTTCGTGCTCGTCCTGATTTTATTGCTGGTCGCGCGCACCCTGATGATAAGGCCGCCGTTTCGTGAGCTGACAGCGGAATTAAAGAAAGATCGAGAATGGCTAAAGAATCTGGACGAAACAGACCAGTCGACGAACTGAAAGAAGAGATCGCCGTCTCGCGCGAGGAAGTCTCCCGCAATCTTCGCGGGTTGCGCTACGAATTGGATTTGCCGCGAAAGATCCGGAACTCATTTCGCGATGAGCCGCTCCCCTGGATTACAACGGCAGCAGCGGTGGGGATTTTCATCGTTCTAATGGCCACTCGCCGCAAAAGGGCTCACGTTGATGTAAAAGCCCTCGCCAAACCACCCGGCAAACTTCTAACGGTGGGGTTTGCCTTGGGCGCCTTGCGGATTGCCGCCGGTTTGCTCAAGCCGGTAATCCTCCGTTTTGTGGAAAAAAAAGTACGAGACTACACAAGCGAATCCTGAAGGAAATCGTAGGGCGCCCTGTCCAGCGACCCGGATTTTGAGTTTACGCGCGGGCCGCGGCGCGTGATTATCTCGGCACCGCGCAATGATTGCGAAATTTACTGAAAAGACCGGCGCCACCCAGTCGCATCCGCTGGCCCATGTCGATGACTATTTGGCGATCGGCCAGCAAGCTGGCGCGTCCGATATTCACCTTGGCGTAAATGTCCCGCCGATCTGGCGATTGCACGGAACGCTCCAACCGATCTGGCCAGACGCTCCCTCTCTCACCGCAAAACAAACCAAAGCGCTGGCGGAAGGCTTTCTAGCCGACGCACAAAAGGCTCAGCTGACCGAGCGCGGCGATGCCGATTTTGCCTATGCGAATTCGTTTGGCCGGTTTCGCACGAGCGTGGTGCGCCAACGGCTCGGCGTCGATGTTGTTTTCCGCATCATCAACACCGCCGTCCGCACGATGGACGAGCTTGGTTTGCCCGAGCACCTCAAACTCCTTACGCGTTATCAGAACGGTCTGATTCTCGTGACCGGGTCCGTAGGCAGCGGCAAATCGACAACATTAGCCGCGCTGGTCGATCAAATTAACGTCGAACGCCGCGAGCACATCATTACACTGGAGGACCCGATCGAGTACATCCTGGAACCGAAAGGATGCCACATCACGCAGCGCGAGGTGCACACGCACACACGTTCGTTCGGGGCCGCGCTGCGCGGCGCACTACGGGAAGATCCCGATGTGATCATGGTGGGCGAAATGCGCGACCTGGAAACCATCTCGCTCGCCATTACCGCCTCCGAGACCGGCCATCTGGTGTTGGGAACGCTGCACACCAGCAACGCCTCGCGGACGCTCGACCGCTTGCTGGACGTGTTTCCGGTCGATCAACAGGAACAAATTCGAGTCATGGTGAGCGAATCGTTGCGCGGAATTATTAGCCAGCAACTGGTGCCGCGTCTCGATGGCCAGGGGCGCGTTCTTGCCCTTGAAATACTAACGAACACGCCGGCCGTGGCCAACGTCATTCGTGAAGCCAAGACTTTCATGCTGCCTGGCATCATTCAGACCGGCAAGAAACAAGGGATGCAACTAATGGACGATGCCCTTGTCGATCTTTATAGAGGCGGGCTCATCAGCGCCGAAGAAGCCTACGCCCGGGCCGATCAAAAACAGGAAATGCGGACGCAGCTCGCGAAATGACGAAACACGAATGACGAATTACGAAACAATGACGAATTACGAAGCCCGAACCTCAGCGTTCGAGCAGACTTCGTCATTCGGATTTCGTTATTCCTTCGTGCTTCGTCATTCGTCATTCGTCATTCAGTCATGGCTTACCTGGATCAATTCCTAAGCGTGATTGTCGATCAAGGCGGGTCCGACTTGCACATTGGCGAAGGGCAACCGCCCAAAATGCGCCGGCATGGCGACGTGATGCCGATCCGCGAGGAGCCGGTGTTGCGCGACGAGGCGATGTCGATGTTGAGCGAGGTTTGTGGCGAACATAACTGGAAGATCTTCGAGGACCGCGGCGATCTCGATTTTGCTTACGAGATGGATCAGAAATCGCGGTTCCGCTGCAATTACCTAATGCAGGCAAACGGTTACGGTGCGGTCTTTCGTTTGATTCCGAGAAAAATCGCTACGCTGGAAGAGCTCGGCATTCCCCTGGTGGTCAAGGAATTTGGTCATTTGCGCGGCGGGCTGGTCCTCGTCACCGGCCCGACCGGTTCCGGGAAATCGACCACGCTGGCAGCACTGGTCGATTACATTAATGAAAATTTCTCTCGCCACATCGTGACGATCGAAGAGCCGATCGAGTTTGTGCACGACACCAAGCGCAGTGTCATCACCCAGCGTGAAGTGCCCGGCGATTCGGAATCCTTTCCGACCGCACTGAAGGCCGCGCTGCGCGAGGATGCCGACATCGTTCTGGTGGGCGAAATGCGGGACTTGGAAACGATCTCGCTCGCGCTCACGGCCGCGGAGACCGGCCTTCTTGTTTTCGGGACCTTGCACACCAATAATGCGCGAAAGACGGTCGATCGCATGGTGGATGTTTTCCCATCGGCCCGGCAAGAGCAGGCCCGTGCCATGCTCGCCAATTCGCTGCGCGGTGTTCTGGCCCAGTTGCTCTTGAAAAAAGCGGACGGTTCCGGCCGAGTCGCCGTGAATGAGATCTTGATCTCAAATCCCGCGGTCGCGTCCATCATTCGTGAAGGGTCGACCCAAAAACTCCAGGACGTGATCGTCTCCGGCAAAAGCCAGGGCATGCAGTTTATGGACGACGCCATTTGGGCGCTGTTGCAACAAGGCATCGTCACACCGCACGAAGCCTTCATGAAAGCGATCGACAAGAATCGATTTAAGAATTTTTTGCCGCCCGAAGATCAGCATCTCGGCGACGCGGCCGGAGCTGCGCCAGGCGACGAGAAACGCGCGCCCGGAGACTTCGTCAAGCGCGCTGGCGCCGGTGCCGTTCGCGGGCCACGGCGGTAGCATTCTCAAACGGCCCGCCTAACCGCGGCGGCGTTTGCGGGCCCGGGCTTCGAGCTGCTGTGCTTTGCGCACTTTGCCGAGTGAGCGCAACAAGTCGGCATAATTCGAGGCGACGATTTCGTAATCTTCGGGCGGCGTCTCCGTCGTCTCTTCCCAGGTCTCGAGCGACGCGCGATAAAGCTCGGCCGCTTTGGCGTAATCGCCGCGCGAATGATAGACCACGGCGAGGTTACACTTCGATTGCGCGATGTCGGGGTGCGCCGGCGGCAGTGATTTCTCGCGAATATCCAGCGCGCGCAGATGGATCTTTTCCGCCTCGGCGTATCGGCGCTCGTTGGTATAAAACACGGCCAGATTATTGAGAACCGACGCGACGTCGGGATGATTTGGCCCGAGCTGTTTCTCGTAGATTTCCAGCGCGTGCAAATAATATGGCTCGGCTGCTTTTTGCCGCCCGGATTTGCGAAAAATCAGCGCGACATTGTTGAGCATCGTGCCCAGATCCGAATACGGCAGATCGTCCAGCTCGGTCCCGGCGGCGATGGCCTTTTCGTAGAAGCGGATCGCTTCTTCCGACTGGCCAAGGTTGTCGCACAAGAAAGCCAGGCGGCGAGCGGACTGAAAAATCGCGGGACCGTCGGGCACCGTTGCTTTGTCTAAAATGGAATGCGCCTTGAGGAGGTGCGCCTTCGCCGCGGTGCGATCACCGGCTTGATCGAGAAGTTGCCCAAGCTTTTCGTAACTCAACGCCAGTGAGCCGTCGTTATCGGGAAAGGCGCGCTTGGCCAAGTCGAGCGCGGTTTCGGCAATGCGAATCGCTTCGGGGAGACGATTACTGGCGCGAAGGTTGTCGAGCTTGTCGTTGAGAATGACCCATAGCTTTTGCTCGCCTTTCATCGAACATCACCAGCCCTCGCTCAATTGACTAACCAACCGCGTCGCCAGCTCTTCCGTTGCCAGCGGCAACGCCTGGCGTTCATCCGTGGTCACGTCCGTGCCGACGAAGAAACTCGTCGTGCCAACCGCTTCGGCAGGCGGCGCCAGCGGCTTTCCGTCGCGACCGACCAGCGTGTATCTCACGCGCATGTTTAGGTTGAATTCGGTCGTGGCGAGCACGTTGCCACGCACCGAACGCGCCGGGGAACGGCCGATGTGAATGATATCGCCTTTCAACGTCGCATCGGCGTTTTCATCGCTGGCAATCCGAAATGTGCCATCTTGTTGAAACTGCTTGATCACTGTGGATGTAAGTAATACTTCGATCCGCGGGATCAGCGTGGAGTTCTTGAAAGTCGGCACTGCAATCGAGTGAATCTCGCGGAGGTAGTAAGGTTTCGCCGGGCCGATGTGATAGCCCAGGCAACCGGTTAGGCACAAGCCGGAGATAATGATTGCCCCTGAGAAAGCTTTCACGGCGTCGGCGAAACGGAGGCTTCCGGCGTCGGGGTTTCCTCCGGCGTGGGAGACACTTCCGGTGTCGCAGTTGCGTCGGGAGTGGCCGTCGCTTCGGGCGTAGAGGTTGGCTCGGGCGGCGTTGACACGTCCGAACTGTGCGCAGGTCCCAGGGAAGATGGCGGCAACATCAAATCGATTGCCGGCGGCGGGGACTGACTTGGCGATGACGACGCAGGCTCCTCCCGCCGCGTCTCGCTCGGCGTAGGTGTGCTTGCGGACGCCTGACTTTCGGCAGCCGGCCTGGGTGCACCCGCTCCGCTACCCTCTGACTCTGGCTTCTGCTTTTCCGCTTCCTTTTTCTTTTTCTCCGCCGCCTCCGCCGCAACAAATTCCGGCTGGAGCGCAGCCTCGCCGACTTTGCGGCGCAACTGATCGATCCGTTTCTTGGCCTGCTCGCTCTCGCGCGAACCCGGCTGTTGGCGAATCACTTCATTATAATAAATCACCGCCGCGCGAAAATTCTTCTGCTTGTCGTAAAACTGCGCAACCTTAAACGAGCTCGTGGTTTGTTTGCCCTCGAGCAATCTTAAATTTGCCTGCGCCTGCGCCGCCTTCTCGCTGTTTGGATGGCGAAAAAGAAAATCCTGGAAGGCAGTCTTCGCGTTGGTCGTGGCCGCGACGTCTTTGGTTCCGCCGCGCGCGGCGGTAAACCAAATGTAGCCAATCTGATATTGCGCATCCGCCGCCACCGGCTCGTTCGGGAATTTATCTACCACTGCCTGGTAAGCTTGAAGAGCAGCGTCATTTGCCCCCTGTTTCTCGCGGGCCAGGCCAATGTCGAATTGAGCGCGGGCAGTGTACTTGCCGAAAGGCGCTGTCCGTACCACCGCTGCGAAAATATCCACCGCTTTATCCAGCGCCGAGGCCATCGGGATTCCAAGAAATTTTAGCTTCCGGCCCGCCAGATAAATTTCGCCGATACGAAATTGCGCCTCGATTGCTTCGTTAAAATGCGGACTGGTCGGATATTTCTCCACCAAAGTTCGGTACGACTCCGCTGCGGGAATATATAGGCGCAATTTTTCCTGTAATTCGGCCGCGCGATACTGCGCTCCCGGCGCCAGTGCGTCCTTGAAATAACGCCGCGACAGCGTCTTATAAGCCGAGATGGCGCGTTTATAGTTACCCCGCTTTTCCGCCTTCTGTCCTTCCTCGAACAACTCCTTGGCGTTTCCGCTCAATTCCTCCTCGCCCGGGGCCACATATTTCGTCTTCTCGTTCGGCTTGAATACCACCGGGGCCTTCATCGCCAGCGGAAAACCGACCAGTGCAATGATGAAGAAAATGAGGCCGCGAACGCTGAAATTCATGGGGCTTGGCAGGGTAGTTTACTTATCAATTCCGTCAAGTTGCGCGGACCAGGCAAAAGGGAGTAATGGAGTGCTGGAGAAATGGAGTATTGATTTCATTCCCGGCCATCATTTCGGATACTTCATTCGCCCACTGTGAACCTCAGCGATCAACAAAAAATACGAATCGGCGCCTGCGCCTGGACCTTTGAGGAATGGAAGAGGTCGTTCTATCCCGCTGAGTTGCCGGAATCTCAATGGCTGGAATTTTACGCGCGCTATTTCCCGGCCGTGGAAGTCGATTCGACCTTTTATGGCGCACCCGCCGGGCAAACGGTGCAGCGCTGGGTCGAAGCCACGCCGGCCAGTTTTCGGTTTGCCTGCAAGCTTCCCCGTGAAATAACTCACGCCTGCCGTTTGCGCGATTGCCGCGCGGAGCTAACCGCCTTCCTTCAAGCGATCGAACCCCTGGCGCCGAAGTTGCAAGTGATCCTTATTCAACTCCCGCCTTCGTTCACGCCGAAAGATGGCCGCCAATCGTTGCGGAAATTCCTCACCCAGTTGCCAAAATCGTTCCGATTCGCCGTCGAATTTCGGCATCCCGGTTGGCATCGTCCGCAGATCATCAATCTCCTCGAGAAACATCGCGTCTGCTGGGTCTGGGCCGATACCACTCCGCTCAACGAACGAAATCTTGCGCCATTTGAATTTCTCCCGCGCACCGCCGATTTTCTCTATCTCCGGTTGCTGGGTGACTACACCACCAAATACGACGCCGATGGAAAACATCTCCATCGCTACCACAAACTTCTGTGGAAACGCGAAGCCGCTCTCGATAGTTGGGCGGTTCGAATCGAACGTCACCTGTCCGAAGTCCGCAGTGTCTGGGCCTTTGTCGGTAATCACTTCGAAGGGTTCGCTCCCGAAACAAGCCAGCGTCTCGCCCAACGCCTCGGATTCGAATTACCGTTGCCCTCCGAAACCGAGAAAACTCTCTCCGAGCAAGATCGCGCCCAGCTTGAATTGCTCTAATCAGGGACGCTCAAATTCCGTCGTCCTGAGCGACGCGAAGGACCCCGCGAAAGGCCAATAATTGCCGCATTTCGTGACGCGCGACTGCCGGCCAGACAATGTAAACGCTCGCGTACTAACAGTTCGACCGTGAGATCCCTCGCTACGCTCGGGATGACAGACTAATTCTTAGCCACGCGAATCTCGCTCGCTCCAAAGTATGGCTGCAATTTCTCGGGAATCCGCACCGTACCATCCGGCTGTTGTCCGCATTCAATCAACGCCGCGAACAATCTCGGCAATGCCAGACCCGATCCGTTCAAGGTATGGCAAAACCGGTTTTTCCCGTCAGCGTCTTTGAACCGCAGATTCATCCGGCGCGCCTGATAATCTTCAAAGTTCGAACAACTGGAAACTTCGAGATAGGCGTTCTGACCCGGCGACCAGACCTCGATGTCGTAGGTCTTGGCCGAACCAAAACCGAGATCGCCGGTGCAAAGCTCGATCACGCGATAATGCAAACCGAGCAATTGCAAAACGCGCTCGGCATCCGCCGTTAGGGCTTCCAGCTCGTCATACGATTTTTCCGGCGCAGCGATCTTGACCAGCTCAACCTTGTCGAACTGATGCACCCGAATGATTCCGCGCGTTTCGCGTCCAGCTGAACCGGCTTCTCGTCGAAAACAGGGCGTATAAGCCACAAACTTTTTCGGAAGATCGACAACGGCCAGAATTTCCTCGCGATGCAGATTCGTTACCGGGACTTCCGCCGTGGGCGCGAGAAAAAGTTCGCCATTCTCCAGCCCGTACATGTCGGCTTCGAATTTCGGCAACTGCGTCGTCCCGATCATGCAATCGCGCCTGACCAGAAACGGCGGACTGATTTCCATATAACCATGCTCGCGCGTATGCAGATCGAGCATGAAATTGAATCAGCGCCCGTTCCAAACTCGCACCGGCGCCGGTGAAACAAATAAATCCGCTCCCGCTCAGTTTGGTCGCCCGCTCGAGATCGAGAAGCTTCAAGCTTTTCGCCAAGATCGACATGGTCGAGCACCGGCCCTTTTAACTTCGGTTTTTCGCCCCAACTGCGTTCGACGACCCTGTTCGCGCTCGCGTCTTTGCCCACCGGCACGCTCTCGAGTGCGGAAGATTCGGAATTTGCAGAAGCAGATTGCGTTGCACTTCTTCGCTTCCGCGAAATCGCCTCGTTCAACTCGTCAATGTCCTCGATTGATCTCGCCGCACTTCCGCCTGCAGCTGGGCCGGTATCTTCACCGCGGCCTTTCAGCGCGCCGATTTTCTTGCTCAACTCGTTCCTTTGCGCGCGGAATTGCTGCACGCCGGTCTCGTCGACGCGCCGCTGTTTGTCGCAAGTCAGGACCTCAGTGATCATCAAGTCAGAATCCTCGCCGCCGCCGCGCGTAGCCAGCCGCTCGCGGACAAAGTCCGGTTTCTCGCGGATCAGGCGAATATCAAGCATGGCGCAAATTATGAATGACGAATGACGAATGTCTAATGACGAAGGAACGACGAAATCCGACTGGCCGAAACTGCCATGGACAGTTTGATGTCGTATCATGCGACATCAAACTGTCCTAAGCGCTTAACTTCATTCGGGCTTCGTCATTTTGGCCGGGCCAACTCGCACGTGACAACGATTCGCCTGGGCCGATACTTTCCCCGTGGAAACCCTCAGCCTTCTCGGCGTCGCCCTTGGTCTAGCGTATCTCTCCGGGATCAATCTTTATCTGACCGTCTTCGCCACCGGCCTGGCGATTCATTTCCACTGGATCACGCTCGCGCCCGCCTATCAATCGCTCGAAGTGCTGGGCGATCCCGTTGTGATCATCATCTCCGGCGTTCTCTATTTTCTCGAATTTTTTGCCGACAAAATTCCCTGGGTCGATTCGGCCTGGGACGCCGTCCACACCGTGATTCGGCCAATCGGCGGCGCGCTTCTCGCCATTCAGGTGCTCGGGCATCCCACTCCGGCTTTCGCAGTGATTGTCGGATTGCTTGGCGGCGGCACCAGCCTGGTTGCCCACACCGCCAAAGCTGCCACGCGTCTCACCAGCAACACTTCGCCCGAGCCATTTTCGAACATCGCACTGAGTCTGGGAGAAGATGCGGCGGTTCTCGGCGGTCTGGCGCTCATCCATTACAATCCCCTGTTCGCTCTGTTCGTCTTCGCGCTTGCCATCGTCGGCTTCCTTTATTTTGCGCCAAAGATTTTGCGCGCTATGAAATCAAAAATCTGGCTGGCCTTGAAAAAGTTGAATGGCCCGGCCGATCTCGGCACTCCGGTCCAACTTCCTCTCGCCCTGCCGGCCCGGCTGGCCGCTGTGTTCAGTCGCGAAAATGTTCTTGGCGAAACGACCGCCTGGGCTGCGCCGTGCATCAGCGGACGCGGTCGCCGCATCCCGGCGAATCTTTTTGGCGCGCTGGTCGCCACCAATGAGGAGCCGAGAAAGCTGCGGTTCGTTGCGCGAAAAAATGGACGGCCATTTTCCCAGACCGATCGATCTCGAAGGCTCGATGGTCGCGCACGAGCCAAAATTTCTGTCCGAAAATCTCATTATCTTCCCGGCCGCCGGCAAAGGTCCAAAATATCTTGTTCGTGTTTCCCCGGCCGCACGCCGCGATGGTGGAACGGATCGTGGAATATTTGCGCGAGCGTTTGGGTCGGCACGAGCCCGCGGAGGAAGCGGTGGTTGCGAGCGCAGAATAGGTGGATCGAGCAGTCTCCTTACTCGATGCTGAAAAAGAAACGCCTTCGGCGCCTGAATTAGCATCGCCCGACGGAGCGGTCGATCCACCTTCCCCTCTCACGCGCGCTGCGATACAACCGAAGCATGCGAGGACAGCCTGCCGATCGCTACGCCGAAATGCGCGAATAGCGCCGCGTCCGCGAACGCGCTTTGTTTCCAACGTTGCGCACACCGAGCGAGCTGGAGCTGCAGGCGCGCTGGTTCGCCGGCGATTTCGGGCAAACAATTGTTTCCCCAGCCGGCGACAAGATCGACATTGTCCAGTTTGGCACCTGGAACCGCGAAGCCGGGCCGGATTTTCGCGACGCGGCGGTTCGTTGAACGGCGGCGAGCCGATTCGCGGCTGCATCGAGATCGATCTGGCCGATCGCAATTGGGAGACGCATGGCCACGCAACTAATCCGGCGTTCGAGGATGACCGTGCTCCACGTCTTCATTGATAAAAGCGAGCGCGAATTTTTTACTCGGACGAAATCGAATCGCGAAGTGCCTCAAGTGCGCATCGATCTCGACACGTTGCCGGAAAACTTCAGCGCGAACATTCCGCTGGCGCGACCGGGGCGTTGCCAGGCGCCGTTGAGAAATCTGCCGGAAGATCAAGTCGTGAGCATTCTCGACGCGGCGGCCCAGTTTCGTTTAGACAAAAGGCGGCGCGCATCCGGCGCAAGATCGACAACTGCCAGTCCGGCTCGGACCATCGTTCGACGAAGTGCTGTTTCAGGAATGGCGGCGGCGCTCGGTTACAAGGAGAACAAACTGCCGTTCACTCTGCTGGCGCAACGTTTGCCGCTGAAGTTTTTGCGCGAAACAATGCGCTGACTGCGAAGCGCTGCTCTTCGGAGTCGGCGGTTTTCTGCAGACGCCCGATCTCGCGGTTTACCAAAATCGACGCGAGAATACGTGAGCAAATTATGGGACAGTTGGTGGCCTTATCGCGACGAATTCAAACAATTGATTGTGCCAAAAAAGTTTGGAAAATCAGTGGCACCCGACCGGTCAACCATCCTCAGCGCCGTCTGGCGGCGTTGGCGGCTCTCGCATCAATGGCCAACGTTCGCGAAGCGTTTCGAACGGATAATCAACCGGCGTTGAAACATTTTCTCCTCGGCCTGCAACATTCGTTTTGGAATTTTCATTACACACTCACAGCAAAAGCGTCGGCGAAAGAGATGGCGTTGATTGGCGAATCGCGCGTCGCAGACATTTTGGCGAACGTCTTTTATCCCTTCGCGTTTTCCGAAGGGCCGCGATCTCTGGCACGATTTCGAGAAATTGCCGGCGCCGTCTGTCCAATCGCCGGCTCGCAACCGGCGCAACGCGTTTGTTCGGAGACGATCCACGCCGCAAGGAATTTCTCAAAACCGTCGCCGGTCAACAGGGCCTCCTCCAGATCTACGAAGATTTCTGCCTGCAGGATAACTCCGATTGCGCGCAATGTCCGTTCCCCGAGCAAATGAAGAAATGGGTGTAGCGGCGGGCGTGTCGCCCGCAAACATTTGAAACTGCGGCCGCACGGCCGCCTCTACATTCTCCCGAAAATTGAATGTTGAACGTTGGACGTTGAGCGTTGAACGTTTTGCTCTTCCACATGCACCAGCTTTCTCGCAGGCAGAGCGCTTTCACCCTCATCGAGCTTCTGGTCGTCATCTCGATCATTATCATTTTGATGGGGCTGCTTTTTCCCGCGTTTCGCGGCGCCCAGGATCAGGCGAAAAAAGTCGAGGCCAAGAACGATCTCGCCCAAATCGTGAATGCGGTGAACGCGTTTTATGCGGAATACGGTCGTTACCCGACTGACTCGACAATCGATATTACCTACGGACCAGCCGGCGTCGGCAATGATACGTTATTTAACGAGCTGCGTAGCACGGGCGCAATCATCAACACGCGAAAGATCGTTTTCCTCAACGCTCCCGATGTAAAAGATCCCGGCAACCCGCGGTCGGGCATTGGAACAACTGTCGGAGCCGGCCAATTTTTCGATGCCTGGGGAACGCCCTACAGCATTTCGCTCGACGCCGATTACGACAATACGATCACGAATCCCTACGGCGCGGGTGGTGGAGCCGGCGCCGATCCGCTTCGGCAAGGGGTCCTGGCAAGGTCGTTCGGCAAAGACAAAGCAGCTGGCAACAAAGGCGACAACGTTTACAGGACCGCCGCCGGCGTCCAATCCGACGACGTGATTTCGTGGCAGTAACCGCCGGACTAGCCAGTTTGAGGATCGACAATTTCGATTTCGACTGCTGTAGTCTCGTAACGTGAGACGATCAGCAATCTGGTCGAGTTTCTGCGCAATTGGAGCGCTCCTTTTCGCGGCGCAGCTTTCCCGCGCTTCCGCGCAAATTGTCGAAATCGTGTCCAGCAACGATTGGAACGCCGCGGCGGTCCGCCTCGAGATCAGTCGCAGTCAGCGTCAGGTGACGTTGTATCGCGGCCCAATCCAGATCAAAAGCTATTCAGTGGCGATTGGTCGTCCCGGCTGGGAAACACCGACAGGAAAGTTTCACGTTCTCCAGATGCAAAAGAACCCGACTTGGAAGCATCCACTGACCGGCGAAATTTTTGGCGCGGGCGATGAAGGCAATGAGCTTGGGCAGTATTGGATCGGATTTTTGACGACCAGCAAGGGCGCGATTGGATTTCACGATACGCCGCATCCGGAAACAGTTGGAAAAGCGGTGTCGCACGGTTGCGTGCGAATGTTCGAGGACGATATCGCGGATTTGTTCCGGCAAGTCCGCGTCGGCACACTTGTCACCGTCGTGCCATAACTCAGTCGCGATTGTAATCGTCGATCTTGCGCAATCGTCGTCGCGTCGATTTCAGCTCACCACAACGCCTGGACCGGATTTGGCGGATGAATCAATTCCGGCGGCGGCGGACTATCTTTGAGATAATTATCAACTGCTTCCTTGCTGGCGTCGTCGATGTTCTTGCCCGCCTCTCTTTCGGCCTCGTGCGCTTTTTCCGCGACTTTCTCTGCGTTACGCAAATTGCCCATCGCGCTCTTACCGTCGTCGGTCTTGCTGAAATCCTGTTTAAAATCGTTCTCGAGCTTCTTCAATTGATTATCGAGTTTCTTAAACGCGTCTTTGTCGGCGCCCGTCGCGCCAGCAGCCTTGGCTTTCTTCTCGGCATCATCACGCTGACTTTTCAAGTCGTTATAGCTTTTCTTTTGATTGAGGAACTCCTTGAACTTCTCGTTGTAATTATCTAAAGCCTCGTCTTTGAGCTGATCGGTCCAGCCAGCCTTAAACTTCTTCTCCAGCCAATCGGCAAACGGATACTCTTTTAGAAATTTGTCCCACCAATCGAATCGGTAAACGTAACCTTTTTTCTTTTTGCCCTTTTTATCCTTCTTATCCTTTTTCGGTTTCTCTTTTGTTCCGGGGCCGGGAGTTGGCGTGTCGTTTGAAATATTGACGGTTGTCCCTGTCGCCAATTCTTCCTCCTCCGGTTCTTCCAGTTCCTTGGCCTTGGTCGAAGTCAGTTCCACTTTTTCGAAGATCGTGTCGATGCCCTCGTCGACTTTCTTTTTCGTCTCCGGCTTCATCGGCCCTTTTTCTTCGATTTGTTTGTAGACGACTTTTTGAAGGTCTTCTTTCGTAGCCGGAGTTGAGCCCGTGATTTGGCAGATTTGTGGGTCGCTCCAAACGCTCCACTGAATCACGATGTCCTTCTGCTTTTGCTTATCGTGGTAGGGCAATTCCTTGAGCTTGCCTTCTTTTTGCAATTCCTCGGCGGCATCGTACTTGGAACTGGCCAGCCGAAGCATCTCGTTTGCATCCTTCGGCCGGAGATGCGAGCCGGCCATTTGCGTCGGGCCCCCTTCATTGATCACCAGATCGCCAGTCTCGCCTTTGCCGACTGGCGGTTTGCTTCGGTCGAGACAAACCCCATCCATCGGCACTGTTTTGCTCTGGTTCGGACCAAGCTGAACCATCTGTTCCTTCGGACAGGCGTAATGCTGATTCTTCCCGCTGCTAGATTCCAACACCATCGCCGGAATGACAAAGCTGACCGCCTGGTTTGTTAGGTTTTGAATTCTGCAATCGGCAATGTGGCCGATGGTTGCGCCGGTCCCAGCCAGTTCCAAAGCGACGGTCTTCTGACCAAGCAGCAAAGAAAGCGTTTTCTCCGGAGCTTTCTCAGACGAGGGCGACGGAGATCGCGTTGGGCTCGGTGATCCCTCCAAAACTAATCCGGCCGATCCCCATTTTTTTTGCAAATCACCCAGAAACGCACCGAGTTTGGGGAAACTGTTCGGATCGGACACCATGCCTTCCGAGTTTTCCCATTCTCCCGTCTTAGGATTCCGTTGCTGCGTTTTCCAAACGTCGGTCTTCCCGTCCTCCCAACCTTCAAAGGAGTATGTGACCCCAGTCGCAGGATTTTTCCCGCTCGAATCGTAGGTTTGAAAACGATCGTAAAGCATCGTGCCATCTTTGGTTGAGAAAACCTGATCCGTCTTTGACTGAAGAGTCTTTCCATCTTTCAGATAATTGTAAGTGGTGACCGTTGTTCGATTCGTGTTTGGGTTCGACTGAACAAACACCGCCATCGCCAGCTTTTCCTGTTTCTTTCCAAATTTGACCCACTCGATCTTGGTAAGGTTTCCGTCCTTGTCCCGAGTCGTCCGCTTCTCACCAGTGCCAACAAAGGGCCCACTTTGAATACCGTCTTTACCGAAACTCACCCTTTCACTCGCGGTCGTGCCGCCGTCCAGGTTTTTTGTAACTTTCGGTTCGTCGCCGCAAACGGAAATGACGAGGCCAAACCAGCTCAGAGCGAGCAACACCCGCCATGCTCCACCGGATGCAGGGCTATTTGAACTCATGGCTTCGGCTCTTCCTTTTTTTCGTCGACCGGCTGGTTTTCGCCTTTCGCCTCTTTCCCGGTCAGCTCAACGTTCTGGAAGAGATCGGGCGTCTCTAGTTCTTTCGCCTTCTCGCCCGTGATCTCAATCTTTTCAAAGATCGTGTCAATGCCCTTGTCGATCTTCTTCTTGGTGGCGGAGCTTGGTGTCCCTTTTTCCTCAACCTGTTTGTAGACGACCTTCGTCAGGTCTTCTTTTGTTGCCGCCGGCGTTTTTGAGATCTCGGAAATTCGCGGGTTGGTCCAGGTGGTCCATTGAAGCAAAATTTCCCTCTGCTCCTTTTTGTTTTTGTAGGGAAAATCTTTGAGCTCACCGCTTTTCTGAACCTGGTCCACGGCGTCGTAAATCGACTGGCAAATTCGCAGCAAACCGCCGGCGGCCTTCGCCGTAATATGACAATCAGAATGTTGCGCGACGCCGGGATCGACCGTGTTCAGCACGAGTTCGCCGCTGCCGCCTTTTTCCACCGGCGGCTTGTCCCGATTAATACAAACGCCTTCCAACGGGACTATCTTGGTTTGATGAGGCGTCAGCGTGACCTCCTGCGGCTGGGGACAGGCGTAGTCCTGGTTCTTGCCGCTCTTCGATTCAAGGAGGAGGGCCGGGATGACAAAAACCAGCGAGCCATCCGACAAGTTTTGCAGTTTAAGGTCGGCCACATGTCCGATCGTTTCGCCGGTGCCAATCGTTTCCACTTTAACTTTCTCGGGCTCCTTCCCACTTCCATTCGAATGCGACAACACATCCATCGGCTGAGCGGTAATAAAGAGGAGCAGGTTGCGCTTGTGTGGGGGATCTTTCACGAACAGCCCGCCCAGCACGGGAATTTGTCCTAGCCCGATCGTAACATCGTTAGTCGATTTCTGTTCGTCCTGGGCCCGCTGCTGGGGTTCATTTCCTGTTACCGACTGAATCCTGGGATTGAACGTCATTTCCATGCTGCCATCTGCGTTCACCCGCGGCTTGATCTCCAGAATGAGCCCCCCATCTGAAAATCCGACCGATTGGGGGACGTAAACGTTCGCCGGCTGATTGCTCGGAATCGTAATAACCGGTTGCGCAATTACGTTGACGCCCTTCTCGTGATCGAACGCCTTCAGAATCGCGTCAGATTGCTCGCGCGTGAGCAGGCCAGTGAGGTTGATGTTGCCCGGTTCCGCATCGTCGGGGAAAAACCGCTGGTCAATGATTTTAGTTGAGGGAGACGCGCCCAGACCCAAAGCCGTCGCCTGCGACGAAGAGAGGTTCGACGCATCGGAAGACAATTTCCCAAGCGCATCAGCAATGCGCGCGTCGATCCCCAATTCGCGCGTCGTGTTTCGACTCACCTCGACAAGCTTGGCTTCGATCTGTACCTGCGGCGTCAACGTTTCGGCAAAGGTCAATTGGCCGAAGAAGAGGCAGCTGGACGCAACAATGGTGCCGGCGGCCATGAACAGGCGCACAACCGCGATCCGAACGTGCGATGTTGTCGCCATCATTACTCTTTGGGCGATGTCGTCGCAGAATTATCCGATGAGGCTACGTTCTTTGCTTTCTTTCCCGTTAACTTCACACCGATAAAAGGATTGGATTCGCCCGTGTTGGTCTCATTCTTTTTGGTTCTGGATCTATCGTGACTCTGGGAAGTGGACGATCCTTCCGACACAGCAAAAGGATCGGCCTCGCGCTTGCGCTGACCCACACCGCCAAGATCGACACTCCCGCCAATTCCGACGCCGCCGTGGCCGCCGCCATGCCCGCCCTCTTTCCCCTTACCGCCCTTGCCGCCGCACCCGCCAAAAACGTTTCCGCTGAAAATCAAAACGCCCGCCAGAACACAGGCAACGAATCTGGTTGTTTGTTTCATGGTGATGTCCTTTCTCCTATTTGGCCAGAGAGGTCAGCGGCAGGACAACCGCTTGTCCGCCCGGTAACACAATCTGGAGTTTCTTTTCGGCCGTGAAAATTTCCTTCGGCCAATCGACTTTTGTGTAAGCGTAATCCCCTTTCGGTCCGAAAATCTTGTTCAGGTTAACGCCGACGCCGGCGCCGTGAAGCCCCGAGGTGCCGCCGTATCCACCAACCGATACCGGGAGGCCGGTATTCTCTTCATGTCCCACTTTGCGATCCTCGCGAAACACTGGTTTCGCCGCGGCGCCGCTCTTGTCGATCAACGCGATTTGCCCGGGCTTAATCAGCTTCTTATCCGCGCCGGAAACACGAATGATGATTCGCGTATTCTCCGGCTTGGCTTGATGCAATGTGTCGCCGATGGTTTCGATTGTGTAAGCGCCGCGTTTGGCCGTGTTATGCACCGGTGTGAGCGTGCCGCCCTTTCGCGAGCCCGCCTCGACCTGAAAATCGACAATCAATCCGGCAAGGAACAATGCGACGGCAATAGATACTTTTCTCATGGCAGTTTTACCTCCGAGTTTTGGTCATCACTGGACCATTGGTTGCAACGCGACGTCGATACACGAATCGCGCAAATTACCCCAAGAACCCCGACAGCCCTGCTGAAACGACAAAGTTTCATGTCGTGGACCCCTCAGATTAGCCGTTGCCCAGATCGATTGTAAAGAGCGTTTTTGATCCCGCCTTCTGCGCTTGCAAATCAAACATCGACACCGAATCCATTTGCCGCGCTTGACTTGACTCTCTCAACCATCAACTATCAACTTTCAACTCTCTCCGCGGGTGTAGTTCAATGGTAGAACGGCAGCTTCCCAAGCTGCATACGGGAGTTCGATTCTCCTCACCCGCTCACTTTGCTTTCATCGCCGCCGATTTGGAGTCGCTCGCACAACGTCCGCGAAGTGCTCAAGGTCGGATGACTCCGCGTCCTTCGTGACCTTTGTCGAGGTTCCACTATTTCCCGCCACCGAAAAATTTGCGCAGGGTTTGGAAAAGTTTGTTGGGCAGCTCGGCCGCTTTGCGGGCTGGGTCTTGAAATCCGCGGGCGAACATTTGATCGCCGCCATGAATCTCGCACGGTTGGCTCGGAATCTTATCGACCGGCAGATCGATTTCGTAGGCCGTTCCGGCTTGCTGGCAACCGGTGGTGGCCAGATGATTTGAAATCGAGCACACCATCGCCTGCTGGATCGGCATGGTGGGTTGCAACGGTTGTGGCGGATAACGTTGGGCGGCTTTGTTCATCACCTGGACCCAGACAGGCAACGCCAATGCCGAGCCGTAGCCGCGCGGCATAATCGTGACCGGTTGATCGAACCCAACCCATACGCCGCAGGTGACCGTGCTGGTGTAACCGACGAACCAGGCGTCCTTGTAATCGTTGGTAGTGCCGGTCTTGCCCGCGGCCGGCAATTTGAAGCCTAACGAACGCGCGCTCGCTGCCGTCCCGCTGGTGAGCACGTCTTCCATTAACTGCGAGGTCATCCAGGCCGCGCTGGGATCGAGAGCCGGCACCGAAATGTGCGCGGCCCGATAAATCGGGCGGCGATCCTGATCGTCGATCCGTTCGATGATGTAGGCCTGCTTGCGCACCCCGGCGTTTGGAAAAACGGCGTAGGCCGCGCTCAGATCGCGCAGATTTGTTTCGAATGAGCCGATATAAATCGCCGGGCCGCGTGGGACATTCTGGCTAAGGTTGAGCGTGTTCGCGATTTTTTGCACGGCGTCGAGCCCAGCGAATTGCCCGACGCGCACGCTCATGGTGTTGCGCGAATGGACCAGTCCGTAGGAACATGGCTCGATCCCGCCGTAAGTGCCGTCGGAATTTCCGGGCGACCAATTTCCGGCGCCTTGAATCTCGCCCGGTTGAATCGGCCCGTCACTAATCGCCGCGCCGGGAAGAAGTCCATTGGTAAACGCGAGCGTGTAAACAAACGGCTTAAACGCCGAGCCGACCTGGCGATTGGTCGGCGCGAGCGCGCGATTGAATTTACTCTGCGAATAATCGCGGCCTCCGACAAGTGCCCGAATCCCGCCGCTGGCGTTGTCGATCGCTACGAGCGCGCCTTCGAGGTAAGGCATGGCCGAATCTTCGCCATTCTCCGGTGATTTGTAATTCGCTTTGACCGGATGATTGAACCCCGGCTGTCGTTCGATTTTGGTCAGTTGCGTCTCCAGCGCTGCTTGAGCGGAATTTTGCACCGCCGGATCGAGCGTCGTGTAAATAAACATCCCGCCGTTGTCGATCTGGTCCTGGGTCAGAAGCAGGTTCAAATCGCGCTGGACCGCGTCCATCGCGTAATTTTCCTGGATTTGCAGCATCCGTTTCGGATGCGTGTTGACCTTTGCCTGGCGGGCTTGGGCAGCCTGCGCGGCCGAGATTTTTTTCAATTCGACCATGCGCTTCAGGACCGCGTCGCGTTGGGCAGCCGCACCTTTCGGATTCTTCAAAGGCGAAAACCGGTTCGGGCTGCGAATCAGGCCGGCCAGCAACGCCGCCTCGGACAAGTTCAACTTTGAAGCGTTCTTGCCGAAGTAGGCTTGCGACGCGGTCTCCACGCCGTAACAACCCGCGCCGAAATAAATTCGGTTAATATAAAGCTCGAGAATCTGCTGCTTGGTAAACTCGCGCTCGATGCGCAACGCGACCATCGCTTCGAGCATTTTGCGACTGATAGTGCGTCCGCCCAACGGAAGACTATTGCGGGCGAGCTGCTGGGTGAGACTGCTGGCGCCTTCCCGGGCCGACAGGCTCAGAACATCGCGAGCCAGGGCGCGCAAAACCCCGCGAAAATCGATTCCGCCGTGCTGGTAAAAACGCGTGTCCTCGCGCACCAGCAACGCATCGATAAACAACGGCGAGATTTCGCTGAGCGAAACCTTGAGACGATTCGCGCCGGCCAGGCGGCTGTAAATCTTACCATCGACATCGAACACCGTGTTGCGTTCCGGCATTTGCCCCACCCGCTTCATGTCGAAGGTTTCCGCCCAAACCCCGTAGAATACGAGGACGCACAGGCCGATGCCGGCGACAACGCCGAACAGACTCAATTTCCAGCCGTAGCGGAACCAACGGCTGTTTCCGTTCTTTTTCTTGCCGGATCGGAGACGCGCGAAAAATTTCATCCCAGGAACTATGACAATCTAGCCACAGATTGGCTCAGATTAAACTAGCACCGTACAGCTGGTGGATCGGCCGCTCCGCCGGGCGATGGTAAACAAATGCGGCTTTGCCGCCTAATCTTAGCATCGAGCAACGGACTGCTCGATCCACCTTGCCGCGAAAGGGGATCGCGTGCGGAGAAACGTCCTCTACAAATTCAGCTTCACCGTGCCTTCGTGCAGCTCGTTCGGGCACGGGGCGTTGGTGGGAACGTCAGTCGGCGCGTCGCTCGACTGGACAACCCTGTTGTCGATTAAGTACTGCTCGACTTCCTCGCCGCTGATATCGGCGAGCATCTTGCCGTCGATCTCGACACAGGGCGAAAGCGGCTGGCCGCTTTTGGTTTCCATCTCCCAGCGAAACGCGGGATTCTGGATGATGTCCTTTTCGGTGTAGGGCAGATTGTATTTTGCCAGCACAGCGCGGACTCCGGCGCTCCATCCGCAAGTGGTCTTAAGGTAAGCAGTGATTTGAGGCGTATCCATTGGGCTCAATTTAGCATGCGAACCACAGCGTCACAATTTTTCCTTTCCCCACGTTAGCGAATCTCGCTCGTACGCCGGCGCGTGAGCGCATGATTTTTCGTTCGGCGTTTGACCCAAATGCCGCTACAACTTCCTTCCAGCGATGAATCCGTCTCTTC
The DNA here is from genome assembly GCA_963815455.1 of uncultured Verrucomicrobiae bacterium. GTDB lineage: Bacteria > Verrucomicrobiota > Verrucomicrobiia > Chthoniobacterales > UBA10450 > JBDTZF01. The sequence goes on from CAWFGO010000001.1 coordinate 88,980, forward strand.
CAATTCTGAGCGCGCTGATCGGCGCAGTCATTTTGCTGCTTGGACGCAGATTGTTCTGGTTGTGCGTGGCAGCTGTCGGGTTTGCGGCCGGCATTGAGATGGCGCCGCTTCTTGCTCACCAGCCGTCGCCCGTATTGGCGCTGACGTTCGCACTCGTGCTCGGATTTGTCGGAGCGCTCTTAGCTCTGTTTTTACAGAAACTCGCGATCGGCATAGTAGGATTCCTGGCCGGCGGGAAATTGGCGACTGCAATCCTTGCCACCTTTTTTGTTCAGCAGACGAATTATTCCGCCATCACGTTCCTGCTCGGGGGAATCATCGGAGCGATCCTGCTTCTGATTTTGTTTAATTGGGCGCTGATTGTTCTCTCTTCCGTTGTTGGCGCATATTTAATTCAGAGCGCGGTCGTGCTGCCTTCGACGGGAACGGCCATCCTGTTTATCGTGCTCGCGGTCATCGGTATGGTCGTCCAGACGACGGCCATGCGACGGACGCGCATCGTTTAATTTTGCTGACAATTGCGGAGCGGCCTGAAAGAATTGGCCCATGAGCTCACAAGCAACTGGATTACGCGTCGCGAGTGTCATTTTTGCCCTCGTTGCCATTGGACATCTGTGGCGTGTGATCGTTCATGCGCACGTGGTGATCGGCACCACAGAAATCCCAATGTGGCTAAGCGTGGCCGGGCTTATCATCGCTGGAACGCTCAGTATTTGGATGGGGCGACTATCCGCCCGCGGCTGAAACGACTTCGTACAACGGCCACAAAGGTTCGCAACGGCAAATAATCTCCTGTGATCCTTTGTGTTCGTCGTGACCTTCGCGTAAGTAACGGCTTCAATGCCGAAAATGCCGGATGCCGGTGAAGATCATCGACATGTTTCGTTGGTCCGCGGCGGCGATCACTTCGTCGTCACGCACAGAACCGCCCGGCTGAATGGCACAGGTGGCGCCGGCCTCGGCCGCGGCGATTAGGCCGTCGGCAAATGGGAAAAAAGCGTCGCTGGCGATGGCACTGCCCTTGAGCGAAAGCCCCGCTTCCTCCGCTTTCCAAATCGCGATGCGCGACGCGTCGATCCGCGACATCTGACCCGCGCCAATGCCGAGCGTCCGATCCGGCGCGGCATAGACGATCGCATTCGATTTCACGTGCTTAACTACGCGCCAGCCAAAAAGCATCGCCTCCAGTTCGGTCTTGGTCGGCTGCCTTTTCGTCACCACATTTTGCGGAATCTCACTCGATCCATCCGGGTCCTGCACCAAAACGCCGCCAAACACCGAGCGGATGTCGATCTTCGGCCGGGCTTCGTTCACCGAAGTGAGCAACCGAATCAGACGCAGATTTTTTTTCTTCTGCAAAACGGCGCGCGCGGTCGGTTCGAACTCCGGCGCGATAATCACCTCGCTGAAAATTTCGCCGATCACTTTCGCCAGCGGCTCGTCCAGCGGCCGGTTGCAAACAATGATCCCGCCAAAGGGTGCCTGTTTGTCGGTCGCATAAGCTTTTTCCCACGCCTGGCGAAGATCGACATCGGATCCGACGCCGCACGGATTGGTGTGTTTGAGAATCGCCACCGTCGATTCGTCAAATTCGCCGATCAAATTCGTGGCCGCGCTGATGTCGAGAATGTTATTAAAAGACAGCTCTTTGCCGTGAAGTTTTTCAAAATGCCGTTCAAAATCGCCGTAAAGCGCGGCGGTCTGGTGCGGGTTTTCCCCGTAACGCAACCGGCTGACGAGTGGCAGTGAAATCGAGAACGAAGCATCGGTCGCCTGCTCCTTGTTGAGAAAAGTGCCGATGGCCCGGTCGTACTCCGAAGTTTTAATGAACGCCTTGATCGCGAACCGCTCGCGCAATTTCAGAGTGGTCTCTCCTTTGTTGTCGCGCATCGCTTCCAGCAACGTGTCGTAATCTGATGGATCGACCACGACCGTCACCGATTCGTAATTTTTCGCGGCGCTGCGGATCATCGAAGGCCCGCCGATGTCGATGTTCTCGATCGCTTCGGCCAGTGTGACGTTCGGTTTCCGGATTGTTTCTTCGAACGGATACAGATTTACCACCACGAGATCGATCGGCTCGAACCCGCACTCGCGGGCCTGCGCTTCGTGTTTGGGATTGCCGCGCTTGAAAAGCAGGCCGCCGTGGACGCGCGGATGCAGCGTTTTTACTCGTCCATCGAGCACTTCGGGAAACGCGGTAAAACTGGAAATCTCGCGGACCGGAATTTTTTCTTTGCGCAGCAACTCGGCGGTGCCGCCCGTGGAGATGATATCGACGCCCTGACGCTCGAGCGCGCGAGCCAGCGCGGCGATGCCGGTTTTATCCGAAACAGAAATGAGAGCGCGGGAAATTTTCATGGTGAGACTAAAACTGTCACGTCATTCCGAGCGAGGTCGAGGAATCCCGTTGCGAAACCTTAAGTAATACCACGGGATCCTTCGACTTCGCTCAGGATGACTTCAAGCGCCTCGCTTCAGCGATCCAGGATGACGTTTTTGGCCGCAGGGTACAGCACCGGGCAGCAGCCGATCGTTTCGCAAAAGGCCTTGCTGAAATGGCTGAGGCTCGAATAACCGACTTCCGTGGCGGCTTCGGTGACATTGTAACGGCCAGTGCGCAACAGCTCGGCCGCGCGCTCCATACGCACATTTCTTAGATATTGCGGAATGGTGAGACCAACCTCGCGTGAAAAAATTCGGCTCAGATAAAACGGACTGCACCCGACTTCCTGGCCGAGCATTTCCAGTGTCGGCGGGTTGGCCAGGTCGCGCGCCAGAACTTCCTTGACGCGTTCGACCCGCTCGCGGGCCACGCGCTTTTGCCGCATGCAAAAAAATTCCGGGTCCTTCGGCGCGAAAAGAAAATGCGCCATGAGCTCGAGCGCTTTGCTTTGGTACCAGAGAATCTGGGCCGCTTTCGGCACCGGCGGCTCGGTCAGACTCGCGATGACGTCGCGCTGTTGGATCGACATCGGACGGGTGGGCGCGACCACGCTTTCGTTTTTGCCGTCAAAAATGATCCGGCGAATCTGCGGTTCAAGCCCGTCTTCGTTTTGCACCAGCTGTTTCTGCAAATGATCGCGCGAAAATTCGAGCGTGACGAATTGATGATGATCGCGCGCGTGACGCGATGCCGGTAACGGTTCGTCGGCCACGGCGTAGTAGCCAGAATTGCCGGGGAGATAATCGCCGCGCTCAGATCCCCGTCCGCCAACCGCGCCGCGGCCGTCGAGATTCAAACAAAACTCGAGACTCTGTGAATGAAAACTTCGTCCCCAATCGAGTGCTCGTTCGGTTCGAAAATCGTGCCATTCGATGCTCACTCCAAGGCGATCGAAATCGCCGTAAAGTTGACGCCATCCGCGGGCGACCCGGGTCCATGCGCCGTGCTCGGCGTGCGCTGCTTCGTTCGAAGTCATTCCGTTTAATTTCGCTCCAAATTACAGGCGCGGATGGGGCGAATGCAAGGAGGGTTTCACTTCCTCGAGCGCCGCCCGGTCCCATTGCCCGAGTTTCGCGGCGGCGTCATAAGTGCTCTGGGCGAATTCCAGCAGCGAGGCATCGGGCGACTTGGCCGTGCGAACAGCGTCGTACAGGTAGAACAAACTCGCGCATCTTGCCGTAATACGACGCGACGTCCGGGAGGATTTTGGCCCCGGCAAATCCCGCCGGTTCCGGATAAGCGTATGAGTAAAATATCGGCGTTGGCGCAGCGGGGTTGCCCGGCCAGAAACCGAGGCTGCTCACCTCCTGCGAGTATGCTTCCCGCGTGATCGCATCCGGGAGATGCGGGATGCCTCCGGGATGCGGCGGCGCCGGGCGTCCGGAAAAACGGGTCACAGCCAGATCAAAGCTGCCCCAGAAAAAGTGGACCGGACTGCACTTGCCGCAAAACCTGGAACGGAATTCTTTGAATACTCGATCGCTTTGCACGAGAACACGCCAAAACCGATTCGCATACTCGGGATCGTAAGTACGATGTTGTTCGTCGCGATCGAATGCCACCGGGTTCTCGATTTCATTCGGCAGAACGTTGATAGTGACCGGCAATTCCATTTCCTGCAGCGCATTCATCACCTCTTCGTAAAATTTGGCCACAGACTGGGGACGCAACTTCCACATGCGTGCCGCGCCATCGCTTTTGAGGATGCGCAATTCGTGATCGATGAAATCGAAACGGATTTCGAACGTAAAATTACCGTGCGGAATCGGCGAAGTGGTCAAGCCTCGAGAAGTGACATAGAGCGTGACGTGCCAGGAATGATTTGTCCACGGAGTCTGGGCCAAACGAATCTTGCCCACGATTTGCGTCCACATGTGCAGCGTGGTCGCGGTGTCCTGCCATTTTTCAAAAGGCAGGGCCGGCCAAAACTTATCGAGTTCGTCGGAGCGCATCTTACTCTGTCATCCCGAGCGCAGTCGAGGGATCCCGTTGCTGAACCAACACCTCAAAAGACCGCCGCAATAGTTTTCGGCTTCTCATCGGGATTTCTCGACTTCGCTCCGCTCCGCTCGAAATGACATTAACTAATCGCCGGCAATAAAATCGGCGAAGGAACGGCGCACTTTATGGAACATGTCGCTCGCTTCATCCTGGGCGCGATGAAATGTGTCTTTGATTCGCGTCTTCGCGGTGCTCAAAATTCCGCGGTCGTTTTCCTTGCCACGATCTTCATCCGTTTCCACATCTGCCATGGTCGTCCCATCGAACATTCCTTCGGTCCGTGTGACCGTGCCGCGGTTTGCACCGATATAGATGGTCCCGACCGGTCGCGATCGATTCTGCAAGGTCACGATCCAGGTGGGTTCGCCACGCTCATCTGTACGCAGTGTATAACTGGCGGTTTCAAAACGAGTATTCGATTTCTCGGCAGTATGACTGGCCACGCTGAACGCTCCGCTGGAGTCGAGATTCAAACGCGCCGTCTTAATCGTCGCTCCTTCGCTTGATCCGGTCACCGAGCGGACCGGGGTGCGCTCGGAAACGATCCGGCCGCCGGCAACCTCCACTTCACGGACGCCGCCGCGCGCCTGAGGATCGTCGAGCATGATCTTCCATGTCTCCGGTTGCGGGTCGCCCTCCGCGCCGGTAACAGAAATAACGTGATTGACACGATCGCGGCCCAGTTGCGACCCGACGACGCGCAAGGCTTCGTAAGCCGTGGCATGCTCCTGAGCAAAAGCCGGCGTGGCCAAAAGCAGAACCGCTGCAAACGATCTCCACATGAGTGAAATTGAACAGCGGTTAAGGCTGCTGTCCATCGGGTTTTGCGCAAACTCTCCTTCCCACTTGAATCGGCCCGGATGCGTGTCCAGCTTCCAAGGTTCCCCAATCGCGAATGAAGACGAAGAAAATCGAGTTTAGCAGCCACACCGGCAATCTCGCGTCGATGCGTTGTCTGGTTCGTGAATTTCTCGACCGTTATCCATTCTCGGAGAAAGAGCGGATATTGATGGTGCTCGGCGTGGACGAAGCGTGCACCAACATCATTCGCTACGCTTATGATTTGCGCGACGATCAGCCGATTGCCTTGTCACTGGAAGAATTGCGCACCTGCGTCCGTCTGCGGCTGCGCGATTACGGACAGCAAACCCGACCGCACGAAATGCGCGGCCGCCCTCATGACGCGGTCAAGCCCGGCGGACTCGGCCTGCATCTCATTCGCAACGCGTTCGATGAAGTGAATTATGTGCTCAAACCGCGCGGGACCGAGCTGGTGCTCACGAAGAAATTGGAATAATCGATGATCGACGCGCCGCTGACTGTAGGGGAAGCTGATAGCTTCCCAAGCATAAACGGGAGAAGCTGTCAGCTTCCCCTGCAGAATTAATGACGCCCCAAATGAAACCGCCGGAACCGGATATCGCGTTCGAAATTTCGCTGCGGCCGCCCGCTTTCAGTGAGTTCACCGGCCAGCTGAAAGTGCGCGAGCGGGTGGAATTGATGGTGGAAGCGGCGACGAAACGTGGCGATGTGCTGGAGCATATTTTATTAAGCGGGCCGCCAGGTCTCGGGAAAACGACGCTGGCCTACATCATTGCCAACGCCATGGGGGTGAAAATCAAAAATACGAGCGGTCCCGTGATCGAAAAAGCAGGTGATCTCGCGGGATTGCTTACGAGCCTTGAGAAAGGCGATGTGCTCTTCATCGACGAGATTCACCGGCTGCAGCCAACCATCGAAGAATACCTTTATCCGGCGATGGAAGACTACAGGGTCGATATCATCATCGATCAAGGCCCGCAGGCACGCAGCCTCCGGCTGAATCTGCCGAAGTTCACGCTGGTCGGCGCCACGACGCGCGCCGGAATGGTCAGCGCGCCGCTCCGCTCCCGCTTCGGAATGTCGGCGCGCCTTGATTATTACAACGCCGAGGAGATGCAAAAGATCATTCTGCGCAGCGCGCGTCTGCTTGGGGTCGAGATCGATTCTGCCGGCGCAACTGAGATCGCCACTCGATCGCGCGGCACGCCGCGGACCGCCAACAATCTGTTGCGATGGGTCCGCGATTATGTGCAGGTCAAAGCCGATGGCAAGATCAACGCAGAACTGGCCGATCGCGCACTGGTCATGCTCGAGATCGATCGCGACGGCTTCGATCAATGGGACAAGCGCATCATCGAGACCTTGATCCACAAATTCAATGGCGGGCCGGTCGGATTGAGTTCGTTAGCCGTTGCTGTCGGCGAAGAGGCCGGGACGCTGGAAGAGGTCAACGAGCCGTATTTGATCATGGAAGGTTACATCCGCCGCACCGCTCAGGGCCGCGTCGCGACACCAAACGCCTATCGAAAGCTCGGATTGAAACCGCCCGCCGGCTCGCAGGCCGAATTATTGTAGCCAAGATGCCTTCGTCATTCCGACCGAAGCGAAGCGAAGTGGAGGAATCCCGCGACGCCGCCTTTCGGTAATGCCACGGGATGTCTCGACTTCGCTCGACATGACAGAAACGGCTGATCTCTTCCCGCAAACCGCAAAGGTTTTTACCGTTGCCGAGCTGACGCGACAGATTCGCGGCGCGCTCGAGACCAAATTCGGCGCGGTTTGGGTGCAGGGCGAAATTTCCAATTACAAGCTGCATCCGAGCGGACACCAATATTTCACGCTCAAAGACCAGCGCGCGCAGATCGCTTGCGTAATTTTTCGCAACACCATGGCGCCGTTGCGAGAACCCCTTGTCGATGGAACGCAGGTCCAAGTCTACGGCAACGTTTCCGTTTTCGAAGCGCGTGGGCAATACCAGATCAGCGTGCAAATCCTCCAGCCGCGGGGGCTCGGTTTGCTTCAGGCGAAATTTGAAGCGTTAAAACGCAAGCTCGAGGCTGAAGGACTTTTCTCGCCGGAACGGAAACGTCCTTTGCCCAAGTTTCCGCGGCGAATTGGGATTGTTACTTCGCCAACCGGCGCCGCCATTCGCGACATGCTCAATGTTCTGCAACGCCGCGCCCCGTGGCTTCAGATTTTGATCAATCCGGTCCGCGTGCAGGGAACCGGCGCGGCAGCGGAAATTGCCGTTGCCATCCGCGAACTAGCCACGCCCAATGAAAAATTTGCCGCTGTCGATCTTATCGTGGTCGCCCGCGGCGGCGGCAGCATCGAGGACCTGTGGGAATTCAATGAAGAAATCGTGGCCCGGACGATTGCCAGCGTGACCGTGCCGATCGTTTCCGCGATCGGCCATGAAATTGATTTCACAATTGCCGATTTCGTGGCCGATCTGCGCGCGCCAACGCCTAGCGCGGCAGCCGAATTGATCGTGCCAGACGTTGTCGATCTTCGCCGGCACATTGACTCCAGCGCGCGCGGACTGGGACGCGAGTTGCTCAATCGAATGCGCGACGCCCAGCAACGGCTCGATCACGCGCGCGAGACTTTGCGACGCTGCCTCGCCCACAGGATCGACAATTACAAACGCGGCCTTCTCCACATCGTCGCGGCGTTACAGTCGCGCAGCCCGGCCCGCGAGTTGGTTCTTCGCCGCAATCGCCTGGTCGATCTTCGCCGGCGTTTCGTCGAGCTGCCCGCGCGGATTCTGGAAAATGCCAGGCACCGTTTCCGCGAGGCGGAAGGAATGCTGCGCGTCCTCGGCCCTGAAGCCACGCTGGGACGCGGCTTTTCAATCACGACCGACGAATCCGGCAAATTGATCCGGAGCGTGACGGCCGTTCGTCCGAAAATGAAAATTCGAACCCGCGTCAGTGACGGCGAATTCGGATCGACAATCAGCGAGCGCTAAAGATTTCTACTGCGTCAGGGTCGAGTTCAGATCTTCGTCAACAGTCGTTTCTACCTGACCGGGCAGAACGCCCAGAAGCGATTTCGCCGTAGCCTGCTGCCTTTTGTAATAAGTGCCGTCTCCGCCTTTGTGAAATATCACGAAGCCTTTGTCACCGAATGGAACGCCCGGCGCGGTCGAGATCGCGATGGCTGGGTTGTCGCTGTAGGTAAAATTCCTTGTCGCCAGGAAGATGACATTTGCCCCATCGCTCTCCTTTACCCGGTAAATCTTGAACGCGCAGTTGCTGGTGCCATTAAAGGGGGGTTGCAATGAGCCCTGGCTGCTACTGCTGGTAGGAGCAATGTATCTTCCGTTCCAGGGAGTAATGCCGGCCGTCGCGAACACTTTCAGATCACCCGGCTTTAAATAATCGTTATCAACAAGCCGCTGAACAAATTGCGGAACGGTAGTGATTTGAACGGTCGAATCCGTGGAAGCGGCCAAATCTCCGGGCCAACCATACTTGGCATCACCCGTTTGTGTCCCGTCCGTCGCCATGGCAAACGTCGCCAGATGCACCTGACGAGCATTGCTCACCGCCTGCGTTAGCTGACCCCGGGTGAGCGCGCCAGTAATGGCCGGAAGCGCAAATGCCGCGATGGTGGCAATGATCGCGATGACGACCAGCATTTCAATCAAAGTAAAGGCAGCGCGGCTTCTTGTAGTCATGAAGGCAAGTGAGATGGACCGCAAAAATCGCGGGAAATGCGTAAGAGGTCAAGCTTGGAACTTAAACGCAACCGTTGCCAGCGGCGGCAACTGAATCAGGATCGACTGCTCGCGCCCCATCCATTGTCGATCCTCGCTCTGCACGCCGCCCAAATTTCCGACATTGCTCCCGCCGTAGGTCTCGGCATCGGTATTGATGATCTCGCGATAAAATCCGGCGCGCGGCACGCCGAGACGGTAATCATGGCGCACCATCGGGGTCGCATTCACGACAAACACGATCGTCTCGCCGTCGCGCGATTTGCGCATAAACGAAACCACGCTGTTATCGGCGTCGTGAAAATCGATCCATTCAAAACCGTCGTAGCTGTCGTCCTGCTGCCACAAGGCCGGCTCGCTCTTGTAAGTGTAATTGAGATGTTGCACCAGCCTGCGCAGACCGTCGTGGGCCGGAAGATCGACCAGGTGCCAGTCGAGGCTCGTGTCGTGGTTCCATTCGCGCCACTGCCCGAATTCGCTCCCCATGAAGAGCAGCTTTTTGCCGGGCTGCCCGTACATCCATGCATAAAACATTCGGAGATTTGCAAACTTCTGCCATTCGTCCCCCGGCATCTTCGACAACAGCGAGCGTTTTCCGTGGACGACTTCATCGTGACTCAGCACCAGGATGAAATTTTCCTGGAACGCGTAGAGCAAAAAGAACGTGATGTTACCGTGGTGAAAACGGCGGTAGATCGGATCGAGCGACATGTACTCTAGGAAATCGTGCATCCAGCCCATGTTCCATTTGAGCCCGAACCCGAGCCCGCCGAGATAAGTCGGGCGCGACACACCCGGCCATGAGGTCGATTCCTCGGCGATGGTCATGATGCCCGGAAAACGCTCGTAGCAGATTTCGTTGAAGCGCTTCAGAAAATAAATCGCGTCGAGATTTTCGCGGCCTCCGTAAACATTCGGAATCCATTGCCCGGGTTTTCTCGAATAATCGAGATACAGCATCGACGCCACCGCATCCACGCGCAGACCGTCGATGTGATATTTGTCGAGCCAGAAAAGCGCATTCGCGATGAGAAAATTGCGCACCTCGTTCCGGCCGAAATTAAAAATAAGCGTGCCCCAATCCTGATGTTCGCCCTGGCGCGGATCCATGTGCTCGTAAAGATCGGTCCCGTCGAACTCGGCCAGCGCGTGTGCGTCCTTCGGAAAATGGGCCGGTACCCAATCCATGATCACGCCGATGCCAGCCTGATGGCATTTGTCGATGAAATAGCGCAGCTCGTCGGGCGTGCCGAACCGGCTCGTGGGCGCGTAATAGTTTGTGACCTGATATCCCCACGAACCTTCGAAAGGATGTTCTGCAATCGGCAGCAATTCAATGTGGGTGTAGCCCAGTTCGAGCACGTAGGGCAGGAGCGTGTCGGCAAGTTCGAGATAAGTCAGTTGTCGATTATCTTCATCAGCCCGGCGTCGCCACGATCCGAGATGGACTTCATAAATACTGAGCGGACTCCGCGGCCAATCTTTCGAGCGACGTTGCTCCATCCATTCTCCGTCGCTCCATTTGTAACGCTCAAGGTTGTAAACGAGGGACGCTGTCGATGTTCCGTGCTGGCCGAAAAATGCGAACGGATCGCTCTTGAGCAAAAGCGCGCCGGTCTGGGCGCGGATTTCGAATTTGTAGTGCGCGTTTTCTTTCACGCCGGGCAAAAATAATTCCCAGGTGCCGGCGCCGAGAAGTTTGCGCATCGGATTCACGCGACCGTCCCAGCCGTTGAAATCGCCCACCACGCTGACCCGCTGCGCATTCGGCGCCCAAACGCAAAAGTAAACGCCCGATTCGCCGCCGATGCTGCGCAGATGCGCGCCAAATTTTTCGTAGAGCTGCCAGTGTTGTCCCTCGGCAAACAAATGCAGGTCCACTTCGCCCATGATCGGGCCATATTGATACGGATCCCGCATCACCAGCTCCGAACCGTCCCAGCCCGTCAGACGAATCCGATAATCGAGCTCGCGTCTTGCTCCCGGCACGTTCGCGCAAAAAAATCCGTCCCGATGAATCTTCTCCGCCGCAATGTGGCGACTCTCCATTCCGCACGATATCGATCTTCTTCGCATCGGGCCGAAAGACGCGAATGACCAGATCATCTCCTGCTCGATGCGGTCCGAGAATCCGGAACGGATCGGAGTGCGTGCCGGACAAAAAACTGTTCAACTCGTCCGGCGGCAGGCTGGCGACTTCGAACGGCTTCATGTGTCACCATCGTATCTCCCTCTTGTGATGTCGAGTGGATGACAAATGCACTTTGATTGCGCGCTCTTGCTCGCATACGCTTGGAACGGTGCAAACGACCACGCGCGATGCAGTTGATGAGTTGCTCGAGACTTACGGTGAGACCGGCGGCATAAATTATCTCGAAGCCGCGGCGCTCGCTCCCGTCGCGGCTCTCCATCGAAGCGGCTTGCGCAGAATTGATGAGCCTGATGTTCCCGGGGTTCCGCAGCGAAGCGTTGGTCAGCTCGGAAGATCTGGCCGATACCACGCGCACCCGGGTAAGAAATTTGCGCGCCCGGCTCAAGACCGAAATGTGCCGGAGCCTGGGCAAGATTCCGCCGGACAAAGCAACCGAAGCGAAAGCCGAAGAACTCTTGAATGGGTTCATGGCCGAGCTGCCGTCGGTGCGTCGCATTCTCTGGACAGATATCGATGCCGCCTACGAAGGCGACCCGGCGGCGAAGAGTTACGAGGAAATCATTCTGGCGTATCCGGCGCTGGAAGCGATCGCGATTTATCGAATGGCCCATCTTCTCTACGACAAAGTGCCGCTGATTCCGCGGATCATGACCGAGTGGGCCCATAGCCGCACCGGGATCGACATCCACCCCGGCGCAAAAGTTGGATCGCATTTTTTTATCGATCACGGCACCGGTGTCGTGATCGGCGAGACAACCGAGATCGGCTCGCGGGTCAAACTTTATCATGGCGTCACCCTCGGCGCGCGCAGTTTTCAAAAGGATAATCACGGCAAAATCAAAAAGGGCGGGAAACGTCATCCCAAGGTCGAGGACGACGTGACGATTTATCCAAACTCGACCATGCTCGGCGGTGAGACCGTGATCGGCGCACGATCGACAATCGGCGGCAACGTTTTCCTGGTCCAAAGCGTGCCGCCGGATTCGCTCGCCTATTACGAAGAGAAACAGCTGCGAAGATCGTTCCCAAGCGGAGCCACAAGCCGCGGCACCACCGGCGCGACGAATTCAGCGCGATGATCTATTTCGATTACAACGCCACGACGCCACTGTGCGATCCCGCCCGCGCGGCGATGCTCCCTTATTTGGATCGACATTTTGGAAATCCGTCGAGCGTTCACGCGGCTGGACGCGAAGCGCGCGCGGCAATTGATGATGCGCGCGACAAACTCGCCGCGTTCATCGGCGCCAAATCTCATGAAATCATTTTCACCAGCGGCGGCACCGAATCGTGCAACCTCGCCGTGCTCGGTTTGGCCCGAACAAAGTGGCATCGGCATCCTGCCGATGGGACATCGCCTGGAAGGCGATGCCACATCATCTCGAACAAGGCCGAACATCATGCGGTTCTCAACGCGATCGAGCACTTGGAAAAGCATGAAGGCTTCGAAGTGACGTGGCTCGGCGTTTCAGAAAACGGAATCGTCGATCTTAATCAGCTTGCGGAATCGATTCGTCCGGAGACGCGGCTGGTTTCGATCATGACCGCGAACAACGAGACGGGTGTGATTCAACCGATGCGTGAAATCTCGGCAATCTGCCGGGCCAAAGGGGTTCTGCTGCACAGCGACATGGTGCAATCATTCGGGAAGATCAGTCCCGTCATTCCGACCGAAGTGGAGGAATCCCGTGATGCCACCCTGAAGGTAATGCAACGGGGTCCTTCGACCCCGAAAGCTTTCGGGGCTCAGGATGACACTGATTTTCTTTCACTGGTCGATGCCGCCAGTTTCGCCGCTCACAAATTTTACGGGCCGAAGGGCGCAGGATTTCTTTATCTGCGCAGTGGATTGTCGATCCAGCCAATGATGTTTGGCGGCGCGCATGAAAACCAACGACGGCCCGGGACGGAAAACGTTGCCGCGATCGCCGGGATGGCCGCGGCCGCGGAATGGACGTTGCGCGACCGCGAGACCGAACAAGAACGCGAAGCGCAACTGCGCGATGATTTGTGGACACGCATTTCGAGCAACTTCTCCGCCGCAGTTCAAAACGGCGATACGGGACAACGGCTCTCCAACACTCTCAACGTAAGTTTTCCCGGCATCGACTCGGAGACGATGCTAATGGCGCTCGATTTGGAAGGCGTTTGCGCATCAAGCGGATCGGCCTGCATGGTCGGCTCCGTCGTTGCCTCGCACGTCTTGCTCGCCATGGGTCTGCCGATGGAACGCGCCGGCTCAGCGGTTCGGTTCTCGCTCGGCAAATGGACGACCATGAACGAAATCGATGGCGCCGGTAACGCGATTCAACGCATTTGCGACCGGCTAACGAAGGCGAAACAGAGCGAATATGCCGTTGTTTAGGCAGCTCGAACTTGGAATTAACGCACCTGTAGCCGGGGTCGATGACCCCGGTCTCTTGGCTCTTTGGAAGCAAGCTGCCGGCGGGACCATCGATCCCGGCTACAACGGCGCGAAGAGCGAGGCCGCATTGCAGACAAGAGCCTGTGATCTGCTGCGGGCCAACGGGGCCAATCGAATCGCATCCCAGGTTCGCGTGGAATGGAACGCACGGTTGAGAACCTGCGCCGGGCGCGCTGATTACCGGCACAAATTGATCACGTTAAGCCCTGAGCTCGCCCGCCATCCGGGCGAAATCGAACGCACGCTGCGACATGAGCTGGCTCATTTTCTCGCACAATTCCGGGCCGGGCGACGCCGAATTTCACCGCACGGTAAGGAATGGCGCCAAGCTTGCCGCGATCTTGGGATCGGTGATGAAAAACGTTGTCACAATCTTCCCTTTGCATCGACCCATCGCCGCCACCGCTGTTTGTATCGCTGCCCCAGGTGCTGGCGTGATTTCCCGCGGGTCCGACGAATCCACCGACCAGTTGCGTGTCTGGCCTGTTGCCGTTCGCACAATCGTGGAAAATTCGATGCGCGCTTCAGATTGCGACTCGTGAGCGCTGCCTAATCTGTCATCCTGAGCGAAGCGAAGGACCCCTCGAACGCGATTCCGCCGGCGCATGTCCCAGCGCACAACAGTCGGCCCAGACGATGTGAACGCTTGCGTGTTTTTAGACCAGTGGCGAGGTCCCTCGCTTCGCCCGGGATGACAAACGCGAAGCGCAGATCACCCTAGATTTCCTTATCGCTCCCCTCGCCTTTCACGGCTTTCTCTCCCCGCAGCTTCGCCTGGATGAACACGTCGATGTTGCCATCCATCACGTCCTGCACATTGCTCGTTTCCGCTCCGGTGCGGTGGTCTTTCACCATTTGATAGGGCTGAAAAACGTAAGATCGAATTTGGCTGCCCCAGGCGATCTCGCCTTTTTCTCCGTATTGCCGTTCGATTTCGGCGCGCTTCTTGTCTTCTTCCAGTTGATAAAGCTTCGCTTTCAACATTTTTAGCGCGAGCTCGCGGTTGCGCCCCTGGCTGCGTTCGGCCTGACAGGCGACCACGATTCCGCTCGGCTTGTGTAGAATGCGCACGGCCGTTTCGACTTTGTTAACGTTTTGCCCACCCTTCCCGCCCGCGCGGAAGGTGCTAACCTCGATGTCAGACGGATCGATTTCGATCGGCGTGGAATCCGCGATCTCGGGAACCACATCGACACTGGCAAAAGAGGTATGACGCCGTTTGTTGGCGTCGAACGGCGAGATGCGCACCAGCCGATGGACGCCCCGCTCAGTTTGCAGATAGCCATAAGCATAATCGCCGCTGACCAGCAACGTAACCGACTTGATGCCCACTTCTTCGCCGGTTTGAACATCGACAATCTGCGATTTGAAACCGCTGCGCTCGATCCAGCGCTGGTACATCCGCAGCAGCATGTCGGCCCAATCGCACGATTCCGTGCCACCCGCGCCGGAATGGATCGTCACGAACGCGTTGGCGCGATCGTTGTCGCCGGAAAGAAATTGGCGCAGCTCGAATTCCGCTAGCTGATGTAAAAGCCGCTCATGCTCCGTCGTAACGTCGCGCTCGGCCTGGGCTCGATGCGTTTCATTTTGCTCTTCCGATGCCAGTTGATGCAGTACTTCAAAATCAGCGATCGCGCGTTCCAGTTCGCGAAATGGATTGATGAGCGAACGCAACCGCGAGACTTCTTCGACATCGCCCTGGGCCCGCTCCCGGTTCGACCAAAAATCAGGCGCGCTCATTCGCGCCTCGATCGTGCCTAAATCCTTCTCCAGTTTCTCGACGTCAAAGAAACCTCCGCAAATCGCGGACGCGCGATTTTAAGTCTTCCGCATCGACAGTCGAGATTTCAGTTGGCATGCGGAGAAGATAACTGACCGATTACGGGATGCAAAGTGTAGCGGCGTTTGTGCCAAACGCCGAACCAAGCGAACAGGCCCTCGCCGCGGCGAGCGCCTCTACAACTCAATATGACTGGTTCATGCCCAACAAACCGCCGCGGCTCGACTGGATATTTCAGTCGTACGATCCGCCTCTTTTCTTTGTTACGTTCAATACTGCTCACCGAAAGAAGCTCCTCGCAAACGCAACGTTGCACGACTCGTTTGTTGAGTTCGCGAGGGCCGGCGAATCGCATGGCGTTGGCGTCGGGCGTTATGTAATCCTACCCGACCATGTGCATCTCTTTGTGCGCGGGGATCGAAGCTTTGTCTTGTCGCAATGGGTCCGCATGTTGAAAAGAAAACTATCCACGGCGATTTCAGCCGAACCACCACATTGGCAACACGGATTTTTCGATCATCCAATCCGGCACAGCGAAAGTTACGCAGCGAAATGGGAATACGTGCGACAAAACCCAGTCCGCGCAGGATTGGTCGCGACACCCGAAGAATGGCCCTGGCAAGGTGAAATCGTTAGAATCGAGGCCCAGGTGTAGCGGCGTTTGTGCCAAACGCCGAACCAAACGAACAGGCGCTCGCCGCGGCGAGCGCCTCTACAACTACCTGCGCGCTGAATCTCTCTTCTTCGCGTTTTGTGGCGACTCCAGGCGAAAGATGACTTCGCCTTCTTTCATCAGATCGAGTTTATCGCGAGCAATCGTTTCGAGGTAAACGGAGTCGGTCTTGAGCAAATTGACTTCGCGGGTCTGACGCGTGAGCAATGTTTTCTGCTCGTTGACCTGCGCTTGCAGATTGTCGATCTCAGCGCGGCTTTGCGTGAGTTTCTTATAGGGCGGCACGAACAAACTCACCACTCCGAGCCAGACCGCCAAGAAAAGAAGGACGATGACGATCCGGTTCAGCCGTTGCCAAAGTGTGGCGTCGCGTCGGGCACGGAAATCTCCGTAGGTCTGGTCCACGTTAACGCATCTTACCGCCGTAAACGGCTTTGTCACCAAGTTCCTCGGCGATCCGGAGTAGCCGATTGTATTTGGCCACGCGATCGGTCCGGCACAGCGAACCGGTCTTGATCTGGCCCGCGTTCGTTGCCACCGCGATGTCGGCAATCGTGGTGTCCTCAGTTTCGCCGGAACGATGACTGATCACCGCCGTGTAATTATTTTTCTTCGCCAGATCGATCGTGGCCAGCGTTTCAGTGAGCGTGCCGATCTGGTTCACCTTGATCAAAATCGAATTCGCCACATGCTCGTCGATTCCTTTCTGGAGGAATTTTACGTTCGTAACAAACAAGTCGTCGCCAACCAGCTGAACATTGTCGCCCAGACGCGCGGTCAATTTTTTCCAGCCATCCCAATCGTTTTCGGCGCAGCCGTCTTCGATCGAAATGATCGGGAACTGGGTGCAAAGCTCAACATAATAGGCCACCAGCTCTTCCGCCGTTCGCACCGAGCCGTCCGATTTCTTGAAAACGTAGGCGTTTTTCTCACGATCGAAAAATTCCGATGAAGCCGGGTCGAGCGCTACGAAAATCTGCTCGCCGAATTTGTAACCGGCTCGCTTGACCGCAGCGGCAATTGATTCCAACGCGTCCTCGGCGGATTCGAGCCGCGGAGCGAAGCCGCCTTCGTCACCGATGGCGGTGGAAAGATGTCGATTCTTCAAGACATCTTTCAAGGCGTGAAACACTTCCGCGCCATAGCGCAAGCCTTCGGCGAAAGTCGGCGCGCCTTTGGGCATGATCATGAATTCCTGAAAATCGATCGGAGCATCGGAGTGCGCGCCGCCATTTAAAATATTCATCATTGGCACCGGCAAAACCTTCGCCTCTGCCCCACCCAGATAGCGAAACAGGGGAAGTTTTTCCGCAGCAGCGGCGGCATGTGCGACCGCGAGCGAGACACCAAGCAGCGCGTTGGCACCGAGATTCTTTTTGTTGGGCGTGCCATCGAGTTCGATCAGGCGATTGTCGATCTTTGCCTGGTCGCGCGCATCCCAGCCTTGAATTTCCGAGGCGATAGGGCCGTTCACATTGGCAACCGCTTTGAGCACGCCTTTCCCGCCGTAGCGTTTCTTGTCGCCATCACGCAACTCCCATGCCTCATGCTCTCCCGTGCTGGCACCGCTTGGAACGGCCGCCCGCCCAAGTGCACCGCTCTCAAGCATTACATCCACTTCGATCGTTGGATTTCCCCGCGAATCGAGAATTTCCCGGGCAAGAATTTTGTGGATCCGCGTCTTTCCCATGCGAAGCCCGATTAGATCAGCTTTCTTAAACCGAGGCAAATGAGCTTTTCAAGCCATTTGGAGATTCGCAGCTCACGCAACGGGCTCCGCTCATTCGCTATTCATTCCAAGATCCGGACGAAGTCCTGCAATTGCGCCTTCAGGAAAATGGTTCGCGACCAACGAGTCCTTCGTCATTGGTCATTCGTCATTTCTTGCGTCTCCATGGCGCCGGCTCTGGCCGAGCCCCTTGGTTGGTGGGTTAGACAGATTCATGTCGCATATGCGACCTGAATCTGTCCTTCGCCTAAGCGGGCCTGAACGTACGCAGCTGGTGGCCCGCTTCTCGCAGCACCTGCATACGACGACGCCATGCCCGTTGCCCGAGATAATCGCGCGGCAAAATTGGCGATGGCAATAAGGGGTCGATAGCAATCGCATTTAACCATCCGTCGCGCTCGGCTGCAGCCCAGCGCCGCAATTCCTTTGCCGCATTCTCATTCTTCAGTGCGCCGCCCGGTCGCTGGTCGATCACTTTCAGGTGCTGGACATAGCGGCGGTTGATTCGCTCGAAGTCCCAAGCGCCTGCAACAATGTCCGCATCCGATTCTCCTCCACACGGTCGCACCTCTAATAGGACCAGGGATTCCACGTTGATTTTCCCGCCACAAAGAATCTGCTCTTCTCCCTCCAACGGGTCGGGCGTAATCCAGACGCTGTTTTGTAGGTAACCAAACCCTTTGCTGCGCAGATAACGTCGCAACCGGTCCCGCTGAGAATTTTTTCGCGTGGGCACGTCGAAAAGCACCATCCGCCATTTTCCATCCCAAGGCCGAGCCCAGCGTTCTTTCGGATCGCGTCCACCAAGGACATGAAGTCGGCCTTGCGCCGTCAATCGATAGAGTCTGTCCTCCATCGCATTGGCTTTTCGCTCAATCCACTGTTGTCGTTCCAGCCTCGAAATGCGTTTGAGCATTCCATTTCGGTAGGCCCAGCTTTCGAATGAATCGTCGATATTTCGAAAACTCGGACGCATCAGTTGGTCGGCGGTCCAGAGTAAATAATAGAGAAACTCCTCGGTCTTCGGACTCACGACCGATTATCACAAAAATCTCGCGTCACTTCAAGGCCAGTTTCATGTCGCATATGCGACATGAAACTGGCCTGCTGCCGGGATGGAGATTTGGTAAAAGGCGCAGGCCGTGAATTATTGGCGCTATTGTTTGCGTCGCTTGAGAGAAGGCGCCGCTACAATCCGCCAGGGGTGGAGCAACGATCAACGACGGCGATGCTATTTCCCCGGCTCCGCACCTACGGCAACTTTGGCAAGGATCGGTTCCACGTCCGGATCGGCCTTTATCATGCCCGCTCGCAGCGCGTCACGAAATTCCTGAATCGCCTTGTTGCGCTTTTGAAAGGCGGCCTTTACAGCAGGATCTTGCACTGCCTTTTGCTCGGCCGCGCGCAGCTTTAGCTGCTCGTCCAGCGATAAGTTATTGACCCTCTCTTCTCGCTCCCGCACCTGTTTGCGTAGATCGCTGTCATCCACCCCCTGGGAGAAAGCACACGGTGCGATCTGAGTGATAGCGAACACAACCAGCGGGAGAGCGAATGCTTTGAGTCTCATAAGAAAAAAAGTAGCACAGCGCTTCAATCTTTGCGACCAGTCCCAACACGTTGACGATAGAGTGCAGGATCGACAACGGCAGCCATTGCGTTGAGATCCATGTCCTGCTCAAGAAACCCGTTAATTTCTTTAGCTGCGCCGAGCGGTTCACGAAGAACCCGGCCATGCTCGATGCCGAGGAATCGGCAGGTGGGTTGCGTGGCCAGCCATTCTTCAATTTGGGCCAGCTGACTCGCGTAGACTTTCGCAAGCATGGCCTCGTCTGCGCTGGTTTTACCTTGCCGCTCCAGCATCACGCGCTGACTGGCGAGAATTTCTTCCATGGGCCGCTTCATCAGGATAATGCGATATTGAAATCGGCCGTCGGTTGGAAGTTCACGTAGAAGAAGGTGAATGATCTTCACGACCCGTCCACGCGCCTGGTCGAGCCAGAGTTTGTCGCTGCGCAGTCGTTTCACCGGCTCGAACTCAAAATAGCCACGCGGATTACTTTCATCGGGCGCGCGCAAGTCGTCCGTCAATGGAGGTAGTCCTCCCGCGACGAGCATTTGCATCATGAGCGAAGTGCCAGATCGCGGGAGTCCGCTCACGACGGTGATAAAATCGCGCTGCATTAATCGACAGTTGGCTGAGGTAATCCCTCGGCAAGGATGCGTTTTACAATGTCACGATGTTTGTTGGCTGTTTCTGTTCGGCCTACGCGATTGGCAATTTTTGAAACGTAACGATGGGCAAGCAGGAAGTCGGGACGCATGGCCAGACAGATCTCAAACGCCTGCAATGCACGCTCGTACCAGCCGAGCCGGGAGAGGACCGCTCCGAGCTGGAAATGGGCGATTGGAAAATCGTGAAACAGAGAAATCGCCTTAAGACCGCACTGAACGCCATCTTCCAGACGCCCCTGCCGGGGAAGGGCAACACTCAGGCCGTAGTATGCTTCGGCGTTGTCCTCATCCAGTTCGAGCGATTTGCGAAATGCCGTTTCCGCTTCGCGCCAGCGGCGCAGTCGCAGACACGCCCGGCCAATCCGACAAAGTAACCACGGATCCTGCGGTCCATGAACCAAGGCACCTTCAAAATGCCGGAGCGCACCCGCGACATCGTCCGTAAGCCAACAATGGAAACCGCGGAAGAGCGCCATTTGCTTGGCATCCGGTTTTAGAACCTGGAGCTGATCCAGAACGCGACCGAGCGCCTTAGCATCGCCCGCCGATACGGCTGTCTGACCGGCGAAAGCAACGTAGCGCGCTTCCTCGGGAAATTGCTGCGCCAACTCTTCGGCTAGAGCGAGAGCAGCAGCTGGTTGTTTGCCGTCGATGTAGCTGCAAGCCAGATTGAATTTCTGTTCTGCGCGCGCCCGGGCGATATCGCGCTGGATGTCTTCGCCAGGCGCTTCCAGATAGCCCAGCTCGACGAGCTGATGCAGCGCGGCCGCCGCGGCCTCGGGGTCGTCGGCGATATTTTTTGTTTCGCCACCATTGACAGCGGGGTCGGGAACGTCCTCCCATGAAGCAATGCGCTCGAGTTCCGGCATTTCTTGGAAAGCGTTGACCAGCACCTTGCCTTCCATATCCCGGCCTATCGGCAGGCCGAACATCGAGAGAACGGTGGGTGCTATGTCCAGGAGGGTAGCACCGTGAACAATGTCGTCCTTTTTGATTCCGGGACCAGCGAGCACAAAGATGCCGAAATTGCGGTGCCACTGCGCGGGGTCGACTTCGCCCGTGGGACGCCTCGCCCCGTTGAGAAAGCCGTGGTCCGACACGATCATGACGTGCGCGTCCGGACCGGCCAGCTCGAGCAAACGGCCCAGCATCTGGTCGTGGAATTCGTAGGTCGCGTTCATGACGCCCTGGAAAACTTCAAAAAGATCGGGGCGCACGTGTTCCATTCGGGGCGGGTGAAAGACCATGAAATCGTGTCCTATGTGATCGATCGCCTCGTAGTAAGCGGAGCAAAAATCCCACGGCATCTCTTCCATCACCGCAGTCGTGACCGCGTGCAGTGAGGCGCATTCGGCCAGTCGTTTTGCGAATGAGTGAAGTAGACGGCGAACCTCCGGGTCGCGTTGATCGAGCTGTTGTGCCAGCGGGATGAACTGCGAAAGCATGGGACCGGTCACCTCACCCGGATGGAGACGCAGTTCCGCGAGCGACTCGGCCAGATGAGCAGGCTGCACACTATTTGGCTGTGGCGGCCAATTCGCCGGCGTGGCGGAAGCGGGAGCAACCGGAAATTGGTGAGAAATACAGATGCCTTTGATGACTTCGGCCGGGTGACTCGCGTACCAGCCTACGGCGTGACAGCGTTTGCCGGCCTGCGACAAGATATTCCAGAGCGCTTTGCACTTTCGCGTGCCGCTTGAGGTAGGCCTCAGGGCCGCACCATCCGGGGTCGGCTCTACAAATCCGTGCACACCGTGAAGGTAGGCCCGTTTGCCGGTTGCAATTGAAGTCCAAAGAACCGGCGACAAAATTGGCTGGAGGGTCAGGAGGTTTCCCATGACGCCGCCATCTACCAATCGCTTCAGATTGGGCATTCGGTCCGCATCGAGCAGCGGATGAATCATTTGCCAATCGGCCGCATCCCAGCCCACTAGCAGAAGTTTTTGTGCAATCGGTTCGATCATTGCAGTCAAATCAGAGGGACTAATCTACGCTACAACGGCGATTGCTCGTTGTCCCCTGACTAAGCAAAAACCGCGCTCACGCCAACCATTCGGCGCGAGCGCGGTTCTGTTAGAATGAACGGTGCGCGGTAGCTATTTCAATCAAGCTGCGTGCTGCCGGCGCCACCTGCGCAGGCCAGCCGCACCTGCGGCCAAAGCGCCGATGGTCAGAAGCGCCACCGTCGAAGGCTCGGGAACGACAGTGATCGGCGCTCCGGTATTATCGAAACTCCAGCCTAGTACCGTTACAGGGAAGCCACCCACATCGGGCGCGTCCGCCGCCCCGAAAGAGGCGACCTTGCTGGTCGCGAAGTTATTGAGGGCCGGGGCGCTGTTGGTGGTGGTGGTCATCGTCAGATAGCCATAGTTCGTCACGCCAAGCCCGTTGACGAAAGCAAATCCCAAGATATGCGTGCCGCTCATGAGATAAGGTGAACCCGTTGTCCCCAGAATCGCGCGAGTATATGTCGAAGCAGGGCCGACCACGGTGCCAGGCGCGAGATCGAGATAAGGGCCAGTGGCTGTTGCCGCAACTCCTCCTGCCGGAGCTGCTGACCAGTAAAACCCGAGCTGAGTGAGACCGGCTGCGGCATAAGGGTTGAAGTCCCAACCTGGATTCGCGCCGCCCGAACCGGCGGTCGCGCCCGTCTCAAGGTTAATATAAACGCCGCCAAAGGTCATGGGGACCGGGATCGGCGTACTAAATGTAATGATATCCGCTTCAGCTTCCTGCGGTACCGCGGCGGCGGTGCCGACGAGCGCTGCTGCGCACATGCCAAGACGAACGTTAACGGAAGAGGGATCGAGTTGAAGAATGTTTTTGTCTTTCATAAGCTTAATGAAGTAAGGATATAGCTTGCAGTTAGAGGCGGTTGTATGGGTTTCAGTTTCTAAAGTCAATAATAAAATGCGCCCGGAACCGGAAAATTTCCGCCAAAGGGCGAGCTCACTTTTAGGCGTTTAGTCCAGGTTCCGGCGCTAACCCGATTGATTCCACGGAGCGACATTCCCATTGGCAATTTCGCTGGACCGACCGATAATTCGACTCATGACCGCTTGGGGAAGACTCGTGGCAATGGCGTTGGTGATGAGCATTTGCGCCGTCATTGGCGCGGAATCGCCCCGGCTTTCCTCCGATCAACTGGCCAAGGCGATTAAGAACGACGCCATTAGCATCCCAACTCCGGGCGAGCTTTTTGCCGCTCTGTCCAAGCCAGGGAAACCAAATTGGTCGGGCCAATATCGCGCACCGATGCCGATGACTTATCGCAACCGCGCCCAGATCGCGCTCAACCTTGGGGGGCTGATAGCCGACGGATTCGTTGCCGTCGAAGCGAAGGACAGCCAGCAGGTCAAAAATATCGGCGCGGACATTATCAAGCTCGCAAAAGCTCTCGGGGTGAGTGAAAACCTGCTCGGCCGCGGCAATAGCATTAACGAATTTGCCGAGAACGACGATTGGGACACGCTGCAGGAGGAACTGGAAGCGACCCAGAACGAAGTGAAATCGTCGATGCAATCGCATAGCGATCAGGATCTGGTCATTCTCGTGAGTCTGGGTGGATGGATTCGGGGCACGCAGGTGGTTAGCGCAGCGATTCTGCAAAATTACGACGAGCGCAGCGCCAGGGTTCTCCGTCAGCCGGCCCTGGTCAGCTTCATGCAATCCAAGATCAACGATGTCTCGCCCGAGCTGCGCAATGAGACCCTGGTCAAGAACGTCAGCGAACAACTCGACGGGATGGAAAAACTGGTTTCGTTTCCCTCCGGCAAAGCGCCGACTGAAGAAGAGGTGCGCAAAGTGAGCGAAGCGGCCGGTAAGATGATGGAGACGATCCGGACCAAGACCGACACAAAATGAAGCGGCGTCTGTTTCTCCTGTCGATCCTCGTCCTGGCCTTCAGCATTTCCGCGCGAGCCCAGACCGATACCGAAGTTGACGCCCGCAAAGCCGCGCTCGATCTGGCCGGGGCCTTCAGCAACGACGGATTCAAAATTCGCGACGGTCACTGGTGCGGCACGATCAAGCCGCACGATCACGCTCTCATCGCCGTCAATCTTTACGCGGGAAATCAGTATTGGTTTACCGCCGGCGCGACCGATCTGGCCAAAAAGATTAGTGTGAACCTTTACGACGAAACCGGAAAACAGGTCGTGACGGAAAGCTATAACTCAGGGGAAAAAGCAGCCGCCGGATATTCGCCCACCAGCAGTGGGCAGTATTACGTCTCGGTCGATCTGGTCGATGGCAAGGAAAGCAGTTTCTGCCTCGTCTATTCGTATAAGTAGCGGGCGTCGTCCTGATCTGGACGCCTCTTAGTTGAACGTTGGGCGTTGAGCGTTGAGCGTTGAGCGTTGAGATGATCTCGCTCCAGGTTTTTTATGAAGGCACCGTGCAAGGTGTCGGTTTTCGCTGGTCGGTCCGCCACATCGCCAAAGGCTTTGATGTCACAGGCTGGGTCCGCAATTTGCCCGATGGCCGAGTGGAACTTCAGATCACCGGCGAAGAAAATGAAGTGCGGGCCTTTCTTGAAGCGATCGCAAAAAGCGAGCTGCGCGGCCTGATCCGGAAACAAACTGAATCAAAACTGCCCGAGCCCGTCACAGCGCGCGGCTTCGAAATTCGCCATGACTGATTCGGCTGTCGCCATCAACGGGCTGACGAAGGTTTTTCCGGTCCCGTTCCGTCGACACGGGATCGTGGCGGTGCGCGATCTCGATCTTCAGGTGAATCCCGGCGAAGTTTACGGCTTGCTCGGGCCTAACGGATCGGGTAAAAGCACTACGCTCAAGATCATTCTCGGCCTCGTTTCGCCGACGCGCGGCCGCACCGAAATTTTCGGCCGCAACAGCCGCTTGGTTGAGAGTCGCGACGCGGTTGGTTTCTTGCCGGAGAATCCGTATTTCTACAAATATCTCACCGGCGAAGAGACGCTGCGATTTTTCGGAAAACTTTGCGGGCTCAACGACTCACGCCTAAAGAACCGCATCGGCGAGTTGCTCGATCTCGCCGGTCTGACAAAAGCGCGAAGCCTGCGCCTGGGCACTTATTCGAAAGGAATGCTCCAACGCATCGGGCTGGCCCAGGCGTTGATCAACGAACCGAGACTGGTCGTCCTCGACGAACCGACGGCCGGTGTCGATCCCGCCGGCTCACGCGATATTTGCAATTTGATTCTCGATCTTAAACGGCGCGGAATCACCGTGCTGCTTTCGTCGCATTTGCTGGCGCAGGCCCAGGAAATTTGCGATCGCGTGGGCATTCTCTCAAATGGCATCCTGGTGCGCGAAGGCCGGCTGGACGAGCTGATCGCGATTGAAAACCAAACCGAGCTCGTTTTGAAAAATGCTTCCGGCGCGTTGCTGAACGAAATCGAAGCCCTCGCCGCCAAATCGAACGCCAAAGTGATCGAACAACGAAGATCGACAACGACCTTGGAGCGTCTCTTTCTCGAAACGACGTCTGAACCGGGCGAACAAAAATGAATTCTCCGCAGATTTCGCAGATTTACGCAGATTGGGAGCCCAGAAAATAATCTGCAGAAAATATGCGTTAATCTGTGGACCAAAAACTCTTGTCGATGACAGAAAGACAATATCGCTCGTTTTCCCTGGCGCGCATTCTCGCGATCACGGCCAACACGTTGACCGATCTGACCCGGCAGAGGGTTTTCTATGTTCTGCTGATGTTCGCGCTGCTTTTGATCGGCAGCTCGATCTTCATGGCTCGATTCACTTTCCAACAGGAATTCCAAATCCTGAAAGATATTTCGCTCGGTGCGATGTCGATCTTTACATCGTTGCTGGCGATCCTGGCCACGGCGCGGCTGATTCCGCAGGACGTCGAGGACCGCACTGTTTACACGATTCTGGCCAAGCCGGTGCCGCGTTTCGAATATGTGCTTGGAAAAATCGCCGGCGTTCTCCTGCTTCTTGGGATCAGCGTGCTGGTGATGAGCGCGCTTTTTCTATTCGTGCTTTACGTGCGCGAGCAATCGGTGCTGCACGAAACAACGCGCCAGATGTCGGCCGCACCGCGAGAGCAGCTCGACGCTGCTTTGCGCGCCGTCCGGGCTTCGGCGCTGAACATCGATATCTTCCCAGGCATCGCGATCATCTATTTAAAAGCATGCCTGCTCGCCGCGTTGACCCTTTTCGTTTCCACTTTCGCCACTACAAATATTTTCACCGTCGTGGTGATGGTCTTTGTTTATTTCATCGGCCACCTGCAGGCGACCGCGCGCGAGTATTGGTTGCAGGAACACAGCAGCGGTTGGATCACGCGTGCATTCCTGGCTGTCGTGGCGCTGCTGTTTCCCGATTTGCAGGCATTCAATCTGGTCGATGATATTGTCGCGGGCGCGGCCATCCCATTGGGCCTGTTTCTAAACACTGCCGCGCTCGGCATTTTTTATACGGCGATCTATACTTTGCTGGCTGCATTCGTGTTTCAGGGCAAAGAGCTATGATGCGTTCCCTTTTGTCGGTTGCGATGGTGCTCGCGTTTGGCGTAATCAAACTGCCGGCCGAGCACGCTCTCTTCGGGCAACATCGACAACAGCATTTTCTCGGCGTCGAATTCAATCTCGATCTTGCGAGAACAGATCGGGCAGCTCGGCTTCATCGCCGCACTCAGCGGATTTCGCGCAGCCGTCGCGGACGTTCTTTTCATCCAAGCGCACGTCGCGTGGGAACGAACGGAATGGGGCCGCGTGCTATTGCTGTTTCGGCAGGCCACGACTTTGCAGCCGCGCTCGATTTTGTTTTGGGACATGGCCGCGTGGCACATGGCCTGGAATGCCAGCGTGGCCGCAATGAACGATCCAACTCAGCCCCGCCTTGCCTTGCGCGTCAAAGCCCAGCGGGAATATTTTGC
The DNA here is from genome assembly GCA_963815455.1 of uncultured Verrucomicrobiae bacterium. Classification (GTDB taxonomy): domain Bacteria; phylum Verrucomicrobiota; class Verrucomicrobiia; order Chthoniobacterales; family UBA10450; genus JBDTZF01. The sequence goes on from CAWFGO010000001.1 coordinate 115,843, forward strand.
GCTGGGCAAGGATTTTCTCGAACGCGGCATCGCGAACAATCCCGATAAGCCGCAGCTCTACGAATCGCTGGCCCGGCTTTACCAGCAGAAATATCACGATCACGTGCGCGCCTCGGAATATTACGCAAAAGCCGCCGCCCTTCCCGGCGCGCCGAGTTACGACAAACGATTTGCCGCCTATGAGCTATCCTATTGCGAAGGGCGCGAGCGCGAGGCCTACGAACGCTTGCACCGGCTTTACGAATTGGGCGAGAAAGAGCGTGTGCCTACGTTGATCGCGCGGATAAAGTTTCTCGAAAACAAACTCGATATTCCGCAGGATCAGCGGATTCTCGATCGCGCGCCGTAAGGCGTTCGCTATGCCAATGCGTTTTGCTATTTTTAGTGACATTCACGCCAACCTCGAGGCGCTCGACGCCGTTCTGGCCGATGCCAACGAGCGCGAGTGCACCCATTTTGTTTGTCTGGGCGACATCGTTGGTTACAACGCAAACCCGCACGAGTGCGTCGAGCGCGTGCGCGAGATGGATTGCCCGATCGTGAAAGGCAACCACGACGAGCAGGCGTCGCTGGTCGAATCGTCGCGCGACTTCAACGAGCTGGCCGAGCACGCCATCGACTGGACTCGCAATCATCTGATCGAGGAAGACAAGACTTGGCTGCGCGAATTGCGATTGCAACGTCAGGTGCGCGATTTCACCATCGTGCACGCCACCCTCGATACCCCGGCCCAATGGGGCTACGTCTTCAATAATCTCGATGCGGCGGCGAGTTTCACCTATCAGCACACCACCGTTTGCTTTTTCGGTCACACCCATGTGCCGATGGCATTCATTCGAGACGACGGAGTGAAACGAATAAAAATCGAACAACTGCGCATCGAGCCGGGCAAGAAATATTTCATCAATGTCGGGAGCGTCGGTCAGCCGCGCGACGGCAACTGGCGCGCCGCCTATTGCATTTACGACATCGAAACCGCCAACGTCGAACAACGCCGCGTAAAATACGATTTGGAAACCGCCCAGGAAAAAATTATCAAAGCCGGCCTGCCCGATCTCCTGGCCGAACGATTGGCACTCGGAAGGTAAGATCGACAAGTAATGGAACCCGTCATCCTGAGCGAATATGCCAGTCCGGCGCGGACCGAAGGATCCCGATGAATTACTTTAAAGCTCCAGCTACGGGATTCTTCGACTCCGCTTCACTCCGCTCAGAATGACGACATACACTTTGTGAAATCAATTTTAGTGATCAAACCCAGTTCGCTCGGCGACATCGTCCATACGTTGCCCGCCGTCGCTGCTGTCCGCGACACATTCCCCGAGGCCGTGATCACCTGGGTCATCAATCCCGAGTTTTCCCCGCTCCTGCGCGGAAATCCCGATGTCGATCATGTCCACATTTTCCCGCGAAATGATTTCAGCGGCATCGGCGCGCCGCAAAGTTTCGGGCCATGGTGGAAAACCACGCGATCGCTAAAGCCCGACATGGCTCTGGATTTTCAAGGCTTGCTGCGCAGCGCGCTCATCGCGAAAATTAGCGGCGCCAAAGAAACTCTCGGGATGAACGATGGCCGCGAAGGCTCGCGTTTGTTCTACAATCGCTCTGCCAGGGTCAATCGCCGCGAGCACGCGGTCGAACGCTACCTCAAGCTGGCCGAGCTGGCCGGCGCCAAAATCGGGAACGCGCTCCGTTGTCCAATCCCAAGCGGCGATCCGCTCCCGCGGTTCGATGAATATCCGCCGTATATTCTGCTGCATCCTTTCGCCCGCGGTGGCGGCAAATCGCTTTCCAACGCGGTCATCGAAGAAATCTGTGTCGCCTTTGCGCCCACGCGTGTCGTCGTCGTCGGAAAATCGCCGCGCAAAATTAATGCGCCCGATAATTGCGTTGAGCTGACTAATCAAACCACGCTGCTCCAGTTGATTCATCTCATCCGCAAAGCGCATTTCGTGATCAGCGTCGACAGCGGACCGATGCACATCGCCGCAGCGGTGAGGGACAATCTCCTGTCGATCCACACCTGGACCGATCCCCGCCGCGTCGGCCCTTATAATCCCGACGCCTGGATTTGGAAACACGGCCGCATGCTGCGCATGCGCGAATTGGAAACAACCAAGCTCAAAAGACGCGGCCGCCAATTCAAACCCAAGGACGTCCCCGCGATCCTCGAACTCATTCGCCCTCTGGTGCCGATCGATCCGATGCTGGCTTGAGATCGATCGGGTGGATAAAGCAGTCCCTTGCTCGATGTTAAGTCAGGCGGCGAAGCCGCGTTATTAGCATCGCCCGACGGAGCGGCCGATCCACCTCAGAAACTACCGGACGTTTGCTCAGCGTTTCGCCTGGAAATCGGCCAGGAGCTTTTCGTACTTCAGCGTGGAAGGATGATTCGGGCCCAGGACTCTGCGCGCACCTTCCGCCGCGCGGCGCGCAAACTCGTTCGCTTCGGAAATCTTGTTCTGCCGGACCAGGCCGCGGGCGAAATCGTAGCAGGATTCCAAAGTATCGGGATGAGTCGGCCCAACTATCTTTTCCCGCAGTTGAAGGACGTTGCGCATTTCGGCATCGGCGTCCTGGCCCTGATCCATTTGCGTTCTGGCCAGGCCGCTGCGGCTGGACAACGTAATCGGATGCTCGGGCCCGAGCACCTTCTCTTCGAGCTTGATCAGGTCCCGAAACTGCGCTTCGGCCTCGGCATACTTGCCTTCGCCTTCGAGAATATTGGCCAGGGTGTCACGAGCACCGAGCGTGGCGGGGTTCTCCGCGCCGCTGGTCGCTTCCAGACGTCTGACGACCGGCCAAATTTCGGCCTCGGCCTCGGCATACTTGCCTTGTCGAGCGAGCGAGTCGGCAAGGTTGTTGCGGCTTCCAAGTGTATCGGGATTTTCCGGCCCGAGCACTTTCCTTTCGATCCCGATAAGCTGGCGAAACTGCGCCTCCGCTTCAGCATATTTGCCCTCGTTTTGCAGCATCACCGCGAGATTGTTGCGGCTCCCAAGGGTGTCGGGATGCTCCGGCCCGAGCACTTTCTCCCGCAGGCCTAACACGTCGCGAAATTCGGCCACCGATTCCGCATATTTTCCCTCCGCTCCGAGCACCCCGGCAAGATTGTCGCGGGCTCCGAGTGTATCGGGATGTTCCGGGCCGAGCACTTTCCCCCTCAGTTTGATGACCTCACGAAACAGCGCTTCCGCGTCGGCATACTTGCCTTCATTTTGCAGCGTGACGGCGAGATTATTGCGATTGTCGAGCGTGTCAGGATGCGTCGGCCCGAGCACTTTCTCTTCCAGTTTGATCAGATCCCGAAACTGCGGTTCCGCCTCGGCAAATTTGCCCTCGCTTAGTAGCGTCGTAGCGAGCTTGTTACGGCTTTCAAGGGTATCGGGATGCTCTGGTCCGAGCACTTTTCCCCTGAGTTCCAGCACTTGTCGATATTCGGCTTCCGCTTCAGCATACTTGCCTCGACTCAAGAAGGTGAAAGCCAGGTTGCCCCGGGTCCTCAGAGTGTCGGGGTGCTCAGGTCCGAGCACTTTTCCTCGGAGTTCGAGCACCTGTCGATATTCGCTTTCTGCATCCGTATACTTGCCTTCGCCCATGAGCGCGTTGGCCACACCGTGACGGCTGGAGAGCGTGTCAGGGTGTTCGCGGCCAATTACCTTTTGCTCCAGCTTGATGACCTCCCGAAACCCGGCTTCCGCTTCGGCATATTTGCCTTGCCGGTAAAATGCGTAGGCCAAACGGGCCCGACTTCTCAGGGTGTCGGGATGTTCCGGACCGAAAACACGAGCGCGTACTTCAACAACGCTGCGCAGTACTTTTCCCGCGTCGCTGTATTGCCCCTGATCAATGAGCAGATCGGCAATTGCGTATTGAACTTCCGACCAATCTTCCGGGTGGCGATCGCGATCAGTCAGTTTCTCAGCTTCGCGGAAGTATTCCATCGCGTGAACGTATTGAATGCGTTTCTGCGCCGACAGGCCCGCCAGTTTTAGACCAGCGACCGCAGCGCCCAACTTTGGCGGCGCACTTTTTTGTGCCTCGTCCGCCGCTTGCAAAGCCAAACGCTCCGCTTCGACATAGTCTTTCGTCACGTAAGCGGCGTTCGCGCGCTCGAAAAGACTCGCCTTGGGCGATTGCTTCAGTTGCTCGGCAAACTTTGGGAGCTTTTCTCGAAGGACTTTCGGGTCAAGCCCGAGCTGTTTCCCGAGCTCGCTGTAAACGCGTTCCTCCAGTGCCGCCTGGTTTTCACCGGCTCGAGCTTGAACGTTCTCGACGATCGCGCCTCTTGGCCGCGCGGTGGTTTCGCCGGTTTGAGCCTGGCGCGCCCGGGCCTCGATGTTTGGATAATCCATGATGCCTTCCCGCAGCTTGGCAATCTCGGACTTCATCTCGGCCTGGCCGTGCAGTTGCCAGATTACCAAACCGACGATGACCACAAGCAGCGCCGTAATACCCAACGCCCACTGTTTCACTCCGCGTCGAAGCTGGGTAAGATCGTCGCGCAGTTTGAGAACACTCGCCTCCAGTCCTTCGGTCGTGGTCAGAGAATGGTAAACGTGCGTGTCGGACTGCAACGTGCGGCGATAGGCATCTTGCAATTCGCGAAGCTCTTCCGGCTCTGGTTCGTGGGGATCGATCGGAAAGGTTTCGTCGATGAAAAGATACCAGACCTTCTTGTCCCGTTTTCGCGCATAGAGCCCTTCGTACTGGGTGTAACTAACCCGGCCGAATTCTTCATCCGCTCCCGGCGGTTCCGCGCCGTAACATTGTCCAACGAGTTGAACGACGCCCTTGCACTGATCGATTTGCTGGCGCAGCAATCCGCGCAGATCCCCGCCCTCGGTCCCGAAAATATCCTGCCACACCGGCTGATAGCCCAAAAAGGTCAGCGTGTTAGCGACCAGTTGCCGAGCGCTGCGAAGCTCACGGCTCACCGCAGAAACGAAAATCAGGGGACGCGGAGTCACCTGTCTTCAGGTATCAAGTTGTGCCGCCTGTGACAAGCGCCGATGCAGCCGTGCGGCGCACATGATATGCCGGCAGCGTGCCATACCCTTTCGCCATCGGGGTTTGCCCTACGTAATCGCATGTAAAACCCTGCTCGTGACGCGCCGCCGCGAGCGCGGCGAATAATTCGCTGGCATAAACTTGCCCGGGCGGAGTAATCGGCTCGATCCGCGCGGCCCGGCTCACATGCGTCCCGCTATAGCTCCGGCTCCCGGTAATCGGGTCGTTGAATTCGTAAACCGGCCCCGCATGAAGCCCGATTCGAAGATTCAGGCCGGTTCGAAAACCTTTCTCCTCCCACTTTGTCGCGGCCACGAATTCGGCCAGAGCCAGCGCAAAATTTCCCGCAACATCGACATCGGAAAACACGAAGTAGAGGCCGTCGCCCCATGTGTTTTTCGCGATAATGCTTTCCCGGAATTTCTCGCTCAACTTCGCGATTCCCCCGAGAAAATATTGCACAAACCGCGGCACCTCGGCCTCGCTCAACTTGCTGAAGCCGACCGCATCGGCAAAAAGGATCGCCACGATACGCGAACCAAATCCTTCCGATCCGGTAGGGCGAGACTCCGTAGAACCGACAAATTTTTTCGCTCCGCGGCGCCGCGCAACATCGGCGATAGAGGCAAGATCGACAATCTCCGGCTCGTAACCGAGGCTTCGCCAAGCTTGGACGGCGCTGGCTGCCCCGCCCGGACCATCGCCGGTTAGGCCATCCCAGACCGCCATGGGAATCAAATCCGTATCCAGTCGATGCGCACGAATCGTCGCCAGGCCGAGAATGAGATCGTTACAGAATTCGTAGGACACACCGCCAATTTCGAGCCGTTGACTCGAAGCAGTAATCACCCGCGCCGCCCGCTCGAGAACCCGAGTCGAAGCGCGCGCGCCAATTCGTCTTGGGCAAGAAATCGACGCTATCGCGCAAAAATTCCTCTTCCACATAAGGCAGCACGACGGAGATCTTCGCGCCGTGATCGAGCATGGCTTCCAGAAAAAGAATGTCGGAGCCGCATGCAGCCGAAGCGAAACCAAACCCAGGCTTCAATCTGTCGATCCTATTCTGAATTTCCTGCGCGACGACTGGTTCGAGTTCCGGGGGAAACCGCGGCGCAGGCCGATCCGCTCGATCGATCATATGCCCGGCAAATATCATCACGCTGGGAATGTGAAGATACTTGTCGATCCAATTCGAGGTCTCGTTCCAATGCGTGAGAATCAGCCGCGCATTCCGCCGGCTGGAATTGAGGTCGCCGTAGCGATTTTTTCCCAATTCGGCGGCCCGTGCATACCATTCTTCCGCCTGCTTCCAATCGCGCAGGATCAGGGCCGCTTCTCCGAGCACTGCAAGTTCCCAGTAGGAATCTCCGGCCGGACTTTGAATTTCCTTCAGGCATTGTTCGCGCACCGCATTGGCAATCTCTCGAGCACGCTCAGTCTCATTCGTAAGAAGGCTCATGGTAGCCGCGTTGATCCCGGTCCAGTAACCACCGGTCGCGCGATAGGCCTCGGCATAGATTTCCGCCGCGCGCGCGAGGAATTTTTCGCGTTCGCCCGGTGTGGCCGCGGTCGCGGCCAGATCTTTGTAAGTGCGGCCGAGCATGCCGAGCGTTTCTTCACCGGTTTGACCTTCGCTGCGTAATTCTTCCAGAGCCGCGTTGGCTCGTTCCGTTGCTCCGCTCCGCGCCAGGGCGAGGCCCCGCAGTTGCCGTAACCGGATGTCGGCTGAGAATTTCGTTAAGCCTTCATGAACCACATCGTAGGCCAGTAACGGTTCGCCCTGCGCCAGAATGCGTTCGCCCAGACACGCGATACGCTTCAGCAGATTGCGACCATTCCTCCGGCTCGCGCGCCCGCCAGATTGCCATCAACTCCGCAACGTCGGCCGACGCAGCGCGTTCAAGCAACTTGTCGATCTTGTCCGGCACTTTCGAATTTTATGCCTTGCCCGCTCTTTGCCGAAGAACAATTTCGGCCATTGGCAGATCGCGCGGATATGTGATCTTGAAGTTGAAATCCTGATTCGGGACGAGAACGATTTTGCGACCAAGATGTTCAACCGCGGAAACTTCATCGGTCACCACAAGCTTCTTGTCGGTCACTGCGCGGTAGGCTTCTTCCAGCAGCTTTATCTCAAACACTTGCGGCGTTTGCATCGCGTAAACTTGGTGGCGATCGACCGAACCGGTCACAACCAAATCATTATCCGAGCCGGATGGATCAACATCGGCCCGCTTGAGTGTGTCACTGATCGGCTCGGCCAGGGTCGCCGCTCCGTGAGCACGGCCGGCTTCGAAAACGCGCGTGATTTTCTCCGGCGTAATGAGCGGCCGGGCCGCATCGTGAACAGCGACAAAATCAGCGCTCGGATCGAGATTCTCCAGGCCGATGCGACACGGAGTCGTAACGCTCGGCACCGCCCGCCACGATCTTTCTCGTCTTTGTTTGCGGCCCAAGGAGCTTGCGCAGTTCGGCGAGACTGTCGCTGCGCCCGACGAGAATAATTTCATCTACGCAGCTCGTGCGTTCGAACGCCTCGATGGTATGCGCGATCACCGGCTTGTTCGCCAACGGCGCAAAGAGCTTGTCGAAGCCCATCCGCTCGCTGCTGCCGGCGGCGACGATGATCGCGGTTAGCATGGTTGAGAGCGTTGAGTCGTCTGACAGAGTTGAGAAGAGGTCGAGATATCCACTCAACCTCTCAACGTTCTCAGCTCACTCAATTGTTTCTGCACTTCCGCGCTCAATGTCTTGCCATCGGCGCGGCCGGCAACTTTCTCTTGCAATGCTTTCATCACCGCGCCCATCTGCGCTTTCGACGTGGCGCCGGTCTCGGCGATCGTTTCGCGCACGATCTTCGCCAAATCATCCGCGCTCATCGCCTGCGGCAAATACGAACTTAAGATCGACAATTCTTCCTTTTCCTTCGCCGCCAGCTCCGGCCGCCCGCCTTTCTCAAAACTCTCGATCGAGTCCTGCCGTTGTTTGACCTGCTTGCGAATCACTTGCGTTGCTTCGCCATCGTTCAGCACGCCTTCCGCGCCCGATTTTTCGATCGCCGCATATTTTATGGCGGCTTTAAGCATGCGCAGGACGCCCAACTTGGTCGCATCCTTGGCGCGCATCGCCTCTTTCAAATCCGAATCGACTCGTTCCGAGAGTGTCATGCGGTCAGGCTACGATAGCGGTAGAGCCGCGCAACTCAATCAGGCCAGGATTTCGGCGCATTTGCGCGCCGACTCGGCATCGCTCACCGAGACAACATCGACATCTTTGCGCGTTCGCTTAAGTAAGCCGGCGAGAACGCCGCCGGGCCCAAGTTCGATGAAAAAATCGCAGCCGAGACCAAGCAGCCGCTCCATGCAATCGGCCCAGCGGACCGTGCTCGTGACCTGGTCCTGCAATGTGCGATGAACATCCGGCAGAGTCTTGACCTCGTCGCCAGTCACGTTGCTGATAACAGGAAACTGAGGCAGCTGCATCTGCACATCGAGAAGAGCAGACCCGAGCTTTTGATACGCGCTGTCCATCAATCGCGAGTGATATGCGCCCGCAACGTTGAGCATTGTTGCCCTGCGAATTCCATATTCCCTGGCCACGCCGACCGCCGTTTCCACCTTGGCCAGTTCACCCGAGATCACGATCTGACCGGGTGAATTGATATTGGCAACATCGACATCCTCGGCTGCCGCCAGGCGACGCACGTCATTTTCTGCGCCGCCAATCAACGCCGCCATGCCGCCGGTTGTTGCGGAACAGGCTTCATCCATGAATTTGCCGCGCTTCTGCACAAGCAAAAGACCGTTCGCAAAATCAAACGTACCCGCCGCTGCGTGCGCGGTCAGTTCGCCCAAGGATAACCCGGCTGCGCCGCCAATAGGAAAACTACCCGCCAGGTCGCGCACAGTCGCCAGACACGCGAGGCCATGAACATAAAGCGCCGGCTGACAATTGCTCGTCTTGGTCAGCTCTTCGATCGGACCATTCCACGCAATCTCGCTCAATTTGCGGCCGAGGGTTTCATCCGCCTTTTGGAACATCTCCGCCGCGACGGGAAATTGATCGGCCAGATCGCGCCCCATCCCGACGGCTTGCGCACCTTGCCCGGCAAACAATAGTGCAATTTTCTTCATAGCTTCAGTTAGTTAATCGCAATCTCTCAATAGGGCGAGCCTCTTCTCCTTCTATCGTACCGCCCGTCATCCTTTTTCCTTGCCAAAGGCAACTCCCCCGGCATAACAAGGACCGCCGTTAACCCAATTCGTCATGAAAAATTATCTAATCTGCCTGCCGCTTTTGTTTCTTACCTCCTGCGCCACCATTACTCGTGGCGTCCACGAAAAACTCTACGTAAACAGCGATCCGTCAGGAGCGAATGTTAAACTTTCGACCGGTGAAAACGGTGTCACCCCAGCAAAATTCGTAAAGAGCCGCCGAGGTGAATCGTTCACGGTGACGGTGTCCAAGGCAGGGTACATTCCCCAGACGGTAAGAGTTGAAAGCAAATTTTCCTCAACTGGAGGAACGGCAATGGTGGGCGGCCTTCTGGCTGGCGGAGTTATCAGCGGAGGCATCGATGCCGCAAGCGGCGCCTACAATTCTCTCTATCCGAACCCAGTTTCGGCGAATTTGGTTCCAACTGGCAAAGCCGGCAAGCGTGCCAGGAGCGAGCCCGCAATCGAGCTAGCTCCAGCCCCGCCGAAGAAAACTTCATCGCCCAAGCCCAAGCCAACGCCGAAGCCCAAATCAACGCCAAAGCCCACGCCATCCCCAACGCCAAGTCGCTCGTTCCGGCCGCGCTAACGGCGCAGGCGTGAAGTTTCTGGTTTGAATTAGATCAGACGGAGCTGCGCTCCCCGTGCGAGAGCGCGATTTCTGGTAACGCGTGCGCTATCCAGTAGAAATTGCTCTTGCACCTCGTCACCGACTCGCGAGCGTAAATGAGTTGTCGATCCTATGGCCTTCACTGTGCGCGAAATTGAATCTCCCGATCCGGTAACGCGAGTTGCGGCGGCGGACGCGCGGTTGCGCCAGGACGATGACGATATCGGCGAGAAAATGGTGCTCAATATGGGGCCGTCACACCCGGCCACCCACGGCGTGCTGCGGCTGGTACTCGAACTGGACGGCGAGATCATTGTTAAGGCCACGCCGGATGTCGGCTTTCTGCATCGCGGAGATGAAAAAATCGCCGAGAACATGCAGTACAATCAGTTCGTCCCCTACACCGACCGGCTCGATTATCTCGCGCCGCTCTCGAACAATGTCGCTTACGCGCTGGCGGTGGAAAAGTTGATGGGTTGGGACATCCCGCCGCGCGGCCAGGCGATTCGCACGATTTGCTGTGAAACGTCGCGCATCTCGTCCCATTTGATGGGCCTTGGCGCCATGGCTCTCGATCTCGGCGCGATGAGCGTTTTTCTCTACACTTTTACCGAGCGCGAAAAACTCTACGATCTTTTCGAGCTATTGACCGGCGCTAGGTTTACCACCTCTTACACGCGGGTTGGCGGACAGATTCGCGACTTGCCGGACAAGTTCATCCCGCAACTCAACAAATTTCTGGACGAGTTCATCCCGCAACTGGACGAGATCGACAAGTTGCTCACTCGGAACCGTATCTTTGTCGATCGAACGAAAGACATCGGGGCGATCCCAAAGGATCGCGCGATTGCCTACGCCCTCTCGGGGCCGAACCTGCGCGGCAGCGGAATCGACCACGATTTGCGCCGCAAACACCCGTATCTCGATTACGACCAATACGATTTCGATGTCATCGTCGGCAGCGCGGGTGATTGCTACGATCGCTATTTAGTGCGCATCGAGGAGATGCGGCAAAGCGTCCGCATTTTGCGGCAAGTGATCGACAGATTGCCGGGTGGCCCGATCAATGTGGTCGATTGGAAAAACATGACGCCGCCGAAATCGCACGTGATGACGAAGATGGAAGAACTCATCCATCATTTTATTGTCGTGACGGAGGGCCCCAATGTGCCGCCTGGCGAGATTTATTTCGCCACCGAAAATCCGAAAGGCGAGCTCGGTTTTTACATCAACAGCAAGGGCGGTGGCGTGCCGCACCGGTTGAAAATCCGGGCGCCATCATTTGTAAACCTGAGCATCTTGCCGGAACTCTTGCCCGGTTGCATGGTGAGCGACGTGCCTGCGGTCCTCGGGAGTCTGGACTTCGTGATGGGTGAATGCGACAGATGAGTATGAAATTATCGACCCTGCGAATTTCGGTTCTATCGATGTGCCTGTTGGCCGGGCTAATTTTAACCGGCTGTGATCGAGGCGGAACACTGACCCTGGCGAACTATAACAAGGTCACCGTTGGGATGTCCAAAACGCAGGTAGAAAAGATTCTCGGCCCCCCGACCTCAGTCGAGAAGATCGACATGTTTATCTTCAAGAAGACGACATATCGGTACGAGGCCGGCAAAAAATTTGCGATGATTACTTTCAAGAACGACGAGGTGGATAGCAAAGATACCAATCTGGGCACGTCACCTTAATTGCGAACATGCCGACCCTGAGCCTTCTTTCCCGCACCGTAGCGCGTTGGCCTTTCCTGCTCATGCTCGTGCTCGTGTTCATGCTCGAAATCTCCTGCTCCAACCGGCGAATCACCGCGGCCAATGTCAATGAAGTGGTCGAGGGAATGTCCAAGAAACAGGTGGAGTCGATCCTCGGTCCGCCTACTTCAGTCGACAACGCCGATTTCGTTTTGATGAAAAAAATGACTTACGTCTACCGGCAGGATAACGGCAGCGTGACGGTCGTTTTCAAAGACGACAAGGTCATCGAAAAACAAAGCACGTTGTCCGAATAGCTTTTCCTCCGGTGGACTCGACGAGCACGAATGTTCCCGCCGAGGTGGAGCGGAAAATGGATGAAGCGATCGCGCGCTATCCGCAAGATCGACAACGGAGCGCGGCGATGCCGCTGTTGCATCTCTGGCAGGAACATTTCGGATTCATCAACGACGATGCGGTGACCTGGATCGCAACTAAGCTCGGGCTTCAGCCGATCAATATTCTCGAGCTGGTCACGTTTTACCCGATGTTTCGCACTGAAGCGGCGGGCAGAACACACATCCGGGTCTGCCGCACGCTGAGCTGCGCCATGGCGGGCGGTTATCAGGTAATGGAAAATTTATGCGCGGCCACGGGAATTCAACGCCAACTCGATCCCGCAAGCGCGGGACACACTCCGATTACGGTGAGCCCGAATGGAAATTACAGCATCGAGTTTGTGGAATGTCTCGCCAGTTGCGGCACCGCGCCCGTTTGCATGGTGAACGACGATTTGCACGAGAACGTTCAACCGGAGATTGCCGGGAATATCTTAGGCGGGCTGCCAGCGCTGCGTTATGTCAACCAGCCGCATCCTTTGGAGCATCGCCTCGTCTTCAAAAACGTCGGGCGCGGCGATTGGACGACCGACATCGATTGCTATTTGCGCGACGGCGGTTACGCGGATTTGCGCAAAGCGGTAACGATGTCGCGCGAACAAATCGTCAGCGAAGTCAAGACCTCGGGCTTGCGCGGCCGCGGAGGCGCCGGATTTTCCTGCGGACTCAAATGGAGCTTTATCAAGCCGGATGAAAAACGTCCGGTCTATCTGATCTGCAATGCGGACGAATCCGAACCCGGCACGTTCAAGGACCGCTACATCATCCACGAAGACCCGCACCAGCTGCTCGAGGGCATCCTGATCTCCTGTTTCGCCCTGAACGCCCGGACGGCGTACATATATATAAGAGGTGAATTCCCCGAGGGGGCCCGAATCCTAGAAAACGCCATCGAGGAGGCCCGGGCCCATAATTTCCTGGGCAAGGACGTTCTCGGCACAGGGTTCGACGTTGAGGTTTACATTCACCGCGGCGCGGGCGCTTACATCTGCGGGGAAGAAACCGGGCTGATCGAATCCCTGGAAGGGAAACGCGGCTATCCCCGGATTAAACCGCCTTACTTCCCCGCCGTGCTCGGTCTTTACATGTGCCCGACCATCGTCAACAACGTCGAAACGCTTTGCCATGTGAAACACATCATCGCCATGGGTGGCGCAAAGTATTCGGGTTTGGGGCGTCCCAATAATACCGGCACCCGCATCGTGTGCGTCAGCGGCGACGTGCAACGACCCGGTTATTTCGAGATCGAGGTCGGCGCGGTGACGATGGGCCAATTGATTTACGAAATGGCCGGCGGAATCAGGAACCGACGCACGCTGAAAGCTGTCATCCCCGGCGGCACCTCTGCAAAAGTGCTGCGGGCCGACGAGCGTTTCAAACTAAAACAAAAACAGCCCGATGGATCGACAATCGAACGCGAAATGTCGATCGACGAGCTCCCGATGGATTTCGATTCACTCGCCGCGGCGGGCTCCATGGCCGGCTCGGGCGGCGTGATCGTTCTGGACGATTCCCGCGACATGGTCTGGGCCCTCAACAACATCAACGAATTTTACGCTCACGAATCGTGCGGCCAATGTACCCCCTGCCGGGAAGGCTCGCTCTGGATGAAAAAAATCACCGAACGGATGTTGCTCGGCGGCGGCGTGGTCCAGGATCCAAAAACGCTCAAGACGATCGGCGACAACATTGCCGGCCGCACCATTTGCGCTTTCGGCGAAGCCTGCGCCTGGCCGACTCAAAGTTTCGTCCAGAAATTTCCCGACGAATTCGCCGCTCGCGCCCAGAAGCCCCTTCCGCCGCCGCTCCCGCCCGAGATCACGCCTGAAGAATTAATCGAAGAAGAAGAAATCCCAACCACTCCCCTCGCCCACGACCCCGGCTGGGAAAAAGCCGGCACTGCCGGAACAATCTGAAGATGAAACTTCATGCTCGTGCTCATACTCCTGCTCATGATCGATCCTTTTCGATTACGAGTATGAGCACGAGCATGAGCAGGACCAGATAATGGCCGATCTCACGACAGCTCAGCCGATGTTCAACGTCCAGATCGATGGCGTGTGGCATCAGTTCCCAAAAGGGACCCGCGTGATCGAGGCCTGCGCCCAGGCCGGCGTGTTCGTGCCGCGATATTGTTATCACAAGAAGCTCAGTTCGCCGGGCAATTGCCGGATGTGTTTGATCGAGATGGGAATGCCGAAGATGGGACCCGATCGCAAACCGGAGCTCGGTCCGGATGGCCGGCCGGTGATCAACTGGATGCCACGGCCGCAAATTTCCTGTGCCCAGGAAGTCTCGGACGGCATGGGTGTGCGCACCGATTCGCCGCTGGTGAAAGAATGTCAGCGCGGCGTCATGGAATTTCTGCTCATCAATCATCCGCTCGATTGTCCGATTTGCGATCAGGCCGGTGAATGTCGATTACAGGAATTCAGCGTGGAGTTCGGAAACGCTGAATCGCGTTTTCTGGAAAACAAGGTGAAGAAGCCAAAGAATGTCGTGCTCGGCCCGCGCGTCACGCTCGATGACGAGCGCTGCATTCTCTGCTCGCGCTGCATTCGGTTCTGCAACGAGATTGCGCATGACGACGTCCTCGGCTTCGTCGATCGCGGCAGTCACACCGTCCTCACCGCGCATCCCGGCAAACGCCTGGAAAATAATTATTCGCTTAACACCGTGGACATTTGTCCGGTCGGCGCGCTGACTTCGAGCGATTTCCGTTTCAAGATGCGGGTCTGGTTCTTAAAGGAAACAAAAAGTTTCTGCACGAGTTGCGCGACAGGTTGCAACACGCTCATCGGAACCCGCGAAGACGTGATCTATCGCCAAACTCCGCGCGAGAATGACGCGGTGAACTCCGCCTGGATGTGCGATTATGGCCGGCTCAAGTTTGATTATCTCCAATCGGAGAAACGATTATTGGAGCCGCGTGTCCGCCTCGGGGACAAATTGCAACCGACGGACTGGAGCAACGCGACGACGCAGGCTGCCATGCTCTTGAAACAATTTTCCGGCTGGGAAATTGCCATCGTCGCGTCCGGCCGGATGACCAATGAAGAGCTTTGGCTCACCGCGCAACTGGCCCGCACCCTCAACGTTCAGTTGATCGACATCGTCCCGCGCAGTGGACCCGGCGACGATATTTTACTGAGCACTGATCGTAATCCGAATACGAACGGAGCGCGTTTGCTCGGACTCACTTCAAAACCGGGCGCGAATTTGTCCGCCATTGCCGAAGCGGTGAATTCGGGACGGGTGCGAGCGTTGGTCACGCTTGGCGAAAATCCGATCGCATTCGGAACCGCGCCTGAATCTCTTGCGAATCTTGCGGCGCTTGTGGTGATGGATATTTTGTCGAACGCGGCAACCGATTGCGCAACGGTTGTGCTGCCTGCATCGGGCTTTGCCGAAAAACGCGGTTCGATGGTCAATGGCGAGGGACGGCTGCAACGTCTGAACCGCGCCGTGCGCGCGCCGGGTCAGGCCCGCGATGATTGGGAAATCCTGCGCGACCTGCTTCAAGCCGTCGGCGGCAGCAACGGACTCTATTCGATCGAAGATGTTTTCCGGCAAATGAGCCAATGGGTTCCGCAATTTGCGGGATTGAGTCTCAGCTGGATCGGCGACCTCGGCACGCATGTGATGGATGCGCACGATCCCCCGCCGCCGCCGGTCGATCTTGAGGCGCAAGATATTGAAGAAGCAGATTTGAAAAAACCGCCGGGCCGGTAGCGCTCGAAGATCGACATGGATTTTTTCTTCATCATCACGTCACTGCTGAAAATTCTCGGGATCCTTTTTGTCATAATTCTGCCGATGGTTTCTTACAGCGTGTATGCCGAACGCCGCGTCAGCGCGCTAATTCAAGACCGGGTCGGACCGAACCGAGTCGGGCCATCGGGATTGCTTCAGCCAATCGCGGACATGTTCAAATTGCTGCTCAAAGAGGATTTCACACCGCGGCATGTGAACACGTTTTATTACTGGCTCGCGCCGGCGCTGGCGATGATGCCGGCCATTATTACCATCGCGGTTGTGCCGTTTGGCAGCACGCTTTTCGGCGTCCCGATGGTGATTGCCGACGTCAATGTTGGCGTTCTTTTCATCTTCGCCATCGCGTCGCTCGGCGTTTACGGGATCGTCATTGCCGGTTGGGCATCGAATTCAAAGTATCCGTTTCTCGGTGGAATCCGTTCCAGTTCGCAAATGCTTTCCTACGAGCTCTCCCTCGGGCTCGCCGTTATTCCGATCTTCATGCTCGTTGGAAATCTCCGGCTGACCAGTGTCGTTCAGTATCAGATCGACAACGGCTGGTTCATCGTCCCGTTCGTCGGTGACTGGATGAACCCATGGAAATGGCTCCTCGCCGTTCCGATGATAGTTTCGTTCGTAGTTTTCACGATCGCCATTTTCGCCGAAACAAATCGGTTGCCGTTCGATCTGCCCGAAGCCGAACAGGAGCTCGCCGGCGGTTATCACACCGAATACAGCTCGATGAAGTTCGCCCTCTTTTTTCTCGGTGAATACGCAGCCATGATCACCGGCTCGGCGATTATCGTGACCTTATTTTTCGGTGGCTGGCATTTTCCCGGAATCCCGAATGGATCGCATGGATGGATTTTCGGTCTCATCAACATCGCGGTGTTTTTCACCAAAGTCGCCCTGCTGCTCTTTTTCTTTATCTGGGTTCGCTGGACCCTGCCCCGGTTTCGTTACGATCAATTGATGCGACTCGGCTGGCTCTTCTTTTTCGAAATCGCGCTGGTAAACATTTTTATTGTCGCGGGAATCCTGGCATTTGCCCACTAAACACACGAAATATCACGAAACCGTTTAGAACTAACTTGATCACATTTTTTGTGTCCTTTCGTATGTTTCGTGGGCAATTCTGATTCATGACCGTTACCGTTACACGACCCAATCTAAACTGGCGCGAGCGATTATATCTGCCCGCAATCGTGGCCGGGCTCGCCATTACCTTTAAGCATTTCAAGAACATGTTGCTCGGCCGGACCAAGGTCACGATGCAATATCCCGAGCAAAAATGGGACGCGAACATGCCCGATTATTATCGCGGCGCGCCTGCGCTGGTCCGCGACACCGACGGTCGCGTCCGATGTGTGGCCTGCCAGCTTTGCGAATTCATTTGTCCGCCGCGCGCGATCACCATCGTTCCGGACGAGATTTCTTCGACCGACCGGTTCGCCAAGGTCGAGAAATACCCGATCGAGTTCGACATCGACATGATCCGCTGCATTTACTGCGGGATGTGCGAAGAAGTTTGTCCCGAGCAGGCGATCTTTCTGCGCAAAGATTACGCCATCACCGGGTTTACCCGCGAAGAAATGGTGCATCACAAAGACAAGCTAATCGAAATCGGCGGCGTCATGCACGGGGTCGTTTTGAAATGGAACGCAAAGAAGTAAGACTTGTCATCCCGAACCGCGAAGACGGTGAGGGATCTCGCTATTACCTGAAATTGTCGAGCCAAGGCAAGTCGACGACTTGGGCTCCGGCTGTGAGATCCTTCACTTCGTTCAGGATGACAAAGCGGCGGCGGCGTAATGCACGGCGTCGTCCTAGAATGGAATACGACAAATGAGTTCGGAAATCCGAAATTCGAAATCCGAAATCCGAAATTAAAGAGAATGTCGCCTTTTTTATTTTGGACTTTCGCAATGCTGATGCTGGTCTTCGGCGCGGCCGTTGTCATCAATCGCAATCCGGTGGCGAGCGCGCTGAGTCTGGTCGTTTCGTTTCTCGGGCTGGCCGCCCTCTTTATGTCGCTCAATGCCTATTTCATCGGCATCATTCAAGTGCTCGTTTACGCCGGCGCGGTGATGGTCCTGTTCCTTTTCATCATCATGCTTCTCCATCTTCGCATCGAGGAACGGCGCCGGATCAACTGGACGGCGTCAGCGGGCGGAATTGTCGTCGCGCTTGTTTTGCTTGTTCAAATCTTTTTCGTGATTGGAAATTTCGAGCCCGCTCGGCAAGCGATTCCGCCACTCACAGCATCGACAATTGATGATGTCCACAACATCGGCGCTCTGCTTTTCAGCAATTACAATCTTCCTCTGCAAATCATCGGGGTTCTCATTCTCGTGGCGACCATCGGCGTCGTTCTCCTGAGCAAACGCGAACCAAGATAGTTTAGCCCACGAAAATACGCGAAATGACACGAAAACAGAAAATGTCAGGAAATTGCCGATGTTTATCTCTGACATTTTCGCGTTCTTTCGAGTGTTTAGTGGGCACAAAACAATAACATGATCACGCTGGGCGATTATCTCATGGTCAGCGGCGCGCTGTTCGCCATCGGATTCGCCGGCGTGATGCTGCGACGCAATCTCATCATTATTCTGATGTCGTTGGAGTTGATGTTGAACGCATCAAATCTATCTCTGGTAGCTTTCTCGCGATTCCGGATCGATCCCGCCGGCTTGCCGAATTACAGCGCTCAGGTCTTTGTCTTTTTTATCATCACCGTTGCCGCGGCCGAAGTTGCTGTCGGGCTGGCCATCATCGTCGCTCTCTATCGCGCCCGCCAAACGACGCATGTGGAAGATCTCAGGAGTTTGAAATTTTAGCCCACGAAACACACGAAATGACACGAATGGAAGAAAAGGGAGAACTCGTTTACAAAGATGAAAGCTACGCCAGCATCGGCGCGTGTTTCGTCGTCTACAAAGAGAAAGGGCTGCGGATTTCTCGAGCCGGTTTATCACGAGTGCCTGGAAATCGAGTTCGAATCCCAAAGGATCCCGTTTCGGTCAAAACCACCCCAAACGCTTCAATATCACGGGCGGACCCTTATCCAGACATTTCATCCCGATTTCATTTGCTATGATAAGATCATCCTCGAAATCAAAGCTGTCTCCGTACTATGCGATGAGCATCGCGCTCAGGTGCTTAACTATCTCAGCGCGACGGGATGCAAATTGGGGCTGCTCGTCAATTTTGGTCATTGGCCAAGAATCGAATACGAACGCCTCCTTCCTAGAAAACATGAACCCGCCGATTTCCGTCTCTGAAAATTTCGTGTCCTTTCGTGTGTTTAGTGGGCAAAAAATGACTCTTCTTTGCCGTGCCCGACAAACAACCCACGTGGAAGATCTGCGTAGCCTGAAATTTTAGATGGAAGCCGAGAACCTTGTTCCCTGGATCGTGTTGCTCGCGCCGCTGGCCTCGGCGGTCGTGATCACGCTCTTCGCCCGTCGGTCACAAGGGTTGAGCAGTTTTCTTTCCGTCACTGCTGTGCTCGGGAGTTTTGCCGGGAGCTGCTGGATTTTTCAGCGCACCGGCGATTTCACAGTTGAAATCAATTGGATCGACATCAGCGGCGGGCTCAAGGCGCCGCTCGGGCTCACTCTCGATTATTTGTCCAAGACAATGCTGGTTCTCGTTTCTGGTGTGGGAGCGATTATCCACATTTATTCGCTTGGTTACATGCGCGGCGAAGAGGGCAAATCGCGTTATTTCGCCGGTCTGTCGCTCTTCATGTTCGCCATGCTCGGGATCGTTCTGGCCAACAACTTCGTGATGTTATTTATTTTTTGGGAGCTGGTGGGATTCACCTCCTACGTGCTCATCGGTCACTGGTTCGATCGTCCGGCGGCGGCAGACGCGGCCAAGAAGGCGTTCATCACCAATCGTCTCGGCGATTTCGGATTTATGCTTGGCATCCTGATGATTTGGGTGCCGACCGGCTCGGTCGTTTTTCCCGACATCAACGAGCGATTGTCGATCCTGACGAACAATCCCGCGTATCTGACGGTAGCCGCGCTTCTGATCTTCTGCGGCGCAGTCGGAAAATCCGCGCAATTTCCGCTGCACGTCTGGTTGCCAGACGCGATGGAAGGTCCCACGCCGGTCTCAGCGTTGATCCACGCGGCGACGATGGTTGCCGCAGGCGTTTACATGCTGGCCCGCGTCGCGTTCATCATTCAAGCGTCGGAAACAGCGCTCATGGTCATTGCCTGGATCGGGACGATCACGGCGCTCATGGCCGCGCTGATTGCCACCCAACAGGACGACATCAAGCGAGTCCTGGCTTATTCCACGCTTTCGCAGCTCGGTTACATGGTGATGGCCATCGGTCTGGCCTCGAGCGAAGCAGCGATGTTTCACTTGTTCACCCACGCGTTTTTCAAAGCGCTCCTGTTCCTCGGCGCCGGCTCGGTCATCATCGCGCTGCATCACGAACAGGACATTTGGGAAATGGGCGGCCTCTGGCGCAATCTCAAGATTACGTTTGTCACATTTCTCATCGGCGCGTTGGCCCTCATGGGTTTGCCGCCGTTCAGCGGTTTTGTCAGCAAGGATGCGATCCTTGCTCTGGCCTACGAGCATAACAAATCGATCTTCGTGCTCGCCCTGGGCACCGCGTTCTTGACCGCGTTTTATGTCACTCGTTTGCTCATGGTTGTTTTTCTTGGGCACCCGCGCGGACACGCGGCCCGGGTCAGCAAAGAATCGACGTTTGTCATGACGGGGCCGCTCGTCGTTCTCGCGCTCCTCGTGATTGCGAGCAGTTTCGCTGCGTTCAACAATCATTTCCTTGTTCTTCCAAGCCAGGGCGCATTTTTAGAGACCGTTCCTTTGTTCGCCACCGGCGCGCTCGTCTTCGGCGTCGGGCTCGCCTTTCTGTTTTATCGCGGACGCGCCACCGAAGCTGTCTACGTCGATCTTCTCCGCCGCCGTTTTTACATCGACGATTTTTATCAATGGCTCATCAACTGGACCCAGGAACTGCTCGCCCGCGTCGCTGCGTTCTTCGATCGCTGGATAATCGACGCCGGCGCGGTCCGCGGAGTGAGCGGCGGCACCTGGGGAGTCGGCGCGCTGTTGCGATTGGTTCAAGTAGGTAATTTGCAGGCTTACGCGTTTCTCTTCGGCCTGGGCATCGTCGCGCTCATTTATTTTGCCGTTTTCCGATAGCCCACGAAACACACGAAATGACACGAAAAGGAGAAACAGATCTGATTTACGGCGACTCGCTGATTCCTATTTCTGAAAATTCCGTGTCTTTTCGTGGGTTTCGTGGGCAAGCAAATCCCCTCCTCTTTCTCTGATGCTTCTTTTCCTCATATTTTGCCCGATCGTTGCGGCGTTCGTGATCATGGCCGGCGCGCCGGCCCGAAAAACGGCGTTGCTCGCTTCGTGGTTGATGCTCGCGTCCGCGGCCGCACTCTTCGCTCAATTCGCGCAGCTCGAACCGAAGTTTCAGTTTGTCAGTTCATTTCCAATTTCTCCCGAGTTGCATCTCGGCTTTACCGTTGGGCTCGACGGTTTGAGCCTGATCATGGTGCTGCTGGCCGCCATCGTCACGGTCGCGGCCGTCTGGTTCGCCGGTAAGATCGACAATCACGAAAATGCATTCTACGCCTGCCTGCTTTTTATTTCCGGCGGCGCGATCGGAGCATTTTCGTCGCTCGATTTGTTTTTCTTTTATGCCTTTCACGAACTCGCGCTCATCCCGACATTCCTGCTGATCGGAATCTGGGGGAGCGGAAATCGCGTGGCCGCGGCGTGGAAGATCACAATTTATCTCGCAGTCGGTAGCTTCATCTTGCTGCTTGGCTTGATCCTGCTTTACCAAAGCGTCCCGGCCGCATCGCGGAGTTTCGATATTCGCGAGCTACAGGCTGCGATCGCGACGCGGCAGATTCCGGCGAATGCGCAGCACAACATTTTCCTGCTCCTGCTTGTCGGCTTCGGAATTCTCGTCTCGCTGTTTCCGTTCCATACCTGGGCGCCGGAGGCGTACGCATCCGCGCCCGCCCCGGCGGCAATGCTGCATGCCGGCGTCCTGAAAAAATTCGGGCTTTACGGTTTGCTGCGGATTGCCCTCCCGCTGCTCCCGGAAGGAGCGCGGCACTGGAGCCATCTGTTAATCGTGCTGCTGCTCGGGAATATCATTTACATCGGGTTGGTCACCATCGCGCAAAAACGACTCGATTGGATGCTTGGTTACTCCAGCGTGATGCACATGGGTTACATTTTTCTCGGGATCGCCAGTGCCAACGTTCTCGGCACCACTGGGGCCGCGACTCTGATATTCGCGCACGGGCTTTCCATCGCGTTGCTGTTCGCGCTGGCGGGGGAAATTCGCACCCGTACCGGCACGCTCGTGTTCAGCGATCTCGGCGGTCTCGCGAAAGTGATGCCATTCGCCGGTCTCGCCTTCGGGCTCGGCGCATTCGCGGCCATCGGTCTTCCCGGCTTCGCCAACTTCGCCGGCGAAATCATGATCTTTTTCGGCGCGTTCCGAACCGGCTGGGATATGACGCGGTTCCACACGTTTCAAATCGCGACCGCGCTGGCGCTCTGGGGCGTGGTGATCTCAGCCGTTTATATGCTCCGCGCGTATCGAAATGCATTCATGGGTCCGCCGAATGAGCGCTGGAACAAGCTTGTCGATCTTCGTCCCGGCCTGCGCATCCCGATCGCGTTGCTGGTCGCCGCGCTTCTCTGGATCGGATTTTATCCCCAATCGTTTATCCGCATTCTTGCGCCGGCGCCGAGCACTTATTCCGCATCCGCAAAGCCATGATTGCCGCGCCCTCACTCGAAATTGCCGTGCTCGTTCTGGGCATGCTGCTCCTGATGTGGGAAGCGTTTGCCACCAAGACCGACAAGCGCGTTTTGGCCGTTACTGGAATTGTCAGCCTCACGCTCGTGCTGGCAGCGTCGTTCTTTTTGATTCCAAATATCGAACCCGGACAGATCAGCGGTTTCCGTGGCTTTTGCACCGTCGATCCGCTGTCGATCTTCTTTAAGCGATTTGCGCTGGTTACGACCATTTTCGTGCTGGTGATGATGATCGATTACGCGCCGGTCGTGCGCAGTTGGTTCCCCGGCGGGACTGCGCAAGCCGGCCTCGGTGAATTTTTCTCGATCCCGATCTTTACCTGCGCCGGACTGATGTATCTGGTCTCGGCCGTCGATTTCATTTTCATTTTCGTCGCGCTCGAGCTGGTCACGATCTCATTTTATGTCCTGGTCAGTTTCACTCGACGAAACCCGCTGACGCTCGAAGCCGGAGTGAAATATCTGGTGTTGAGCGCCCTCTCGACCGGATTTCTGGTTTACGGGATTACCTGGATCTTCGGAGCAACAGGCGAAACGAATCTGCAACGCATCGCCGAGGCTTTGGCGAACCCCGAAACCGAACATGGCGCCGCGCTCTTTGGCATGGTGCTCGTCCTCATCGCGCTCGGATTCAAAATCGCAGCGGTGCCATTCCAAATCTGGGTGCCCGATGTTTACCAGGGCGCGCCAACGCCGGTGACAGCGTTTCTTTCCGTCGGCTCGAAAGCGGCGGGGTTCGTCGTTTTGCTGCGCGTGTTGCAACCGTTCTCGATGATGCCGCAAATGCACCGGTTGATCGTCCTGCTCGCGTTCCTCACCCTGATTTACGGAAATCTGGCCGCGTTGCCCCAAACAAATTTGAAACGACTGCTGGCTTATTCGAGCATCGCTCACGCCGGCTATTTGCTCGTCGGCGTGGCCTGCTTCGACGGACCGGCAGTCGGGTTCTATCTCATCGCGTATCTAATTATGACGCTTTTGAGCTTTGCTGTGCTGGTCATCGTTTCGCAACAAACCGGCGAACAGATCGCCGATTTCAACGGCCTGGCCACGCGCTCGCCCTTTCTCGCCTTCGCCATGTTAACCGGAATGATCTCACTCGCCGGCGTGCCATTCACCGCCGGGTTTCTCGGAAAATTCTTTATCTTCTACGCCGCCATCGCGCACCGACAGATCGCGCTGGTGGTCGTTGGCGTGATCACGGTCGGCTGCGGATTTTATTATTATCTCAAAGTGATCCGCGCGATGTATTGGCAACCCGCACCGAACACCGACAAGATCCCAGTCAGCGCCCTGTCACGTTTCGCGATCAGCGCCTTGATTATCGCCACGATCTGGCTCGGCGTTTATCCGCAGCCGATCCTCGATGCGTTAAAGCGGTAGCATCTGCGATCTGACCTCCGGAGGGTCGTGCTTCTGCACGACCAGGACGTGAAGAATCACGTCCCTCCGAACCGGATCAGTCGCTCAGTTCGACGTTCCAGTAGGCAAGATCGACAAAGTGCCGCCAGCTTTCGTGTTGCGGCGCGGAGAACGTGACATGCACGAATGGACGCCACTTCGGCCGCTTCGGTTTGCGAATGAGAATCATGTGCGCTTCCTGCGGAAGCCGGTTCCCCTTGCGGGTATTACAGGGGATACACGAGCAAACCACATTTTCCCACGTCGTCGTCCCACCCCGGTCGCGCGGGACCACGTGATCAAGATTCAGATCGTTCCGATCGAACGTGTGACCGCAATACTGGCAGGTGTTCTTGTCCCGTTCGAAAACGTTGTGCCGGGTAAATTTCACTTCCTTTTTCGGCAACCGATCGAAAAACAGCAGCACGATCACCCGCGGGACCCGGATCTTGAACGAAATCGTCGGGACCAGCTCATGGGCGGGCGCGTTAGCCGAAAAATCGCGCCAGCTATCGAAATCGTGGGTAAGAAAATTGTTTGGCTCGTCCGACGAAACGACATGAGCGTGTCCCGCATAGACAAGCGAGAAAGCCCGCCGGGCAGAACAGATATTCACCGCCTGCCAGAGGCGATTCAGCACCAGAACCTGACTGTTCAACGAGGATTGCAAATGTGTCCCTCCTACCGCTTTGCGCCCGCACTACCGCGAGCATTTACGGAAATGGGCCGACAGGTACCACCCGCGTTTTTCATTGTCAACGCGGAGGGCCCAGCCTGTTCTGGTGCCTGCGCTGTAGCCGCGGTCGCTGACCGCGGCCGCGCGGATTATCTCTGTTCCTTGCGGCCGATCCGCCTTCGCTGGGCTTCGGCGTGACGGGCACGGCCACCTCTACACCTACGAAATCTGACTTGTCGATCTTGTATTCGATCATAAGGTCGAAGCATGAGCGGGCAAGGTTCGGCGGGCAATGTACTGGCGGCGCTCTGCAGTTTCTTTATCCCGGGGCTGGGACAATTGCTCCAGGGACGATTGCTGATGGCGATCTTCCAGTTTTGTCTGGCGGCGGTTCTCTGGTTCGTTCTGCTCGGCTGGGTGATTCATTTGTGGTCGATCCTTGACGCGGCGCTGTTCAAGCCGGCAACGTGACGTCGCATCCGGATTGACGGCGTCTGACACAACGACCTACAGGGGGATTACATTAAGAGATGTCTCCCAGCCTCCGCGTAAAGCTACGGCGCGGCAGGCGACTCCGCTCGACATGACAAGCGATTCGTGTCCATTCGTGGTTATGACCGCGCAGTTTCCTAGCGAGCAGACGGAGTCCGGGGAATTTAAGCGTCAGGAAGACGCGTTTCGGGAATGGATCTCGAATGATGGATCAACTCCCTATCCCGCTACGGCTAATCGTTATCATCTTTACGTTTCGCTGGAGCCTGCCCGTGGGCGAGCCGGACGGTGATATTTCGGAAGCTGAAAGGACTCGAAGAAGCGATCGGCCTGACGATTGTCGATCCTGTTCGGGACAACAATGGCTGGGCGTTCCGCGATCCTGGAGGGGCGACCTCCGTGTCGTCCTCCTGCCCGGACGTGCCGAAGCACGTCCCTCCGTCGACTGATCCGGTTAACGGGTTTCATTATCTGAGCGAAGCCTACGCGGCGACCGATCCGAATTACGACGGGCGCGTCACTGTGCCGGTACTGTGGGACAAGGAAACAAGAAAGATCGTTAACAATTGCGAGGACGATATCTGTCGCATGTTCAACGACGCGTTCAACGAGTTTGCCCGGAACAAAGACGTCGATCTTTTTCCGGATGAGATTGAGGCGGAGCACATGAAGCTTTGCGAATTCATTCACGACAACGTAAACAACGGCGTTTATCGGGCCGGGTTCGCCACTCGCCAGCGAGCTTACGAGATTTCCTGCCGAAAACTCTTTGAGGCACTCGACGAACTGGAACAACGCCTGTCGAAAAGCCGCTATTTGTTTGCGAATCCCGGTGGAGAGAGCGGGAAGCTGTCAGCTTCCCCTACAGTTGGGAATCGAATTGTCGAAGCGGACTGGCGATTATTTTGCACGCTGGTCCGGTTCGACGTCGTCTATCACGGGCATTTCAAATGTAACATTCGCCGCATCATCGATTACCCGAACCTGCAGGGTTATCTGATGGATTTGTATCAGCGGCCTGGGATCGCGCAGACCGTGAACTTCGATCACATCAAGCGTCATTATTATATGACGCACACCGAGATTAATCCGACGCGCATTGTTCCGCTTGGTCCGGCACTCGACCTCACGACGCCGCATGGGCGGGAGGCCATGAAGAATTGAGCCCGCGAATTACGCGAATGGGCGCGAATGAAAAACGGATTGATCCGCCAAACACGCCAAAAGACCCCAAATAGGAACGGATTTGCTTCCCCCCTAAACACACTAAAAGGCGCGAAAATGTTCCAGGCACTTGTGATAAACCGGTTCGTCATTTCGTGTGTTTCGTGGGGTTAGTTCCCCCGGACGGGACAGAGCCCATCCCTCCAGGTTCGCCGAACGGATGCGAAAGCTATAGAGGCGGCGAGATTCATGAATTGACGGAGTCTTCCTGTTAAGATAGCGGTGGGGTCGTGAGACGGACTGCCTCAACCCTGTCGATCCTGCTGGCCTTGAGCGCGTTCGCGTTTGCCGGGCCCGAAAGCTATTCCGGTAAGGAAATGAAGCAGGTAGCGCGCTACGAAACGCCCTCCTGTCCGAACTGGACCGGGTTCTACATTGGCGGCTTTGGCGGATACAAGTTTGGAGTGATCGATCCAACCCTTCGGTTGGGTGGATTCTGGGAAGACTCACAGCCGGACTTGGAGACGTTAAAGTCCCGCGCCGACGACAACCTCGACACCAGCGGCGCGGAGCTGGGAGGATTGATCGGTTACAATCATCAGTGGAACAACTGGGTGCTGGGTCTGGAGGCCGCCGGCAGTTATCTCTGGTTGCGAGATTCGCACGGGGACGGTGATTTCTTCTCATCAAACGGGAACCAGTTCTTCACTGAGACTTCATTCAAGACGCACTACCTGTTCACGGTCGGACCACGCATTGGTTATGCCTTATGCAAGTGGTTGCCATACGTCACCGGGGGGCTGGCGGTGGGAGACCTGGATTTCCACCAGCAATTTCACGCGCCGGACTTCTTTCCCGAAATAGCCGGCGGCACAAAAAGCGAGACGAATGCCGGGTGGTTTGTTGGCGGCGGGCTGCAATATGCCCTAACCGATCGGTTTCGTGAGGGACAGAATTTTCCCGCCTGGAGCGTCAGAGTCCAATATCAATACGTCGATCTTGGATCGACGAGTTTCGATCACGATTCGGTGCCCTCCAGTTACCCGAGCGGCAGCAAAGTGGAATTGCGGGAGGACAACGCTTCGTTCGCCATCATCTACGGTTTTTAAGTGCGTCCCCGCCGGGGCGCCGGCGACCCTTGAACTCGGAAACGAATTGCTGTTTTCACGCTGATCGGTAAATCTGCGCGAATGTCCGCGCTCTCGGCCCCAAAAGAAGAAGCGGGATTGATTCGCGCGATTGGCGTTCCGGGACTGGCCGCCAACATTGTTAATTCAACGGTCGGCGCGGGCATTTTCGCATTGCCGGCCGTGGTCGCGCTTCAGCTCGGCGCGGCTTCTCCTCTGGCCTACGTGATTTGCGGATTGGCGATGTGTTTGTTCGTCACTTCGTTCGCTATGGCGGGCAGTCGGGTTTCGCTCACCGGCGGTCTTTACGCATACGTTGAAGTGGCCTTCGGCCGATACGTCGGTTTTCTGGGCGGCGCACTTTATTTTCTCACCGCGATCCTGGCGATTTCCGGAATTGTCGGCCTCATCGCCACTTCCGTGGGCGGTTTGATTCCGATCCTGGCGCCCCAGATTGGCCGGGTGTTCACCATCCTGTTCATCCTGACGTTTCTCGTCACGATCAATATCCGGGGCGTCCGGGGCGGCGCGCGCGCGGTCGAAGCGATCACATTGATCAAGCTCGCACCGCTGATCATTTTCATCGTAGCCGGTATTTTTTTCATCCGGCCCGAGGCTTTGGCCTGGCCCGGCTGGCCGTCGGGCGACCTGCTCGGCCGAAGCGTTCTGCAATTACTGTTTGCTTTTGTTGGTGTGGAGGTGGCGTTAATGCCGAGTGGCGAAGTCAAGAATCCGGCTCGCACCGTGCCGCGGGCGATTTTCACCGCGCTCGGGATAACGACGTTGCTCTACATTCTGATTCAACTCGTGGGGCTCGGTGTTTTGGGGAACGAGCTTGGGAAATACGGGGAAACGGCGCTGGCCGAGGCTGCCGGGCGATTCATGGGAAACGTGGGGCGAACACTGATGCTCTCCGGCCTGGCGATTTCCGCGTTTGGATTTGCCACTAGCGATATTTTGAGTTCGCCCCGGATCATCTTTGCCTTCGGGCGGGACGGCGTTCTGCCGAAATGGTTCGCCCACGTGCATCCGCGATTCCACACACCCGATGTCGCGATTGTGACTTACGCCGTGGCGGCGTTTGCGCTTTCGTTCTGGTCCACGTTTCAGGAACTGGCGGTGCTTTCCAACATGGCGGTGCTGTTGCTTTATATTCTCTGCTGCCTGGCCGCGCTGGAATTGAACCGGCGCGATGTTCGCAGCGACGGCGCGCCGTTCAAGTTTCCTGGGGCGATGTCGGTTCCAATCCTGGCGATCGGCGTGATCATTTGGATTCTGGCACACGCCACGGTCAAGGAAGTCGTGTTCACCGGGATCTGTCTTGCGGTCGCGTCGATGCTGTTTGTTGTCCGGCAAGTGGTGGCGAAACATTGAGTGGACAAGGATCGATGCCGATCAAGGGGCGGTTGACTGCTGCATCTGATGCATTATCATCAGATGATGCGAACCACCCTTGAGATCGATGATGATGTTCTGGCCGCCGCCAAGGAACTAGCGGCCCGGCAAAATACCACCGCCGGAAAAATGATCTCTGAAATGGCCCGGCGCGGGATTCAATCCCGGCACGGCAAAGGATCGTCCAAGCACAGGAATGGATTCGAGATCTTGCCAGCAGACAAACGAGTTGTTACGCCCGATCTCGTCCAGAAGCTTCTTGAAGAATCGGTCGAGCCGTGATTGCACTGCTCGACATTAACATGCTCATTGCGCTCTTCGATGCGGCTCATGTGCATCATGGCGCCGCCCACGAATGGATGACGAAACACCGCTCGTTCGGTTGGGCAACCTGTCCGATTACCGAGAACGGGTGCGCTCGAGTGATGTCGCAGCCTAACTATCCGGGCCATCTTCCG
Organism: uncultured Verrucomicrobiae bacterium; assembly: GCA_963815455.1. Classification (GTDB taxonomy): domain Bacteria; phylum Verrucomicrobiota; class Verrucomicrobiia; order Chthoniobacterales; family UBA10450; genus JBDTZF01. The sequence continues at coordinate 145,072 of CAWFGO010000001.1, forward strand.
GTGGCGGAGATTGTGCGCCGGGTTGCGGCGGCAACGTCGGAACGCGACCACAGGTTCTGGGAGGATTCGATTTCGTTGTGCGATCCGAAGCGGTTCGAACCAGGTCTAATACTGACGTCGCGAAATCTAACCGATGTTTATTTGCTCGCGTTAGCGGTTGAAAAAGGGGGCCGGCTTGTCACTTTCGATCGCGCCATACCCTCGCGGGCGATACGAGGAATCAAAGATCGACATCTCCTTGTATTGTAGCCGTTCTGATTGAAAGTTTGAGGTTCGTTTTTATGGATGTTGATTGTGGACAATCGGATGTTCGCCCAAGCCGGCCACAATATGGTGTGGTCGGACGGCTGCCAGACCCTTCAAATTGTGTAATTTTAAGCTTGTAACCCCCCGAACCCCCCTATATTTACCCTTCAAGGCCCGAGCTTTGCGGCCACCACATGCATCTCCAATCGCTCGAACTTTTCGGCTTCAAATCGTTCGCCGATAAAACCACCTTCAATTTCCACGAGGGCGTGACGGCCATTGTGGGGCCTAACGGCTGCGGCAAATCCAATGTGCTCGACGCCATCAAGTGGGTCCTGGGCGAGCAATCCGCCAAATCGCTTCGTGGCGGCGAAATGGCCGACGTCATTTTCAACGGCACCGACTCGCGTAAACCGGTCGGGTTTGCCGAAGTCTCCCTCACCTTTTCGGATTGCGCGACGGAACTCGATGTCGATTGGAACGAAGTGCGGGTGACGCGCCGCGTTTTTCGCGACGGGAATTCGGAGTATTTCCTCAACAAAACGTCCTGCCGTTTGCGCGATATCCAAAGTCTGTTTGCCGATACCGGCGTGGGCCGGGCCGCCTACTCGATGATGGAGCAAGGCAAGATCGACATGATCCTGAGCTCGCGTCCGGAAGATCGCCGCGCCATTTTCGAAGAAGCGGCCGGGATTACGAAGTATAAAACGCAAAAGCGCGAAGCGCTGCGCAAACTGGAAGCGACCGAGGCGAACCTGTTACGCGTGGGTGATATCATTAAGGAAGTGAAACGCCAGATCGGGTCGCTTCAACGCCAGGCTGGCAAGGCGCGACGTTACCAGGCGTTGCACGCCGATTTGCGGGCGCTCGACACCCACCATTCTCGCAAGCAACTCGAATCGCTCGAGACCGAGTTGGGAAAATGTCGAGCCGAGATCGAGCGAATCGGCGAATCGGAAACCGCGACGCGCCAGAAGATCGACAGCGGCGAAACCGAACTCGGCGAACAACGGCGCGCTCTCGATGAGATCGATACGAAGATCGCCGATGGCCGGACCGAGTTGCAGCGTTTACAAAGCGAAATCGGCACGCACCACAGCCGGATCGAATTCAATCGGCAACGGGCCAGTGAACTAACCGAGCTGATCGAGCGCTCCCGAAAAGACATCGCGGGGGCGGAAGCGAAGCGGACGCAACAACATAAGGACATCGAGCAGGCCAACGCGCTCATTGAAAAAACCAGCACCCTGGTTCAAGCCAGGGAAGCCGAATTGGCCGAGCTGACTGCTTCCATTGCCGAATTGCGGACTGAGCGTTCCACGCACGAAACAGAATTGGAAAAACTCCGGGCGTCGTTCTCGAAAAACGAGAGCCGAACGGAGGAGCTGGAAGACGAGCTTTCCGGAATCACGATTCGCCGGGAAACAACCCAGGAGAATCAGCGCGATCTCGATGCTGCAATTTCCGAGGCGAACAAAGCTCGAACCAAAGTTGAACAAGAGATTGCCGCCGCGCGCACGGCGACCGCGAGCGCGTTAAAGAACGTCGATCTTCTGAAGACCGACGCGCAGACGCGGGAAGAAACTTTGCAGCAACATCGACAGCTTTTGGCCGAAGCCGAGAAGAGCCTCTTGGCGATGGAGCGGGCGCTGGCCGAAAAGGAATCGCGCCTGGAAATCCTGCGCCAGCTGAATGAAGAAGGCGCAGGACTCGCCCAGGGTTCGCAGGCCGTGCTCAAAGGTCTCGATGATCCGGCCCGGATCCAATCCGCGCTGGCCGGCCCATTTGTTTCGAAGCTCGATGTCGATCCTAAGTTCATCGGCGCGATTGAGGCGGCGCTGGGCCGAAGTCTGCAGGCGATCGTTTTGGAAGATCCGGCGCTCGCGCCGGAAATAATTTCGACATTGACCAGGAAGAATCTGGGACAGGCCGCGTTGATCATTCCGAGACTCGGCAGTTCATCGGCGAAGAAACACGGAAAACTTCCGGGAAACTCGCTCGGCTGGGCCATCGACAAAGTGAGGGCTCCGGAATCGCTCGCTCCGCTGGTTGCCCAATTGCTTCACAACGTCGCACTTTTCGACAATCTCGATCAGGCCCTGGCCGCGCGCCAAAAACAGAGGCGAGTTCGGCGCAGCCACACTTGCCGGCGAATTTATTTCGATGGAGGGCGTTGTCTTCGGTGGCAGCAGCGAAACTGCGTCCGATTCGTTGCTCGAGCGCAAATCGCGCATCTCGATCCTGACCGCGGAACATTCGGTCCTGGGCAAGCAACGGGACACTCTGCGAGAAAAACGAGACGAAGAAACCGCGCGGCTGGAAAAAGCAACGCGCGAATTCGAAAGGGTCCGCGCTCAATTCGAATCGGCTGGGCGTGAGCAATCGGTTTCCGAAAGCCGGATTCAATTTCTGGAGCGCGAACGGGAAGAAGTCCAACGCAAGATCGACAATCTGCGCTCGGAAGATGCAACGCTCCGGCAACAACTGGACGCGGCCGACGAACGGATTACAGCGCTGCAGGCGGAATTGGAAACGGAACGGGACGCTCTTGCCGAGAAACAGTCGGAACAATCCAGGGCAGAGGCCGCACGCAACGACCTATCAAAACGCGAAGAGGAAGCCGGTGAGAAGTTGAATGAGCTTCGCCTGGCGCTGGCAACAGAACGTCAACGACAGGACAACCTGCTGGCGCAACGCCAGCCGATGACCGCCCGCGAAACGGAGCTGGCCGAGACCATCGCCGCTCGCAGGGCCGAGATTGCCGATTTTGAAAAGCGACTGGCCGCGCAATCGAACGAATCGAGGGACGCGGAAACGGCGATTGAGAAGCAGACCGTGCAACGCGCCGCGTTGGAGCAATCGATTGTTGCGCTGGCGGATCAACGTTCAAAACAGCTGGCCGCGACGAATGAAATCGAGTCGGGCCTGCGGAATGTTCGCAACAGCTTGAACGAGCTGCACGATCTGCGTGCGCAACAGCAAGTCCGCGAATCACAGCTGGGAATGCAGATCGACAATCTGCTCGAACACATCGAGCGGCGGTATCAGCTCAATCTGCGCGAGTTCGCGCTGGATCAGCCGGCGTTCGAGAAGACGTTGCGAGTGCAGCTGAAACGGCGCGGTGGATCGGCCGCTCCGTCGGACGATGTTAATAATGGCGGCGAAGCCGCGTTAAACTCAGCATCGCGCTCGGAGATCGCGATCCACCAGGATCTTTCGGATGAAGACCTGCAAAAATTAATCGGTGATCTGACCCGCCAGCTCGACAACATGGGCCCGGTTAATCTCGAAGCCGTGCAGGAATACGACGAACTCGAAGAGCGTTACAAATTTCTCGAGACCCAGAACAACGATCTCACCAATTCGCGGCGTGAACTGCTGGATGTCATCTCCAAGATCAATTTAACCACGCGAAAACTATTCGCCGATACGTTTGCGCAGGTGCGGGCGAATTTTAAAGAGATGTTTGCGGAGCTATTCGGCGGCGGCCGGGCCGATCTTTTGTTGATGGACGAGAACGATCCGCTCAATTGCGGGATCGAGATCAGCGCAAAACCGCCCGGGAAACAGCTCCAAGCGGTTTCGCTGCTCAGCGGCGGCGAGCGCGCCATGACGGCGGTGGCGTTGCTCTTTGCGATTTACATGGTCCGCCCGAGTCCATTCTGTATTCTGGACGAGATCGACGCGCCGCTCGATGAAAGCAACATCAACCGGTTCGTCAAAATGCTGGAGCGGTTCGTGGCCCAGAGTCAATTCATCATCATCACTCACAACAAGCGCACCATCTCCAAGGCCGATATTCTTTATGGGGTCACGATGGAAGAACGCGGCGTGAGCAAACTGGTCGGGATGAAACTGACCGGGCCGCGCGAAGTCGCGACCGATCAGGCATCCAACGGCAACGGTAACGGGCATCAGGAAACCGCGACGCAGCGGCATTTCGCCCTGGCAGGACGATAGAATTCTCATCGCTGGGGAGCACAGGCTGCCAGCCTGTTGTTTTCGGCAGCTTGCCGAAAAGCTCTTCGAACACACAATGTTTAGTCGGCTACGACGTCGAGCAAATGTCGTCGGCAAGCTGCCGCCGACTGCAGGCTGGCAGCCTGCGCTCCCCAGAATCGATATGCATCCTAAAAAAATTTTGCGCACGGTTGTCGATCCTGCGTAAAATCACTGGATGCTTCAGACGGCGCAGCGCAAAGGGAAGAAATCCGCCGCTAAATCTGCGCAGGCAAAAACAGCGAAGAAGCCCCGGATCCACGAGCGATTCGTCGAGGCGTTTCGCTGGATGCTTTTAGCCCGAATTCTCGAGGACAAACTGGCCAGCCTTTATCGCGGCGGCATGATTGTCGGCGGCGTTTACCTCGGCAAAGGCCAGGAAGCGGTCAGCGCGGCGTGCGGCATGTTCTTGAAAAAGGGCGACGTGTTTGCGCCGCTCATTCGCGACCAGGCCGGCCGGTCGGCGTTCGGTGAACCGTTGCTCGACGTGGTGCGCACGTATCTCGGCTCGGTAAAAGGACCGATGCGCGGCCGCGACGGCAATATTCATCGAGGACGCCCGGGAGAAAATCAGCTGGCCATGATCAGCCATTTGGGGGCGATGACGTCGGTCATTACCGGAAAGCTGCTGGCGAAACGGATGAAAGGCGAAAAGGACTTCGTCGGGCTAACGACTTTGGGTGAAGGGGGGATGCAGACCGGGGCGACGCATGAAGGGCTGAACATCGCGGCGGTTGAGCAAGTGCCCCTGGTGGTCGTAGTCACGAACAATCATTGGGCCTACTCGACCCCTAACGAACGCGAATTCGCCTGCGCGAACCTGGTCGAGCGCGCCAAAGGCTACGGGTACGAAGGGCATACGATAGACGGCACCGACTTGAACCAATGCCTTGAGATTATCGAGACTGCAGTGCAGCGCGCGCGGGCCGGCCGGCCACCGCAAATGGTGGTCGCGGAGGTCTTGCGCCTGGCGGGGCACGGCGAACATGATGACGCCAGCTACGTTCCGCCGGAGATGAAGAACGAGCCTTTCGCCCAGGATCCGGTTCAGCGAACGGAAAAATTCATTCTTGAGCACGGGCTGCTTGACCGCGACGGGTTGCAACAGATGCGCGCGGAGATCGCAAAGCAAGTCGATGAAGCGGTGACGACGGCACAGCAAGAAGAGGCGCCGAACGCGAATGAAGAAAATTGGTGCGCCTTATCGCGACGCGAACTGGCCGGCCGCGGCGAAGCCGGCGAATGACGAAGCTCGAATGACGAAATCCGAAGGAATGTCCTAATGACGAATGACCAAAAGGCGCGCATTCGCGTAACTCTGGGGAGCACAGGCCGCCGGCCTGTGGGATTCGGCCGCTGGCCGAATGCATTTGGGTGCAAATACGTTGAGGAACCTAAACAGATTCGCGGCAAGCTGCCGCGAAGTACAGGCTGGCAGCCTGTGCTCCCCGGACACAAAACCCGTTCGCCAATTTTTTATCATGGCTTCGACATTCGTCGTTGGAATTTCGTCATTGTATCGGCATTCGGATTTCGTGCTTCGTCATTTTCCCCATGAGCGTCACGTACTTGGAGGCTATTCGCGAGGCGCAGGCGAAGTTGCTGCGTGAAGACGAGCGCGTTTTCATCTACGGACAGGACATCGCGGGAAAATTCGGCGGCGCATTCAAAGCGACGAAAGGTTTGGCGGCAAAATTCCCAGGGCGAGTGCTGAACACGCCGATCAGCGAAGACGCCATGGTAGGAACGGCAATCGGCGCCGCGCTGGAAGGAATGCGGCCGATCGTGGAGATGCAGTTTGCCGACTTTTCCAGTGTCGCGCTCAACCAGATCTTAAACAACGCCGGCACCCATTATTACCGAACAAATATACCTGTGCCGATCACGGTGCGGTTGCCATCGGGTGGAACCAAAGGAAGCGGCCCGTTTCACAGTCAGAGCATGGAAGGGCTCTATTCGCATTATCCGGGGGTGATCGTCATGACCCCGGCAACTGTCGAGGACGCCTACACGATGTTGATCGATGCGGTCCGGATCGACGACCCGGTCGTCTACTGCGAGCACAAGTATTTGTATTACCATCTCAAGGCCGACAAGCTGCCGACCGAAGGCTTGCCAACCGGCAAGGCGCGGATTGTCCGCCCGGGACGCGATCTCACGATCGTAACTTACAGCGCGATGGTCCACGAGTCGCTCGCAGTGGCTAACGAATTGCACAGGGACGGATTCGAGATCGAAGTCGTCGATCTGCGAACGGTGAAGCCGCTCGACACGACAACGGTGCTGGCATCGGTCGCGCGAACCGGCCGGCTGTTGTGCGTCGGCGAAGCGTTCCCCTGGGGCGGCGTCACCGCGGAAGTCATCGCCCGCGTCGCGGCTGAAGGTTTACATCTGCTTGATGCCGCGCCGGCGCGCATCAACGCGAAGGACACGCCGATTCCCTATCACCCGAACCTCTGGATCGAACACCGGCCGAATCAAAAGACGATCGCGGCCAAGGCTCGCGCTGTATTAGCGGAATGATATCAATCTGGCGTCATCCTGAGCGAAGCGAAGGACCTGGCAAAAGGTATTGCGCTTCCGCGTGTGCAAACGCATTATCTGCCGGTGCAAACGCGACGAACGCTTGCGCGATTGTAGCTTCGACTGTGAGGTCCCTCGGTCCGAGCCGGACTGGCATTGTCTGCGCGGCTCCCGCCACGGCAGGCAGGCGGGATGACAAACGATCATAGATTATGCCTCAAGTTCCAATCACCATGCCGCAGCTCGGCGAATCGATGGCCGAGGCAACGATTGTTTCAATCAAAGTGAAGCCGGGCGACAAAGTCGCCGCCGATCAGTCGGGAATAGACGGATCGCGGTTGATCACCCGCGATCGGTTAATGCGTCGCGGGCGCGTTCTGTAACGTCCCGAGCGTTCTCTTACATGAAACCCGATCTGTTTCGGTAGCGGCTCCGGTTCTGGTGGCGGATCGATGATGTCCATCACGCGCTGAAGGATGGTAACAATAGCGGCTTCATGGACATCGAGGCGTTCCTTTAATTCCTTCTCGAGGGCGGACAGTTTGCGCGCCAGTTGGTTCGTGTCGTTCAGGACCCGCCGCATGGCAATGAACGCGCGCACGACAAACACGCTCATCTGAGCGGCCTGGGTGCTATTAAGTACGTTTGCCGCCATGATCGCGCCGTGCTCGGTGAAAGCATATGGGCGGCGGCGGCGGCCGCCATGGCTCAAACTTGAGGTGCCAAATTGGTACTTCAAGTCTTGCCATTCGGTGGCAGAAATCTGGAACATAAAGTCTTTCGGAAAACGATCGCGATTACGCTTAACAGCCCGATTCAGCGCCTTGGTCTGGACGCCGTAGACTTGGGCCAAGTCAGAATCCAGCATGACCTTCTCGCCACGAATTTCGTGGATCAGGCTCGCGAGTCGCTCTACCGCCAACGCCAATCGTTTGTCCGTTCTTGGCATCATGCGACCGTAGTGACAATCAGGCCGAAAGAGAAGCGATTTGCTGGTCAGAAGGTTGAGGCTCCGAACTGGCGTTTCATTCTCTGCCACCCTAGAATTGCGGCACGCGTTGATCCGATTAAGATGTGCCACAGAATAGAACATTCGGCAGGCGAGACGCCTGCCGGCCTCACAGGCAGGATGCCTGTGCTCCGGAAGTAGATTATGCCTCAAGTTCCAATCACCATGCCGCAGCTCGGCGAATCGATGGCCGAAGCGACGATTGTTTCAATCAAAGTGAAGCCGGGCGAGAAAGTCGCGGCCGATCAGGAGATCATTGAAGTCGAAACTGACAAAGCGATCATGGGCGTGACCACGCCGTGCCCGGGGGAGATTGCGAAGATCGACGCAGAAGTGAAAGGCGTTTATCCGGTTGGCGCCGTGCTCGGATACGTGGAAGCGAGCGAAGCAGATGCGGCGCGATTTCAAAAACGCGCACCCGAACCGCCAAAGGGCGAAGTATCGATGGAAATTCCCGGTCGCGAAGAGGAGCCTGCTGGCGCGGGTAATGGCAGCAGCTCCCATTTTCAAGTGGACGATACCGCTTTGCCGCAAGTCGCAGTGGGGTCGGATGTCGATCAACGCGGCGGTTTGCCGGTTCCGGCGAGCGCCAAAGGCGCGGGATATCTTTCGCCGCGGGTCCGAGCCCGCATGGCCGAGTTGCAATTGACCCAGGCCGATCTTGCCAGCATCGCTGGCACAGGCTCGGCCGGCCGGGTTACGATCAAGGACCTGGAGACTTTTCTCAGTTCGATCGAATCGCAACCAGCGGAAAAACCGAGCGCGATTCGCACCGGCGTTGCCGATGCGATGCGACGCAGCTGGGCCCGGCCACTGGCAACGGTGGGCGTTTCGGTTTGTTTGGATCCGGTGCTGCAGGACCGCGCGCAACGCGACCCGAAACCCGGCCCGGCGTTGTATGCGGTGCGCGCGCTAGCCCTCGCACTTGCCGAGCAACCGAACGCCGCCGCTCGATTGATCGGCGGCCGGGCGATCAGCTCACAATCGATCGACATCGGAGTCGCTGTCGAAGCTGGGGAAGGAATCATGGTCCCGGTGATTCGTAACGCCGACAAAACTTCGCTGGCCGACATGATGAATCGTTACACCGAGCTTGTCGATCTTGCGCGACGCCGGCGCCTGACGAGCGAGATGACTTCGGGCGGAATTGCTTCCGTTTCCAATTTTGGAACGTTCGGCCTGGACTGGGGCACACCGATTCCTCTCCCGGATCAGACGATGATCCTTGGACTCGGCGCAGGAAAGAAAACCCCGGTGTGGGACGAATCGAAAAATGAATTCGTTCCGAAAACCGAAGCGCAAGTCACATTAAGCTTCGATCATCGTAGCCTCGATGGCGGCGGCGCCGGACGCTTGCTCAAGCGGGTGATCGAGTTGCTGGAAGAGCCGGAGACGCTCTGAATCTGGGGAGCGCAGGCTGTCGGCCTGCAGTCGGCGGCAGCTTGCCGACGACACGTAATTATTGCAACACCATGACTGACAAGCTTTTCGGCAAGCTGCCGAAAACAACAGGCTAGCAGCCTGTGCTCCCCAGACTCGCTTGCCTCGCGCAAGTTGAGAACTATCTTCTGGACAGCACGAGCGGTGATCGAGTTAGCAGTAAGAGATTCTTCGACTTCGCTCGGAATGACAAAGGACGTTATGCACGAGAACACTGAATTTACTTTGAGTCGCGATTGCGAGGTAATCCTGATCCCGAGCGGGACGAAATTTACGGTACCGGCCGGAACCAAAGGAGTAATTACGCAGACGCTTGGTGGAAGTTATACCATCGCTACTTCGTATGGTCTCTCACGCGTCGCCGAGAAGGACATCGACGCGCTCGGAATCGAGAAACCGGTGGCCAAGACCGAATCGAAGGCCGCGGCCACGACTAATGGCGAAGTCTCCGAGGACGATGTTTGGAATCAATTGCGCCAGTGCTTCGATCCGGAAATTCCGGTTAACATTGTCGATCTTGGCCTGGTTTACGATTGCCGGTTGATCAAGAAAGATGGCGGCGGCACGCGGGTGGAAGTGAAAATGACTCTCACCGCGCCCGGGTGCGGAATGGGACCGGCCATTGCCCACGACGCGCAAAGCAAGATTTTGAGCATCGACGGCATCGATGAAGCCGATGTGCAGCTGGTCTGGGACCCGCCGTGGAATCAAAGCATGATCAGCGAACCGGGCCGGATGAAGCTGGGAATGATTTGATCGCCGTTCACATGATCTAATGCCTGCGATCTCCTCGGAAAAAACAATCGAGGAGGAAACGCGTCGCGTTCTGGCCGAACTTTTCGACGGCGCGTCGCTCGACAAGATGGGCGTTCGCCTCTGGAACGGAGCAAGGTGGCCGGACGAGCGTCCCCGCGACGCGGTTCTGGTCCTGAAGCATCCCGGCTCGCTCGGGAAAATGTTCCTGCCTGGGACGGAGGTCGGCCTGGGCGAGGCATATTTGCGCGACGACTTCGATATCGAGGGGGACATCGAGGCGGCATTCGAAATTGGCGATTTTCTACTCGGCCGTCTTGGAGGTTGGAAAAAAAAGATCAAACTCGGCGGGCTGCTAGTTGCCCTTCCGCAGGGTGACGGAACATCGACCCGCCTTCGCACGGCTACGGCGCGGCAGGCAATCGAACGGGCCGCGAGGCAGTTGCTCCCGCGAATTCGGGGCAAGAAACATTCACCGGAACGCGATCGGCGCGCGGTCACGTTTCATTACGACGTTTCGAACGATTTCTATCGGCTTTGGCTGGATCGGCAAATGGTCTATTCCTGCGCCTATTTCCGATCGCCGGACGATGATCTCGAAACGGCTCAGGAGCAGAAGTTGGATTACATCTGTCGCAAACTGCGGCTGCGTCCCGGTCAGCGTTTGCTCGATATTGGCTGCGGCTGGGGCGCGCTGGTCATTCATGCGGCGAAATATTTCGACGTGCGCGCAGACGGAATCACGCTGAGTCAGCCTCAGGCGGAATGGGCCCGGGCTCGCGTCGCCAACGAGGGCCTAACCGAAAAAGTGAAGATCGATCTGCGGGATTACCGCGAGCTTGCTGCAAACGGCGCGGAGTCTTACCACGCGATCGTAAGCATCGGCATGGCCGAACATGTCGGACGTGAACGACTCATGGATTACTTTGCCATTGCCCATCGAGTCCTCCGGCCGGGCGGTGTTTTTCTCAACCAGGCAATCGGCGAAGATGTCGTTCGGCGGCCGGACAATCGAAACGGGTCATTCATCGAGGACTACGTCTTTCCAGACGGCGATATTCCGCCGTTGCCGATCATGTTGTCTGCGGCTGAATCGGCCGGCTTCGAGATTCGCGATGTGGAAAATTTGCGTGAACACTATGCGCTGACGCTGCGACACTGGCTGCGCCGGCTGGAAACGCACCATGATGAGGCACTTTCCTTCGTGGACGAGAAGACTTACCGGGTGTGGCGCCTTTACGTGGCCGGTTCCGCGCACGGATTTCAGCACGGCCACATGGCAGTTTACCAAACGCTGCTGGCAAAGCTGGAAGTCTCTGGTGAGATTCATCACCCTCTCACTCGCGACGATTGGTACCAATAGAGTCGGACAACGGCGGCTTCGATCTGTAGCGGCGGTCTCTGGCCGTCGATATCTTTCAGAAGAGAGTTTGCGACGGCCAGAGACCGCCGCTACAAAGAGATCGCGATATTGCGAGCTCGCTCACAATTTTATTTTTTGCGAATCGTTGACAGTGAGCGGTGTGCTTTTATACTCGTGACCCGCGCTTACCGATCAAAACTTTCTTGAGCGTGGTTTGGAGAAGATCGACATGCCTTTGACTGAACTTATTCTGACTGAAAACGTGCCCGGGCTGGGTGCTGAAGCCGACGCCGTAAAGGTGCGCCGCGGTTATGCCCGTAATTATTTACTGCCACAGGGCAAAGCATTCGAGGTTACCCCGGCGGCCATGCGCCAGCTCGATAATCTGAAGAAAAAACGAGCCGAACGCGAAGCGCGCGAGCTAAACGAATCGGAAGAACTTGGCCCGGCGAATTGGCAAACTGCGAATCCCACCTTTACGCTGGCGACCGGCGAGACTGGAAAAGCATTCGGATCGGTCACCGCGCAGGACATCGTCAACCGGCTCAAGAACGAAATCGGAGCCGAGATCGATCGCCACAAGGTCGTTTTGGAGCGACCGGTCAAAGATACCGGCGAACATGAAGTGCAAATCAAACTGCATCACGACGTAAGCGCGACTTTAGTTTTGTGGTGAAATCGACGGAAGAACCGAAGCCCGAGCAAACCGCGGCGGCAGAGCCCGAGAAAAAGCACCGCTCGTTTTTCCGCAGAAAAAAAGAAGAACCAGAAAAATAGTTAATGGCGACTCAACCGTCCTCTCCTTGGAGCGGTGGGAAGCCTCGTAAAGCAGCTGGGAATGGCGCTGGCCGAGGTTCGGCAGCGCGAAGCGGCGAAAATGTTATTCCCATTTCGCCAACAGGTTCTCGCAGGATATTCACCGCACTCCGCCGCACAGCGTGGAAGCCGAGCAAGGCGTGCTCGGATCGATGCTGATCTCGCCGCGTGAGGCGATCGGGGAATGCGTCGAAAAAATCAACGAGGAATATTTTTACATTCCCGCGCACCAGACCGTCTACGGCGTCCTGGTCGAGCTTTGGAACGCCGGACAGGCAATCGATCTGATTACTTTCACGCAAATACTGCGTGACCGAAACCTGCTCGACGCCATCGGCGGGCCGGCATTTGTGACCAGCCTTTTCACCTTCGTCCCCACGGCCGCGAACGTCGAATACTACATCGACATCGTCCGCGATAAGTACATCCTGCGCCAAATCATCGCGACCTCTACGGAGAGCGTGCGACGCGCTTTCGAGGAGCAGGAAGACGTCAGCAATCTGCTCGATGAAGTAGAACAGCAGATTTTCGCCGTGGGCGAGGACCGGTTCAAAGGGCAGATGCTCTCGATGAAGGACCAGGTGATGGAAGCGATCGAGTCGATCGAGAAACTCTACGAGCGCAAGGGCGGGATCACGGGCATTTCGACCGGCTTCATCGAATTCGATCGAATGACCAGTGGATTGCATCCGGCGGAAATGATTGTGATCGCGGCGCGCCCAAGCATGGGAAAAACCGCGCTGGTGATGAACATCGCCGAGCACGTGGCTGTCCACGATCAGCTCCCGGTCGGCGTATTCAGCCTGGAAATGAGCAGCCAGCAGCTCGTGCAACGCCTTCTTTGCTCGCGTGCGCGGGTGAATCTGCAAAAAGTGCGCGACGGATTTCTGGCCGAACGCGATTTCCCGAGCCTGACCGCCGCCGCGTCGAAATTGGCCGAAGCGAAGATTTTCATCGATGACAGCGCGGGCCTGAGCATTCTGGAACTGCGAGCGAAAGCGCGCCGGCTCAAAGCGCAACACGATGTGCAACTTTTGGTGATCGATTATCTGCAATTATTAAGATCGACATCGCGCCGGGCCCAGGACAATCGACAGCTGGAAATCTCGGAAATTTCCGCAGGACTAAAAGGATTGGCTAAGGAATTGAAAATCCCGGTGATCGTTGTGGCACAATTAAATCGCCAACCGGAGCAGCGCACTGGAGGCAAGCCGCGTTTGAGCGATCTGCGTGAATCCGGCTCAATCGAGCAGGACGCCGATCTGGTTGGGTTGCTGGTGCGTCCGGAACTGTACGAGGAAGACGAAGAAGCCCGAGTCGAGAAATCCGGGGAAGCCGAGTTGATCATCGCCAAGCAGCGCAACGGTCCGGTCGGTGAAATTCCGCTCACATTCCTAAAAGAATTCACGCGATTCGAAGATCGTGCCCGCAACGTGAGCGAGCCCGACGAAGCGTTATAAGGCTCTGGGGAGCGCAGGCTGCCAGCCTGCGGGTTTCGGCAGCTTGCCGAAACCGGGCATCCACTCGTCCACCGAAAATACCATTGCAAAGATGTTGCCGGCGGGGCCGTCGGCAACTACAGGCTGGCAGCCTGTGCTCCCCGGATCAGAGACTTTTGGCTGCGTCGACAACGTGTTGGGCGTCGATGCCGAGCTCCTTCATCACTTGATCGCCCGGGGCGCTCATGCCGAAGCGGTGCAGACCGATCACTTTCCCATCGAGGCCGACATATTGATCCCAAATTTGAGTGACTCCTGCCTCGATCGCGACACGTTTCCGACACGATTTCGGCAAAACCTCATCCCGATACTTTTCCGATTCACGAGCAAACCGTTCGAAGCAGGGCATCGAAACGACGCGGACGCCATCGCCGAGTTCCTTGGCCGCTGCCAGCGCGTGCTGCAACTCACTTCCGCACGACATGAGGATCAGCTCGAGTTTCCCTTTTTCCTTTCGGGCGATGTAACCGCCCCGGAACACACCCTCGCGCCGCAATTTAACATCGACATCGTTCAGCATCGGAACGGTCTGTCGCGTGAGCGCGAGAAAAGTCGGGCCATCCGTTCGCTGCATGGCGGCGGCGAACGCGCCGGCTGTCTCCTCCGGATCGGCCGGACGAATCACGTCGATCTGCGGCATCAGACGCACCGAACTCACGGTCTCGACCGGTTCATGGGTGGGGCCGTCTTCGCCGACGCCGATCGAGTCGTGCGTGAAAATGTAAATATTTGGCAACTTGGAAAGGGCGGCGAGTCGAATGGAGGCGCGGCAATAATCGGTGAAAACCAGAAAGGTGGCGCCCGACGCGCGAAAAAGTCCGTGGTAGGAAATTCCGTTCATGATTGCGCACATGCCGTGCTCGCGGATCCCGAAATGAATGTTGCGGCCGCCCGGGGTGTTTCGATTAAAATCCTCTCCGTCCTTGATGTAATTCAGGGTCGATCCGTGGAGATCGGCGCTACCGCTCATGAGCAATGGAATCGCCTGGGCGATCGGTTGTAACGCTTCGCTGCCCGCCTTTCGGGTCGCCAGCTTGGCGTCTTTCGGAAACTCCGGAATCTTCGATAAAAGGTCGCCGGGAATTCTTCGCTCGATGCCGTCATCAAGCATTTTCGCCTTATCGGGATTTTTCTTCCGCCATTCGTTGTAGGTTTTCTCCCAGCGATCGTACTCGGCGACGAGTTTCTTTTTGTGCTCGGCAAAATAATCGTAGACGTCTTTCGAGACGAAATAATGTTCGTCGGGCAATCCGAGCGCCTTGCGTGCAGCATCGACATATTTGGCGCCCGCTTCACCGTGGGCCTTGTTGGTTCCGGCCACTTCGGGAATCCCTTTGCCGATCAAGGTATGAGCGACAATAAACTGCGGGCGCCCATTATCGCGGCGTTTTGCGACCTCGAAGGCATCGAGAAACGCCTGCATATCGTTTCCATCGATTTCCTGAACATCGAAGCCATAGGCCTTAAAACGCGCCGCGGTGTCCTCGCTTTGCGTCATCTTGGCCATGGCGTCGAGCGTGACGGCGTTGGAATCGTAAATGAGGATCAAATTATCGAGTCCGAAATGACCAGCGAAAGCGCTCGCTTCGGCGGCCACGCCTTCCTGCAGGCAACCGTCACCGGCGAGACAAACCACGTGTTGATCGAAAATTTTGTGCTCGTCGGTGTTAAAACGCGCGGCGGCCATTTTCATCGCCACGGCGATGCCCACGGCATTGCCCACACCCTGCCCAAGCGGGCCGGTGGTGCATTCGACACCCGGGGTTTCACCAAACTCAGGATGTCCCGGCGTTTTCGAATGCAATTGCCGGAAACGCTTGATCTCCGACATCGGCAAATCGTAGCCGCTCAAGTGCAGCCAGGCGTAGAGAAACATGCTGCCATGCCCGGCCGAGAGAACGAAGTAATCGCGCCCGATCCAGCGCGGCTTGTCCGGGTTGTGTCTTAGGGCGTAACCGTAAAGGACGGCGCCCATTTCGGCACAACCAAGGGGAAGCCCGAGGTGCCCGGATTGCGAAGCCTGCACTGCATCCATGCACAACCCGCGCGCCTGAGTCGCCGCCTTCGAAAGAATTTCGATGTTCAAACTCATGGATGATTCATACTCGGTTTCTCGTCGAATTGGAAACGTTGAAATGCGGCAAGCGTGCTTTTTGGCAAAATCGACGGTATGAATGACATTCGTGATTGGTCATTCCCGCCATGAATCAACCGATGTTACTTCACATTGTTGAGCGCCTCGAAGGTTTCCTGGGGAAACTCCCCGAGACAATTCGCAAACCGATCCTGAGCGAGTTGACTCCGCTCAAAGAACTGTTCCTGCAACAGCGTCCGCCGCGATTCCTCTTCCTCGGATCGAGCACCACGCCGATGCCGCAGCTTATCGACGGAATCTTTTCAATGAACGAAAAGGAGCAAGTAAGCGTCGCAGTAACACTGGTGCATCGCTGGACCGACTGGAACATTCCCGGTCGCGGCATGATGTCGATCCTTGACGCCCGCAACGCAGGGCGAGCCGCCGAAGATCAGATCCGAGACGAGCTGAATCGCCAGCCTCCAGATATCATTTTCTTTCTTGGAAGCGAGAATTTGGAAGAATTGTCGATCACGAACGAGGCAAAGATTGTCGGGATATCAATCGGACAATCAGATCGCGCGAGCGAGATCAAAAAGGCCCTTAGCGCGCAACCAGCGGTCCGCGAGCGTTTGCTCACAGTCATTCAACTGACCGGAGAAAGATCGGGCGAGGCAAACCAGCTGATGTCGATCCTGGCTCGCGAGTTGCCCAACCAAGCCAAGATCGAGATGATCCGGATTTCGCGCGACCGCGAAGCGCAGGAGCACGTCGCGCAGGTACTGGTAAAATCGACAACCGCGATTTGCACCGCGATCGGCGCGCAGCCCATTCCATTGGCCGACCTGCCAATTCTCACCACGCTTCAACTGGTCATGGTCTCCGGCATCATGTACGTCAGCGGCCGCGAACGAAGCCTGCGGGCCGCCACGGAATTTGTCGGGGCGCTCGGGGCAAACGTCGGCGCGGGGATGCTGCTGCGGGAGGGAGCCCGCGCCGTCCTGAAGTTCTTTCCCGGCTGGGGTAACGTGGTCTGCGGCATGGTGGCGGGTGCCGGAACGTATGCCATTGGCCGCGCCGCGATCGCTTATTTCCTCGAAGGCGTTTCGTTAAAAGATGCCCGGCGGACCTATCTGGCGAGCCGGAAAAAGCGGGCCCGGCCGCGCCCTGGATGGGCCGAAAACGGCCAAAACGACTCGAACCAGGAAATAATAATCACATCGCCGGTTGATCGATCTCACCGGATTGAATAACTTGTGAATAAGGTGGTCGCTCCAGCGCGTTTTGTTCACACCATTTTGTGAACAAACGTGGCCGGTTGGCGGCCGCTAAAGGATGACTGTCCATCTTAGTATGACGCTCACGCAAATTAGTAAGACACTCCGGGCAATTCAGGTGTCGCCGGTTAAATCGCTCGGCCAAAATTTCCTGCACGACCAAAATCTTGCGCGGTGGATTGTCGATCAGGCGGACATTACGCCAGACGATTTCGTTTTGGAAATCGGACCCGGCCTGGGGGCGCTGACGGAATTGGTTCTGGAAAAAGGCGCGCAGGTTCTGGCCATCGAGAAGGACACGCGCCTGGCTAATTTCTTGCAGGAACGCCTCGGCAGTCCGCGCCTGGAAGTGCTCAACACGGATGCGCTCGATTTCGACGTGCTCACGCTATTGGCCAAGCCGCGAGTGAAACTGCTGGGCAATCTTCCTTACAAGATTTCGAGTCAACTTCTGTTGAAGTTTTTGGAATATCCGAGTCCTATTTATCTGTGGTTGTTTATGTTACAAAAGGAGATGGCGCAGCGTTTTTCTGCTTCGCCCTCGACCAAAGATTACGGCGCGCTCACCCTGCTGGTCCAATTGCACTACCGTGTCGAACTTCTGCGCGCAGTTCCAGCGACAGTTTTCCTACCCGAGCCCGCGGTGGATTCCGCGGTGGTGCGAATCGTCAAGCGCGATCCCGGTGAGCTGCCTGCGCGCGACAACGACTTGTTTGGAAAACTGGTTCGCTCTGGTTTTTCTCATAGACGAAAGCAGTTACAGAAATTGCTGCGCCCACATGTTCCGCGGTGGCACGAAGCCGCTGAAAGTCTGGGTTTCAATCCGAAAGCTCGAGCCGAAGAGTTGTCCCTGCTCCAGTGGATTGGCCTGACCAATCTGGCGGCCCCGCCGACGGTGCCTGAGAGGCGTATGCTGCAGCAGGAGCGCTTCCCGGTGGTTGATGAATCGGACCGAATTCTGCGGTATGCCTACCGGTCGGAAGTGCATGGGAATAACTTGTGCCACCGGGCCGTGCACGTCCTGATTTTCGACCCGTCCGGCAGGGTTTACCTCCAAAAACGGTCCCGAGAAAAGGATCGATACCCGTTCCGGTGGGATTCGAGCACCGGCGGACACGTTACCGCGGGCGAAGGCTACGACGAGGCGGCGAAACGCGAGCTTCGGGAGGAGATTGGCATCGCCGTTCCGCTGGAAAAAATAGCCAAGCTCGCGGCCTCCCCGGAGACCGACAACGAGTTCATTTGGCTGTACCGCGGTGAACTCCTCGACGAGCTTCATCCCAATCCAACAGAGATCGAGGCCGGCGGCTTTTTCCGGCCGGCAATCGTCGATGGCTGGATCGCGGCCCGAACGGACGACTTCACCCCTGCATTCCTGGAATGCTGGAAGGCGTACCGCGAGAGAAGCGCGATTAAGGCGGCGTAGCGGTTAACGAAAACCGCCGGAGCGTTTTTTCGGCAGCCTGCGCAAGACGCTCTTCTTAAACTTTCGCGCAGCGCGCCGGGCACCCTCTCTGCCGCCGTGCATGCTGTCGCTGAACATCTTGGTCACGACCTGCTTACCACGCAGGAAATGGACTTGAAAGCCGTGTGTTTGTTTCTTCGCCCGAGCTTTGGTGTCGATGCGACGAATATTTTCTTCTGAATCTGGATTAGGACGTTTTCGCATGGAGAATAACTAGAAAGCTTCGCGAAGGATGCAAGCAATCAATTTAAGTTACGGTCAGATAAAGACTTGACGGGCGGGGGCAGGTTCCAGGCCCGCCACTTGTTTTGATACTCAGCGGCAGGCAAGAGGGCGTAACAGGGACGCCTCGGCGCACGCAGCAAAGTGATCAATTTTACGAGATTTTCCTCAGCCATGGTGGTGCAACCCGTCGTCGGCCGATTCACCCCGCGCCGGATATGGAAGAAGATCGCGCTCCCTTCGCCGGGGACGGGCGGATCCGAATTATGCCGGATTTCGACCAGCCAGCGGTAGGCAAAATCGTTGTGCCTCATTTTCTGCTTTTCGAACCAGGGCGGCGGATGCGCGGGATCGTCGATGGTGACAAAGCGGTTGTAATCGGGATTTTTTACGTCGTCGATCCAGGCATCGGCCGTTGTGACCTGATGAAAGGGAAAATCGGCGCCTTCGGGCAATTGCGCGTCGTAAGTGTAAATGGTCCCAATTCGGAAAACTCCCGCAGGCGCGCGGCCATCTCGCTCTTTCTTGTGAACGCCAGGCTCATTCTGGCCGGCCAGACCGGCGCCCCAGGCGAGTCCTTTTCTGCCAAAAAGCGCCGGGAACGGTCCGGCCACGGGCTTCCAATTGCCGCCGCGCGGACGTTCGAACAATTGCACTTCGCCGCGCATCGAGTCCCAGGTGGGCGCGAGGCCGAGGATAAGTTGCGTGCAATCATCGGGCACCCCATCGGCACAGGCATTGCTCCCGAGCAGGGCCAGGCACCAGATCGTGGCAAGGCATTTCATAAGTAAAATTCAAGCCATCTCATAAGCGAATCCGTCATTCCGAGAGAAATCGCAAAAGCCGTTGCAATCCTCCACGGCAATTTCGCGGGATCCTTCGACTTCGCTCAAGATGACAATACCGTCTATTGATTCTGTCCACCTCATTTTCGCGATGAAAAAATCTACCGCCATCTTGCTGCTCTTTGCGGTGGTGGCGTTCTGCTACGCGCCGGCCATGCGAAATGGTTTCGTCTGGGACGATACCGCGCTGGTCTTACGCGATCCGTTGATTCGAAGCTGGCGCCTCATACCGGAGGGATTCAACCATTTCCTGTTTACCGACGCCACTGCCTCGGATTTTTACCGCCCGATCCAACGCCTTGTCTACACGCTCGAATATGCCGCGTTCACTTTCTGGCCGGCACCGTATCATTTGACCAGCATCCTCTGCCACGCCGGAGCTGCATGTGCGCTCTTTGTCCTTGCTCAAGAACTTCTTCTGGTTTTCGGAATGGATCAGAAAAAACGCGAGCCTATCGCCTTCGTCGCCGCGCTGGTATGGGCGATTCACCCGGTTCAAAGCGCCGCTGTTATTTACATCTCTGGCCGGGCCGATCCATTGGCGGCCGCGTTCGGATTTCTTGGATTGTATCTGGTCGCCCGAAGTCTGCGAGCAAGCCGGAGTAAAAGTTGGACGTTGCTCGGCGGCGCAACGGCTGCGTTTCTTCTAAGCGCGCTCAGCAAGGAGACTGGTTTGATTTTTCCGCTGCTCGGCATCGCGTTCCTCGCCCTTAGGAAAAATTGGATCGACATGTTCAAGGCGGTTGGCGTCGCCGTTTTTGTCGGTGTTGTTTATTTGAGTTTACGCGCGCAACCCGAGCACGTCCCAATACCCGTCTTGAGCCCGCCACCGCCGCCGTTGGTTCGTCCGATCATCGTGGCCCGCGCGGTCGCGGAATACGCCGGGCTCATTTTGTTTCCGCTCAATTTACACATGGATCGTGACGTCGAAACGCATCCAAGCGGTTTCAGCGAAGCCAGCTTGAGCGGAGCGGCTTGGCGCGAATTGCAAACGCTCCTTGGAATCCTGGTCGCAGCGGCGTTCATTTATTGGATGATTCGCGCCCGCCGGCGCAACCCCACCGTATTCGCCTGCTTGATGCTTGCCGCGATCAGCTACCTGCCGGTAAGCGGGATTGTAACCCTCAACGCTTCGGTCGCCGAGCATTGGATTTATCTTCCAACGGCGTTTCTGTTTCTGGCAGCAGCGATTCAGTTCGCCGACTTTTTCAAAACCAAAGAAAGAGCAGTCCGCCTTGCCTCAACGACGATTTTCGCGCTCTGGCTCGTTTTCCTCGGCGCCCGCACATTTCTTCGGACGTTCGACTGGAAAGACCAGCGCACCTTTCTGGAGCGGACCATCGCGCATGGCGGAGATTCCGCGCGGATGCTGATCAATCTTGGCAGCCTGGAAATAAACGAAGGCAAGCTCGATGACGCGGCTGTACATTTGCACGCTGCCCTGCAAAAAAAACCGGATCAACCATTAGCGGTGATCAACCTGGCCGCGATCGCCTTAAAGCAAAACGATTTCAAACTGGCGCGACAACTTCTTAACCGCGCAACCGAAATGCCGCCCGTGGCCGCATCGGCCCAGGAATCTCTCGCCGTCCTCGAGCACAAGGAAAACGGAAAGGTCGATTTCTTGCGTCTCCATCTGGCGGCGCGAACGGGTCCGGCAAACTGGTCGATCGAGAAACGTTACATTAAGACGCTGGACGAAACCGGCGCAACCGGGAAGGCGATTGATGAGTTAGAGCACTGTTTGCGAACCGAATGGTATCGCGCGGAAAGCTGGCAATTACTCAGCCAGTTACTCAGCAAGACCGGTCACGCCAAAGAAGCCGGCTGGGCTCTGGCGCACGCTAGAAATTACGATGTTCACTTGACCGAGCATTGAGCCGGCAGGCAGTTAGATCGACAACCCCTCTTTGGCGGTGGCCGCTTCCACTGCGGCTGTGTCGGCGGCGAGATACTTCATTCCCACCAGCCACAGCAAACCCGCAACCAGCATCATTCCCGACACCACCAGAAAGGCGACCGTCATGTTCGTGTGCCCGCCAATGAAGCCAATGGCGGGGAACGCTGAAACATCGCCCAGTGCGTGAATTACGAGAATGTTCAAAGCGAACGCAGTCGCGCGGACCGCGGGCAGCGACACATTGGCGATGGCAGTGTTTGATGGACCGATATTCAAGAAAGCGAAGAAGACGGAAACAAAAAGAAATATCCACGCTGCCGGAAACGGCACGTAGAGCATGGTGACAAAAAACGGAAACGCCAGGAGCATTCCGACCCCGGAAACCAGGAAGTAAGCTCCGCCAAAACGCGCCCGCAATCGATCCGCCAGCCAACCGCCGAGCAGGGTTGAGATCAGACCCGCGCTGGCGGCGATGAAGCCGAAGATTACCTTCCCGGAAGCGGGCGACTGGCCTCGGTAACGCAAGTATTCAGCCATCCAGAAAGCGAGGCCACCTACGGCAAAAGTCGTGGCCGTTTGAGCAAGCGTGTTGATGACATAGGAGCGCGCCCGAAAGATCTCGCGGTAGTCGTGCCAGGTGGCGCGTTGTTTTTTGGCCGTTCAATCCCGCGACTCCGTGGATCTCGTTGCGTAAAGCAAAGCACGCCGAGCAAGAGACCGGGGGGCGTGACCATGTAAAACACCCATCTCCAACCCAAATGCGCGCTGATTGACCCCGCCAGAACGTAGCCGAGCGCACTGCCGACCGGGATTGCCGCGCAAAACATTGCGATGATCCGACCGCGCGTGGCCAATGGAAAATGATCGGCCAGGATCGTGGGCGCTGCCGGCCCGTAAGCACCCTCGCCGATCCCGACAAGAATTCGCATGCCCACCAGGCACGAAAATGTGGCCGCCAAACCGGAGGCGCCGCTGGCCAGACTCCACAAAATCACGGCACATCCTATTATCAGCCACCGCGAAAAACGATCGGCCAGCCAGCCAAGCGCGGGTGCCGCCAGCATGTAGGTAATAAGAAATGCGCTCCCCAAAGCGCCAGTCGTCGCCATGGCGTTGAGATCGGTCGGCAAGAAGAACGTGTCCCGAATCTCGGGCTCAAGAGCGGCCAGAACCTGCCGGTCGATGTAATTGAAAAGATTGATCCCGAGCAAGAGCGCCAGGGCAGTCCACGCGCTGGATGTCGATCTTGGCGTGGATGTCATGGAATTGCTGATTGCAGATAGATGGCTGCACGCGAATTGTAAACTCCAAAATGCCTATCATGTCTGCCTCGGAGCGCGCGCTCCGCTTCATAGCTCTGGCCCTTGTTCGGCTTGTGTATCGCGTAACGGCGCATGGAATCGAAAACCTGCCGGCCGGCGGCTTTTTGCTCTTGCCTAACCATATCACGTGGGTGGACGCCGTTGTGCTGCAACTCGCGTGCCCGCGCCCGATTCGTTACATCGTCGACCAGCAGTATTATCATAAACCATTCCTGCGTCCGTTCTTAGGACTCGCGGGTTGCATTCCCATCGACACGCGCAATTCGCGCTCCGCGATTCGCGCGGCAACGGAAAAGCTCGCCCAGGGCGAAATTGTTTGCCTGTTCCCCGAGGGCCAGCTGGAGCGGGCCGGGACCCTATTGCGTCTACGCCGCGGTTACGAATTGATCGCGCGGCACGCTGGGGCGGCGGTCGTGCCGGTTTGGCTGGATCAGCTTTGGGGCTCGATTTTCTCGTTCCAAGGCGGCCGGTTCTTCACCAAGTTGCCCAAACGAATCCCCTATCGAGTCACGGTTGCCTTTGGAAAGCCGCTCGCGGCTGAGGTCGCGGACATCGCAACGGTGCGCGAAGAACTTCTTAAGCTCGGCGAATTTTGTTTTGGCGCGCGACCATCGTTGGATCGACATCTGGCCGAGGCCTGCGTCCGCGGCTTGAAAAAGCGACCTTTCGACACCGCCGTTGTCGATGGTCTCGATCACAGCGCGTTGAGCCGGTCGAAATTGCTCGGCGCTGCCGCGGCCTTGAGCCGCCATCTTCGAAAACAATTTCCCGATGAGAGAATCGCGATCGTCTTGCCGGCTGGAAAGGCATCGATGGTGGCCAACCTGGCTGTGACGCTGGCGGCGAAAATACCCGTCGATCTTAATTTCACGATGGGCCGCGCGGCCAATGAATCGTGTTGCAAGCGGGCCAGCTTGCGGGTCGCCATTTCGGCAACGCCATTCATCGAGCGCGTCAAAGATTTTCCGTGGCCGGAACAGGTCGTGAAACTG
Organism: uncultured Verrucomicrobiae bacterium; assembly: GCA_963815455.1. Classification (GTDB taxonomy): domain Bacteria; phylum Verrucomicrobiota; class Verrucomicrobiia; order Chthoniobacterales; family UBA10450; genus JBDTZF01. The sequence goes on from CAWFGO010000001.1 coordinate 168,817, forward strand.
GACGAGCTGCTACCTGGCTTAAAGCGCCAGATCGTTCTCTGGTGGGCGCTATCGATCCTCGTTCCCGCACGATTGCTGTTGCGGCTCCTGCAAATTCCGAAACGAGGCGGGCACGAGGAAGCAACGCTGCTTTTCACCAGCGGAACCACCGGCGAGCCAAAAGGAGTGGTCCTCAGCCACCGCAACATTGTCGGAAACGTCTCGCAATTTTGTGAGCTCCTCGATCTAAAAAAAGGCGACGGCATTCTGGCGTCCCTTCCTTTTTTCCATAGCTTCGGATCGACTGTCACGCTTTGGTACCCGCTGATCGAAGGCGTACCGATTGTCACTTACCCGAGTCCGCTCGAAGCAGCGAACAATGCGGCCTTGATCGAGCGCTACAAATTGACTCTGCTGCTCGCAACGCCCACTTTCCTGCGGGGCTATTTGCGCAAAGCCGAACCCCACCAGCTCCGCAGCCTGAGGCTCGTCATTACCGGAGCGGAAAAGCTTCCTGTCGATCTTTCCAAAACTTTCGAGGAGCGCTTTCAGCAACGAGTCTTCGAAGGTTACGGTCTCACCGAAACCTCGCCGGTGGTGAGCGTCAATCTGCCCGAACCGGTGCCGACCCGGCCGGGAGAACAGGTGCAACCGTCGAGTCGATTGGGCTCGGTTGGAAGAATGGCGCCGGGGATCGCGGCCGAAATTCGCGAGCCCGAAACCGGGCGCAAGCTCTCATTGCATGAGAGCGGGATGCTCTGGCTGCGCGGTCCGAATATTTTCGAAGGTTACCTGCACGACCCGGAACGGACCGCGGAAGTTTTGCACGACGGCTGGCTGAAAACCGGCGACATCGGTCGATTTGACGAAGACGGGTTCCTCTACATCGAAGGCCGGCTCTCGCGATTCTCCAAGATCGGCGGCGAAATGGTGCCGCACGAAGCGATCGAACAAAAAGTTATCGATCTTCTCGGTTTGGCCGGACGAGATGAACGTCCATTCGCAATCATGGGCCTGCCGGACGAAGCCAAGGGCGAAGCGCTCGTCCTGCTCAGCGCGGTCGATGTCGATCTTAACCAGTTGCGCGACAAACTTCGTGAAGCCGGCGTCCCGAACCTGTGGATTCCCAAGCAAGTTCAGCGCATCGAAGCGATCCCGGTTCTTGCCTCCGGCAAACTCGATCTCAAAAGATGCCAGGAATTAATAGAACACGGTGGATCGAGCGCTCCGTGCCGCCAGTCCGGCTCGGACCTCGATGTTAAGAATGGCGGCGAAACCGCAAATTGATTACCATCGCCCGCGGAGCGGCCGATCCACCACTTCCCGAATGCGCCAGTTTCACTTCATCGCCAACCGCACTGCGTGCTTGTCGGCGAAAGCTGTGTTCGCTTGCGTCGCGCGCGTCCACGTGTTGCGGCGGGAGAATGCGAACCGCGCTGGCGGATTTCTGCTGGCGGCAAATCATATCAGCCATTTCGATCCGGTTATTCTTTCGTCGGTCGTACGCCGCAAAATTGATTGGATGGCCATGGCGGAATTTTTCCCGCATCCGGTCCTGGGACGCTTCTTGCGGGCAGTTGATGCGTTTCCGACCGACCGGCACCGGGCGGATCGCAACACGATCCGGACCGCGATTGAGCGGTTACACAGAGGACGCATCGTGGGCGTTTTCCCCGAAGGAGGCATTCGCGACGGAGCGCGCTCGCTCCTGGAAGGCGCGCCGCTTCGTCCGGGCGCGTCCACTCTGGCGCATATGGCCGGATCTCCGATCCTGCCGTGTGTCATTCTGGGCAGCGATCGGCTTTACTCGAAGAAGAGTTGGTTGCCGCGCCGCCGAATGCCGATCTGGGTCGCATTCGGCGATCTGATCCCAATTTTTTCGGATTTGGATAAGACCGCCGCGCGCGAGCGCATCGAGGGCGAGCTCGCTGCCGCTTTCAAGAATCTTTATTCCGAGCTGCAACAAACATTTCAGCTCACGCCGGACGATTTGCCGCATTCGCCACAAGAGCGCATGGGCCAGGCAAGTCGTCATCCCGAGCGGCAACGTGACGTTGCATCCAGTACTGCCGGTCATACCGGCACATATCAAGCCCGCCCTGAGCGAGCAGTCGCGAGTCGAATGGGAGGGATCCCGTTGCCAAACTCTCCGGTCACTCCCCGGGATTCTTCGACTCCGCTTCGCTCCGCTCAGAATGACAGATGGAACGGGCTGCGTCGGGCGAGCGCCACGATTGTCGATGGAGCAATGTGTGTCTCAATGAATCTGCTCCAGTCGCGTCATCGTTTGCATGCTGGCAGCCGCGATGAAATGGAACGCTACGTGACGCATTGCGAAACATTGACCGCTCAACAGTTCTACGCCGCGCCGCCCGATGGCAAAATCACCGGCCAGATCGACAGTCGGATTGCCAGAATCGCCTGGCGAAGCCCAATCGAAACGAAGTTTTCCGAAAATAATACTGTCCGCGTCGATTTGTTTCCCTGTTCGCTCGGCTGGGGCGCACCGACCGTAATCATGTTACACTCACTCCTGTCGGCGAGCAGCATCGGTTATCGCCGATGCGCCGTCCGGTTCAATGAGTTCGGCTGGAACGCTTGCTTCGTCCATCTGCCCTATCACTATTCGCGGGTGCCACGCGGTTACTGGAATGGCGAACTGGCAATTACCGCCGATCTCATCCGCAGCGCCGAGGGCCTGCGACAGGGTGTGACGGAAGTGCGGCAACTCATCGGCGCATTGCGCGAGCGAGGCTGCTCGGAGTTCGGAATCCTCGGTACCAGCTATGGCGGCTGGATCGGCGCGCTGCTGGCCATGGTTGAGCGTGACCTCCGCTTTGTGGCGTTAATGGCGCCGATAGTAAATGCCGAACATGCGATCTGGGAAAGCCCCGCATCGGCCCGAATGAGGAAAGAGTTGGGCCGTGCAAACATCGATGCGCAACTCGTGGCGCGCCATTTTCGACTCTGTTCACCAGTGCATAATCAACCGTTGTGCAATGCCGAGCGCGTCCTGTTCGTTGCCGGCGAATTCGATTTGGTTGCGCGACAAGCGGATATTGAAACGATCCATCACAAATGGCGCGGCTCGGAGTTGCTGCGGGTGCCGCAGGGACATTTCGGCTATCGCATGATGCGCGAAACAGTCGGGCGCTTGAAAGAACGTGGCTTGTAGCCGCCGCCCGGCGGGTGGCGTGCAGAGGCTCGGAGGGACATGCTTCTGCATGTCCCGGACGCGCAGAAGCGCGTCCCTCCGATTCTTGGTGCAGTATCGATTTTTTTCTCGATCCAGAATGGATAGGCCTAATCCACCCAATCCATTGCCGCGAGCATGCTGCGAAAATCCGGGTCATCGGTCGAAAGCGGCGGAAGCCATTCGCCGATTAGCTCGCGTTTCCACCATGCTTTTTCGCCGGGCGGCGCAAACTGGTAACGATAGAGACGCGCCCGAATGTAATGCGGCGGTGCAGTTGGAAATGGATTGTTTGCGATCAGCGAAAGCGTGCCGGGATCGTTGTGCAGAAGTTTCCAGACAAAATGGAACGTCCAGGGATAATCGCCTGGCGAGGCCATGGCGGCGAACCAGATTTGCCAGTCGATCCGCGGTTGATATGGCGCCATGAATGGCGGCCGTCGGTTCGGATCGCCGGGTTTGGCTTTGAATTCGTACTCCTTCCACTCGGCGCCGGTGAGGAACAGGCTGTCGGTTCCTTCAAAAATGATCTCGTCGCGTTCGCGACCAACAGTTCCGAAGGCACCGTAGGTGTTGACCAGATCAAGCGGGTCGTAGGAGTAATTCATCAATTGCCGGCCGGAAGCCAGGTTCAGCACGGGCGCGATGCTCAAATAGGCCACCAGGATCGCCAAAGTGATGGTGAGGCAATTCGTAATCGGCGACGGTTTAGATTCCTGTGCAGCTCGCTCAGCGCGCTGAACGAGACCTTTCGGCAAAACGTGGCGTAGAAACGTGTCGTCGAAGCAGGCGAGGAAGGGAATGATCGTCAAATAGTTCAGGAACGACAGATTGCCGCTGATGATGAGAAAGATCTGAAGCGTCACCAGCAGCACGCCCGCAACGTGGCGCGCCGTTCGCGGCCCGAATGAGAACCATGGCACTATTACTTCAACAAAATGGTTCCAAGCCGTTTCAAATTTGAGCAGCCAAAGCGGCGAAAAATGCAAATAGCGGCTGATCGGGTTCGGGATCGGCTGGGTCTCGTAGTGATAGTAAAGACAAGTGAGATCGCGCCAGCAAGGATCGCCCCGCAATTTGATGAGCCCGGCCCCGATCATGATTCGAAAACCGAGCCACCGAAAAAGCCAGATCACAAGAATCGGCGGCCGGCACTTCGGAAACGGGCGGCCATCGAACAGCGGGCAAAGAAAGATCGACAAAAAACCGGTTTCGAGCAGTTGAATCTCCCAGCCGTAACCGTACCAGATTTGGCCGATGTGAACGATCGACATGTACATCGCCCACAACACCGTGAGAATGATGGCATTGGCATATCCGGCGAGGAGAACAACCGACAAAGCGAAGCCGATCCAGGAGAAGATCGACAGCGCGTTGTCAGAAATTCCGAACCAGAACAGCGTCGGCATCTGGAGCATCGCAGCGGACCCCGAACCGGAGTGGGCCTGGATTCGTTCAAGAAAATGATTCGCTGGAGTTAGCCCATGCTCACCAACGAGTGGCACCAGTTGATTCGCCGCGACCAGGAAGGCAATCGCGTAAACGAAACCGAGCAGACGAAGAATGATGAATCGCGTCAGCCAGTAGGAATTTCCGAGCGCGAAGAACTTTGCCAGAATATTCTCGTCATTCATGAAACCACCACCGCGTGACTGAAACCTTCAACGCTCACCGCTCCAGGCCCAACACTCAACTCATTTGCCAGTCATCCCGAGGCGCGAAGACGCCGAGGGATCTCACAAGTTACGGAACAGCTGCGTAAATAATACGAGCACCGGTTCGAATTCCAATCCGTCCCTCGCGAGGTCCCTCGCTTCGCTCGGGATGACAAACAAATGACGCCACGCTTCCAGGTCGCGTTGACACGCCCCGCGACGTGTTCAACTTTCTTTGCCTCGCGCCAGGGTAGCTCAGCGGTAGAGCAGCCCCGAAAGCTTTCGGGGTTGGTCGCATCCTGAGTTAGAATTGGCGCTACAAAATTTGCCGCCAGGGTAGCTCAGCGGTAGAGCAGGGGACTCATAAGCCCTTGGTCGGGAGTTCAATTCTCCCCCCTGGCACTCCCCTGTGCCGTGGATTTATATTTTGAAAGGTTCATCTGGCCGACATTACATCGGGTCGACAATTGATCTGGATGCACGACTGGCTCAGCATCGCCGCGGCCACACCCATACAACCAAAAGGCTTGGAAAAAATCTGGACGTGATAGCAAGTAAAGAAGTAGGGACGCTCGATGAAGCGCGTAAAATCGAGCGGGCATTGAAGGCAAAGAAAAATCCGCAACTCGCCATTCACGCGTTGCAACCCTAGAGCAGCCCCGAAAGCTTTCGGGGTTGGTCGGGAGTTCAATTCTCCCCCCTGGCGCTCCTTCGCCGGAAGGCGATTTCACATCGGATGCAAAGGTGGATCGGCCGTTCCGCGGACGATGCTAACCAAGTGGCGGTCTCCGGCCGCGTAAGATTACCATCGAGCGACTGAGCGCTCGATCCACCTCCCCTAGTCTTTCTCCTTGGCTACGTATGGCCTCAGATCTTTTTCATGGCCACGCAGCGCGGCCATAAAGCAAACGCCGTTGCGTTCCTTTCACTACGCCGGCCCAGCCCTCCTGCTCGACATAGCGCCAACCCGAAAATTCCCGCACGGCGCCGGTCTTGGGATCTTTCTCGGCCGGGAACAGAAACAACTGCATTTTTTTCTCCACGATCCAAATCTGGGCGACGCGATGGCCGTCCTCGTCGTCGAAAACGCGCCAGCCGATCGTGCGAAAATCGGCGAACTCGGGGGGGACATCGTAGCGCTCCAGGTGGTGCTTCATAAAAAAGAGATCGCCTAACGTGCCGGCATCGGCCGAAACCGGCTCGAGCAGGACCGATCTCGTCGAACCGGCGGTAGCCAGCAATTTTCTGGCAGCGCTGATTCCCGGGAAATCGTGCATGTGTTCGATAAACTGGAAAACGAACACGCCCGCGATCACCGCCAGAGCAAGACCGATTGCCAGCACGGCCGGATTTTGGGCCGTTTTCTTCCAGCTAAACTTGTGGCTGGGAGCAAGGTCTTCACTGGAAAACCATTCCGCCACGTCCCCCGGAATCGGAATGGTTTGAATCAGCGCGGCCACGGCGCGATCAAAGCTCTGCTGGTTGGCAAATTCCTCCGTCCCCCGCGCGCGAAAAACCGCCGCGCGCATGAATCGATCGTCTATGAGCTCCTCGTTGATGGGAGCGAGATTCAGCAAGACCCGTTGCTGACGAGACAACTGAACCGGTTTCATATCAGCTGCTCCCGCTCGGGAAGGGTCGCATTGAGCCAGGCTTGAAACTGACGCCGCCCCTGGGCAAGCAGCCGAGACAGATCGCCAATCTTGGTCTCGGTCACGTTGAGGATGTCCTCATAATCGAATTCGCTCAGGTAAAAAAGGGCCAGCGCGGTTCGTTGCGGCTCGGGCGCGGCCGAAACCCAGATGGCGAGCTGATTGGTATCAAGTTTTTTTAGCTGGTCGGGTGCGGCCGGGGAGAGATCGCTCTCTTCAAGATCGACATCTTCTGGTTGGAGTCCGTGTTCGCCCGCTTCGATGCAGCGGGAACGGGCATCGCGATAAAGCCAGAAGGGATCGTTGGGCGCATCGCCGTTGGACGAACGCAACGCGGCTTCGCGCAAGGTTGCATGAAAAACCTCCTGCGCCTTTCGCGCATCGCCTGTCATCAGGAAACAAAAGCGATAGAGCTGTGGCAGATTTTGTTTTCGATCCGGCACTCCGGCACCCTTTATAAAAATTCAGCGCACTCTACGCGTATCGCCCGGATCGACAAGGGCGATTCGCCCTGTAGCCGCGGCGCTGTCTCGCCGTGGTCGTGACGACAACCGGCGCCTAGCGCCTCGACATAGCGAGGCGACTACAGTTTTTCCAGTCTGCGCGCGACTTCTTCAGCGTTGGAGCGGCTGTTGAAGGCCGAGATGCGGAAGTAACCTTCGCCTTGAGCGCCGAACCCGCTGCCCGGGGTGACGACAACGCTCAGTTCCCTTAACATGCGGTCGAACAGTTCCCAACTGGTTAACCCATCCGGCGTTTTCACCCAGACGTAGGGCGCGTTTACCCCACCGAAGACCGCCAGGCCCGCATCAGCCGCCGCAGTGCGAAGAATCCTGGCGTTGCCCATGTAATGGTCGATCAGCGCGCGCACCTGTTTGCCGCCCTCAGGTGAATAGACCGCCTCGGCCCCGCGCTGCACGGGATAACTCACACTGTTGGCTTTTGTGCTCCATCGCCGGTGCCACAAGGCGTGCAGCGGCAAACGCCGGCCGCTCTCGGTGCTGGCCAACAACGATTTCGGCATCACGGTAAACCCGCACCGGATACCGGTGAATCCGCCGTTCTTGGAAAAACTGCGAAACTCGACCGCGCATTCCCGCGCGCCTGGAATTTCGAAAATGGAGTGCGGAACCGCAGGATCGGAAATGTAGGCTTCATAGGCCGCATCAAACAAAATTAGCGCTTCGTGCTTGCGAGCGTATTCCACCCAGTCCGTCAGTTGCTCGCGCGACGCGACCGTTCCGGTCGGATTGTTCGGGAAACAGAGATACACAAGATCGACATGCTCTGTGGGCGGCTCGGGGACGAAATTGTTCTTCGCCGTGCAGGGCAAGTAAACAAGGCCTTCGTAACTCCCGTCTTTTCTCACCAGGCCGGTGTGGCCCGCCATCACGTTCGTATCGACATAAACCGGGTAAACCGGATCGGTGATCGCGACTTTGTTTTGGTCGCCCAGGACGTCGAGGATGAAGCCGCAATCGGACTTTGAACCGTCGGAGACAAATATCTCATCGTCGGCGATGTCGATCTTCCGGTCGCGATAATCGTGCTGCGCGATTGTCGATCTTAGAAACTCGTAGCCTTGCTCGGGACCGTACCCGCGAAACGTCTCGCGATGCCCAAGCTCTTCGACGGCGCGCTTCATCGCCTCGATGGCAGCTCGCGGTAACGGCTCGGTCACATCGCCGATCCCGCAACGAATCAATCTCTTTGCCGCTTCCGGGTTCGCCGCGCAGAATTCGTTCACCCGCCGGGCAATCTCGGGAAAAAGATACCCGGCCTGCAGCTTGAGATAGTTTTCGTTTAGGTAGGCCATCACGTGTAGCGGCGGTCTCCGACCGTCGCATATTTCGGGAGAGAAGTTAGCGACGGTCAGAGACCGCCGCTACAGAAAGACGCTGAGACTGCGCGCTAGTAGTTCTTCGCTACGGCGTCCCAATTCACCACGTTCCACCAAGCCTTGATGTAGTCGGGTCGGCGATTTTGGTAATTGAGATAGTAAGCGTGCTCCCAGACATCGAGGCCGAGGATCGGGGTGTTGCCGTCCATCAGCGGACTGTCCTGGTTCGGAGTGGAGACCATTTCAAGCTTGCCGATTTGTTTTTGATCAACCAGGCCCAGCCGCTGCCGAAACGGCCGGCACCCGCGGCGGCGAACTTCTCCTTAAACGCGTCAAAGCTGCCAAAGGTGGATTTGATGTCGTCGGCGAGTTTGCCTTTCGGTTCGCCGCCGGCTTTCGGGCCCATGATTTTCCAAAAGAAGGAATGGTTGGCGTGACCGCCGCCGTTGTTGCGGACAACAGTGCGAATGTCTTCCGGGACCGCGTTCAGATTGCTGATCAAATCCTCGACCGATTTGCTTTCCAGATCGGGTTTGCCTTTGATCGCGTTGTTCACGTTGGTGACGTAAGCTTGGTGATGCTTGGTGTGATGGATTTCCATCGTGCGCGCATCGATGTGCGGCTCCAGAGCATCGTAGGGATAAGGTAATTTCGGTAATTCGTAAGCCATAATATGTACTGTTAGATCGCTTTAGCGACGATAACAGGTTTTATTTTTTCTCGCGCGACGGACCTGTGGCATCGGCGTCCTGCCAGATGTGACATGGTGCTCGGAAGCCCATGCGCACTTACGACGCAGCTGTAAAATCCGGGACGCGTGTTCAGGCCGTTCCTGTAATTCACGTAGGTCGCGAGCGCGAGGAGCGGGAAATTCTGCCGGTACATGTCGTATTTGAGATAGAACACCTTCGGAAATCCGGTGCCGGTGATTTGCGGCTCGTCCCATGAGCCGTCTGGCTTTTGCGAATTGAGCAGGAAACGCAAGTCCGCGCTGGATGCTCCGGCCGATCGAGATCGCCGCAGGCACAAATGCCCATCAGCGCCCAGGCCGTTTGCGACGCGGTGCTTTCGCCTTTGCCTTTCATCTGTGGATTGTCGTACGACGCGCAGGTTTCGCCCCAGCCGCCGTCATCGTTCTGACAACTCTCCAGCCAGTCGCGGCCGCGCAGAATCCAGTCTTGCGTCATGTCCTGGCCGATGGCGCGCAGGCCGCGCAGCACCTGCCATGTGCCATAAATATAATTGACGCCCCAACGCCCGTACCAGGAGCCGTCGTTTTCCTGCGTTTCGATCAGATATGCGAAGCGCGCGTTTCACCGCCGGATGCATTGCGGTCGAAACCGATGTAACCGAACAGCTCCAGCGTGCGCGCGGTCAGATCGCTGCAGGTCGGGTCGAGAATGGCGTTGTGGTCGGCGAATGGCATGTCTTCGAGCCAGGGCGTCGTGACGTCCTTGTCGAACGCTGCCCAGCCGCCGTCGCGGCATTGGAAACTGAGTTGCCACGGAAGGGCCCGCCCAAAAACCGCATCCAGCGACCGTTGCATCGTGCGGCCGGACGAGCCGCAGCGCCATGAGCACCATCGCGGTGTCGTCCGTGTCGGGATAGTAAACGTTGTTGTATTCGAAAGCCCAGCCGCTCGCTTCCGGATGCGAATTATTTTTCGCCCAGTCGCCGCGAATTCGGACCTCCTTTTCCAGCAGCCAATTCGCGGCCTTTTGCAGCGCCGGGTGCTCCGGCGGAAGGCCGGACTCGGCCAGCGCGATCACGTTGATGGCAGTGTCCCAAACCGGCGACAGACAGGGCTGAATACGAAAATCTTCCGGATCATCGACAAATAGCCCGGCAAAATCCTTTCTCGCTTTTTCAAACAGCGGATGGTTCTTCGGCGTAACCGAGTGCGCGCAGGGCGATCAATCGAATTGAGCATCGCCGGAAAAACGGTGGCCAGCCCGTCGCTTCCCTCGCCGATCCGCTCGACCATCCAGCGTTCGGCTTCTTCCAGCGCGACCCGGCGCAGTGGGCATACCAGCAGACCGCCGATAAACTTGAGGACATCGTCGGCTCGCAGGAAAAAATTTCGCCAAGTAAAAAAGCGCGCATCGCGTGGCAGGGTGAAATCTTCGTGCTCGGTGCCGAGCGGATAAAGCTCGTGCAGATGCTTTGAGGCCAGGCAAATGCCGCGTCGGTTTGAAATGATTGATGATCGCCAGCGGCACGAGCATGGCCCGGCTCCAGGAGGACATCTTGTAAATGTGAAACGGCGCCCAGGTCGGGCAGCAGGATCATTTCCACCGGAATCGTCGGCAGATAGTTCCAGGGAAACTGGCCCAGCAACGCGAGATAAAGTTTACTGAACGTGTTCAGGCGCGGGATGCCGCCGAGGCGCAGAATATTCGCGCGCGCTTCCTGCATGAACGGCAAATCGGCGGAATAACCGGCCAGCTTGAGCGCGAAATAGCGCTTTGACCGATGCGTTAATCTCGCTCGGGCCGCCGTGATAAATGTTCCAGCCGCCGTCCGGCAGCTGGCGTTTCAAGATGTGGCGGACACAGCGCTGCTGCATTTGCTCGTCCACTTCGCCGGCCCAATGCATGAACAACACGAAGTCGGAGCAAAGCGTGCTATCCACGATCAGCTCGCCGCACCAGTGGCCGTCGGGCCGCTGTTGACGCAAAAGATTTTCCTGCGCCCGCGCGATCGCCTGCAAAATCTCCTCGCGCCGTCAGCGGATGTACGGCGCGCTGCGGCGCGCGGGCAGGTTGCGCTGGAGTCATGAGTCATATTACGGTTGCGTCAGCCGAGCTGGCGCCATGCGTCGATCTTACGATGCCTGCGCCGCATTCGTCGGCTCGGCGCGTTTGCCGGTAAGATGGCCGTTTCCGATGGTCACGCCGTTAAACGCGACCGTCTCGCTTCCTCTTCCGGTCGGTTTCGGTTTCGCCCCGAAATTGAATTTGATCGTTTTCCAGGTATCGCCGCGCTGGGCTTGCAGGCCGAGGCTGGCGGTCGGCTCGTAGCCGCAGTGCACCATGCAATTTTCGCAACGCGGATCGCGGGCCACGCCGTCCACGACGCCGTATTTGTCCCACTCCACTTTCTCGAGCAATTCTGCGTAGCTCGAATAATGGGCGTCGGTCATGAGATAGCAGGGGCCTTTCCAGCCGCGAATGTTGCGGGTCGGAATCGCCCAAGCGGAGCAGGTCAAATCGCGTTTGCCGGCGAGAAATTCGAAATAGATCGGCGTCCCGAGAAAGGTATACCGCTTCATCCAATCCTCGATCTTCCGGAACTTCTCGACCGTCATCTTGCGGGTGAGGAAGAAATTCTCCGGGCTGCAAATTGAGCCGCTTGATCATGTCCTTCTTGGCGGCGTCGTATTCGTAGCCGGGCGAGATGGTGTGGCCATCCACGCCGAGATCGGAGAGATAATCGAACATCTGCTCGACCTCCTGCATGTCGGTTTCCTTATAAATGGTCGTGTTCGTCGCGACTTGATAGCCGAGAATTTTCGCCATCTTGATGGCGAGAATGCATTCCTTGAACACGCCTTCACGCTCGACGATGAGATCGTGGATCCGCTCCAAGCCCGTCGAGGTGCACGTTCCAATACATCCATTTGCTCGGCCCGATCGTTGCCTTCGCCGGATCTTTCGGTCCCTTGCGAATTTCGGCGGCGTCTTTTTCAGAAATCAGACCCTTGGCGAGCAGGATGTCGATCTTCTCCTGCCAAGCTTTCCCGATTCCCGTTTTGCGCGTTCGCCCAAGTTCCGCCGCCAGCCATTCCCGCATTTTCTTGCGCATGAACATGGCGTTCGTGCAGATGTAAACGATCCGGCCCTGGTCGAGCAGCCCGTCCACGAGCGCTTCGATGTGCGGATAAATCAGCGGTTCGCCGCCGCAAATGGAAACCATCGGCGCGTTGCACTCCTTTGCCGCGCCCAGACAATCTTCCAGGCTCATCATGTCCTTGAGCGAAGTCGAGTATTCGCGGATCCGTCCGCAGCCGGTGCAGGTGAGGTTGCAGGTGTGCAGTGGCTCGAGCTGCAGCACGGTGGCGAACTTCTTCGTGCCGCGGAGTTTATGGCCGATCATGTAGGCGGCGATCTTCGTGGTCAATGGGAGGGGAAATCTCATAGAAGCGAGGATAGTAACAAGGCTCGCCAGTGTGTCAATAGAGGCGGATCGACGCCCAATTTGCAGGTACTTCGGCTGCGGCAACCGGTATGGATGCTTTCCATGTTTTTGGCGGCAAATTATCGTGCGCGACTGCGATTAGGTTTCATGGTTAAATAGGTCATAACCGAGGAAACCTCGGCAGACGAAACCAAGGACAAGATATGAAACAACTATTGGCATTACTATTCGCCGGCGGCCTCATTGGCTGCGAAGAGCAGTCTCAACCGATCATGACCGGTGGGCCCAATTATCCCTATGCCGCTTATTCCACGCGGGCTGAGGTGACCTATCCAACGAACACCGTTTACGCGAGCTGGAGCACTGCAGCTTTACAAAAAAAGCGTCTCGACCTCTACGCAATGCTGCCGCAAACCCAGACCCGAAACCAGGTGCCGGTATACATCACGTCTGGACCGCAGCTGCCGCAGCAGGATGAGATCCGGAAGATCGAAGCCGAGCTGAACAAACGCTACAAAGCGGGCGACAAAACGGCGGAACTAAAAGAGTGGTGGCCAAGAAGCCGCCGGCACATTAGCTAGCATCGACAGCCGTCGAGGAATTGGTCCTAGAGGACAATCCGCGGTGCCTGCCACGCCATTGTCAGACAGTGCCGCGGGATCCTTCGACTTCGCTTCGCTCTGCTCAGGATGACAGCGCCCACTGGTGATTTGTGTTTCACGTGCCCTGCCAGCCGCGCCGGATCAGGCTGATGGCGATGGCGGCGAGCAGGAGCGCAATGATTTTCGACACGCCGCGCAGACCCTGCCGGCCCATCAAGCGCGAGAACCGATCGGCATTGCAAAGGGCAACCGCGACCAGGGCGAGATTCACGATGAGCGATACCAGGGTGTAAACGAGCCCGACGCTGTCCACCAAAATCAATAACGCCGTCAGCAGCGCCGGCCCGGCGATTAACGGCATCCCAAGCGGTACGACGCCGAATTCGTCGCTGCCCCCGCGATCCTGCGGCCCGATCCCGACCAGCTCGCGCACGGCCAGAAGAAGCAGAATCAAACCGCCCGCCACTTGAAAATCGGCCACGGTAATTCCCAGTGCGGCGAAAATAATTTTGCCGAGAAAAATAAAACCGACCGCGACGCACAGGGCGGTCAAAATCCCGAGAAATGCCTGGTGTTTGCGATGTTCGCGGGAAGCGTCGGTGCCCAGGCCCATGAAAATGGCCACCAAGCCGATTGGATCGACCGCGACAAAAATCGGAATGAAAGCGAGGAAAAACTTGTCGATCATGTCGGCTCCAGCTTGTTGATCGCGCCAGCCTGAGTCGAGACATCTCTGCGTTTTCAACATTCGTCGGCTCGACAGAGTCTCGCCCTACCAGCCGTCATGTCGAGCGGAGTCGAGACATCCCGTCGCCAGTTCTTCAGCGGGATTCCTCGACTTCCCTCGGAATGACGTAAATTCACGCGCTTCGCATGAAGAATCTCGCACTCTTTCTCGGTTCTCTGCTTTTCGTTGTCGATGTTCTGGGCGCGGAACTGAGGAAGATCGACGACTTCCAATCTGCTGCGGCAAAAGCCGATCGCGCCTTGGCGATTCCAGATTGGGAACAAACGCCGGAGGCAATCACGAATGCCATGAAAGACGCGATCGCGAAGGCGAATGCCGCCTTGGATCGAATCGGAAAACAAGATCCGGCCAAACTCACATTCGAAAACACGGTCGGCGCGCTGGAAGAGTTGCGGGCGGAAACAGCCGCGGTAACCAATCGCGCGGGACTGATCAGCCAAACAAATCCCGACGAAGCGATGCGTGCCGCCGCTGAAAGCGCGATGCAATCGTTTCAGGAATGGAATGTCGGCATTGATTATCGCGACGACGTTTACAACGCGATCAAAGCGGTCGCGGCAGAAAAGCCGAGGCTCATCGGTGAAGATGAAAAACTAATGCGCGAGACATTGCGGGATTATCACCGGGCCGGAATGGATCTGGCACCGGATCAGAGAAAAGAAATTCAGAGCTGGCGAAGAGAGCTTTCAAAACTCGCGACTGAATTCGGCAGCAATCTTTTTGCGGCAAAAGCGCCCGTAATTTTGACCAAGGCGGAATTTGACGGTCTTCCCAACGATTTCTTTTCATCGCCGGGAATCAAGATCGACAACGATCGTTACCAGGTGATGGCAAACGCGATGTGGCAATACAATTCCGTCGAAGACAATGCGCGCGACGAGAACACGCGCAAAAAGCTCTACGTTGCTCACGACTCGCTGGCGAAGGAAAAGAACGTTCCGGTGATCAATCGAATGCTGACGCTGCGCAACAAGATTGCGTTGCGTCTCGGTTACAAGTCGTGGGCGGATTACCAGGCCGAAGTGCGAATGGCAAAAACCGCCGATACTGCCCGGCATTACATCGACAATCTTGCGAGCGGAATCGACCCGAAATTTCAAAAGGAGCTGCACGAATTGCAGCGGTTGAAAGCAGCCGATACGCACAATCCCGCCGCGAAGATCGACATCTGGGATTGGCGTTATTACACAAACCAGCTCAACAAGGAAAAATTCAATGTCGATAAGGAATCGCTCCGCATTTTTTTCCCGTTTCAGCAAACCCTGGATGGCATGTTCGCAATTTTCGCGCGCGTTTTCGGAATTCGGTTCGATCAAATCGATGCCCCCCGGAACTGGACCGACGATCTCCGGCTCTACGTCGTTTCCGATCAGGCCACCAATGCGCCGCTTGGCCTTCTCTATCTCGATCTTTTTCCACGCGACGGAAAAACGGCTGGTGGCGGCGAATCTGAAATTGTTAACGGGAGACGTTTGCCGGATGGAAAATATCAGGCGCCGGTCGCCGCGATCGTGCTCAGTTTTCCGCCCGCGCATGATGGCAAGCCCTCTTTACTCAGCCATTCGGAAGCCGAAATTTTGTTTCATGAGCTCGGCCACGCGCTGCACTGCATTTTAACTCGGGCGAAATACAGCCGATTCGCCGGGACGAATGTGCCTGTCGATTTTGTGGAAGCGCCCTCGCAGATGCTCCAGAACTGGATTTGGGATAAGAAAGTTCTCGATACGTTTGCGGCCGATTATCGCGATTCATCGAAGAAGATCCCGGCAGAAACAATCGAGAAGCTTAATGACGCGAAGCTGGCCACGGCGGGCATTTTTTATCGCCGTCAATTTGCCTTCGCTTTGATGGATCTTGCCTCTGCACGGGCCGCATCCGCCGGATGAACCGTACGATTGCCTCGCAATTTCAAATCCAGTGCTTGCGCGCGTTTTTCTGCCGATCGATCCACAAACAAGTTTCATCACCAGCTTTCGCGGTTTCGACGGCTATGACGCCGGTTATTATGGATACGCCTGGTCGGACGCGATCGCCGCGGACATGGCGACCGTTTTTGAAAAGTCGCCCGGCGGTTATATCGACAGTGAGGCCGGCGCGAGATTACGTCATGAGATCTACGAACAAGGAAGCTCACGCGACGTTTCGCTGTCGATCGAGAAGTTTCTCGGCCGCAAACAATCCGTCGAGCCGTTCCTGAAAAAGATCGGCATCGACGGCTCGACCGAGTCTCGCCCCACCAATTAATTCGGCTTTATCATGAAGAATTTGCTGGATGTTTTCGGCGCTTTGTCCTACATCGGCCGAAGACGGTGCACTAGCGCTCGCGTATGACTGAAGACGGCGGTCGCGATTCTTACCTGGAGATCGCGCATGTCCTGTTCATCGACATCGTCGGTTACTCCAAGCTGTTGACCAACGAGCAACGCGAACGGCAGCAGGAGCTGAATCGGATCGTGCGCGAGACGGAGCATTTTCGAGCCGCCGAGGCGGCTGGCAAGCTGGTTCGCATTCCGACAGGCGACGGCATGGTGCTGGCGTTTTTCACCAGCCCGGATGCGCCAGTCCGCTGCGCGGTGGCGGTTAGCCGGGCGCTGCGTGGCAAGACGCACTTGCCTTTGCGTATGGGAATCCATAGCGGACCGGTCGACCTGGTTGAGGATGTCAACGACAAGCAAAACCTGGCGGGGGCGGGCGTAAACATTGCCCAACGGGTGATGAACTGCGGCGACGCCGGGCATATTCTTCTCTCGGCGCGCGCCGCCGATGACCTCGCGCAATACGCGGAGTGGAAGGCGCAATTGCACGATATCGGCGAAGCAGAGGTGAAACACGGCGCCAAGGTGCGTGTGTTCAGCCTCTACCATGACGGTGTCGGCAATCGCCGGCTGCCGCAGAAGCTACACCGCCAGCGACTCGTTAGGCAACGACGCATTTACCTGGCCACGGCATCGGGGGCGATCCTGCTGGTGATCCTCTCCGTGGGAACCTGGGGTTGGCAACGCCACGCCAGATCCGTTGAGAAGGCAAAGGTGGAAGCAGCGGCCAGGCGCGAAAAAAGTGTTGCCGTTCTTCCCTTTGAGAGCCTGAGCAAGGACGAGCAGAACACCGTTTTTGCCGAAGGCGTGCACCGCGAAGTGCTTTCGAATCTGGCCAAGGTGGCGGATCTCAAAGTGATCAGCCGGACCAGCGTGATGCATTACAAGCCGGGAACGGATCGTAACCTAAAGCAGATCGCGGACGAATTAAGCGTTAACTATGTGGTTGAAGGCAGCGTCCAACGTGAAGCAAATCACATTCACGTCACGGTGGAACTGATCGACGCCAGGACGGACACGCAGGCCTGGGCGGAGAATTATGACGGCAATCTCTCGGAGGTGCTTTCGTTTCAAAGCGAAATCGCCCAGCGCATCAGTAATCAGTTAGGTGCCAAGCTCTCGCCGCGGGAAAGTACCGAGCTGGCCAGCCGGCCGACGCAGGACCTCGCTGCGTTCGAGAGTTACATCCAGGCGCGCACTTTGATGGAAACTCCGGATCTAGAGGACGACAACCAGAAGTTCGTCGAGGACAACACCCGGGCGGTCCAGCTGCTGGAGCAGGCGGCGGCGCGGGATCCGAAGTTTGCCGGCGCGTATTGGGCCCTGACGGAGGCGAACATTCAGCTTTACCGCTCGACCGGAGCGGCGAATCCCGAATATCGCGCCCGCGCCGAAGCGCGCTTTGAAAGAAGCGCAACGTCTTGCCCCGGAAGCCGGTGAAACCTACCATGCTCAATCGCGTGTAACCTACTATGGTTACCACGATTTTACGCGCGCCCTGGCCAGCCTGGAGCAGGCCGCGAAGTCTTTGCCTAACAATGCCGACGTCACTTTGACGCGCGCACTTCTCTATCGGCGCTTCGGCCGCTGGCAAGAAGCGTACGCGCTATTCGTTCGAGTCAGCGAACTCAATCCACGGGATCTTAGCGCCTACATCATGGCCGGCCACGCCGCCTTTTCCCTGCGCTGGTGGAGCGAGCTAGATCAAAACGTCGAGCGTTTGATAAAACACTTTCCGCGCCGGAGTCGGATCGCCCGAATTGAGCACGCGGCCACGCTGAGGATGCGAGGAGATGTGGCCGCGGGTAATAAGCAACTGGAAAGCCTGAACCTGCAAATGCCATCGGAGTTCACCCCCTCGTTTTATATTAACTTTTGGAAACGCGATTACGAAGAATGCCGCAGGCTGCTGGATCAACTGGCTAAATTTCCCGAGTTCGAGGACGAGCGATGGGACAAGGAGGTTCAGCTTGTCTTCGTTACCAAGGCTCCATTTGACGAGCAGGCTGCCCGCGTCGCGGAGAAGAAACTGGAGGAGCGCCTTCGACAGCCCATCAACCGCGAGGTAGAAGGGGACCTGAAGATCACGCTAAGCAACGTGAAAATGATCCTTGGAAAAAAAGACGAAGCAGTCCGGATTTCCGAGGAGTCGGTGAAACAGCATCCGATATCCGAAGATGCGCTGGCCAATACTGAGCGCCTGCACCGCCTGGCCTATATGTATGTCTACGCGGGCGAACGTGAGCGCGCCTTGCAAACCTTTGCCCAACTCGTGCAAATCCCGGGGACAGGGGAGAACTACGGGACCCTGAAGTACAACCCAGTCCTGGACGAGCTGCGTAGGGATCCACGCTTCGACGAAATCCTGAAGCAGTCGCAAAAGCCGTTTCCGCGATTGTAGGTGTTCGCCGCCGGCAACTTATTTTGTTTGATAGGGCGAGAGTAACCTGTCATCTGTTCTTGCAGTAAACCGAACGGATCGATATTAGCCAAAGCGAAACCCGGCAATCGTGGGTGGGCGCGGCAAGGGGGGCCGCGCTAGGAATTGCGCTCCTCTTTCAAGCCGACGCACTGGCTCAGGAACCAGCGTTGCCGCCAAGCCTGGCCGAATCAAGCGCCTTGCCTGAGGCTGAAGTCGGCCGCGTGATCGTCACCGGCTCGAATATTCCGACTGCGGAAGAGGTTGGCCCAAACCCGGTCGATACGTATCGGCCAGAAGACATCCAGAAACTCGGTGTCCGCACCGCCACAGATCTAACTCAGAAATTGCCGGCGGTGACCGGATTTGCCACTAACGAAAATATCGGCAACCCTGGCGACGGTCGGACGGAAGTCAACCTCCGCGGGCTTTTTCCGAAAGAGACCCTGGTTCTGGTTGACGGGAGGCGCGTGGCCCCGGTCGGCTTGGCCATGGGCGCCTCGGTGGACATAAATCTGATTCCATTCCCGCTTGTCGATCATATCGACATTTTGAAAGATGGCGCCTCGGCCATTTATGGATCGGACGCTGTCGGCGGGGTAGTTAATTTTATTCTGAACCATAAATTCCGCGGACTCGAAATCGAAGCTAGCTACGGGAACACCAATCTCGGCGCCTCCAACGACGCGGGCGAGCGGGAAGGTTATCTTTTAGCCGGCACCGGCGATGACAAAATGGACATCGTTGTGTTTGCGCAGGTCTATGATCGGGCCGCCATCTTCAGCCGCGACCGCGACATTTCCAGCACGGCAGATTATTCAAGATTTGGAGGAGGTGATAATCGCAGCCCCTTCTACCCCGGTCGTGTTGCTTTCCCTCCCTTCGGCCGCTTTGTCCTTCGACCCGGCTTAGACACGCCGACTCCGCATTCGGCGCCGAATCCGGCGGCATCATCTGAATACATCCCGGTGGGGTCCGCTCCATACGACTTCCAGGCATTCGACTATGCCGCGCTTACGTCGGCGATTTCCGAAGCGGATCGCCAGTACTATTACGGTTCAATCTCGCGCGATCTCTGCGACAAGTACCTGACCGTATTCGCCGACTTCAAAGTTGTTCGTTCATTTTTTAGCTCGGTACTGGCGCCAGTGCCCTTCCAGCCGGACCCATTCAAGCAGGCTGACGGTGTCACTGCGGTAAGTCCCTTTGGCATCAGTGTGCCGCTGAGCAATCCGTTTAATCCATTCACAACGCCCACTGGCACTCTGCCCGACGGCACGCCGGTGTTTTCGTTCGTTGGTTACCGTGAACTCGGCGTCGGCGCGCGCACTTTTAAGCAAACGACCAAGGATTATCTGTTTGACGGCGGGCTGCGCGGCAACCTGGGCGAGTTTGGGGATTACTTCAAAACGTGGAATTACGAACTTAGTTTCCGTTATAATGCAAACGATCGCCTCGTCGCTCGGCAGTGGCATCGCGAGTAAATCGGCGCTACGTGAGGCGCTGCTCGATACCAATCCGGCAACCGCATTTAATCCGTTTGGCCGCGACGCTAACACACAGGCGGCAATCAACAGAGTGCTTGTTACCCTTCAACACTCGGCGTCGCGACGCTGAGCGATGAACTGGGCTCGTTTTATGGAGATCTGATAAAACTGCCGGCGGGCCCGCTTTCCTTCGCCTTAGGGTCGGAGCATCGGAAAGAGACCGTCAGTGATTTTCCAGACTCGCTTAACACCACCTTCAGTACGATAGGGGCGACCGATCTTGAAGCTACCCGGGCGAGCCGAGACGCCTGGTCTTGCTTTGGAGAGCTGCGCATTCCGGTCACCAGCCCGAGCTGGAATCTCCCTGGCCTTTACAGTCTCGAATTTCAAGTGGCACAGCGGATCGAGTTTTTTAGCGACTTCGGCATTACCGAAAGACCGAAGTTCTCGGTCCGTTACCAACCATTCGACTCAAGCCTGACTCTTCGGGGAGACTATACCGAGGCCTTTCACGCTCCGAATCTGTCGGATATATCGCCCTCCGCCGCAGAGAGTTTCTTCGATGTAATCGATCCGAAATTCGGCGAGGAAGCGTTCGGGCGCGAGCTTCTTGGCGGGCAGCCTAACCTGAGGCCGGAGGTAGCCTACGGCTGGAGCTATGGCGCCGTCTGGAGTCCAAAGTTTGTGAAAGGGCTGACGCTGAGCGCGGATTTTTATCACATTGATCTCAGAGATCGTACCAATTTCATTCAGGAGCAATTTATCGTGGACAAGAATTTTGAGAGCAACGGGAGAAGATTCCCCGGCCAGGTGGTGCGCGACCCGGTCACCGGTCAAATCATCTTGATTAGAGATTTGACGCAAAACATCTCCCGGACAATCACGGAAGGAATCGATTACGAGGCAATCTACGCGCTCGACACAAACATCTTTGGCGGAACTGGTTTTGGCACTTTCACCTTCACATTGAATGGAACTTATCTGTCGCGTTATGTTGCCGCCATCAATGTTGGTGACAAAGAGCTTGAATACTCAAACGAGCAGACCGGGTTTGCCGGATATCTGCCTCATCATCGAATCTATGCCAGCCTCTTTTATGATATCGGTGGGCTGGACGCCGGGGCCACAGTGCATTATGTCGGCCAGGGCAGTGAAGAATTTCGCAAGGTCCGGGAGTGGACAACGGTGGACGCCATTGTCTCCTACACCTTCAAGCTCGCTGCGCCGGTAGCAGAAAACCAGATAGCAGGTGCAGCCAAGGATGGCGGCAAAACCGGTGGTGGCGACAAGAAAGTGATTCCTGTTTCGACTGCGGAATATGAGCCATGCGGCTGGAGAACCTGGTTGAACGGCACAACGATCACCGCCGGGATGATTAATATTTTCGATCTCGACCCACCGTTCACCTCCGGCACGCTCGAAAACGGCCACGACGAGTCCAGCTTCAACATCAAAGGACGATTCTGGTACCTGTCGCTGAAAAAGCGCTTCTAATGCGCCACTTCCAAGCGCCGATGTGGTGCTTGCGCCAATTCGCTCACTCAGCGAGCGTCGGACACGATCGCGAGCGAGCGGAAAGAAAAACGTTTGCGTGCGGAGGTGGGATCGATGCCTGGCATACGATTCCATCGCGACGGCGTCGCTCGTTAGGTCGGCTTACTCCCATGCGCTCCGGCAGCCGCAGTTGGACTCGCCCCGGCGCTGAACACCTCGCGCAATTGCTTTGGCTCCAAACTCATCCCGCCGATTGGACCCACCGGTGGCGCTAAGCGGCTTTAGCTAAACCAAAATAAATGCGGGGATGAAATGAAGAATTTGCTGGATGTTTTGCCCGGTTTGTCCTACATCCGTATCCGCATTGAGCCACTTTTCCGCCGCTAAGAAAACGTTGTCGATCCTGCTGATCCTGCTCTGCGGCTCATTAATCGCTTCCGGCCAGAGCGCGGGTCGGAAGCAGGTCCCGACCGAACCGATGGAAAAATACGATCAACCGGCTGTTCCATTTTATCTTTTGCGCACTGGAGTTTCGCCGCGGATGATTTCGCAATACGGGCCGTTCACCAGTTACCAGGTGAATGTGAATGCCAATAACCAGAACATTGCCGGAGACGCGGCGAACGAGCCGAGCATTTGCGTGGACCCGAACAATCCGAACAACAAATCGATCGGCTGGAGGCAGTTCAACAGCGTATCGTCGAATTTCCGGCAAGCCGGTTGGGCATATACCACCAACGGAGGCACGATGTGGACGTTCCCCGGCGTTCTCGAAAACAATGTTTTCCGCAGCGACCCGGTTTTGTACGCCGATGATACCGGACGCTTTTACTACCTCAGCCTTCTCCAGTCCTTTTTCGATAACATGTGGCGTTCGCTTAATGGCGGGCAAACCTGGACGAACATCGCCCCCGCGACGGGAGGAGATAAGCAATGGTTCACCATAGATAACACCAACAGCACAGGACATGGTTTCCAATACCAATCATGGAGCACCGCCGGTAACAATTACGGGGGCAGGCAATTCACCCGTTCCACGGACGGCGGGTTCACCTGGCTGAATCCGATCTTTATTCCCAACTCGCCCCAGTGGGGAACGCTCGACGTGGATACGACCGGCAACCTTTTTATCGGCGGGATCAATACCAGTACGAACCAGTTTTGGTGCATTCGTTCCTCGAACGCCAAGAATGGCGCGGTAACGCCGACTTTCGACCAAAGCACCGCGTTCAGCCTGGGCGGCACGATCAATTTCTCCGGTTCGATCAATCCGGAGGGATTAGCCGGGCAACTCTTCGTGGCGGTGGACCGTTCGGGCACCAGCACGAACAACAATATTTATATGCTGGCGAGCGTGCGGCCTACCGGCGCCTCGAATGGAACCGACGTGATGTTCGTTCGCAGCACCAACGGCGGATCGACATTCAGCTCTCCCAAGCGGGTCAATGACGACGCCGTTAACCAAAACAAATGGCACTGGTTCGGCACGCTCGCAGTCGCCCCCAATGGCCGGATCGATTGCGTCTGGTTCGACAGTCGCAACGCCGCGAACAATACCGATTCGCAGCTTTTCTATTCTTATAGCGTGGACGCCGGGGTTACCTGGAAGCAAAACGTCGCGGTCAGCAATTCGTTCAACCCGTTCCTCGGTTATCCGCAACAGAACAAGCTGGGCGATTACATCACCATGGTTTCGGATAATACCGGAGGCGATGTGGCCTATGCCGCCACGTTCAATGGCGAACAAGATGTTTACTTCATTCGCGTCGCTCCCGCATTCCCGATGGCGCAAACCGCGTTTTCCCGAAAGACCCATGGCGGCACGGGCGTTTTTGACCTGCCGCTCCCAATTAGCGGTACCGTTGGGATCGAGTGCCGCAGCGGCCCGGATTATCAGGTGATTATTAACTTCGCCGGCCCAGTCACCGTCCAGAGCGCATCGGTGGCCGCCGGTATCGGGAGCGTGAATAATTTTAGCGTGAGCGGGTCGCAGGTCACGGTCAATCTCACCGGCGTGGCGAACGCCCAGCGCGTCACCGTTACACTTGGAAACGTGAACGATGGCACAAATATCGGCGACGTTGCCGTTTCCATGGACGTGCTGCTGGGAGACACCAACGCGAACGGCGTCGTCAACGCCACCGACGTGAGTCAGGTAAAATCATATATCGGCCAGCCGATTGACGGGACGAATTTCCGGACGGACGTGAATGCCAGCGGCGTTATCAACGCCTCCGACACGGCGATCGCCAAAGCAAACATCGGCACGTCGCTGCCATAACGAACGACCGCCGAGACCCTGTTCAGCCACGGAAATTGGATTGACATTCGATTGTCGATCTAACTACGCTCCGGTCTGTAGTGAAAGGACCCTAACCATATGAAAACTCCTGTTTCCGTTTTGTCGCAAATTCGTCTTTTTTCGGGCATCGCTCTCGTCGTTTTGGGTGCGGCTGTCGCGGTCTGCGACCTGAGCGGGCAATCTACAAAATCCACATCGGCCGGGCCGACCGGTCTCGGTGTCGGCGCCGATGGGATTTCGTCTATAGACAGCTGGTCCAATGGCGCCAACCTGCCGACCAATCTCGTTCGCGCCGTTGGCATTTATTTCCCGGCCAACGGTCTCTTCTACGCCATGGGCGGACGCACCAGCGATACCGCTGGCAGCGACTCCATTCACCCGCTCGAATACAATCCCGGCGGCAAACACCTGGACGACTAAGGCCGCAACTTTTCCCGATAACCAAATGAATAACATGGCCTGCGGCGTTCTCACCGTGGGCGGCGTCCCGCAGATTTACTGCGTCGGCGGCTCGGCGGCCGGCGCCGCCGTTGCCACTGCCCGTGTGTTTAGCTACAACCCGGTGACCGATACAATCACGACCCTGACGGCGCCCGATAACTGGCCGGGCAACGCTGGCGGCGCCATCCTCCCGGGCGGATTCGCGGTGGTCGCGAACAAGCTCTACATCATGGGCGGGTTCAATATTAACGTAGGAATGACTTCGGAAACGTGGCAGTTCGATCCAACCCTCGCGATTGGATCGCGCTGGCTTCAGCGCATGAACTATCCCGCCCAACGCGGTTACATCCCCGCGGCCGCCATTGGCGGGTTCATTTATACCGGAGGCGGCTCCCTCTGGGACGGCACGACCATTGTAGACAGCGCCGATTCTTTCAGGTACGACCCCGTCGCCAATGTCTGGAGCGCCATCGCCAGCATAACGAGAGCGACAGGCGAAACGCGGGCCGTCGTGGTTAATAACCAAATGTGGATTTTGGGCGGCGGGAGAACCGCGCCCAATCCATCCAATGAAGTCGACATCTATACTCCCGGCACCGGCATGTGGAGCCACGGGACAGATTTCGTTACTGTTCGACGAAATTTCCCGGCCGATAGCGATGGCACCCGGGTCTGGCTGGCCGGCGGCTACGACAGCACCGGCACCGGGTTCGTGATGTCGACGGAAAGATTCACGGTCCCCACGGCCCTGACCGCCGTGTCGCGTAAGACGCATGGTGGAGCCGGCACGTTCGACATCAATCTTCCACTCTTCGGCAACGTAGGAATTGAATGCCGCAACAGCGCAGGCGCACACACAATCGTGGTTACGTTCGCCACTTCGGTCACCGTCGGCGGTGCGACGGTAACTTCTGGTACCGGAGTCGCGGGCAGCCCTTCGGTGAGCGGGTCGCAGGTCACCGTCAATCTCACGGGCGTGACCAACGCTCAGAGACTCACGCTCACGCTGAACAACGTGAACGACGGCACGAGCTCCGGCGATGTTCCAATTTCCATGGGCGTGCTGGCCGGCGATACCAATGGGAATAGTTCGGTCAACGCATCCGACGTGAGCCAGACCAAAGGCCAACTCGGCAACGGGGTCTCGGCCGCGAATTTCCGGAATGACGTAAACGTGAACGGCACACTCAACGCTTCGGATACGGCAATCGTAAAAGCGAATCTGGGCACGGCGCTCCCGTAATAATCCAGATTGAGACAGCTGCGTCCGGGTTGGAACCGCCGGTGCAGGCGGCATCTGCTTCGGTAGGGCAAATGCGAGGACACGTTCCGGCTGCACTTGCCTTTCCTTTCATGCGACAGATGTTGCCGCTCCTAATCATATGAAATCCTTACTCCTCTGCCTGCTACTGGTTCTTGTCGCCCTAAGCACAAACCTTTCCGCTTCCGACCTGAAAACGATCGATGATTTCCGCGACGCCGCAGCCAAAGCGAATGCCGTTCTGACCATTCCCGACTGGGAACAAACGCCGGAAGCGGTTGAGAAATCCGTAAACGACGCAATCGCGAAGGCAAATAAAGCGCTGGATGCGATCGGCGCGCAGGATCCCAAGAAGGTCACGTTCGAGAGCACCGTCGTCGCGTTGGACGATTTGGGCTACGAGGCCGGAAATGCGGCCAACAAAGCGGTCGTGATCAAGGAATCGAACACCAACGAGGCGATGCGGACCGCGGGCGAAAACGCGGTCAAGGTTTTCCAGGATTGGGCCGTCGGAGTCGATTATCGCGAGGACGTTTACAAAGCGGTCAAGGCGTTCGCCGATACCAAGCCGAAACTCTCCGGTGAAGACAAGAAATTGCTCGATGAAACATTGCGCGACTACCGCCGGGCCGGCCTGGCTTTGCCGCCGGAGAAACGCAAAGAGGTCGAAGATTTGCGCAAACAACTGGCCAAACTGGGCACCGACTTCGACACCAACATCGTCAATGCGAAAACGCCGATGGTGTTCACAAAGGCGGAGCTCGATGGGTTGCCGGAAAGCTTTCTTGCCGCGCCCGGAATCAAGACCGGCGACGACGCCTACACGGTAATGGCCAATGTAACCTGGCAATATCGCACCGTTGAGGAAAACGCGAAAAACGAAGCGACCCGCAAAAAACTCAACGTCGCCCGTTACACTCTGGCCAAGGACACCAACGTCTCCGTTCTCAATCAAATGCTGGCGCTACGAAACAAGATCGCGCTCCGGCTCGATTACAAGTCGTGGGACGATTATCAGACCGAGATCAAAATGGCGAAGACCGGCGCCAACGCCAAGAAATACATCAATGATTTGATTGCCGGCATTCAGCCGAAGTTCGCCGCCGAAATCTCCGATCTGCAAAAAATGAAAGCCGCCGATACAAACGATCCCAAAGTCAAGATCGACCACTGGGACTGGCGGTACTATGACAACCAGCTGGTTAAGCAGAAGTTCAACGTCGATAAGGAAGAGCTCCGCAATTTTTTCCCGCTCGACAAAGTTCTTCAGGGGATGTTCGACATTTATCAGAACATTTTCGGGCTAAAATTCTATCAGATCGCTGCGCCCTACAAATGGATCGACGATCTTCAACTATACGTCGTGACAGACTCCGCCACCGGCGAGCCGCTCGGGTTGTTTTACCTCGACATGTTCCCGCGCGAAGGAAAATTCAATCACTTCGCTGAGTTCGAGATCGTCGGCGGCAAACAGCTTTCCGGCGGAAAGTATCAGCGGCCAACCGTGACGCTGCTCTGCAATTTTCCGCCAGCGAGCGGGGATAAACCGTCACTCATGACCCACACCGATGTGGAGACGCTCTTCCATGAGTTCGGTCACGTGCTGCATACCATCACCACACGCGCAAAGTATGGCCGGTTCGCCGGAACACATGTGCCGGGCGATTTCGTGGAAGCGCCTTCGCAAATGTTACAGAACTGGGTCTGGGACAAACAAGTGCTCGACACTTTTGCCGCCGATTATCGCGATCCGTCGAAGAAAATTCCGGCCGAAATGATCCAGAAAATGAACGACGCGAAACTGGCGACTGCGGGCGTGTTTTACCGGCGACAGTTCGCCTTCGCCTCGATCGACATGACCCTGCATGACGTTCATCCCGAGAACGCGCCCTACGATTGCGTGGCCATGTCGAACCCGGTCCTGCAGAGAGTTTTTCTGCCGATCGATCCCGACACGACCTTCGTTACTTACTTTGGGCATTTGAATGGATATGACGCCGGCTACTACGGTTACGCCTGGGCCGATGCGATCGCCGCGGACATGGCCACCGTCTTCGAAAAAGCGAAAGGCAAATATCTCGATCGCGATGCCGGTCTGCGCTTGCGCCACGAAATCTACGAGCAGGGCGCCGGGCGCGACGTATCGTTGTCGATCGAAAAATTCCTCGGACGCAAACAATCGGTCCAGCCGTTCCTGAAACGGCTCGGCATCGGCGCGGAAGAGAAAAAGAAGACGCCGGAAAATCCAAAGAAATAGATTTCCATTAATCCAGTGAAGATCCGTCGCTCCCACCCAAGCCGGATTAGACCCAAAACTGAGACATTTCTCTTGAAAGACCCAATTTTTGGACCGAATTCTCGTTAGGCGCGAGATCACGCATTGTGAATGAAAAAACGGACCTCCATATTATTGCTGGTCGAAGAGCCGCTCCATCCCGCCAGTGGAGCGTAAGGTTATGTTCGATGGAGCCATTCGCCTAACCCCTATGAAGGGTGTCAACGGTGAATAGTAGAAAGTTGAGGGCAAACCAGAGTTCGTTTCTTCAGTGGAAGGCTCGTAGTAAGAGTGGTGACTGATCTCGTTCGCGGCACGCCACTGGAACGGCTATCGTTCCGACGACATCAGCGCAATAAAGGAAAATACCCATGAAATACATGCTCACTTGGTCGGAACGTCCGCAAGGCTCACCGATCGAATACGAGAATGCCCAGAAACGGATCCTGGAGGTTTTCACGCAATGGAAAGCTCCGGCCAATTTCAAGATCGAGCTGTTCGTGATCCGGGTCGGTGATTGGGGTGGGTATATGATGCTGGATTGCGATGATCCCGCTGCGGTCCACAAGTTTTGCTCGATGTTGCCGGCGTTTGTTTTTGAGGCGCGCCCGGTGATTCCAATCGAAGATGCTGTCCGAGTCGAATTGGAATCCATCGCCTTTCGTGATGGACTTAAAAGCAAGTAACGTGGGAAAACGATCCCGTCGCATTCACGTAGCAGAATCGGCGACGCTTCCTCAGGCTTCCGTTCGCGGCCGGGCTACGGCGCGCGTTGTCACCTCTACCAGTTGACCAGCTCGTAGCGGCTTCTCAATAAAAAGAAAACTCTCCACCGGTATTCACAGGGAACCGCCAGACCCAAATCTTTGACAAACGCCTTGGTGAATCCGTTCACTCGAAGAATTGCAGTGGGAGCAGACGCCCTTTCCAGCTCTTGACTGGCTTGAGAAAATCGAACTTGCTGTTAGTTGATTGCGCCCTTCGAGTCGTAAATCCATTGGCGGGCTTTTTTCTGCATGTCAGTTGGCCATTCCATTCCAATCCCGCACGGAATCGCGAAAATCGTTTCGCTGGCCGAGCTTCAGGACTGCGAAGCCTGGCCGCGCGCGTTTCAGGACAAAGCGAAAGATCATCGCTACTACGAGATCGTCGAACGCACTTTGCGCGATGGGTTCGAGCATCATTACGTCGTTCTCGAAGATGGCTCCCGTCGCATCCGCGGCGTTCAACCGGTTTTCTTTGTCCGGCAGAATCTTGTCGAAGGGGTGCCGGCGCTCCGGGCGATTGTCGATCTTATCCGCAAAATATTTCCGCGGTTCCTCACGATGCGCGTGTTGATGGTCGGCTGTGCGGCCGGCGCGGGCGAATTGGGAACCGCCGAACCGGCGAACGACGAATGGGTGGCCGGCGCGCTGCCGGCTGCCCTGTTGCCCTTCGCCCGGCAAAATAAAGCATCGCTGATCGTGCTAAAGGATTTCCCGGCCAGATATCGTTCGAGCCTGGAGATCTTGCGCCAAGACGGTTACGCCCGAATCCCGAGCATGCCGATGACGCGGCTTTCGCTCAATCACGCCAGCTTCGCCGATTACCTGGCCACGATCGGTTACGTGACCCGGAAAAGTTTGCGCCGAAAATTTCGGAAAGCCGAGCGCGCGGCGAAGATCGACATGGAAGTCGTCACCGACGTCACGCCGCAGATCGATGAGATTTATCCGCTCTATCTTCAGGTGCACGAGCGGTCGCAATTGAAGTTCGAGACGTTGACCAAAGATTATTTTCGACAGATCGGCCAGCGAATGCCGGACCGGGCGCGGTTTTTCATTTGGCAACAGAATGGGAAGATTATCGCGTTCACGCTTTGCCTCGTTCATGGCGACACCATTTACGACGAATGCCTCGGGCTCGATTACAGCGTGGCGCTTGATTTGCATCTCTACTTTTATACGCTGCGCGACGTGATCAGTTGGGCGATCACAAACGGGCTGCGTCAATATCTCAGCGGCCCGCTCAATTACGATCCGAAGCTGCATCTCCGTCACGAACTCGCGCCGCTCGATCTTTATGTGATGCACACGCGGCCGATGTTGGACGCAATTTTCCGGCGTGTGGTAAAATACCTCGAACCGACCCGGCACGATCCGGTGCTGAAGCAATTTCCGAATGCGGATCAGATGTGATCGTTATTTTGTGAACACGTAGCCGTTTGTCATCTGAGCGAAGCGAAGGCAGACAATACTCACAAGCAACCATGCGACCCGGATTTTGTGTTGCTCGGCTTTTCAAATTCGACCGTGAGGTCCCTCGCTGCGCTCGGGATGACAGAAGGGGTTGTGCGCGTGGTTATCGTCCTAGCGTGCGAGCAACGGAAACCCGGCGTCACATGCTTGTCATCCTGAGGCCGCCATTGCGGCCGAAGGACCCCGCGAGTAGAGATTACGCTCGCGAACCGCAATGCGATCATGCTTCCAGTATGGCTCGGCTTTCTACGTGCGACCGTGAGGTCCCTCGCTTCGCTCGGGATGACTGAATGTTTCGCTTGTGCGTTGGGCCTTCGCTTGTGAATTGTGAAAAATGAGAGATTCTTCCCAGCCTTCGCATGACGCTACGGCGCGGCAGGCGACTGCGCCTGGGATGACAGGAAAACCTTCCGGATTTCGCAATCCCTGGCTGCATCTCGCGCTTAGTGTTCTTTGCGTATTTTTCTCCGAGCTACTCTTGAAGCGTGGCGCCTCCGACGTGGCGGCCCCCGATAGCGCGCTTTCCTGGACCGGGATCAACGGTCTTCTTTCACCGCTGGTTTGGTGGGCGATCCTGCTGATCCTGGCCAGCTTCGTGACCTGGCTTTACGTATTGAAATACATTCCGCTCTCGATCGCTTTTCCATTGTCCCGAGTTGTCGATGTTCTCGTTCCCGTGGGCTGCTGGATTTTTCTGGGCGAAATGGTTTCGGTCTGGCGCTGGTGCGGCATCGCTCTGGTCGTGATCGGACTTGCCATCATCGCCAAGCCGGTGGCGCGACTAGGTCAACGTTTATGAGTTTTCTCGCGCTGACTCTCATTCTCATCGCCTTGGTGGCATTCGTGGGAGGACAGATTCTCCTGAAACACGCAATGGCGCCGGCCTCCCCCGGCCTAACCAGGCCCCGATTCATTGCCCTTTTGGCCGCGGGAATTTTCCTGATGACCATCTCGTTCTTTCTCACCCTCGGATTGCTCCAGCGATTCGATCTCAGCTATCTCTATCCGTTCCAGGGACTCAGCACGATCATCATCAGCTTGATGGCGGCCGTTCTGCTGAAGGAAAAACTCACGCTTCGATTGACCATTGGGGCGCTATTGATCAGCGCCGGGGTAATCCTGGTTTCACTGAGCTAACGCCGGCCAAAGTTTCTCGAGCGTAGCGAAATTGATTCTGCGAATTTCATCCGGACTCCGCTCCGGCAATTTCGGATGATCGAATTCGGAAGCGAACCGTTGTTTCCAGCGCGCATAGCTGGGCCGGGAAAACGCGCCGCAAATATCGCCGCCCACAATCCGGCAGCGTTTTCTTAATTCCGTCAGCGCCCAGATAAGATCGACAACTTCAAAACGGCCGTTTTCCCAATTGGTCACGGCTTCCTCGGCCCGAAGGCAATCCAAATCGATGGTGACATAGACATTCGCGCTCTCAAGATTCCGGGCGAATTCCTCGAAATGCTCCCGCCAATTTTCTCGCAACATCGCGCCACGCCGTTGTCGATCCTTCACCGGACGATCGTCGGCCCAGGGATGAACTTCCAGCTTGCCCGCGCGTTCGGCGCGGCGGTTCCCGAAAAGCTGATGCGGCCACCAACACTCGAAATTTCCGCAACCCCAGACACTGATCTTCTGCACGCGCGGAATTTCCAGCGCGCGATTCACCCAGCCGCCACAGCCCCATTTGGGCGGACGAATATCCCAGTCGGGATGATTGTCGAACGAGACCAGAACGATCGGCTGCGTGGCGCGGCGGGCCCAGAGCGCGGTCAGGTAATGAAAATCGCCGGAACCAAAAAGTAAAAACGGCGCGAGCCGCGACTCGTTTCCCTGGTAGAAATTCTCGACCAAATGAGGCGGCGCGGAGAACCGCAGCTGCGGTCCCCATTCGCGCAAATCCAGTGTCGGCAAGCCGAGCGGCTCGCCCAGCCATGCGTTATCCAGGTTGAGATGTAGAGCGATGGAAGAAATGTCCATGGTGGGACCGCGGATTATCCGCCTTCGCCAAAGCTACGGCGCGACCGGGCACGGATAGTGCGGATTTGAAGAGAAATCCAGACTTCGTTCGATCCATTAATCCCTACAGAATCGACATCTTTCATGCGCGCACCGTCGCGACTGGGCGCGAAATGTAGGTGAAATGACGAAAAACGATCGGTCGAAAAAGCCCGAGGAGCAGACAACCTTCTTTTGCACGGTCCAGGAGGCCTTTCGGGTCTTCGCCCGTCAGTCGTCAATTGTTCTGGGCACGGCCTGGACCTTCACGGTCGCCGTGCTCATCATCGCCGTGTGGGCGGTGACCGGACCCACGTTTCACTTTTCCGATACCTGGCAGCTCGTTATCAACACCGGCACGACCATCGTGACATTTCTGATGGTGTTCATCATTCAAAACACCCAGAACCGCGACGCCAAGGCCATTCACTTGAAACTCGATGAATTGATCCGCGCGCTCAAAGGTGCACGGAATAAATTGGTCGACTTGGAGGAACTCTCCGATGAGGAGCTAAAAACGCTCGAGGAAGAATTTCAGCGCCTTCATAAAAAAGCCAACGGATCGGCGCATAGGAACGCCAAGCCGGCTCCAAAACAACCGGTTCAGCGTTAGCTGGCGCTTTCGCCCGATCGCAGGAAACGTTTACCGCTCGGGCAAAGCCGAAAAACTTCGCATTGGCTGCAATCGGGCTTCCGCGCATAGCAGCGACGCCGGCCATGCCAGATCAACCAGTGACTCCAAATCGCCCAATGCTCGCGCGGAACGAGTTTCATCAAGTCGCGCTCGATCTTTTCCGGGTCTTTATGTTTCGTGAGGCCAAGCCGCTGCGACAGCCGGATCACGTGGGTATCGACGACAATTCCCTCATTTTTTCCAAACGCGTTGCCCAGGACGACGTTTGCTGTCTTGCGTCCGACGCCGGGTAATTCGCGAAGCTCTTCCATTGTCGATGGAACTTTGCCACCGAATTTTTTTGCGATTGTCGATGTTGCCGCGCGGATGCTCTTGGTCTTGTTCCGATAAAACCCGGTGGATTTGATTGCCTTCTCCAGTTCGGATTGCGGCGCGCTCGCGTAATCCTTCGCGGTTCGATATTTCTTGAATAGCGCCGGCGTAACCATGTTGACCCGTTTATCGGTGCACTGAGCCGAGAGAATGGTCGCAATCAGCAACTCCAGCGGATTCTTGAAATCCAGTTCAGTATGCGCGTCCGGGTAAACCCGGGGCCAAATCTTAATCAGTTTGGCAACGCGTTCGCGAGCAGTCACTCGCGCATTATTCCCGCCGATGCCGATCTTGCAACTGTAGCCGCGGGCGCCGACCGCGGCCCTCGTGGCATCGCATTCTGAATGGCCGAGGTCAGCGCCCTCGGCTACAACGAGGCATGCACAAGCATTTTCGCCGTTTGGAGCGCAACTGGATTGAAGCTCCAATTTACTTCATCACCACGTGCACACAGAATCGTTGCGCAATTCTCGCGCGCGACGAGGCCGCAGCGATCCTGACTGATGAATGGCGGAGTGCACACGCGCGGCACGGCTGGATTATCGGGCGCTATGTGATCATGCCCGATCATGTGCATTTTTTCTGTGCGCCTGAGCATGATGCAAAAAATCTGTCTGATTTTGTCGGCTTTTGGAAAAGCTACAGGAGCCGGAGAGTCAATGCGCTGGGTCGGCCGCGGTCAGCGCCCGCGGCTACAACCGGGCGTCAGCAAGGGTCCGTAGGCCCTGCGCAGTCATGTCCTCGGTCAGCGCCCGCGGCTACAACGGGACGTCACCGAGCGGCTCCAGCCCCAACGCTTTGGCAACGCGAATTTTTCGATCATCTTCTTCGCTCTAGCGAGAGCTATGACCAAAAATGGAATTACGTTCGTGACAATCCCGTTCGCGCGGGGTTGGTATCGGATGCCGAGCATTGGAAACACGCCGGCGAAATCGCGGACCTGATGTTGTAGCCGCGGGCGCCGACCGCGGCCGACACTGGAAATAGTCATCTCTCGGATTGGCGAGATCGCGGCCCCTGGCTACAACGCGAAGCGTTCCAGTTTTTGCGCGAGCTCGGGCGGGACGTGGGCGACAACGAGGGTGTCGTTGTCTTCGTAACTCAATTCGAGCACGTGCCCGACACGATGGATCTCGGCGATAAGCGCGCTTTCGTTTGCCGGAATGCGGAAACGAGAACGCAATCGCCAGGAACCGAGCGCGCTTTCGAGAGCATGGACGAGATCGACGAGTCCCTCCCCGGTACGGGCGGAGATGGCGACGCTGCCTGGAAATCGCTTTAGATAGGTCTCGACCGGCTCACTGTCCTCCACCTTGTCGATTTTGTTAAAGACGATGAGCGTTTGCTTGCCGAACGCGTCAAGTTCCTTGATCACGCTGTCCACGGCTTCCATCTGCTCGTCCACGCGAGGATGGCTAAGATCGACAACGTGAATGAGCAGATCGGCTTCGCTCACCTCTTCGAGCGTCGCCTTGAACGATTCGATCAATGTGTGCGGCAATTTTCGCAAAAATCCCACCGTGTCCGTGAGCAAAACTCGCTGTTTGTTGGGCAAAACGAAACTGCGCGTGGTCGGATCGAGCGTAGCGAAAAGTCTGTTCTCGGCCACGACGTCCGAGCCGGTGAGCAGGTTCAGGAGCGTCGATTTGCCGGCGTTGGTGTAACCGACCACCGCGGCGACGGGCCATTGATGCCGTTTCCGGCCCTGTCGTTGCACGGCGCGCGTTTTGCGGACTTCTCCGAGCTCGCGCTCGAGACGCGCGATGCGTTCCTGCACACGACGGCGATCGACTTCCAACTGGGTTTCGCCCGGCCCGCGGGTGCCGATCCCGCCAGTTTGGCGGGAAAGGTGGTCCCACATGCGAGTGAGGCGCGGGAGCAAATATTGCAATTGGGCCAGCTCGATTTGCAAGCGGCCTTCCCGGCTGCGAGCCCGTTGCGCGAAAATATCGAGAATCAGTTGGGTGCGATCGAGCACTTTTCGGGAAAGAAGAATTTCCAGGTTGCGCCCCTGGGCAGGAGAAAGTTCGTCGTCGAAGATGACCGAGGTCACTTGTCGATCTTGCATGGACTGCTTGATCCATTCCGCTTTGCCTTTGCCGATGTAATAAGGCGCGGTCGGCTTCTGAAGCTTTTGGGTAATGGTATCGACCACTTCAGCACCGGCGGAATTGGCCAGCTCGGCAAGTTCTTCCAGCGAATCGCGCAGGTCCCACTTCGAGACGCCGTCGTGTTCCAGGCCGATCAGGAGCGCGCGTTCGTGTGTTTTTTGCGGGCGAGTCTCAAACATTCCCTTGCGCTGAGGCCAGACGCGCCTTCAGCGAAATCCTTGCTTCGTTGTGAGTGAGAAGCGATAAATTCAGCGGCTCAAAATTAGTTTGGCGCCGGAACCAGGTCAACTGTCTTTTGGCGTAACGCCGCGTCGCTTGCTGAATCGCGGCCATGCATTGTTGGATCGACATTTTTCCGTCAAGCATTTCCCCGATTTCGCGTAAGCCGATCATCTGCGCAGCAGTCCCGCTCATCGCGCCGGCTGCGCGCACTTCTTCGATCACTCCTTTTTCGAACATGATCTCGACTCTGCGATTGATTCGCTGATAAAGGTCATCGCGATCGCGAAAGACGAAGACGCCGGTTGTAGCCGCGGGCGTTGACCGCGGCCGGCCGAGGTCGGTGCCCTCGGCTACAGCCCATTGGCCGCGCTGCTCGGACGCAGGCTGGCCGGTGGCGAGGCAAATCTCTAGGGCGCGTACAACTCGTCGACGGTTTTTCATGTCGATCTTGCGGACGGCTTCGGGATCAAGATTGCCCAGTTTGGAGCGCAACTCGTCAACGCTCAAGGCGTTCAATCGCGCGCGCAGTTTTGGATCGACATCCGGCAGGGTCGCCAGGCCGTGGGTCAGCGCCTTGATATAGAGCCCGGTTCCGCCGACAACGATTGCTGATTTTCCACGCGAATGAATATCGGCAATCGCGTGCAGGGCAGCAGTGCGAAACTTTTCCGCGTTCATCTCTTCGAGGATCGACACCGTGCCGATTAGATGATGCGGCACTTTCGACAGCGTCACGGCGTCCGGTTTCGCCGTAAGCAAATCGAGGCCGCGATAGATTTGGAATGCATCCGCGCCGACAATTTCCGCGTTGAGCTCTGATGCAACATCGGCGGCCAGCTGGGATTTTCCGGTCGCAGTCGGGCCAACGATGTAGAAGGTGCGCCGCATTCATTAATTGTAGGGCGTTTCTGTGAACCCCGAAAGCATTCGGGGCTGGCACAGAAACGCCCTACAAATCGACGGTCGGAGACCGCCGCTACAGAAACAAATCGGGAGACGCGCGCTTCGAAGCGCAACGTCTCCCGATCGAAATTGCCAGGCTCGGTTATTCCGAGTGATGTTCGCTCGACTTGGCGCCGCTCACCACCAGCTTGCGGCCGAGAAACTCCTTGTCGTGCAATTCTTCAACCGCCCGCTTCGCTTCCTCGACGGTCTGCATCTGGACAAAGGCGAAACCTTTCGAACGTTGATTGTGGCGATAACTCACCACCTCGGCGTTTTGCACATGGCCCACGCCGTTGAACAATTCGAAGAGATCGCTCTCGGTGGCGTCGAAGGACAAATTGCCGACGTAAAGACGCGGCGAACGAACTTCAACCGATTCAGGCTTGCGCGGCGACCGCGACGGTTGCGAGCCGTTGCGCGCCACGACGGCGTGTTTCTTCGCGCTTTTTTCGTTTCCAAAAAATGCCGCGACCCGCTGCCAGAATGTTTTCTTGGGCGCTGTTGGGCGTGCGTCTTGATAACGCCCCCGCCCCTCGCCCCTGCGTCGAGATCCGCCCCGCGGCCTGCGCGAGCGTCTCCCTGATGAATGAGAGTTCATAATGATCCTCAATATTTACCCAATGATGTGATGGACGGAGCGCATCGGAAGATGCACGGTCCGCGGCGCGTCGCCCCCGAAGGGTCGATTCAAGCAAACTGCCAGCCCCACCATCTCGGGGCCGCGCCATTGGAAACTCCGTCTCGTTCTGTCGGGAACGAATTCGTCTCGAGCCGTAAAGCGCCAGAGTGAGCGAACGAAGCAGCGAAGATGCAAAATCCCGCATCATAATATTCAAAGCCTGGTATCGTCGTTAAGAGCGAACGGAATCGATAACGATTCCCGACAGTGGCGCACATTATCCGCGAAGCGCATGCGATTGCAAGCAAAAGAAGCCGGCTAGGCACAGTCAGTCCTTCAGCTCGCTTTCCTGGTCATCCTGAGCGAAGCGAAGGATCCCGCGAGGGCGGGCAACGCGCGCGAGCAACTTCTGCGACCCGGCCTTCAGTGTGGCTTGAATGTCCGCAATACGTAGGCGAGTTCCCTCGCTTCACTCGGGATGGCAGCCTCTCATCGAGTAAACCGGTCTCGCAGGGAGTAGAATCGCGATTTCAAATACTGCCGCGGTCGTTCATGCCGGATCGGTTTCATAAAATGTCTCAAGGCTCGCTCGCTCAACTGCGGCTCGTAACCGAATGCCGGCATCAGATCGCGGCAATGCCATTCCACCCAGCCGATTTCATCCTCCGATAAGTCACCCTGCCATCGCGTAAGCGGCTCGGCACTGATCTGGGTAAAGCGCGCCTCGGTGGCGGAATTACCCGCCCAGAATTTTCCAGCCTTGGTCGGGGTCAACACAATCTCCGGATCGTAGTCGATCTCGAGAAAGGCGCAGACTTTTTTCATCCAATCGGCTGTTTCGAGGACGAGCTTTTCATAGGGCACGACCAGCGTCGAGGAATCGCCTCCGTTCATCGCCGGCAAAGCGACTCTGGCGATTTCCCGCCAATGACTGATGCAGTAATAAGTGGAAAAGGTTCCCAGCCTTCTCGTTTTTTCCAAGGCGATCTGGGCCGCCAGAATGGCGCGGGGATCGCGGAGGGTGAGCAGGATCCTGGCATGCGGGAAACGGGAGCGAATGGCGGGAATACACCTGCGATTGGCCGGCGTCTTTTCGACCCAGCGCGCCACCGAATCGAGCGATCTTCCGAGCACAGCCGCGTAGGCCTGCATCAGGATGACCAGCAAATCTTTTTCGGAGTTCGCTGGATCGAATGCCATCTGCTCGAAAGTCTGCAAAGACGCGCAGTTGGAAAATAGGAGTAATCGCGCTTCCCCCATTTGCAGGGACCACCAAAGAGAACATTCGAGAGCGATTGGGTGGTAATATAATCAAACTGGGCCCGCCGCCCTCGCGAGCCGTATTTGGTGAGAACCGTCGGGAAATAGGCGGTCTCTTCCGGAAGGACGAGCAGTTCCGGATGATTGTCGAGCAAGGCAACCAGCAGGGTCGTCCCCGACTTTGCCTGGCCGGCTATGAAACAAGCGCGCTGATCGAACGGCAAGTGGCTGGAATCCATTGACCTGGAAAAGTAGCACAGCCGAGCCGTTTGCGGGTGTTTTGTCGGAACGCGCGCAGGTCCGGCTAGAACGGAAGAACCATCAAATAAGCGTAGCTATTTATTGGTCGATAAACTAACATCGGCATCCCTAATTTCCTCTCCGGAACGGAACAAAAGCTAATTACTCGAATGAAAAAGAAATCCCTGTCGCAATCCGCCTTCTTTAGTCGCAGAACCTTGATCGGTTTTGCCATTTGCCTTGCTGGCGTAACCCTTGCCTTCCTTGGATTCGCCGCAAATCCGACAAAGTCTCCCATCGCACCGAAAGCACGACCGGACGATTCGCGCCGGCCGCAACCGGACGTGGTGCGAATGGTTGGTCCCGTCTCGCTCGATCGCGATCTTCGCACGCTTCCCTACATTCCTCAGGGTGGAGAAAATGACGAGGACATTCGGCTGACCCGGCATCCCCGTCTTAAGAGCGGCGCGCCGGAAAAGTTCGATCCGGTAATGGCGGTGCGGAAGCTGATGGCACCGATGGCCATGCCGACGCCGATTGCAACCTATGCGGGCATCGGTCGCCCGAATAATGGATGTAACTGCGTGCCGCCCGACACCAACGGCGATGTCGGCCCGAACCACTATATTCAGACCGTAAACTCGACGTTTACGGTCCTCGACAAGTCCGGCAACGTCCTGGTCGCACCCACGACGTTTAACTCCCTTTTCGTTGCGATGGGTGCCACTCCCTGCGGCTTGAACCAAAACCAGGGCGACCCGGTGGCCTTTTACGATCACGTGGCCGATCGGTGGGTGATCAGCGATTTTGCTTTCCCCTCGTTTCCTGGTGTCTCGTTTTACCAGTGCTTCGCCGTCTCGAAGACAAGCGATCCGGTGGCGGGCGGCTGGTGGCTCTATTCGCTCCAGGTCGATCCGACGAATCCGAACTATTTGGGTGACTATCCGAAGTTCGGTCTTTGGCCCGATGCTTACTACATGACGGTTAACATGTTTGCGAACACCACCACATTTAATGGCGTGCGAGTTTACGCCCTTCCCCGCAACGACATGATCAACGGCATCGGGGCGCCAAATCCTAATGCCGTCGCTTTTAGTATCGCGGCCGCCGACATTGGGGACACTTACAGTCTTGTTCCGGCCGGGTTTCGCACGGGCAGCCCGCCCCCGGTTGGGACGCCGGAATACCTACTTTCCGTCGACAGCCCGGCTACGGGTGGCGTGACGCTGACTCAAGTGCACGCGTGGCGGTTTCATGTCGATTTTACCACCCCAGCCAACTCCACTTTTGGCGTCGGTGCCGGCCACACTCAGAATGCCGAGATTACCGTGGACGGTTTCGTGGACGCGTTTACCGATTCGTCAAGCAGTCTGGTGCCGCAGCTGGGAACGACCCGGCTGCTCGACACGCTCGGGGACAAGATCATGTACCCGCTCGTCTATCAGAACCGAGGCGGCGTGGAATCTCTGTGGGCTGCGCAGACCGTAAACAACAATCAGGGCGGGACCGGCCCCATGGCGATTCGCTGGTATCAGTTCGATGTCACCGGCAGCACCATTCCCGCTGCACCGGTGCAGCAGCAAACGTTTAATAATGCGGCCGACGGGTTGTTCCGCTGGATGCCGAGCATCGCTGTGGACGCACAAGGTAACATGGTCATCGGTTATTCGACATCGAGTTCCACTGTCTCTCCTTCTATCCGTTATGCCGGCCGGTTGGCCAGCGACCCACCCAATTCTCTCGCCCAAGGCGAAGCAACCATGATCACGGGCGGGAGTCAGACTGGTGCCAGCCGCTGGGGTGATTACAGCATGTTGAGTATCGACCCGGCGGACAATTCCACCTTCTGGCAGACGCACGAATACTACGTCGCCACCAGCTCCTCGACCTGGGCCACGCGCATCGGCAAGTTCCGATTCCCGCCGGCGGCGCTCGCGATGGCATCGTCCGTTTCCCGTAAAGCCCACGGCGGCGCGGGCAGCTTCGACATCGCCCTGCCCGGCGTCGAATGTCGCAGTGGCGGCGTGGGCGGCGATTACACGTTTGTCTTTACCTTCAATAACAACGTGACCAGCGGCACGGCCACGGTCGACACCGGTGTTGGCAGCGTCTCGGGTTCGCCCGTGTTTTCCGGCAACACAATGACCGTGAATCTCACCGGGGTCGGCAACGCCCAAGTCCTGACTGTAAAACTGGCCGGCGTAACCGACGTTTTCGCCCAAGTGCTGCCGGATACACTGGTGAACGCCACCATGTTGATCGGCGACACGAACGGCAATCATCTGGTCAACGGAACGGACGTCTCCCAAACCAAAGCGCAGCTTGGCCAACCTGTAACCGGCAGCAATTTCCGGACGGACGTAAATGCCAACGGCTCTGTCAATGGCACCGATGTATCCCAGGTGAAAGCGCACATCGGCGAAGGGGCTGGACCGGCGGAATAGACAGCTAATGCCGGCCCTTCCGTCGCGACGCTCTCTGAGCGTCGGACGAAGAATGCGACGGTCGGCGACCGCGCTACAGCACAGGTTTGCCAGCGCTCTGCGTCTTCCGATACCATTCGACAAAGCGCGGCAGCCCGACGCTCAGTCGA
Source organism: uncultured Verrucomicrobiae bacterium (assembly GCA_963815455.1). Lineage (GTDB taxonomy): Bacteria > Verrucomicrobiota > Verrucomicrobiia > Chthoniobacterales > UBA10450 > JBDTZF01. The sequence continues at coordinate 209,842 of CAWFGO010000001.1, forward strand.
GTGGTCGGCTTGTAGCCGAGCAGCCGTTTCGCTTTCGAAATGTCGGCGCAAGTTAGCGGGACATCGCCCGGTTGTTCCGGTAAGCGATTGATCTTCGCCTTTGCCCCAAGCGCGTTCTCGATCGCGGCGATTAAATCCTTGAGCTGAATCGTTTCACTCTCCCCGAGATTGAAGATATCGAACAACGGGCCGTCATAATCGATCGCCGCCATGGTACCCTGAATAATATCGTCGATGTAAGTATAATCCCGGCGCGTGGTGCCGTCGCCGAACTGGTCGATCGGCTGGCCTGCCTGAATTTTTCTGGTGAATTGATGGATCGCCAGATCGGGCCGTTGCCGCGGGCCGTAAACGGTAAAATAACGAAGCGCGACCACCCGCATCTGGTAAAGATGCGAGAAGGTCGAGCAAAGAAATTCACCCGCGATTTTGGTCGCCGCGTAGGGACTGATGGTCTGGGTGAGGTGTTGATCTTCTGAAAACGGCACCGTTTTCGAGACTCCGTAAACCGATGAGCTCGACGCAAAGACGAATCGTTCCACGCCGGTCAAGCGGGCCGCTTCGAGCAGATGCAATGTGCCGTTCACATTCGTGTCGTAATAGAGCTGGGGATCCTGGATCGACGGGCGAACACCCGCGCGCGCGGCCAAATGCACAATCACTTCAAATTTCTCGCCTTGGAACACCCCGCGCACCGCGCCGCTATCGCGAAGATCGACATGGTGAATGGCGACATCTTTCGCCACCGCGGCGATATTCTCCCGCTTGATTCGCGGATCGTAATAATCGTTGAAGTCGTCGAGGATGGAGACTTGATGCCCATCGCCGAGAAGTTTCTCGACAAGATGCGAGCCAATGAAACCCGCTCCGCCTGTGACCAGAATTTTCATCCAGCCAAGAGTTGAACCACGAAGGCCGCGAAGTGCACGAAGAAAATTTCGGATTTCTGCCCTGGTTGTCTTTTTCCATGCAGACTTCGTGTTCTTCGTGATCTTCGTGGTGAAACAATGAAAAAAGTCATCGCGCTCAGCGCTGCCGCGTTTCTCCTGGGATTCGTTGCCACGCTTTGGTTTCGGCTTTGGCCGGAATTAACGCGCCCGGCCCATGTCGATCCGGCGTTTCGGCTCCCCTCGCCTCTCGATCTGGCTTCATTGCCAACCGCGACGCGATTCGATTTTCCGCTCGGCAGCGAAAACGGCGCGATGAGCTATAACGCGCAGCCATTTACCGAGAACCGTCATCTCGGCGACGATCTCAACGGCATCGGCGGCGAAAACAGCGACTTGGGCGATCCGATCTTCGCCGTGGCCGATGGCCGCGTTTTATTGACCCGCGACGGCGGCCCGGGCTGGGGTAACGTGATCATCGTGCTGCATGCTTACATCGAAAATGGCGCGCGAAAATTTGTGCAGTCGTACTATGGGCATGTGCAGGAAATGCTCGTCCGGGCCGGCGACGATGTTCGGCGTGGCCAGCAAATCGCGACCGTCGGCACCGCTAATGGCCGTTATCTGGCGCATCTACATTTCGAGATGCGCGAATTCACTATGCCGTTTATCGGTCCGGGTTATCGCGACGATACCAGCGGCTGGGTCGATCCCGCAGCCTTTATTCAATCACACCGTGGCGCCGCCGAGGACGACATAGGGAAACCGTAAGGTGGATCGACCGCTCCGCGGGCGATGCTAGACAAATGCGGCTTCGCCGCCTGATTTAACATCGCGCTCGGAGATCGCGATCCACCTAGTATGTGCGCCAATGCGCAAGTAGATACACCCAGTTCAGCGCCAGGACTGCGATCACGATAAAGCGGGCGTATTTCTTTTCCGCGCGGCTCCGGAATTCGATGCGCAGGCGCGGGGCGCGCATCACCAGGACAATTAATGCGTAAGCATTGAAGATCGACAATCCGCACAACGCGGAAAATACCAGCGGATTCCAGCGCAGAGAGAACAGAAAGTGTCCATGAAAAAATTGAATGGCGGAACGAGTCATGCCGCATGTCATGCACGGCAGGCCGGTCAGATCGTGAAAAGCGCAACGCGGCCACGGCAAGCCGAGCACGAACCAGCCCGCCGCCAGACCCAGCGAGGCGAGCGACGCGCTCAGCCAGATCAATTCATGATCGATTTCGTTCCTAGCCAGTCTGCGCGCCGCAATCTGCACAACTCACTGATTCCAGTTGTGCTGCAAGGCTGCCATTCCACCAAACATGAACACCAGCAGCAAACCACCACCGCAACAAACAATGATCGGTAGGAAGACAGCCAGCGTGGCACGCCCGGTGTCGATCTCCTGGGCGCGGGCGAGCCCGATACAGTTTGCCACCAGAAACCAGACCAGCGCGATCAACCCGCCGCAACAGGGCACAAGTTGAAGCGGCGCCGTCGAACCTTGCGAAAATGCGATAACCCGAAACGTGGTCTCGAATGTCTTGTTAGCGCTCCCGATAAGCAGGAGCGACAAATGAACCAAGCCGGCAAAAATGAACGGCGCGACGGCTACCATCACCAGCCGCCACACGAATACCATGGAACTCACCGTCATCCCGAGCATGGGACCAAACCTCCCTTCACGGGGAGTCAGAAGCCCAAGCGAATTAAACCCGAGCGAGAAAATGAACCAAACGATCACGCCGATCGCGCCGCCGATGACGGCGTAAATCAGCGGCTCACCAAGACCGCCCTCGGTCCGCATCACGGAGAAGGCCGTGCCGGGTTTAGTCAGGACCATCGTGAGCGTTTCAATGAACGCGTTGAAAAATCCGCGCTCGTGGCGGTGCTCCCAGGGCAGACCACTGCGCGGCGCGGGAGTTTCCGATGTCGATCCTCCGGCGGATGGAGTGGCCGTCGATGCTGCGGCAACTTGAGCGGGTGGCGCGGCCGGAGTTTCGCTGCCAAACTCGGGAAACTGCGAGAGTGGTTTCCAACTTGCCATCCCTTCCCGCCAGCCAAGATCGCTGGGAACAAAACGACCCGCCCGCAAACCTTCGCGAACGTCTTCCTCGGAAAATGCGCCCAGACTCGTTGCGCCCCGATTAACGTGGATCATTGCCATAATGCTTCGCTTCTAATAAGATGCGGCTGCAAAGTCAATCCGCGTCTCGCTGGCGCGTGCCCATTTAATCAAACCGATTTGCCTTCTCAGGCTTATCCAAGGCCCGCCAGAAATACCATGCCGCCACCGAGCGATACGGCCGCCATTTTTCGCCGAGCTTTTCCAGTTGCTTCGGCGTGGGCAGTTTTCGTTTCCCAAAGGTCTTGGCGAATCCTTTTTGCACCCCGTAATCCGCCACCGGCCATACATCGGGACGCCCGAGATCGAAAAGCAAAAGCATCTCCGCCGTCCACCGGCCAATGCCGCGCACGGCTACTAGACGCTCGATGATTTCCTCATCGGACATTTTCTCCAACGCACGCGCCGAAGGCACCGTTCCGTCGATCGTTTTCGCCGCCAGATCTTTGAGCGCGGCAACTTTGCTGCGGGATAAACCACAGGCGCGCAGTTTTTTGTCCGGGGTGCCGAGCACGAGCTTTGGATCGAGATTTTTCTTCTTCGGATAAAGCGCGCGGACACGACCCCAGATCGTAGCCGCCGCTTTGCCGCTCAATTGTTGATAAGCAATGGATTCGGCCAGCGCGTCAAAAGGACGCAGGGAAAGCGATGGCGAGAGGTTAAACCGAACGGATCGCGCGATCAGCTCCGCCATTCGCGGATGACTGGCCGAGATGTGCCGGTGCGCTTTCTTGTGATCCACGCGACATAGTTAAAATGACGAATACCGAATGTCGAATGCAGTCATCCTGAGCGGAGTCGCCTGCCACGCCATAGCTGATGCGAAGGCGGGAGGAAGCCCGTAGCGTTAGCTTCAAGTTAACTCCACGGGATCCTTCGACTTCGCTCAGGATGACCGCCCTCAGCCCCCTTCGCCTAAAGGAAACGAGGGAGATAACTGATCTCCTGGAGACAAATGCGCCGTGGCAAGAGGCGAGGCTGCGAATACTTTCTCCGGCTCGAGGCCAATTCTGCGGAGGATCGACAAAAATCTTTCGTCGGATCGCAGCGCCGCGAACTCGGGAGCGATGCCAGTAAGGTGCAACGATGACGAATGCTCCTCGCAGGCGCGTTCCAACTCGCGAATCGCGTCGTCGTGATCGTTCAGGGCGACGTGCACATGGGCAATGGCGTCGCCCGGCGTGTATCCTCGATTTGCCACCGCTGCTTCCAGCGTTTCCTGCGATTCCTTGCGCCGATTCATGCGGGCGTAGGTGATGGCCAGACCAAATCCGGTCCGGCCGCGCAAGCTCTCCGCCTTTTTGTAGAGGGCGATCGCTTCATCGAATCGGCCCATCTCGCGATAAACCGCGGCCAGCAATGGTTCGCCATAAAGAAAGGTCGAATCGAGTTGCAAAGCGTGTTCGCCGGCGGCAATCGCTTCGTCGTTCAAGCCAAAATAACGATAAAGTTCGCATGCGAAATTACTCACCCAAAGCGAGGCGGGATCGAACTTCGTGGTCCGCCCCAGATAGGTCAGCGCTTTTTCTCGGTCGCCGCGCGCGGCGTAAAATGCGGCGATGAAATAATTCGACGGCGTCGAATTTGGGTCGATGACAAAAGCACGTTTGTATTCGGCTTCCGCGCCATCGAGGTCCCAATCGAGAATCCGCTTCGCTTCCGCGAGATAGACGTGCGCTTCGGCCTCGTCGTTGTCGATCTTGATCGCGTTGAGCGCGGCTTCGCGCACTTTCGAATAAGCCTCTCGCGGCGGCATGTAGGCGTCGGCCAGCCAGAGCCACGCCTTGGCCGTTCCCGTCCAGGCCGGGGCGAATTGCGGATCTTTTTCGAGCGCCTGTTGGAAAAACTCCAGACTCTTTCGCAACGATTCCTCGGTGCTTTTGTCGGAATAAAAAAGGCCGTGCAAATAAATATCGTAAGCCTCAGTGCTGGGCACCAGCCGTGAGGCCGGCTGGGCCGCGATATCGAGTTTCAGTTTCAAGGCATCGACAATCGCGCGCGTGATTTCATCTTCGAGCGCGAAAATCCCCTGGAACTGGCGCTCGAATGTTTCCGACCAAAGAGTGAAGCCGTTGCAACAATCCGTTAACTCGGCCGTGATTCGCACGCGATTTCCGTCCCGGCGCACACTGCCTTCAAGCACGTGCTCGACGTTCAGCGCGTCGGCAATTTCCCTCACCGTCGCTTTCTTGTCCTTGAACCAGAACGAAGACCGCCTAGCCGCGACGCGCAAACCATCGATCTTGGCCAGCGCGCTCAGAATTTCCTCCGCGATGCCGTCTCCGAAATAATCCCGTTGTTCTCCCGAGGTGACGTCGCTAAAGGGCAGGACCGCGATCGATTTCTCGAACAGGTCCGCGGTTTCCGCACTGTCGATTCTCGGCTCCGGCGTCGCGTCCAGTGTGCGCACAACTCCATATCTCGTGAGATCGAAAAACCAGGAGAGAATCAGTGCGACCGGAAAACCGAGCACGATCAGGATCACGATGAGGCGAACGACCCAAATCGGAATATCGAACACCGGCAAGACCTGGGCGATCCCCTGGGCCAGGGCCCAGCCGGCGACCACGTAGGCGATCGCGACCGTGTAAACTCTTCTGCGCTTCAGCTCAGCGAAGAATTTCTTCGGGTTCACGACTTACAGGCGGCTAATAAACCGTTTCTCGCTCCGGACCGGCGGCGAGTTTCTGGAACCGGGCATTTTTTCGCAGCGGATCCCATTGCCAGCGCAATTGCAGATCGTGCAGGGTCACGCTGGCGTCGGAGAAACCGACCGCCGCCGGCGTGGTAATAAGACGCTCGAGCAATTCCGTAGCCTGATCGGTATCGCCGGTCAGCGTGTAAATCAAAGCCCGGACCGCGGCAAATTGCGCGCCGAGCAACGCGTCCTTACTCTCCGGCTTCAATTCAAGCGCGCGACGACCTTCGCGAATGGCGTCGTCCTTGCGACCAAGAAATGCGTAGGTCAATCCAAGCGCTGAATGCCGGCTGGCATCCTCGGGGCTCTCACGGACATATTTTTCCAAATCCCCGGCCGCCTGCTGGAACGGTCCTCGACTGCCGGGAATATCGCCGCGGGCGAACGCGATGCAGCCTTCCAGATACGACCTGGGGATAGGCGGCCCGCTCGGCACTGGAAATTCCCGCGAAGTAAGACCAGCCAGGAGTTGCGCGGCCCGGTCGAAATCGCGCCGCAACATGGCGAATTCCCATCTCACCAGCGCATTGCCGCCGTCGGGACCGTCGCCCGCGGGCAGCCTCTCCAGGATCGCCTCAGCCGCAGCGATATCGCCCGTCTCGAAAAATTCTACATATGCGCGCATCATCGTCGCAGTGGGAGAGGAAGGTGCGAGGCCCAGGAGACGATCGACCGTCGCTTTGCTTGCCGGCCAGTCGCGCAACATGAGATAGGTAAAGACCGTTTCCTGCATGATACCGCCGTTGCGTGGATCGACAGTTTGGGCGCGATTAAACTCGGTCAATGCATCGCGCCAGCGCCCTTGTCTCCTACGAATTGCCGCAGTTGTCATCGGCACGTCGGAGCTGTTCGGCAAAGTTCTGGCTGCAACGGCAAGCTCCTGCAATGCGGTCTCGTAATCGCCTTCGATCCAATAATACCAATGGGCCAGAGCAACATGCGCCTCTCCCAGATCGGGATCGAGGCGCAAGGCGGCCTCGGCCTCCACCCGGGCCCGTCGCTTGCGATCCTCGGTCGGCTCGAATTCATGATAAACGTTCGCGATCGCGGAGGAGAGCCTGGCCCTGGCCAGGGCGAACTTTGGATCGAGGGCCACGGCTTTGACGTACGATTCTTCGATTTCCTTGAATAAACCGGGCGAAACATCCGGACTCATCTCGAGCTCAAGCCCCTTTAAATAAAGAGTGTACGCGTCCGGGCTGGTCGTTGGCTTCGTTTCCACTCGCGCCTTTTCCTGCGGGCTCAGAGTTGCGCGAAGAGCGGACGCGATCTCGGTGGCAAGCTGGCCTTGCAGCGAGATCACATCTTCCATGGTCCGATCGTATCGATCGGCCCAGATATGACGATCGTTGAGCGCATCGATCAATTGCACGTTTACCAGGACGCGATTACTCACCCGGCGCACGCTTCCCTCCAAAACATTGGTCACGCCCAGCGAACGCGCGATGTCGCGCAGATTGCGCGCTTCGCCGCCGCGATACCCCATGACCGATGTGCGACTGATGACTTTCAAATCCCGGATCTTCGCCAGGCTCGTAAGAATGTCATCCTGAATACCGTTGGCAAAGAACGTGTCCGCCTTGTCGTCGCTGTAGTTTTCAAATGGCAGAACCGCGATCGATTTTTCCGCTGCCACACTGCCATCCGAACCCGGAGCGGTGTAACGTCCGAGAAAGAACAGCCCGATCGAAAGCGCCGCGCCCACCAGAACGATGTAGATCCAGGCGCCGCCGCGGGTGTGTTTTTGTCCAGGATCGACATCCTCCGCGCGCTTAAATCCTTCCGGCGTTATTTCGAAGGCCCAGGCGATGACCAACGCGATCGGAAATCCGACGACGATCAGCAAGACCACCAGCCGCACTGCCCAATTCGGAATTTCGAAAAATGGGAAAACCTGCGTTGCGACCTGAATAATCAGCCAGCCAATAATTGCATAGGCCGCGGCGACTTTGTAAACGTTGCGCCGTTTCAGCTCGACCAAGAATTGCTTCGGATTCACGGATTCTTCCCCGCGATTAGTTTTTGAAATTCAGGATCTTTACGCAGCGGGTCCCATTCCCAGCGCAATTTTAAATCGCTCAAAGTGATGCTGTAGTTTGCGGTATCCACCGCTCCGGGAACGGCCAGGAGATGTCGAAGCAATTCGATCGCGCGACCGTTTTCGCCGACACGCGCGTAAATCAAAGCCAGCACCGCGTTCAAGATGGTGCCATCGAGCGCATCCTGCCATTCGGGCCGTAGCTCGACCGCGCGGTTGCCTTCCTGGATCGCGCGCTGTTTTTCTCCCAGCAAAGCACAGGTCAACCCGAGGAACGCGTGGCGCTCGGGCACATCCGGGGCTTCTTGTAGCGCTGCGGCGAAAAAGTCGCGGGCTTTCGCCAGCTCCGCGCGGGCCGTAGGGTGATCGCCCCGCATCAATGCGATCTCCCCGACAAAGAAACTCCGAGGTGTATCAACGCTGTTGTAGTAGGAAAATGTGTCCAGCGGCGAACTCTGCAAAATACGCTCGGCCGCAGCCGGATCGCGATCGATCAGGCTCGCGTCGATTCGGAACGCGGTCACCGCGCCATCCGGGTCTTTGCCGGCGGAAACACTGGCCATTTCGCTCTTCAGGCGCGCCGTAGCGCCTTTCGCCCAAAACTCGACGTAGCCCATTTGGGCCTTGGCGTTTACCGAGTTCGGCGTCAAGGCCAGAAGGCGGCTCGCGATTTCTTCAGTCTTCGGCCAGTCGCGCATGGCGCAGTAAACGTAAAGGAGATCGCGCAGGATGTTCGCATTCTGCGGATCGAGCAGAAGAATCTGGTGATAATCGGCGGCCACTTCCTGCCACCGGCCCTGGCGGCGTTTGATGGCGGCAATGTGCCAGGCAATTTCGCTATCGTTAGGCAGGATCGATTGAGCGATGGCAAACTCCCGCAACGCGCCTTCGTAATCGCGTTCAAACCAATAATGGCAAAGTCCGAGAGCGTGATGCCCTTCTCCGAGACCCGGCTCAAGTTGCAGAGATGTCTCCGCTTCGTCACGGGCCCGTTTCTCCCACACCTCGGTCGGCTCGTAGAAGTGATAGATGCGGGCACAAGTCGTGGCCAGTCCCGCGTGAGCCAGCGCGAATTCTGGATCGAGGGTGATGGCTTGCATGTAAAGCTGCTCCGCCGTGCGATAATCCTGGAGAAAGTTGTCGGGCTTAAATTCGTACTGCCGAGCCTGGAGATAAAGCTCGTAAGCCTGGGAATTGTTCGTCGGCTTCCGCTCGAACCGCGCCTTTTCTTCAGGAGTTAGCGTGGCCTGAAGCGCATCGGCGATTTCCCGGGCCAGGCGACCCTGGAGTCCCAGCGAGTTGTTAATCGTCTCGTCGTAGCGATTGGCCCAGAGATGTCGATCCTGTTCCGCATCGATCAGCTGCGCGTTGACCACTACCCGGTTCCCTTCCCGGCGCACGCTTCCTTCCAGCACGTTGGCCACTCCCAGCTCCTTGGCGATCTCACGCAGATTGCTTCCCTTGTAACGGCCGCGATACTTCTCCACCGACGTCCGGCTGATCACTCGCAGATCGTGGATCTTGGCCAGACCGGTCAGGATGTCGTCCTGAATTCCCTCGGCGAAAAATCCCGTCTCCTTATCGTCGCTGAAATTCTCGAAGGGAAGAACCGCGATCGACTTGTCCGGCGTCCCGCCGAGCCAGCTGATCGAATGACTCCTCCAAAGCCAGCCAGCCACGTTGAGGATAACGACAACCACGAGAGCCATCGCGGCGCGCCAGCCAAAGCGGACCCAGCGCGCTTTCTTCGCAGTAGTTGTCGCCGTCATAAGTTTTGCCGGCAATTCCGGGTTTCCGAAGTCCGGGCCATGCAAGTTGAACAAGTGGACTTTGACGTCGTGCTTTACAGAGCACTCGCCGATGTCGTGCACGTGGGGCTGCCACTCGCGAAATTGCCCGATGTCCTCCGCCACGCGATGCGAGAGAAGGATGTGTCCGGCGTCGCCACAATCCATCACTCGTTGGGCCAGGTTGATTCCCGCCCCGGCCACATTCGTTCCTGCATCGACATCCTCGACGTGCGTGACCGGTCCACTGTGAATTCCCATTCGTATGGGAAGATCCGGATCGAGCGCGCGAAGGGCGCGAGTGATTTCCAGCGCGCATCGAACAGGCGCTTCCGGGGTTGTGAAAAAAATGAGGGCCACGCCATCACCCGTCTGCAATCGCACTAGCTTCCCAACGGCTTCAGCTGCTTTTACTTCGTTGCTGGCGCGCACAACGGCGTTCAATGCCCGCACCGCCGCCTGTTGATCGTCGATGAGTAATTTCGAATAACCGACAACGTCGATGAGCAGGACGTGCGCGATCTCCAGCTTTGCTGCTGGTGAGTTCCGGTCGGTCATCTGGGGTTAGACTTCAGCAACGCTACTTAAGACAGCGACTCACCCTTTCACAAGCGGAAGCTGGCCGGTGATGCTATTTTGGCCGATGCCGTTTCAGCTCGAGTCGAACTACCAGCCACGTGGCGACCAGGGCCAGGCCATAGCCAAGCTGATCAAGTCCGTCCAAGCCGGTAACCGGCATCAGACGCTGCTTGGCGTGACCGGATCGGGGAAGACGTTCACGATCGCGAATGTCATCCGTGAGGTCGATCGGCCGACCCTGGTGATTTCGCACAACAAGACGCTGGCCGCGCAGCTTTACTCCGAGTTCAAACAATTTTTCCCGAAAAACGCGGTCGAATATTTCGTCAGCTACTTCGATTATTACCAGCCGGAAGCGTACATCCCGCGCTCGGACACCTACATCGAGAAGGATTCGTCAATCAATGAGGAGATCGAGCGGCTCCGGCTTTCGACAGCGAGCTCCTTGCTTTCACGACGCGATGTGATCGTAGTGGCCAGCGTTTCGTGCATCTATGGCGTGACTTCTCCGGAGGATTACGAACGGATGCTGCTCACGGTGAAGCGGGGCCAACAAGTCAGTCGAGAGGCGGTGCTCGGTCGTTTGATCGACATGTTATACGAGCGCAACGACGTCAGTTTTTCCCGGGGCAGGTTTCGCGTGCGCGGCGACGTGGTCGAGGTGTATCCGGCCACCGCCGACGAAGAAGGGATTCGCCTCGAGTTTTTCGGCGACGAGCTCGATGCCATTACCCGGTTCGATCCTCTCACCGGTCATGCTCATGAATCGCTCGGCATGATCACATTTTTCCCGGCCAAACAATTCGTGACGCCGGCGGACAAACTGAATCGCGCTCTGGGCACGATCCGAACCGAGCTTGAGCAACGAATCATCGAACTCGAGTCGCATGACAAATTACTCGAAGCCCAACGGCTTCGGATGCGTACCGAATACGACTTGGAGATGTTGCAGGAAATGGGTTTTTGCAATGGCATCGAGAATTACTCGCGCCATTTGTCGGGACGCCCGCCCGGATCGAAGCCGTACACGATCATCGATTTCTTTCCGAAGGATTTTCTCGTCGTGGTGGACGAATCGCACGCCACGATCCCGCAAATCGGCGGAATGTACGAAGGCGACCGCTCGCGTAAGACGGTGTTGGTCAATTACGGTTTTCGTCTGCCCAGCGCGCTCGACAATCGCCCCCTGAATTTCGACGAGTTCATGAAGACCACCAACCAGCTCATTTATGCCAGCGCGACCCCGGCTGAGTTTGAGATTCAAAACAGCATCGCGGGAAACGACAAATATTTTCCGCACAAACGGCAGCGAATTGGCCAGGACGAACCAGTCCCGTTTGTGTTGCCCGGAGAGAAACGCCCAACGCTCAACGCCCAACGCTCAACGCTCAATGAAGGCGTGCAAATTTCGCGCACCGACGAGCCGGTGGAGAAATTCGATGTTCACACGCCGGGCGCCCAGCTCGTGGTTGAACAGATCATTCGGCCGACTGGTCTTCTCGATCCAAAAATCACCATCAAACCGCTCAAACAGCAGATTGACGACACGATCGAGCTTTGCCGGCAGCGGGTTGAAAAAGGCGAGCGCGTTCTCATCACGACTTTGACGAAACGCACGGCCGAAGATCTGGCCGATTATTTGCGCGATGTCGGATTGAAAGTGCGCTACTTGCACAGCGACATCGACACGATCGAGCGGGTGGAAATCTTGCGCGGGCTGCGGGCCGCCGATTTCGACATTCTTGTCGGAATTAATCTGCTTCGCGAAGGTCTCGATCTTCCCGAGGTGTCGCTGGTCTGCATCCTCGACGCCGACAAGGAAGGTTTTCTGCGCAGCCAAACTTCGCTTATCCAGACCGCCGGGCGCGCTGCGCGACACGTGAATGGCGAGGTGGTTCTCTTTGCCGATCAAATGACACGCAGCATGGAAGCGCTCATCTCGATCTCCGAATACCGGCGGGCCAAGCAAATGGAATACAACGAAAAGCACGGGATCACGCCGCAAACGGTGCGTCGCGCGGTCCAGGAAAGCCTGCACACAATCCTGCGCGGTCGCGAAATCGCTGCCTCGGTGATTCAGGAAGCCGGCGGCGATTTCAATATCACCGAATTGCTCCGCGAACTCGAAGACGAAATGCAACAGGCTTCGGCCAATCTCGAATTCGAACGCGCCGCGCTTCTGCGGGACCAGATCATGGAAGTCAAAAGCGGCGCCGGCATCGCAAAAATCGAACCCAAGCGCCGCCCGGTTAAGTACACGCGTAACGCCGGACGGCGTGGTTCGCGCGTTTAAAATGTTGTAGCCGGGATCGATGATCCCGGCCGCTTTCAGAACACTGCCCCGCCCATGATGAGCAAAGCAATACTGAAATAAATGATTAGCCCGGTAACATCGACAAGCGTAGCCACGAACGGCGCGGAGGACGTCGCGGGGTCGGCACCAATCCGGCGCAAGAGAAACGGTAGCATCGATCCGGAAAGGGAGCCCCACAAGACCACTCCCACCAGAGCAATGCCCACGGTGAGAGCGACCAACGGCCAGTGTTCGCCGTATGGTTGACGATGGAAATAATTTTCACCGATCATGGCCCAGGCGCTCACGCGAATAACACCGATCAGCCCCAGAATTCCCCCGAGAGCGAGACCGGCCTGAATTTCGCGGCCCATTACCCGCCACCAATCGCGCAAGTGCACCTCGCCCAGCGCCATGGCCCGGATCATCAACGTTGATGCCTGCGAGCCGGAGTTGCCGCCGCTGGAGATGATTAACGGCAGGAACAACGCCAGGACCAGCGCTTTGGCGAGCTCGTCCTGATATGCCGCCATCGCCGTCGCGGTCAACATTTCACCCAGGAACAACACCACCAGCCAAACCGCCCGCTTTCGCACCATCTGATAAAAGGAAAGACGCATGTATGGTTCATCCAAGGCTTCCACGCCGCCGAATTTCTGAATGTCCTCAGTCGCTTCTTCCTCGGCCACGTCGAGCATGTCGTCGATGGTGACGATGCCCACCAGCACGCCGCTCGAATCGACCACCGGAAGCGCGGTGCGATCGTACTTGCGAAAAACATTCAGCGCGTCCTGCTGAGAATCGGTCACGTTTAACGCCACGAAAGTTTTTTGCATCAAGTCGCGGACCGAATGAGCCAGAGGTTTGAGCAAAAACTCGCGCATCCGGATGTCGTCGATGAGTTTGCCGCGAGCATCGACAACGTAGATGACGTTGAGGGTTTCGCTGTCCTGACCGTGTTCGCGGATGTAATCGAGCACTTCCTGCACGGTCCAGTTTTCGTCCACGGCAATAAAATCCGGCGTCATCAACCGGCCGACGCTGCCTTCCGGATAGCCCAGCAACGCTTGCGCGATTCGCCGTTCCTCAGGCGTGAGTAATTTGATCAACTGCCGCGACGCCGCGCTCGGCATTTCCTCCAGCAGCGCCGTGCGATCGTCCGGCGACATTTCATTCAGAATGGCCACGACCTGTTCGTGCGCCATCGCCCGCAGCAATGTCTGTTGCGCCTCCAGATCGAGATACTCGAAAACGTCCGCCGCCAGGGCCGAGGGCAAGACGCGGAAGATGATCACTCGATCGTTTTCATCCATGTCGAGGATCACCTCCGCGACGTCGGCCGGCGGCCATTCCCGGAACATCTCCCGCAACGCGCCGAAGCTGCGCGCCTCGATCAGGCTCTTGATTTCGGGAAGTAAGAGTTTGCCGACCATAACGGAGCGTAGGAAGCGCCGCCGAGTTTTAACACCGGGCTCGAACAAGCGCAATCGTTCAACGGTTCTGGAAACGCCCCGACAGACCGGGACGGCTACACGTCTGCGCTTGGAATTAATCGGAAACCGTCCAAAATAACAGCCAATGCCAGCAACACTCACCGGCTCAATGATCCAACGCGAAATCGGGAACGATCACATTTGCGTGCTCACATTTGATCGCCCCGAATCGGGCGCGAACATTTTCGACGCGCCGACGCTGAGCGATCTCAGTAAACATGTCGATGTTATTGAGAAGGATCAGTCGCTGCGCGGTCTGATCATTACATCAGCGAAAAAATCGATCTTCATCGCCGGCGCCGATTTGCAGACGCTCCTTCGCCAGGCGGAGAGCGGCGAACTCGGCGCGTTCATTGCCAATGGACAACAGGTTTTCAATCGGATTGCCGCGTTGAAAATTCCAACCGTAGCTGCCATCAATGGCGCCTGCGCCGGGGGCGGTTATGAAGTTACCCTGGCCTGCGATTATCGCATCGCTTCCGATGAACCGGCTACGCGTATCGGGCTCCCGGAAACGACACTCGGCCTGGTCCCCGCTTGGGGCGGATGTACTCGCCTTCCACGCTTGATCGGCCCGCCAGGTGCCGGCGAGGTAATTCTCAACGGTAAACTCCATTCCGCGCGCGAGGCATTGAAGATCGGCCTGGTTGATGAAGTCGCGCCCCGCGAGCAATTACTCGACGCAGCTCGCAAGAAAATTTCGTCCGGCAAACGTCCGAAGTCGTCGCCGCCACATGTCGAAACCCAGGCGAAACCGCCGCATTCGCCTGGAAATGAAGCACCCGCCCGCGCATTCGACATCGTTCACCGGGCCCTCGCCAGTTCGGTTGAAGAATCGCTCCAGCGCGAACTCGATGCGATTGTCGATCTTGGCAACACCGAACCGACCCGGAATCTAATCCGCAATTTCTTCCTGGCCGACAAATACAAGAAGGGAACAACCAAGGCGCCCGCCGAAAAAATTGCCCACGCGGTGGTGGTCGGGGCCGGGGTGATGGGATCGGGCATCGCCCAATGGCTGAGTTCTCGCGGCGTGACCGTGATCTTGCGCGACGTGAGCCGCGAGTTTGTCGATCGCGGTCTGGCCAACATCGAGAAAACCTACGCCGAGGCTGTGAAACGCGGCTTCATAAGCGAGGAGAAAGCGAAGGAAGGCCGTGCTCGCATCATCTGTTCAACCGCCCACGTGCAATTGCGCGACGTTCAGATCGTGATCGAAGCGGCCTCGGAGAAGATCGACATCAAAAAGGAAATTTTCCGCGAGCTTTCGGCCGAAGCGCCCAAGGCGATTCTGGCGACAAATACTTCGGCGCTTTCCATCAGCGAGCTGGGCGCCTGCACCGACGCGCCCGCTCGCGTGATCGGTCTTCATTTTTTTAATCCGGTCAGTCGGATGAAGCTGGTCGAAGTTGTCGTTGGCAAAAAAACTTCGGATGAAACGCGCGACCGCGCTCTCGCTTTTGCTCGGCAGATCGGGAAACTGCCGGTCGTCGTGCGCGATAGCCCCGGGTTCTTGGTTAATCGCGTTTTGTTCCCTTACCTGCTCTATGCCGCCGATCTTTTCGAAAACGGTGTCGCCGCGGAGAAGATCGACAATGCCCTTTTGGAATGGGGCATGCCGATGGGTCCACTGCGTCTGATCGATGAGATCGGCGTCGATATCACGGTCGATATCGCCGACACACTGGCCAAAGCCTATGGCCGCCGTGACGAGAGCCCGAAGATTTTGCGCGAGATGCAATCAGCGAAAATGCTCGGACGCAAGACCGGCGCCGGTTTTTACAAATACGAAGGCAAACAGCAAGCTGCGAATGAAACGGTGGAAAAGTGGCGTGGCTCTTCATCAAGTCATCCTGAGCGAAGCGAAGGACCTCACAAGCCATCGACGGACACTCGCGAGATTCTTCGCTCCGCTCAGAATGACAACCAGGAAATTGCCCATCGCCTCGTCTTCCTAATGATCAACGAAGCCGCGCGGTGTCTCGAAGAAGGCGTCGTGGCCTCGCCGGAAGACGCCGATTACGGAATGATTCTCGGGACAGGTTTCGCGCCGTTTCGCGGTGGGCCGCTGCGCTTCGCCGAACATTTCGGTATCAAGAAACTGGTCGGCGAAATGGAACGGCTCGCCAAAACTGACGAAAAGTTTGCTCCGTGCGATTTTCTGAAAAAACATGCACGAGACGGAACTACATTCTATAACAGGTAGGGACGCATCTCCGAGGCGTCCGTCGAAACCAGTCGGCGCGCTCGGAGAGCACGCCCTACCTGGGAAAATATGAACTCACCACTCGAAGCTCCGGAAAAACAGATTGCCGCGGAAACCAGCGCGAAACCGGCGAAGCCGGCCGCGGAGGTGATCGACACGTCAAAAATGTCGAAGGGCCAGCGCGAGGCGCTCGAGCTGACTGAAGCGTCGCGCGATCCCCTGGACGATCGCGGCAGTTTCGCCAGCAATCTCTTTATTGGCCGCTACGATTTCGGCCGGATCCATCCTTATCCGGAACAGGCAGCCGACGATCGCGCTGCCGGGGCGGAGTTTCTCAGCAGCCTGAAAAAATATCTGCGCGAAAACATCGACGCGGACGAGATCGATCGGACCGGCGAGATTCCGCAAAAGAACATCGACGAGTTGTTCGCGATGGGCGCGTTCGGCGTAAAAATCCCGAAGCAGTACGACGGACTCGGATTATCGCAGGTCAACTACGGGCGCGCGGCGATGTTGCTCGGCAGCTGGGACGCAAATCTCACCGCGCTCCTTTCGGCGCATCAATCGATCGGCGTGCCGCAACCTTTGTTGTTATTCGGCACCGAAGAGCAAAAGAAAAAATACTTGCCGCGAGTCGCGCGCAAAGAAATCTCCGCGTTTGCTCTTACGGAATGGAATGCCGGGTCCGATCCGGCAAATATGAGCTTGAAAGCCGAGCCGACTGAAGACGGCTCCGCGTTTATAATGAATGGCGAGAAACTTTGGTGCACAAACTTAATCAAGGCCGGCGTCCTCGTGGTCATGGCGCGAACACCGCCGAAAATTGTGAACGGCCGGGAGCGCAAACAGATCACTGCGTTTATCGTCGAAGTGAATTCGCCCGGCTTGGAGATTACCTATCGCTGCCACTTCATGGGGCTGCGCGCGCTGTACAACGGGATCGTGAAATTCACCAACGTGCGGGTGCCGCGTGAAAACATGATCGCCAAGGAAGGCCAGGGATTAAAAGTCGCGCTTACGACTTTGAACACGGGGCGCCTGACGATTCCCGCGGCGTGCGTCGGATTGTCGAAGCGGCTGCTCGATATCTGCCGGAAATGGGCCAGCGAACGCGTCCAATGGGGTGTGCCGATCGGGCAGCACGCCGCCATTGCCGGAAAAATTGCGGAGATGGCCGGCAATGTGTTTGCCATGGAAGCAATCACGTTTCTGACGTCGTCGATGGTAGATCGCAAAGCCGGCGACCTGCGGATCGAGACCGCAATGTGCAAAATGTGGGCGACGGAAATGACCTGGAAGATTGCTGATGACGCGATGCAGGTGCGCGGCGGACGCGGTTATGAGACTGCGGAATCGCTGGCCGGGCGCGGCGAAGAACCAATCGCGGTCGAACGTTTCCTGCGCGATTGCCGGATCAATCTGATCTTCGAAGGCTCAAGCGAAATCATGCGGCTGTTCATTGCCCGCGAAGCGCTCGACCCGCATTTGAAAGTCGGCGGCGGAATTTTCAATACGCAGCTGCCAATGTCCGAGCGCGCGAAAGCCGTTTTTACTTCCGGGAAGTTCTACGCCGGCTGGTACCCGCGCCAGTGGTTGCCCGGCAATGCCGGCAACATCGACAATCTGCACGAAACATTGCGCGGGCACGTCAATTACGGTGCGAGAGCGAGCAAACGACTGGCCCGCGGATTATTTCACGCCATGGCCCGGTTCGGTCCAAAGCTCGATCGGGAGCAGCTGCTTCTTTCCAGATTTGTCGGGATCGCCACGGAATTGTTTGCCATGAGCGCGACTTGCTCATTTGCTCAATCCAAGATCGACAACTCCGAAAGTTTTCGCGAGCAGGGTGGCGAACCGCGCGAAGAAATTCTTTCCCTGGCCGATTACTTCTGCCGTTCGGCGCGCCAACGAATCGATCATCATTTTGCCGGCACCAGTCGCAACGCCGACAAGCGCGGTTATCAGCTCACCCAGGAATTGATGGCCGGGAAACACTCAAGCCTGCGCGACGGGATCGTGTAGCGGGAGCGCACGCTTCCAGCGTGCTGTTTGCGGCATCTTGCCGCAAACTCTCGGATTGATCGTGTTCGGCAGGATGCCGACCACAGCACGCAAGATGCGTGCGCTCCCCATTGACCACATTCGCCCTCCAGACTACCATCAACAGATGAGTATGCCGCCCGTGCTCACGGAAACGGCTTCACCTCGAAGCCGTGCCCAAAAGAGCGAAAAAGCAGACCGAATAATGCCCGCGAACGTTCTGGAAACGATCGAGCAGCACGTTTTGCTCGACGGTTTCAAGATCGTGATCGATCTCGAAAAGAGCCGGGGCTCATATATATATGATGCCGCCAGCGATCGCCGCCTGATCGATCTCTACGGGTTTTTCGGCTCGATGCCGGTCGCGTTCAATCATCCGCACTTCGACGATGTCGATGTTCAACGCGATCTTTTGCAAGCGGCCAAGATTAAGATCGCAAATTCGGATGTTTACTCGGCCGGTTACGCCGAGTTCGTCGATACCTTTGAACGCGTCGTTGGTTTGCCACCGCTCGAACGCTATCTCTTTATCGAAGGCGGCGCGCTCGCGATCGAAAACACGCTCAAGGCGGCGATGGACTGGAAGGTGCGCAAGAATATGGCGGCCGGCCAGGGCGAGCGTGGGACTCAGATCTTGCATTTCCGGCGCGCCTTTCACGGACGGAGCGGTTACACGATGAGCCTCACCAATACCGACCCGCGCAAGACCGATTTGTTCGCAAAGTTCGATTGGCCGCGTGTTTCCTGCCCCTGCGTCGATTTCTCTCTGCCGGAATCGGAGCGCGAAGCCGAGGTGATCGGGCGCGAGAAAAAATCGGAGGCCGAGATCCGCGACTTTCTGGCCCAGCGCAAGATCGACATCTGCGCCATTATCATCGAGCCGATCCAGGGCGAAGGCGGCGACAATCATTTCCGCGGCGAATGGCTGCAAACATTGAGAAAGATTTGCGACGAGAACGACGTTCTGCTGATTTTTGACGAGATACAATGCGGCATGGGCGCGACCGGTCGCAATTGGTGTTGCGAACATTTTGGTGTTCTCCCCGACCTGCTTGCGTTCGGCAAGAAAGCGCAAGTGTGCGGCGTAATGGCCGGGCCGCGGCTGGACGAAGTGAAAGACAACGCGTTTCGCCTGTCGAGCCGGTTGAATTCAACCTGGGGCGGGAATTTCACCGACATGGTTCGCTCGACTCATTACCTGCGCATCATCGAAGAAGAACATCTGGTGGAGAACGCCGGAAAGGTGGGCGCATATTTTCTGGATCAACTGCGGGATTTGCAACGCGACGAGCCGACGATTTCCGGCGTCCGCGGCCGGGGGATGTTTCTCGCCTTCGATCTTCCCGATCCAAAGACGCGCGAGGAATTCTGGAAGGGCCTGTTCGCACTCGGCGCTCTCACCCTTCGCTCGGGAGAAAATTCGATTCGTTTTCGTCCCGCGCTCGATATGACAGCGGATGTTGTCGATGAAGCGATGGGGCTGATTCGTAAATTCTGCAGGAGTCGGAAATGAACACGACATGGTGGATCGTGCGCTCCGCGCGCGATGCTAAAATAGTGGCGGCGAAGCCGCGTCGATTACCACCGCCCGCGGAGCAGCCGGTCCACTTATGCAATCTGTCTTAGAAAAACTCGGCATCGCCGATGACAATCCCGGCGTCTTTTGCGGCGAATGGCGCGGTGGCGGCGCGAAGATCGACAAGATTTCGCCGATCGACGGGCAAAAACTGGCCAGCGTTCGAACAGCATCGAGCGAAGATTACGACACCGCTATCGCTCGCGCGCACGAGGCATTCTTGAAGTGGCGCACGACGCCTGGACCCGTTCGCGGCGACACCGTTCGCCGTCTCGGCAACGCACTCCGCGAATCGAAACACGAGCTCGGTCAGCTCGTGACCATGGAAACTGGGAAGATCATCGCCGAAGGCGAAGGCGAAGTGCAGGAGATGATCGACATCTGCGATTTTGCGGTCGGTCAATCACGAATGCTTTATGGCCTCACGATCCAATCGGAACGCCCAAGCCACCGCCTGATGGAACAATGGCATCCGCTTGGCGTCGTCGCCGTAATCAGCGCTTTCAATTTCCCCGTTGCTGTCTGGTCGTGGAACGCGGCGCTGGCCGCGGTCTGCGGCGACGCCACGGTTTGGAAAGCTTCGGAGAAAACGCCGCTGACCGCGATTGCGGTTACGAGAATTGCCGAGCGGGTTTGCCGCGAGACCGGGGCCGATCCGGCGATTTTCACGTTACTCATGGGGGACCGCAAAACGGTTGGACAAAAATTGTCGGCTGATAAGCGTATTCCGCTGATCTCTGCCACCGGCTCGACGCAAATGGGAGTGCATGTCGCCCAAACCGTTCATGGCCGGCTCGGAAAAACGATCATGGAACTGGGTGGCAATAACGCGCTTATCGTCGCTCCCAGTGCCGATCTCGAAATGGCGACGCAATCGATCTTCTTCGGCGCAGTCGGCACTGCAGGGCAGCGTTGCACTTCAACACGGCGCGTGATTTTGCACGAATCAATTGCCGGCAAGGTGCGTAAGAAACTTCTGGCGGCCTACAAGTCAATGAAGATTGGCAACCCTCTCGATCGACAGACGGTGATGGGTCCGTTGATCGAAAAAAACGCGGTGGACATGGTTCAACATTCCATTCAGCGATTGAAGGATGAAGGCGGCGAAATTCTTTACGGAGGCGAGCGGCTGGATGGCAAACAATACACAGGTGGCTGCTACATGACGCCATGCCTGGCCAACGCGAAGCCTGAGTTCGAAATTGTCTGCCACGAAACATTTGGTCCGCTGCTTTATCTGATGACCTATCGTGATTTTGACGAAGCGATCGCGATTCAGAACGGCGTGCCGCAGGGTCTGACCTCCGCCATTTTCACGAACGACGCGCGGGAAGCGGAAAGATTCATGAGCCCGGCTGGGAGCGACTGCGGCATCGCGAATGTGAACACTGGAACGAGCGGCGCCGAGATTGGCGGCGCGTTCGGTGGCGAAAAAGAGACCGGCGGCGGCCGCGAAAGCGGGAGCGATTCATGGAAGATGTACATGCGCCGCCAGACCAACACGATTAACTTTTCGACCGAGTTACCGCTGGCCCAGGGAATTCAGTTCGGCGGTGACGACGCCGGCAGTGCGACGGCGTAGTTATTCTCGCCTGTCATCCTGAGCCGCGTAGACTGTGCCAGTCCGGCTCGGACCGAAGGACCTCACGAATCGACAAGGCTAAGGGCCTGCCGACAATTCTTGTTTCGCGGGCGATTTTGCTGCCGGGAAAGCGCGGCCGGCCTTACTGAACACAACGTAACTTGCTTGTCATCCTGAGCGTAGCGAAAGACCCCGCGAAAAGAGACAACGTTCGCAAGCGATCATACGGTCGCGCTCTCAGAACAATTCGATCCGATCCTTCCGGGCCTGTGAGGTCCCTCGCTTGCGCTCGGGATGACGGGAAATTATCGCGCGGAGACTCGACTGGATATCACCCCGCGAACGCCGACATTCCCGTAATCTGTTCGCCGAGCACGAGCACGATGGATGTCCTGCGTGCCTTCGTAGGTCTTTACACTTTCCAGATTACACATGTGTCGAAAACACTGGTAATCATCGAGGATGCCGACAGCGCCGAGGATATCGCGCGCGTTGCGCGCCGCATCCAGCGCGATCTCCACATTGTTCATCTTGGCCATGGAGATGTGGTAGTGCTTCGCGGTTCCGGCATCCCGCAATTGGGCCAATCGATAAGCCAACAACTGCGCTTTGGTAATTTCAGTCAACATCCGCGCCAGCTTTGCCTGCACCAACTGGAACCCGGCGATAGGCCGGCCGAATTGTTCCCGGCTCAGGGCGTAACGCCGCGCTTCATCGTAACACGCCATCGCCGCCCCGATCGCGCCCCAAGCGATTCCGTAGCGCGCATAATTGAGACACAAAAGCGGCGATTTTATTCCGCTGCTCTGCGGCAACAACGCGTTTGCCGGTATTTCGCAATCCTTGAATTCAAGTTCCGCCGTCAACGCCGCGCGCAGCGAAAGTTTTCCGTCGATCAATCTTGAGCTGAAACCGCGCGTTTTTTTCTCCACGAGAAATCCGCGTATTGATGAAGCGTTATCATCATCGACTTTGGCCCAGACCACGGCGACATCGGCGATCGTGCCGTTGCCGATCCATTTCTTCGCTCCGCTTAAGCGATAACCATCTGCGGTTTTGCGCGCGCAGCATTGGAGGCCACCGGGATTCGAACCAAAGTCGGGCTCGGTAAGCGCGAAGCAACCAAGCTTCTTTCCCTGGGCCATCTCCGGAAGCCACCGCGTTTTTTGCTCTTCCGAACCAAATAAATTGATCGCCGTTATGGAGAGAGAGCTTTGCACCGACGCAAAGGTGCGCAGTCCGCTATCGCCGCGTTCGAGTTCCCGCATGATGAGCCCGCAGGCGACGCTCCCGAGTCCGGCGCACCCGTAACCCTTGATGCCAGATCCAAAGACACCGAGCTGGGCTATCTCCGGCACGAGATCCATTGGGAACGTGCCGTTTCGATAATGTTTCGCGACGATCGGCAGAAAACGCTCCCCCACCCAGCCGCGCACGGTATCGCGAATCCGGCGCTCCTCCTCAGTCAGCGATTCATCGAGATTGTAAAAATCAACCGCTTCAAACGTCGTCATCGCAGCCAGCCTAGCAGCGGTCGCGCGCCGCGCCAGATTCTGTTGTAGCCGGGGGCGATGACCCCGGCAAATCGTGGAGGACACGCGCTGTCGTGTCCAGGGTGGATCGGCCGCTCCGCGGGCGATGCCAATAGTGGCGCGAAGCGCATTTGCTTCTTAGCATCGAGCGGCGGAGCGCGCTCGATCCACCTCACTTAGCTGCCGTCGCTGTCATCCTGAGCCGCGCAGACGGGGAAGGACCCCGCGAATTCAAGAAGGTCCACCTTCTGTCGACAATTCCGTTTTGCGAGCGACCTGGGTGTGGTCGAAAGCCAAAAGAACCCTCGCGAGATCCTTCGCTTCGCTCAGGATGACAGCTAGGCGTTGCCAGCCGTCGTCAGTTCAAACAGTCCGCCCAGATTCTTCGCCGTCTCCATGCTCATGATGAACTTCTGCAACTTCTTGCACTGATCTTTTCCGACCACGTCTCCACCGAGCGCGGTGAATTTGATCGCGATTTCATCTTCGGTCATTGGATCGCGCGGATCGCCTTTGGGAACATCGACACGAGTCGCATGCTGCTTGCCGTCGTTGGTTGTGATCGTCACCCGGCTCGGCTGGAATTTCGGGAAGAGCGCTTCAAACTCTTCGTTCGCGACGACTTTTACTTTGTCCATGATCGGAATGAGCGCCTTATCCAGCACGCGTTCCTCCTTGAATTGCAATGGCGTGACCATGCCGTCGACCAATCCGGCCGCCATGCAGTAGGGCAGCGAATGATCGGCCGTTTCCTTGGAATCCGGTCGATACTTGTGCGGATCGCCCAGAATGTCGGCGGCGCGGGCGATCACTTCGACTTTGATCTCCTTCACATTGTCCGCCTTAATATTGTGCTCCTTGATCGTCTTCATCATGGCGGTAAGCGGCGCGTGACTGAGCGCTTCGATCGGAAAACTTTTCATGCCGCAATCGAGAATGCGGTAGTGAGACTTGGGTGAATTTGGGAGGTCTGCGACTAACGCTTCGCCATCGAACGTGGCCGGTTGGCCTTTGTATTGGACATGCTTAAACACGGCAAAGAGTCCTTCCTTGCCATCGATGATGTGTTCCGGGCCGGAGAATCCATCGCGTGCGAGAAGCGCGCTTTCCGCGCCCATTCGTCCCGCCCACGGATCGACCGTGTTTTTCATATTCGTTAACTTGCCCGCGGTCACCGCCCCCGGACAAAATGTACGCGACGCGCTGATCCCCATGGCCGAGACCATTTGATCCACAGTCAGATTCAGGACCCGCCCCGCGGCGATCGGGGCCGCGAACGCGCTCAATGTCGCGTGATGCCATCCGTATTCCCGCACGCCCGGCCGCCCCACTTCGCAAAGGCGCATTTCGATTTCGTAGGCGATGATCGTAGCCAGAATCAGGTCCTGTCCGCTCAGCCCTTCGCTTTCACACAACGCGAGCGGGGCGGCGATCAGATCGCTTGGATGACACGGATCGGCTTTCCAGTAGATGTCGTTGTAATCCATCGCCCGGATCATGTGACCGTTTAGGAACGACGCATCCACGGGATTGGTTTTGAACCCCGAAACAAAAGCTGTGGCTTTTCCCTTCCCTGTTGTAGCCGGCGTCGGTGATGCCGGGCCGGGGTCAGCGCCCCCGGCTACAGTCTCACCGGCCATGGCCCGATAATGTTTCAGCAAAATCCTGGCGTCATCCTGCTGGCTCCCGCCCAGTGCGCAGCCGATAGAATCGAACCAGAACAGCTTCGCTGCCTGAATCGCCTCGGGCGAGAGATGTTCGTATTTAAGAGCGGTAGCCCACTCAGCTATGGTATAAGAAAGGAGACGCTTGGCTTCGGACGATTGCTTTGACATGGTGATTCGATTTGGAACATGACCTTGAATGGGCCGGGCAGAATTTCAAGCCGCTTCCCTCAATGAGAAAGCGGACACCATGAAGCAGTTCCATTCGAGTTTGGCCGTTTGACAGAAAACCAGCTTTCTGGGAATCTGGCTTTATGAAAACCACCCTGGACCTCCCCGACGATCTGATGCGCGAGGTGAAAATCCGCGCCGTGCACGAGCATAAAAAGCTCAAGGACACGATCGCGGAATTGATTCGCAAAGGGATGGCCGCGTCGAACTCCCGGCGCCCGAAACTGCCGAAGCCGGTGAAACTGCGCGGCGGATTCAAGCCGACGACCGAAGACATTGAGGCAGCCATCGCGTGGGGTCGCGATTGATTGCGATGCTCTAATGGTCGTTGTCGATACAAACATCATTGCGCCGCTGTATGTGCGAAGCGCGCGCACTAACACGGTCGAGGAATTATTCGCGCGCGATGCGGTCTGGCGCACTGAACCTCTGGCCCTGATCGAGCTAAGCAATGTGCTGATTACGTATGAGCGATCGCGATACATTACCGCCAAGGTCGCGCGCGATTGCCTCAATCGCGCCGCTGCGTTTCTACAGCCGCACTTCTTTCGAGTGAGCCACCAAGCCGCTCTCGAGGCCGCGCTCCGTCATCGCGTCACAGCCTACGATGCGCGCTTTCTCGCCCTGGCGGAGCAACTCGACAGCCGGCTTGTTACAGAAGACGCAAAGCTTCGCGCGGCCGCGCCGGCGCTTACCCAATCACTGGCCGAGGCGCTCGCCACTGACTAGGAATTCTGTCTTCATCGACACCATGAATCCGCGCAACTTTTTCGGCGAGCTAAAGCGGCGCAACGTTTACAAGGTCGCCGTGGCTTACGCCGTGGTTTCGTGGCTGATCATTCAAGTCGCCACCCAGGTCTTTCCTTTCTTTGAGATTCCGAACTGGACCGTGCGCCTTGTGGTGATTCTCATGATCCTGGGCTTCCCGGTTGCGTTGGTCCTCGCCTGGGCGTTTGAACTCACTCCCGAGGGGCTGAAGCGCACGGAAGATGTCGATCCTGCGGCATCGGCGTATCAACCAAGAAAGCGAGCATGGATTTTTGTGGTCATCATCGCCGGCGCGATGTCGCTCGGTTTGTTTTTTCTCGGGCGCTACACGGCGCCGGGCAAGCAAAGCCGAGTCGTCCAGGGTTCTTCAGAATCGATCGCAGTGCTGCCTTTCGTCAACATGAGTTCGGACAAGGAGCAGGAATATTTCTCCGATGGTTTGTCCGAAGAATTGTTGAATCAGTTGGCGCAGATTCCGCAGTTGCGCGTGATCGCGCGCACTTCATCGTTTTCGTTTAAGGGCAAGGAGGTCGATGTCGCGACAATCGCCAAGATTCTCAACGTGGCCAATGTGCTCGAAGGCAGCGTACGCAAGTCGGCCAATACCTTGCGCATCACTGCGCAGCTCGTCCGCGCATCCGACAGCTCGCATCTCTGGTCGCAAACTTATGACCGCGACCTGACGGACGTGTTCAAGGTGCAGGATGAGATTTCCCGAGATGTCGTCGCCGCGCTGAAGGTGAAGCTGTTACCCACGCAGCAGCCTGCGAACCTGCAGCGCACGACTAGCAGTGAAGCCTATGAACAAGTCCTTATCGGGAAAGAGGCGCGGAAGCACGGCGGCTACGAAGCCTTTCAACGTGCTGTAACCGCTTTTCAACACGCGGTCGATCTCGATCCTAATTACGCCAATGCCTACGCCGGACTGGCCCAGGCCCAGGCGTTCTCAGCGGATTTCAGCGGCACGCCGGCGGAACGTGCGGCCGAAATTAAAAAAGCCTTCGCCAACGCGGACAAGGCAATCGAGTTGGCGCCCGATCTGGCGGCCGGCTATTGGGTACGCGGACTTCTCCGGCATCGCCTGAGTTGGGATTGGAAAGATGCGCAGGCGGATTTCAAACAGGCCGCCGCTCTCGCTCCGAACGACGTGGAGACCTTCAACTATGCGCAGGCCTTGTTCTTCAGCGGCCACCAGAGCGAAGCCTTTGCCATGGATCGGAAGGCGACCACGCTTGATCCTCTCTCTCCGGAAGCTTGGAATGTTCTCGGGTGGCATCATGCCTTCGCCGGGCAATACCCCGAGGCACGAGTAGCTTTAGAACGTGCCCTTGAACTGAGTCCAGACGTGCAATGGTCTGCTTTCTTGCTGGGTTATGTGGAACTAAAAGAAGGCAAGATCGACAAAGCCGCGGAATATTTTCGACGCGCGTCCGCCGCGTTCTCGCTGACAGGTCTGACCATGTTGGAATATACAGTCGGCCATGAACACGAATCCCAACAACTACTGGCTGAGCTAAAGGAAAAATACGCGGTTGGCTTCGCCTACCAGATCGCGCAGGCCTCCGCCTGGCGCGGTGACAAGGATGGCGCTTTCGAATGGTTCGATCATGCCTACGATCAACACGACGCCGGCCTCTACCGGCTCCGTTACGATCCGATGCTGGCCAGTTTGCACGACGATCCGCGCTGGGCCGGGCTGGTGAAGAAGATGGGCTTCTCGGAATGAAGACATGAACTTCTTCGAAGAACTCAAACGCCGCAAAGTATTCAAGGTCGGCGCGGCCTACCTGGTGGTGGCGTGGCTTGTCGTGCAGGCGGCTTCGATCGGATTTCCCGCCTTTGATTCACCGCCTTGGGTGCTGCGCGTCTTCATCCTGATCGCGCTGCTCGGGTTTCCGATCGCGGTGGTGATGGCGTGGGTGTTCGATATCACACCGGAGGGGGTAAAGCTCGATTCCAGCGCGTCGGGCAGCAAGCTTCTCTTCGCCGCGGCTGCGTTGCTGGTCGTTCTGGCACTCGGCTGGTATTTCTACGGCCAGCCATCGTTTCGCAAGGGCGATGTGGCTACACCGACAATTGCCGATCGGAATTCGATCGCCGTCCTGCCCTTCGCCAACACGAGCGGTAAGACGGAGGAGGATTATTTCTCGGATGGCATGACTGAGGAGTTATTGAACGTGCTCGCCAGGGTGCCGCAACTCAAGGTGGTGGCACGCACCTCGGTCTTTCAATTTAAGGACAAGGGCGGCGACGTGCGCGAAATTGGTCGCAAGCTCGGCGTGACGAACATTGTTGAGGGTAGTGTTCGTCGCGATGGTCAAGAGGTACGGATCACCGCGCAGTTGGTGCGCGTCGCCGACGGCTTTCACATTTGGTCCGAAACCTACGATCGCAAACTGGAGAAGGTGTTCGCGTTGCAGGATGAAATCGCGCGACGCATTGGCAATGCGCTTAAGCTTTCGTTAGGCGTCTCGGCTCCCGTTGTTACGCGCGCGCCCATCGAACCGGAAGCCTACGATGAGTATCTCAAGGGTCGGGCGCTGCTGCGCCAACGCATTGATCTGCCATCCGCGATCGCGCATTTGAAGACAGCCGTAGCGAAGGCCCCGGAGTTCGCCGCGGGTTGGTCGTCGCTGTCGCTCACCTATGAGGTAAGCTTCTGGTACACTGCGCACATGACGCCCGGTCTCGAAGCGGAATTTCTCGCTGGGGAAGCCGCGGCGGCCGAGCGCGCCGCCGCGATCGAGCCGGAGAGCGCAACCACCCAGCATGCCGTGGGCAACGTCGCGCGCGCGCAGTTCAAGTTTGCCCAGGCCGAAAGCCATTACCTGCGCGCCATGCAGATCGATCCGGGCTACCCCGATGTGCGCGAAGATTATGCCGAACTTCTCTACGAAGTCGGCCGCGCGGAAGATTCCATGGTCGCGGCGCGCCAGCTGGTGAAGCTTGATCCTTACTTCATTGTCGGCTGGGTCCGCCTGCGCGATGCCGCGGCCGCGGCGGACCGTCGTGAAGAGGTCGAGGAGGCGGTGCGCCAGATGCGCGCCATCAATCCAAAATACGCCGCGGGCCGGTTCGGACTTTTTCAGTATGCCGTCGCTTATGGCCGATTGGAAGACGCCCGCGCCGAGCTCGCTGACATTGATTCACACTGGCCTAACGAAACCGGTTTCGCGCAAACCTTGCTGGCCTGGGCCCGGGACGATCCGGGTATTGATCCAGCGAAGCTGCGCGCGGCGATCGCGGATGCGCCGGAGAACGAGGCGAGCTACTTCCTGATCGCGCGTCGCGACATTGACGGCTACAACGCCGATATCCAAAGCCATGGCGCCGTTCTCGAGGCCTACTACTTCGCCAATCTTTACAGCAGCAAGCCCGCCGGACAGGCCATGCTGCGGGATCAACGTGTGAAAGCCACGCTGACGCGGTACTCTTTCCCGGTTTACTGGCGAGAGAAAGGCTGGCCGCCCGGGTGCCGGCCGCTCGGCGAAACCGATTTCGAATGCGGCTTGGATACGACGAGCGGCAAATGAGATGAGTTTTTTCGCTCAACTTAAACAGCGCAAGCTGGTGCAATGGACCCTGGCTTATATCGCGGCGGCGTTCGCGCTTCTCCAGGGCATCGACATTGTCGCGCAGCGATTCGGCTGGCCCGAACAAACGATGCGTCTCGTCATCATCGCGTTGAGTGTCGGCTTCTTCGTTACAATTGTCCTGGCGTGGTATCATGGAGAACGGGGCTCGCAGCGCGTGACCGGAACCGAACTCTTGATTCTGGCTCTCCTGCTGGCTATCGGCGGCGGCTTTCTCTGGCAGTTTGCCGGCACTTCGCACCAGCGGCTCGTTAGCCCCACTTCGACCGTGTCACCCGGGGGGCCCGCCGCGATCCCGCAGAAATCGATCGCGGTGTTGCCGTTCGAAAATCTAAGCGACGACAAGGGTGCCGCTTATTTCGCCGACGGCATTCAGGATGAAATCCTGACCAAGCTGGCCAGCATCGCCGATTTGAAAGTAATCTCGCGCACATCGACCGCGAAATACAAGAGCAAGCCGGAAGATCTAAAGACAGTTTCGCAACAGCTTGGCGTCGCGACCGTTCTCGAAGGCAGTGTGCAAAAAGCGGCCGACAAGGTGCGCGTGAACGTGCAGCTTATCGATGCCCGCGCCGATTCGCATCTTTGGGCCAAAACCTACGATCGCGACATCCGGGATGTCTTTGCCGTTGAAAGTGAAGTGGCGCAGGAGATCGCCGATTCACTGAAAGCGAAATTGTCGCCCGCCGAGGCGAACACCGTGGCGAGCGCGCCGACGCAAGACACCGAGGCCTATGATCTCTTCCTCAAAGGCGAGTTCGAGCAGCGTGCCGCCAACAGCAATTTCCGGGCGGAATCATTCGACCAGGCAGTGCGCTGGTACAAGGACGCGATCGCGCGTGACCCGAACTTTGCCCTAGCGATGGCGCAACTGGCGATCTGCCAGCTGCGTCGTCATTGGCTAACGGATCCATTAACCGAGGCGGAAGTGATGGACGCGGGCAAAATGGCAAAGCAGTCGCTGGCACTCGCTCCCGACCTTGCTGAATCGCATATCGCGGTCGGGCTGTTTCACTACTATGGGTTTCGCGAGTACGAGCCGGCTTTAACTGAATTTCAGCGCGCTCTTCAGCTCCAGCCTAACAACGCGCTGGCGCTCTCGTTTGTAGCTTTTGTGCATCGCCGGCAGGGTAAATGGCAGCTCACGCTGGACGAACTGAAGAAATCATTCGAGCTCGACCCACGAAATCCCTACATCGTGGGAGGCCTGGCGGAGACCAATATCTTTCTGCGTCGTTGGAAAGAAGCCGAAGATTTTGCCCAGCGTGGGCTCACAATCGATCCACACGAATCCACCTGCATGCGCATGTTGCTGCTCAGTCATTTGAACGGCACCGGGAATGCGCCGGAAGCTTTGCGACTACTCGCGACCTTCCCGCCGGACGACCTGTTGCTTCCTAATACCGGCATGTTTGCCATGGTCATCGGGACCCGGGGCGAAACGTTTGTTCTGGGCCGGGACTTCAAGGCGGCATTACAGTCATGCGAAATCGGGACAGCGGCTACGACCAACGAATGGCAACGGTTTGCCGCCAGAGCGGGGATCCGTATCCTGGCCGGCGATGTTGCCGGGGCCCAGTCTGATGCCGAGAAAGCGCGCGAGTTACTAGAGGCGAGGCAGCACGATCATCCGCGCGACATTCGTTCGCTCAGAGCATTGAGCTGGGCTTACCTCGCCCTCAACCGCAAGACGGACGCGATCAACACCGCCCGACGAGCCGTCGAGTTAATACCGCTGGAGAAGGACGCGGTGCTCGGTTCCGGCAACCTGGCCGCCCTGGCTGAAATGCAGGCGCGAACCGGCGCAACTAAAGAAGCAGTGGAGAATCTGAAAAAACTTCTCTCCATCCCGGCGGGCGAGACCGTTTCCATCGCGCGCCTTAAGATCGATCCGGTCTGGGATCCGATTCGGAACGACCCCGGCTTTCAACAACTGCTCGCGATGAAGGAGCGCGTGGGACCCTAACAAGTGGCTACGTCATCCGAACAACCTTCCGATGTGAAGTTCGAGATCGGGCATGTCTTGTTCATCGACATTGTCGGTTACTCGAAGTTGCTGATCAACGAACAGAGCGAGCAGATTCAAAAATTAAAACAGATCGTGCGCGGAACGGAGCAATTCCGCATCGCTGAAGCGGAAGGCAAACTGCTGCGGTTACCGACTGGCGACGGTGGCGCACTGGTTTTTCGAAACAGTCCGGAAGCGCCTGTTCTGTGCGCGCTTGAGATTAGCAAGGCGCTAAAAAATCATCCCGAACTTCACGTTCGCATGGGAATCCATAGCGGTCCGGTCAATGAAGTTGTCGATCTAAACGAACAAGCGAATATCGCCGGCGCTGGGATTAATATCGCGCAGCGTGTGATGGATTGTGGCGATGCCGGCCACATTCTTCTTTCCGTCATGTCGCGGAAGATTTGGAACATTACCCGCGTTGGCGAATCTACCTGCATGAACTTAGGGGAAGTGCGAAGTAAAACATGGTGTCCAAATTACGCTGGTGAACTTCTGTTCGCAAGCGAAGTCGGCAACTCGGAGCTGCCGGCCAAGTTTCAGAACGCGAAAGATGAAAAGTCGTGCGCTCGCGGCGCCGGAGAATCGCAGGAATCGTGCTTTTCATTTCTTGCTCGTATCCATATTGGCATTTGGTGCTGATGGCTGTTACTCCAGCGATTCGACAAGATGCGTCACTCAACGACCACGGGGGGAGTAGTCGGACATCTTTATCCCAGAAAAGAGTATAGCCGTTCTGCCATTCATAAACTTAAGTGAAGAGAAGGAGAACGCCTTCTTTGCGGATGGCATGCAGGACGAAGATGCTGACTGACTTGTCGCGTATTGCCGATCTCAAAGTGATCAGTCGTACCAGCGTGATGCAATACAAGAATGCTGGCACGCGTAATCTGCGCGAGATCGCGAGGCCAACTCGGCGTAGTTTACTTCCTGGAAGGCAGTGTCCAGCGTGCCGCCGGAAAGGTAAGGGTGATCACGCAGCTAATCGATGCGCGAAGCGACAGCCATGTCTGGGCAAAGACGTTCGATAGCCCACTGGATGATATCTTTGCCGTGCAGAGCGAGATTGCTCAGACCATCGCACAACAGTTACACGCCCAAATTTCGCCGGAAGCCAAGGCCGCGATTGAAGAGAAACCGACAAAGGATCTGCTCGCGTATGATCTCTACCTGCAGGCCACTCAGCTTTGGCATAACATCGCCACCTCGAAAGACTGGGAAGGAGATAATCGCAAAGCAATCGAACTACTCGAACGCGCGGTCCAGCGGGATCCCCAGTTTGCCATTGCTTACAGCTTACTCTCCCAACTGCACCGGAACCTTTACACGTGGAGCGACTTCAGTACCGCCAGACTGGCTCAGGTGAAAGCGGCCCTCGACGCGGCGATACGTCTCGCGCCGGAAAAGGCCGAAACTTATATAGCCCGCGCCGGCTACGAAGGAGCTATTGACCACGACTACGATGCCCAACTCAAGGATTTGACCCACGCCGCCGAGCTGCTTCCGGGCGATTCGGAGGTTCTGATCGATCTCGCTTCCGCCCAGCGACGCCATGCCAGATGGGATGAGGCTGTGCGGACCATGGAAAAGGCGCGAGAGCTGGATCCCAGAGGACCAAATGTCCCAAACCATCTCACCACGCTTTATATGGAATTGCGCAACTACCCCAAGTGTGACGAGGTCGCAGACGACGCGATCAAGGCCTTCCCAGATGCGCCGGGATATTTCCAAGCCGCGAAAGTGGAAAGCGCCCTGGCGCGCGGCGATACCAAACTGGCCCGGCAAAGACTGGCAGCCATTCCAAAAGAATGGGACCCAAGCGCCTATCGCTCGTTAATGGCCATAAACCTGGCTATGGCTGACCGAAACTATGAGGAAGCAAAGCAGCTTCTCGCGGGTCTGGATCGGAAGAAAGTAATCGCCGCTCTCGAGGTAAATCTTGCCGTTTGGGAGGCGCTGCTCGCGCGCGACCAGGGCGATCCCGCCAAGTCTAAGTCCATCCTTCAGCCATTGCGGGATGCCAGAGCGAAAATGGTGGAGGAGGCTCCGAACGACACCGGATATTACGAAGAACTGAGTTTGCTCGACGCCTACCTCGGGCGTAAAGACGAGGCTCTGCGCGAAGCCGAGAAGGCGGTCCAGTTACGACCGATTACCCGGGACGCGACTGGTGGTGCGGAAGTCCTTGGCAATCTTGCCCATATTTGTGCATTAACCGGTGATCATGACCGCGCAATTCAATTGCTCGAGCAGGTAGCGACAATTCCATACGGTCCTTCCTACGGAAACCTCCTCATGCCGGGCTGGGATGACCTGCGCGGCGATCCGCGCTTCGAGAAGATCGTCGCCTCGTTAGCGCCGAAGAAAGTCACTTCGAACAAATGAAGATCGACAATGGAACCGGCGGGAGCCGAGAGACATCGACGGGAAAGCCCGGCAGGGTTGACGAGCGGGGACGTGAGTCAATCAATTTCTTTGCCGAACTAAAGCGGCGCAACGTTTACAAGGTTGCGGTCGCCTACATTGTAGCGGGATGGGCGCTGTCGCAGGGAATTGCACAGGTCCTTCCGATTTTCGATGTTCCGATCTGGTTCGTTCGATCGATTGTCCTGCTAATCATTCTCGGTCTGCCAATCGCGCTGGTTCTGGCCTGGATGTTTGAGATAACACCGGAAGGAATCAAACGAACCGAAACCGCCGATGCGATGCCCACGGCGACGCGAAAAAAGAAGCACACCTGGATTTACGTCGTTGCAGCAGGTGCGGTCCTCTCCATCGGTCTTTTCCTACTCGGTCGATACACCGGTCAGAATGTCGCGAGTGCGGCTCGCACCGAGGCGACTGCAAGTTCATCGATTCCGCAAAAATCGATCGCGGTGTTGCCCTTCGAAAACCTGAGCAGCGACAAGGAGAACGCGTACTTCGCGGATGGCATTCAGGAAGAAATCCTAACGCGGCTCGCCAAGATCGCGGATTTGAAAGTGATCTCGCGCACTTCAACTCAGCAGTATCAGAGCAAGCCCGGCAATCTCGCCGAGATCGCAAAGCAACTGGGTGTCGCGAACATCCTGGAAGGCAGTGTCCAGAAAGCGGCGGATCAGGTGCGCGTCAACGTCCAACTCATCCGGGCGGCCACCGATTCGCATCTGTGGGCCGATACCTACGACCGCAAACTGGTCGATATCTTCGGTGTCGAGAGCGAAGTCGCGAAAGCAATCGCCGACGCGCTCCAAGCGAAGCTTACCGGCGGCGAGCGGCAAGCGCTCGGGGTGAAGCCGACCAACAATTCAGAGGCTTACGACGCGTATCTCCGGGGGTTGGCTCTTGAAGCACGCGTATCCGCTCCAAACGATTTTGAGAAGGTCGTCGGCTTTTACCAGCAGGCGGTGCAGCTCGACCCAGTTTTTGCGCTCGCCTGGGCCAGACTCTCTCGTGCAAACGCTCACGCGTATTTCGCCGGTGTAGATACGACTCGCGCCGCTCGCCGTGAGGCGACGGAGCGGGCCTTAAACACCGCGCAGAAACTCCAACCAAACTCGCCCGAGACCCTGCTCGCGCAAGCTTACTATCAATATTGGGTGTTGCGGAATTACGAGATTGCCAAAGCGACGTTCGGGCGCGTCCGGGAGCTTTTGCCGGGTAGCAGCGATGTCCCTGCCGCTCTCGCCCTAATCGCCCGACGACAAGGGCGCTGGGATGAAAGCGTTGCCTACTGGGAGCAAACCCTTGCGCTCGATCCGCGTAACACTGAATGGCTTGGAAGCGTCGGAGAGACTTACGCAATGCTTCGGCGATTCCCAGCTGCGCTAAAAATATACGATAGATTGTTGGACATCGTTCCGAATGACTCCACCGCCGTCGCGTTCGAAGCAAAAATTTATCAGGCCGAGGGCAATTTGGAACAAGCCGGGAAATTGTTGGCTGGCGTAAACGCGCAGACCCCTTCGTTTCTGGCCTTCATAACGAAGTTGAACCAATTATTTTTTGAGCGCGATTTCGACGAAGCCATCCGATTGATTCATGGCCGACGCACTGAATCTCGCGACCTGTCCGAGATCGAAAGGCTCCTTAATCCATTCTTTCTAGTCGCCGCCCAGGAATTTGCCGGGGATATTGCCGGAGCGCGAGCCACTGCTCAACAACTGTTGCCTACGCTGGAAACGCTCCGCCAAAAGGCCCCGGATAACCCTGATCTTGAGACAGCGCTTTCGTTCATTCATGCTGTGCTCGGCCAGAAAGATGCAGCGATAAAGGAAGCTGAGCGCGCGATCACGCTGCTGCCAAGTGCGAAGGACGCAGTAGATGGACCCAAGTACGAGGAAAATTTGGCGGCGATCGAGGCAATGGTCGGCGACAAAGACCGCGCGATTCCAGGGCTGCAGCACCTTTTGGAGATTCCGTATACCAACTTCCTTACGCCCGCGCTTCTAATGTTCGATCCGCAATGGGACCCGTTGCGTAACGACCCGCGTTTCCGGAAACTCTGCGAAGACAAGACAAAGTGAGCTCACGCAATTTTTTCGGAGAACTGAAGCGGCGCAATGTTTACAAGGTTGCCGTCGCGTATGCCGTCGTTGGCTGGCTGCTCATTCAGGTCGCTACGCAGGTTTTTCCATTTCTCGACATTCCAAATTCGGTTGTGCGATGGGTCATTGTATCGGTGGCGATTGGGTTTCCAATCGCCCTGTTCGCGGCATGGGCGTTTGAACTGACGCCCGAAGGTTTGAAACGCACGGAAGATGTCGATCCTGCAGCTTCGGCGCACCAGCCAAAAAAGCAGACCTGGATTTTTGTCGTGATCGTCGGAGCTATTCTTTCCATCGGATTGTTTTTTGTCGGCCGCTACACGGCTCCGAATACCAGCAGCGCGTCGCAACCGCCTGCCAAATCGATCGCGGTATTGCCGTTCGAAAATCTGAGTGCCGACAAAGACAACGGCTACTTCGCGACTGGAATGCAGGACGAAATCCTCACGCGCCTGGCTGGTATTCGCGATCTCAAGGTGATCTCGCGCACCTCGACCGAACAATACGCCAGCCGTCCGCCGAATTTGAAAATCGTGGCCGAACAACTGGGCGTGGCGACGGTGCTCGAGGGCAGCGTGCAGAAGGCCGGGAATGCTCTTCATATCAACGTGCAGCTGCTCGATGCGCGCAGTGACAGTCATCTCTGGGCGCAGAGTTACGACCGCGACCTGAAGGATATCTTCGGGGTGCAGCGCGATGTGGCGCAGAATGTCGCCGATGCCTTGAAGGCGCATTTAGTCCCGGCGGAGTCGGCTCGCATCGCCAGCGTGCCAACGCAGAATCCCGAAGCCTACGATCTCTACCTGCGCGGCAATGCTCACTATCAGCGCGCATATGATCAAAGCGCGCTGACCTCCAGGGAGATGCCACTGGCGATTGAGGCGTATCAACAGGCGCTGGCGAAGGATCCAAACTTCGCGGTTGCCGCGGCGATGTTAGCGCAAACGCATATGCGGATTTATTGGCTATTGCCCGACCGGACCGAGGCTCGATTGGCTGCCGCCAAGGCGGCGGCGGACCAGGCCCTGGCTCTGCAACCGGACCTGGGCGAGGCGCACGTGGCGCTTGGAACCTACTGGTACTACGGTCATCGCGACTACGCGCAGGCTTTACTGCAACTCGATCTCGCGCAAAAATCCCTGCCCAACAGCGCCACCGTCGAGCTCTATGTCGGGGCCATCTTGCGACGCCAGGGTCAATGGGACGACGCCATCACTCATATGCAACGGGCGATCGCGCTCGATCCGCGAAGCAGTCTATCCATTGATCAATTGGCTATCGTCTATCAGACTTTGCGTCGTTACGCCGAGGCCGAGCCGGTGTTCGCGCGGGCCGTTGCTGTAACCCAGGACCCGACTGACGAACAGATCACGCAAGCCTTTAACTATGTGGTCTGGAAAGGTGACCTCGCTCCAATGCGCGCTGCGGTCGCCTCCCTCACCGTCGGGGGCGCCGACTATTCCGGGAATGCGCTGTCCGTATTCCAACTCAGTTGGTGGTCGCGTAATTTCTCGGGAGCGGCAAAGGTGGCGGAAAATGATATGCAGGCCAACTGGGCCGATCAAAGCAACGTCACTTTGCCTCGGCGTTTATATCTCGCGTTCGCCTATCAGGCCGGCGGAGATAAGGCAAAGGCACAGCCACTTTACGCTGAGGTCCGCGCGCAAATGCAAACCGTTTTGGTCCAGCGTCCCGACGATCCCGATCTGCATCTGGCCCTCGGCTTCGCCGCCGCTGGGCTGGGACTCAAGGACGAGGCGATACGTGAGGGACGCAAAGCCACTGCTCTGATGCCAGTGAGTCGCGACGGTTACAGTGGTCCGGGCTACCTTGTTCAGTTAGCGCAGATCTACCTGCGCGTGGGCGAAAACGATCAAGCGATCGATACGTTGCGTGAAGTGCTGGCTTTGCCGTCGGGCGGCGTTGCCATTTCGCCCGCCTTGATCAACCTGGATCCCATCTGGGATCTGCTGCGCAACGATCCGCGCTTCCGGAAGCTGACACAATCGAAGGCGGCGGGCGAAAAAAATTCAAAATGAACGAATTCCTGCAGCGCCTAAAGCAGCGCAAACTGGTGCAGTGGACGGTGGCCTATGTTGCGGCTGCGTTCGCGCTCCTCCAGGGCGTCGACATTGTCGCGCAGCGATTCGGCTGGCCCGAACAAACGATGCGCCTCGTCATCGTCGTGCTGAGCGTGGGCCTTTTCATCACGCTGGTTTTGGCCTGGTATCACGGAGAACGCGGCGCGCAACGCGTGACCGGGACCGAGCTGCTGATTCTTGCCTTGTTGCTGGCGATCGGCGGCGGTTTTCTCTGGCGATTTGCCGGCGCTTCGCGATCGATCGCGGCGCAGCCACCTTCAGAATCCAAATCAGCCGTCAACGCCAAGTCCGTTGCCGTACTCGCGTTCGCCAATCTTAGCGACGATAAGGGCAGCGAATATTTTTCCGACGGCATCAGTGAGGAATTACTAACTGTGCTGCAAAAAATTCCCGGCCTACACGTGGCTGCGCGCACATCGGCGTTTTCTTTCAAAGGCAAAAACGCGACCGCGCAGGAGATCGGGCAGAAGCTTGGCGTGGCGCACCTGGTCGAGGGAAGTGTGCGCAAGGCGGGCGACGTCGTGCGCATCGCAGCCCGGCTCACCCAGGCCAATACCGGCGAAGAAGTCTGGTCGGAAAATTACACACGCAATTTGAAAGATGTGTTCGCGGTCCAAACCGAACTCGCGCAGACGATCGTCGAACAATTGCGCGGTCGATTTGCTGCAACGGATGCAGGGCCGACGGCAAAAGAAAAGATTCACGCGGAGGTGCAGGCGGCAGAAAAGGGCGGAACGAAAAACGTCGAAGCGCACGAATCCTATTTGCAAGGCCGTTTTTTTGCCAACCGCCACTCAGAAAAAGAAACGGACCAAGCCCTTGTCGCTTATGAACGGGCAGTGAAGCTGGATCCCAAATTCGCGCTCGCGTGGGCGGGGTTAGCCCAGACTCACGTCTGGAATTGCAACTATGCCACGGAGGGAGGCCAAAAAGGCTTCAACGCTCATCTGGCCGCCGCGCGCGAGGCCGTGGAACGAGCGCTTTCCTTCGAACCCGACCTGCCGGACGCGCTGTATCCAAAGGCGATGATCGAAACAAATTTTGATTATGATTGGAAAGGTGCGGCCGAGACATTGCGCAAGGCCCTTGCTCTGGCCCCACAAGATCCGGCGCTGTTGATGGAGGCAGGAAATCTTGCGCAAGCTCGCGGCGAAACCACCCAGAGTCTCGATCTTTTCCGGCGGGCGGTTGCCTTGGACCCGGTGAATGCCCAAGCTCGGGCGTTTCTCGCGGGCAGTTTATCGGTCTCGGGGAAGCAGGAGGAAGCGCGGACGGAATACGCCCGCGAGATTGAGTTGAACCCGTCAGCACCGAATTCCCATGCCGGTGTAGGCTTGACTTATCTTTTGGAAGGCAAATTTGAAGAAGCGGCGGTGGCTGCGCAAAAGGACGCGGCCGATTGGGCACGACTCCTCATCGTGAGCTGCGCGCGCTGGAGCCAAAAGCGAGTTCCCGAGTCTGATGCAGCGCTTGGGGAGTTGATCGCAAACACCGGCGAAACCGGCGCCTACCAGATTGCTGAAGTCTACGGATATCGGAATGACAAGGATCATGCCTTCGAATGGTTGGAGCGCGCGCGCCGGCAACGCGATGCCGGTCTGCCCGTTTTGCGCGCAGATACATTGCTCCCTAATCTTCACGGCGATCCGCGGTGGGATTCATTTTTGCGCAAGATGGGCCTGGCCGACGACCAATTAAAATGAGCGGCCGCAATTTCTTCGCCGAGTTAAAACGGCGCAATGTTTACAAAGTCGCCGTCGCGTATGCGGTCGCCGGATGGGCCCTCGCGCAAGGCATCGCCCAGGTTTTTCCGGTTTTCGATATCCCAAACTGGGCAGTGCGTCTGATCGTGCTGGTGATCGTGATCGGATTTCCCGTTGCGCTTGTGATTGCGTGGGCGTTTGAGCTTACGCCGGAGGGGCTGAAGCGAACCGAAGATGTCGATCCTGCGGCATCGGCGCATCAACCGAAAAAACGGACATGGATTTTTGTCGTCATCATCGGCGGCGCAATTTCGCTCGGTTTATTCCTTCTCGGTCGCTACAGCGCGACAACAACCGCAGCTCTGCCGGCGAAATCGATCGCCGTCCTTCCCTTCGATAATCTGAGCCGCGATCCGGACAACGCTTACTTTTGTGAAGGCGTGCAGGATGAAATTCTAACTCGGCTCGCGAAGGTCGCAGACCTGAAGGTGATCTCGCGCACCTCGACCCAACATTTCAAGAGTGCGCCGGACAATCTTCCCGAGATCGCAAAGCAACTCGGCGTGGCTCACATTTTAGAGGGAAGTGTGCAGAAAGCAGGCGAGCAGGTGCGCGTGAATGTGCAGCTTATTAACGCGCTAACCGACGCGCATCTCTGGGCCGACACTTACGATCGCAAGTTGACCGATATTTTCGCGGTAGAGAGCGAGATCGCGAAAACAATCGCGGAGACGTTGCGAGCCCGCCTGACCGGCTCGGAAAAAAGCTCGATCGCGAAAGAGCCGACATCGAATCCGGAAGCATACGAGCTTTACCTCAAGGGAAGATTTTTTTGGAACAAACGCAACGGCGACGATCTGCGCAAAGCGATCGACTATTTTAATCGAGCGATTGCCAAAGATCCGAATTACGCGCTGGCCTATGTCGGCGTGGCGGATTCCTACCTGCTTCTTCCCAACTATGGCGCAGTCTCTCCAGTTGATTCAATCCCACCGGCGCGCTCCGCGTTGAAGAAGGCGCTGGCGCTCGACGACTCGCTGGCGGAAGCACACGCTTCGTCGGGTCTACTCGCAACCGTCGAGCTGGATCTCCAACCCGCGATTGACGAGTTGAAACGGGCGGTCGAGTTGAAACCGAACTACGCAACCGCCCATCACTGGCTCGCTTTGGCCTGGATGACAGTGAGGCAATTCGATCCCGCCATCGCCGAAGCGAAACGCGCGGTCGCACTTGACCCGCTCTCGCTAATCATCAATGCCGATTTCAGCTGGCTTTATCTCTGTAGCCGGCGCTACGACGAGGCGGAAGCGCAAGCGCGCAAAACCCTGGAGATCGATCCCAACTTTTTTCTGGCGCATTACTATCTTGGTGAAATTTTGCAATTCAAAGGTCGCCTGACCGATGCGATCGCCGAATATCAAAAGGCGTTCGACCTAACGAACGATCCATACCCGCTCGCCGCCCTGGGCCAGGCGCGCGCTCGAAACGGACAAAAGGACGAAGCGCGCAAGATTCTTGACCGACTTAATCAAGAAGCAAAGTCACGCTTTGTCGCGCCTTATGCGAAGGCGCTGGTTCTCAACGCGCTGGGCGAGAAAGCGCAGGCCATCGACGAACTGGAACGCGCCTACCGCGAAGGCACCGGCGCTTACCTTTTCGTCATCACAGTGGATCCCATGGTCGATGATCTGCGCGGCGATCCGCGCTTCGAAGCGCTCGCTCAGAAGATAACGGGCGGGAAATAGTAAAGATCGGATCACCTTGGGCGGTGTTGCTCGGCCAGCTTCACCAAAGTAAACAGCGCGTGGTTGACGGGAACATTGACGCCCAACTCCGCTCCTCGTCGAGATACATAGCCGTTTAACGAATCAATCTCGGTAGGCCGGCCGCGATTGAGATCCTGCGCCGTGGAGGAGAGCGCGCCAGCCATTTGAGTGGCAATCTCCATCGCCGCGGCCATTCCTGCTTTCGCATCGGCGATGTCGGGCAAAATTACTTTCGCAGCCCGTGCTACGGCCAGGACTTCTTCGACGACGCTCTGCATCACCTGCCGCGCGTCGTTGCTTTCGGCGATCTGGCCATAACGAGCCTGGCCCAGGGCCGAGATGGCATTCAGCGCGCAGTTGCAAAGAAGTTTAGCCCACAATTCACCTTCGATGTTGTTCGAAATCTCACAGCGGATGCCGGCGCGGCCGAAAATGTCCGCCACATACTTCGTTTCTTCATTGGGCGGTCCGACAATGATATCACCGCGCGCCAAATGTTTTATGTGGCCTGGCTCCGGCACGGACACGGCAATGTAAACGGCGGCTGAAACAGCGGAGACGTCGGCGGCTTCGCGGATCTGGTCAACGTTATTTACTCCGTTTTGCAGACTCACAATCGTCGCATCCTTTGCGAGGAAAGGGGCCATTTGTGTTGCCGCGAACGGCGTATCCATCGATTTCACACAAAACAGAATCAGCCGGGCATCGCGCACCGAGCTCATGTCGGCCGTGGCTTCGACGCTGATCCGTTCCCGCTCTTGCGACCGATCGAGGACGAGCCCATTTTGTTTGACCGCATCGACAAATTGTTGTCGGCCAATCATCACAACCGGAGCACCCGCCCGCACAAACATCCCGCCGAAATAGCCGCCAACCGCACCGGCGCCCACGACGGCTATTCGCGGCCATTCATCGCCCTTCGTCATACGTCCTTATACTAGCAGTTACTTCGTAGCGTA
Organism: uncultured Verrucomicrobiae bacterium; assembly: GCA_963815455.1. Classification (GTDB taxonomy): domain Bacteria; phylum Verrucomicrobiota; class Verrucomicrobiia; order Chthoniobacterales; family UBA10450; genus JBDTZF01. The sequence goes on from CAWFGO010000001.1 coordinate 252,004, forward strand.
ACTGCATTGTCGAAAGCTATTCACTCTGGACCAGTTGCTCGGGGAGACGTCACTTCGACGCGCGTGCAGACAATTATCCGCGGGAAATAACCAAGATCGACAATCGCTTTTTCCGAACTGAACCGGCGCAATTGTTGTAGCCGCCCCGGTCTGCCGGGACGTCCTGGCCTGCGACACGGCGACAGAGCGCCGTGGCTACACCGCGAATTTATCTAATCACGCTTCGCGTTTCCCTGCCCTACGCTTTGTCGTACACGGCTTTGCCGTGGAACTTTTTGCCGTCCGCGCCGGTGCCGTTAATGGTCACAGTGCGCGACTTGCCGTCCTTGGCCACGGTGATTTTCCCCGACCAGACGACTTTGCCATCTTTCATGGCGGTGATTTCGTTGGTGTGATCGTTTACCGTTTTGTAGGCAGCGGAGTTCCACCCCATGTTTCCCTTCGCCGGATAGGCTTTTCCGTCAAACATCCCTACCCAAACTCCGTGGGTCGGTTTTCCATCCTTGTCCACACCGTCCACAGTCACCTTCACCTTGCCGCCCTTGGCCTCGGCGTAGACCACGGTGTGGTTCTTGCCCATCCCGGGCACGAGTTTCGACTTCGCTTCATTGAGCTTCCATGTACCCATGTGAGGGCTCGTCGCGGCCATCATGGGAGCGGCTTCCTTCTTCGGAGCCTTTGCCTTGGCGGCTTTTGAAGCCGCTGGACTTGCCGCCGGCTCGGTCGCTTTCGTTTCACCAAAACAAACTGCCGCTGCCGTAAACGACAGGGCCACAACTGCTACTGCAATTCGAGAATTCATCATGCGGCGGATTCCGGCAGAAATGCCGTTAGACGTCAATATCAATAATCTAAACCGCGGATTACCCGGATTAACACGGATCATAACTAATCGAGAATCTAGAATCTGGCCGTTGGATTCTTGTCGGTAATCCGCTAAATCCGCGTAATCCGCGGTTGAAAACAAACATTGACTCAGCATTCGATTCCCGGCTCGATGGAAGCCATGAAAACAAGAACCCTATTAGGTATTCTTACTCTGGGATTGGTCGCAACGGCAGTTTGTCTGGCAGGAGATGCGAAGATCGAACAAGCCCTTCGCGACCTCGACGCTCAATGGTCAGCGGCGGCCGCGGCCAAAGACGTCGATAAAACGGTTTCCTATTATTCCAAGGACGCTATTGTGCTGCCTCCGAATAAACCGGTGGCGACAACCAGGGAAGCGATTCGCGCCTCCTGGAAAGAAGACATCGACAGCATGATCAGCGGAAGCTGGAAGGCAACGAGGGTGGAAGTAGCGAAGTCCGGCGACATGGCCTACGTCAGCGGCACCTTTGAGTGGACTTCGAAAGACGCCACCGGCAAAACGATCAACGACCACGGCAAGTATCTCGAGGTCTTCAAAAAACAATCCGACGGAAGCTGGAAGTGCACCGCCGATTGTTGGAATTCCGATCTTCCAGTTGCACCTACTGCAAACGAGAAAAAATAGTTCGATTGCCCGGACCGGCAACCGCAGAAGCTGACACACTGACACACAATAGGAGCGCATATGCCGATCACTTCCTTCAACAGTTTCACCGACGGTATCGATCCGAATCGAAGAAGCCGCGAACACTTCATTACCAACATCAACCTGGAAAATGACCGTCTCTGGGTTCCTTACGCGAATGGTGTCTGGTTCCAGCCCTGCTCGTTTAACGTCACATCTGGAGGATTCAGCGTCGTTCTGAAGGGCCTCCCCGGATCTATGGTGGGAACTCACTACCATGTTGGCACCGTTCACGGCTATACGATGCGTGGTCACTGGCGATACCTGGAGCATGACTGGATTGCAAAACCCGGAACATACATTTACGAACCCGCCGGCGAGGCGCACACGCTGGTGATCACCGCTGACTCACCAGAACCCATGATCACTCTGTTCGTGGTTGGCGGCGGTCTGATCTATCTGGACAAGGCGGTCAATGGTGGCTTTGCCGCCTACGAGGATGGTTTCACGCTTCTCGAGCTGACACGGAAATACTACCGCGAGGCCGGTCTGGATGCGCGCCAGATCGACCTGCTCGTGCGCTGATTCAACGATTAGGATGATCCTAGAACAAGTTGATTTGATCAGCCAGTTCGTCGCCGCGGCGACACAAAGCGCCCGCCATCGCGGCACGCGCGCTTACGTTCCCGCCTAATCGCGATCGATGAGTCGGCGTGACCAAGTCCACAGATTTCGCGGATTCACGCAGATTTTTCTTTTTCAGGCCAACACGGGCCATCCTGATTAAATCTGTGAAAATCTGTGTCATCTGTGGTTAAACCTTGCAGGATCGACACATGAACCGCCTCTCGGAATTAACGAAGTTCGCACAGCGTTATGCCGAAGCGTGGTGCAGCCAAAACTCTGAAAGCGTAGCGGCATTCTTCGCCGAAAATGGTTCGCTGAGCGTGAACGACGGACCGCCCGCCGTCGGACGATCACCGATTGCGGAAGTAGCGCGAGGATTCATGCGCGATTTCCCGGACATGATCGTGACTTTCGACAAACTGGAGCCGCGCGAAGGTGCTACTGCGTTTCATTGGACCTTGATCGGAACCAACACCGGACCGGGCGGGACGGGAAGACGCGTCCAAATCAGCGGCTACGAACTTTGGAAGGTCGACAACGATGGGCTAATCGCAGAATCGAAAGGCAATTTCGACGCCGCCGAATATGAACGACAGCTCAAGGGCATGTGACAAGTGACGTGTGACGAGTGATAGGTTCGAGAGGCGCGAGCCGAATTTCTTATGAATGACAGAAATCCTCTCCGATTCGCCAGCGGCATAATCCTTTTTTTGCTTGCGAGCGGTGCAGGCGTTTGTGCGACTGAGTCGGACCAGCACGCGGGACATCACTTGGGCACGGTCAACTTTCCAGTCTCCTGTTCCAAGGAAGCCCAGGAGGAATTCAATCGAGCAGTTGCCCTGCTTCATCACATGACCTACCCGCAGGCGCGGCAAGCGTTCGAGCACGTCGCAGCAATCGATCCCAAATGTGCGATGGCGCATTGGGGCATCGCGATGACTTTATTTCAGCCACTCTGGCCGACTCGTCCGTCTCCCAAAGCTCTTCAGCGCGGTTGGGAAGAGGTGCAAAAAGCAAAAGAACTTCAGCCGGCGACCGAACGGGAACGGCTCTTGGTGGCAGCGACCGAGGCGTTCTTCCTGGAACCGGCCTCGCCCGATTACTGGCTTCGGATTCGTCGCTGGGAACAAGCCATGGAAAAAGCTTACAACGCCTTTCCGGACGATCCGGAAGTCGGTGCTTTTTACGCTTTGGCGCATTTGGCCACCGCTCCATCGGATAAAATTTCCCGAGACCACTCCGATCGGGCCGCCGAAATTCTGCTCCGCATCTACAAACAGAATCCGGATCATCCCGGCGCCATGCATTATCTCGTTCACGCTAACGATGTGCCGGGGCGCGAGCGCGAATCACTGGAAATCACCCGCAAGTACGAAGTCGTCGCGCCGGACAACCCGCACGCGCTCCATATGCCGACCCATATTTATACCCGGCTGGGAGATTGGGAGGGCGTGATTCGCGGAAACCTCCGCGCCGCAGACGCAGCCCTGAAATATCCTGTCGGCGACAACGGAGAGTTTGTTTGGGACGAGTTTCCTCATGCGATCGAGTACCTCATCTACGGGTATCTTCAGAAGGGCGCGGACGACCAAGCCGCGGCGCAGTTGAAGCGATTACGCGGAACGGCGCATCTGGAACCGACTTTCAAGGTGGCGTTTCATCTGAGTTCAACTCAAGCCCGGTATGCTTTGGAGCGGCGCGCCTGGAACGAGGCGATGTCGATCGTCCCGCGCGAACCGGCAAATCTCGATTGGGATCATTTCACCTGGCCGGAAGCAATCGTGCGATTCGCGCGCGGTCTGGGCGCGGCGCATTTAGGAAAAATCGATGAGGCCAAAGCGGAGGTGAAACGTCTGCAGGAACTTGAAGATGCCACGGTCAAAGCGAAGGAAGAGCTGTTTGCCCGAAATATCCGGGTGCTTCGTCTGGAGTTGAGCGCATGGATTGCCCATGTCGAAGGAAAGAAGGAACCGAGCATCGCGCTGATGCGAGACGCCGCCGAACTCGAAACCTCGACACCGAAAGCCCCGGTGACGCCGGGCCCGACACTCCCCGCCTATGAACTCTTGGGCGATCTTCTGGTCGAGCAGAAACAACCGGAAGAAGCGCTCGTCGCCTACAAACGCTCACTGGAACTTTATCCGCGCCGTTTCAACAGCCTCCTTGGCGCCGCTCGGGCGGCCCGCGCGACCGAGGGGAAATCCGAAACACGCACCTTCTACAAACGCCTTGTCGAAATCACCGAAGGTGGAACCCGTCAACCCGCTCTGGACGAAGCGAAAAAGTATCTCGCCCAGAAGAAATGATTCGAGGACTAATTTCTAAAGTCTTCGGGCCACGGTCGCCGTGGATTCGCCATTGCCGTTCGCCCCTACGATGAGCAACGCCTTTCGCTCAACCGTTTCAATATAGATACGCGTGGCTGCCGGCAGCTCGTGCCAGATGCGCCAGGCGATCAATCCGCCCGCGAGCGCGAACGGGATCAGGAAAATTGGCCACCATTGCCAGCCGTGATGGGTAACCAGATAGCCAACGCCGATTGATTGCACGCCGCTACCGAGATAAACAAACCCGTCGACAATGCCCGACGCGGTTGCCGTCGCTTTGCGTCCGCCGAAATCAGCCGAGGCCGTTCCCGACATGAGTGAATGGACGCCAGTGACCGCCGCCACGATGAGCAGCGCTGCGATCCCGACGACAAACGGCAGCGAAAAAATATTCATCGCCATTACCGCCGCCATCATCAGCATGAATGCGCAAAAGAGCGCGGCCGGCGGACCGCGGCGCGACTGGAAAAATTTGTCCGAGATCAATCCGCCCGCGAAGCCGCCGACGATGCCGAAAACGCACAGGAGCAATCCCCAGTTGGCCAGAATGCTTTCCGCGCCCGGTTGCTTCACGTCATGTCCAAAAATGGTGTACCACTGCATGATCCCGTTGCGCAGGACACCGGCTGTCAGTTCGACAAAGGCGAACATCAGAATCAGTGGATTGAGAAACACTTTCTTGAGCAGGTCGAGCGCGGTGTACTGCTCGTGCATGTGACCGGACGAAGCATCATGCGTATCCAAGTACGGGAAGCCGGCATGCTCGGGTGTGTCCTTGATCAACCAGAGATCCAGCAGCGCCCAGGCAAACAGAATGACGGCCGGAACAAAAAAGACCGCCCAGGTTGCGTCTACCGTTTGACCTTCGGTGAAGAAAACATTGCGCACCAGCGTGGTCAGGCCACCCGCTGACGCCGGCGCCTTGACCCTGGTCATGTTGATAATGGCCTGGCCCCAATCGAACGCGAAATAAACACCGAACGAGATGAGCGTTCCAAAAATTGCGCCAAACACGCCGCGCTCGCGCACATGAAACCAATTTGCCTTGACCTTGATGATCGAGACCGCGCCGTAGCTCTGGAAATACATGTTGATCGCGTAAACGACCGAGAAAATCCCTAGCAAGCGCACATGCAATCGACCGGTCAGAACGAGCCATGTAATCACGCCTAGGGCGATATTGGCCAATGACGCACCCAGCGCGGCAATGAGGATTCCCCGTTTTCCGCCGATCTTATCGACGAGCGGTCCGTTGATTAAGAACGAAAACGCGTAGGTCACCGTGCCGGCGGCGAAGATGAGACCGAACTCCTCGTTCGACATGAGCGAGCCGAGCGAATTTTTCGCCACGGTCAGGTTGTACCGTCCCATGTAAAGGAAGGCGTAGGTCATGCCCAGCGGGAACCAATTGATGAACCGCCGGCTCAAGAACCACGGGCCGTGTTTGAGCGGGTTATTGTAGAAATAAATCCCGACAACCAATGTGAGACAGATGAAAACGATGCCGAGGGACATGGGAAGATTGGTATCCGCCGAGATTGGCCACGCCATTCTTGCCAAAAAGCCTGCCCGGTAGCACGGACAATCGGGTTCGTCACACAATCGTAACAATCCGGCGTCGGACGAGGCAGCCCGTGGCAATCCATCCAGCCGAACGACGGTCACTATCGTGTGAAGCTGCGACAGGATTAACTGGATTAAATTGATTGGGTCTTCCGAATCGGGAGAATCCTGTCTAGCTTCTGAACCAATGAATCTCAACGATCTCGCCAATCTCGGGCAAATCATCGGCGCGATTGGCGTCATGATTACGCTCATCTATCTGGCGGTTCAGATTCGCGGCAGCACTAAGGTTGCCAGCGCACAAGCCCGCCATGCCATCTCCGAGTTCGTTCTTCGCATCTCGATTTTTCAGGCAGAGCACGCCGATCGTTTTGCCAGGCTTGAGAGCGGAGCCGAACTAACCGATGGCGATCGTTATTTCCGGTATTGGAGTCATGTCCAATTTCTTCTGCATGCCGAGACCTATTTCCATCATCACGAGTTGGGGCTCATGCCTGATGCACACTGGCGCCCGTACGGGCGATTCATGACGAAGTACATCCAATCGCCCGGGTTCAAGGAAGCCTGGGATGATATTGGCCCAGGCTTTTCGGAAGACTTTGCGCAATGGGTCGATGGCCTGCTTGCGAAGCCCGAGCCGGACCGGCGGTAGAAGATAAACGCGTTTCACCGTTCCTCCTCGATCGAGCAGAGGGTCAGGTGAGGAGCGACACACCTTAGCGATTCAACAATTTGAGGATTAGGAGTTTTTCCCACGAATCATGCTGAAAGGAAAACAAAGGGCGGCGGGAGCGCTGGGCGGGCTGCCGCAGTTGTCTTGCGTTGCGTGAAAATGGTTTTCCCGGTGGCGAAACCGGCGGCTGAGCATGGCATGCCGCTTTGCCGGTCTGCTGCATCATTTTGCGACAGAAGAATTCGCTCAATTCGCGCCGCTGAGCCCGGCGGGCTGTTCAGTGGGCGACGTCGAGGGCCGCGCCTGTTTGTTAGCCATGAAATAGAGCACCGGCACAGCCATGCGGCTGATCAGGAGCGAGGCGATCTCGCCGGCCATTAGCGCGATGGCCAGTCCTTTGAAAATCGGGTCGGCCAGGATGACGCTGGCGCCCACCACGACCGCCAGCGCGGTCAGGAACATCGGGCGGAAACGAACCGCGCCGGCGTCCACCACGGCTTCGGCGAGCGGCATGCCTTCAGCCAGGCGTCGCTCGATGAAATCGACCAGAATGATCGAGTTGCGCACCACAATCCCGGCTCCGGCCATGAACCCGATCATCGACGTAGCGGAAAAGAATGCGCCGAGCAGACCGTGCGCGGGCAGGATGCCGACGAGCGAGAACGGGATCGCGGCCATTACCACGATCGGCGTGATGAAGCTTCGAAACCAGCCGACCATCAGCACGTAGATGAGCACGAGGACGACGGCGAAAGCGGAGCCGAGATCGCGGAACACTTCGATCGTGATCTGCCATTCGCCATCCCATTTCAGCGCCGGTTTCGCTTCGGTGAACGGCTGGACGGCGTTGAAGATTTGCACCGGTGCGCCGTTGCCGCCGAACTCGCGCGTGTCGAGTTTCGCCAGCGCCTTGTTCATTTTCAGAATCGCGTAGACAGGACTTTCGATCACGCCGGCCACGTCGCCGATGACGTAGGTCACCGGCAGCAGGTTTTTGTGGTAGATGCTTTTCTCGGTCGTGGTCTGCTCGACGTGCACCAGCTCACGCAGCGGAATGAGCGGCGCGAAGCCAACGGCGCCGGGCTCGGGCAGTGCGTTGGCGTCGCCCGACCGGACGCGCAAGGCGAGCAATTCATCCGGCGTCGTGCGCGAAGAACGCGGCAGCTCGAGCATGATATTCACGTCCTCTTTCTCTCGCGGGAGATGGAGGAGATCGACCGACTCGCCGCCAACGGCGATGCGCAACGTCCGCGAAATCGTCTCGGCGCTGATGCCGTGAAGCGCGGCCTTTTCCTTGTCGATAACAAAGCGGGCCTTCGGCTGATCGGCTTCGACATACCAATCGACATCGACCACGCCCGGCGTGCTTTTGAAAATATCGCGCACCTTGCGGGCGAGCGCGTGACGATCCGATTCGTCAGGGCCGTAGACTTCCGCGACCAGCGTTTGCAAAACGGGCGGACCGGGCGGCACCTCGGCGACCGCGACGCGGGCGTCGTATTTCGCCGCGATCTCGGCGATGCGCGGGCGGACCCGTTTCGCGATGTCATGGCTTCGCGCGCTCCGCTCGCCTTTCGTTAGCAGATTCACCTGGATATCGGCGACGTTCGCGCCCTGGCGCAGAAAGTAGTGCCTGACGAGCCCGTTAAAATTATACGGCGCGGAAACGCCGACGTAAATCTGGTAGTCGGTCACTTCCGGCTCGACGCGGACAGCGGCGGCAATTTCGCGGGCAGCCTGCGCGGTCCGTTCGAGCGAGCTGCCCTCCGGCATGTTTAAAATCACCTGGAACTCGCTCTTGTTATCGAAAGGCAGCATTTTCACTTTCACCAACCCGAGCGCGACCAGCGCCATTGCCAGCAGCAGCAGCCCGCTGATCGAGCCAAGAAAAATCCAGCGCCAGCGCGGCTGCGCGATCATTGGTCCCATCAGCCGTCGATAGATCCGAGTGAAAAAATCCTCCTCGTGGACGAAGTGGCTGTGCGGCTCGTTAGGCGCGGTGCCTTCGGTCAGACGCGAATACTTTTTTCCCCAGCGCAAGATTCGGATCGACGCCCACGGTGTGACGATAAAAGCGATCGCGAGCGACCAGCCCATCGCCGCGCTTGCGCCGATCGGGATCGGACGCATGTAAGGCCCCATGAGTCCGCCGACGAATGCCATCGGCAGCACCGCCGCGATCACGGCAAAGGTCGCGAGGATCGTCGGGTTGCCGACTTCGCTGACCGCTTCGACCGCGATCGCGGCCCAGTTGCGGCCTTTGTTTTGCCGGAGATGAAAATGGCGGACGATATTTTCCACCACCACGATCGCGTCATCGACCAGGATGCCGATGGAGAAGATGAGCGCGAAGAGCGTGATGCGATTGAGAGTGAAACCGAGGAGATAAAAAACGAGCAGGGTGAGCGCGAGCGTGGCCGGGATGGCGAGCGCGACGATGATCGATTCGCGCCAGCCGAGCGTGACACAGATGAGGAGCGACACGCCGATGACGGCGAGGCCCATGTGAAACAGAAGCTCGTTCGATTTCTCCGCCGCCGTCTCGCCGTAATTGCGGGTGATGGACACCTCGACATCGCGCGGGATGAGCGTGCCCTTGAGCGTTTCGATCTTTCGCAGCACCTCGCGGGTGACGCCGATCGCGTTGGCGCCCGGCCGCTTGGCGATGCTGAGCGTGACGGAGGGCTCTTCGCTGGGGAGCGCGCGCGCTTCGCCAGCTGCAGTCGACGCCTCGCCGACTGCTTCGTTCGAAGAGGAATCGCGGCGAGGCGCGTGCGCTCCCCAGCCGAGGAAGGTGTAGTTCGACGGTTCCTCCGCCCCATCGACGATGGTCGCGACCTCACGCAGATAAACGGGCCGTCCGCTGAAGACGCCGACGACCACATTACCCACATCCGCCGCGCTGGTCAGAAACGCACCGGTTTCAATCACGAACTCCCGGTTGTTTGTCGTTAGGCCGCCGGAACGGTACTGCTTGTTGGCCTGCTGCAGCATGAGCACGAGGCCGGCTGCGCTCAGATTGCGCGAGGCGAGCCGCACCGGATCGAGCAGCACGCGCACCTCGCGCCGTGCCCCGCCGATGATGGTCGTTTCCGCGACCAGAGGCACAGCTTTGACCGCGTCGTCCACTTCCGCCACCAACCGGCGAAGCATGAGATGATCGTAACGTGCACTGTGAAAGCTGAGCGCGAGAATCGGCACGTCATCGATCGACTTCGGCTTAATCAGGGGCGTGCCGACGCCGTGCGGGATGCGATCGTAATTCGAGCGCAGTTTTTCCGTCAATCGCACGAGACACTCCTCGGGATCGGAGCCGACCTTGAAACGCACGATGACGAGGCTCTCGCTATCGCGCGAGGTTGAGTAAATGTATTCCACGCCCGGGATTTCCCAGAGCAACTTTTCCATCGGGCGCGTGGCGCGCTCCTCGACTTCCTTCGCAGTGAAGCCGGCCATGTTCACCATCACATCCACCATCGGCACCTTGATCTGCGGCTCCTCCTCGCGCGGCAGCAGGATGATCGCCGCAAGGCCGAGCAGGACCGCCGCGATGACGATCAGTGGGGTGAGCTTCGAATTGATGAACGTGCGGGCGATGCGGCCGGCCGGGCCGCGCGCACTGACGGCCTGCTCTCGACTCGGATCGTTCACGGCTTGGCGGTAATGGGCTGACCGTCGTGCAATTCCGCCGCGCCCTCGATGACAACCTTCTCCCCGCGACTGATGCCGGCGAGCAGTTCCACCTCATTGCTGGTGCGCTTGCCGGTGCGGACAAGGCGAAGTTGCGCGTGCCCATTTACGGCTACGAACACGGTCTCCATTTGCCCGCGCACGATCAGGGCCGACGCCGGCACGAAGACGGCGTCCGTCTTGCCCGTGGGGATGAGGACCCGGCCGAACTGTCCACTACGCACACCTTCCGTCCGCGGTAGATCAAGTTTTACAAGGAAAGTGCGGCTTGAGGGGTCGGCAACTGGCGCCATTTCAACCACTGTTCCTTCAATATCTGTTGCCGCAGCGCTGACGCGCACCGGAAGTTTGTCACCGATCTTGATATCTCGGGCCAGCGCTTCCGGCACATCGGCTTCGAATCTTAAAGCGGCCGGGTCTTCCATCTCGAGGATCGGTTTGCCCGGCGCCGCCAAATCGCCGACATCTGCCAGCTTGCGCGTAACCACACCATCGAATGGCGCGAGTATTTTTGTGTAGCTAAGCGCTGTCTGGGTTTCCGTCACCGCTCCGGCCGCGACCCGCTCGCGCGCCTGCACCGTATCAAACTCAGCCTGCGCTGTGATTTTCTGGTCAAGCAACTTCCGGGCGCGTTCGAGATCGCGGGTCGTTTGCTCGCGCACCGCCAATGCCTGGTCGAGCTTCGCCTGAATCTCGCGGGCATCGAGCTGGACGAGCAAATCGCCCGCCCTGACCTGCTGCCCGGGCGCGACCAGCAGCTTCTCGATTCGTCCGCTGACCTTTGCCTCGATCACCGCTCGCAGCTTGGGCTGCACGGTGCCGACAACTTCCTCGCTCGAAGTCCGCGCCTTATCCGTCACCGCCGCGACGCGGACTGTGGCCGGTGGCAGTGACTCGGGCGCGGTTTCCTTTTTCGAATGACACGCGGCCAGCGCGAGGACAGCCACGACGATGACGAGCGAGCGCGGGAACTTCATCAGCGCCTAGTGTGGCGCAGCGCCGCACTCCTCGCCAGTCCGGCCGACGCCAAGCTTGAGGAGAATGCGCTCGAGCGGGCAGAAGCCGGTGAAGGCCGTCTGAAATAAATTCAGCCCGACAAACGCCGAGAGGAGCAACCAGAGTTGGTTGACCCAGACCCCGAGGGCGAGCCCGGTGAGCACGAGCGTGCCGGCGACGAGATAAATGATCCGTTGTATTTTCATAGTGCGGTGAAACTCTTCATGAGATTTCCTTTACACTAATCCTCATTGTTCCAACCGGATCACGCTTTGCATCGATTGTCCAAAGCTCACCGTTTGTTGCGACCGGACCGTGTTCGACCGCTTCCGTCCGTTAAATCCCCGCTGGCGACCGCAGTATCGTGTCACCCGGTGCCGGTTCGGAATTAGGATTTTTGCCCACGAAGCACACGAATCACGATTCGTCATTCCGAGCGCAGTCGAGGAATCCCGTGGCGTTACCTTGAAGGTGCTTCCGCGGGATCCTTCGACTCCGCTGTGCTTCGCTCAGGATGACAGAATCTAAAAAGTTCGCGTCAATTCGTGCTTGCCCCGCTGTAGCCTTGGCGAAGGCGGGTGTTTCGTGGGCCGTTCTCTTCTCAGCTCGCGTAATCCGCAACCGCCTTAGCTACGTCGAGTGTGGAAGCTTTGCCACCCATGTCGTAGGTGCGGACTTTGCCTTCTGCGATGACGCGGGCGATGGCGGCTTCCAGACGAGTGGCCATTTCGGTTTCTTTGAGCCAATCGAGCATTAGCTTCGCGGTTAACAACATCGCGATTGGATTGACTTTGTATTGACCCGCATATTTCGGCGCCGATCCATGCGTCGGTTCGAAGACGGCGTAGTTGTCGCCGAGATTGGCGCTGGGCGCGAAGCCGAGTCCGCCGACCAGGCCGGCGCACAAATCGCTGACGATGTCGCCGAACATGTTTTCCGCGACAAGCACGGAATAATCCTGGGGATTCTTGAACATCCACATGCAGATGGCGTCGATGTTGGCGTCATCCGCGCGAATATCGGGATAACCTTTGGCGACTTCTTTGAAGCAGCGCATCATCAGACCGCCGGTTTCCCGGAGCACATTGGGTTTCTCGATCAGGGTGACGCGTTTGCGGCCGGTTTTCTTGGCGAACTCGAACGCTTGTTTGCAAATGCTCGTACACCCTTGCTTGCTCATGATCCGAGTGGAGAGCGCAATGTTCTCCAAGCCCGCTTTGTCTTTCCACTTCTTCATCTTCGGGTTCGCGCACAGCGCGGTGTAAACCGGCTCCGGCAACGGGAAAAATTCCACGCCGCCGTACATGCCTTCGGTGTTTTCACGAAACACGACCTGATCGATCGGGACATCTTCACCGCCCGGGTTCGTGATCTTGTTTCCGCGAAAGTTCAGTGGATTGCCGGGGTAACTTTTGCACGGCCGCATGTTGGTGTGCAGGTTGAACATCTGGCGCAGACCTACAATGGGCGAAAAATAGACGAGGCCTTTGTCCTTCAATTCCGGCGCCAATTCTTCCTTGGCTTCCGATTGCGGTTTGCTGGTGATCGCGCCAAACAGTCCGCATGTCGTTTCCTTCAATGCCTTCACTGTGCGATCTGGCAATGCGTTGCCTTCCTTGCACCAAAATTCCCAACCGATGTCGCAAGGGATGTATTCGGCGTCGAGTTTCAGCCGATCCAACACGAGGCGCGTCGCCTCCATGACATCGTTGCCCACTCCGTCGCCGGGCATCCACGCAATCTTATATTTCGCCATAAGGTCCCGACTTTATCGAGGAGCCTCGCTGCCTGCAAGTCGCGGCGTCCAGACTAACCGCGGATTTGGCGGATAACGCGGGAATGATCCTGGGGAGCACAGGCTGCTAGCCTGTGGGCGACGGCTGCCAGCCGTCGCAGACTTTGTGCATGCGAAGCATCATCTCGGCAAGCTGCCGAGATGGACAGGCTGGCAGCCTGTGCTCCCCGGATGAAGACGGGATTATTTCGCGCGAAGCCGCGCGGCGACCAGATTTTCCGCGCCGCCGGCCACGATCAATTCCTGCGCGGCGGGAGACCAACAGATTCCAATCCGGCGGCGGATGTTCAAGTCGACGCTATCGATTCGACTTGAACGAATGTCGCCCAGCGGTCATGGCATGCCCGTGCCCAGACGTGCTTTCACCTGGGAAACGTCACTGGCGTTGACCGTGCCATTGACATTCACGTCCATCGGGAAGTTCGCGCTCGTCACCAGCTGACCAAGTTGTGCTTTGGTTTGTGCGACGTCGGATGCGCTGACCATCTTGTTGCCATTGGTGTCGCCGATCAGCACACCCATGTTCACCAACGTAATCGGCAATACTTGTGCGAGGACATCCGTGACATTGCTGAGTTCAATCGTGAGCGTTTGCGCGTTGAGGACGCCGGTCAGGTTCACAGTCATTGTGTTGCCGGCGAAGATGGGAGTGCCCAAAACGTCGCCTTCGCCGCTTTCCACACGGGCGCTACCGCTGACGATTTCGCTGCTAAAGGTAAAGACGAGGGTGTGCGCACCGCCACTACTTCGGCATTCTACGCCTGGTTCACCAGTGAGCGGAAGATTGACATCAAAAGTCCCAGCGTCTCCGTGGGTCTTTCGCGAGACTGCCGATGTGAGCAGGAAAAAGGGCGTGACCGTTAGGACCTCATCACCACAGCGGCTGATGACCGGGTTGTGAGTCTCATCGCCGCTGTAGGCGGCTTTCCAGTAATAGGTGCCGACCTGATTGAAGGTGATTGGATCGGAGTGCGGGACAATCCCGTTGGTGACGGTCTTGGTCCCAGCGGTGGCATAAAGAACGGAGCAGTTTTCGTCCGAGTACACGGTGTAGGTGACTGTGCCGATGGCGGTGTTGAAGTTCACTCCTTCCAGCTCGGCCTCATCTCTGACCACCGTCCCCTGGGGAACCGTGATCATCGGAGCCGTTTGGACACCGTCCGTCAGCTCTGTCTCGATCCCTGTCCCGCTAATCAGGCTCCGCGCCTGGATGAAAACCGCCGAATCGAAGACTCCATCACTTGCGTCCGAGATCGCCAGCTTCATGTGATTGACCTGGCCTGGCGTCACGTTCGACGAACAAATGAGCACCACTGTAAGCCCATCCATCTGCGTGTCGATCGTGACCGTTGGACGGACATTGTCGACGAACAAGTCCGGGTGGTGCGGGGTCGGGTCTCCGCCGTTGTCGTTGCCGTTATTGATCGTGTTAATCGAGACCGGCTCATTCGTGCCGGGCACAAGTGCGACATTGACGCCGTTGATGTAGAACGCAAAAACGTCGTTGAACGGAGTGTTTGAATAGTCGCTGTACTCCTCCGACGAGAACACATACTTGAATTGAACCGTCGAGAACTGCGGCACAAAGTCGAACTCGAGAATCGTCGCGTCGAAGGTGGGATTGCCGGAGAGTATGGTCAGGTCTGGGTCACCGGGCAGACCAAAATCGGTGCTGTTAGACCAGCCGTCCGGTCCCAGGAGTTCAAAGCAGGTGTTTGGTCCCTCGACGCCGCCGCTACACGGCACATCACCGGTGACAGTCTGGACCGCGCCAGAACCAAGGATCAGGCCAGAGTCGAACGTAAGAATGGGCAGCCCACCACTGAACGTTCCCGCCCCGCGTGTCCCGCCGACGTAGGTCACGTTCGAAATCGAGACCGCGCTTCCGACGAGTGAGTTCGCGAGATCTTGCGGTGTCACGCCATGGTTTAGATCGCTGACAACAAGTCCAGCGTGAGTCACGTTTGTCAGCGCAGCGATCAGAGCCAGCGCTATTGTGGCAAGGTTCGTTTTCGTTTTCATGATGTAACAGGCACCTGTTACGATGAGTCCGCCGCCCGCAGTTTGCGAAAACCTGTTCAAATCTTGCGTTGGTCTGGAAGGCCTTTTGGCCAGGAGCCTTGTCTCGTGCGCAGACCAGATGGACAAGAAATGCGGCTGAATGCGTGGTTGAAGGGTGCCTCGCATCGCGCCCCGACTCATTTTGGAGAAAGCGATCGAAATTTCCACGCCGGTCGCAAATTGCAACCGGTTTCAGACTTGCGTCTTCCCGCGAAGCCGCGCGGCCACCAGATTTTCCGCGCCGCCGGCGACGATCAATTCCTGCGCGGCGGGACTGAGCGCCGGAAAAGCGAATGACTTTCCGTCAATGCTCAACGTGGATTTGCCGTAATCGATCGTGATCTCCGGCGCGACTGTTGTGGCCTGGCGATCTTTGAGCGTTTTGCGCAAGTGCGTGACCAATTCAGGGCACTCGAACACGACAAATCCGTTATTGAAAGCGTTGCGCTTGTAGGTCTCGGAAAAACTTGCAGCGATGACGCAGGGAATTCCCTTGAACTTCAAGGCCGTGGCCGCCTGCTCGCGGCTTGAGCCGGTCCCGAAATTCAATCCGCCGACCACGACGTCGCCGTTTTGGTAAAGCGGGTTGAAATTTGGGTCGTAATTCTCGAATGTCACCGCCGCCATTTCTGCCGGCGTGATGTCGTCGCGATAAGTATGTTTGCCGGCGAAGATCCCGTCCGTGTTCAAGTTGTCCTTGTCGATGAAGAGGACGCGTCCGCGGACGCTGGGCGGGAAACCATCAATGATTTCGACCGAAACGTCCGATTGCGGTTTGGGTTTGGCACGCCGTAGGGCAATGCCCGCCGTGCGATCGGAAAACGTTTGTGGCGCGCAAATGAATCCGGCCAGCGCGCTGGCTGCGACCACCGCCGGCGAACCGAGATAAACTTTGGCATCGGGATCGCCCATCCGGCCCTTGAAATTCCGATTGGTGGCGCTGATCGCGGTTTCGCCTTTGCCGACCAGTCCCCTTCCCAGGCCGATACATGTTCCACAACCGGGAGGCAACGGAATGGCGCCGGCATCCAGCAAAGTTTTCCAATCGCCATTCGATTCGGATTTCGCCTGCACTTCGGCGCTGGCCGGCGCGAGATAAAACTCGACCCCTTCTGCAACCCGGCCACCCTTGCCCCGCACCACTTCCGCCGCATCATGCAGGTCCTCGAACCGCGCGTTCACGCACGACAACAGATACGCCTTTTGAATCGGAACATGTTTCCGTTCCATTTCCGGCAGCGACACCATCGTCTTTACTTCGTTAGGCCCGGAGACATGCGGAACCACGGTGGCCAGATCCAGATCGAGCTCAATCGCGTAGTCCGCATCGGCATCCGCGCTGAGGTCGCGGCGGTTCTTCCACCAGTCGTCGATGTCGATGTTGCTGTAGCCCGAACGACTCTTGGGACCACGCGTGCCAGGCCGCCCCGGATCTGTGAATACGCCAACCCGGGATCGCAAATAGTTTACCGTGACTTCATCAAAAGGAAACACACCCGCGAGTGCGCCCCACTCCGTCGTCATGTTAGCAATGGTCAGTCGCTCGGACATTGTGAGATTCGCCACTCCGTCTCCCAGAAATTCGACGGCGTGATTAAGCACCTCGTCCTTATTGAAGAGGCCGCACAATGCGATAATGACATCCTTGCCGGTGACGCCAGTCGAAAGATTTCCCTTTAACAGGACCTTGGCCACTTTCGGGACCTGCCACCAAGTCACACCCGTCGCCCAAATACTTGCGGCATCGGTCCGCACCACCGGCGTGCCCAGGGCGCCGGCCGCACCATATAAGTTAGAGTGCGAATCGCTGCCCACTACCAGCGCGCCCGGAACCACATATCCCTGCTCGACCATTACCTGGTGCGAAATACCGGTGCCGGCCGGGTAAAAATCGATCCCATGCTCTTTCGCAAACGCTTCGATCTTGGCGTACTTCTCCAGATTCTTAGGCGTAACGTTCTGGATGTCGTGATCGATCGCGAAGACAGGCTGAGCCGGATCGGCGATTTTCGTCGCCCCGATCTGCTTGAACTTCGGAATTACCGCGCCGGTATTGTCGTGCGTCATCACATGACGCGGCCGAATCGAAACAAAATCACCGGCGCGAACCACGCCTCCGGCAGCGAGCCCATCGGCATGTCGCGCGACAATTTTTTCAACCAGCGTCAATCCCATATTTAAGAGTTAAGTTACCCACGAAACACACGAATCACTCTAAGAAAATCGAAAACCAAATTTTCGTCAATTTCGTGGGCACCAATTATTTCTTGGCGGCTCGTTTGCCAAGAACCTTGGCGATATCGAAGTCGACAAAATCGGCGTGATGAAAAATAATCGACTCGATCGAACGCTCGACCTTGTCACCTTCATGACTGTGCGTAGCGATCATGTGCATCACTTCCGCTGGAATCCCATGTTTATAAGCGAGGGCGACCCCGCTGAATGGATGCCTCAGTTGCTGACCAAATTTTCCCTGAACCACTTTTCCTGACCCGTCCTTATCGTATTCCAGCGGCTTGCCGACATCGGCCAGGAGCGCGCCGGCAATGAGGTGGTCGCGATTCACCGGGATATCGCAACGAAATGCACTATCCAGGACATCGGCAATGGCGATACATTGCAGCGCGCACGAATTGAGATGCTCGACGAATTTCATATCGATGTCGCCGGCCAGAAGCGTGAACTTCACCGCGCGCAGTTCGTCGAAGGTCCAGCCTTTCCCGCCACAGCCGGTGGTAATCGCTTCGTTCCAAACCGCCGCCACTTTTTCCCGCAGCGATTTGTCACTGATCTTTAGCAGGCTCGGGAAGAGCTCTGCGATTTCATTAACGCCGTAACTTTTTTGTCGAGTCGTTGTCATAATGATTGTCGACCTAGCTCATGTTGAAGGTGGAACGCGATCTCCGAGCGCGTTGCCAAACAAAATCGCGGAGCGATCAAATTTGAGCCGCTAAGCGGCTTGAATTTTAACATCGAGCTCGGAGAGCTCGATCCACCTCGCGTTCTCATCGTCCGGGGCCTTTCAGCCGATATTTTTGGGGTTTTGAAGAAGTTCTTTCTATTAATTTCCTGGCTTCCAAATCGAGTTTAACTGTTTCGGCGTACCAACTGATGCTCCCGGAAAATCTGCCTTTCAATGTTTTGTTGATCTGCTTGAACAAATCGGTGTGAGTGAGTTCCTTGCCT
Organism: uncultured Verrucomicrobiae bacterium; assembly: GCA_963815455.1. GTDB lineage: Bacteria > Verrucomicrobiota > Verrucomicrobiia > Chthoniobacterales > UBA10450 > JBDTZF01. The sequence continues at coordinate 270,414 of CAWFGO010000001.1, forward strand.
CGCAAGGTAGACAGAATCGCTTTCTTGAGCGTTTCGTACTTTTGCTTGTCGATATTTTTCCCGCTCTTACCCAGCGGATGTTTTGTAAGTATTTTTTCTTCTTTCATTCTTATTCGTCTTTTTCCTTGGGACTCGCCACGGCGGAGCCCGTCCGGGGCAGAGGCGGGTTTGGAGTTTGGGATTTGGAACTTCCGCCAGAGACGCCTCGTGGCGGCGGCCCGTCATAGCCGTGCTTCACGGGATCGATACGACGCATCGGTTTCTCACGGGTCTGCTCCTCGATGACATGCGCCACTAGGCCGGGCGTACGCGCGATCATAAAAATGCCGTTGAACGCCGCGGGGTTCATTCCCAGGTCGGCCAGGATCGCGCCGATGGCGCCGTCCACATTGATCGGGAGCGGTTTCTTGGCGTCGGCGAACGATTTTTCAACGGCACGCGCCGCTTTCATATGGATTCCGTCGACACCGGCTTCGCGGGCCAGTTCAAACAACCGCGCCGTGCGCGGGTCTTTGGTATGCAGGCGATGACCAAATCCCGGCATCCGCTCGCCTGCTTCTTTCATGGCCGCGAGGGTGCGCGTAGCAACTTCATCCATCGAAATGGATTCGCTCGCAGCGCGGTCCGCGATCTTCTTCAATTGCCGGGCGCAATCTTCAATCGCGCCGCCGTGGTGACGATTGATCGACATGATCCCGGCGGCCACGGACGCGCTTAACGACGCGCCGGTGGATGCAACGGTCCGGGCCGCCAATGCGCTGGGAGGCGTAGCGCCGTGATCGATGGACGACACCAGTACTGCGTCCATCAAACGCCCGATCGCCTCCGACGGCAATTCGCCGGTCAAAATCAAATAGACCGCCGCGCCGAAAGAAATGCGTCCCATCAATTCGGCGATATCGTATCCGCGCACGGCGACCCGGTTGGGCTCGATGCGCGTGATGGCCGTATTCCAAACCGCGTTTTTGTCGGTTTCGCTCATAAGACTCTGCCCTTTCATTTTCTTCAAAATTTCGACTACCGCACCTGGCAATTCGCCAAACGCATCGACCACGGTTGCACCGGCTTCACGTAGCGCTTTCACTTTACCCGCGTGAGTACCCCGGCCGCCCTCGATGATCGCGCCCGCGTGACTAAAGCGGGTGCCTTCACGGGCCGCTTTCCCGCCGATGTAGGCAATCACCGGCTTGGTCACTTTTCGATCGCGGATCATCTGCGCCAGTTCTTCTTCCTGTGACGAGCCAATCTCGCCAAAGATCACAATGGCTTCGGTCAGGGGGTCTGCTTCAAACATCAGCGCCGCATCAGGAATACGAATTCCAAGCACGGCATCGCCGCCGATATGCGCAATGGTTGAAATGCGCACGCCCGCTTGTCCCAAATAATATCCAGTGCTCGAAGCCATACCGCCGGAGCGACTGATCACGCCGACGCCTCTCGGAATCCCCGGCTTAAACCATTGCCGTGCACTTTCGGCCCGACCGCCGACCATGCCGACCACTCCCCTGCCCGGGCTCAAAACGCCAAGCGTGTTTGGTCCGACGAACATCGCGCCATTGGCCTTGGCTGCAGCGGCGATTTCCATCGCGTCCCACACTGGGACGCGGTCCGGCACTAGAACGGTAAGTTTAATTCCTGCTTCAATCGCAGAAATGGCGGCGTCTTTCACACCCGCCGCCGGCACAAAAAGCACGGAGATGTCGATGTTACCCAACGCCTTCACCGCTTCCTGCGGTGTGTTAAACACCGGTACGCCTAGCACGTTCTGCCCGCCTTTACCCGGCGTTACACCGGCGACCACATTCGTTCCGTACTCGCGCATCAAACGCGTCCGGGCCTGACCTTCCCGCCCCGTGATGCCTTGCACCAACACCCGCTTGGTCTCGTCGATCAAAATTGCCATCAGCGCGCTCCTTCCGCTGTTTGACGACCCCGAAGGCTTTCGGGGCCAATCAATTCATCCAAGCCGGGAATATCCAACTCCAAATAGAACCCTTCGATATCGCCAAGCCGACACTCGACATCGCACGCCAGCAATTCGGAATCCTTGTTGGCAAATTCTTCGCTCGGCAATGAACCAGCAGGTTTTCCGTTTCGATCGACAATTAATCCGCCCGAGTTTGTCTCGACCGCGCGTCGAATCTCGGACCACTTCCCTGTGTCGATCCAAACGCGACCGCCTTTCACTGGAAACGTCGTGGCCGATTTATCCCTAACGAACTTCGGCACGCGCGGCTTCCTCGGTTTCCATTTGGTGCCGCCCGCGTTTGCCACAAGTTTGGAAAAGCGATCGGCAATGAAGGCCGGCGTATCGGTTTTTCGATAGCCTTCAACCGGCGCGCGAAGGAGCTTCGACATGCGATCCAAAATTTCCACGGCACGATCTTCCGCGTTGCCACCCAAGCGAATGACTGCGGGAATATCGAGATCGAGTTCCCAAAACGCTTTGGCCAATCCATAGGCGGACCAATATTGTTCCTGACTGGCCACGCCCGAACCCGAACCGAAATATCCGATGAGGTCGGGCTGTGCCAGGATAATGCGAGCGGCGCGATACACCTTGGACGCGGACGGATTGCCACTGGTGTCTGTAAAATTCGCAATGGTGAATCCCGCGTTTACGATCGCGTCCATCGACATCATCGATCCCCCGCCGCCGGCACCATGAAAACCGGCCAGGCCTTTGGAATCCTTCGGCGCTGCCGTGGCCAACTGCGCGAAATAAAAGGTGCCGCGATGATCGGCTTGTTCGGCGGCATAAGCTACCCGTTCCAGAGAAGTGGGCGGATGATCGAACTCGCGCGCAATCTCGATCTTCAGTTCCGGATGTCGCGCCACCGCGTAATCGTCAATCGTAATCCGGCAATCGGCGGCAACGAACTGTCCGTCCTTGGTCAGCACCAGTGGATTGATTTCCAGCGACCGCGCTTCCACGCTGCGCGCGGCGGCAAAAAGTTTTCGAATCGAATCGGCGAGTTGCTTTGCAAGCGACTTCGAAAGCCCGCATGAAGCAACGGCTTCCTCCAGCGCCGAATCCGTCGGCCCGTCTTTTGCAGCGCACGGAATTCGACGCGTCGAGGCCGCGCGCTCTTCGATCCCGCTCCCGCCGCCGGCCGCGAAAATAATCACCGGCGCCCGGGCGGCGTCGTCAATAGCGAAGGAAAGGAAGAATTCGCGGTCGATGTCGATCTTCTCTTCCACAAGCACGGCTTCGACCGGGAACTGCCCAACTTTCATCGACAGCATGCGATCTGCGTTCGCGCGGATTTCCTCCGGCTTCTTGGCGAATGCCACACCGCCGATTCCCGCGCGACCAGTTGTCCAAGCCTGGATCTTGATCACGACTTCGCCGCCGATTTCCTTCGCAGCCGTTACGGCTTCATTGGCGCTCGAGGCGGCGCGTCCTCGCGGAATCTGGAATCCGTTAGCAGCAAGAATCGCTTTACCTTGATATTCGTGAAGTCGCGCCATGCCCGGTGCTATTTCCATGATCCTGGCGAAATTTCAATTGGCCCGTGCACGCGTCGCGCGGTCCCCGCCCAAACGCTTGGCCAAGCGATGTCGATCCTGTTGATTGAAAATGACAAACAGAATAGGTTCGGGGCCACGACACCACAGGGATCAATGCCTGATCCTTAATTGCAAAATATGAGCCAAATGAACTGGGACGCGATCAGTGCGATCTCGCAACTGATTGGCTCGATCGCGGTGGTTCTCTCGGTCCTTTATCTCGCCTTTCAGGTGCATCAAAGTACGCGGGTGGCAAAGCTGGCCGCGCAGGACGCCGCGGCCACATCGCTGCGCGAAGTGACAAGTCCGTTAGCTCAGAATGCCGAACTGGCCCGAGTGTGGCGAAGAGGGCTGGAAGATTTGCAATCGCTGCCGGCGGAGGAGCAGGCCCGCTTTTTTCACACTTGCTATCAATTTCTCAAGGCGTTCGAGACGATCCATTTCCACCATGTCCATGGCGTGATGGACGAGCAGATCTGGCAGGGATGGTGCGGTCTTCTCCAGCACTATATCGCTTCTCCGGGAATGGAGTATTACTGGAAACTGCGCCAGGATCTGTTCTCGGCACGGTTTCGGCAATTTATTCAGCAGCTCGAACGTCCGGCTGAGGTACTCACGGTGGGCAATTTGTTGGGGCTAGAGACTCGCTAGGCGAAGCGGAGGGACATGCTTCCGCATGTCCAGGACGCGCGGAAGCGCGTCCCTCCGAATTCATGCCAAGCGCTTCCGGATGACAGAGCAAAGAGATCAGCTAAGTTAATTGAGTATGAACGACGTTTACATTCTCGGCGGCGGGCGGACGGATTTTAAGCGCAATCTGAAAAAGGAAGGCAAAACCATCCGGCACTTGATCACCGAAGCCGGCAAGCTGGCGATCGATGATTCTAAGATCGATCCGGGCGAAATTCAGGCGGGCGCGGTCGGCAATTTCAATTCAGGTCAATTCACCAAGCAATTGCAGTTGGGCGCATTCATTCCGGAGATCGATCCGAAATTGCGCGGGATTCCCACGATGCACACGGAAGCGGCCTGCGCGTCGGGTGCGCTCTCGGTCTTGTTGGGCGCGCAATGGATCATGGGCGGCATTTACGATGTCGTGCTCGTAGTCGGCGCGGAGCAACAGAAAACCATGTCGTCGCTCGATGGTTCGGATGTTCTGGGCGCCGCGGCCGATTATCACAATGAGAAACCCGAATACGGCGATTTCATGTTCCCGAAATTGTTCGGACGGATTGCCCAAATTTACATCGACAAGTATGGCGCGTCTGAGAGCGATCTCGCGCAGGTAGCGTGGAAAAATTACGCCCATGCGAAACTGAATCCCCTCGCCCAGATGCGCGATGCCGACGTTACAGTCGATTACGCGTCGCAAGTTTCGGAGAAAAACCCGTGCGTAGCGTCGCCGCTCAAAGTTACCGATTGTTCGCAAATCACCGACGGCTCAGCATCGGTCGTTCTCGTGTCTGGAAGATATCTCGAGAAGATCGGACGCGATAGGAAGAAAACCGCGCGTCTGCTCGGGTTCGGTCACACGACTGATTACCTCCCGCTCGACAAAAAAGATGCGCCGACGTTTTCCATCGCGCGCAAGGCAGCTGAGAAAGCGTTCGGCATGGCGAATTTGAAACCACGGGACATTAACGGCGCGGACGTGCACGATTGTTTCTCGATCACTGAAATTATTGCCTATGAAATTCTCGGCCTGGCCGAGTCGGGCAAGGGCGCGGAGCTGGCCAAGAGTGGCGCGACCACCTTACCCCAGGTGCGCAACGAAAAGATGAAGGGCAAGATCGACATCAGCATTCCAGTAAATCCGGGTGGCGGCCTGATCGGCGATGGTCACCCGGTCGGCGCGACCGGTGTGCGCCAGGTTTACGAAGCGTATCAGCATCTTACCGAACAGGCCGGCGCCCGCCAGATCCCGAATGCAAAGCGTTACCTCACCTTCAACATGGGCGGAAGTCTGACGACTTCCGTGGCGATGATCTGGGGACGGGAATAGTGCGAGCCGCACTGGCAGATTGAGCCAGGCGCCAGGACTTGGGCGAGAATTCGCTGTAGCCGCCTCGCTCTGTCGAGGCGTTCTTTGTCGCAGCCGGGATACACGGCGACAGAGCGCCGTGGCTACAACAGCTTGGCTATATGAGAAACTCATCGCACCAGGTAGCTACGTCATTGCGCTTCGCACAGCGAAGCGGCTACAGTGCCGCTGAGCGCGCCACTAAATGAAGCTGCCATTTCTCTCGCGAAAGAAATCCGCCCCCCGCCGCGAAAACTTTCTTCTCATCACGATTGATTGCGGCCGTTACGACGCCTACCTCGAAGCGCGTAAGCCGGTGCTGGATAAGATTGGCCGGGCCCGACAAGCTTACACCCACGGAACGTTCACGTTCCCGTCGCACGCGGCAATGTTTCAGGGAATGTTGCCGCACGTTTTTTGTGACGAGCCGTTCTATAACCGCGGGATTCGGCAAATGTGGCGGATGCGGGACAAGCCGGGCAAGAAACCCGCCCTCATCGAGTTTCCGCTCGAAACTGGCAGCATCATCGGCGGTTTTGTCGATGCTGGATATCACGTGACCGGCACGGCAGCGATGGCGTGGTTTCGAAATCCGAAACCGCTTCGGCAACAGTTCCCAAGGTTCGAGTTCACCGGGATCGATGCCAAACGACAGGTCGATTACATTCTGCGCGAGTGGAACCGACGCGGCGATAAACCATTCTTCGGCTTCATTAATTTCGGCGAAGCGCACGGACCCTACATTCATGAAGGAATGCCCGGCGCGGAGGAAGTGAAAGGCAAGACCGGCACGGCCGATTTCCGGCTGCGTCCGCACGTTGGTAAGCGCAAGAGCGAAGATTCGAAGTTCGATGAAGAACTGTGGCGACGTCAGGCAGAATGCATTTCGTATCTGGACGCGCGCATCGGCGATTTGCTCGACGGGTTCGCAAAAGACCGGCAGGGAATCACCGTCGCGCTCTGCAGCGATCATGGAGAATGTTTTGGTGAAGAAGGTTTATACGGCCACGGATTCTATCATCCAAAAATCATGGAAGTTCCCCTGCTCATTTTCCGGATGCACGAGGACGGAACTTTTACCGACGATCCGAACGAGATCGCGCGTCGGCTCGATACATAGCCCGGCCAAGGACAGGTAGGGGCGGTTCACCGAACCGCCCGCGGGCGATTGGGGTGAATCGCCCCTACCTAGCGTTTCGCTCAATCGCTCCAGAAACGGAACATGCGCTGAGTTGATTTTCTGTCGCCGAAAAAATGCGGAACAAAATATGAGTCGCAATTGCCAATATATGCCAAGCGGGCCGCTGACTGCGATTCGAGGTTTCAAACATGAAGACCATGCTTGCAGTTTTGGCCGTCGCTCTCGGTTTTGGTTTTGCGGAAACAAAAGCGCAGAGCGTTCTGTTCGATTTTGATAACGCGCCGCTGCACACCTCTCTGCCGGTCGATCTGACCGTGGGCGGAATCACGGCACATTTCAGCGGGAACCCGGGTTACTATAATTACTCGATCCAGCGTGCCGACGCTCTCGGGTTTACCCCGCCGGGTTTTTCCGGTTACTGCATCTATCCCAACACGATTTATCCCTGCGACCTGTTGATCTCGTTCAATCGGCAATTGACGGCTGCGTCCATTCTCTATTCGCCAGAAGAGTATGATACCGATTCATCGTGCCGGATGAGGATCACCGCCTACTGGGAACGACGTTCGTCGCCAGCAACACTTACACGATCAATCCGCCGGGAACGTGGCCCAGCGGAACATTGTCGATCACGACCACACAGCCATTCGATAATGTGGTGATTCATTATGATGCCCCACCACCCACGGGCGGTGATTACGGCCCGATATTCATGGCCGACAATCTTCTGGTCACGCCGGTTGCTGGGCCTGTGCCGGTCAGCGCAGCGTCCCGAAAGGCACACGGCGGCGCCGGCAATTTCGACTTTTCCATGCCGCTTAGCGGCACGCCCGGGATTGAATCCCGCAGCGGCGGTCCCACGAACGATTATGAATTGATCGTGAACTTCGAGAGCGCTTTAACCGTTACTGGAACACCGCAGGTGCAGATCACCTCAGGAACGGCCGATATCGGAACAGCCGGTGTGCCCAACGGCGGCATCGTCGGCGTCAGCGGAACTACGGTGAGCGTACCCTTCACCAACGTAGCCAATGCTCAGACCATCGAAGTCACGCTGCTGGGAGTAACGGTCGGTTCAGCCACAGGAAATGTCGCAGTCCAAATGTCGATCCTGGTCGGCGATGTGAATGCCAATGGCTCTGTGAATGCGTCCGATGTCGCTGCGACAAAGTCGTATCTCGGGCAACCACTCGACGTGGCGAATTGCCGGGGCGACGTGAATGCCAATGGCAGCATCAACGCCAGCGACGTGGCTCTCGCCAAGTCCAGCATCGGCACGGCATTGCCCTGATTGCGACCGCGTCTACTTCGTAGCCGGTCTAGTGACGTACGTGTCGGGCAAAGGTGGATCGGCTTCTCCGAAGACGATGTTAGTCCGACGCCATCGGCGCACATAAAATATATTTGGCGCCCGTGGCGCATCAGTTTTTACCAACGCGTTGAGGACAACGCGTTCCACCTTTCGCGCAGTCGTTCCAGAAACGGAATCTGCGCGCTATTGATTTTCTCACGCGCAACTTCTTCCCCGAAAAATTCTGCGCGATCGACTTCGGGAAATTGCTTCTTGTTACCCGAGCGCGGCGGCCATTCCATTTCGAATAAGTTTGATTTCAATTCGAACGGGTCCGGCAAATCGCCTTCGAACGCCCAGGCATGAACGGTCTTGCCACCTTTTTGTTTGATCGAGCCGAGTTCAATCAATTCTGCGCCAGGCTTGGTCCCCAGTTCCTCTTCGAATTCAATTTGCGCACGCGCCAGTAAATCTTCCCCGGATATGACTTCGCCTTTGGGAATGCTCCATGCGCCCTCATCCTTCTTCGCCCAGAACGGGCCACCCGGATGCACCAGCAACATTTCCAAAGCGCCGCTCTTGCGGCGAAACATCAGCAAACCCGCGCTCACCCGACTGGACTTTGGAATTTCGGGCATGAGAATTCTCTCGGCAGGCGACACGCCTACCGCCCACAGGCAGGATGCCTGTGCTACTACGGGCCGTAGCTCTTGGTGAATTTCTTTTTCGATTCCGTTTCGGATTCGGTCGAAGCAATTGGTGGCGATGGCTCCGAACTTGGCGCCGGTGGCGGCTCTTGTTCCGGCACGGATTGTTCTGCTGGCGGTGGCTGCGCACCGCCTTTCGACATTTGCTGCGCCACTTCCACATATGCCATTTGCAGATTCGAAATCGCGTTACGCAGCACCGTCGCCTCTTCGCCGGTCAGATTCCCGCGCGTTTTTTCCTGAATCATATCGAGCTGATCGATGAACATCTTGGCCAGATCGAGGTTCACTTCGCCCTGGCCCGTTTTGGGATTTGGAATCTGACCCAAAAAAAGCGCGGCGTTTTGAGCGTGCATCATGACGAACTCGACGAAGCGCTGCGACATCTCGCCCATTGTTTGTCCTGTTTTTTGTACTTCAGCCATATAAAAAAGTGATCAGTGACGAGTGATAAATGATGCGCCTTAATAGCACGGCTCGGCTATCTCGTCACTCGTCACACATCACACGTCACTTCTTTTCCGGCCTGCCCGCCGCAGGCTCGCCGGAGGCGGGTGGTCGCACGGTCGCCAAAACATACGGTTGATCGCGAAAATATTTCGCGGCTACGCGTTTAATGTCATCCATGCTCACGGCGTTCACCTCCTGCTCGAGCGATTTGTAATGATCGAAACCGAGGCCGTAAAGCTCATCCAGCGCACACTGGTAACCAAATGAATCGTTGCTTTGGTTCGCAATCTGTTGCTGGCCGATCAGTTTCTTCTTGGCCCGAACAAGTTCCACATCGGTCAGGCCGTCGCTGGCCAGTTTGTGGATTTCATCCAGCAATGCCGTTTTGACCGGCTCGATCTTGGCCGGATCGGTCCCAAGGTAAAACGCGAACAGTCCAGGCACCAGCCCTTGCATCTGGCTGGCGCCAACAAAATACGCCAGCCCCATTTCTTCCCGGATGCGGATAAAAAAGCGCGAGCCGAGATCGCTGCTCGCTTCATCGATCAATTCGAGCGCGTTCCGATCCGGGCTAAACATGTCCACCCCGCGATAACCGACCATGATCACGCCCTGGGCTTTGTCTTTGAGGCTTTGAACGGTTTCCGTCTTGGTTAACGGCGGCGACGGGCTGGCGTCGGTGAGAGCCAGGCTGCCCGGCTTCATTTTGCCGAACAATTGTTCGAAAAGCTGTTTCACTTCCGCTGCCTTCACGTCGCCGAACACTGAAATGACGCCGTTCCTGGACACGACAAACCGATCGCGAAAATTTAGCAGGTCCTTCGCCGTCAATTTTTGAACGGAGTCGACCGTGCCGTTTCCACGGAGCGCGTAGGGATGATGAGTGAAGAGCGCCGCCCGCAGGATATTGCGCGCTACGGAAGTGAGTTTCTCTTCCTCTTCCTTGATCCCGGCGATTTGCACCTCTTTTTCCCTCGCGACCGCCTTCTCCGGCATTATCGCGTTTAACAAAACATCCGCGAGAATATCGGCGCCGAGTTTCAGATCGGGCTTGGTCACGTGCATTGAAACGCTGAACGAATTATTGCCCGCATCGCTGCCGATCGCTCCGCCGACCGCCTCGATTTGTTCCGCGATTTGCTCGGCTGTGCGCGTCTTGGTGCCTTTGAGCAGCGTCTTCGCCATCAAACGCGTGATGCCATTATCTTTCGCGGTTTCCGCCAGCAATCCTCCTCGAAACACCGCCGTCATCGAAACGAGCGGCAGCCGCGCATCTTCGCGCACCAGGACCCGCAGCCCGTTGGAAAGCTCAAACTTTTTGATCTCGCCCGCGGCAACGGGTTTCACCGCTTCTTCCTTTCCGGCGAGCGATCCTTTCGGATTCAACGAAGCAATCGTCAGGTTATCGTTGACGAGATATTTCGCGGCGACCCGCCGAATATCGTCGAGAGTCACTTTCTGCACCGCGTCGAGATATTCACGGCTGAAATTCAGGTTTCGAGTCAGGAGCCAGTTCGAGCCGAGATCGCTGGCCTGGCCGCGCATGGTCGTTAGCGCATCCAGATGATGACTCAGCGCAATCTTCTTCGCTTTCGCGAGTTCGTCGGCCGTGGCTCCGGCCTTCTTCACTTCATCGACAACCTCCAGGATCAACTGTTGCGCGGGCTCGCGTTTTTTTGGATCGACAGTCGCTTCGATCCCGAGCAGGCCAGGATCGCCTGGCGTGTAGGAAAATGCCGAGACACCGAAGGCCAGGCCAGTCTCCTCCCGCACCCGCCGATAGAGACGCGAGCTGCGTCCCTCGCCCAGAATGGTAGAAAGAAGATCGATCGCCGGAACGTCGGGATGCGTGAGCTCGGGAATGTGCCAGACCAGCGAAAGCCGGGTCAGTTCGGTCGCGAATTCGTTATGAACCTCGCGCCGGCCGAGCTGGGGCGGTTCGGCCGGGATAAAAACCGGCTTGAGCGATTTGGCCGGATAATTCTTGAAGAACTCGGCGAGCTGTTGATGGATTTTTTCCGCATCGACATCGCCCACCACGATAAAGGTCAAGATTGTTCGGGACGTAGCGCGTCTTGTAATACTGCATCACCTGCTCTTGCCTGAGCTGGTTATAAACTTCCAACTCCCCGATGACCGGCAGACGATACGGATGTTTTTGATAGGCGGTGGCGAACATGAGTTGGCCGACCATCCGGTCCGGATCGTCGAACCCCATGGCAAATTCGCGCCGGATCACTTCCTGTTCCTTGGCGTACTCGTTCCGCTGGCAACGTCGAGTTCATCATCGCGTCCGCCAAAATGTCGAGCGCGGTGCCGACGCCATCCTTGGGCACGTCGATCCAAAAAACGGTACGATCGAACGACGTGTAGGCGTTGATGTAACCGCCGACATCCTGGACCTTTTGCGCAATCGCATTCTTCGGTCTTGTCTTGGTGCCTTTAAAGAGCATGTGCTCGAGGATGTGCGAGAGACCCGCACCTAATCGTTCGTCTTCGTCGATGCTTCCGGTGGCGCACCAAGCCTGGACACTGGCCACCGGCGCGCTGCGATCTTCCTGCACGATCAGGGTAAGCCCGTCCGGTAAAACCCATTTTTGCGCGGTGCTCGCCGGAACAGCAATGACCGCTGAATCATCCTTGCGCGAGGCGGCGTTCAAATTCGAAGTGCTAAACATAATCGCGACGACCAGCGCCACACTCGGCGCGAATCGGCTCATATCGATTTCGGCGCCGGCAAACTCGGAGCCGGCTTCGACTCAACGGCCTTCTCCGGCGCGAACGGCTTCACGAACGCTTCCTCAAAATCGTAGATGTTCTTGAAATCCTCGATCGAATCCTGTTCGGTCTTTCCGAAAATTCCGGCGGCGATCAGATTAAAAACCATGTGCCCGATGTCTTCGGTGCATTGGATTCCCCAGTGACCGAACACAGTCGTGACCAGCGGCCCGAATTCCTTAAGCGCGTACTGACGCACGCCATCGAGCAGCTCCGGCCCGCTAACATGGCGCACGGTTGCTCCCTTGACCTTCTTTTGTTGCTTGGTGGCGAAATCGAGCGCGTCGCGCAGGAAGACATAAGCGTCGCGATCGTAACGTCGATCGCTCGCCACGATCGAGTCGAGGGCTTCGGCAAATCCAATTTTCTGCATGAATAGAAAACGCGCGTTTTCGGCGCGCCCACCATGATAATGGGCAACTGCGCGATGAGCAACTGCCGGGAACCGGGATCATCGATCCCGGCTACAAATGGGGAAGATCGACAACTATTTGTCCGACCAAACCGCGAACTCGCTTCCGCCCGGCTCGCGAAAATGGAAACGGCGTCCACCGGGGAATTCGAAGATTTCCTTTGTGATCGCTCCGCCAAGATCGCCAACCTTCGTCCGCGTCTTTTCCAGTTCGGGTTGATAGAAAACAATGAGCGGAGCGCCCGCATCCACCCCCGCGGTTTTTTCTGATGCGAAAAACCCGCCGGCCATCCGGCCATCATCAAACGAAGCGTAATCGGGCCCATATTCTGTAAACGTCCAGCCAAAAAGCGCGGCGAAGAACTTCTTTGTCGCCGCGAGATCGCGGGATGGAACCTCGACGTAATCGATCGTGTTCGGCAATGATTCGTGCATTCGCAGTAAGATCGACAATTAGACCTGTTCTTCGAGGGGCGTCCAGATAAACCAAAGGCGGATCGTGCCTTGAGCGACTAGCAGCAACCGGGATCACCGATCCCGGCTACAGCCGTGCAATAAGGGTGAGATTTGGCCCGTGTTATGCACCACACCATCTGCCCGCCCACTTGCCCGATGAAATTTTCTTGGTTAACTGCGGCTCTCGCTATCATCGCATGCCGACCTTCCAAATATATAATGTGACTCCGACCCTCCCGGCGGCTCTCGAGCCGCTGCGGGAGATGAGTTTCAATCTCTGGTGGACCTGGGAGCCTTCCGCTCGCCGCCTTTTTCGCCATCTCGACCCCGATCTGTGGAACGGCTCCAATCATAATCCGGTCCGAATGCTGCAACTTTCACGGCAATCGCGGCTGGAGGAGCTTTCGCAGGACAAAGTATTTCTGCGCGATCTGAAGGAAGTTTACGACGCCTTCAAGAGATACCTCGAACGCGCGGACACTTACGGAAAAACCGGCAAGGGCAACGCCATCACAAAACCGGTCGCCTATTTTTCGGCGGAGTTTGGTTTTCACGAATCGATCCCGAATTATTCCGGTGGCCTCGGCATTCTGGCCGGCGATCACTGCAAATCGGCCAGCGATCTCGATCTTAATTTCGTCGCCATGGGCCTGTTGTATCGGCACGGATACTTTAAACAGCAGATCGACAAGGACGGCGTCCAGGAAGCGATCAGTCTCAATCAAAACTTTCATCATCTGCCGATCCGCGAGATGCGCCACGGCGATGCCAATTTGCTCGTCTCGGTAAAAATTTTGGACCGCGAAGTTTTCGCCAAGGTCTGGCAGCTCCAGGTCGGCCGGGTGAGCCTTTACCTGCTCGATACCGATATCCCGGAGAACAGCGCCGAGGACCGTCTCATCACGGCCGAACTTTACGGCGGGGATCTCGAGATGCGGATGCGCCAGGAAATCGTGCTCGGCATCGGCGGGGTAAAAGCGCTCAGTGCGCTCGGGATCGACGCGGAAGTATTTCACATGAACGAGGGCCACTCGGCCTTTCTGGCGCTGGAACGTATTCGCCTCAACGTAGTCGAGAAGAAACTCGATTTTTATTCCGCGCTGCAAGTTGTCGCGGCGGCCAATATTTTCACCACCCACACGCCGGTGCCCGCGGGCAACGATTCCTTCTCGCGCGACATGATGAAGAGATATTTCGGCGGGTTCGCGAAAGAATTGCAAATCCCGTTCGACGAGCTGTTCCGCTTTGGCCAATCGAGTGTCGATCCGGCCGACGCATTCAGCATGACGATCCTGGCGCTGCGGATGAGCCGGCACGCCAACGGCGTGAGCCGATTACACGGCGAAGTGAGCCGGTCGCTCTGGAAAGATGTTTGGGCCGGCGTGCCGATGCACGAGGTGCCGATCACCAGCATCACCAACGGAATTCACACCAAAACCTGGATGGCGCCGGAGTTTTCCGCTCTTTATCGGAAACATCTGGGCGATTGGGAGGAACATCTGACCCAGCCGGAATTTTGGCGCGGGGTCATCGACATTCCCGACACCCAGCTTTGGGAGACACATCAGAGGTTGAAATTGCGGCTGGTGGAATTTGTCCGCGAACGCGTGCGGCTCCGGCGGGAACGGCTGGGTGAATCGCCCGAGGTCATTCGCAAGGTAAACCGGATTCTCGATCCGGAAATTTTGACGATCGGATTTGCGCGACGTTTCGTGACCTACAAACGCGGCGCGCTTTTGTTCAGCGACAAGGAACGGCTGCAGCGTTTGCTCAACGATACGACCCGGCCGGTGCAATTTATCTTCGCCGGCAAAGCGCACCCGCGCGACGAGGGCGGTAAGGGATTAATCCAGGAAGTTTACCGGTTCAGCCGCGAAGCGGGCTTCGAAAACCGAATCGTTTTCCTGGAGGACTACGATAGTTACATCGCACGGCGGCTCGTCCAGGGTGTCGATCTTTGGTTGAATCATCCGCTGCGTCCGATGGAAGCGAGCGGTACCAGCGGGATGAAATGCGCGCCGAACGCGGGAATCAATCTCAGCGTGCTCGACGGTTGGTGGCGCGAAATTTTTAACGGCAACAACGGCTGGGCCATTGGCGCCGAGGTCGATAACGGCACGGTCGAGTTCCAAAACGAAGTGGACGCGAGCAGCCTTTATCAGTTGCTCGAGAACCAGATTATCCCGCTCTATTACGCCAAGCCCGATGGGAAATTGCCGCTGGCCTGGCTGCAATTGATGCGGGAATCGATCCGCAGCATTACCCCGGTCTTTAATACCCATCGCATGGTGAAGGAATACGCCGAGCGGCTTTATATGTCGGCGGCGAAATCTCACGAAGATTTTTCGCGCGACAACTGCGCGGCGGCGGCCCAACTGAGCCAATGGAAGACGCAGATGAGAAAGGATTGGCCGCAGGTCCGGGTCTACGATGTGCAGGTCGCGAATCAGGATCGACAAAACATTCCGGTAGGCGAATCGCTGCAGTTGAGCGCGCACGTCCATCTCGGCGCGGTTGATCCGCAACACGTGCGGGTGGAAGCTTATCACGGCGAGGCGGACAACGGCGGGATCAAGAACCCGAGCGTCACCATCTTGAGCGAAAGCAACCGGAACGGCGACGGCAGTTACATTTATCGCGGGGTTGTCCCCGCGGCCGAAAGCGGCGCCTACGGATTCAGCGTTCGTGTCGTGCCGACCCATCCGCACCTGATGCAAACGCACGAGCTGCGTTTGATCAGCTGGTCGTAGTGAAGAGGAACCGCGGATCCTCCTACGCCAAGGCTACGGCGTGACAGGTTACGCGGATACAACGGATACGATTCCGGAGGGACGTGCTTCCGCACGTCCGGACTCGCCCCGCCGAGTTTCTCCTTCATGCTCACCCATCAACTTTCTTACCGCTAGCGAGAGGACTCTCGAACGAATCGTTCCACAGGAACACCAAGCCAATCGACCACGGCCAGCATACCGTCGACTTCCATCCGGCCGTCGGTCTGCGTGCGTGAGATCGTAGCCGTGCTGACCCCGATTTGAGCGGCGACGTCGCGCCACGACAAATCGCGGGCCTTACGCCGTGCATCGAGGGCGTCGTAGAGAGCCTTGGAATCGAATCGCTTCATCTTTCTTGCGTGCCGGCTCGGCCTTCGAGGAGAAATTCTCTGATCTTGGCGGCAACCTGGTCGGCTGTGTCTCCAAGAAACACGTAATGTTTTGCATCGTTTAGCTCCACGATTTCGCCGTGCGGAATCTCACGGCGGAATTGTTCAACACTTGTGCGCATCAGCGCGTGACCTTTCGCTTGCCACCACGCTTCTGCTTTGGCACGAACATCTGCGTTGGCGCCCTCGGGCAACCAGTGTGACGGGTAATGCGGGTTTGCCGTAACGGCATAGAATGCGAGTGCCGGTGCTTGAATCTTCGTGTAGTCCTGGCGGAAAGCGAAGACTGCCTTGTGTGTAGCGACAAGAATCGCCCATTCATCGGGTGGCGGCATCTTGTCCACCTTAATGTCTGACGCTCCCGGCATCCCAAGAGCTTCCATTCGCATTCGCTGCGTCATGCCGGGCTTGTTCGTCGGATCGCTTAATCCGGCGATCCAACCTTCGGGCGTGCGGTCGTAAGCAGCATCAAGGTAGACTACTTTGATGACCCTCAGTGGATATCTGGTGGCGAAGAGCGTTAGTTCATCCCCAGCCATTGAATGTCCAATAAGAGTCACCTTGGGGATGCGAAGCGTATCCAAAACCTGACGGATATCTTCGACGCGCGTAGCCGCGTCGTAGCCATCTTTGGGCTTGTCTGATTCCCCGACGCCTCGGCGAGTCAGACCGATGACATGGAATCGATCGGTAAATCGCGGAGCGAATTGGTCGTAAACGTGAGCGCTGTCGTTGAAGCCTGGCAGGAATAGAATTGTGTCACCCGAGCCGCCCCAGTCTACATAGTGGAGTTTAATGCCGTTTGCGCGGACGAAGCCGTCTTTCGGTGGCACCGGCGAAGCTGCTACCAGCGATTGGCACACGGCAACGATCGCAAGAATTGAGGCAGTAGATTTCACCACGTGGAGCTCGCTAGACCTAACGATACAGAGATGAGTCATGTTGTCGCGCGGAGCGTGCGAACGAAAGCCTAGCGAAAGCACACTGCCTGTCACAGTTGAGACTTTTGGTTAGCGGGAGCAGCGACGGGCCAGAGGCGGAGTGGTTCTATTCAAAAGTTGCTTCCGGTTAGGCTTGACAACTCCTATAAATTCTGCTGAAACGTATGCGTGTTCGGACTCAACCTCAACCTCGGATTTGGAGTTTTTCAATGAAAAGAAATATATTCGCTGCACTTCTGCTGATAATCAGCCTTGTTGTCATTCGAGATGCTTCCGCAAATCTGCTTGTGAATGGAGACTTTGAAGTTCCCGTACAGGTAGCTCCGATTTACGCGACGTTCAATATCCCCGCTGGCAACCCATACATTACCGGCTGGACTATCGTTCAGGGAAATGTCGATCTTACGACCACCGCGAACTACGGGGCGGGGCCGAACGATCTCGACCCCAGTAGCGTGCAAGACGTCGACCTGATCGGTGATATTTTCGCTCCTCCAGGCGGAGCCGGAGGGCTGTCGCAATCATTCGCAACAGTCTTTGGCCAACAGTATCAACTGACGTTCCATTATTCACAAAATAACGGGTCGTTCTCGCCCGTCTATGCCGCCCAGGTGACACTGGCCGACGGACATAATTCCGCTAACACCACTCTCTCCTACGTAGTATCGGAACCCTACGTCGGCAGTTCTCAATTCGGCCTACCTATTTGGGAACTCAGCTCGCAGATTTTCACCGCAAACTCCGACTTAACGCTGCTGTCGTTTATCAACACGCTGGGCGGCAGCCAAGGGGGTATCTATCTTGACAATGTTTCCGTAACTCCAGTGGGTCCGAGCGTCCCCGATTCCGGCTCCACTTTGGCAATGATGCTTCTCGGCCTCTTCGGTCTCGGCTTCCTCGCTCATCGCTGGCGCAACCCCCTTTGCGCGTAGCGCCACATCGCTTGGTTAGGCGCGATTGAGGCAATCTAGATCTCCATTAAATCTTTGCCGACGACGATTCGTCCGGTGAAGTGTTTACGCACTCCTTCCGTCCACTGTTCGTCGGTGATCGATGGGTCGTCCCCTGGGACGAAGTGTGTAAAGCACCAACATCCTGACTCCAGCTTGGGCGGCGATCTTGCCCACGTCTTCAGGCACAGTGTGGCTCGCCAACAGGTGCTCTCGCAATCTAGTCGCATCGGGCAAACGCCTGACCAGCGCTTCGATACCTGGCGGATAGATGACTTCATGCACGAGCACGTCGGCAGCTTTGGCGAACTCGGCGAGTTCCGGCGCGTAAGTCGTATCGCCTGAAATTACAACTGAGCGATCCTTTGCATCGAACCGATACGCGTAAGCCCGCTTGACCAACGGGTGACGCACCAGGCCGGCACTGACTTTCACGTCGTCGTTCTGCAAGACCACGCCTTGCTTACTAATGTCATGAGGGAAGATCAGTTTGCGTGGGTCTCGGCGGCCCTCGTCTTCGATGCGTACGTCGATGTCGAGTTTCATGTAACTGAAGAAGTCCTGCGTCATTTTCTCCAGTCCTGCTGGGCCGTAAGCGTCAATTCGAGCGGCCAAACCGGTGACCCAGGCGTTATAGAACAACGTGCCGTACTCTAGATTATGGTCGGAATGATGATGCGTGATAAAGATATAGCGCAGGCGGTTAAAGGGTACGCCAGCGGCCAGGAGTTGGCGCGAGGTACCATATCCGCAGTCGATGACGTAGGGGACATCGTTGATCAAGAGGAGAGTCGAAGAGTTGCTACGACCTGTTGCGCCGACGCGGGGCCCGCCTTTCGTGCCGAGCAGGATGAGGCGCGTCCCTTTCTTTTCCTGACTCATGCCCAAGCGAGGAATCAAGCCGCACGAAAGCACAAAGCCTGTGGCACCGATCAGGAACTTTCTACGACTCTGTTCCATAACTAGTAATCGCGAAGTCAGTCTGATCGCCTAACGCGAAAGAAGTGAGCCACCGCCACCGAAGGCGAGCGGGGTCCGTAGTCTGCCTGCCGCGCCGTCTCGTCTCGCCGTAGCCGGGACGTAGGCGGAAGCTTTGCGAAGGCGGGTGGTCAGCTTGCCGCGCCGAAAAGGGGTGGAGGCGGGTGGTCATGTTGTCGTGCGCAACGCGCAACGGGTGGCGGTTCGCTGCAGTGATGGGTTAGACCGTTTTGCGTGCCAACAAATATCCGGGCACAAGGGAAACTGGAATAATCGTGAGCACACAGAGGACATTGTACCAAACTGGATACATCGACGCGAAGAAAACGATGAGCAGCGTAGAGACGACGCCGAACACAAGCGTGTTGAGCACGGAATGTGGTCGCGACATGCGAGCAGTGATGTAAGCGCCGAGCAATGTGAAGGCGATGCCACAGACATAACCGATGACGAGAAATAACGGATCGCTTGCGAGCGTCTGTAGAACCGCTTCGGGTCCCTGACCGCTTGCGCCACGAAGCGCAACGAAAGCGAACGTGACCGCGGCGGAGACGATGATTGTGCCGATGAGGTCTGTGGCCAGCCCAGCGATGAGAGCAACGATGCGAATGCGCTTCACGGTCTAGACCTTATGGCTGCGGACGCGGGGTGAGCGAGCGAACGCAGGGTTGAAAAAAAGAGTGTGTTTGCCGTTCATATTTTTCGCGGGCTACTCCGGTAAGGGAGCAGAGCCGCACGAACGGCCGGCAGGTGCCGGAAGCGTTCCAGTTTTAAACAACTCGAACAAGCAAACACACCAATGAAAAAAGAACTCTATCTTGGGCTGGATGTCCACAAAGACTGTATCAATTCGCCGGCGGATAACGGAGGAAGGGCGCAAGGGGGAAGTAATGAGAGCGGTGCGATCAGCAACGACCTGCCGAGCGAGTTGGGTAGAGGTGCATCGCCCGTCACTGTTTCCACTTCTGCAATACACGATGAACTGCTTCTTCCACGACGGCTCGTGCCTCTGATCGCCCGCGTCCCTTCATCAGGAGCTCGTCGTATTTTGTTTCTTGATGCCGGATATGGGCGATTACAGCAAGTTTGACTGCCGCCTCATCGAGCACTTTGGCGGACGCCGACCTTCCAATTCTCCCGCTATACTTAAGGCAGGCGTGCTCGGCTATTTCTCGTTCTCTTCCGGCAGGGGCGCCGGGAAAGAGTTGCCTCACTCGCGCCCCAAATGTTTCCACATATTTGCCGTCGAGTTCCTTCCTTCGAATAGCCTCCCGTTCTCTCCGAGAGATTCTAACTTCATTATCAGCCAGACATTCCTGTTCCGCTTTTTCCAACCCTTGCGCTTCGACCAACAGTCCTTGCCTCTCGTAATGCTTCCGGGCGCGACTCCATTTTAGGACCACCGCAACCAGAGTTGAATGTTTGCGGGCGCGCCGGGTCAAGGCGGCGTTTCCGGACGGTAGAAAAACAAGATGATCGAAATCGGCACATGCCAGGCATAATGCTCCTTTTTCTTCAGCAAGAGTAATCCATGCCTGGCGACCCAAGTTTTCGCCACATTCGCTGCAGGTGGATTCCCGCGACGAAATAAAGACTTTCAACTCAGGAGTCAGCTGCCGCATTAGGCCTAACGAGACGGAAGTGAGCTACCGCCACCGAGGGCGAGCGGCGCTCGAAGTGAAGAGGTTTTAGTCATATCAAAATGTGGACGCACGACGGGTGGCGGTTGGCTCGACTGATTGGTTAGATCTACTGGTTTCGCTCGAGTGCTTTGGCAATACGCTCAGCAAGCTCCTCCATCTTCTGCATGTGTTGCAGATGGCGCTCTTTTTCTTCACGATGAAGCTTAGCAGTGGGCGACTTAGATTGACGACGAAATAGCAGGTACAGTATCGCGAGAAACAGGAGAATCGGCAAAAAACCGACAAGTGTGTCGAGAAGCTTGTTGTCTTGCGACTGCGCGAGCAGTGAGAGCGTGGAGAGAACGTCTGACTTAATCATAACTGTGAAGTGGATCTAACGAGAACAAGATGAGCGACCGCTGACAAGAGCGGGCTGTGCTTCGAGTTTCAGTGTTGAAGTCATCGGAAATAAATTGTCGCGCCGGTCAGCGGTTCGCTCGAGCGCCTGGTTAGACGGCGTCGCGTGGAGTTTCGCTAGATGTAGCATCGGACCTTTAGTCTGTCGGAACGGCGATCCAAAGGACAGCAATTCCGAAAAGGAGAAAGAGTAGCATCGCAGGCCTGGAGAAACGGCGCAGCGAACCATCGTTCCGGAATAACGCTTGGCGAACGGGATCACGGCGTCCGCCACGCCAGAGCCAATGTGGTCCAGCATTGTTGGTCCGAGAATCGACAAACAGCAGCGCGAGTCCTACTGCAGCGATTAGAGCGGTCACGAGCATCTTGGCTTGGACATGCATGAGTCGTCTAACGAGAACAAGCTGAGCGACCGCCGCCGAGAGCGAGCGCGGCTTCGACTGAAACTGTTTTAATCATCTGAAATCTGAACACACGCCGGGCGGCGGTTCGCTCCAGCGTTTGGTTAGGTCTTGGTCGCACGAACTAGAATAAGTTTATTGTGCTCTGGCTGAATGGCGATGCGGCCCGGCTGAGTCTCAACGACTTTCAGTCGCTTCGACACCAGCGCCAACGAAGTCGGCTCGGCGGCTGTATAGCGGACAATAGACTGCGAAGTCGGCGCTTCGGGCGGACGAATGGGATAGTAAGCAGAGACTCCGCCGGGCAAATGCGGCTGAGTGTAGCGAATCGCTGCGGTAAACTCTGAACGAACCGCGCGGAGAGGAATCTCAAACTCCAGAAACGCTAATCTCCAGTCCGCCGGTAAGCCGCGCAGCGGCCCTCCGCCGGACGATCCGGTCGGGCGAAAGACTCGCTTCCCGACGGTGACGGTCGCGGCTGTGGACGACTTGAGCGAGCCGAAGCTCTGCTCGCCGTGGACGATGATTGGGACCTCAATGGTAATGTGGTCGGCTTTCTCGCCGAGGAACGCATACTCATCCTTTCCCTGGCGAAACGAGTAGGTGCCGGAAACAACCGAATGTGTGGACTGAACGGCGATATCCACCGTTTCGGCGACCAATGAAATAGTGCGCCGCGTCGAGTCGATTGCGATCGGGTTCGCGCCAGCGAATCCGATCATGCTGATTCCAATTGCGGCGAGCGTAAGGAAAATGCGCATAACTGGAAAGACCTAACGAGACGGAGTTGAGCGACCGCTGGCGGGAGCGAGCGCGGCAAACATCAAGAACGGTTTCATAAGATCAAATCTGGTCATCACAACGGCCAGCGGTTGGCTCGAGCGATGGGTTAGGCGAACGGTTCCATGCCAAGAGACCGAATGCAAAAATCGCGGCCCCGGAACCTGCGAAAACCAAGAAATCAACGAACGATGAACCGAACGCAAAATAACGCGCCCGGTCGAATTCGAGCGAGGTTTTGCGCGCCCATGAGGAATAGTAATCCATCCACTCGCCACGCCAGTAGCTCAACAAATATGAATCGGGCGGTGCGGGCCCGAACTGCTTGATCGCTTCCTCGGGAAAGTGCCCATTCATGAGCTGGATGAAACGCGCGCTGTGAACTGTTTCTGGCTGCTGCGCAGCCCACGACTGGAACTCTGTCTCTGTGGGCAATGTGCCATGCTGTGCAACCCACGAGTCGATGTACGTTCGAGCGCTCTCGAAAGCCGTTTGGATCTGGCGGCTGTTGTCCAGGGTGTGATCAACCAACGAATTGCTGAGCAGCGTTAGCGTTCCATAGCCGAGCAAGGCGATACCAACTACAAAGAGGGGAACCGCTATAAACATACGATGTGCCATATTCGCCTAACGATAACAAGATCAGCCACCGAGCGAAAAACCCCACGGACGGCAAACAGAATCAGCTAGGCGCATCACAGAATCGAGGTTGGCTGCATCGTTTTGTTAGGTGGATGCGGTCGAATCAAGATAGGATAACTCCTATGGTATCAGTAATAGAAGACGGGAACGACTATTTAATTACTTTTATTAAGAGTCGGCGAAAAAGCGAACAACACAAACTCCCTAAAAAAATGTTTCAATGTTCAGACATGGGTTTCAGAAAATGAGTTTGTCCTTTTTTCGGAGATTTTATTTTACCAAAAGTGAGCGCAAACTTAACTCGTTCATTAAGGACTTTTTCACTGGCTTCTTTAGAGCCAATAAAACACCAAATACCACCGCCTTCGGGATCGCGAGATTCGTAGGAAAAATCATCAATCTTCCTCCATTTAGGCAGAGTTGGAATTTTGCCTTTGGCCATAGGACTTAATTTATGGACTCAAAAATCACGCAAAGCGAGCATACATCTAACGAGAACAAGATGAGCGACGGCGGACGAGGGCGCGCGCGGCTCGGAGTGGAAGTGTGGAAGTCATCTCAAAAGTGAATCGTACAGCGGTCCGTCGTTCGCTCCATCGCATGGTTAGACCTTTTTCGCGCCACGGAGTAAAGGCAATCTGCTCACTAGAAGCAATCCCGCCGCTATGGCGATACCGATGACGCCCGGCCAAGAGAAAGCCCACCAAGAAAGCTGATCGGCGAGCGTATAATGCCTGTCCCACGACGAATAGTACTCCGCCCACTCGCCGCGCCAGAACCAGAGTACCCAGCCGCCGGAGGCCGGCCAGCCCTGTGGGTAGCCAGAGTCGACTCCCCCACCGGCTGTCGTATCCAACTGATAATCGTAATGGAAGTAGCGCACCGGCAGCGCTTGGCTGATGCCCGCGAGCTCGCCGGCTGATGGCAGCCGGGCCTCTCTGCTCTGGAACGCCTCAATCGCACTGACGCGATCCTGCATGTCCGCCAAGACCAAGCGATTCTTTGCGACCTGCTTTGGACCCGTTCCGAGCACGAGCAATGACAACGCCAGCGTCAATAGAGATGCAGCAAAGATGATCCACCGAGCGATGCGTCTTCCCACGGGTCTAACGAGAATTAGACGAATAAACGTGTAAATGCACGTGCATTTTGAAATGTACGGAGAGAATGCATTTCTGGCTGGTCATATCGTATCGGATTGAGTAGGGGCATTTTATGCCCGAAGTTGAGCCTCATTATACCCTATCACTCGTAAACCATCAAACCGGCCAACGTCTCCACCTCGAGTTGGTCGATCTCCCGTTTCCGGCCCGGAGTTATCGGCTGCGAATAAATGGTGAATGGGCGAGAAAACTGCCCGTAGCCAGCAAGACCGCCGTCCTGAGACAATTGCGCCAGTGGTGGGTGAGCCATTGAGGTCAAGGCCTCCTTCGGCCCCCGGGGGGCTCGACCGGCGGATAAAACCGGTTTGGCTTTCGTTCCGGGTTGTGATTGAACTGGGCAAACATGAATCCTGAGCAGGAGCGCATGACCGAGAATCGCGGCACTGGCGAGCGGTGGGATCTTTGGGGGCCGTACTTGAGCGAGCGGGCCTGGGGAACCGTGCGCGAGGATTACAGCGCCAACGGCGATGCCTGGAGTTATTTCCCGCACGATCAAGCCCGATCGCGGGCGTATCGCTGGAGCGAGGACGGCATTGGCGGCATCTGCGATTTCAAACAGCATCTCTGTTTCGCGTTCGCTTTTTGGAACGGGCGCGATCCGATTTTAAAGAGCGCCTGTTCGGGCTGAGCAACCCGCAAGGCAATCACGGCGAGGATGTGAAGGAACTTTATTGGTACATCGACAGCACGCCGTCCCACAGTTTCATGCGGATGATTTATCGCTATCCGCAGGCCTCTTTTCCTTATGACGAATTGATTGCGCGCAACGGGCGCGCGCTCGCGAATGGAATCGGAGTTTGAACTTTGGGACACCGATGCGCTTGACGGCGGCTTTTTCGATATCGAGATCGATTACGCCAAGGCCGACTATGACGATGTTCTAATTCGCGCGATCGCAACCAACCACGGCCCGGCTCCAGCAACGCTTCACCTGTTGCCGACGATTTGGTTCCGGAATACCTGGAGCTGGGGCCGGGGCAATCGGAAACCGAATCTCCAGGAATTGACAACGGCTGCCGGGACTGCCGATCCAGCGCTCAAGATCGACATCATCGAAGCCACGCATCACCGCCTCGGCACTTACCATCTCTATTGTGAAGGCGCGGAGAGATTGCTCTTCACCGAAAACGAATCCAATGGGGAACGACTCTGGGGTGTGCCCAACTCATCACCCCATGTGAAGGACGCGATCAACGATTGCGTGATCCACGATAGGATCGACCCGCCTTCGCAGGGCTACGGCGCGGCAGGCATCGTTAATCCGAACAAGATCGGCACCAAGGCCGCCGCGCATTACACGTTGGCGATTCCGTCCGGCGAATCGCGCACGATTCGTTTGCGATTAACCCGGACCGACAATCGACAAGGTCCCTCACCCGGCGCCTCCGGCGTCCCCCTCTCCCGGAGGGAGAGGGCTAGGACTAGGCTGAATCAACCGTTTGCGGATTTCGATGAAATCTTCGACAAACGCCGCAAGGAAGCCGACGAATTCTACGGCGAGCTTGCTCCGGCGTCTTTGAGCGAGGAACACAAGGCCATTCAGCGCCAGGCGTTGGCCGGAATGTTGTGGAGCAAACAATTCTATCATTACATCGTCGAGGAATGGTTGGATGGCGATCCCGGCCAGCCCCCGCCGCCGGAGGAACGCAAGGAAGGTCGCAATGCCGAGTGGCGTCATTTGTACAACGAACGCGTCATGTCGATGCCGGACAAATGGGAATATCCCTGGTACGCGGCGTGGGACCTCGCTTTTCACTGCATCCCGCTGGCGCTTGTCGATGTTGCTTTCGCCAAGAGCCAGCTCGATCTCATCGCGCGCGAATGGTACCAGCATCCCAACGGACAAATCCCGGCCTACGAATGGAACTTCAGCGATGTGAATCCTCCTGTGATCGCGTGGGCGGCCTGGCGAATTTATCAGATCGAGCGCAAACAGCGCGGTCAAGGCGACCGCGATTTTCTGGAAACGATCTTCCACAAAATGTTGCTCGCTTTCACCTGGTGGGTGAATCGCAAAGACTCCCAAGGCAAAAATATTTTCGAGGGCGGCTTTCTCGGCCTGGATAATATCGGCGTGTTCGATCGCAGCGCGTCTTTCGCCGATGGCAGCCATCTGGAGCAAAGCGACGGCACGAGCTGGATGGGAATGTTCAGTCTGAACATGATGCGTATCGCCATTGAACTGGCGATGGGAAATCACGTTTACGAAAATATCGCGACCAAGTTCTTCGAGCATTTTCTCGGCATCGCCGCGGCGATGAACAATCTCGGCGGCAAAGGCATCGGTCTTTGGAATGAGGAGGACGAATTCTACTACGACGTGTTGCACACGCCGGGCGGGCGATATTTGCCGCTGAAAGTGCGTTCGTTAGTCGGCTTGATGCCGCTGCTGGCCGTGGACACGATTCAGCCGCAACTGATCGACGCTTTGCCCGGCTTCAAGGCCCGGCTCGAATGGTACCTGGCCAATCGCCCCGATCTTTGCAGCCTGGTTTCGCGCTGGCACGAGCCGGGCATGGGCGAACGGCGGCTTGTCGCGCTAACCCGCGGTCACCGCATGAAGTGTTTACTGCGGCGCATGCTCGATCCGGAAGAATTTCTCAGCGACTACGGCGTGCGTTCGCTCAGCAAGTTTCACAAGGATCACCCCTACCGAATCGTCGTGCGTGGCGAGGAAAAAGTCGTGAACTACGAACCGGCCGAATCGCAGAGCGGAATTTTCGGCGGGAACTCGAACTGGCGCGGTCCGGTCTGGTTTCCGATCAATTACCTGCTGATCGAATCGCTTCAGCAATTTCATCACTACTACGGCGACGATTTCACTGTGGAATGTCCAGTTGGCTCCGGCCGATTCATGCATCTGAAGGAAGTGGCGAACGATCTTTCCAATCGGCTGATTAAACTTTGGCTACCAACGGAAAATGGCGAACGCGCATTCGAACGCGGGATGCAAGAATCTGCAGGGCCGCGGTCAACGCCCGCGGCTACAGCGCAACATCGATACTTGTTTCACGAATATTTTCACGGCGACACTGGCGCTGGCCTGGGCGCCTCGCATCAGACCGGCTGGACCGGCCTCGTCGCCAAACTCATCCAGCAGCAGGGAGAATTCGGAACGATTCGTTAACCGCGGATTAGGAAAAACGAACCAGGCTGTTTTTCTTACAGAAGGAAACGAAGATAACGAAGTAGACAAAGACTGTTCCTGCTCGCCTCGAACGTGCAGAAGCACGTCCCTCCGAAAGGGACCTTTGTTACCTTCGTTACCTTCTGTTCAAAGCAGACCGGTTTTTCTGCGACTGACATTGGCTTAAAAATGCCCTGCTAGGAAAAAAATCCGCTGAGGACAGCGGACCCTACAATCTTCTTCTTTCCGACCCCTTCGTTAACTTCGTTTCCTTCTGTTAAAACTAGCCCGGTTCGTCAAAGGGGAGCTACAACTGTGGCAGTTCTCGCTAACGCCGCATGATGTGAATGGACAGGATGCGGCTTTGATGACGAGCGAGCAGATAATCGATGAAATCGCCAATAATCGAATTCGGTTTGTGACCCAACTTCGTCACCACCCGGCAAATGAGCGTGCTGCTGCGGCCGTGCCATTCCAAATTGATGGCGCCGTGAGCGGTTTCGCTATGAATCTTGGCCCAGCCGTGGGGCCGGCCGGGACGCTGGTGCTCGGTCGGAACCAGATTAAACCGCTTAATCTGAACGTCGTTCATGATCTTTTCCCGCAAAGATCCGCGCCCGGACGTGATGACTTGAATCACGGTCTGCATCGCTCTTGTTAGGGTCGATGAGCCCGTGATTTTTGCAATTCTTCTTTGCCGGGGCTAGAAATCATTTGTCCGGATACGGCCGGATGCAATCGGGTGGACGATTGTAATGCAGCTTTCAAGGCCAAAGGTTCAAAATGAGGGAAGATCGTATTGAGGCTCCATATTCCGGGGGAAAATCCTTGCGCATCCTCGTTGTCGAAGATCATGGCGATACTCGTCGAACCTTGTCCCGCCTCCTCAGTCACTTTGGCCATGAAATTTCGGTGGCCGACTCCCGGCACAGCGCGCTGGAAATGATTGATGCGAAGAACTTCGATGTCGTTCTTAGCGACATTGGCCTGCCGGACGGCACCGGTTACGACGTGATCGCGCAGGCTAAACGCAAAAACGCCATCAAGGGCGTGGCGCTGACCGGCTTCGACCAGGACGAAGACGTCAAGCGCAGCAAAGAAGCCGGGTTCGATTTTCACCTGACCAAACCGGTGGATTTCCACGCGCTCCGCACCGTGCTGGGCCAGATCGCCTGATCGCGGTCCATAAATCAGAAGCTAGAACTGGCCTTCCAGCGAATCGAGATAGGCCGAAAGCGCGTCTCGCCGTCGCGGGACCGGAGCGAGCGATTCGCCCGCCGCTTTCAGATAATCCGCGAACGTTTCGCTCGTTGCTTTCGATTGAGTCGCCTCGAACCAATTCAGATAATCTTCGATCTCGCTCATCCGAGCGGTCAGCTCGGCGCGGGTCGTTTTCAAACGGGCGAGGCGCTCGGATAATTTTCGCCGTTTTCCCGAAACGAGCAGTGTTGCAATGCGCTGATAATCGAGGACGATCGGCCGCATGACCGGATTGGCCCGGGCGCCCAGCAACAGCAGTTCCCCGCTCAATCGATCAAGCGCGATCTTTTCCGCCGGGGAAAGTTTTCGCCGCAGAAAATCGCTTAGCTCTGTCGTGCGGGCTGATGCTCCCGTTCCGGCGATTTTGATGCGCAGTAGTTTGCCGAGTTGCTGCTCAGTTTCATCAAACCCGAGCAATTGAGAATTCCGCGTGGCGCTCAGTCGAGCCACTCTCGATTGCCAAATCTCGTCCACATCGCCGCTTAACAATGGAAACTGTTTTCTCAGATCGGCCAGTGGATCGCTGGAGGCGCTCGAGAGATTGTCGATGTAGCGGAGGAGCCGTGAGGAACCATCGGTTCCCTCGAGGAGCAATTGCACGAATGCGAATGAGTAGGCGCGATAGAGCGTTCGTCCCGGAGAATCGAGCAATGCGGGACGCTGCCGGAGAAATTCCTCCAGCGGCATGATTTTTCTGGAGAGAGCAAGCGCCTGGATCAATGGCTGTTGATCCCGGCCGGGTGTGAGCGCCAGCACGCCATCGAGCAACCAGTCGGGCGGTTCCACGTAAACCGAGCCGGGAGCGATGTTCGCTTCGCTCCGGTAAATCATTTCCAGCAAAATCGCGCGGAGCAATTCACGTTCGATCAGTGAAGCATCGGCGTCTTGTCCGACAGTGAGATCCAGTTGCAGCTTCAGCCCGGAACCGGTCTGGCTGAACCGCAATTCGGCGCTTGGCAATTCCGGAACGTTCGCCTGCGGCGATTGCAAATTGACCACGATTGGCGTTTTCCACCGGTCCGGCTGCCCCAGTATCTTGAGCAGGTTGGCCTTGGTCTGTTCCGCGATCTGGGAAACGGCGCCCCGCCGGGTCGTATTCGCGCCATAAATGACGAACTGGCGCGACGGACTGACGCTGTGGTCCGGAAGCGCAGCCGGGAGCGGATGGCAAATTAGGATCGACAATAAGAGAAGCGAACCGCGATTCATCAGCATCCTCGATCAAAGAATAGCCGCGGCGGGAGCCACATCGCCAGCAAAAGAATCTACAGGCGAAACTCTCGCGCGTTTGAGGTGTGTAATCCCCAGAGAGCCGGCAGGCTCGCACAGGGTAAGAGGGTGAGTCTGCCGGCTTCGCTATTGCAGCGGCACCGGCGCAGTCAGGACGACAAATTTGTCGTGAAACTCGATGGCGCCCATCTTGGAGACCAACTTGTATTCACGATCCAACGCAGACCAGACATCACTAAAAATAATATCGATGAACTGCATTAAGAGCGGATGAATCGGGAGCCGCCCAATGCCGCCGCCATTGCTCGACACTACTGGCTTGCCGTCACCGATCCGGACCGAATAACTCGCGGTGGTATAAACCGAAAATCCGAAAACAGAGCGCTCCACCGTGATGGCGCAACTGCCCTCCCGAAATTGGGCAATCGCGCTCTCAAACATCAGGAACGGCTTGTTCAACTTCGATCGCTTGGTTTTTAGCGCGGATTGCAAGTGATTGTTCACTTGTTTCTCGGTGTACTGCAATTGAACCGGGGCATGACGAAGAATTGCGTTCTCCAAATCGAAGTTGATCTGCGAGAGAATGAGGTCGCCTGTCTTCGGGGGCGGAGGAAGATCCGGCGGCAAAATCATTTGCACCACAGCCGCCACCGCGCACGCCCCGAGGACCATTTTGCAGAATCGAAAAAACTTGAGACGAAGTTTCAACGCCGTTGGATCAAACAGCTTGCGCACACGACGCTGCGTCTGCTTTAGGCTTTCCTTCTGCGAAACTCGCGACGCACCGGCGGAACGCTCGAGCTTGGTCCCGCAGCTGTGACAGTAGATGCGCTCAGACTCGTTCTCGTGCTGGCACTCGGGACAAATCAGTTTAATCACGCGCCGGATTCCTTCTTTGTTTTGCTGGGGCTGGTCGATGTCGATGTTGCGGGTGCAGTCTTGCCGCTGGTCTCTTTCGCGGGCGTCGATTTATCTCCACCGCTCGCGGCAGCCGGCGCCTCTTTCTTGGCCGCTTCTTTGTAAGAATTACTCCGATAATCGGTTATGTAAAACCCGGACCCCTTGAAGATCAGACCCGCGCCGGTCCCGAGGAGGCGTTTCACTTTCCCGTGGCCCCATTTCGGCAACCGGCAGAGCTCTTTCGGACACTCCTTAAACGGCTCGTCCCGCATGGATTGAAACGTCTCGAAATTCTGGCCGCACTTCTGGCAGGCATACTCGTAAGTGGGCATGATCGGTGAAATTATCGGCCGGCGAAGATGGCCGGAAGTCTGCATGAAACAAAGCACAATTCAAGCCGGAGCAAACTTCGTGCAGAGCGGGCTTTTTACGCGAAGTTCATTACCTGGCCGGACGCTGTCGATCCCTTGACTTTGCCTCGCTTGCGAATTAGGAAATTCGTCCGAAAAAATTTATGTTTTCATCGTTTTATCGCACATTGGCAGTTCCGTTTTTCGCGGCCCTGGTGGTCTTCCTGGCCGGTTGTGAGTCGAACGATCCGCGGTTCTCCACTCAGACCCAATATTTGGGTGGTACGCATGGGACCTCTCCGGCTCCGGGCGCACCCCAGGACAACATTTCTTACTGGGATGGCGACGGCGCTGGAGGAAAACCATCGATCAAAATCAGCCTGGGCGAGCAACGCGCTTATTTCTACAAGAGCGGCGCGCTGGTGGGCATCTCCCAGCTCTCCACCGGCCGGGAGGGTTTGAACACGCCCCACGGCAAATTTTCCGTCATCCAGAAGGACATCAACCACGTCTCGAGTCTGTATGGCGACTATGTTGATGCGGCAGGCAACGTGGTGAAGGCCAATGTCGATGTAAACAAGGACCCGAAACCGCCCGGCACCCATTTCAAGGGCGCGCCGATGCCTTACTTCATGCGCGTGACCCAAGGCATCGGTCTTCACGCCGGTTATCTTCCCGGGTTTCCAGCTTCACATGGCTGCATTCGAATGCCGGAGTTCATGGCCGAAAGCTTCTTCAAGTCCGTCTCGGTCGGAACGCCGGTCACGATTACAAATTAGAATGCTTACCCGGGCAGTGTCTGGGCTTGCAGAAATTTTTTCCCGGCGGCATGCTCGATGTCTGCCAGCCGAAATATGATCGTCATCACGCAACCAAACGCCACCGAGGCCCAGATCAACCGGATCGTTGCGCGGGTGCGCGAGCTCGGTCTCGACGCCCAAATCAGCCGGGGCGCGTCGCGGGTGATCATCGGGGTGATCGGCCCCGAAGCGCTTCTGCGGGAGAAGCCGCTCGCCGCCATGCCGGGTGTGGAGGCGATCGTTCCCGTGTTCACACCCTACAAGCTGGCCTCGCGCGACTCGCGAACGGCGTCATCGGTCGCCGTCGGAGACGTGAGAATCGGCGGGAACGAAAACGTCGTCCTGATTTCCGGACCGTGCTCGGTCGAAAGCAGCGAACAGATTTTATCGATCGCCAAGACCGTCAAACAGTCGGGCGCGAAAATTCTCAGGGGCGGCGCCTTTAAGCCGCGCACCTCGCCCTACAGTTTCCAGGGTCTGCGCGAAGACGGCCTTCGTTTCCTCGCGGAGGCGCGCGCCGAAACCGGTCTTCCCGTCATCACCGAAATCATGGACGCCCGCGATTTGCCCATGATCGAGAAATACGCGGATTGTTTGCAGGTCGGCACGCGCAACATGCAAAATTTTTCGCTGTTGAAGGAATTGGGCCGGAGCCGGTTGCCGGTTCTGCTTAAGCGCGGATTCAGCGCCACCGTTAACGAATTGATCATGAGCGCGGAATACATCTTGAGCGAAGGCAACATGAATGTGCTCCTTTGCGAACGCGGCATTCGCAGCTTCGAGCCGGCGACGCGCTACACCCTGGACCTCAGCGCCGTCCCAATTCTCCGATCCAAAACGCATCTGCCATTGATTGTCGATCCAACCCACGCCATCGGAGTGCGCGACTTTGTTCCGCAAATGTCGCTGGCCGCTCTCGCCGCCGGGGCCGACGCGCTCATGATCGAGGTGCACGACTCACCCGAGCTGGCCAAGAGCGACGGTGAGCAAGCGCTCACCCCGGCAATGTTCGCCGATCTCGTTCCGCGGTTACGGGCCGTGGCTGCCGCCATCGGGCGCAAGTTGTAACCACAAGATTCGTCGGCGCGCTCGGAGAGAGCGCGCCCTGCCTGAAAACATTCCTGCGTTCCTGCTTTCCTTAGATATTCTCCGCGAAAATTCCCAGGCCCCGCGAGCAGGTTTTGAAGTCGCGGCGTTTTCAGCGAAAGCTCTTTTGTGGAAAAATCGATCCGGGTCGAGCTGTTAGAATTGGTCGAAGCGGCCGAACCGATCGCCGGCAAGTTGCGCGCGATCGGCGATGGTCGCCCGGTCACGTTTTCGCACGTGGTTGAGTCGGCCCAGTCTTTCCTCGTCGCCTCCATCGCGCGCAGAATCAACAAGACGATCTGGGTCCTTTGCCCCAGCGTTCATTCCCAGGAAATATTTTACGAAAGCCTGCTAAACTGGTGTCCAAACGCGTTGTTCCTGCCGGAAGCCGAGTTTGCCGCCGTTGAAAACATCTTGCCCGATCCGGAGATCGCCGCCGAACGGCTCGCCTTGCTCTCGCAGATCGAACGCGAAAAAGGACCGCACCTCGTTGTCGCCACCCAAGCCAGCCTGGATCAAGCCGCGCCCGAGCGCGGCACACTGAAGTCCGCCCTCGGCCAAATTCGGAAAGGATCGGACGAGAAAATGGAGCAACTTCTCGACCGGCTCATCGAAGGAAATTATGAGCGCGTCGCCCAGGTCACGACGCGGGGGCAGTTCGCCGTGCGCGGCGGCATTGTCGATCTTTACTCGTGGCAGGCGCCGTTGCCGGTGCGCATCGAATTTTTCGGCGACCAAATCGATTCTCTGCGCGAATTCGATATCGATACCCAAACCGCGGTCCGCGAATTGAGCAGGATCGACATCCTCATCGGCGCAGCCGATCAGCAAACGGGCCGGGTCCGCGATTACGTCGCCGACGATCATCTCAAGATCGACATCGAACCGGAGGAGAATTCCAGCGCAGAAGTTCAAATTAGCGAAGGCTGGATTGGGCAAAGCCACCGTCATCCCGAGCGAAAACGCCCGTCCGGCTCGGATCGAGGGATCCCGCTGGAAAATCGAGAGGTCGCGCCACGGGATCCTTCGACTCCGCTTCGCTCCGCTCAGGATGACATTGCGGGCGAAGATTACGCGGGCGCGTTTGTCGCCGCGGCGACCGATATTGGCGAATTCGCCATTGGCGATCTGATGCTGGTGGAAGCAAAGCGTGCGCAGCTTGTCGCACGCTTGAAAGAATGGCGGGCGAGCAAGGCCAGAATCGTCATCTATTTCCAAACCGAAGGCGAGATCGAGCGCTTTCGCGAGATTATCGACGACAAGGAAACGCTCAACGATGTCGATCTTGTCGAAGGCACTCTGGCTCACGGTTTTTGTTTTCCCGCCGCCAATCTCGTGGTGCTCTCGGCCGCGGAATTGTTTGGGCGTTTCGCCGCTCATCCACGGCGGCGTCTGCATCGAGCCGAACGTCAGCGGGCCCAGATCGATTTCAGCGAGCTGACCGAGGGCGATTACGTTGTTCACCTCGAGCACGGCGTCGGACGGTTTTTGGGTTTGATCAAACTTCCCAAGACATCGGGAGGTGTAGAGGCGGGCGTGTCGCCCGCAAACATTTCCAAAATCGCGGCCGGCACGGCCGCCACTACACCAACGCAGGAACAAGAAGTTCTTGCGCTCGAATTCGCCGGCGAAGCCAGGCTTTACGTCCCGCTCGAGCAGGCATACCTCGTTTCGCGTTACGTCGGCGTAGGCAAGAAATCGCCGCCGCTCAGTTCGCTCGGCAATTCGAAATGGGCGCGGGCCAAAAGAGCCGCCACGGCATCCATTTTCGATTACGCGGGCAAAATGCTCGCCTTGCAAGCGGAGCGCGAGACCCATCCCGGGCACGCCTTTGGTCCCGACACCAAATGGCAAAGAGAGTTCGAGCACTCGTTCCCATTTCGCGAAACGCCCGATCAAATGAAGGCGATCGTCGATACCAAGATCGACATGGAACGCCCGCGGCCGCTGGATCGCCTGATTTGCGGCGATGTCGGGTTTGGAAAAACCGAGGTCGCGATTCGCGCGGCGTTCAAGGCCGTGATGGAAGGCAAACAGGTCGCCGTGCTCGCGCCGACTACCGTTTTGGCCCAACAGCATTTCGAAACCTTCCGGCAGCGCATGCTCGATTACCCGGTGCGGATCGAGATGCTCAGCCGGTTTCGTTCGCAAGCGGAACAGAAAAAAGTTTTACAACTCTTGCGCGAAGGCGGCGTCGATATTGTGATCGGCACGCATCGGCTTATCTCCGGCGACGTGCTTTTCAAGGATCTGGGTCTCGTCGTCATCGACGAGGAGCAACGCTTCGGAGTTTTGCACAAGGAAAAATTCAAGGAACTGTTCAAACTTGTCGATGTGCTGACGCTCTCGGCCACGCCGATTCCGCGAACTCTTTATCTTTCGCTCGTGGGCGTGAAAGACATGTCCACGATCGAAACTCCGCCGCTGAATCGGTTGCCGGTGGAAACGGTGGTCTGCGGTTACGACGAACGAATCATTCGTGACGCGATCAATCGCGAACTGGAACGCCAGGGCCAGGTTTTCTTTTTGCATAACCGGGTAATGAGCATTCAGCGCGTGCGCGATCGCATTGCCGATCTGTGCCCGCAAGCGCGAATCGAGATTGGCCACGGTCAGATGGATGCCGACGAGTTGGAAGAGGTCATGGCCCGGTTCGTGACTGGGAAGATCGACGTGCTGGTGTGCACAACGATCATTGAGAGCGGTCTCGATATTCCCAATGCCAACACGATCATCATCGATCGCGCGGACCGGTTCGGTCTGGCCGATCTTTATCAACTGCGCGGCCGAGTCGGGCGGGCCGAGCACAAGGCTTATGCTTATCTGCTTTTGCCGCGCGAGATGATGTCGGTCGGCGCCGCCCGCAAACGGATCAATGCCATCAAGCAATACAGCTCGCTCGGGTCCGGATTTCGCATCGCCATGCGCGATCTGGAAATTCGGGGCGCGGGCAGCATTCTCGGCACGGCCCAGAGCGGTCACATCGTGGCGGTTGGTTTCGATTTATACTGCCAGTTGCTCAAACAAGCCGTCGCGCAGATCAAGGGCGACAAATTGCAACTGCGCGTCGATGTCGATCTTCGGCTCGATTTCGCGGCCACGAACGAGGCGGAGTTCATGCAGGAACCGAAAACGTCATCGACGGTAGAATCATCTGTAGGGGAACCTGACAGGTTCCCTAATCAAACGCGGGAAGCTTCCAACTTCCCCTACAGCCGCATCCCGGCATTTATTCCGATCGGCTACATCGGCGACACGACTCTGCGCATTCAAGCCTACCGCCACGTCGCCGAGATCGCGGCGCCCAAACAGTTGGCGCGCCTGCGCCGGGATTGGCGCGACCGCTTCGGCGCGTTCCCGCCCGCGGTTGACAATTTGTTCCTTCTCACCGAGATCAAGCTCGCCGCAGCCGAGGCCGGTATCAGCCGGGTAGAAGTAAGGGATCGGAAGGTGATGCTGACGCGGCGCGGGGATTTAATACTTGTCGGTGGCAAATTCCCCCGTTTAGTTGCAGATAGAATCCAGGAACATCTCGGCGAACTCCTGGCACTGATAAAAAAACTATGAAACGCGTGATTCGTCCTTTTGCCATGGCATCGTTGGCCGTCGCCGCGCTTGTGCTCGCGCTTGCGCCGCTTTGTCACGCAGCCTACGCCGCCGAACCGGAAGTTGTCGATGGAATCGCTGCCGTCGTGAACGGCGAGGTGGTGACATACTCGCAGGTCCGGGTCGTGTCTGCGCCGCGGGAAAAATTGCTCCGCTCTCAGTACACCGGGGACGAACTCGCGGCCAAGATCAAGGAAGCGCGCCAGGCAGCTTTGCAGGATCTGATCGATCGGCAGCTGATCATCCAGGCGTTTAAGAAGGAGAATTATCAGGTCCCGGATCACTTTGTGGAGGAGCGGTTGCACGATATCATCCGCGAATCGTTTGGCGGCGATCGCAACACCTTTATCAAAACGCTCGAAGCCCAAAATTATACGCTGGGCGAATTCAAGAAGATGGAAATGGAGCGCATGATCGTGCAGGCGATGCGGGGCAGAAACGTCAAGATGAACCTGATCATTCCGCCGGCGAAGGTGGAGGAATATTACAAGAAGCACATCGACGAATTCGCCGTGAAAGAACAGGTCAAACTGCGGATGATCATGATCCCGGGCAAGGCCGACACTGGCAACTCCGCCGCCCAGAAAGCGATGGCCGAGGAAGTTCTAGGAAAACTGGCCAGCGGCGCCGAGTTCGACCGCATGGCCCAGGTTTATTCGGAGGATAGCACCCGCGACTTGGGCGGCGACTGGGGCTGGATCGAACGCAAAACGCTGGCCGGTGTGCTTGAAGACGTCGCTTTTAATCTTCCGGTGGGAAAAATCAGCGGCATCATCGATTTCAGCGGCAATTATTACATCCTCAAAGTCGAAGACAAACGCGGCGGCGACACCAAATCGCTCGCCGAGGTCCGACCCGACATCGAGAAGAAATTACTTCAGTTGGAAGCTCAGAGCCTCCAGGAACGCTGGCTCACCAGCCTTCGCTCGAAAGCGTTCATCAAAACGTTCTAGTCCTCTTCATTAAATGTTGGACGTTGGGCGTTAGGCGGTGAACGTTTGCGATTAGTGGACAGAGTATTTCAGTATTTCGTGCGGTCTATCGCCGTTCATTGTTCTCGCGGCAGTTGGATTTATCCTGAGCCTCGCCGCGCACATCCGCGCGGTTGAAGGTTTACCGACTCACGCTTGCGAGAATGCTCCGAGCTGCTGACAATGAGCGATGCGACCACGCATCGGTATCACCCTAGGAGATTGCGCCGGGATTGGGCCGGAGATTGTCGATCTTGCCCTGAAGTCGGGACGTGTCCCCGATTCCGCGGAATACGTCGTCATCGGACGGCAAATCGAGTGCAAACCGGGCGCGCCTACCGTCGAGACTGCGCGCGCGGCCGCTGCTGCGCTGGAAGAAGCGGTCACGCTCAACCGGCGCGGCGAGATCGAGGCGGTTGTCACCGGACCGGTGCACAAAGCCCGGATATATGAAGCCGGTTTCAGATTTCCCGGCCAAACCGAGTTCTTCGCCGAACGTTGCGGCGTGAAAAATTTCGCGATGTGTTTGACCGGTGGAAAAATCACCGTCGCCCTGGTCACCGCTCACATTCCGCTCAGCGAAGTCTCACGCGCGCTCAAACAATCCGAAATCGTCCGCGTCGGCCTCTTACTCGCCGATTTCATCCAAAGCCGCCATGACCAAAAGAACTTGACCGCTTTAAGCGGTCAAGTTTCCTCGGATCGCGAAAAAACAGAAGTGAGCATCGCGGTGGCGGGGCTAAACCCACATGCCGGCGAATCGGGCAAGCTCGGCCTCGAAGAAACTAAAATCATCGCGCCGGCCGTCGCAGAGCTGAACTCGTCACTCGTCACTCGTCACTCGTCACTCGCCTTCATCGGCCCTCTTTCTCCGGACACGCTGTTCCATCGTCTTGTCGAAGGCGAATTCGACGCTGCGCTTTGCATGTATCACGATCAGGGATTGATCCCGCTGAAACTCCACGCATTTCATAGCGGCGTAAACGTGACCCTCGGCCTGCCCTTCCCTCGCACCAGTCCGGATCACGGGACTGCGTTCGATATTGCCGGCAAAAATATTGCCCGGCCTGACAGCATGATCGCCGCGATCAACCTCGCCGTTGAGTTGAGCCAAAGACAATGAGACGAATCGCTCCTTTTCACCTCGCCCTGCTGATTGGTGTCATAATCGTTATGGCATGGTCCGGTTGGCAACCGTACGATCGAATGACGTGGTGGCTCGAAATTTTGCCAGGCCTTGCCGGCTTACTCGTCCTGATCGCGACTTATCATCGATTCCGATTCACCTCGCTCTGTTACACGCTGATCGCTTTGCACATTTGTCTCCTGTGTGTGGGCGGTCATTACACTTACGCGCGGGTCCCGCTTTTTGACTGGCTACGCGAGACTTTTCATTGGCATCGCAATCATTACGATCGGCTCGGCCATTTCGCCCAGGGTTTGGTCCCGGCCATGATTGCCCGCGAAATGTTTCTCCGGCTTAACGTGATCGGGAGACGCGGTTGGATGCCGTTCCTAATCATCTGCGTGTCTCTCGCCATCAGCGCCTTCTACGAACTGATCGAATGGTGGACCGCGATGATCAGCGGCGATGCGGCGGTGAGTTTTCTCGCCACCCAGGGCGACGTTTGGGACACCCAGGAGGACATGTTCATGGCGCTGATCGGCGCGATCTGCACGCTGATTTTCCTGCGGCCGTGGCAGGATCGACAATTGAGACGGCTCCCGAGCGGGATCACATTTTGAATCTAACGATCGATAAATACATCTCGGTCTTCAACATCGGGCTTCAGAACACGTTCGTGTATCGCTGGAATTATTTCCTGCGCGCGCTCTTCGGTTTGATCCCGCTCGCCGGCACGGTCTTTCTCTGGAGCGCCGTGTTCAAGGAGCGCGGCGGTAGTCTGCACGGCTACGATTACGGCTCGATGATTTATTACTATTTGCTCACCATCCTGGTCAGCAACCTGGTCACGCCGACCGAGGACGAATGGCAAATCGCCGCTGATATTCGCGAGGGCCAGATCAATTCGCTGCTGACCAAGCCGATGAGTTATCTCACTTATCGGTTCAGTATTTTTCTGAGCGGCCGGCTCGTTTACACCTTTGTCACCATCCCGCCGATCGCGCTGATCTTTCTTTATTTCCGGCATTACATCGAGCTGCCGCACGACGCGATGACCTACGTTTACGCGACGATATCGACGTTAATGGCGGCGGTGATCCAGTTTTTCATCACTTATTCCCTGGCCATGATGGCGTTTTGGATCCTGGAAATCTCCACCATCGTTTTCATTGTTTACTCGTTCGAATATTTTCTCGGCGGCCAGATGTTTCCGATCGACATCATGCCGGCCGGTATCCAGGCCGTTATGAAATGGCTGCCGTTTTATTATGAGTTGTTCTGTCCGGTCGCGATTTTTCTCGGACGCCTTCAAGGCGTCGCACTGATGCAAGCGCTCGCCATCCAAAGCGGCTGGCTCCTTATCGCCTGGGCCTGGGCGCACTTCATGTGGAAACGCGGTCTTGGCCACTACCAGGCCGTCGGCGGATAGGCTCAACGAATCGATTATTTCACAGGCGAGCCCGCCAACGAGTGCAACCCAAGTATCGTCACCTTGTGGCGATAGGTATGTCCGTTACTGCTGTCGTCGTGAAGGACGGAGTGGAGTTTATAGCTCAATGTCCCGGTGGACGCATTGACTGGCTTATCATATTTCAAATTGTCTATCCAAACGCCAATTTCTCTCACGTGGTGATCATCACACGGATAGTCCAGATCCCAGCCTGTGAGCATTGGGATCGCATAGGCGTAGGGAATATTGTCGATGATAAATTCTTCAGTTTGTACACTCGGCACTCCGCCAAGGCAGGCCCCAAAAAATCCCGTGTCTTCGCCGGGCAAAATTGAAAATGGCGGCTGTATCACGCTCACATCAGGGCCACCCATGGCCGAAACCAACTCGCCGAACTCGTAATCTCTCCTTGCGTCATTGTCCTTGTAGATCGCGCACGTGTTCCAGCTCACAAAACCCGAATCAACGTGCCCGGTGGGAGGCGGGCTCGGCAGTGGATCGAGCTTGCCGTCGGCCTTTTCGATAGGACTGGTGCTGCACGAATGTCTCGCTGTGCTCCAGATTGTAAGCGATCTGAAGCAAGTGGTGATCACGGCCTCCCGTCCACGCAAATCCGAATCCACGCGGCAGGACAGCTACAGACTGGTTGGGGCCGAAATTGGCGTTTTGAAGAAAGGTGGGGAAACAGGAGAGAGCGGTTGTAGCGTTCTCGTTTGAGGCAGCAAAGAAATTGTCCGACGCGCTGGGCGCGCCGCTACCCTTGCAAAAGGAATCGGCATCGCCCTGATCCACAACGGCGTGGAGATTGGCGTCGTTCCAGGCAACCACGGTGAAGTGGTAGCGCCAGGCAATCGACTTATCGAAACCATCGTCCGCCAGGATGCCTGCCGCGTTCCAGGTCAGCTTTCCTTCCCGTCCGGTCCGTTCCAGTTTAATTTTCCCGATCAATGTCGCCACGGCTGCGACGTGATGGTCCGCGTTATAATTTAGTTTCCAGCCGTTAAGAAACACCGTCGCCTGATTGGCGTACTCGGGGATTGCCACGCTTTGCTCCACCTTAATGAATGGCTTGTTGTGGATCTCGGCAGAGCCCGAACCCTCCATCACCTTAATCGTTCCCGGATCTTCAAAAACGGTTGTCGGCGGATCGCTAGAGACTGGCGTCAACGGCAAATCGTTGATGAGCTTACAAAGCTCCGGGTTCGGAGGATGGTACTTGCATCCAGCCGGAAGGATGAGCAGACCGACCGTCGCAATAACGCTAACAAGACCTAGCAGTCGCTTTATCTTCATCGTATTGCCTCGTGTTCGTCGTTAAGGCCTACTTGATAAGTCCACTGCCCGACCCTAAGCAAGCCAATAACTCGCCCCGGAGTTCTCGGTTATTCGTAGCGCAGGGCTTCGATCGGATCGAGCTGCGCGGCCTTGCGCGCGGGATAGAATCCGAAAAAGATTCCGACGGCGGCGCTGAAGAGAAACGCGACGACGATCGAGCTCGGAGAAATCAGCGAGGGCCAGTGCTTGAACGCGGAGATCGCTTTGGAACCGACGACGCCGACGACGATGCCGATAATCCCGCCGACCGAACTCAGCGATACCGCTTCGATTAGGAACTGGGTGAGAATATCGCGGCCATGCGCGCCCACCGCCATTCGTGTGCCGATCTCCCGGGTCCGCTCAGTGACGCTCACCAGCATGATGTTCATGATGCCAATACCACCGACCACAAGCGAGACGCAGGCGATGGCAAACAATAATCCCGTCATGACGTCAGCCGTGGCGGTGGCGGCTTCGGCAATTTCCTCCTGCGTGCGAACGGTAAAATCGTCATCGCGCCCGGGACGAATATTATGCCGCTGTCGAAGCAAGCTGATAATTTGGTGTTGCCCGGTGGCCAGATCCTGCGGGTTAGCCATTTGAACGTCGATGTTGCGCAGGGTCGTTCCGCCGGTCACGCGTTTCATCGCGCTCGTGTACGGCATAATCACGATATCATCCTGATCCACGCCTTGCGTGCTTAATCCTTTTCGCGCCAATACTCCCGTCACCACAAACGGAACATTTTTGATGCGCAACACCTGACCGATCGGGTCCTCGCCGCCGAACACTTGCGCAGCAGTCGTGGCCCCGATCACACAAGTCTTATTCGCGCTCCGCACATCCTGTGGCGTAAATAGCACCCCGTCCGCCAGCGCCCATTGCCGAATATCCAGATAATCGGCGGATTCGCCGTAAATCCGGGTAAACCAATTCTGATTTCCGGCTGCAACCTGTGATGTCGATACCACCTCCTCGCTCACGGCGATCACTCCGGGCACTTCCCGCCGGATTGCTTCCGCATCTTCAATTTTCAAGGTCCCTGCCCCGCCCCAGCCCGTTCGAATTCCGCTCGAGGTCGTGCTGCCGGAAAAAACCAGGATCACATTTTCGCCCAGACCGGCGATCTGCGCTTCGACTTGCGCTTTCGCGCCGTTCCCAATTCCCACCATGGCAATCACCGCGCCCACACCGATGATGATGCCGAGCGCGGTCAGCACGGAACGAAGCTTGTTCCGCCGCAATGCGCGAAAGGCGATTTTGAAAGTGCGTCCAATCAGCATGGCAGGATCGACAATTACATTGGTGAAGGCTCGTCGACGTTCATCAACTTTTGCGCCTCGATCTGGGCGTCGAGCCGCTGCGAGACCGCGCGGTCGCTTTGTACCAGGCCATCGCGCATGACCACATCCCGCCGCGCATACAAAGCGATGTCGGGCTCGTGCGTTACCATGATGATGGTAATGCCGCGTTCGTTGAGCTGTTGAAACACTCCCATGATCTCAACGCTGGTGCGGCTGTCGAGGTTACCCGTTGGCTCATCGGCCAGAAGAATTTCCGGCTCGTTAATCAAGGCGCGCGCGATGGCGACACGTTGCTGCTGGCCGCCGGAAAGCTGACTCGGATGATGATCCTCGCGGCCTTGCAGCCCGACCGAGGCAAGCACCGCATCGGCTTTCTCCCGCAATTGCGCATTATTGAGTCGATGCCGGCCGTAAAGCAGCGGCAGCTCCACGTTTTCGCGAGCTGATGTTCGCGGCAGCAAATTGAACCCTTGAAACACAAAACCGATCTTACTGTTTCGAATATCGGCCAGTTGATCTCGATCCAGGTTTGAAACATCGGAACGATCCAGAAGGTAACGGCCGGCGGAAGGCCGATCGAGACAACCGAGAATGTTCATGAGCGTCGATTTGCCCGAGCCGCTGGCGCCCATGAGCGCGACGAACTCGCCCCGCTTGATCTCGAGCGAGACGCCGCGGACCGCGCGCACTTCCATTTCGCCGGATCGATACGTCTTGCAAACGTTGTCTAACGAAACCAGCGCGCCATTTGCCGATGTCGATCCGCTGAACATGTCGATCTTGTTAGAAGCGCCGCTGCTGCCCGCTAAATGGATTCGCCGGTGGCGACTGCGATGTTGCTGCCGTGCTCAACGCCGCCGTCACGACGCGATCTCCTTCTTTCAATCCCTCTGTGACCTCAGTGGAAATGCCGTCGCTGATCCCGACTTTTATTTGCACCGCCCTGGGCTGGTTGGAACCGGCAGGCAAAACGTAGATGGTCCGCTCGTTCCGGGGACCTTCGCGTGAAGCCAGCCCGTGCGGACCTGGCTTGGATGACCTCGCCGGCGACGACTTGGGCGGAGGCGTGCTGTCCGCGGGCCGGAAACGAAATGCCGCGTTCTTCACCTGCAGGGCATCATCGCGTTGGGCCACGATAATCGACACATTGGCGGTCATTCCCGGTTTCAATTTAAAATCGGCATTGTTCACGCCGATCACCGTGTCGTAAGTCACAACGTTTTGCACCGTGATCGGCGCATTGCGCACCTGCACAACTTTCCCGTGAAACGTGCGGAACGGAAACGCGTCCACCGTAAAATCGACGTCCTGATCGATCGTCACCACGCCGACGTCCGCCTCGGCCACGTTGGTGTCGATCTGCATCTTGGTCAGATCGTTGGCGATCGCAAAAATTACCGGCGCCTGCAAACTCGCGGCAACGGTTTGTCCAACATCGACATTGCGCGAGATGACCTCGCCATCCACCGGCGAAGTGATCGTGCAATGGTCGAGATCCGCTTTGGCCCGGGCGAGCGCGCCCTGTTTAATTTTCACGTTTGCCTCCGCCTGATGAAGAGTTGCCATCGCCTGATCGACATCGGCCTGGGCCGAATTTTTCTTCGCGAACAATTCCTGGGTCCGCACGGCGTTTAACTTCGCCAGTTCCAGCGCGGCCTGGGCGTTGGCCAAGTCGCCCTCGGCCTGCGTCACCGCAGCTTGAAACAGGACCGGATCGATCTGCGCCACCACCTGACCCGCTTTTACCTTCGAATTAAAATCGGCGAACAGCTTTTGAATATTGCCCGACACCTGGCTGCCCACCTGCACGTTGACCACCGGATTCAATGTTCCCGTCGCGGTCACGGCCTGGGTCAGTGGCCCGCGCGTCACGACGGCGGTTTGATAATTTCCTCCGCTCCCACCCCGCCGGCATTGGCGCACGACGAACAGGAGCATCAACATAGCAACCACGGCCACTACGATTGGAAAAAAACGCTTCATCGGGCAAAGAGTTGACTTCTCATACAACTAAAGACAGGAAAACCTGGTGCGGCGTTACATCGACATCTACTCCATCATGCTGCGCAACTCGCTCATTCGCGAGCTGAGTTTCAAGGCGAACTTTCTCCTCTGGATGCTTGTCGAGGTCCTGTGGTTCGTCGGCCAGATCGTTTTCTTCAGCATTATCTTCGGCAATGTCGATCGCATCGCGGATTGGACAAAATGGGAAGTGATCCTTCTCGTCGGCACCCACCAGATGATCGCCCAACTTTTCCAGGCCTTCTTTTTTGTAAACGTGGCCAACATCCCGGAACTAGTGCGCACCGGAAAGCTCGACTCCCTGCTCGTTCTGCCGATCGACAGCCAGTTCGCTGTTTCCACTAAACAATTCAGCCTCGACAGCGTGGTCAACGCCGGCCTCGGCGGCGTGGT
Organism: uncultured Verrucomicrobiae bacterium; assembly: GCA_963815455.1. Lineage (GTDB taxonomy): Bacteria > Verrucomicrobiota > Verrucomicrobiia > Chthoniobacterales > UBA10450 > JBDTZF01. The sequence goes on from CAWFGO010000001.1 coordinate 315,175, forward strand.
GGTTTGCGTATCGCTGTCGCGCCTCGGCGTCGTGCCCAATCCGATGTCGATCCTCCTTTACCTGACCGCGCTCGGTTTTGGCGTCGCGGTGCATTACTCGATCATGCTCAGCCTGGCCGCGGTGAGTTTTTGGATCGTGCGCGCCCAAGGGCTGGTTTACGGCTACTTCAATTTTCTCAATATCGCGCGTTATCCCGACGTGATTTATCCGCGACTTTTCAAGTTCATTTTCAGCTGGCTCATCCCGGTCGTAATTATCGCTAATATTCCCGCGCGCCTCCTCATCAAACCGCTCAGCCAGCCGGCCTGGCTCATGTTTCATCTCATCGCCGCCTCATCTCTCTTCTTCTGGTTTTCCCGGTTGTTCTGGCGCTTCGCTCTGCGCCACTATTCCAGCGCCAGTTCGTGATTCTTCTCGAGCAGGCTGTAGAGTGCGCTGTCCTCAGCAGATCTCCCTATTTTCATTCGTGTTCGTTGGTGTTCATTCGTGGTTAAAAAATGGCCTAAAACAGAAGCGATTTTTTTGGCCGAATCCGCTTGCGCCCCAGGGGAATTGTTCTTAATTAAGCCTCCCCTTCGGGCAAAGACCCAAAAACAAGCCCAAACAAGCCCTTAACTATGGCTAAGCCAAAGAAAAAAACAGGTTCGACGAAGAAGTCTGCTGCAGGCAAAGCGCCCAAGCCGGCACGGAAGGCGTCTGCCAAAAAACCGACCCCGAAAAAGGCGGGCCGCGTCTCGACGAAACCCGCAAAACATTCGCCCAAGATTTCCAAGGGTAAGAAAATTGTCATGGACTCGCCTGCGCAAATGGTCGGCCAAAACCATAGCAACAAAAAACCGAGAAAACTCGATCCGTTCACGCGCAAACAGAAGGACAACCTTCTCCACCTCCGCGATGCCATGGTCGATTCCATGACTGGCGTTGCCCAGGACACGCTGCGCTCGCGCGCGGAAGGGAGCGAGGCTTCGGCTTTCGGCATGCATCAAGCCGATGCCGGGTCGGACGCATACGATCGCGATTTCGCGCTAAGTTTGCTGTCGCAGGAACAGGACGCGCTTTACGAGATCGATCAGGCGCTGAAACGCATCGAGCTCGGGACCTACGGAATTTGCGAAATGTCGGGCAAATCAATTCCTCGCGCCCGGCTGGAGGCCATCCCGTTCGCGCGTTTCACGGTGGAATGCCAGTCGCAGCTCGAGAAACAAAATAGAGCCTCTCGGGTCCGGCAATCGGTCACCTCGCTCTTTGGGCTCACTGACGAGGATGGGGCCGAAGGCGAAGAGGAAGAAGCCGCGACGCCAGCCGAGACCAAGGAGTAAGAATGGCCCAGGAAATCATCACTCTCGAATGCACCGAGGCGAAAGCGCTCGGTCAACCCGTCTCGCGTTACATGAGCAAGCGGAACAAGAAAAGTCCGCGCACCCCGAACCGGCTGGAAAAAAAGAAATACAACCCGTTCTTGCGGAAGCACACCTTGCATCGCGAAACCAAATAACACCCCATGGAACCCAAAACCGCCAAACGCCGTTCCGCTTTTCGTCGCGCCAATCGCACCATGCCGCGGCGCAGGATCGACATCGCCATCGAAGCGATCGATTACAAGAATCCCGATCTCCTCCGAAAGTTCGTCACCGAAAGCGGCAAAATTCTCCCCCGCCGCGTCACCGGAATGCCGGCGCATCTGCACCGACGGATCACCCGCGAAATCAAGCGCAGCCGCTCAGCGCTCTTGATGAAATAGTGGCATCGGCATCCTGCCGATGACCTCATGCGCTGGAAGCGCATGCCACTACACCTTCCGCGTCTTCTCCGCTTCCTCGATCAATTTCCAAAACTCGCGGGTCTGGCCAAGTTGGGCGTCTTCGGAGAGCGGCAGTTTGCTGCGGAAAAGAAAATCGCGAAACGTGTTCTTGTGCAAAACACGGTGAACCTTGATCCCCTCCTCCGTCTTGGCGAAATAAATTCGATAATCCTTCGCTCGATAACGATATAGCTTCTTTCCCTTGCGTTCGATCACACCGAACCGCTTGGAATCGAGCCGGTCCAAGTCTTCCGGCAGGATCTGAAACTCGGCCAGCAGCTCAAGCTGCAACGATTTCGGCAGGGCCGAGAGTTCGGCCGCGCTTAACTCGTTGAAAATGATCTGGAACATGAACAATCAAAGATAGACACGCTGAACCCGCGCGCCAATGCGCGTGATGATTTCCCACGTAATGGTCTGGGCTTTCTCAGCCAGCTCGTGAGCAGAAATTTCCTCGTTCCCCTGCCGTCCCATCAGGACGGCTTCGTCGCCAACATCGACATCGGCGACATGCGAAACGTCGATCATGATCAAGTCCATTGTCACTCGGCCCAGCAGCGCGCAGCGCTGGCCGCGAACCAGCACAGCGGCATCGACATTCGAAAGATGGCGTGGATAGCCATCGGCGTAACCGCACGTCAGCGTTGCAATACGCATCTTCTTCGGCGTAACAAACGTGCGGCCGTAGCTGATCGAGCTTCCCTTTGGCATTTCGCGAATCAGACCAATTCGCGTTTTCCAGGTCATGACCGGGTGCACAAGTTTTTGAAATTCCGGCAATGGCGAGATCCCGTAAAGCATGATACCGGCGCGCACGATCTCGAACGTCGGCTCGTTGAACGCCAGTGTCCCGGCGCTTTGCAATACGTGCGTCTTGTAACTGCCCGGAACTTTCTCGCGAATTTGCTCAACGATTTTTCGAAATCGAATTAATTGCTCGCGCGTGTATTGCGCATCCACATCCGAAACCGGCATGTGGGTCGAGATGCTGTGGATGTCGATGTTTGGCAATTTGGAAACACGCTTGAAAATCTCCAACGCCTCGCCTTCCACCGCGCCCATCCGTCCCATTCCGGTATCGATCTTGAAATTGATCGAGACTTTGCCGAGCTGGTCAAAAGCTTCGGCTTCGGCGAAATCGGAGATCGTCGGGATGAATCCTCGCTCGGCGATTGTCGATCTTTCCCCCGGGACGGCGGGACCGAGAATGATGATCGGATGCGCGAGCGACTCGCGCAGCGCGATTGCTTCCTCGAGATTGGCCACGCCGAACAGTTGCGCGTCGTCCGCCAGCGCTGTCGCTACACCGACCAGGCCGTGCCCGTAAGCATTGGCCTTGACGATGACCAGCATCTCGGCTGATCCGATCTTTTCGCGAACCACGCGTGCGTTATGGCGCAGCGCGCTTCGATCAATCTCGGCCCAACAGCGATAAGTCTCTTTCATTTCGTGATGTGCGGTTCGCGCATATAAATCGGTTCGAGCGGTGGCAAAGAAAAGCCGCGGTGCGGGTCTTGCGCAAGTCGAGCCAGCAACAGCGCAGAGGGATAGCGCATTACGGCGCGCTCAAATTGCGGGAGCGGCTCCGACGTGAAGATCGACATGTTCCGGTCAACGCCATCGAGTCTATCTTTCAGTTCCTGTTCGCCAAGCAGCGTCGGACCATCGACAAGCCCATTCTCGCGAACATGGGCAAAGAAAAAAGATTTCCGACGCGCATCGCCGATCACGCAGTATTCAGCACCTTCCATGGCACAGATCGATGGATAACCGATCAACCGCGCGCCCGATGCGGCCTGCAACCCAATCGCGGTCGAAATCGCGATCCGCGTTCCAGCGTAGGATCCCGGACCGAGCCCCACAATAATTGTATCGGGCGTACCGAACTTCTTTACAACGATGTCGATGTTCTCGAAGAAGGCGGCCGAATTCTTGCGATCGTTTGGCCATTCTCGAAAAAATTCAGTGTCATCATCCAAACGCGCCACACTGCCGCGCGCGGTAGAAAGTTCGAGCGCCAGAATTTTCATCTCGGTGTAATGGCGCGAGTGTTTCCCGATTTGATTTCGAAGTCGATCCAGCGTGCCTGTTCCGGAATCAGTTCGGGGAAACGGTCGGCCCATTCGATTACCGAAACGCCGTCACCAAAAAAATATTCGTCCAGGCCGAGCCGGTCTGCGTCTTGTCGATCTCGCAGCCGGAAAAAATCGAAATGATAAACCGGCAATCGGCCCTGTGAATATTCATGGATGATGGTGAAGGTGGGGCTGGTCACAACCGCTGCGCCCTTAAGCGCAGCGACCAGGCCTTTCACAAATTCCGTCTTGCCGGCGCCGAGATCGCCTTTGAGCGCAAGCACGGCGCCCGGCTTGATTTCTTTGGCAAAGCTCCGGGCGAAGTCTTGCGTCTCAGCTGGACTATTGGAAATGAACGTAGCCACTTCTTAATTTTCGATTTTCGGTCCGAGCCGGACGGGCATCTTTCGATTTTCGATCTAATCGTCCGATTCGCGTCAGCAGGAGCTTCGGGAACTTTTTCCGCCAACTTGTTTCCAATCGTTTTCGGTCACGCGGCGATACGGCGAAGAGCAGTTCGTAATCTTCACCGTCGGAGATGGCGTTGTCGACGGTGGCGCCGCGATTGAGCGGCAAGCGGTCGATGTCGATCTTAAAACCGGTTTTGCTGGCGCGGGCAAGACGCGGGAGGTCGGCGCCGAGGCCGTCGCTCAAATCCATCATGGCGTGGATCGAAAAATTTTCCGTGAGCCAGCGCGACTCCGTAATGCGCGGCATGAACCGCAAATGTTTTCCATCGATCGCACCGCCAAGGCGTCCAGTGACGAAAAGATCGTCGCCCGGTTTTCCGCCACGACGCGAGGCCCAGCGCGCCTTTTCAACCAAGCCAACCACGCTTACGGAAATGACCGCCGGCCCGGGCGTGCCGCTCATTTCTCCACCTACGATGCTAACATGAAAGCGCATCGCAGCTTTTCCTAACCCGCGATAAATCCTTGTCACCCAATCGCTGTTCGTTTGCTTGGAAACGATAAGGGTGATGAGCGCGAACTCAGGCAGAGCGGAAGTGGCGGCAAAATCGCTGAGGGGACGCATCATCGCTTTCCAGCCCACGTCGAGAGGATTGGCCCGTGGCAGGAAGTGGACGCCTTCGACCACGCAATCCGTCTTGAGCACAATCAAGTCGGCGCCAGAAGCACTCCGGACCACTGCGCAATCGTCGCCGGCGCCCGCCACCACCGATTTCGCCCGGGGAAGACGAGGGATCAGTTGAGCGAGCATCCGGTCTTCGCCCAGTTCGCGCAGGCGAATCCGGCGGGAGACGGATTGTTTCAATTTCATTGCGGACTGAGCTCCGGAAAAGCGAGCGCGGTCAGAGAGACCGCATTGAAAACTGAATGCATCGTCATGGAAACGAGAATAGAGCCGCTCCATTCGTAGGCGATGGCCAGACACGCGCCTAGGACGAGGAGTGGCGCGAACGACGGCAAATGGGTATGGACGGTAGCGAAGAGAAGTGAAGTGAAGGCGATGCCGACAAACCGGCCGGAGTAGCGCCGAACAACACCATAAATAAAGAAACGAAACAGAAACTCCTCCACCACGGGCGCAATCACCACGGCAAAAACAATGATCATGATTCGTTGATCCATCGTGTTCGAAGCGCCAAAAAGCTCGACGATGCTCTGTTTGCTTGAAGCGTCTCGGAGAAAAACCTGCGTGAGGCTCTCGGCCAGCATGAGCAACGGATAAGCCGCCAGCAACAGGATTATGCCTGTGCTCACCGCGCGCAGAAAACTAATTCTGGAGAACCCGGCTAACGAATCCAGGTCGAATCCACGAAAGGTGAGGAGGGCCACGATGAACAGGACAATCGCCACGTTGACCAGCAGGTTTTCCAAAAGCACCCGGCTGTTTATTTCGACTGGCTGGCCGGAAAATGATGCCTTCACCCCCAGCAAAAGAATGAGGACCAAAAAAGTGGCAAAGCCCGCCTCAGGCAATCCGAATCTTTTTTCCGATTCGATGTCGATCGGCGCAGCGCGCGCATTAATCTGTCGAACCAGAGCCAAGTAGATGTAAGCGGCCAGAACGAGGAGAATGCCTCCCAGCGCCACTAAGAGGCCATCGGGTAACATGCGTCCCGTTGCCTACGGAGCGTAATAGCCCGGCAGAAAATACGCGCGTCCCGATTCCAATTGCGGAACGAGTTGCCCTGGCAGCCGGAGTTCGATCTTCGAATCCGCCTGATTGAAGAGCTGAAAAAGATGACTGAGATTGAATGGCGGCGCGTATTTCACGACCTTGGCGTCCGGTGCGCCGCCCAGTTCTCTCGCCTTGGAAAACGCATCCTCAATCTGCCCGAGCCCATCGATCAATTTGTGCTCGTAAGCGTCCCGGCCCGAGAGAATCCGGCCATCGGCAATCGTGCTCCGGAGCAGCTCGGCCGAAAGATGACGCTCCTTGGCCACGATGCCGAGAAATTTGTCGTACGTTTTCATAACGAAACTTTGGACAAGCTCGCGCTCTTCCGGCGTGATCGGCCGGGCGCCGTTGAGCATGTCCTTGAACTTGCCGCTTTTGAAAACGACAGCGGAGAGTCCGACTTTGTTAAACAACTGCTCGTAATTCAGGGTCTGTATGATGACACCGATGCTGCCGGTAATCGTCGTGTCGTTCGCCATCAGGAATTTGCCGCCACAGGAAACATAGTAACCGCCCGAGGCGGCCAGCGAACCCATGTAAATCACGACCGGCTTTTTTTCGCGCGCCTTCAGCACGGCGTGGTAAATCTGGTCTGAAGCTGTCACTTCTCCTCCCGGCGAATCGATTTCCATCACGATCGCCTTGACCCGATCGTCCTCGCACGCCTGTTGCAGCGAGCCGCGCAAATCGTCCACCATCGTTTCACGCGCGTTTCCCGGAACCGAGGAACTAATCAAACCGCGCAGAGTAATGAGCGCGATCTTGTCCGCGCCGCCATGGCCACGTTCCACCAGGATTTCCCGAAACCGCGGCATCGGTTCCACCTCCCTGGCCATTCCGCCGATTCGCTGAAACATGGCCATCACCAGCACGAAATTGATGAACGCGCTCGCGCAGAGCGCCACGAACAGAAAAATGCTCAGACAACCCAATCTGCGATCTGCCGCCATAACGGGAGGACAGTGGCGGAGAATGCTCCGGCCGACAAGCGCTTTTCATGGGGCGGAACTTTGCCCGTTTGTGCGCTTTCGAGCGCCATCGTCACGATCGAGAGTTGCTGTTTTCGTCGTGGCCCGCCTGGAATCTGTGGCCGTCCCCATCCCATCATGCGACCGCGACACGACCAGGGAGCGAATAAAGTGGGGATTCCAACGGGGAAGATTTTCAGGGAATCGGGCTGGCGTGGAAGCTGCTCAACCAGTCCGTAACGATTTATGAACAGCACGGGAAATCTTATGGTAAGCGAGACCTCCTCGCGTCGTGTCCGCAAGTCCAAGCCACGACGGAAACCGCGCGGGCGGGCGAAAAAAGCTGCCTCATCTGATCAGAATGGCGATCCAGAGCTCGCCGCGCCGGGCAGCCTTACCCGCACCAAAGCCCTCCTTCTTGCCGCTCTCCGGGTTTGGGAATTAAAGCACCGCATCGGCGACTAAAGCCGATCGTGTTTAGCTCGCGCATCGCCTTTCTTTTATTCCGGGCTGTTCGATTTCGCCCAGGGCAGACTGGGCCGAGTAATCTTTAAGGAGTCGGCTTGCGCCGACGATAGCCCATGACAATCCAACCAGTGGCGGCCGCGAAACCGAGCAGCGCAAACGTGCTCGGCTCCGGGATCAACGCGACCACGAAAGTGCCCGCCGGGATAATGTTGTTATCGTTGAATTGCGTATCGGCGACTTCCGAGATGCGCGGGCTGGTGGTGGTGGAGCGAATGGTCAAGCTCTGTCCGATTAACCCGCTGGCTCCGGCGTCAATTGCGAAGGTCAACGTGTTAATCATGTAGGTCCCCGGCGGGATTTCGCTGCCCGGGGTACTGTCGTTGGTTGCGCCTAAATCGCGCGTTTCGGTCATATAACCCGGCGTCGCACCGCTGGTGGTGTTAAAAAAAGCAGGATTGGGCACGGTCTGATTGGGGTCGGGGAATTGAGAGGAATATGTAACCCCCGTGATGCTCAGGAACGGCGCCCAGGCATTAGGCACTTCCAGCCAATAGGAGAGACCGAACGAACTGTAACCGCTGTAGGTCAAAAAAACATTCAGCGTAACGCTGGTTCGCGGGATCCAAGTGTCCGAACTGGTAAACGCCAACGATTGGCTGTGCGCTCCTTGTGGCGACCCGATCGGATCCGAATTGGTTGCCTGGCCAAAGACGCTGGCTGCCAGGATGCAGCTCACTCCGAGTAATAGTGCTTTTTTCATTGGCTTCCTTAATGTTTTCGTCACGGCAAATCTATCGCATAGGCATCCATTATCGAGCTGTTGGCAAATTCGAAGGCAGCAGCTTCGCATGGGATTGGATTGGTACCCACGGCGAATATGATCGGCTGGGTTAGCGCGGTTTTACGTTGTAACCCTTTAACTTTTTTAACGTCCCCTCCCATTCCCACTGGATTTTCTGCGCCGCTCGGCGACATATTGCGATCGCATTTGCGCCCGTAGCTCAGCCGGATAGAGCATCGGATTTCTAATCCGAGGGTCGGGTGTTCGAGTCACCCCGGGCGCGCTTTTTTGTCTAAGATCGACAATGAACCGCGCAATCAGCCGATGACGACCGAATAGGCAGTAGTCATCATGTTTTTTCCTCTCCGGTTTCTCAGGATTGCTCTGCCCCTTCTTGCATTCGCCACGCTTGTCTTGGGCGCTGAGTCTTTGGACCAAACGATCGATTATCTGATCGATTACATTGCAAAATCCGACGCTAGGTTCATTAGAAATGGAACCAGCTATACACCAGCGGAAGCGGTTGAGCACGTCAAAGCGAAGTATGCTCACTTTAAAAACAGGATCAAAACTCCGGAAGATTTTATCCGGTTCTCGGCTTCGAAAAGTTTATTGAGCGGTAGACCATATCTCGTGCGAACACACGAAGGAAAAGAAATGCGCCTGGACGAATGGCTGACGGCTGCGCTCAAGGAACATCGCGCACACATTCAATGATAAGATCCAAAACAACCGTTTGCCTTTTCTCGGTCGGTCTCCTGCTGACCGGATGCGTTCTTAAGAGCGGCAAACGGGTAAGCGAGGAAATCACCCCGCTCTACTCGGCCCGGTCGCCAGAGTTTCGACAATCAGCAGGCTCGCTGCTTGGTCCGAACTTTGTCGCTGGCAACAACATCACTACACTCGTGAACGGCCGGGAGATTTTTCCCGCCATGCTCAATGCCATTCGTTCGGCCAAACATTCCATTACCTTCGAGACCTATGTCTTTTGGAATGGCGAGATCGCGCGCCAATTTACCGTTGCCCTGGCCGAACGAGCCCGGGCCGGCGTAAAAGTGCACGCAATTCTCGACGCCCACGGGACTCGCCCGATGGGATGGGATAACCTGGCAAAACTGCGCGAAGCCGGTGTCGAGGTAGTAAAATATCATACCATTTTTTGGATCGACATCCGCCGTTACAACAATCGCAGTCATCGCAAATTACTGATCATCGACGGGAAAACCGCGTTCGTCGGCGGAGTTGGAATTGCCGATGAATGGTCCGGCAATGCCGATTCGCCGGAACACTGGCGCGACAACCATTACAAGGTGACGGGGCCGGTCGTGGCCCAGTTGCAGGGCGCTTTCATGAACAACTGGCTGAAAACCAAGGGCACTGTCCTGCACGGGTCGGATTATTTTCCTCCGCTCAGCAGCACCGGGCCCTGCCTTGCCCAGGCCATTACCAGCTCGACCCGTAGCGCGAATCTCGACCTGATGTATCTCCTCGCCATCGCTTCCGCGCGGAAGAATTTGCGCATCGAAAACGCTTACTTCCTGCCGGACGAACTAACGCGCAAAGAACTAATCGCTGCCGCCAAACGCGGCGTGAAAGTTGAAATCGTTGTGCCGGGAAAGCATATCGACCAAAAACTCGTACGGGCCGCGTCGAAGCGGCACTGGCCCGCGCTGATCGAGGCCGGGATCAAGATTTACGAGTACGAACCGACCATGGTGCACGTAAAATTAATGATCGTGGATGACGCGTTCGTTTCAGTCGGCTCGGGCAACTTCGATAATCGCTCCACCCGGCTTAACGACGAAGCCAATCTCGATGTGCTGGATCGACAATTTGCCGCCCAGCAAACGCGCCTGTTCGACACAGACAAAGGCAAGTCTCGTCAGGCCTCGCTCGATTCGACGGGAAAACTAATTTTCCTGCACCCGCTCGAACAAGCCGCCGGCCTGGCCTCACCGCAACTGTAGGGCGTCTGTGTCAGACGCCACTGCCGTCTCACAGAGATGGCCTACAAACCTTTCAGTTTCCGTTCGTGATCGAGCAGCCATTTCTTGCGCCACAGTCCGCCGCCGTAACCGCATAAAGTTCCATCGGCTCGAATAACGCGGTGGCAAGGGATGATGATGCACATCATGTTTTCACCATTGGCCCGACCGACCGCGCGGCGCATCTCCACGTCGCCGAGCTTTTCTGCCATCCAGGAATAGGAACGGGTTTCACCAACAGAAATGGTTCGCAATAGTTCCCAGGCTCGCAGTTGAAACGGCGATCCAACCGGCGCCAGCGAGACATCGAATTTCAAATTCTTCCCCGAAAAATAATCGGCCAGCTGCGAACGCACCGCATCGAGATGTCGATGTTCTCCAGGAACGACGTTCGTCCGCAGACGGGTGCGCAGGATCGACAATTCACGGTCCATGGCGCGCCGATCGACAAACTCGAGCAGACGCAATCCTTCGTCGTCGGCGATGGCCAGCATGGCCCCGAGCGGTGTTTCAATTCGCTCGGCCAGCAATACCGATTTCGTTTTCGCCGCGGCCGGCGGCTCGCCGAAAATTCGGGCAAAAGCATCTCGAAAACCGCTGGCCGACTCAAACCCGCTCCCATTTTTCGCTTCGTCGACGCGTCCCCCACGCTGCACTTCACGCAGCGCCCGGCCCATCCGCCGGGCGCGATAATAGGCTTGGAACGTCATCCCGTAATGGCGCCTGAACTGCCGCCGGGCGGTGGAAGGATCGATCGACATCGCCTCCAGTTCCTTGTCCGTGAGCCGGCCGTCAGGCGCGCGCTCCACTTCGGCCCGCAACCGCTCGATCAATTTCGGCGCGTGTCCTTCCGGGTCCATTGGATGACAGCGCAAACAGGGGCGATAGCCGCCATGCAGCGCTTCACTCGGGTTTGCAAAAAAATCGACATTCTCTCGCGCGGGTTTTTTCGCAGAACAGGTCGGCCGGCAAAAAATCCCGGTCGTTCGCACGCCGACATAAAAAATTCCTTCGAAGCTCTGATCGCGATTCAGTAAAGCGCGATACATCGTCTCCGGTGGTGGAAGAAGTTCCATTGTTTTCATGTCAACACGTTACGACGCTTTATTGTAGTCGCGCACCGACGAATTTCAGGCAATGAATTCTGTCTTCTTCTGTAGCGGCGGTCTCTGACCGTCGCCAATCTTTGAAGATGAAGTCAGCGACGGTCAGAGAACGCCGCTACAACTTTGGAGGGCGTTTCTGTGAAACGCCATGGCGTCTGACCCAGACGCCCTACAGATTACCACCGGTGATACGCGGGATGCCCTTCCGTAACCGCAACGAAAATCCCGCGGCAGGTCGCGCAAACTTTTCCCCCGGCGGTCAGTGTTCCTTCCACGGTGGCGCGGTCGTCTTTAGAATCGACAACTTTCGCGGAAAGATAAACCGGACCACTCGTCGGCGTCGGCCGCAGAAGCTTAATCGCATATTCGGCGGTGACCGTGCACGGCGCGTGATCCTCCTTCGCCTGTTTCATCAAATGATAAGCCGCGGTCCAATTACAGTGGCAATCGAGCAGTGTGCCGATAATCCCGCCGCACAAGACACCCGGGAAAGCTTCGTATTTTTTCTCGGGAATAAATTCGGCAACAACTTCATCGCCCTTGGGAAAACTGCGAATGCGCAGACCGTCGGGATTCGCCGGGCCGCATCCAAAGCAGGCGTTGCCCGGCGCGTATTTTTCCTGAAGCGATTGCGATCAGTCCATTTGTCGGATCGGCCGTATCGGCGGTCATAGACGCCGCTACAGCGAGTCGATCTGCGATTATTTTCGCGCGCCATCAGTTGGCACGCCGGGATATTGTCGATTACGCGGGCCCGGTATAGAGCGAGCGCGGGCGAATCAAGCGATTATTATCGTGTTGCTCGACGACATGAGCGCACCAGCCAGCCACGCGGGAGGCGGCGAAGATCGGGGTGTTTAGCTCCGGCGGGAACTCCAGCATGGTAAAGACGGGCGCGGCATAGAGATCGACATTGGCGCACAGGTGTTTTTCGCGCTCCATCGTTTCCTCGAGTTTTTCACAAATCGGCACCCATTGTTCCTTGCCGGTCCGTTTGCCGAGGTCCCGTGCGATTTCCCGCATGATCGGCACCCGTGAGTCGCCCTTTTTGTAAACGCGATGGCCGAAGCCCATGATCTTGGCCTTCTTCGCCAGGGCATCCATCATCCATTTCTCCGCGCGATCCGGCGTCCCGATGTCGTCGAGCATTTTCATCGACTCTTCGTTTGCGCCGCCGTGGAGCGGGCCTTTGAGCGTTCCGCACGCGCTCGTGACCGCGGCATACATGTCGGCCAGGGTCGAGGCCGTGACGCGGGCGGCAAAGGTCGAGGCGTTGAACTCGTGATCGGCGTAGAGGATCAGGATCGTGTCCATCATCCGGAGCTTCCAATCCTGTGGCACTTCGCCGTTCAGCTTGTAGAAAAGATTTCCCGCCACGGTCAGGTCCGGGTGCTCCGCCAAGGGATCGAGGCCTAACGAAATGCGATAGCCGTCCATGATCAGCGTCGAGACCTGTGCGATCAGGCGAGTCGCCTTGCGGATGTTGGCGTCGTGCGAATTGTCGTTCAGGTCGGGATCGAAGGGCGCGAGCATGGAAACGCCGGTGCGCAGCATATCCATCGGATGGGTCTTCTTGGGCAAGAGCCGCAGCATGTTGATCACTTGTTTCGGCAGGGGCCGCGCGGACGCGATCTCCATTCGAAAGCGCTGGAGTTCTCCGACGGTCGGCAGTTGACCGTTGAGGAGGAGATAGGCGACCTCCTCGAAGCTGGCTTTTTCGGTCATCTCGTGGATGTCGTAACCGCGATACATCAGCCCGGCATTCGGATCGACCCAGCAAATCTCTGTTTCACCCGCGATCACTCCGGCGAGGCCCGGGCTGTATTCTGGTTTTGTTTCAGTAGCCATCTTGTTCTTCGATTCTAGCAACGATACGGGCCGCGACAAATAATCAGTCGTGCGATCCCAGCCAATCTTCCGCCGCCGGATCGTATTCGAGCAGGTCGTAGAGTTCCTGCCGTGTTTGCATCCTGTCGATCCAGTCCTTCGGCGTGCCGGCCTTCTTCAGGCCGGCGAAAAATTCTCCGGTTGTTTTCATGGCAACCCGGAACGCGCTCTGCGGAAAGATCACCATCCGATAGCCCAAATCGGACAGTTCCTGGAATGAAAGCAGCGGACTCTTGCCGAACTCGGTCATATTGGCCAGCAGCGGCACCTTGATCTCGTTGGCGAAATCGCGGAACTCGGCCACGCTTGGCAATGCTTCTGGGAAGATCGCGTCCGCGCCCGCTTCGACATATTTTTGCGCGCGTTTTACCGCGCCCTTGAAATCTTCGGTCGCACGCGAATCGGTCCGGGCGATGATCAGAAAATCCTTGTCGGCGCGTCCTGACACGGCCGCTTTGATCCGGCCTACCATCTGGGCCGCTTCGACGACGGTCTTGCCGGCCAAATGCCCGCATCGTTTTGGAAATTCCTGGTCCTCGATATGGCAGCCAGCCAGGCCGGCTCTCTCCAGTTCCCGGATCGTCTGCGCAACATTGTCTTCACCAAACCCTGTATCAGCATCGACAATCGCCGGAATCGTCACCGCTTTCGCGACATACCCGGCAAGCCTGACGACCTCCGGCATTGTCAGCAAGCCGATGTCCGGAACACCGGCTGTGGAGTTCGCCATTCCCGCGCCACTAATATAGACAGCCTCAAATCCGGCCCGCTCAACCTGCCGGGCCATCGACGCATTCGGCACCCCCGGCATCAGGACGGCGCCCTGCGCGATCAACTCACGCAATCTCGTGCTCTTGCTCATGCTCATGCTCATGCTCATGCGTCGCCAAATAACGAACGATGCGTTCGTCATTCCGAGCGAAGCCGAGGAATTCCGTGGCGAAAGCTTTAGCGCAATTCAACGGGATCCTTCGACTTCGCTCAGGATGACAATGCCTACTTCGTGCTTCGTCATTCGTCATTCGTCATTCTCGCGGCCTGCATCAATTCATCGACATTTCTTGCCCCATCCAGCTTCCAGCCAAGATCGACAATCTTCTTCGCTCTTCCTTCGCCAAGGAATGGCACGACTAAGGCATTGAACTTTCCTTCCAATTGCTCGTCGCTCACCGGATTCAGGGCATTGCCAAGCGGATAATCGACGCGCTTGGTCAGGGTGCGTCCGTCTTTCAAGGTAACGTGCACGATGTTCGCGACCGCTTTGGCGTAGAGCGAGCTCAACTCGTCGTTCCGCTGCACCGTGACATTCTCCAAGAATTTCCAGATCTTCGGGTCCATGAAACGCGCCGGCTGGAATTGTTTATCGGTTACTTCGCCATCGATCAGGGCGATGCTGGTGATATATGGCAGGCTGTGATCCGCCGTCTCGCGCGTTTCCGGTTTCCATTTTTCCGGTTCGCTTCCGATAATATCGACTGAAGCATCGTGGCTCTCGATCCGGACCGATTGAATTTTTGCCGGATCGCCTATTTCCTTGCGCAAGAATAAGGCCGCCTCGATCGCGCTCTGGCTGTGATACTCGGCCGGCCAATATTTGATGCTCGTCTTCAGAATCATCGAGGCCGGCCCCTGGCCTTTCATCGCTTCCTGTTTCTTATCGAAGACTTCGGCCACATTGCCTAACGAGACACCGAGCTCCTTTTCAAAACCCATTTGTCCCTCGAAAATCGGCGCCGGCCCGGTCATTCCTGCCCGTGCCAGCAACGCCGCATAGACTCCGTGACGCGCAGCGTGGGCGAAGGCGACTCCTTTCCAGTGCGAAAGTTCTCCCACCCGGGCCTGTCGAAACGCCGCGCAGTTGACCCCGGCGATGTTGACGGCATGCCGGGTTTTCTCCGGATCTAGCTTCATTAATTTCGCGGAAGCAAGCGCGGTCGAGAAGGCTCCGTATGTTGGGTGATCCCAACCGCGCGCGCGAATACTGGCTGCGTCGCACAGACGGCATTGCACTTCGTAGGCCAGCGCCGCCGCGGTGATCGCGTCGCGTCCATTCGCGCCGACGTTTTCCGCAACGGCGAAAACCGCGGCAAGGTTGTCGCTCGGATGCGCCGGCTCCTTCGAGAGGTAGGTGTCGTTGTAATCGAAGTAGCGGATGCAACAGCCCGTCGCGAACGCCGCCCAATCCGGCGGCGCTTTGTGACTCGTGCCGATGATTGTCGATCCCGATTTGGCCGAAAATTCCGACGCCACTTTGCGGGCAATCGCGCACGGTTCTTCATTCCAGGCCCCGAGCGCGCAACCGAAGGAATCGATCACCCGCCGTTTCACTTCGTGAACGACGTCCTTGGAAAGATCTTCGAATTGGAGCGAACAGGCGTAGTTGGCGAGTTGATGAGCTAATGATTTGGTCATGAGAAAAGTGTGGCTGCAATGTGGCGATGAATGAAGCTTGAGCAAGCGGACAAGGCTCTTGTCGTTCTCAGCGGAGAGAAGCGGAGTCGAAGAATCCCGCGGCGCTAGCTTAAACTTTCACAACGGGATTCCTCGACTTTGCTCGGAATGACAAGAATTGGAAAATTCATCCGTGCCCATCCGCGTAATCCGTGGTTAAAGTTCTTCCGACATGAGCAAAGTATACCCTGACGCCAAGGCCGCATTAGAGGGCCTGCTCCACGACAACATGACAATCGCCGCGGGCGGATTCGGGCTGTGCGGGATCCCGGAAAATCTCATCGCCGCTCTGCACGACAGTGGCGCGAAGGGCCTTACCATTGTCGGCAACAACGCGGGCGTGGACGATTTCGGCATGGGCGTTCTGCTCACAACGCGGCAGGTGAAAAAGGTGATGGCTTCTTACGTCGGCGAGAACAAAGAGTTCGAACGTCAGGTGCTGGCCGGCGAACTCGATCTCGAGCTTATCCCGCAGGGCACACTAGCCGAACGGTTGCGCGCCGGCGGCGCGGGCATCCCGGGGTTCTACACCCGCACCGGTTTCGGCACCAAATTGACCGAGGGCAAGGAGACGAAAGTTTTCGACGGAAAGGAATATGTGCTCGAACCCGGAATTACCGCCGAGGTTTCGCTCGTAAAAGCATGGAAGGGCGACAAATCCGGCAACCTCATTTTTCGAAAAACCTCACGGAACTTCAACCCGATGATCGCCAGCTGCGGCAAAGTTTGCGTGGCCGAGGTGGAACAACTCGTTGAAGTCGGTGAGCTCGATCCTGACCAGATCCACACGCCGGGCATCTTTGTCGATCGCATCATCCAGGGAGAAAAGTACGAAAAACGGATTGAGTTCCGCACCGTACAAGGCAGCACGACCGCAAAAAAAGAAAATCCGATCCGCGAGTTGATGGCGAAGCGCGCTGCCCAGGAGTTGCGCGACGGTTACTACGTCAATCTCGGCATCGGCATCCCGACGCTGGTGGCGAACTACATCCCCGTAGGCATGAACGTTACGTTGCAGTCCGAGAATGGCCTGCTTGGCATCGGCCCGTTCCCGACTGAGGATGAAGTGGACGCCGACTTGATCAACGCCGGCAAACAAACCATCACCACCATGCCTGGCTCGGCCTTTTTCTCCAGCGCCGACTCATTCACGATGATTCGTGGCGGCCATATCGATCTTGCTATTCTCGGCGCGTTCGAAGTGACGGACAAAGGCGACATCGCAAACTGGATGATTCCCGGCAAGATGGTCAAAGGACCAGGTGGCGCGATGGACCTGGTCGCCGGGGTGAAGCGTGTCGTCGCGGTGATGGAGCACACCTCGAAGGACGGCAGCCCAAAAATTTTGAAACAATGCACGCTGCCCATCACTGGCTTGGGAGTCGTCAACCTCATCATCACCGATCTATGCGTGTTCGAGGTGAAACAGGGCGGCGGCCTCGTTCTCATTGAATTGCATCCCGGCGTTACGGTCGACGACATCCGCGCAAAGACTGGCGCGCCGTTCGACATCGCCCTCAAGCGCTGAAGAATGTGGGAGGGGCCTCGGTGCTCCGACCGCGGCGCCAAAAGTGGTGAAAAGTATTAAAAAGTGGTAAAACGTCACGCCATCTGCTATGTTTTGAGCCATGGAGGTCTTGGAACTCGTCGTTGAGAAGTCGATTGGGAAAGCCGTTCTCGCGCGCCATTCGAAGCTGAAGTCGGCCTTGCGAAAAGTCGGCCAGCGGGGCAGCACACGAACAGGCGCGTGCTCGACCGAAGAAGAAAAGCAGCGAATCACTGCGATCATAGAGCTTTGTTTCGAATACCGTCGTGAGAGCGATCCCGAAGAGCGTCAAAACATTCTCCGGACGTTAGACGAAATCGCGGCTAATCAGCCGATCGAGCTTCCATCACAGAACATCGAGCAATGGGATGACGAGCTGGCAGCGCGAGGTCGCGATTACGCTAAGCTCCGAGAGATGGACGAAGCGCGAGTCGATAAATTCTTGAGGAAATACTCCTCACTAAAGCATCGCGCCGGTTTCAGAACGCAAGCGGAGGTCGCCAAAGCGGCTGGGATCGGCCGCACTCAAATTGCAGTGCTCGAATCGGGTAAGCACATGCCGCAGCAAAAGACGCTGCAAAAGCTCGCCACGGCGTTCGGTGTTGACGTGGCCGACTTGATGTAACTAGCCCCAAGGCTTTTGCCCCTTCTTCAACTCCGCCTTCAAACGCCGGATGCGGTCGTCGGCACGCAATTTATCCGCGGTGGAGATGGCGTTTGTCTTTTTCCAGAACAAGTCCACGACGTAGATCGCCTTTGCCTTTTCATCGACCCAAAACATCGCCCGCAACCAGCCCTGCTTCCCGATTGCCGGATCTTCGACGACTAACTCCATCCCCTCGCCGCACGGTTTGATATTTAGATCGGGAACGTTTGGGTAGAATCGCAGAGCAGAGGCTTCTCTAATAGCCGCACGGAGTTGCGCAGTCGTCAGAATTTTCTTCGCCGTCTTCTGAACAACTGGCAGTGGCAGGACTTTATAAGTAGAAGCGTGCCTGAGCATTTTACGTCGCCGGCTCCCGTGGGCAGAGCAGGACCAACACGGACGCTATAATCCAGCATCCGATCATGAAGATAAATCCCGTGTTAAATGAGCCGCTGCTCTGGCTTAAATTGCCAATGATCTTCGGCCCGATGTATCCGCCGATGCTCGCGGTGCAGTTGATGAAGCCGACCGCCGCAGCCGCAGCCGAACTGGTGAGAAAAGACGACGGCAGCGCCCAGAACGATGGCAAATACGCGACAGTGCCGAAGCCGAGCAGCGCGAATACGGTAATGAGCAGCACATTCGAATGCGGAATAAAAAACCACGCAATCAGTGCCAGCGCGGCGGTCAGTTGAGGAGCTGCAAAATGCCAGCGCCGTTCACCCGTGCGATCGGAGCTCCAGCCTAGAATCAGCATGCCGACGAGGCCAGCACCGAACACCAATAAGGCAAACCAGCTCACGCGGAGCACGCTCCATCCGGTGAACCGCTGGAGCATCGTCGGCTCCCAAAACCAAAACGCGTAGCCGCCGGTATAGGTGAAGAAAAGTCCCGCCGTCAGCATTAATACGGCCGGATGCCGCAGCGCCTGCCAGATCGTCATCTGCTCGACGTGAGCTTTCGCGCGCCGCTCTTCCGCCAGCCGCGTCGTGATCCAATCGCGCTCGTCGGAACGCAACCATTGTGCCTCGTTAGGCCAATCCGGCAGCACGAACAACGCCACGATTCCGAGCACGATGGCCGGGATGCCTTCGAGGAGAAACAGCCAGCGCCATCCGGGGATGCCTAGCCAGTGCACACGCAAGATGCTGCCGGCAATCGGACCACCGAGCATAAAGCCGATCGGAATGGCGGCCATGAACCGCGCCACCGCCTTGGCCCGGTCCTGAACAATGAACCAGTGAGAAAGATAAACGATCACACCGGGAAAAAATCCGGCCTCGGCTGCGCCCAACAGGAAACGCGCGCCGTAAAGCTCCAGAGGCGTGCGCACAAAGCCTGTGAGTGTTGTGAATGCGCCCCACGTGATCAGAGTTAATGCCAGCAGAAGCCTCGCGCTCCAGCGTTCGACCAGCAACGCGCCCGGAATTTGCAGGGCGAAATAACCGATAAAGAAAATCCCGTAGGCCGTGCCGATGACCGAATCCGTCAGGCCCACATCCTTCATTCCGAGCGTCGCGTAGGCGATGTTGGTACGATCGAGATAGTTCGCGACATAAAGGAGAAAAAGGAACGGCAGCAGCCGCCACGCGATTCGACTGCGCGTCCTTGCTCCGGCGTCCGGTTGTAAAGAAGCCATAATGTGGGAGGGGCGTCGGCCTCCCGCCAGCCATCTAATAGCTGGTGGGGCGAGACTCTGTCGAGCCGACAAGATCAACCTGAAGCAGCGGCGATTGACCTCAACCCGCCATCGTCGTTACATTCATTTCATGAAGACATCTTTCTTCTTCGCGATGTTCATCGCACTTATTCCTGCTGCCGCCTTTTCCGTCGGCACAGAAAACTTTGCCGGCGAATATGCCGACAAGAATTATCACGGTAAATCCGTCTTCCAATTGAGCCTCGAACAAAGCGGGAGCGACGTCTCGGTATTTTTCAGCGCGGTCCACAGTGACGGAAGCGGCGCGGCGCCGGAAGCGGACGGCAAAGGCAAAGTGACCGGCGGCGCAGTTCAGTTTACCTGGACCGACAGCCTCAATAATTCCGGAACCGGCACGATCAAGAAATCGGGCAAAGACGTGATTGTCTCGATCAAAGCAAAGAAAGTTGCTGATTCACGATGCTTGGAGTTTTACGGCGACAATATCCGCCTCAAACCGGCCGGGAAAAAGTAAGGAAAATTCGCACAAAGTCCGCAACCGTCCGAGATCTGACCTGTCCTCAACCTCTGATTTACACCATCGGCCGAAATCTTCCGACGATTTCCTGTAATCGGCCGGTGATCTGGCCTAACGAACACACTTCCACCGTTTCCAGCAACGCCGGGAAACAATTTTCGCCGCGATCGACCACGCCGGCGAGCTTGTCCAGCGCCCGCTTCGCTTTCTCGGCGTTTTTCTTCTTGAACTTGGTCAGACGATCGACTTGCAGCTGCTGTCGGGAACGCGGAGTCCGGGCCAGTTCCATCTCCGGCATTTCATCGGCGCCGTTGCGGTAGCGATTCAAGCCAACGATGGGACGAGTGCCGTCGTAGATTTGCTGTTCATACCGATGCGCGGCGGTTTGAATCTGGCTGCGTTGATAGCGGTTCTCCACAGCGGCAAGGACTCCGCCTAACGATTCGATCTGACGGAATTCATCGAGGATGGCTTTTTCGACCGCCCGCTCAACCGCTTTCATACCCGGCGAGCCGCTGAGCATGTTCATGGTGTGCTTAAAGATTCCCGATTCCTCGAGCAGGATCGCCTGGCCATGCGCGGCGAGACGGATCCATTCTTCGCTCGGAGTCGTAAACGGTTCGTCCGCGCTGTTCGAGTGGCACGAATTCGTGCCGTTCATATAGGCGAGCATCAACTCCGCAGCGGTGCGGGTGAGATTGTTTTTGAACTCAGCCGCGATGAGCGAGCGCCCGCTGGTTTGCGTATGCAGCTTGAACATCTGACCGCGTGGGCCCGCCCCAAACACGTCGCGCATTCCGATCGCCCAGATTTTTCGGGAGACGCGTGACAGGGCGATATATTCGACATCGAGACCACAATCGAGAAAGAAGGAAAGACGCGGGGCGAATTGATCGACCGGAATTCCGCGCGCTGCCAGCATCTCCGCATAGGCAAACCCGTTTGAGATGGTGTAGGCGGCCTGCTGAACAGGAGTCGAACCGGCTTCGCCGATGTGATAGCCGCTGATCGATACCGGGTACCAACGCGGCATGTTGCCGGTCGTCCATTCAATCATATCGCATAGAAAACGGAGCGATGCTTCGGTTGGAAAAATCGTTTCGTTCTGAGCCTGCACTTCCTTGAAGATGTCGGCCTGAATCGTGCCGCGAAGTTTCGGCACAACACTCGCGCCGAAACGTCGTTTCGCGGCGGCGATGTACATCGCCATAATGATCGGCGCCGGCCCGCTAATCGTCATCGATGCGGAGAAATCGGGCGAGCCGACTTCGAATCCGTCGTAAAGCCGAACCATGTCTTCCACTGTGTCGACTGCGACACCGCCCTCACCGATTTTTCCGAAAACGCCGTCGGCATCGGAATCGATCCCATAAAGCGTCGGGCCGTCGAACGCGGTGCTGAGACGCTTGGAACGCTGATGCGCACTCAGAAAATGGAAACGCTTGTTCGTGTCCTCGGCCAGCATGAGCCCGGAGAACAGCCGGGTCGGCTCCTCCTGGGCACGCGCGCCGTTCTTTTTAACATTCGCTCCATTCGCAGATGTCGATCTTTTCCCGTTACTCCCCGGCTCGATTTGGGGCATGGGCTCGAGATACATTTCGCGATACGCGCCGTTCAGGAATGGAAACTCGCCCGGCAATCCGTCACCGAACAAGTAACGCGCAATTTCACCCGGTTCATCGATTTCAGGCAACGCCAGACGCGGTAACGGTAAACCAGTCGGTGCCTGCGACATTGGAATATCGGCTTTGATCTTGTTCCAGCGTTCGGTCACTTCGCGTCCAAATTTTTCATCGGACCGGGCGCGCTTCACTTGATCGAGCACAAACCTTCCGTGCTTCTCGACTGCTTCAACTACTTGTCCCAGCTTGCTCATCGTTTCCTCGCTTTCGGTTTTGGGGTGCGACGGCCGGAAACCGCCGCTCCAGAAGAACGTCTCGAAACTAAATCGTAAAGCTTATCCACGCCAGGGTCGCGGTGACGTTTTGCCACCGTGGCGACGATTTGTTGCTGACGTTTGTTTTGGGTGAGCCGGTGTTCTATCTCCGATAAAGCGGCTTTCGCGCGGTCGAGATCGGTCTTGTTCACGACAACAATATCCGCGACATCGAGCATGACGATCTTCTGCAACTGCAAACGCGCGCCGTAATCCGGATTCATCACGAGAATTGTTTGATCGACAAGGTGATTACGGAAAGGCAGCGCCTCCTGCCCGGTACCGACTGTTTCGATAATGACGTAATCGAAGCCGGAATTGGCGAGCAGCGCGAGACAACTTTCGGTCGCGGGCGACAAGCCGCCGGCCTGCCCCCGAGTGGCCATGCTCCGCATGAAAACGCGATCGTCCTGTGAATTAATCATGGTTGCCCGGTCGCCTAACAATGCGCCTTGGCCGATGACACTGGGGTCGTGCGACAGGATTGCGATGCGCGTCTTTCGATCTCGCGTAAGAAAACGAAGAACCAGTTCGTCGATCAGCGTCGTCTTGCCCGCACCTCCCGGCCCGGTAATCCCGATGACGCGGGCGCGCTTAACGTTTGCCTTGGGCGTTGAATGTTGATGTTGGGCGTTGATTGTTTTCCTTGCGCAAATGCGTCTTCGATCTCAGTGAGCTGCCGCGCCAGCGCGAGATCGGCCTTCGCATTGGCCCGGCGTTTACGCGCCTTCCCGTAATGCTTCTTGGCGTATTCGACCATTTCGATCAGCGACGTGCCGGCGAAAAAGATCTGGTCGACGCCCTTCTTCTTCATCAACCGGGCGTCGTCGTGGGTAATGGTGCCGCCACCGCCGCCGAAGACCGCAATGTCGTTCGCGCCTTCTTGTTTTAACTGGCGAACGACTTCGGCGAAGAATTCAATATGTCCGCCGTTGTAACTGGAAATCCCAACCGCCGCGACGTCTTCCTGAATGGCCGCGCGGACAATGTCGCTGACGTAGCGATGAAATCCGAGATAGACCACTTCGATTCCGTTGCGGATAAATTCGAGATTGATCGTATTGATGGCGCTGTCGTGTCCATCGCAAATCGGAACGGCGGTTAGGATGCGGATCGGTGAAGCCATCTGGTAGACAGGATTAACAGGATTTTTCAAATTTCCAAATCAGCTTTCTTCTTTCCTGGTTTCCTGATTAATCTTCCTCCGGCCATGTCTGATCTCGATTTCACCAGCAAAGTTGTGCTCGTCACGGGCAGTTCCCGCGGGATTGGCGCGGAAATGATCAAGGCTTTCGGGAAACACGGCGCCCAATGCGTGGTTAATTACATCGCCGACCCTGTCGGCCAAAACAAGGCGGATGCAGAAGCCGTGGCGCGCGAGTTGAACAAGCCAGTCCTCATTCAATGCGACATCACGCGTCCGGCGGAGGTCGAGACAATGATGAAGCAGATCGCCGATGAGTGTGGCGGGCTCGACATTCTGGTCAACAATTCCGGAGTCATTCGCGACCGCACGATCAAGAAGATGTCGATCGAAGAATTCGAAGGCGTCGTGCGGGTAAATCTCACTGGTACGTTTACCGTTATCAAAGCAGCGATGTCGATCTTGCGAGCCGGTGGCCGCGTCATCAACATGTCTTCCGTCAGCGGACAAATGGGTTTGTTCGGTCAGGCCAATTATTCCTCGAGCAAAGCGGCCATCATTGCACTTACCAAAGTTTCGGCGCGCGAGTTGGCGCGGCAAAACATTACCGTGAACGCAATCGCCCCCGGCTTCATCGACGTCGGGATGAGCAAAGGAATGCCGAACGAAGTGACGGAAAACTTCAAAAAACAAATTCCGCTCGGCCGGCTCGGCGACGCGAAGGAAATTGTCGATGCGGCGCTGTTTTTGGCCTCGCCGATGGCCTCCTATATCACCGGCCATGTCCTCGATGTGAACGGCGGTTATTACATGGGCTGAGCAGCGATGGCTCGAAAGCTCGCGAAATTGCTCGCTGACGATTTCGTGCCAGGCATCGTGGCATCGGCTTCCAGCCAATGGAAATCCAAACATCGACAGGATGTCGATGCCACTCCACTGCGCAAACAGATCGGACTCTGACCGTGATCATCGTGCCCAATCTGCTTGCCCGAGTTATTGGAACTGCCGCAGTTTTTCTCCTCGCGTCGGGAACATCGGATGGTGCCCAGGAACTTTCAGAAGATCGCGAGCTCAAGGAACTCGATCTCAAGGTCTGGGACTGCGTGAGTCACTTTGAGGGAAGTGCTCGAACGCCCGATGGCGTCGAGCGCAATCGCCTCAAGAATCGTTCGCCGCTCGAACTGGCCGGGCAAAATATTTCCTCGATGGATACGGCAGCGTTCCTGCGTCACCTGGCTGACTTCGATTCGCAAACAAAAAACAAAAAGCGAAAAGAGGTAAGCCCGGCACAGAAAAAACAACTCGACTTGCTTGAAAAGCAAATCGTCTCGCTGACGGGCTACCTCGTCCTGGTCTATCCCGGCCCTCCTGAAACAACCAATTGCAAGAGCGTGGATTTTCACGATTGGCACTTGGAGGTTTGTGAAAAACCGCCCGATCATCCGCCACAAATCGGCGATCCAACTCCGATCATTTGCGAAATCAGCCCGCGAACACAGACCGCGATTTACCAGGACAACATCCGTCTCCAACAGTTGTCCGCGTATTTTCGCCGGTCCGATCTGACCTATGAATCCACCGGGCACAAGGCGCAGAAGATTCGCGTGACCGGCTATCTTTTGTGGGATGACGAGCACAATGATTCGCAAAAGGATGTCGGAACGACTATTCGCTCGATCGGCCGGGACCTGTACCATCACCCGTGGCGATCCAGCGCGTGGGAAATTCATCCGGTGTTAAAGATCGAGAAGCTCGACGGGGTCATCCCGCGGGCGGAAAGCCCGCCGCCTTCTACGCCACCTGAAGTTTCACCGTCACCCGGCGAAACAACACCTCCAGAAGCGCCGGTCGCTCCAAGTGCGTCGCCGCCGATGCCAACACCTGTTCCGACTGCCACGCCGCAGAGATACGTCACCATTCTGCGACAAGTGAAAATCAAGATCCCTTACGGCGAGACCGTCCTGCAACGCGGGATGCGATTGCCAATCATATCGAGCAACGAAAAAACGGTCACGGTTGAATACATGGGCAAGAAACATCTGATTCCAATCGAATCGACCGATCTGCGGGAGAGGTCAAAATAGAACCCGCGCTGTTATAATGCGCTGGCGACAGCGCACGCCCCGTTGTAGCCGGGGTCGTTGACCCCGGTTTCTGGAATTCGGCCGAGGTCGGCGCCCTCGGCTACAGTTTTACGCGCTCGACATGCGAATAAATATTGAACGAAGGTGGGCGCAGAAATCCGATGAGAGTTTGATTGCTTTCGCGGGCGAAACTTACCGCCAGCGATGAAGGAGCGGACACTGACGCGACAATTGGAACGCCGCCAGCGAGCGCTTTTTGCATGATTTCGAAAGACGCGCGGCCGCTGACCAGAAGAAGATGTCGATCCAACGGGAGTAGTTCGTCGAGAAACGCGCGGCCGATTGCTTTATCGACTGCGTTGTGACGGCCGATGTCTTCGCGAGCAACGATCAATTTCCCATCGACATCGAAAATCCCGGCCGCATGGATTCCACCGGTGCGCGTGAAATCTCCCTGCTGTTCGCGAAGTTTCGCCGGCAACGAAAGTAATGTGCCGATGTCGATCCTAATGTCAGTCGATCGAATCGCCGGGAAACTCTGACGAATCACGTCGATCCCGGCCTTGCCGCAAAGGCCACAACTGCTCGAAATCGTTCCGAATCGTTGCACCGAATTGAGTTCCACTTTTACACCGGACGCAAGATCGACATCGATCGTGTTCTCATCGCCAATCGCAATCTTCGCGATCTCGTCGCGGCCACGAACAATTGCTTCGGAAATCAGAAATCCGGCGGCGAGCTCTTCATCGTGACCGGGAGTTCGCATCGTGGTGGCCAAAACTCTGCCGCCGACGCGAATCTCAAGCGGCTCCTCGATTGTGAGATCATCCGGCTGATACTCGAGTTCGCCGTCGCTCTTGCGTCGGATAATTTTTTCCGAACCGATTCCGTCCGCACGTTCATTCATGAAAACCTTTCGAACATCCAGCCCGCGATTACTCGCCGTTGTAGCCGAGGGCGCCGACCTCGGCCAGCCCAAGATTTTCACGCCAAAGAATGCCGCGGTCAGCGCCCGCGGCTACAACTCGCAG
The DNA here is from genome assembly GCA_963815455.1 of uncultured Verrucomicrobiae bacterium. GTDB lineage: Bacteria > Verrucomicrobiota > Verrucomicrobiia > Chthoniobacterales > UBA10450 > JBDTZF01. The sequence goes on from CAWFGO010000001.1 coordinate 341,407, forward strand.
GAAGAATCAACCGATGTTATCATGAACGCCGTGGAAATCTGTCATCTTTACATTTCGCCGGGGCACAATTTTGTCGATCATCACGGGCGTGAACCGGATAAGTTTCCGGCGATTGAGGTCGAGACAATCGAATGCGTAGCCGGCCGCGGAATCCGAGGCGATCGCTATTTCGATCACAAGGAAGATTACAAAGGCCAGATCACATTTTTCTCCGAAGAGGTTTTCGACGAACTCTGCGGCGCCTTACAGGTCGAGGGCAGCTCGCCGTCGCTCCCGCGGCGAAACGTGATCACGCGCGGGGTCGATCTAAACGAATTGATCGGAAAGGAATTTGAAATCCAGGGCGTGCGTTTTTTTGGCACTCAGGAATGTGCCCCGTGCCATTGGATGGACGACGCGATTGCTCCCGGTGCCAAAGAACTTCTCAAAGGCCGCGGCGGTCTGCGGGCAAAAATTCTCAGCGATGGCGAATTGCGTTCCAACAATCTGCCATCCTGAGCGGAGTCGAAGGATCTCATTATTTTTCAGAAAGGAATTAGAGACCTCTCGACTTCACTCGACATGACAGGAATCGAGATCGCGCGCATAACTCTGTCATCCCGAGCCCAGCGCCCGCCAGGCCGTAGCTTTATGCGAAGGCTGGAGGGACCTCTCTTCCGGTCGAAGGGACGCAAGCGTTCATTTCGTCTAGATCGACAGCGACGCGCTGCGAAACACGGCATCATATTCTTCATTCGTGGGATCCTTCGCCTTCGCTCAGGATGACAGGAAGATGACAATCAGCGCAGTGCTACTTGCCGGCGGTGAATCGCGCCGGATGGGCCAGGACAAGGCGACCGTTCTTTTCGACAGAAAACCGCTTTGGCAAATTCAGCTCGATCTCCTGCGCAAATTGCAGCCGTCGGAAGCTTCTTGTTTCCGCGAAAACGGATCCGGCCTGGCGACCGTCGGACGTAGTATTCGTGCCCGACAAACTGCCGTCACGCGGCCCGCTTGGCGGACTGGCAGCAACGTTAGGCCGGATTCGAACGAAACACTTGCTGGTTCTGGCCATTGACATGCCATTTATGAACGAAGAACACTTGCGCTTTCTTTGTCGACAGATCGAACCCGGCTGTGGGATTCTGCCGATGATCGGCGACCAGGCCGAACCGCTGGCGGCGGTTTATCCGATCGAAGCGGATGTCGATGTTGCCGCCGCGCTTTCCGGCGCCGATTTTTCGATGCAGGCGCTTACGAATCGACTTGTGAAGGCCGGTAAATTGCGCGTGGTTCAAGTAGCCGGCGAAGAGCGCAGTTTCTACCGCAATCTCAATGAACCCGCCGATATGAAGGACGCGAATCAGGGCGAAAAATCATGACCGAAGATAATCAAGAATTGTTGGAGCGCGCCGACCGCGACATCAACGACGAGACTGATCAGCCCACAAGCTTTTGGCAGCAGAACATCAAGATTGCCCGGCGGATAATCGTCGCCGTGGTCGGGACAACGGTTTTGCTATTCGGTATTGCTCTAATTCTTTTGCCCGGGCCCGCAGTCATCGTAATTCCGATCGGGCTGGCCATTCTGGCAACGGAGTTCGCCTGGGCGCGGCATTGGCTGAAGAAAATTCGGCAGGTCACCGATAAGGTCGTTTTCTGGAAAAGAAAGCCGTAACCTGTTCAATGGCGGTTTGACCAACATCGCCGCCGATCACAATGGCTGACTTGATCCAGAAAATTGCGGATTCGTCCGACTCTGAGTTGACTGCGCCGCCGGAGCGGGCGGACGAGATTTTCCTGGAAGGGCCGCGCTCGCGTTTCGAAGAAGCGATTACGCTTTTCAAAGTGATGCGCGATTTCCTGCGCGGGTTTCGCGTCCTGCACTTTGTCGGTCCGTGCGTGACTGTTTTCGGCTCGGCCCGAATCAAACCGGACGCTCCCGCTTACGAGACCGCCCGCAAAATGGGAGAGATGATCGCCCGGCTCGGGTTTACCGTGATGACCGGTGGCGGTCCCGGCATCATGGAAGCGGCCAATCGCGGCGCCAAAGAAATCGGCGGGCGCTCAGTCGGGTGCAACATCGAGCTGCCGTTCGAGCAGGCGCCTAACGCCTATCTCGATCGTTGCGTAAAGATGCATTATTTTTTCGTCCGCAAAGTTCTGCTTCTGAAATATTCCTACGCCTTCGTATTCATGCAGGGCGGCGCTGGCACCTGCGACGAATTATTTGAAGCGCTCACGCTCATTCAAACCGGCAAAATAAAAAACTTTCCCGATTGTGGTGATGGGAACCGATTATTGGCGGGAACTGATCGTCGATGATCAAAAAATGGCCGACAACAAAATGATCGCGACTACCGATCTGGATCTCCTTTACGCAACCGATTCGGTCGAAGCCGCTATCGAACACATCCGAGAAAAGGCCATCAAACCCTTCGGGCTCAAACGCGTCCCGCGTCGCAATTTGCCCTGGCTCGGCGAACAGGGATTGCTGAAATCCTGAACTGTCGGGTTAGATCTCGAGCCTGGCTGGCAAACGTGGCTGTTTTCGAGACGACAGAGCCGGGCGCGTTTTCTTCCCCAGCAGGATGTGAATCAGGAGCAGAACGGGCAAGGCCAAACCGACTGCAAGATGAATCCAGCTTGTCCAAGCGCGAAGCTTTTCGCCACCGGCGTAGTAAAGTCCGTAACCGGTTATTGTCAGAATGCCGAACACGCTGAGAAAGAGCGCGCCGTTTCCGCGGTTGCGCCCGGCGCGCCAGGCGAACTTGACGTGCGCAGTTAATACGGTCCCGATCAAGACTAGGATTGCCATCGCTGCGGCGCCGTGGATTTTCATGGCCCAGGTCTTTGCCTTGGCCAAGAAATCGTCGGATGGCGGTGCGAGATAATTCCAATACGCCCAGACCGCGCCGCTGAAGAAAAGGAGCGCGAGCACGGCGTAAAGAAAATATCTGTGGAAACGCTTCAATCGGATTGAGTCTGGTCGCGGGTGTCGCATGGCGATTGGAACCTCCAGCTTGGCGAGCCGTCACGCTCAAGCAACAATGCATCGGCGCGGTAACGTGCCAGGACCGGCGCGGCTTCTTCGCGCAGCGCGAGAACGATTTTCGTAAGCGCGTCCGCCGTCATGCAATCTGCCGCCGCCACGGTGACGCTGATCGGTTTTCGGCAGCATCGACCGGTGCGCCCATCCAGGAGCGGACTAACGATCGCGCCGCGGACCCTGCGTTGCTCGAAATATATTCCCGAAGTGGCCATGGCGCGTTGGCGCAGCTTCACCGCTCCAGCCGGCCTGGTTGGATCGGCCGGATGCCGGAGGTAAACGATCTCCGATGTCGATCCAAAAACGCGGAGATCGCCGCCGGCATTCACGACTCCGCCGGTGGCGCCGTTCTTTTTCAATGCTGCAACGCCTCGATCGACCGCGAAACCTTTGGCGATTCCGCCAAGATCGACAATCACCCGGCGGCGAAAAAAGATTTCGCAGTTTTTCCGGAGAACAATATCGCGCGAATTGGCGCCGGCCTGGAAGGGATAGCCATGGCGGGGAAGATAGGCCCACCTGGCAAGATGCGGCGCAACGGTGATGTCGAACGTTGCATGACTGGCCAGAGCAAATTCGCGGGCGGATTTCATCACTCGCCAGGTCCAGGGATGGACCGTTAAGCCTCTTGGAAATGCGTCACGATTCATCCGGGAGACATCGCTTCGCTGGTCATGAAAACTCATAAGCCGGTGGATTTTTTCAATTACTCGAAAAGCGGCCTCGATTGCGCGCTCGAGATCGACATCGTTCCGGCCGCGAGCGGCGATTTCCACAAACGTTCCCAGCAACGGCCGGCAACGACGAATCTCAACCTCAGCGTTTGAGCACAATTTCATACAATGCGAGCAGGCGCTTCACGCCGTCGGTCACGTGGCGACAGCTCAAGGTCGCGCCGCTGATGTTCTTGATGTCGCGATCGAGTTTGAGTGTCGATTGGCCGGTCTTGCCGACGAATTGCGCGCGCCATTTCTCGTCACGGATTTCGCCGCCGTAAGTTTCCCGGTAATCCATGATCTCGACCTGCTTGACGGAACCGTCGGCGTTGAGGCCGACCGCGTAGGTGATGAATTCATGTTTGCCGACAACTTCATCGACAATGAACCAGCCGCCGCCGCCTACGCGCCAGATCTGCTGGTCATCACGTAACACACGCACGCCGCCGGCCCGCTCGATCGCTTTGCGTTGAGCGCTGGTGAGCTTGACCGGCGCGGCGGTAAGAGATTTCCCAGGAAAAATCGCGCGCTGCGCTTGATCGACGCCGAGATATTGCACCGCAAACGCGGACGGCGCGACCAGTGCGGAAATTGGCAGCGCGATAAAGGCGAATTCGGATCTCATCAGGCGGTTGATTTAAAAATTGAAGCCGACTTTGAAGCGCACGATCTGACGCTGCTCTTCAGCAAAGGTCTGGCCGTTCGCCGGCTCGTCCACGCCCTTGCCATAAATCTGATAGTTCCACGTCAACGTCGCCCACCAGCGTTGTTGCGAGTAATGCATCGTCGGCCCGGCGTAATAGACGCGGTGCTCGAAAAAGTTCAGATCGAACAGCGGATATTCCCAGCGGGTATGAATTTCCGCACCGGCAAACCAATTCGGGGCGAAGCGATAGGTCGCGCCGGCGGCGCCTTCGAAGGAAATCTCGCGCGGGTATCCTCGGCCGGCTGTTTGCCCCAAGCCCACTCGACGCCGAAATCGACGGCGCAGATCAGCCGGTCCTCGAAGAAATCTTTTTGCAGATCGATCTCCGGTTTGATGTAACGATCGTGCTGCCTCAGGCCATCGACTTCATCGTTGATCAAATAGCCGGCCTCCAGACGAAAGGCCAGGCCGAGCGGATCCTTGAACGGACTTAGGACTCGATATTTCGCGGCACTTTCCACGCCTCCAAAGCGATAGTTGTTTCGATTGGGAAGCCCGGGAACATCTTCATTATGGAAGTAATGTTGCACCAGCGAGACACTCACCTGGAGCTGATCGAGAATGCCGTATTCGTATTCCGTTTCGAAATCGCGGCCGTAATACGTGCCGCCATCTTTTCCCTGACGCATGGTAACGAATTGATAAAGTTCCGCGTGTCCCGCGGGCAATGTCTCCGCGCCACGGACAAAGCCAAAGAGCTGCTCGTCCCCGCGCGCGATGGAACCGGCCAAAAAAAATGCAAACACGAATATCGGCCGGATTTTCACGCCACGACTCCTAACACCGTGAAACGAAGCGCGCTGCCGGGCGGTTGCTAATTTTTGACGCTTAGTTGCAGTGCAATCGAGCGCACGCAGGACAATTCAACATCAGTCCGCAGGCGACTAAGACTGCTTTGGCTTGAGCAGTGGGAACAAGATCACGTCGCGGATCGATTCCGCGCCGGTGAGGAGCATCGACAACCGATCGATGCCGAGCCCGAATCCGCCGGCCGGCGGCATGCCGTGCTCGAGCGCGAGCAGGAAATCTTCGTCGATCTTTTGCGTTTCTTCGCCGGCTTGTTCGAGCAGACGCTGGCGTTGCACAATCGGATCGTTCAACTCGGTGTAGCCGGGCGCGATCTCGGCGCCGTCGATGATTAGCTCGAATACATCGACAACGGAATTGTCTTGCGCGTTTTGCTTGGCCAGGGGAACCAACTCTTTCGGGCAATGGGTAACAAAAAGCGGGTCGATCGCTTTTTCCTCGATCAGCTTTTCAAAAACGTGCTGGGTCACTTCGAAATCGGCCAACTGCGGCAGAATTTCCAGGCCAAGTTCTTTCGCGCGTCCACGACGTCTTTCGCTCGTGATGTCGAACCAGTCTTTGCCAGCGATCTCGCGGATAAGATCGACATAGCGAGCACGACGCCATGGCCGCTTCAAGTTGATCGTTCGCACGACTTTTCCTTCGGCATCGCGATGTTCGACCTGGAGGGACCCGCAAACTTTTTCGGCCAGATGACAGATTAGTTCCTCAACGAGGTCGGCGATTTTTTCGAAATCGGCGTAAGCCCAATAGGCTTCGAGCATGGTGAACTCGGGATTATGTTTACGGGAAATGCCTTCGTTGCGGAAATTGCGATTGATCTCGAAGACCTTATTGAATCCGCCGACGAGAAGGCGTTTCAAGTAAAGCTCGGGCGCGATGCGCAAATAGAGATCGATTCCGAGCGCTTTATGCCGGGTTTGGAACGGCTCGGCCGCGGCGCCGCCGGCAACCGTTTGCAACATCGGCGTCTCGACTTCGAGAAAGCCGCGGTCTTCGAAAAAGCGACGGGCCTCGCGCACCATCGCGATCCGCTTTTCGAAAATCTCCCGCGATTGTTCGTTGGAAATAAGATCGAGATACCGCTGCCGGTAACGGGCTTCGACACCCTGAAGCCCGTGCCATTTCTCGGGCAACGGCCGGAGAGACTTGGCCAGCATCTGGAATTTTTTGACCTTGAGCGTTGGCTCGCCGGTCTTGGTGAGGAAACATTCGCCTTCAACGCCGATGAAATCGCCCAGATCGAGTAACTGGAAAAGTTCTATCACTCCCGGACCGACTTCTTTGGCGTGGATATAAACCTGGATCCGTCCGGTGGCGTCGCGAAGATCGACAAAGTGACTCTTGCCCATGTCGCGATGGGCGGTGATCCGCCCGGCGGCGCGAAGGGTTTCGCCCTCCTTGAATTTTTCGCGCACCTCCGCGACCGAGCCACTCGGCTCGAATGCGGTCGTGCCACCAAATGGATCGATCCCTTTGGCGCGCAACGCGTCGATTTTTTTACGACGCAGCGCAATCAGTTCGTTTTCTTCATCCATGTTCAGCGAGCGAATGTAAAGCGGTGCGCGGGCTTCGCCACGTTAAATCGATCCATGGAGATCGCGCGTACAACTCTGTCATCCCGAGCACTGCGAGGGATCTCTCTTCCGGTCGCAGGCATGCAAGCGCTCACATCGTCTGCATCGACAGCGACGCGCTGCGAAACGCGATAGCTGTTCTTCATTCGCGAGGTCCTTCGCTTCGCTCAGGATGACAAGAAGAGCGAAGCATGGCCTGAGCCCCCTTTCGCGTGGAGCTGCGGCCCGGGCGGCGCTTCGCTCAACATGACATGTTGCCCATGTGATTATGTAACGAAGCACTTTCGGCTGAATTGATTTGCAATGAAAAGATCGACAATGAGATACTCGGGGGACAAATGCCTGTCGATTTACCGCAAACAACCCAGAAAATGGGCGGACCGCTGGTCAAACAGTTCTCGGTATTTCTTCCGAACAAGGTCGGGGCGATGTTGGATGTGGTGAAGCTGCTCAATGCCCACGATGTTCATGTGGTCGCCTTGAGCGTTTCCGAATCGACCGACTCGGCCATTGCCCGGATCATCGTGAGCGACCCGGACGAGGTGCAAGATTTGTTCAAGGAGAAGAACATCGCGTTCGGCCTGTGCGAAGTGGTGGTGGTGGAACTGCGCGAGGTGGCGACGCAATTGGTGAAACTTCTGGCGGCGCTGTTCATGGCGGAAGTGAACGTGCATTTCACTTATCCGTTGCTAACCCGGCCGCACGGTCTCGCGGCCATCGCTCTGCATGTGGACGATACCGATTGCGCGTCGTCGGTTCTGATGGGCGAAGGATTCAAGATCCTGAGCCAGAGCGAGATCTCGCGGTGAAAACCGCGAATTCCTGATTTGGAAATTCGCAAGGACCGTGTTGTTTATCAGGTAGGGACGGTTCTCCGAACCGTCCGTAGAATTGTCCATTCCTGCCTGCCGCGCCGTAGGCCATGCGAAGGCGGGTCCATTCGTGGTTAAAACGCTTCCCGGGTTGACAGGTTTGGCATTGCGCGTTTACAGAAATGGCACGGTTTTGCCATGCGAGTTCTGACTCTTTCCACTTCGCCGCACGCCGATCGGAGCTTCCAGATCGGTCTCGGGCTGGTTGTGCTTTTCGCCGTGGCGGAACTTTCGACCACCAGTTATTACTATCTGCGCCGGTTCCGCGTGGCCAAGCCCGCGGGAGAATCGATCGCCGCGGTAACCAAGCCAAGCGTGGCCCCGCGCATCACGCCGCCTCCGATGCGAGCGACGCCTCCGCCGGCAACAGCCGCTCCGCCCGCAGTTGGAGGGCCGCGCAGCGTAGACCGGCTGGTTCAGGAAGCGACCGTCTTCCGCGGCAAAGGCGACATGACCAACGCCCTTGCCCGGTTACACGAAGCCACCGGGATCGAACCGAAGAACGCAAAAATTCTCGAAGAAATGGCGAAGACTTACGACACGATGCAACTCACCGAACCCGCCAACGACACCTGGCGAAAGATCCAGGAACTCGGCCCTTCAGCGGGCGCGTCCTACAACATGGCGGTCGCACGATTGAAAACCGGCGTGCCGACCCCGGCGCCGGCAACCGCGCCCACGGTCGCGCCGGCAGTAAAGCCGGCACCCGCGGGTCCACCCACGGCGGAGGCAACCCCAAGCGGAACGGTATTTTCGATCGCGCAAGTCAAAGCAAGCGAGGAGCCCGATCCGGACGCGGACACGAACCTGACCCTGCGCATTGCAGTGAAGAAGCAGGCGGATGCGGTGATCGATCACACCAAGGTAAAAATCCAGGTGTTCTTTTACGACACGGTCGATGACAAAGATATCAAGCTCACGAATGCGGAAGTAAATTACGAATGGGTCACGACGAAACACGATTGGGCCGGCCCCGACCCGGAGGTCCTCTCGGTCAATTATTTGCGGCCAAAAAACAAGGCGATGACATCGGAAGCGGCACTGGCGGCGGCCGCAGCTTCAGTGAATCCCGGAAGAAAAGGCAAGCCGGTGAACCCGAGCCCGCCTCAGGATGCCGGGAAACGGGTGTATCTCGGTTATATCGTGCGCGTTTACTATCATGACGAGCTGCAAGCCCAAAAGGCGGAACCAAGACGGCTCCTAAAACTGTTCCCTCCCTCCGCGCCCGCATCGCCCTAATGCAATTGCTCATCGTGCACCGCGACGCCGCGCTGGGCGAGCAACTGGTGCAAATGGTGAAGGATTACACCGTGCACGAGTGCGATCTCGTCGCCAGCAACTCCGCCGCGATCGATTGGGGCCGCGCCCACGGCCAGTGCACGTTGCTATTGACCCAACTCCAGGACGACGGCCTGGATGGTCTCGCTCTCGGCGGTCAGCTCAGTGAAATTTTTCCCGGCTTGCAGACGCTGTTTCTTCCGGCTTATCCCGCCGCCGACCAGCGCCTGGAAGTGGCGAACACAAAAGTTTTTCCAGAACCGATCGATGGCGAAGGTCTTCTCGGCGCGATCGCGCGCGCCGAGGCAGCCACCCCGGGTACGCCGGATTGGTTTCATGTTGTCGATGTGTTGCAGATGTGTTGTCTTAGCCGGAGGGGCGGAGCGATCCAGATGGTTAAGGGAACACGAAGCGCGATTGTGTTTTTGCGGGGCGGCCAGATTGTGCATGCGGAAACGACGGCTTGTCGCGGCAAAGATGCGTTGTTGGAAATGATGGCGTGGGAATTCGTCGAGTTTGCCTACGACGGCACGGTCCGTCCGCCGGTTGAAACGATCCGATCGCCATGGGACGGCGTGTTGATCGAGGCCGTGGCACGCCATAAACAACAAAAGCTGGCTGAGGACCTGCGGCAGCGAGCCTGAAGCGACTGCAAGAAAATTTGTCATGTCGAGCGGAGTCGAGACATCCCGTTGCAACAACTTCCAGGTAACCCCTCGGGATTCCTCGACTTCGCTCGGAATGACGGTTCATTTATGCAACGAGTTGCGTTATTTTACCCGGTCATGAAACTCCCGCTGCTCTTCGCCTGCGTTTTCCTATTCGCGACGATGGCGGCCCGGGCACAAATCCAGGTCGATCTGAAATTGAAGCGTTTACAATATATCGCCCACGAACCGGTCATGGCGACCATCGGCATTACCAATCTGGCCGGACGCGATGTCGATCTTCGCGATGCCGACGGCGAAGTTTGGTTTGGGTTCGAAGTGACTGGGAAAGAAGGGCAGCCGGTCGCACCGTTGCCGGTCGATAAATCCCCGTCGTCTTTGAAAATCGATGCGGGCAAGAAAGTGACCCAACGAATCAATCTCACCGAGCTTTATCCGGTCGAGGACTTCGGCACTTATCGCGTGCGTGCCCACATTTATTTCGCCGACTTGGGCAAGTATTTCTATTCCCAAACAAAAGTGTTTCAGGTGACCGATGCCCGACCGATCTGGCAAAAGACAGTCGGGGTTCCCGAAGGAGCAGCCGGGCCGGGCAACGTGCGCACTTACTCGCTTCTAAGCAATCGGTTCCCCGATCACACGTCGCTCTACGTGCGGGTGGAGGACAAGGACCGAGGAATTGTCTATGCCACCTATTCGTTGGGCCGGAAGATCGCTTTCGACGAACCCCAGGCCGAGATCGATCCCGCTAATCAACTTCATGTTTTACATTGCGCCGCGCCTCGCAGCTGGTCCTATTCTCATATCGGCTTAAATGGCGAACTACTTGCTCACTCCTCTTTTATGGAAACAAAAACCCGGCCACGGCTCACCCATACCGCCGATGGAACCGTGGCGGTGCGTGGAGGAATCCTCGACCAGCCGGCCGCAACCGCCGCCCAGGGCAAAGTCCCGAAGCTTTCTGATCGGCCGGCTGAAATGCCAAAGGACAACTAGTATGCGAGTGCGCTCTTTTCATGTCGTTTTCGTCGCCGGCTGGCTGTCGCTGGCGACAATCGCTTTAGCGCTTCCATCCCAGCAGGCCTTGCTCGACAAACTGCACAAGGACGAAGCCGCACGGAAGCGCGGCCGGGCCACTCCCACTCCAACCCCCGCGCCGGCGCAAAACTATCAGCCCAGCCGCAGCACCACGCCGCCCAGCAGCCGTTCCTCCGGCCAGCCGAGCAGTCGTTCCTCGACCCAACCGAGCAGTCGTCCTTCGACTGTCGTCGTGATCGATGCCGGCCATGGCGGCCACGATCGCGGGGGAATTCCCGGGCAGCGCATCTCGGAAAAAATAATGACTCTCGACGTCGCACAACGCCTGAGGATGCATTCTCGCCTCCAATGGGTATCGCACGATCATGACCCGCGACAGCGATGTGTTTGTTCCACTGCCGACGCGCGTGGCCATCGCAAATTCCTATAGCAACTCCATTTTCGTCTGCATCCATTTCAATTCTGCCAGCCGCCGGGGAGCAAACGGCATCGAAACCTATTTTTACAACTCGCAAAGCCTGGCCCTGGCCTCCGCGATTCATTATTACGTCTCGCGGGCTGCGCCATCGTTGAACCGCGGAGTTCGCCGTCGCGGTTATTACGTTCTGCGCAGAACGACGGTCCCATCCGTTCTGGTGGAATGCGGTTTCCTCACCAACCCGAGCGAAGCGCAGGTACGCCCAAAGCTCGAGCTATCGCCAAACGTTGGCCGAACAAATCGCACGCGGAATTCGTTCGCGGACAAATGTGGCCAGCACTGAAAGCGTTCCGCTCCAGCCTTTCATCGATCAAACTCGCGTCCGCGACCCGGACATATCTCCCAGACGCAGATCGAAGAAGATCTTCGAGAAAGAAAAAGACCACCGCCGCTCACACAAAGAAAAGCAGCGGCGAAAAGCAGCGGCAGCGCAACCAAGAAGAAGAAATCAGTGGCGAAAAAATCGGAGGACTAATTGGACTCGCCGATTTTAAGCGCCGCGCAGATGCGCGAAGCGGAGGAAGCGGCTTTTGGGCGCGGAGCCGAGGTTGAAGCATTGATGGACAAGGCCGGCGCCGGAGTCGCCCGCACCGTCAGTAGATTTTTTCCGGATCCGGCCACCTGCATCGTTTTTGCCGGCAAAGGCCACAATGGCGGCGACGCCCTGGTGGCCGCGGAGCATTTGAAACGCGCCGGCTGGAGGATCGACATCCGCCTCGGGTTCGCCGAGGAAGACGGCAGCGAGCTCACTCGCAAAAATTGCAGGCGTCTGCGCGACGCGCCGGAGAATCTCGGGCCGGAGCGGCTGCTGGCCCGGACCGTTGTTCTCGATGGTTTGCTGGGGGTGGGAGCCAGCCGCCTTTTGCGGCAGCCGATTCGCAACTGCGCGGCCGAAATCAATCGATTGCGCCGCGAAGAAAACGCGTTCGTGTTCGCTGTCGATCTTCCCACCGGTCTGGATGGGCATTCCGCCGAAGCCGATCCCGATTGCGTCCTGGCCGATTGCACGGTCACGATTGGTTTCGCCAAACATGGTTTGATCGAAGATGCCGCGCTCGACATTGTCGGCCGTCTTGAAGTCGTTCCGCTGCCTGAGCTCACGCCACCGGAGGCCGCGCGCACCGAAACCCTGGCCGCCGCCCATTCGCTCCGTCCGATTTTGCCGCCGCGGAAATTCAGCGCCTACAAAAATCAATTTAAACGGATCGGCGTGGTGGCCGGTTCGAAGGGATTCATCGGCGCCGCGTTGATGACGACGGCGGGAGCGCTGCGCGCCGGCGCGGGCCTGGTGGAAGTTTTTGTTCCCGAAGATATTTACCCGATCGTGGCCACATCCGCGCCAGCGGAAGCGATGGTCAAACCGGTCCGCTCGTATCGCGGCCTGCTCGACTACGACAGCATCGACATCTGGGCGATCGGGCCGGGCCTGGGCACATCACACAGCAGCGACATTTTGAAGATTATCGAACGCGACGAACGGCCGATGATCGTCGATGCCGATGGATTGAACATGCTCGCGGATAAGATCGGCATCCTCAAACAATGCCGCGGCCATCGACTGGTCACGCCGCATCCCGGAGAAATGAAGCGATTACTCGATCCCGGAAGAATGTCGCGCGCAGGCATAGCCAAAAATTTCTGCGAAGAATTCCCGGTCACGCTCCTGTTCAAAGGCAGTCGCACAATCGTGGCCGAGCGCAGCCGCCCGCTAAGTTACAACGCCACGGGAAACCCAGGCATGGCCTCCGGCGGAATGGGCGACGTCCTCACCGGCGTATGCGCCGGATTGGTCGGCCAAAATCTCACGATGTACGATGCCGCCCGGCTCGGCGCCTGGGTCTGCGGCCGCGCCGCCGAGATCGCGGTCTTTCACTCCGGCGCAAGCGAACAATCCTTGCTCGCCACTGACGTAATCAATCACCTCGGCGACGCCTTTAACGATTTGCAAAACTCTTTTCCATAAACCCGCGTAATCGCATAGGTTCGCGACAGAACCCTCGTCACAGATTGCGAAATTCTTCTTCGGTCAATCGCGCCTGCTTGAGAATGCTGCGGAAAGTCCCTGTCGGAACATCTTGGGTGTGCATTGCAACATAAGTCTGCCGGCCATCCGCATGCCGCAAAACGATATGCGACCCCGATTGGCGTCTAATCATAAATCCGGCGCGTTGCAGCCGCGCCAACACCTCACGCGCTTTGTAAGGCACTTTCGGAAATCTCGATGGTAGAGAAGAAGAACTCGGACTGCAGCCCAATCAATTCGCCCGCCGCCTTTTTTTCTGACAACCAGAGCTTCACCAAATCCTGCGCTGCGGCCCGCGCCCCTTCAATCCCCTCGCCATGCGTCGTAAGTCCCAACGCCGGCACATGGGCATAATAATAACCCGCCGGCAATTCCGCCGTCTCCGCTCTCTCGAATAAGATGCCGTAGGTCATTTGAACAAGTATCGTATCAAGCGCTTTGTTGGACAAGGTTCCAGAATTCCAGCTCTCTGCTCAGCAATCGTTCGATATAAGCATGATCGCGCTCGACAGGGAACAATAATTCGGGGTGACCAGGGCGGTAGCACCAAAAATCGACAGAATCGAACCCAGTAACTGCCAAAATGTGCTGCAACTGACCTCGGTGCCAGTCGGGAACGCAACCAGATCGGGAGACTCGACGATAGTTGGAATCTCCGCATTTTATTTCGACGACCGCATCGAAGCTGGCAGTAAACCCATCGAGGCTCGCGCGCAGCCAGTCGTATCGAGTACTTTGAAGGCAAGCGGGCCCTACATCTCGGCCGGTTCTCGCGGTGTAGCGGCGGCGAGCTTCGGGTTCATCCCGGATTCCGCGAGTCATAGCTTGGTTCTGGCCAGAGTCTCTTGCTGATCCACGCTTTTCTCGAAGCAACTCCGATGGACTCTTGAGTCGGTTCTCGCCCATTATGATTGAGGCGTCGGATGAGCCGATTCCGTTATGGCGCCATTCTCGCCATTGGTCTGTTCCCTGTTGAAGCTCAATGATGGTGAAAGCATTCATGGGCAGCGCTCCACATCGATTTTGTTGTCCTGGTTCTCCTCTCCATTTTGCCAACGGATTAGAAACCATCCAGATCGTCCGACATCCAGTATTACACCAATCGCGCGTTGACGCCGCGATTCCTGATCTTTCAAAATCCGTTCCCGGTCAGGATGGTTTGTACGCAGCGGCTGCAGGTGTCGCAGTTGGTATCGAACTCGTTGGCCTATCCATCGGCGACGGACGTCGGCGCGCGCTGGATTGCGAACCAGTGGAGGATCAGGTAATTCGACGTTCATTTGGTGGCCTTTCGTTCCTGGCGGCCTCAATCGCCATCTGACGACTTCGTTCGTCTCTTTGCAGTTTCCGAATGATTAGACCTTTTATCACTTCGGGATCTCGTTCTTCATCGGAGTGATAGTACACCTCTGCACGAAAAGCCCACCACGTTTTGCGGCGCTCCGGCACATTCATGACAACCGTAGGCACCTGGTCCTGCTCCTCCAGCATATTCCGATATTCGTCTTCAGGAACTTCTCGAGAGAACAATTTGTTGCCAATAAAAACGTCGAACCGATGCGAAGGTGGCCTCCACTCGCGCTCGCCGAAAAAGATCCACTTCTTTGACCAAAACCCAGGCACTATCTCGAACCGGGCCGAATCATCACGCTTCATAGCATTTCCGTCTGTTTTTCGCGCGCGGACTCCCGCGCGGCCATTGCAAACGGATTGAGTTGTGGCGGCGCATCAATGCGTTCGGTTGCGTTGAGCAAACCTTCAACGGTCAGAATCTGAATACGCGGATAATCTTTGTCGTGCCAAAGCTTAGATGTGAAGCGACCAGCTTCGGCGGCTTCGGTGAGCATTTGTTTGCTTGGTTTTTCCAGTGTGATGAGAACACCGCCCGCCGTTTTTTGATTTCCAACGATCTCTCCGCCGAAAGCGTCTTTCAGTCGGCGCTTGATCAAATTGATCGCGAAATACGTGATGTCGATCCCGATCCACCGTCGATCTAACTTTTGGGCCGCATGAATCGTGGTGCTCAGATAGAATCCCCCAAGAGTTCGAGAAGACAATCCAATCCATTTAAGTAGAGATCCCGATCCCAGTTCGGGCGCGTCTCGTCGAGTTGACTAATTAAACTGGTTATCTCTTCAATCGTCAGCTTCCGAACATTTGCGCCGCTCTCTCGCAGGTCGGATCGGAAATCATTATACTGCTCCAATAAAATCTCTGTGCGGCTTTCTTTGAAAGAGTTTCGTTCTGCTGCATACATGTCTGGGTGCAAACTAAGTCGGTCCAAGTTCCACGAATCCAATCGATCGCACAGAGATGGATCTCTCTTTGCAGCGTCGAGTAGTTCGCTGGCTTCATTTTTGGTTACATTCGGAGGTGCAGACAATCCGAGATACTCGAGAAGAGCACGCTGTCGCTGCGTGGCAGGCTGGTGTTCCAAGATTCTGCTAACATCGTCCTTTGTAATATATTCGTCGTAATCGATGCCCATTCGCGTTAGCATTTCCTTTTGGGCTTCTGACGCCAAGATTCGCGCGCAGCACGGGAGAGTGGTGACGCGCGCCCAATCACTCATTCCTTCTTCAAAGTAAAAGTGACTCGGCAATACGGTTCCGAGCTTGAGCTGTTCTACGAGTTCGTCGCGCCTAAACGGCCCAAGGTCGCGCTTCCCGTTCCAAACGAAAATCTGTCGAACTTTGCCCATTCGGTAACTAAGGAGCTTCTTTGAGCACTCGATGAAGTTCGACGAGTCTTGGTCCCATCATCGCGAGGTAAGCCATCATCGGGGAATGTTTCAGAAAGCTGTGCAGCGCTTCCATGAGCGTCGTGACCGCGACGTTCGGGCAGTTGTCGATGAAATGGTGATAAGTGTCGGCGGCGTCGGCCCAGCTCCAGGTATCAGTGAAAGCGTGAAATTGCGCCTGACTCGCCTGCCCGCTCGGCTCGCGAAAGAGAACGTTGTAATCGGCGTTCGAATTAAACGGCGGATCGAGATAAACAAGATCGACAGTGGCGTCGGGAAATTCTTTCCGGTCGGAAAGCCAGCGGAGATTGTCCCCGAAATAAAGGCGGTTCATGAGATCCTTCCCGCCGCGGCGGGTAAACTGTTTCGCTCAGGATGACATTGATTGGATGCAACGTCACGTTGCTCGCCGAAATAAAGGCGGTTCATCGATCCAGGAATAGTAAGAGGTTCCTCCCAGCCTTCGCATAAAGCTACAAAATTGCTTTTCCCCGGCAGAGAGGATAAGACTTGGATATGAAGTTTACCCGCATAACCGTGAAGCCGATGCAGTTGGGCGGCGTGCCGTGCATTCGCGGTCTGCGCATCCCAGTTGCCACGGTTGTGGGTATGATGGCGGACGGCATGACCGAGGACGACATTCTTCGTGCCTATCCCGATTTAGAGGCGGACGACATTCGCGAGGCACTGCGATTTGCGGCTGAGTCGGTTCGTGAACGCGAACTGCCATTGCTCGCGCCCTCGTGAAGTTCCTTGTGGACAATGCGCTCTCGCCGCTGCTCGCGGAGGGATTGCGTAGCGCAGGACACGACGCTGTCCACGTGCGGGATTACAATCTGCAAGCGGCGGACGATCCGTTGATTTTTGAGCGGGCACGAATTGAAGATCGCGTCGTAGTCTCTGCCGACACGGACTTTGGCGCGCTGTTGGCCGCATGGCCGCATAACAAGCCATCCTTTATCCTCTTTCGGCGCGGCACGGAGCGGCGGCCCGAAAGTCAATTGGGACTCCTGTTGGCGAACCTGTCTGCGATCAGTGAAGGTTTAGAGCGCGGGAGCGTTGTCGTCGTTGAGCAAGCGCGGATCCGTATCCGCGTTCTGCCAATTGGCGGCTGACCCCAGAATTTATTCAGATGAATCAACCTGAAACCGCTGTGCCTGAGCCAGACAGTGTCTGGATTCGCACGAAAAAGGCGCTCGGTCCTGTGGCCGTCGTCGCGGTCATCGTCGCGAAGTTTTTCGCGAAGTTGAAGTTTTTCATTCTGCCGGCGCTGAAGTTTCTGCCGATGATTCTAAAATCGGGCGGCACCATGCTGCTGATGATCTGGGTTTATACCCAATTGTGGGGCTGGCAATTCGCTCTCGGGTTTGTGGTCCTCTTGCTCGTGCACGAGTGCGGACATTTGCTCGTAGCCAAAAAATTCGGGCTCAAAGTCGGCGCACCGGTGTTCATCCCGTTTATGGGCGCGTTCATCGCGCTCAAGGAAGCGCCGCGCAACGCCTGGATGGAAGCGTGCGTCGGCATTGGCGGGCCGATTCTGGGGACGTTGGGCGCGCTGGCTTGTAATTTGGTAGGCGAAGCGGCAGATGCGCCCGTCTTTTTCGCCATCGCCTGGTTCGGTTATGTTCTAAATCTGTTTAATCTGACCCCGGTCGGAATGCTCGACGGTGGCCGCATCGTGACCGCGCTGTCGCGCTGGCTATGGATTCCCGGATTTGCCGTGCTCCTCTGGTTTGGATGGAAATATCCGAATTTCATTGTCTGGCTAATCGTGCTGCTCTCCCTGCCGCGGATTTATTCTCTCTTTCGCAAGCAAACCGAGGAAGATCGACGCTATTTCGAAGTGACCCAGACCCAACGCTGGACGATGTCGATCTTATATTTTGGTCTCATCGCGGTCTTGCTTTTCGGCATACACGTTGCTCAGGAAGATCTGCACAAATACGGCGTCCGCGCTCATAACAAGGGCAGCGACGCCATCGTGCAATAGGGGTCTGGCCGCGAATTTCAGTCGACGTCTTGAGCTTGCCAAAAATCATTTTTCGTCGATACATCGACAGCGACCCCCCTCATTCGACATATGAACAATCGCGCCCCAATCCGATTCCTACTCGTTAGCCTATTCTTGGCGACCGTCATCCCAGCCTTTGCCGAGAGTGAACGATCGCCTCAACTTTCGGCAACACCGGCGCCCAAAGATGAAAATTCGCGCGATCTTTTCTCAATCGAAAGCGTCTACACGCTGAGCAGCGATTTTCGCAACGAATCGCGCCTCGGGGATGGAGACTCGTTCTACACCGATTTTAGTTACGACCATCGTTTCCTGATTACCGGCAAATGGTATTTTCGGGCCGGTGTCGAATACGAACGCTACGATTTCGGGGGCACCGAACAACGGAATGCCGGACCATTTGCAAGCGGTTTACGGACACGTGGCGCTTGAATATCTGGTGCGCGATTTTCCGGGCATTTTTCTGGAATTCGACCCGGGCTTTTATTTCCAAAACAGCCTTACCGGTGACACGTTCGACATTCCGGCGAAAGGCGTTCGTGGTGATCCCCCTCCAGAAAGACAAGATCTACGGGCTGATCGGCCTGGCCGGTGGGCTCAACCAAAGTCCGGCGATCGCCCCCGGAGGCGGGATCATCTGGATTTTTTCGGACAAGCTGCGGCTGGAAGGCGTGTTTCCAAAGCCCGCACTGGTGTATGAGCCAAACACCGATTGGCAGGTCCGGCTCCAAGGCGAGCTAATCTACCAGAGTTTTCGAACCGACGACGTCATAACGCCGCTGCACAAATTGCGAACCCACAACGCGGTTGTTCAATATAACGAGGATCGTCTCGGCGTGCAGGTGGGCTATTCCGGATTCAAACCTTTTAGGATCAGCGCCGGAGCCGGTTACACTTTTATCCGCAATTTCGATTTCTTCCGTCACGGCGTCCGCGAAAAATTGGAGCCGGCGCCGTTCTTCCGGTTGGCTGTCGAGGCTCGTTTTAACCACTAATTAACCCGCCTCGCGCCGCTACGGCGAGGCAGACACGAGCGGGACACTAATTTACAAACCTCTCTCCTGTCATTCCGAGCGAAGTCGAGGAACCTCTTACTTTTCGCTCGTATCGAGAGCATATCCAAGCGAAGCGAGAATATTAGAGATGTCTCGACTTCGCTCGACATGACAGAGACAGGCGAACAGCACATTCGTGTTCATTCGCGTGTCCATCCGTGGTTAATTTTTTTACGGGAAAATCTCGTCGAGCTTGCGGGCGATGGCTTGACTGCCGCGCACTTTCAAGCGGCCGGTCAACACGGCCCATGTCCCTTTGAGTTTGCCATTGGAAATCGCGACCCAGGTCTTGTCGCTGGCAACAAAGGTCACGTCGGGATTGTCGATCTTACCCCTGCCCATTTTGAATTTTCCATCGTTCACTTCGAGCCACCAGCCGCCGCCATCCGGCCCGCTCAAGTCCCATTGGTAGCGGGCACGAACGCCGCGCGCGTTATCCGGTCGAAAGCTTTCTCGCATCCCATCGAAGACGTCCTGAGGCACGCGGTTCTCGGCGTCGTTGGACTCGGCCGCGGATAGGCCAGCGGAAAAGGCCATCATCGCCGTAATGAAAAACCAAAAACTTGTTTTCATGTTTTGATCGCTCTCCGAAGCCTCGTCATTCCGGGCGAAGGAACAGCTTGCCCGCCGTGGCGGGAGGAAGCCCGTGGCAAAACCCTAAGACAGCTCCGCGGGATCCTTCGGCTTCGCTCCCGCCACGGCCGGCAGGCAGGATGACCGGCACGTTCATGCCGTGACCGGCTCGAATTCGGCGAGGGCCGGATCCGGCGTGGCCTGGTCGGCTGGCGCGGCCTTTATGGAAACGATCGTAAATTGCCCGGTGCCGTCCTCCGTATTCAGCGTGATATTTTCGCCGCCTTCATGACCAAGTAGCGCCTGGCCGATCGCCGTTTGATAAGAAATGACGTGGCGCTCGGGATCGCCGTCCCAAGCCCCGAGAATCGTATACGTTTCCTCTTTGCCCGAACTCTTCTCCCGCAAGGTGACCACCGTCCCGATCGAGACGCGTGACGTGTCGGGATTCTCGAACGCGGTCCCCCGCGCCAACTGCAGCATTTGTTCGATCTCGGATTTGCGCCGCATCAGAACGGCCTGCATTTGTTTGGCCGCTTTGTATTCGAAATTCTCGCTCAAATCGCCGTAGGACCGGGCCAGGGCGATTTCCTTGGTGTTGTCGGGGATTTTCTTTTTGATCAGGTCCTCGTATTCAGCGCGGCGTTTTTCCAAGCTGCTCCACGAGACAACCAGCGGGGCCGCTTTTTCTTCCGGTTGAGCGCCGGCGATCATGCTTTCGAGCTCGGGATAAAGCTTAACGATTCGAGCCAGGAGCGAACGTTTGGTCAGTTCGTCGAACAACGGGCTGAGTTGAAGCCGCCGCATGGCATCACGCGCAATGGGGGCGTCGGCTTTCGCGAAAATGTCGGCCACCAATTGTCGATCGTCCACCAGCATACGCTGCAACTTGCTGTAACGGGTGGTCACGCGGTGTTGTTCACGGTCGAGAGCGGACAAGATCGCGGCCAGCAATTCGGGCGCAACGAGTTCGGGCCATTCATCGCGCTCGCTGCATAACCACATCAGCATCTCACTGGTCGCGGAATGTTCGCGAATGCTGCGCTCGAGGGCCGTGCGCAGTTCCGCATGTTGTCCGGCCCCGCTAAAAACGCGGGGGATTTGCGCGACCATCCGACCATGGGTTGCCTGCATTAATTGCAAAGCGCGGGTCGTCCAGCGTTCGCCCAGCGTGGCCGGCAACGCCTGGAGCACACGCTTTTCCTTGGCCGCAGGCAATTTCGGCAGGATCAAGATCAACCGTGTTTCTTCGTCCAGGATCAGTTTCGCCAGAGTGAGGCCTACATGCGTCGTGCGGAGTTGCGGAACGCCCTCCAGCAAATCGTCGCGGCTCAGGATCAATTCGAAGGCCAGCTCCGGATGCAGTTTCTGGTTGCGAGCCGCGACGTTCTCAACTGTGGCCACAATCGCCTGCAACTCTTTTTCCGGTTCCTTGAATTGACCGGGAGATTTTACGATTTCCTCGAGCGCCGCGATTTGCGCCTTCGGCTGGCGCGCCTGGTTGAAAGCGGCAATCAGCTCATCCGCCTGCGAGACTCCTTCTCCCCGCAACTGGATCGGCTCGTTTTTTTTCGCAGGAATGGAAAATTCGCCGCTGGACTTGATCTGTTTCTTTGCCGATTCCCACCAGCGTTTCCATTCCGCCTCGGTGAACACATCGCCAATCAGCCATTCCCCAATCTGTTGCGGCGTCGCCTCCCCCTCCAGGCTTTCCAGAATATTTCGCACCAGCGCCACCGGGTCGTCCTTGGCCAGCTGCTTGATCGACTTCAGATCGTTCGCTTTCCGGGCCAGAAAATGGTCAGCCGTAATTATGCGCAGATTTTCCGCAGCGTATTGCAGCTGCATGGAGTGTCCCTTTTTTCCCGAGAAATCGATGACGATCTGATTGAGCAGGAGGTTCCACTCCGCCACCCGTCCAAAGCCCCAGCTCTTGTGCAGGCAAAAAATTCCGGGCTTGAGTTTATCGAGTTGCTCCGCGGCTTTGGAGGTCAGCTTTTCGGATTCGACGAGTTTTTGCAGTTCAGCGTTCATCAAGGGACGGCATAAATCCCAAGTGACATATAGTTCGGATGCGCGGTCGGTGCAATTTCCCATTGCTCCGCGCCCCGCAGCATGAAACTCTCCTCGCGGTGACGACGAGCATTTGGTTTTGGATCGCATTCCACATTGGCGTGTTTATCGCGATCGCAATCGATCTTTACACTTTCAAACTGCGGACGCGCGAGTTGAGCATGAAGGCGGCGGCGCAGCGAACGTCTTTGTGGGTGCTGGTGTCGCTTGGCTTTGCCTTTCTCGTCTGGCGCATCAAAGGACCGGATCACGGTCTCGATTTCCTCGCCGGCTATCTCATCGAGTACGCGCTCAGCGTGGACAACATCTTCGTCTTCGTCCTGATCTTCGCCCATTTTCACGTGCCGCGGCACGCTCAACACCGGGTCCTGGTTTGGGGAATCATGGGCGCACTGGTCATGCGAGGAATCATGATCCTATGCGGCATTGCGCTGGTGCAACGGTTCCATTTTATTCTCTATCTCTTCGGGGTCCTGCTCCTGTTTAGCGCGACTCGAATGTTTTTCGGGAATCATCTGGCCCAGAATTTTCAGGAAAGCTGGGTGATTCGCATTAGCCGGCGCGTCTTCCCGATTACTCCGGATTTTCATGGGGAACATTTTAAAGCGCGGGTCAATGGCCGCTGGATGATCACTCCGCTCGCTTTGACGATGCTGGTGATCGAAGTCACCGATCTGATATTCGCAATCGACTCGATTCCCGCGGTTTTCGGGATCACACGTGATCCCTTCATTGTTTATACTTCCAACATCTGCGCGATTCTCGGTTTGCGTTCGCTTTACTTTCTTCTGGCCAATTTGATGGACCGTTTTATTTATCTCAAGAACGGGCTGGCGATCGTGCTCGCTTTCATCGGCAGTCAAGATGATCGTGGCGGGTTTTCTTCCCTTGCCGACAGGAATATCGCTCATTGTCATCCTCGCCATTCTCACCGCCACCATCGCGATTTCCATGCTGGTGACACGCCGCCGGAATGCGTCTCAGAATCGAACCTGAAATAGGTTGCGTTTGTTGACGCTATTGTTTAACTCTTTCGGAGGGCCATGAAGAATCTTCGTCGTTGTCGCATTGATCGCCGGTTTGGCCAGCAGCGCCCTGGCCGATATTCAAGATCCGCCATCGAACGATTATGGGCCGACCCGGAAACTGGGCCGCGGTCTTTCAAATCTCTTTCTCGCTCCGGCGGAGATTTTTGTCACGGTCGCTACGATCAACACGAATGAAGGCAACGCCGCCGCTGCCGGATACGGAGTGGTGCGCGGCGTAGGGCGCTCAGCCGCGCGGCGTTTGGCCGGACTTTTCGAAATATTGACATTTCCCGGCGCCGGTGTGGCGTCAAAGTTACGCACCGATGCTTCCGCCGGATGTTCCTTACATTCACGCCGGCTATTCAGAATTCCCGCCGGAGTTGGGCAACGAAACGAAGTATCCTTACGTCCGGGATTATTGATCGGGATAGTTTCGCGTCGATTCGCGCGATTCGCGGATTACATTGAGTCTTGCGCATCGTCGATCTTAAAATCGGAGACATCGCTTTCGGCGGAAAGGGCGTCGCGCGGGAAAATGGAAAGGCGATCTTTGTTCCTTACACCATTGAAGGGGAAATCGTCTCGGCCGAGATCGTGCGCGAGAAAAAGCAATTCGCCGAAGCCGAACTTGTCGATGTTAAGGAAAGCTCACCGCATCGAGTCACGCCGGAGTGTCCCTATTTCGGAAGTTGTGGCGGCTGCGCCTATCAGCACATCGATTATGAACACCAGCTCGCCATCAAGTGGCGACAGGTCCGCGATGTTCTCCAGCGGATCGGCAAGCTCGACCAGGTCCCGCTCCGGCCGATTATCCCCTCGCCTCTCGCCTACGGTTACCGCAATCGGATCACGGTCCACGTCCAGGATGGCGTGGTCGGTTTTTTTCGGCGCGATTCGCATCGTTTGATCGACATCGAGCGCTGCCCGATCGCACCCGACGAAATCAATCGCGAATTGGCGGCTTTGCGCGGGCAACCGCAGTTGCGCGATGGGCATTACACGCTGCGCACTGCCTCCGGTCCCCGCGTTTTTTCTCAAACCAACGACGCCGTCGCGCGCGCGTTGCGCGATTTGATCGACGAGCCTGATCGCGCCGAATCGGCCGCTCTTGATCGATGCCTATTGCGGCGCCGGTTTTTTCGCCAAAGCGCTGCTCGACAAATTCGAGCGAGTCATTGGGATTGATTGGGACACGTTCGCCATCGAAGCGGCGAAAGCGAATGCAACGGAAAAGGAAAACTACCTCGCCGGCGATGTCGATCTTGAGCTGACCCGGGCGCTTCAGAATGCGGATCGGAAGGAGGCAATGCTGATTGTCGATCCTCCGGCGACCGGGCTCGCGGTCAGCACGAGCAAAGCGATTGTCGATCTTAGGCCGGAAGTCCTCATTTACATTTCGTGTAATCCTGCGACTCTGGCGCGCGATTTGAAGGAATTGCGAGGCGGATTCGCGATCAATTCGGTCACGCCCCTCGATATGTTTCCACAGACGGCAGAAATTGAAGTCGTGGCGCATCTGCGCCGCAATTAGCAAAAAGGACTTGCCACTAAGCGAGCGCTCAATCGAAAGTTATCTCTCATAGCGATGGCCGAAATAATTCCTGCTGGCGTCCATCGGCCGCGCAACGTTGACTGGAAGCGCGCCGCCGCGCTGCTTTACGGAGATTGGGGAACCAGCAAAGCCTATGTGCTCGGGCTGGCGTTCGTCGCCGCGGGGTTCGCTTCGTTTCCCATCATCCTCGCCGTTTGCCTGCTGACCGCCGTCGTCGGTTTTAACTACATCATCATCTGCGCCCATTTCCCCGATGGCGGCGGTGTCTATTCGGCTGCGCGCCAGCAAAGCCGCTTCCTTGCCTCGGTCGGCGCTCTTTTGTTGATCGCAAACTTCATCGTGACTGCGGCATTGAGCGGATGGGCCGGGGTAACTTATCTGGGCGTGCCAAGCCAATACGCCCCGGTCGCCGCGGGCGTAGTGATTTTAGTCCTCGGCGCGCTCAATTATTTCGGACCGAAACACAGCGGCAGCGTTTCAATCTGGCTGGCCATCCCGGCGGTGGTCGTTGTCGTCGCTACGATCGCGTTCAGTGCAAGTCATTTGAACACCGCCCATCTCGAGCCTCGTCACGTCAATTTGGAAACGACCTGGGTCCAATTTGTCGGAGTCATCCTTGCTCTGAGCGGAGTCGAGGCCATCGCAAATCTCACCGGCGTAATGAAGCTGGATCCCGGGTGCCACGGCGGACGCACCAAAAGTTACGCGAACAGCCACCAAAGCAATTTTGCTGGTAGCGCTTGAGGTCGTGGGCGGTACCGCGCTTGATCGGCTGGGCCATGCTCTCGCTGCCGAAGTCGTTTGCGCCGGATCTGGCCGCGCACAAGGAAGACATGCTGCGTTTTGTCGGCGGACATTACGCCGGACTGGTTGGGTGGCGAATGGTTCGGTCACGCCTTTTCTATTTTTGTCGGCGCCGTGTTCGGACTTCTGCTCATCAGCGCGGTCAACACCGCCATCGTCGCATTGATCGGCGTCATTTATATGATGGCTCAGGACGGCGAAATGCCGCGGCAATTCGCCCGGCTCAACAAACATGGCGTGCCGGGCATTCCTTTGCTGGTCGCGGTGGCGATTCCGATTTTAATTCTCGCGATCACAAAACAATTTGAGGGACTCGCTGGTCTTTATGCCATCGGCGTAGTGGGCGCCATTTCTGTAAATCTCGGCGCCTGCACGTTTAACAAACATCTCCGCCTGCATGTCCACGAGCGCCTGCTCATGGGCGCGACTTTTCTTATTCTGGCACTGGTCGAGTTGACGCTGGCCAAAACGAAGCCGGACGCTTTGTTTTTCGCCATCTGCGTCCTCGGTATCGGTCTCGGCTTCCGCGCTTATTCGCATAAAATTGCCGGATTAAGGACGCTGACCGTAACGCAAAAAGTGGCCGAAATGGTCACGCCCGATCTCGTCCCGGGCATGCAGACACGGATCGAGGAGGGCCAGAAGATAATGGTCGCCGCGCGCGGGCTTACCCGCGTGCTCAGCTTCGCTCTGGATGAAGCGCAACTGCGCAAAGCCACCTTGTACGTCTTGTACGTAAAGGAGATCGCGGTTTTTTATGCCCGCGGACCGACCGATCCTGGCCGGCCCAAATGGCAGGACGATCCCGAGGCGAACGCGATCATGTCGACCATGCTTAAAATGGCCGCGGAGCGCGACATTTGCGTCCTGCCGGTTTATGCCGTGAGCGAAGACACCGCCACTACTGTGCTCGATCTCGCCGCCACTCTGGGCATCGATTACCTGATCATCGGCGCATCTCAACGCACCGCCATGACCAAATTGCTCCGCGGCAGCGTAGCCACCAACGTCGTCCAGCAATTGCCCGAATCGATTCACCTGATCATTTTTGGATAGATTCCATTGAACGTTGGGCGTTGAGCGTTCATCGTTGGGCGTTTCCCGCATGACTCCCAAAGTCCTGATCGCCGATTCTATTTCCCAGCGCGGCGTCGATGAGCTTTCTCGCGACAATGCGCTCGACGTCACGATCAAGACCGGTCTCGGCGAAAAAGAACTTGTCGATCTTATTCCGGCGTTTAGCGGGCTCGTTGTCCGCAGCCAGACCAAGGTGACAGCGAATGTTTTAAATGCGGGAACAAAGCTGCGCGTCGTGGGCCGCGCCGGCGTTGGCGTGGACAATGTCGATGTCGAAACGGCGACGCGGCGCGGCGTCATCGTGTTGAACGCGCCCGGCGGAAACACCGTTTCCACCGCCGAGCACGCGTTTTCACTTTTGCTCTCGGTGGCGCGCAAGATTCCGCAGGCGGACGCGAACGTTCGCAGCAAGCATTGGGACAAGAAGAATTTCGAAGGCGTCGAACTCTACAACAAAACGCTCGGCATTATTGGCATGGGCCGGATTGGCAGTGAACTGAGCCGGCGCGCGATTGTATTCGGCATGCGAGTGGTGGCTTTCGATCCGTATCTTTCGGCTGCACGCGCCCGGAGCTTGCAAGTCGAGCTGGTGGATGAACTCGACGATCTGCTCACAACCGCAGATTTCATTTCGCTGCACACGCCGCTTACCGCGGAAACGCATCACCTTCTCGATGCTGCCCGGTTACAAAAAACAAAAAATGGCGTCCGGATTATCAATTGCGCCCGCGGCGGCTTGATCGACGAAGACGCGTTGGCTAAAGCGTTGCAAGATCGACATGTGGCCGGCGCGGCGCTGGATGTCTTCGAAACCGAGCCGCTTCCCGCCGATTCGTCGCTGCGGACCGCGCCGAACATTGTTTTAACTCCTCACCTGGGCGCTTCCACCGCCGAGGCGCAGGAGAGCGTCGGCATCGAGATTGCCCAATCGATTCGCGCGGCGCTTCTCGAAGGCACTATCCGCAACGCCGTGAACATGCCGAACCTCGACGCCAAAACGCTGGCGATCGTCGGTCCGCACCTCCGCTTCGGCGAAAAGCTGGGGAGATTTCTTTCCCAAATTGCGCCCAAGCGAGCGGATGCGCTCAACATCAATTACAGCGGCAAAGTCAACGAAGTCGATACCACCGCCATCACCCGCTCCGTTCTGAAAGGTTTTTTGCAGACTGCCGGTGGTAGCGAGGTCAACGAAGTGAACGCGCCCGCGTTTGCCGAGAGTCTCGGCTTGAAAGTGAGCGAATCGCGGTTGAGCGCGCCGGGCGATTACACCGACATGCTCGAGCTTTCTGCCTCGGCCGAAGGTAAAATGGTGTCGGTCGGCGGGGCATTTTTCGGCGCAACGCCGCGCATTATCAGTATCAACAGTCGCCCGGTCGAGGCGCGCCCGCACGGCGTTGTGCTCGTTTTGGAAAACACCGATCGTCCTGGAATGGTCGGACGAATCGGCTCGCTGCTGGGCGATCACGGAGTCAACATCGCCACCATGTCGTTAAGCCGAAACCAGGCCGGCGGGACTGCGTTAACGGTGTTGAACCTCGATACTGCACCCGATGAAAATCTCCTCGCCGAAATTCGCGCCAGCCAGGATATTCGTTCCGCGCAGGTGATTGAGTTATGAAATCTTCGCGAAATCGTGATGCCGATCTCTAACCGCGACAATTTCAGAACGCTCGCCTGCGCGGTCGGTGTTTCCGCGCTCGCGGCGATCCTGTATCTCTTCACCGCGGCGCGCGACATCGTTGTGGGCGACACTCCCGAATTAATCATTGCCGCGGCGACTTTGGGCGTGGCCCATCCGCCCGGCTATCCCCTGTTCACCATGCTCGGGCATCTTTTCAGTTTGCTCCCGCTGGGCTCGATTCCATTCCGGGTCAATCTGCTTTCCGTCGTCTGCGATGCGCTCACGGCCGGTATCGTTTTTCTAACGGCCTTTCGGTTGAGCCGTTCGCGCTGGGCATCAGTCATGGCCGCGCTGATCCTCGCCTTCAACCCGCTTTTCTGGTCGTGGTCGTTGGTGGCCGAGGTTTTTCCTCTAAATAATTTATTGGTCAGCCTTCTGATTTATCTGCTCGTGATTTGGCACGAGAAACCGGAACGAATCGGGGCGTTGATCACGGCGGCTTTCGTCACCGGCCTGGCGTTCACCAATCACCAAACGATCGTGCTGTTGGTTCCCGCTGTTTGTTTCGTTTTGTGGCAACACCGCGCGGTTTTGTCGGCGAAACCGCAAATTCTCGTAATTTGCCTGCTGGCCTTTGTGCTCGGACTTGCGCCTTACGCGTATGTGCCGTGGACGGCGGCGCATCATCCGGCTTACAACTGGGGGAATGTGTCGTCGTTCGGCGATCTTTTCTCACTCATCACGCGTCAGAGTTATGGCAGTGGCGATCTGGTCGCCGCCATTTACCGTGGCGGCTCGATAGTCCATCGCCTTCTGATGCTCTTTCTTTCCATGGGCGCGCTGATCAATCTGCTTGCCTTGTTAGGGCTTATTCATGCTCACAGCCATCGGCCGTGGTATTTTTGGTTTAGCCTGCTCGCGTTCGTTTGCGCGGGTCCTTTCTTTGCCGCCTTGACCAATCTCAACCTGTCCAGCGTGCCGCAGGCCTTGTTCGTGCTCGAACGCTTTTTCCTTCTGCCCGAAGTGATCGTAGCGCCGCTGCTCGCTCTGGGCATCGTGATGGTCGCCGAGTTCATCGGCGCGTCGGCCCGGGCTCTGCCAGTTCGGCCTTTGCCGCTTGTCTCCGGGGCGGTTGCCGTCGTGCTGGCTGTTAGTTTGCTCACGAATTATCGACGGATCGACCAGAGCAACAATCATATCGCGCGCACGTATGCGGAAGATGTCTTCGCGACGATTGAGCCGAATACCATTCTACTCTTGACCGGCGATGGTCTCGCGCTGCCGTTGTTGTATCTCAATCTGGTCGAGCGAACCCGGACCGACGTGACATTAATCCTCCCATTGCTTTTGCCTGCCGATTGGTACGTGCGCCAACTTCGGGAGCAAAATCCCGGCCTGATTGTTCCATTCGATCGTTACGATACCGAACAGAATAACCTAAAGACGTTGATCGAAGCCAATCCGGGCCGGCCCGCCGCAGTCATCGGAACGCTGCAGGACAACAGCCTGGATCGAGATTATCAAGCTTACCCGCATGGGCTGGTTCGTCTCGTCAAGCCGAGATCGAAATTCATCACGATTAACGAGATGGTGAGTGACAACGATAAGTTAATGCAACGCTACAGACCTCCGGCCCCCGATCGAATCAGCAAGAAAAGTTTCGAAAGCGAGATTCTGTTGCTTTACGCCCAGCCCGCCTGGTACATCGGCGCCGAATACGAGCGGCTCGGCGGGCCAACCGAAGCCCGCAAATGGTACAAACGCGCACTCACTATCGACCCAAATTTTCCGCAGGCGCGCCAGGGGTTTGGCCGGATCGACAGGGCAAACCGCTCCCCCAAATATTGATCCTTGCCCTCCGGCAATCGATCCGATAAACCTCCTGCTCATATGGACTTCAGCGCTCATTCTATTATCTGGGTTTTGGTGATCGGTCTGATCGTAGGCGCGATCGCAAAACTGTTAATGCCGGGAAAAGATCCCGGCGGCTGTATCATTACCATGTTGCTCGGCATCGCCGGCGCATTCGTCGGGACCTACCTCGGTCGCCTGGTTAGTGGAAACGAGAGTTATCAAGCGCGCTGGCTCATGTCGATCATCGGCGCGATGATCTTGCTGCTGCTCTATCGAATGCTCTTTAGCCGAAAATCGTAGACCGGCATTTCGGGTCGGGCTGACGAGCGAGGAATGTTGCTCTCCCTGGCGAATCGGCCAAGGTGATCCATGCCGGCACCGACGAAGGTATGGATCCTCCTCGCGTTTGCCGCCATCTATCTGATCTGGGGTTCGACTTATCTCGGAATCCTTTACGCAATCCAGTCGATCCCGCCGTTCTTGATGGCCGGCACGCGGTTTTTTCTGGCGGGAGTGATCATGTATGGGACCGCGCGCATTCAAGGCGCGGCAAAGCCTGAGACGGCGACTTGGAAAAGCGCCGCGATCATTGGCGGTTGCCTGCTGCTGGGAGGAAACGGCGGCGTAACGGTAGCGGAAAAATGGGTCCCGACCGGTCTCGCTGCACTGCTCGTGGCAACCGTGCCGATCTACATCGCTCTGCTTGGCTGGATCACCGGAATGGCTCCGCGACCAACGCCGGTGGTCTGGCTCGGCTTGATCGGCGGATTCATCGGCGTCGGCGTTTTGGTCGGGCCGGCCTTTGCCGCGCCGGCAAACGGCAATCATCTCGCGCTCGGCATGTCGATCCTGTTGATCGGTTCCTTCCTCTGGTCTCTCGGCTCGCTCTACTCGCGCCGGGCCAGGAGCGCGCCATCGTTATTTATCGCGGCCGGCCAGCAAATGATCTGCGGCGGCGTACTACTTTTTCTCGCCGGAGTAGTCATCGGAGAACCACACAGCTTTTCGCTCGAACGAATCACCTGGCTTTCGCTCGGAGCATTCGTCTATCTCGTGCTGATCGGGGCATTGATCGGTTACACGGCGTATTTCTATCTGTTGCGACATTGCGATCCGGCGAAGGTCGCGACCTACGCCTATGTGAATCCGGTCGTGGCCATGTTGCTCGGAACCGCCTTCGCCGGCGAAACGGTAACTCTCCGAACTCTTCTCGGTGCGGGATTGATTATTGGCTCGGTCGCGGTTGTAATCATGGCCCAACAAATGAAGTCCAAAGGAATTCCACCGGTAACCGCTGCCGTTGAACCCCTTGGTTGTCCACGATGAGTGAAGATAAACAGAATCGACACGAAACGATCGACGTCGTGAAGCGCAACTGGCTCGCCGAAGTCGAAACCGCCCAGGCCTATCGCGATTTGGCCGGCCGCGAGCCGGACGAAAAACGCAAAGGCATTTTGATCCGCATGGCCGAAGCGGAGGAGCGCCATGCTCAACGCTGGGAACAGAAATTGCGCGATCTCGGCGCCGAACCGCCCGAACTAAGAAATACTCTGGGCCGCCGCCTGAATCGGTGGTGGAACAAAGTGGCAGGGGCGGACATCGCCATTCGTCGCATGGAAGCGGCCGAAGAAAAACACGAAGCCGAATTTCGCGACCAGCGCGATCGGGCGCTGGCCAACGAGGATGACGTGAAAGATTTTCTGCGCGAAAGCGCGATGGAAGAAAAAGCGCATGCCCGCGCCTTGAATGCGATGGCCGCTCCGAGCCGGAGTGGCGGGCCACCCAGCCCGCGCACTGCCCTCGATGCAATCTTGAAACGCGAACGCTGGCATGGCCGGGGCGGCAGTTGGGTGGCCGATGCAATCTACGGCGCCAACGACGGGCTCGGCGCAGTGTTTGGAATCGTCTCCGGCGTCGCGGGCGCGACCAACAATCAGCAACATTTCATTCTCATCTCCGGGCTGGCCGGAATGCTGGCATCGACATTATCGATGGGCGCGGGCGCCTATCTCGCAGCCAAGAGCGAAGCCGAAGTTTACGAAGCGGAGATTTCGCGCGAGCGCGCGGAGGTCGAGGAAAATCCCGAGGAAGAGATCGAAGAGATGTCGCTCTTCTATCAATTACAGGGATTCAACCCTGAAGAATCGCAAAAAATGGCTGAACGTCTGGCCGAGCAACCGGAGCAATTTATCCAGGCAATGGCCCAAAGTGAGCTGGGGCTCTCCGAGCATCGTTTTCCGAATCAATGGACGGCGGCGTTTTCGGCCGGCCTCTCCACTGCCATCGGCGCCTTCGTTCCGATCATTCCGTTTTTCTTCTCGGGCGGATTCGATGCAGTGCTCGCTTCCTTCGGCATCAGTCTGGTAGCGCATTTCGCCGTCGGCGCATTGAAATCGCTCATCACGATCCGTTCCTGGTGGGCATCGGGCCTGGAAATGACCTGGATCGGCGTCATCGTCGCCGTCGTCACCTACGGCCTCGGCCTCGCCTTCGGCGCGTTAGGATAGCCGCTGCTCAGCGGAATTAGGCTGACAAAATGCGCAGCAGAGAATAAGTTTGCGTCGTGAGCGCATCTGAAATTGTGAAGGAGCTTCCCAGGTTGACAGAAGCCGAACGAAGGCTGATTCGCGAAGGTCTTCTGGAACTGGCCAATCAGGAACCGGATATCGCCCTATGCAATCAAGCGGCGCTCGATGGCGCATTAATGCTTGATCGCATGGAGGAGGAAGATGCGCGGAATAAGAGCCGGTGAAGTCTGGATGATCGATTTTGGGATGGCCGACTTGGTGACCGTTTTGCTTCACACCACCTCATTTCGGGGCGACCGATGGGAATTGAACATCTCAAAACCATTCCTTAAAGCCGGCGCGTTTCACCTGCAACAAGTCCAAACCATTTCCACCGTCAAACTACAACGTCGGCTCGGAGTTTTGACTCTTGAAGAAATGACACAGGTGCATAGCGCGTTGCGAAACCGGCTAGGCATGGAGGCGTCGGCGCATTGAAATCGCTCATCACGATCCGCTCCTGGTGGGCATCAGGCCTGGAAATGACCTGGATCGGCGTGATTGTCGCCGTCGTCACCTACGGGCTTGGGCTTGTATTCGGCTCGTTAGGATAGAATGCTACCATCGACCGCACGCAAGGGTCTCGCTCGTCAGCTCGGATTGTTCGGCACGACCATGGCGGTGATGGGCGGCATCATCGGCGCCGGAATTTTCATTAATCCGTACCTCGTCGCCGACAGGGTTCACACGCCCGCTCTGATTCTCGGGGCCTGGATCGTGGGCGGATTGATCGCGCTGGCCGGCGGATTCGTTTATGCCGAGCTAGCGGCACGGCATCCGGTCGTTGGCGGTCAATACGCTTATTTGCGGGAACTTCATCCGGCCGTCGCGTTCACTTACGGTTGGGTGCTGTTGCTCGTGATTCAAACCGGCGGCATGGCGGCCGTGGCTGTCACCTTTTCCCGATACTTTCTCGAGCTGACGCGCTGGCCGATCAACGAATCGATTATCGCCGCGTCGGCTCTCGCGCTGCTGACTGCAATCAATTGCGCGGGCGTGCGCGCCGGCAGCCGCGTCCAATCAATCATGACCCTGACGGCGATCGCGGCGATCGGGACGTTGGAAATCTTCAGTTTTTTACAGGGGACATCACAGATTTCATGGCGACCGGTGCTCGAAAAACCAGCCGATGTCGATCTTATCGTCGCGTTCGGCTCGGCGATGACGCCGGTATTGTTCGCTTACGGTGGCTGGCAGACATCGAGTTTTCTCGGTGGCGAAGTACGGGACGCGCATCGAACTTTGCCGCGAGCGCTCGTTCTCGGCGTCGTCGGAGTGATCATCGTTTACACTTCGGTGAACTTTGTTTACCTGCGCGCTCTCGGTCCGATCGGCCTGGCGGCATCGACAACGCCGGCTTCATCGGTCATGCGCGGTTTGCTCGGGCCGCGAGGCGGACAGTTTATTGCCGCGGGAATTGCTTTCTCCGCGTTCGGATTCCTGGCCCAATCGATGTTAACCGCGCCCCGAGTCTATTTTGCCATGGCAAACGACGGCGTTTTCTTTCGAAGCGTAGCTTACGTCCATCCGCGCACACACGTGCCGATCATCGCCATCGCCCTGCAAGGCGTTTGGGCCATTGTCATCGCTCTTACTGGAACCTACGCGCAGGTCGTTAATTATGTGATTGCGATGGACTGCATCTTCTTTGGGCTCACCGCAGCATGTCTGTTCGTGTTTCGACGCCGCTCCGGCCAAGGACCCGATTTTCGCGTGCCGGGCCATCCGTGGACAACGTTGTTGTTCATCGCCGCAAATTGGATTGTTGTTGTCAGCACTTTCGCCCACGATCCCGAAGCGATCGTTCATCGGACTCGGTATCGCCCTGGCCGGCTTGCCTGTCATATCATTCTTGGCGAACCAAATCGAAAACTCTTCGGGTCACAGTTTACTCGATGACCGACGGAGCCGCAAATTCTGATCCGCGTGTCATCCTGGCGATCCAGTCGCCAAATACATGAGCGATTCGAAAAGAACCAAGCGATCGGAATTCATGGAATGGGCGAAACTGCATTCGCAGGCGCGTTTCAATCTGGCCACCAGCGGCATTGATCAACGTGCCAGCTTCGGAATTTCCTCTGCCGTTCGCACGAATTGGAGATCACCGGCTCAGACGGATATGGCTACGAGCCGCTACAGCAACGGATCGCACGTCAATCGGCGCTCCAAAAGAATGCGTGGTCGCGGCGACGGGGACGTCGATGGCGAACCAACTGGCCATGGCCGCCGTGCTCGAACCCGGCGACGAAGTGCTGATCGAGCAACCCGCCTATGGCCCGCTCGTCGATGTTGCCAATTATCTCGGAGCCACGTAAAACGATTCCCGAGAGAATTCGAAAACGGGTTCGCCGTCGAGTTGGACAAGATCGACAACGCCATCACGCCTGCTACTCGTCTGATCGTGTCTGACCAATCTGCATAACCCCAGCGGCGCGCTCATTCCGACGGAAACTCTGCGGGCCATTGGCGAAATGGCGCACCGCGCCGGTGCGCGCGTGCTGGTAGATGAGGCTTATATCGAAATGCTGTTCGACGACCGCCCGCCGTTCGCGTTCCCGATTGGTCAAACATTGGGAAAAAACAACCCGTTCATTGTAACAAACAGTCTGACGAAGACGTATGGGTTGAGCGGACTGCGCTGCGGGTGGATTCTCGCCTCTCCCGATCTGGCTCGCAGGATCTGGCGGCTCAACGATTTCTTCGGCGTCAATGCGCCTCATCCTACAGAGCAAATGTCGGTCGTAGCATTCGATCATCTGGGACAGTTTCGCGAACGGGCACAGAAACTTCTAACGGCTAATCGCGCCTTGCTTAACGCATTTCTCGATTCACGAGACGATCTGGAATGTTTTCGATCAGTAGCCGGTTCCATCGTTTTTCCACGGCTGACAACAGGTGACTCCGAAGTTTTTCTGAAATTGCTGCGCGACAAATACGAGACAAGCGTCGTGCCCGGAAAGTTCTTCGACATGCCGCAACATTTTCGAATCGGCGTTGGCGGCGAGACCGCGGGCGTGCGCGCCGGCCTCGAACGTCTGGGCGCTGCGTTGGACGAGTCTTCGTAGCTTCGGTCATCCCGAGCAAAGGAACAGTTTACCCGCCGCGGCGGGAGAGATCCCGTTACGCTGCCTTAAATCCTGCCACGGGATTCTTCGACTCCGCTTCGCTCCGCTCAGAATGACATGCTATTAATATCCATGCCCAATCTCGCGACCTGGCTGCGAAAAAAGGATGAAAAATATTTTCAGCCGTTTTTCGAAAAGCACCCTGAGATCAAAGTTTGGAACGCTCTGAGCGGCGATGTGCCATTGGAAAAGATGGACGGGCTTCTTCTCACCGGCGGCTCGGATATCGCGCCGGAATTCATGCGGCAGGAAATTGTCGATCCTTCGGTGCTTGATAAAGATGTCGATCCTAAGCGGGATCGATGGGAGTTTGCCGCGACCAAAGATGCCTTGGCGCGCGGTCTGCCGATCTTCGCCATCTGCAAAGGTCTGCAAGTTCTTAATGTCGCGCTCGGCGGGACGCTCAAGCTCGACATCCCGGGGCACAATCTGCCGGAGCAGCGTGATCATGATATTCAGCCACTCCGCTACGACGGAGCCACCGCAACACCGCCTGCCAAAAGTAAACAGCGCGCATCATCAGGCGATCGACCGGCTTGGAGATGGTTTGGAAGTCGAAGCCCGATGCGCCACCGATGGCGAAATCGAGCAGGTCCGCCTGCGGAATCATCCCTTTGCCCTGGGCGTTCAATATCATCCCGAGCGCGGGACGATTTATGATTCGCTGTTTGAAGATTTCTTCTCGCACTTGAATGGGGATAATCGTTAAATCACTCGCTCCCACACTCAGTTGAATCTCTAGACGTGCCCACGCCGCAAAATACCATCGCGATCGTTTACGATTACGATCAAACGCTAAGCCCGAGCTACATGCAGGACGAAGTGGTTTTTCCCGCGTTCGGTATTAACGCCGAAAGTTTCTGGCGGCGATGCACCGATCTCGTGCGCGAAAACGGTTACGACAACGAGCTCGCTTACATGAAAGTGTTGCTCGACACCCTGGGGATGGATCGGCCCACCAATGCCGAACTGAAAAAGCTCGGGGCGAAATTGAATTTTTACAAAGGTCTGCCGGGAATGTTCGAAGAATTCCGAAGCGGTCTGCTCAATTCGGAGCACGTCGCCCACGGCATTAGCGTCGAGCATTACATCATTTCCTCCGGC
The DNA here is from genome assembly GCA_963815455.1 of uncultured Verrucomicrobiae bacterium. GTDB lineage: Bacteria > Verrucomicrobiota > Verrucomicrobiia > Chthoniobacterales > UBA10450 > JBDTZF01. Next base: position 377,782 of record CAWFGO010000001.1, read on the forward strand.
ATGAAGATTCTCCTGGAAGGCAGCCGGCTGGCGCCGTTCGTCCGCGCGATTTTCGGGTGCGAATTTGCCGAGGATAACGAGGGACGGATCACGTTTCCCAAACGCGTCATCAGCCACACCCAAAAAACGCAGTTTCTTTTTCGCATCAACAAGGGCCTCCTCGATATGTCGCAGGACGTAAACGATCACATGGAGCCCGACATTCGACCGATCCCGTTCCCGAACATGATTTACATCGGTGACGGCCCGACCGACGTGCCGTGCTTTACGGTGATGAAAAGAACGGCGGCGAAGCCATCGCGGTTTACAATCCCGAGGATTCGAAGCGTGTCGGGTTCAAAAAGTGTTATCAGCTATCGACCCATGCCGATCGGGTGAAACATATCGCGCCGGCCGATTATCGGCCGAACACACATCTTCGCATGTTGCTCGAACAAATGGTCGAGGAAATCGCCGATCGGATCGTCGAGGAACGCAAGTCCGCAATCGAGACCGGAACCGTTCGCGCGCCGAAGTATTAGCTGCGTGCCGCAGCGGCGAGGCTACACCAGGGCCTTCTCCCGCAAATCCACCGCGGCATTTAGCACCTTGGCGAAGCTATTTCGGTCATCACGCGGCGATTGTCGATCTTGATAAGCCACCGGCGGTTTTGTCAGATCGCGAATGTCGAACTCCGGCCGCACATCGCCCATCAGGTTTTCGAAAAACTTCGCGGCATTTTCCGGGAACGGGAAACAGCGCCAAAACGAATAGGCATTCAATCCGTTGTTGTATGCCGTTCGCGAAACTGTCGAGGAAACCGAATAAACGGCTTCGATCGTTCCGAAGTGGCGAAGGAAATACAGCTCAGCCGCTTCCCGATCGTTGTCGCTCTGAAAACCTTCCAGATTGAGCCGCTGGGCCTCGTTCGTTTCCGCCGGGTGCGGCCGGTAAACGAGATCGCATTTGGCTCCGTAATGCTGGCGCAGATAATCGAGACAACCATTCAAGCGTTCGATGTAAATTTCCGGCGCCAAATTGTGCACGAGCAAGAATGGCGTTCCAAAAAAAATCACCCGGCGATGTCGATCCTGTTCGCCGTTGCCAGGCTCGCCGGCGGGAAGCCCGCGCAGATCGGCCATGATCGGGAATCGTGACGCGAGCAGGTTCGGATCTTGTGCTCGAAGCTCGCGGCCGCTGTTGCTCATCACGATGACCGTGTCGTAAATCTCGCCGGGATCTTTTTGAAGGCGCTCGATGCGGACGCCATCGCCGCCGGGATTAATCCGCGGTTTGAAATGGATGGTTCGCTCGAGACCGGCCAGCGGCTCGACCAGCCGGTTTTGCCACCAGCCGGACGTTGTGAAGCGGTACCGTCCGCGACTGCCGGCCCGGGTCAGTTGCCGGTAAACTTTCTCCGGAACGCACAAGATTTTGTAAAGATCACGATGAGCCGAGGCGACGGCGTTGCCGATCTTGAGAACGCCCGCCAGGCAAAGGATTACGTCGGTTTCCGAATCAATCGGGAGCGCCGCAAGTTTTCGCTGACGTTGTTTGTTTTGCTGAAAAAAACGCGGCAGATCGCCAAACCCGCGGCAGCTCTCGATCCGGGCAAACGAATGAACCGAAGCGAAACGATCGCGATACGGCTCCCATTTAGCCCGCTCCCACCAAACGGAATACTCGCGCAGCAAATAACAGCCGCCCGGGAAACGATGCTCCAACGCCTGCGCCGCCGCGAGCGCCGTCGGGAGACGATCTGGGCGCGTAATCGCGATCCAGAGTTTGTCGGTCGCGGGCTTCATGTGACGATGTCGATCTTATTCGCCTCGATAAACACAGCGCGCAGTGGGCGTTTCATGGACGACGATTTCACAAAGCCCCGGGCATTGCGGCTGCAACTTTTCCCAGAACCACGCCGCCATGTTTTCAATCGTCGGATTCTCCAGCCCTGCGATTTCGTTGAGATAGGAATGGTCGAGCAGTTTCAGCAGCGGTTTCATCGCTTCGGAAATTTCGGCATGATCGTAAATCCATCCCGTCTTTGGATCGGCATCGCCCTCCACGGAAATCTCAACTTTGAAACTGTGCCCGTGCATCCGCCGGCATTTGTGCCCCTCCGGCGCAGCGCGGCAGCGGTTTGGGCCGCCTCGAAGGTGAAGTCTTTCGTCAAGCGGGCAGCGCATGGCGGAAAGTCCACATTAGGATGACGGATCAAGGATGAAGGATGAAAGCATCCGGAGCGCAGTCGGGTGATCGTCGCAGCCGACGTGAGGAGGCTCACTTCACACGCCGCGTTCTGGGTCGGGTCCCAGATGAATTTGTGCATCTGGAGCTGGAAACGCACGTTGCAGTTTGTCCGCCAGAATCCATTCCACGATCTCGCGCGGATCGATTCGGCCGAAAATCGGCGAGAACAAAACCGCGCGGCAACGCGCTGTCGAGATTGAAACGCTGCACCTTTTCGCGCGACCATTCGTAGTCTTCGCGCGAGCCGATCACGAATTTCACTTCATCGCGCTTGGTGAGATGATCGATGTTCGACCAAAGATTCTTTTCACACTTCGCCGCTGCCCGGCGTCTTCAAGTCCATGATCCGATGGACACGCCATCGACGGGCGAGATGTCGTGCGCGCCGCTCGTTTCGATCAAAACGGTGTGGTCCGCGTCGCATAACATCGACATCAGCGGCAGCACATTTTTTTGCAGAAGCGGTTCGCCGCCCGTGATTTCGACCAGCGGACATCGAAACCCCGCGACAAGCATCGACGATCTCCTCAGCGTCTGCTTCTTCCCTTCGTAAAATGCGTATTCGGTGTCGCAGTAAGTGCAGCGCAGATCGCAGAAAGTGAGCCGGACAAACACGCACGGCGCAGCCCGCCCACGAGCTCTCGCCCTGGATCGAGTGATAAATCTCGTTAATCGTTAGCGATCTTTTCGTCGCTCGACAATGTTTCCAGTCGTAACAGACTTTCAGATTCCACTCTTCGCGTTGGCCTCGGCAAAGCTGGACTTCTTCCTGAGCAGAGAGGCCAGGTAACGATCCACCGAGGGCGCTTGATTGATCCGGGAAAGATTCGCCGGAGTTTCCAACCGCGAGAAAATTGCATAAGCAATCTTTTTTCGTGGAACGCTTTTCTCCCCATAGCCCGAAGGAATGTTGCTCGACCAATACCGGACGTATTGCTCGCCGCCGCGGTTCTCCATTCCGATAAAAATCGCCGAGTGCCCGCTCTCGCGCCGGCCAACCTGCTTGTTCCAGAAAATTTTCATGAAATCGCCAGGCTTGGCCTGGGCGAAGTCGGGGAAATTTCGGCCAAGTCCGAGCTCGTGGAAAAGGCGCGCCGTGCCCGGGCCGTTCGCGTTCCAACGGCCCCAGATGCCTTCGCCATCGCGCTGATCGCGAATGATCAGCTGATTCAGCGTCGCGTAGTCCAATTGAAGTTGCCCGCGCTCGCGCAACTTCTCGATCGTGCGAATAAAGACGAGATAGGTCGCGCCCGAGCAGAAACTCGGCGAAGCGCCCGAGGGCAGAAAGAAAAACTTGCCCGATTCAAAATGAGCCGAGGATTGCAATCGGATCTTGGCGAACCGCGAGATCGAATAGCGGCCGCCGTGCGGCATCTTGTTTACCTGTTCGAGGACAAGGGCGTTGCAGTCATCGGCAACTGCCGTCTGCGCCGCGACGCCCAAAGTCATGATGAGAACCCATGGAATAACCCTTTTCACGTTGGATAAGTAAACGCCGCACGCCGGAAGCGCAATGGGGGCGCCTAATCATTCCGCGTTTGTCATCCTGAGCGAAGCGAAGGATCCCGCGAGTAGAAGCAACGTTCGCAAGGAGTTATGCGATCACGCTTTCAGGACGGTTCGGTACAGTGAAATTCGTCCGTGAGGTCCCTCGCTTCGCTCGGGATGACAGATTGCCAGAGCGCTATTAGAATTACGTCTCCATGCTGCATTTCACGAAAATGAACGGAGCCGGAAACGATTTCGTTTTGATCGACAATCGTTCTGGCGACGTTCGTCTGGAGCCGAAACAAATCGCCCGGATTTGCGATCGCCACCGCGGCATCGGCGCCGACGGAATTTTGCTGCTGGAAAACGCGCAGAATAGCGCCGATTTCAGGATGCGTTACTACAACGCCGATGGTGGTGAAGCCGAGATGTGCGGCAATGGGGCGCGCTGTTTCGCTCGTTTTGCCAAAAAAATTGCCGACGCCGGTGAGAAGATTTCGTTCGAAACGCCGGCCGGCGTGATCGGCGCGAAGCTCCACGGTGAATTAGTCACGTTAAACATGAGCGAGCCGAGCGATTTGCGGCTCCGTGTGCCGCTGGCGATTAATGGTGAAGATGCCATCATGCATTATATCAATACCGGCGTGCCTCATGTCGTTGTTCCGGTGGCGCGCGTCGACATGGTGCACGTCCAAACTCAAGGAGCAGCTATTCGCCGGCACCAAATGTTTTCGCCAAAAGGCGCGAACGTAAATTTCATCGAGAAGCGCGGACCGAAGAACATTGCCATCCGCACTTACGAACGCGGAGTTGAGGATGAAACGCTGGCCTGTGGCACCGGCGTGGTTGCCAGTGCCCTCATTTTCGCCGCGACCGAAGATACGTCCGGGCCGATTGGTGTGCGCGTTCGAGGTGGCGACGAATTGCAGGTCGGCTTTCAGAAGACGGGCGACCAATTCGAAGGACGTGACTCTGACCGGCCCAGCCGAATTTGTTTTTGACGGGACAATTGAGGTCTGATTCATCTGTAGCGGCGGTCTCTGACCGTCGCTCGAAATTACAGAAAAGGAGTGCGACGGTCAGAGACCGCCGCTACAAAGAAAGAAATGTTTCGCGGCACTTTCACTGCACTGGTCACGCCATTTCGTAACGGCGATGTCGATCTTCCCGCTTTCGAAAAATTGATCGAAGCGCAAATTGCTGCGGGAATCAGCGGGCATCGTGGCCATTGGCACGACCGGTGAATCGCCGACTCTGTCACATGAAGAACGCGAGCAGGTCATCCGGCTCGCGATCACGATTGTGAAGCAAGCGTTGCCAGGTTCTGGCCGGCACCGGTTCCAACAACACGCAACACGCGGTGGCGGATACAAAACGGCGGAAAAACTCGGAGTCGATGGCGCGTTGGTGGTCGCGCCGTATTACAATAAGCCGAGCCAGGAAGGATTTTTTCGCCATTTCAAGACAATCGCCGGCGCGACCTCACTGCCGATCATGCTTTATAATATTCCCGGCCGGTGCGGCGTGGACATCGGCGCCGGAAACGGTGGTCCGCCTCGCGGCTGAATGCCGCAACATCGTGTCGATCAAGGAAGCGAGCGGCAGCGTCGATCGGGTCAGCGAATTGCGCGGTCGTCTTCCCGATTCGTTCACGATCTTGAGCGGAGACGATTCGCTCACACTGCCATTCATGTCGGTCGGCGCCGCCGGAGTTGTCAGCGTGGCGTCGAATTTGTTTCCCGCGGAAGTTTGCGCGCTGGTCCGCGCTTTTGAATCCGGCGACATGCAATCGGCGAGAAAACAGCACCGGCGAATGTCCGGGCTGTTCAAGGATTTGTTCATCGAGCCTAATCCGGTCCCTGTGAAAACTGCGCTGGCGTGGCGTGGCGCGATGTCGAGCGAAGTGCGCCTGCCGTTGTGCGAAATGAGCGAAGCCAACCAGACGCGCCTCCGCAAAACGATCGAAGAATTCGAAAAATCGAAATGAGCAAACCGGTCCGCGCATTGCTCATCGGCGCAGCTGGACGCATGGGCAAAACGATTGTCGATCTGGCCAAGCGCGACCCGAACATCGACATCGTAAATCAATGCGATCTTGGCGATGCGGTCGAACCGGTCATGAAGAATTGCGATGTGGCCATCGATTTCAGCCAGGCCGACGCGATTGCGGAAATTTGTCGCGGCAGCAATAGCGCATCTGCGTCCGCTCGTCGTCGGCACGACCGGTCATTCACCGGAGCAGAAACAGTTAATCGAAACGACGGCGCAGTCCTTGCCGATCGTTTTTGCATCAAATTTTAGCATTGGCGTGAACGTCCTCTTCTGGCTCACAGGAAAAGCCGGCGAAGCTGGCCGGTGCCGATTTTTCTCCCGCGATCATCGAGAAACATCACACGATGAAAAAAGATGCGCCGAGCGGCACGGCCAAAACGCTGGCCGAAATTTTGAGATGCGAGCGCAAATCGGAGATCCCGATCCAATCGATCCGCGAAGGCGAGGTCGTGGGCGATCACACAGTTATTTTCAGCGGACCGGGTGAGCGTCTCGAGTTAACGCATCGGGCAGAGAGCCGGGAAATTTTTGCGCGCGGAGCGTTGCGCGCCGCGCGATGGGTAATCGGTAAACCGGCGGGACTCTACTCGATGCAAAATGTGCTGGAATGATGATTCTGTAGCCGGGGGCGCCGACCCCGGCTGCGGTCAACGCCCGCGGCTACAACAATGAGAATTGGCGTCGCGCTGGGGTCGAATCTTGGCGATCCTATGGCAAATTTGCGGACCGCGCGAAAAGCGCTCTCCCATCTTGCCGGCGTGACACCGCCGATTCTTTGCTCTCCGATTTACGAAACGGACCCGGTCGATTGCGAACCGAGCGCGGGAAAATTTTTGAACGCTGCGATCGAGTTCGGTTACGAGGGAGATTTACTCGAACTTCTGGGAAAAATCCGGGAAATCGAAACCGCCCTGGGCCGGCCGGCCGATCATCCGCGCTATGTTTCGCGCAAGATCGACATCGACCTTCTTTATGCGGACGACACGACGTTCGATAGCCCTCAATTGCAGTTGCCGCATCCGCGGATGCATGAGCGAAAATTCGTTCTTCAACCGCTGGCCGACATTCGGTCAGATTTGATCTTACCGGACCAAACCAAGACCGTTCACGAGTTGCTCGCGCAACTTGGGGATTCGAGTAAAGTGGTGCGCACCGACTGGAAACTGGAATGAAAGATTTCCGCGAAATGAAACGCCGGGGTGAGCGGATCACGGCGCTGACAGCCTACGATTATCCGACGGCCCGTTTGCTGGACGAGAGCGGGATCGACATCATCCTGGTGGGCGATTCGGTTGGGATGGTCGTGCTCGGTTACGAGAACACGACGCGAGTCACGCTGGAAGAGATGTTGCATCATACGCGGGCTGTAGCTCGCGGAGTGAAACGGGCGTTGCTGGTGGCGGACATGCCGATTCATACTTACGAAACGCCGGAGCAGGCGGTGGCTACGGCCAGGCGTTTTGTCGATGTTGGCGCGCAGGCGGTAAAACTCGAGGGCGGCACGAATCACGTCGGTCAGATCGAAGCGATCACGCGGGCCGGGATTCCGTTCATGGGGCACATCGGGATGCTGCCGCAAAGTGTGCGCGAAGAAGGCGGCTACAAAGTTAAGGGACGAACCCAATCGGAGGCCGAAGCGCTAATCGCGGATGCTCGCGCAGTTGAAAAGGCCGGCGGGTTTTCCGTGGTCCTGGAAATTGTGGTGGCGGACATCGCGAAACAGATCACCAATGAACTTAGCATCCCGACGATCGGGATCGGTTCGGGTGAACATTGCGACGGTCAAATACTGGTCACGCACGATCTGATCGGTCTTTTTCCATGGTTCACGCCGAAGTTTGTTTCACCCGAAGCGCGGGTAGCCGATGAAATTCGGCGGGCAGCGTCTGCATTTATCGAACGAACGCGAAACGGCAATGCGTTGTCTAACACCCGATCATGAAGGCCCACGAGTTCGACGATTTGGAATTTGAAGCGCTTCTGACCGGTAGCAGACAGCGCAACTGGGTTTTTTTCGCGCTAATGGTCTCGCTGGCGCTGCATCTGGCGCTCTGTTTTTGGTTTTATCGGACGCAGTTCCAATCGGCCGAGGCTTTGTTCGCCGATCATCCTCAGCCGCCGACTTTCAAGGTCAGGAGTGTGGACCTGAACCCGAGCATCGACAAGAACAGTGTCGATCAAACCAACACCGCGGCGAAACCCGAGCCGGACAACACCGACGTGCAATTGCCGGATGAGAAAAGATCGTTCGACAAACTTTTGCAGGAAATCCAGGCCAGCACCGCGATGCCGGATGAGACAAACGATGTCTTGCCGGACAAGCCGAAAGTGGAGCAACCGGATGTCACTTCTGTGCTCAGCGAGATCGAAAGGAGCAGCGCCCAGGTTCTTTCCAACAGCCCGAACGCGACGCACGAACAATCATTGCTTAACGACACCGCGGTTTCGGGCCGGCCGCAGCCGGCTCTGGACGGAAACGAGCTGGCCACGAGCACCACGATTAAACGGCCAAATACATTTACCAGCAAACTGCCCGCGGACAGCGCCGGGCCGAACAAGGGACGGGCGCCGGGATTCAGCGATCTCGATCAATTGCTCTCGCAGAAGGGTCCCCTCGGTTCGGGGACGAAGTTACGAATGCCGGACGATCAACTTTTTCAATACGACAGCGCGGATTTGCAGTCGAGCGCGATGTGGCAATTGCAAAAGCTCGGCACGTTGATCAAACGCAATCCGAAAGCGACGTTCACGGTAGAAGGTTACACCGACTCGTTTGGCCCGCCGGATTACAATCTGGAGTTAAGCCAGCGCCGGGCCGAGGGCGTAAAGGCTTATCTGGTCAACGTGATGGGGATTAATCCGGCGCAAATCGAAACGCATGGTTACGGGCAATCAAAATTTATCGTCCCGCCTAATCCGAATGCCGGGGAAACCGATGCCGAGATCGCGCGGCAACAACCGAATCGGCGAGTCGAAATCGTGGTCCACACGAACGAGCGATGACTCTGTAGCGGCGGTCTCCGACCGTCGCTCGAATGCCCAAAAGAAAAAAATGCGACGGTCAGAGACCGCCGCTACAGATTCCTACCAGTTTTTGATCCACTGATTTTGATCGTCGGGCGGATTTGCGTTCGCGGTGCTCCAGAGATCGAACGTTGGATTGTATCCGCCGGCACCGCCTGCGGCCTTCATTGTCGAATAACCGTAACTGTTCCCAAACGCGTCGCGCAAATAATCTATCGTGTTCGCGGCGGATGGAGGCTGGGTCATGTCGCGCCTGCCTAACGTAGCTGGTTTGAACTGCATATAAGAACGCTTGTTCGGATCCAGGCCACCGTCGAGGTGCGGATCCCCCGAGAGTTCCATATAAAGAAATTGCGAAGCACTTTTGTACGCGGTCCAATTGATCGTTCCACGAGCATCGAGAGTATCCGTCTTAACGGGATCTTGCGGATAAGCGCCATTATCGGCCTTATAATTTTCCAGCGCGGCAGACATGGCGGCGATTTCGGCCTCGGCACGAGAGCGCGCGCCCTTTTTTTGCACATACCCGCTGGTGGCGAGAATCAACCCTCCCAGCACAGCGATAATCGTGATGACCACGAGCAGCTCCATGATGGTAAACGCAGATGTAGTGGCGGGCGTGTCGTCCGCAATTCCGGCGATTTTGCGGCCGACACGGCCGCCTCTACAACTTCCACGGCGGGTCACGTTTGCTGTTGCAGGCTGCTGATGATGCTGATGAGCGGCATGAAAAGCGCAATCACGATCGTGCCGACCACGAGGGCGAGGAAAACGATCATGATCGGCTCCAGCATGGAGGTGAGCGCAGCCACGGAATTATCCACTTCGTCGTCGTAGACATCGGCAATTTTCAAGAGCATGTCCGGCAGCCGGCCGGTTTCCTCGCCGACGTCGATCATACTGATGACCATCGGCGGAAATGCGCCGCTGGCTTCGAGCGGTTGCACAATCGATTCTCCTTCCTTTACGCTGTCGTGCACTTGCGAGATCGCGCTGGCGATTTCGGCGTTACCCGCGGTCGCACGCGTGATGTTGAGCGCCTGCAGGATCGGCACACCGCTGGTGACCAGCGTGCCCAGCGTGCGCGAGAAACGGGAGATCGCCGTCTTGCGCAGCAGATCGCCAAAAAGCGGGACCCGCAGTTTGAAACGATCGATCGCCGCTCTTCCGCCCGGTTTGCGGGCGACAAACTTGTAGGCCGCAACCACCACGATGACCAGGCCGAGAATAATCAGGCCATGATTTTTTACGGCATTGCTCGCACCGATCACGAAAAGCGTGATGGCCGGCAGCGGTTTGTCGCCGAGCATGTCGTGAAAAATGGCCTCGAACTTCGGCACAATGAAGACGAGCAGGAAAGACAAGATCGCCACCGCCATGATCAAAACGATGATCGGATATACCATTGCCGAAACGACCTTGTTCTTGATTTTGGTCGCCTTTTCCTGGAACTCGGCCAGCCGGTTGAGAACCACTTCGAGCACGCCGCCCAACTCGCCCGCTCTTACCATGTTGACGTAAAGATCGTTAAAGATCAGCGGATGCTGGGCAAGAGTGTCGGAAAAAGTGTTCCCGCTTTGAACCGAGTCGGCCAGCTTGTCGATGGTGCTCTTCAAAACCTTGTCGCGTTCCTGTTTGCTGAGAACATTGAGACCGCGCAAGAGCGGCAGGCCGGAATCGATCAGGGTGGCCAATTGCCGGGTAAAGATCATCAGGAGCTTGGGCTTGATTTTCTTGCGCTGGAACAGCTTGATCTCCATGCGCGCTCCCCTTGCCCGCGGCGCCCGGGCCGCTTTAGCCGCTTTGGCCATCGTCTTGCCATCCGGCCCGCCGCCCTTGCCCTCTTCATAAACACTGGTCGGGAAATAACCGGCCTGACGCAGTTGACCGATCGCCTCGTTGGTCGAGCCAGCCTCCACTAATCCGGTCGACTCCTGCCCGCGCGAATCGAGAGCGACGTAAGTAAAACGCGGCATGGTCGCTACGCTAAAGCTCCAAATCCCAAGTTCCAAGTTCCAAAGAAACTCCAAATCCCAAGCTCCAAACGACAATCAAGCGCGCAGGTTTGGGATTTGGAGCTTGGGAATTCCTTGGAGCTTGGGTTTTGGGATTTGAGATTTTTCTCGTCACGTGTATTTCAGTACTTCTTCGATCGTAGTATCTCCCGCAAATATGCTGCGCAATCCGTCCTGACGCAGCGTGACCATGCCGAGCTCGACCGCTTTTTGTTTCAGGGTCACGGTCGGCGCGCGCTCGTTGATCAATTCGCGGATCGGGTCCGTGATCTTGAGCAATTCGTAAATTCCGATGCGGCCTTTGTACCCGGTGTGATTGCACGCATCGCAACCTTTGCCGTAATGAAATTCCTTTGCCCCGATGTCGCGCCGCGACAGATCGAGTTGCGCGAGCAGCGCTTCGTTCGGCTTGTATGTGGTGCGACAATTCGGGCAAATCCGGCGGAGCAATCGTTGCCCGAGGACCGCTTCCAGGGTCGAGGAAATGAGGAACGGCTCGACGCCCATGTCGATCATACGGGTCACCGCGCCGGGGGCGTCGTTGGTGTGCAACGTGGTAAAAACGAGATGCCCGGTGAGCGACGCCTGAATGGCAATTTGCGCCGTCTCCAGATCGCGCGTTTCACCCACCATGATGCGGTCCGGGTCTTGTCGCAAAAACGCGCGCAGCACTCGCGCAAAAGTGAGACCGATGCCTTCGTTCACCGGCACCTGCACGATGCCCTCCAGATCGTACTCGACCGGTTCTTCCGCGGTGAGCAATTTGGAATCGATCGTGTTGATCTTGCGCAAACAGGAATAAAGCGTCGTCGTTTTTCCCGAGCCAGTTGGTCCCGGTGGCGATGAAAATACCGTTCGGCCGCTCGATGACCTCGAGAATGTAAGCGTGGATGTAATCGGGCATGCCGAGCATTTCGAGATCGAGATTCACCGTCGAACGATCGAGCACTCGCAACACAACGCTTTCGCCGAACTGAGTCGGCAAAGTCGAAACGCGAAGATCGACTCCGCGCCCGGCGATACTTTTTTGGATGCGCCCATCCTGGGGCAGGCGTCGCTCGGCGATGTTCATGTTCGCCATGACTTTGACTCGCGAGATGACCGGAAGAGCCAGATGACGCGGCGGCGGCGACATTTCGTAAAGCGCGCCGTCCACGCGATACCGAATTTTAAATTCGTTTTCGAACGGCTCGAAATGAATATCGCTCGCCCGGTCCTGGATGGCCTGGTACAAAATAAGATCGACAAACCGAATGATCGGGGTTGCGTTGGCCTCGGCTTCAGAAATGGTGGCGCCGTCGCCTTCGCGCAATTGCAAGAGTTCGCCCGCTTCGCCGAGCTGCTTGAGGATGTCCTCCATGCTCGCCGTCTCGGTGCCGTAGTACTGTTTGATCCGTTCTTCGATCTGCTCGGTCGGCGCGATCACAACATCGACATCTTTGCCAAGAGCAAACCGAAGATCTTCCGCCGTGCGCGGATCGAGCGGATCGACCAGCGCGATGCGCAATGTGTTGCCACTTAGTCCGATCGGCAGAGCGCGATGCAACCGGGCCAGCCCGCTCGGAATCAAATGCAAAATCTCCTGCGCGATTTCTTTGCCGGTAAGATCGACAAATTCGGTGCCGAGCGCGTCGGCGATCGTCTGATAAAACCCGTGTTGATCGACGTAACCGCCGTCGATCATTGCCTGCGCGATCGTCTTGCCGTTCAAGTCCACTTCGTTCAGCACGTCTTCCGCCTGCGACGGCTGCAGCACGTGCTGCTCGACAAAAAGTTCCGCGACCTGTTTGTCGTTCATAACGCTTAGCTCGCGTCTCCGATCGTCGTGGAAATCACTTCTTCGGCGGAAGTGAGTCCGGCCAGAACTTTGCGCACGCCATCTTCGCGCAACGTGCGCATGCCCAGTTCGCGAGCGCGTTGCCGCAAGTGCAAAGTCGAGTCGCGTTTGTTAATCATGTGCCGGACTTCATCGTCGATGATGAAAATTTCGAAAATGCCCATCCGTCCTTTGTAACCGGTCTTGCGACATTGGTCGCAGCCGACCGGTTTCATTACTTGCGCGTCTCGGACCTGGCCCTTCTCGATTCGCAGCGCCCGCAGTTCCGTCTCCGAAAGTTCGCCCGGTTGTTTGCAGTTGGCGCAAAGTCGCCTGACGAGCCGCTGGGCCATGATCGCCCGCACCGACGAGGCGACCAAAAACGGCTGCACGCCAATGTCGACCAAACGCGCGACCGCGGAAGGCGCGTCGTTTGTGTGCAACGTGCTGAAAACAAGATGTCCGGTCAGGCTCGCGTTGGTGGCGATGCTCGCCGTCTCCAGATCGCGAATTTCACCGATCATGATGATGTTCGGCGCCTGGCGCAGCATCGATCGCAACGCCGCCGGAAACGTCATCCCGATCTCCGGATTCACCTGCACCTGATTGATCCCGGTCATCTGATATTCGACCGGCTCCTCGACGGTGATGATTTTGCGGTCGGGCTTGTTTACGTAATTCAAACAGGCATACAGCGTGCTCGTCTTTCCCGAACCCGTCGGACCGGTGACCAGCAGAATTCCGTCCGGCAATTTGATCAGGCGCTCGAACGTTTCCTGATCGTCGCTGAAAAATCCGAGCTCCGGCAATCCGAGGAGCAAACTCGATTTGTCCAGCAACCGCATCACCACGCTTTCGCCATGGTTGGTCGGGATGGTCGAAACACGCAGGTCGAGCGGTTTCTTTCTGATCTTGACCTGGATGCGACCGTCCTGCGGCAAACGCTTTTCGGCGATGCTCATCGAGCCGGTCATGATCTTGATGCGGCTGACAATGGCCGACTGCAAACGCTTCGGCGGCGCCTGCATTTCCTGAAGAACGCCATCGATGCGAAAACGGACACGGAATTTTTTGTCGAGCGGTTCGAGATGAATGTCGCTCGCGCCCAAGCGATGGGCTTCGACCAGTAACATCGACACCATTCGAATGATCGGCGCGTCGGTGGCATCGCCCTCGGCCATTTCCGCGCCTTCGGCGATCTCGAGGCCAAGATCGACATCGTCGCCGATTTTTTGTCGCAGAATATCGGCCGCTTCATCGGCCGTGCCGTAATACTTGATGAGCGCCTCCCGAATTTTCTCCGGGCTGCTGCAAACCAGCTCGATTTCGCGCTGGAGCAAAAAACTGAGGCTGTCGATCGTGTCGATGTCCAGCGGATCGCTTACGGCAACGACCAGCCCGGTCTCGCCGAAAGCGACCGGAAGCACTTTGAATCGGCGCGCGTCTTCCGCGCGGATCTGTTTGATCACGTCCGGCGGAATGACCATGGAGGAGATGTCGATCCAATCCATGTGCGCCTGCGCGGCGAGCGAGCGCGAGACATCGGTGTCCGAAACGACGCCGTCCCTGAATCAGAACATCGACAATCTTCTCGCCGTTCAGACGTTTGCGCGCGCTCTCGATTTGCTTGCGCGTAACGAGTCCCACGTCCTCGAGGACTTTGAGCACGTAATCTTCGTTGTGTTGCACCTGGGGAATGATGCCTGAGCGGGGAATTTACTGCAACCTTGCTCGCGAACTGCATGAACATGCCATGGAAAGCAGTGATCTGTATCGAGTGAAGCGCGATCTAACTGAGAATCGCGATTGGGGACCTCCGGGGAGCGCACGCGCCCAATCCGAGCCGGGTCACTCCACGGTCACGCTTTTGGCCAGGTTGCGCGGTTTATCCACGTCGCGGCCGAGCTCGACCGCCAGATGGTAGGCGAGAAGCTGAAGCGGAACGACGGTAAGGATCGGGATCAGACAATCGGGCACGTCGGGCAGCATGATGATATCGTTCGCGGTCCCTTTGAGCTGCTTTGCGCCGTTGCCACTGGTGACGGCGATGATCGGGCCTTTGCGCGCTTTGACCTGCTCCATGTTGTTCAGATTTTTGGAAAAAATGGCGTCGTCCGGCGCGATGAAAACCGAGGGAAGATCGGGTCGGACAAGCGCGATGATGCCGTGCTTGAGCTCCGCGCTGGGATGACCTTCGGCAAAGAGATAGGTGATCTCTTTCATCTTGAGCGCGCCTTCCAGCGCGATGGGAAAATTGAACTGCCGCCCAAAGAAAAGCATGCCGCTAACATCGGCATATTTTTTCGCGATCGCCTTGATGTGGTCGCTCAGCTTGAGCACTTCCTCGATTTGTGCCGGCAACGCGTCGAGCGCACCGATGATTCGGCTTCCTTCCGCGGTCGAAAGATTGCGCATCCGTCCGAGAAGAAGACCGATGAGCGTGAGAATCGCCAAGCTGCGACGTGAACGATTTGGTGGCCGCGACGCCGATCTCGGGTCCGGCGTGCATGTAAACGCCGCCATCGCTTTCGCGCGCGATGGTGCTGGCGACGTTATTGCAAATTCCGAGCGTGCGATGTCCTTTGCGCCGGCTCTCGCGCAATGCGCCGAGCGTATCGGCGGTTTCGCCGCTCTGGCTGATCGCGAAGACGAGCGTGTCGTTCGTCATTGGCGTATTGCGATGGCGAAACTCGCTCGCGTATTCGACTTCGACTGGAATGTTGGCCAGATGCTCGATGAGATATTCGCCGACCATGCCGGCGTGCAGCGCGGTGCCGCAACCGGTAAGCACGATTCGACCGACGTCGCGCAATTGCTGCGGCGTCATGTTCAAACCGCCGAGTTTGGCCGTGCATTCCTCCAGATTTAAGCGGCCGCGCATCGCGTCCCGCACCGAGTTCGGTTGCTCAAAGATTTCCTTGAGCATGTAATGCGGGTAATCGCCTTTCTTGATGTCCTCGGCGCTGAATTCGACTTTGCTGACCTGGCGGTCCCCGGCCTCGCCGGCGACCGAACTGATTTCGAACTTGCCGCGCTCGACGGCCACCACGTCGAAATCGTTCAGGTAAATGGCGTCGCGCGTGTGGGCGACGATTGCGCTCACGTCGCTGGCCAGAAAATTTTCGTCTTTGCCCACGCCGAGCACGAGCGGACTGCCACGGCGCGCGCCGACGATAAAATCCGGAATGTCGGCGTGAACCAGCGCGATTCCGTAAGTGCCGATCACTTGCTTCAACGCCGATCGCACGGCGTTGACCAGGCGCGATTTCTTTTGATCGACATCGACCGTGGTCGCGCACGAGTCGTGTAAAGTTTGCCGATCAGATGGGCGAGAACTTCCGTATCGGTCTCCGAGCGAAAATTCGTGTCGCCGTCTTGAATCAGTTGTTCCTTGAGCGCCTGATAATTTTCAATCACGCCATTGTGGACGAGGGCGAGCTTGCCGCTGGCATCGAAATGCGGATGCGCATTTTCGTCGGTGACCTTGCCGTGCGTGGCCCAGCGAGTGTGACTGATTCCAAACGAACCCGGCGGCGGCTTGGCTGCGATCAGTTTGGCGAGCGAGGCGATCCTCCCGGCGCATTTGCGCGTCTCGATCTGGTGATGCCGTTGACAATCGCGATGCCGGCCGAATCGTAGCCGCGATATTCGAGGCGGCGCAAGCCATCGAGCAAAATGGGCGCGGCCTCCGCGCGCCCGACATAACCGACGATTCCGCACATATTTTTGATGTAGCGGCGGGCGAGTCGCCCGCGATCCCGCCATTGTAACGCCGCCACGTCTAGTCGCAAGATTCGCGCCCGGGGAGAAGGTTTTTCCTAACCGCTCCGGAGATACGCCTCCCAACTCGCCGCGCGCAAAAAAGTTGCCCGAATGCGCAGACGCTGAGTTAATACCATTGTGAAAACGCAGGAACTGTTGTGAGCCTCAGCCGACGGATCGACAACGGCGCGAATCTTTGGCCGATCCATTTCCGGCGATGCCGGTACCCGCGCTTCCCCCGGGCACGACGCAGCGCACCCTCGCCATTATCATGGGTGGCGGCGCTGGAACGCGGTTGTTTCCCTTAACGAAGGACCGGGCAAAACCGGCCGTGCCGCTCGGTGGAAAATATCGCCTGGTCGATATCCCGATCAGCAACTGCCTGAACTCGGGGCTGCGCTCGATTTATGTGCTGACGCAATTCAACACCATGTCGCTGCATCGACATATTCAGGCGAGTTACAAGTTCGACAATTTTTCCCGCAGCTTTGTCGATATTCTGGCCGCGCAACAAACCCCCGAAGGTTCGCAATGGTATCAGGGCACAGCCGATGCCGTCCGGCAAAACATGCGTTATTTTCTCGAGCGCCCATTCGATTACTACCTGATCCTCAGCGGCGATCAGCTTTACCGAATGGATTTTCGCGCGCTGCTGCATCAGCACATTCGTTCCGGCGCCGATATCACGCTGGCGACCAAGCCGATGCAGCGGGATCAGGTTTCCGAGTTCGGCATCATGCGAAGCGAAGCCGACCGGCGCATCACCCGTTTTTTGGAAAAACCGAAGGACGAAGCCGCGATCAGCGAAATGAAAATGAGCCGCGAGCTGCTTCGGGCCATCGATTCGAACGAGGAGGAGGAGCTATTCCAGGCATCGATGGGAATTTACGTTTTCAATCGCGACGTGCTGGTCAAATGCCTGGACAACGATCTGGCCGATTTCGGGAAGCACGTGATCCCGCAATCGATCCAGGATCGGCATGTGAGCGCGTACATTTTCAAGGGTTACTGGGAAGATATCGGAACAATCCGCGCATTTTACGAAGCGAATCTCGACCTGACCGATATCGTGCCCGAATACAGCTTCTTCGAGCCAGACGTTCCAATTTACACGCATCCGCGATTTCTACCGGGCAGCAAGATCAACGGCGCGACTCTTCGGCAGGCGATCATCTCCGATGGCTGCATCATTTCCGATGCGCATCTGGAGCGCAGCGTGATCGGCATTCGCAGCATCATCCAGAGCGGCGCGACGATTCGAAACAGCATCGTGATGGGCGCGGATTATTTCGAACTCGCCGGAGGCGATCCGACGCAGCCAGCCATCGGGATTGGGCGCAACTGCGTAATCGATCGCGCCATCATCGACAAGAACGCGCGGATTGCGGACGGCGTCGTGATTACGCCGGAAGGCAAGCCGGAAAATTTTGACGCCGAGAATTTTTTCATCCGCGACGGCATCGTCGTGGTGCCGAAAAACGCGGTAGTCCCGGCCGGGTTCTGGATTTAAGGCCGAGTCGCGGCTCGATTACTACGCCCCTGTGCGAAAGGTGGATCGCGTCGCTCCGCCGCGCGATGCTAGTCTACTCGGCGCAGCCGCAAATTTAATTGGGAACTTCGCGAGCCAGCGCTAGGAAATAAATGCAGCTTCGCCGGTTGGATTAACATCGAGCGCGGAGCGGCTCGATCCACCGCGGCAATCGCCGCTACGACCTCGCTATCGGCGATCGGTCATGCCGGCCAGATTGCCGCCCGATTCCCATTTTTCCGGCTTATTCCAGGGGACGGTTGACTCCTGCTTTTCGGCGGGGTCATCCACAAGTCGCTGCTCTTTCTGAGATGCGCAGGAAACGAAGGTGCCCGCAATTGCGAAGATCAAAACCGACGTAATTCTCCTGCGAAGCTTACGAATTGGTACCTGCATAAATAACGGTGTCTCCGGGTTGCACCTGGACCCCACGAGCCAGGCTGCTGGTGATTATATCGCCGATGGCCGTGGCCGGTTCAACTGAAGAAATACGGATCTTGCCAATGAGAGTGCCGTCGCGCAAAACGAGCATTTCCGAGTTCGGCTCGACCCCCTGCCGGCCGCCCAGATTCAACACCACGAAATTGTAAGCCTGATTTACCGCCAGGATGGTGCCGCGCACGCCCGGATTGCCCGCGGCAGCGGCTCGGCGTTTCTTCTCATCCTCAAGCTGGGTGACACGCTCCTGCGCGGCGCGCAATTTGTCGGACAAAAGAACCTTTTCGCTTTCTGCGCTTTCCACTGAACGCCGCAGCTCGTCGATTTGCGCTTCCACTTCGTTTGCCGATGGAGTGCCGGGGATTTCGCCGGCGGGTTTCCCGGTCGCTTCCTGGATGCTTTTTTGCAGGGAAACGATCTCGGCTTCGTTCGCGTCGAGCTTGGCCTGCAAATCGGCCTTTTCCTTTTGCGCCGCCACCAGATCGGCTTCGGCCTTGGCCGCTTTGCTCTCGGCTTCGGCCGCCTTGTTCATTGCTTCGGTCGCGGCGGCTTCGCGCGCCTTGATCTGTTTTTCTTCAGCGATCCGGCGTTGCACCTCCGCTTCATGCATCGCGGTAATGTTCGACACGTCCGCATGAAGCCGTTTCACCTTGAAGTTGTTCAAGACACCGAACACCCCGGCCAGGAGAATCATTGAGACGGAAATGGCGATTATCGTCTTGGGCGTTAACGCGAGAGTCATGGCATTTCAGGCAGCTTCGGAGTGGCCAGCAGTTGTAATCGGAAACGCCGCCAAATTGCAATTGCATTTAATTGTTTGAGATCGTTGCGCTCTTGAGTTCGAAATCACGTTGCGCCTTGCACTGTTCCCACCTATAGAAAGTGCCCATGGGACAGCAGCATCGAGTTCGAGGCAAACGCAAGCGACGCAAAGCCTATCTCAAACGGAAGAAGCAGGCGCGTCGATCGACTCGCCGCGAGCCCCCCAAACCGAAGGCGAAGAAGCAGGCGGCGGCGGCCGACTAAAGATTTTCGTCCGGATCGCGGTCATTCCGGTAGGTCTTCCGAATGCCGAAACGCGCCCGCTATTTGGTTGTCGATGGACACAGCATCATTTTTGCGTGGCCGGAGCTGCGCAAACTGCATCAACGCCGATCCTCACTCGCGCGTGAAGCGCTGACCAAGCGGCTGCGCGATTACCAGGATTGGACAGGCGTGCGGACCGTCCTCGTCTTCGACGGAAGAGGCTCCAAAACCAGCGTAATATCCGATCCGAGCGAGGTTCAGATCTTTTACTCACGCCGCGGCCAACCGGCCGACGCGATCATTGAGCGGCTCGCAAGCAAATACGCGACGCAATTTGGTTTGATCGTCGCCACAGGCGATTCGCTGGTGAGGGAAACGGCGAATGCATGCGGCGCGGAGACGATTTCGCCCGAAATGTTGCGCGAAGTTCTGGCCGACGCGCGCACAACGGGGTGAGATCAGGCAGCGCCAGCCAGGGCCGGTTCAGGCCGCTGATTCAACGGCTCCATTCGCGCGCGGAGCTGGCAGGTCGTCAGCACCCGGGCGAGGACGCAATAGAGCTGCTCGATGGGGAGATTCTTGCTCACGTAACCATTTGCTCCAGCCCGCAGAGCGGCATGCATTTGATCTTCGTCATAACCCGCCCCGTGAAAACGACGATCGGCAGCCCCGGATTACTTTCCCGGATAAAGGTGATGAGCGAAATGCCGTCCACTTTCGGCATCTTAAGATCGACAACCGCCACTTCGCAGTCGTGCTGCGAGAGCCAGTTAGCGGTCTGAAATCCGTCGGTAAGCGCCTCACAGGAGTGACCCTTTTGACGCAGATAGGTGACGAGGAACCCGGCGATGGAGGGATCATCATCGATGATAAGAAACTGGGCGAAATCGCGAGTTAGTGGCTTCATCTTTATAATTTCCATAATCCCTATAGCACTAACCTTGCCATCCCGCTCCGAAGCTCTCGAATTCGAAATCAAACGGCGGCAGGCGGCTCCGCCCGGAACCATCACAGAGGGCAGCGTTGTTAAAGCCCGAGCTTCTTTTCGATCGCCTTCACCCGCTCGAAAAACTCGCCCAGCTTGCGGACCCAGGCGATCTGTTGCTTTGCATCGCGAAGCGGAACCGTGGGGGTGGCCCACCAAATCCCGCCGTTGAGACTCTTGGAGACTCCGCTTTGGGCGCCGATCATCGTGCCATCGCCAATTTCGATGTGGCCAATGATGCCGGCCTGCCCGCCGATCATCACTCCCCGCCCGATCCGGACACTGCCGGCCACGCCGACTTGCGCGGCCACAACCGAGTTTTTCCCGATAACGACGTTGTGGGCAATCTGGACGAGATTGTCGATCTTGGCTCCCTCTTGAATCCACGTCCGCCCAAAACGCGCCCGGTCGATGGTCGTATTCGCGCCGATCTCGACGTCATCGTCGATTTGGACAATGCCAATCTGCGGCACCTTCTTTTGCTGGCCTTTCTCCACCTCAAAACCGAAGCCGTCGGCTCCGATCACAGCCCCGCTGTGAATGATGACACGAGCGCCGATGCGAGTGCGTTCGCGAATCGTGACGCGTGGATAAATCAGACACTCCGCCCCGATCGTGGTCTCGTGGCCAATGTATGCTCCCGCCCCGATCACCGTGCGGTCGCCGACACTGCACCCCCGGCTCGATGACCGCGTATGGCTGGATGGAAACGCGATCTCCCAGTTTGGCGCCGGGATCGACAACGGCGGTGGGATGAATCCCGGCGGCCAACTTGATCGGCTTCGGAGCGAACTTAAGCACGACTTGCTCGAAAGCTTTGGTGGGATTAGCGACGCGAATTTGTGAGGCGACGATTTTTTCCTCGAAATCAGCCGGAACGAACGCCGCCGAGGCACGAGTGTTGCGAAACGCGGCGAGATAGCGCGGATTTCCGTAAAACGTGATTTCTCCGGTGGTTGCCTCGGCCAGGGAAGCCGCCCCGTCGATTTTTTGGGCGGGATCGCCGGCTAACTCGCCGCCGGACATCTTCGCCAGTTCCTGAAGGGTGAAAGTCACAATAGTGCGTCATTCCGAGCGTAGCGAAGCGGAGTCGAGGAATCCCGCGTTCTCAGCTTAAGGGTTGCATCGCGGGATCCTTCGACTTGGCTCAGGATGACCGCGGAGGGCGCGACATCGGAGATCATTTTTTCACACTGGCCCGGACAACATCGAGCTGACCGGCCGAACCGAGCTTCTCGTTCTTGTGAGCAATGAAATTCGCGTATTCCTCGACAAAGGTTTTTCCCGGGGGCCGGAAATCAAATTGCTCGGGATGATCGCGAAAGAATTCGCGATGGACCCGTGTCCAGACGAGCCGCCCATCGGTGTCGATGTTCACCTTGGTCACGCCCAGTTTTGCGGCGGGCAAATATTCCTCCTCATTCACGCCGCGGGCGGATGGATCGAGCTTGCCGCCGGCAGCGTTGATCCGCTCCACTTCCGATTTCGGAACGCTGGACGATCCATGCATGACGATGGGTGTGGGGGGCAACCCTGCTTGTTTTATCTTGTCGCGGATACCCTCGATAACGTTGAAATGCAGCGATTGCTGGCCCTTGAACTTGTAGGCGCCGTGACTGGTCCCAATGGCCGCAGCAAGGGAATCGCATTTTGTTTGCTTGATGAACTCGACCGCCTCATCCGGATTGGTCAAACAGGCGTGACCTTCATCGACCTTGATGTCCTCTTCCACGCCGCCGAGCCTGCCCAGCTCCGCTTCCACGCTGATTCCCTTGGCGTGGGCTTTTTCGACGACGCGCTTGGTGATGGCTACGTTCTCCTCGAAAGCCTCGTGGCTGGCATCGATCATGACCGAACTGTAAAAACCCGACGCGATGCAATCGTAGCACGCCTCTTCGTCGCCATGATCGAGATGCACGGCAAAGATCGCTTCGGGAAACATCCCTTCCGCGGTTCGAATAATCGCCTCGAGCATGCGCTTGTCGGCATACTTTCGCGCGCCTTTGGAGAGTTGGATGATGAAAGGCGCCTTGCTTTGCACAGCGCCGCGGAACAAGCCCAGGCATTGTTCCATGTTATTAATGTTATAGGCGCCAACGGCGAATTTGCCGTAGGCAACTTTGTAGAGTTGAGCAGTAGTGACAATCATAGGCTTGGAAGAGGTGAATCTTTCGCGCCAAAGTCGCGAGTAGGAGAACGAATCTAGCGGCGAAATCGAAAATCGAAAATCGAAAATCAGATCAGTGCCCGTTCGATTTCGTTGGCAGCATGATGCTCACCAACGTGCCGTGAGAGGTCGAATCGATATCCACCCTGCCGTTGTGATCGAAAATGGTGCGCTTGACGATGGGCAGGCCAAGTCCCATTCCGCGCGTTTTGGTTGTGCAAAAGGGGGAGAAAATTTTTTCCTTTAATTCGGGCGCGATTCCTTTGCCGTTGTCGCGAACCGTCACCACAACGCCGGTAGAACGTTTCCCGTGACGAACAGATTTTGCCGAAAGCGTGATGCGCGCTTTGGTTTGACCCGAGAGCGCCTCGGCCGCGTTGGCCACCAGATGCGCAAAAACTTCCGCCAAAGCCGTCTCGTCACCGAGCACTTTGGGAAGATCGCCCGGCAGCGATGTCTCCACCGAGACGTCGCCGTTCATATGGAACCGCTCCCGCGCGATCTCGACCCCTTTTTGCAGCGGGCGGCGGACATCGATCGACTTGAAGATGAGATCCGGCGGATGGGCAAAGTTATCGATTTGCGCGATGATGTTGTCGAGGCGATCGACCTCCTTGACCACGATTTCGTTGAATTCCTTTCGAAAATCGGCGTCGTCGAAACGCTCGGGCAGAAGTTGGGCGAAAGTCTTGATGGCGACGAGCGGATTGCGAATTTCGTGCGACATACTGGCCGCCAGATCGGTCCAAAATGCGGCCCGATCGACCAACGATTGTTTCTCGCGCACACTTTGTTCGGCTGTCAGATCGTTTACGATTGCGACAACGCCAAGCGATGTGCCATTGTCGCCGAGTCGGCGTGTTTCCACCGAAACCGACCGCCGGGTGGCACCGTCCATCCATTGCTGCGACAGAATCGGGGCGTTGGATTCAAGCGCTTCACGAACGATGCCGGCTAGTCTGCCCCCGGCAGTTTCAACCGGTTTGTTCAGGACAGTCGCCTTGGAAATACCGAGGATTTGTTCGGCCGTGGGATTGAACCACCGGATAATTCCATCCACGTCGGTGGCCACGATGCCCGGCGGGATCGCTTCCAGCAGCGTTTCGGCCAGAGTTTTTTGCAGCGCCGCCTCCTCGTAAAGCAAGGCATTTTCCAAGACGGTCGACACATGCTCGGCCAGCATCATCAGGCCTTCGAGATCGTGGGTATCGAAATTCTCGCCGGTCACGCGATGGCCGAAAAACATCCAGCCTCGGACTCGTTCCGGGTTGCGCAGGTAGAGGGGCACGATCACTTCCGCGCCAAACGAATCGAGAGCGCGCCGCATCACCGCGCGCTCTTTGGGATCGGCTGTTTGCGCGAGGTTGACCCGAGAAATCAAATGGGCATGCCGTTCGAACCAGCGTGCAAGCCCATCGCGCTCTCCAAACTCCAATTCGTGGGTTTCCGGAAAACAGCGGAGTCCGGCCAGGAGCCGGTAACGATTGCTCTGGCGAGTCTTGAGAAAATCCCCACCCGGGTTACGCCAGCGGCATCCGCGACGCCTTCTATGACGCTGGCAAGGAGCGCTTCAACATTTTCGAATCGACGAAACACGCGGGGGAACCGCAATAGGGAAAGGCTCGCAGGTGCGACCGAACGACCGGCAACAATTTCGACGGGACGCGGCCGGCATCGGAATAGCTGGAGCAATCGTCGATCTTTCCCGAAGATCGCGATTCTCCTGCAATACTTGGAGATGATCGAACGCACGCGCGGCCAACGCCTGAAACGGACGACGTTCCAGTTCCAGATCCTCAGCCGCGTAAATCCCCGATTGCTCGGCCTCCCGCAGCGGATCCGAACGGGCCGCGCCGAGCGCAATGATCAAGACCTCCGGCGACTCACGTTGAATCTGCTCGATCAGATCGCGGCAATCCCTGGCGCGCAGATCGACAAAGAGCAGGGCCGGCCCTGCCTGCTGCAAAACCGCATCCAGCCGATCGGCATTCGCCACGTGACGCACCTGGGACATCGCCCGCAAAAACGCCTTGATTCGCCGAACGAGGTCGGGGTCCTGAGTATATAAAACGCAAATCGGCGGGGACATCATGCCGCCGCCACCTCTCGATCAAACCGGACCAGCGGAAACAGAATGTGAAACGCTGTCCCCTTTTGCAGTTCGCTTTCCACCTCAACCTGGCCTCCATGTTCCTGAATGATCCCATGCACCACAGACAATCCCAGCCCGGTGCCGTAATCTTTCGTGGTAAAAAATGGATCGAACACGTGCGGGATATCCTCGCTGCGAATTCCTTCGCCGTTGTCGCGAATGGAAATCCGCAGAGGCCTCGAAGCCTTCGCCATTGGACTGGCTCATGGCGGGCGTCCAGACCTCGCCCGTCCGGATTTCCGTGCGCACACTCAGTTCGCCGCCGCTTTTCATCGCATCCATCGCGTTAATAAAGAAATTCAGAAACACCTGCTCCAATTGGTCCGGATCGGCCCGTATTGTATCAACATTTGCGTCCCAAGAGCGAGTTAATTTGATCGATTTTTGGTGTAATCGATGCCCCACGAGCTTGAGGGATTTTTCGAGGATCTCGTGCACATGCATCGGTTTGAGCACCGGCTTGGTGGGCCGGGCGAACCGAAGCAGCTGGTTCACCAGCGAATCGATCCGGTCGATCTCATGCCCGATCAGATTCGAAAACGTTTCCCGAAAATCCGAATCCTGGTAACGCTCGGGCAGTAATTGGGCGAAAGTCTTGATCGAGACCAGCGGGTTCTTGATCTCGTGCGCCATGCCGGCGGAGAGGGTGCCGAGACTGGCCAGCCGGTCGCTTCTTCGAATCTGTAATTCGAGCCTCTTGAGTGAAGTAATGTCCGTCAGCACCATCAACGCGCCGAGGATCTTGTCGATCTTGTCCATGGAAAATGGAAGTGCTGGCCCGGACCACCACGCCGTCGTTTCCGGATTGCAGGACCAGCTCGCTATTTACCTGGCTTTCGTCGTCAACCAATGTCTTGCGCAACGGACCACGCAGCGCCTCCGGCAGCTCGTTGAGTGAGCGGTCGATCATGTCCTGCGAATTAAGTCCGGTGATCTGTCCCGCTTCGTTGTTAAAAACAGTGATTCGTTCGTCTGTTCCTACCGCAATCACGCCGCTGGTCAGATGTTCCAGCAGCGTTTCGTTGTAAATCTTTGCGTTCTGCACTTCCGTAAACAGCTCCGCATTTTCCAGCGCCACAGCGAGCTGGCCACACAAAACCTGCAATGCATTCTGCTCCACCATGCCGTAAGCGCGTCCCGATTTTCGCGCTCCCAGCAGCATCACACCCGCCAGTTGGTCGCGAGCAAAAATCCCCATCGCCAGGCCGATCTGGAGAGAATCTAGCTGCCGCATCACAAGCTGGAGCTGCGGGGTGGGTCGCACCCGGTGTAGTTCTTCCAACACGATCGGCTCCCGATCCAACAGAAGTTGGGCGATGGTCGCCTGGTCGCGCGTCAGCTCCAGATGCTCACGCACTCCTGCGTCGGCAAAGGGATATTGCTGGGAAAATCCATGTCGATCCGGCAGAAGAATGAACACGCGATCGGTGCCAACCGCATCGGCCACCGTTTTGGCAAATCGATCGAGCAAATCCCGCAGGGTCGTGACCGAACTCAATATCTTGGCCGCTTTGCTGACCGTTGCCCGGAAATCGAGCCGGTGCGAGCTAATAAAGAGCCGTTCGGCCAGGCGCTGGGAAACGCCGCGGGCCGGGGCCATGGCGATGGCAATCACGATTGCCGCCGCCACATGCGCAATTGACCGGGCATTGCCGAACGAATGCAGAGCCGCCACCACCAGCCACCAAACCACTGCGTAAAGCGCCAGAAGATACACCGCGAGCAGCCCGTAAGAGAATAACCGCCGCAGGAGGACGCCGACATCCATGATTTTTCGCGTAGCTATGCCGTAGGCGATGATCAGGCCAAAGAGGACAATTCGAAAGGGCGCGAACTGGGCTATTTCTGAACGATCGATAAACAGGCCCAGGGCGAAGGACAAGAGAGTCGTTCCGATCACGACACCAACGCCAATTAAGATAAATGCGAGTTCCGCCCGCCTGCCTGCCGTGGCCTTGCTCAAATCGCGGGCATAGAGAGACACGACGGCTATCCCGGCCAGAGCAATGTACGCGAAATAGAGAATGGATTGCTTGCCATACATCGGCACCACCGCTCCCGTCGCGGGCGACAGGTCGACTCCTTTGAGAAAGAATTTGGTTTGGCAGAACGCAATCATTAGACCTAATGCGAACAACCAGGCCCATGATCTCCGAACGATCTCGCCCCAGGATTGGTCGCCATGTTTTACGGACAGTCGAAGAAAATTGAAGAACGTAAGGACCACGGCGCCCATAACGGAGGCCTGCCGGATGTAAAACGCCGCGAGTTCGACCGTAGTGGCCTGGAATGTCAGGCAGAGGCTGCCCAGCCATCCGTCGATGGCAATAGATAGAAGCAGAAAACACTGATTTGGTTTGCGCCTGGGGTTTGCATAAAACACCGCGAGGCCCAGGCCAAGCTGGATAACGATCGCGATGATAATTGATAGGACAGGGCTTTTCATTCGCCTTGCACGCGAGTGACAACCATCGAACTGGCGCTTCCGCCCAGGCCACGGACATTGATCACGATGCAATTCACCCGGGATCTTCGCGCCCGCTGCGGAACAAAATCCAAGTCGCACTTCGGATCGGCGAATTCATAATTCGCCGTCGGCGGCACCAAGTGGTCCCGGATCGCCAGTACAGACGCCGCAACCTGAAACGGTCCGCCGGCCGCCAGCGCGTTTCCCGTTATTCCCTTAATCGAGCTGACTGGAATCGAATACGCGCGCTCGCGAAACACCTGCTTAATCGTGTCTACTTCTACGGCATCCAGCACGGGGTGACCCGGTCCGTAGGCCGAGATGTAATCAACGTCTTCGATGGTTCGATGAGAATTTGCCAATGCCTGCTTCATTGATTGTTCCAAGCCCGAAGCCGGTCGGCTAGGATCGACATCGCGTTGCTTGCCGTAACCACCGATTTCCGCGTAAATGCGGACGCCGCGCGCTCGGGCGCGTTCCAGATTCTCAATCACAAAAATTCCCGCGCCTTCCGAGATGACGCCGGAATCCCGGTCCAAATCGAAAGGCCTGTTCGCCTTTTCCGGTTCGCCATTCCGGCGCGAGCTCAGCCCGCTGCTGGTGAAAGAAGCCATCGAGAGCGGCGTAATCGGAGCATCCGTGCCGCCGGCGATCGCGACCTCAACCCGGCCCTGGCGGATCATCTCTGCTGCGTCAGCGACCGCATCCAGGCCTGAGGGACATGCCGAGGAGATCGTCGCCGCATGCGCGCAAGCCCCGAGCCGGTCGGCTATTACGTTTGCAGCTCCCTGGGGCAGAGACGCGGAGCAAGTGGTTGCCGGCGCACGATCCGGTCCGTGTTCGCTTACGATGTGAAGAGCGCGCTCCAGTACATCCATCGAATTCATGCTCACCCCGACAATCACCGGCGTCGGACTCGGCAACTCAAGATTCTCGATATCCAGCGCCGCATCGTCGAGCGCCAGCATCGTCGCCGCAAATGCCAGCTGCGTATGCCTTGCCATTCGCTTCGGCTTCAGCTCAGGAGCAATGTAATCCAGCGGGTCGAAATTTTTCACTTCGCCAGCGATCCGGCTCTTGAAATCGGTCGCGTCGAACAAGGTGATCGGGCCGATGCCGCTGCGGCCGGCGAGAATCGATTCCCAAAATGCCTCAATCCCAATCCCGTTCGGGGCCACGATTCCCATACCGGTAATGACGGCTCGATTGCGCGTACTCATGATGTCGATCCAAAAAAGACGCGCGAAAGACCAGATGCCAAATCAGCTTTCAGAAGAGATTCTAAGAAACGAGTCTCCTTGCCAAATGGCTTCGAGTCACCGCGCATTCTAGACGCTACATTAAATCCAGTCATTATACGTTTCGTCCTATTTCAAGCCTGTTTTATCCAACCAAATCTGCCACTTATTCACAAATCGCAGCTTGCGCGCCAATCAAAACCAATTCAGCTTCCCGCCGCATAGATTATGGCTCCTGAGGCTTTTGTCACCTACCTCCTTCCGCGGCACGCTGTTAGCTTCTACCCCCGCTGCTACCCTCATGTCCGCTCCGCCTGA
The DNA here is from genome assembly GCA_963815455.1 of uncultured Verrucomicrobiae bacterium. Lineage (GTDB taxonomy): Bacteria > Verrucomicrobiota > Verrucomicrobiia > Chthoniobacterales > UBA10450 > JBDTZF01. Next base: position 406,487 of record CAWFGO010000001.1, read on the forward strand.
ACCACCCGAAATCCTTGTTATCGACGACGAAGTCGGTCCGCGCGAAAGCCTGCGGATGCTGCTGAAGCCGGACTACCAGGTTCGCACCGCCGATTGCGTCGAAACAGGCCTTAAACTTCTGAAGGAAAAGAACCCGGATACGATTGTCATGGACATCCGAATGCCCGGTATGAGCGGTATCGATGGACTGCGCAAAATCCGCGAGATCGATCCCCATCTTTCTGTGATCATGCTCACCGGTTTCGGCGCCCTCGAGACGGCCCGGGAAGCGCTTCGGTTGGGCGCTAACGATTACATCAGCAAACCCTTCGATGCAGGCGAAATGCGCGACGTCATCGATCGCAATGTCGAGCGCACTCGGGTCCACCGCACCGCCGAACACACCGCCGGCGAAATCCAGGAACTCAATAACCGCCTTCTCAAGGAGCTGGCCCAAAAGGAGCGCCTTGCCTCTCTCGGTCAGGCTTCGGCGGAATTCGTCCACGATCTGGGCAATCCGCTGACCATTGTTTGGGGCTACGTGCAGCTCTTGGCCAAGAAGCTCGAAAAAACTGACAACGGTGGCGCCGCCGAGAACACCGATTCGATTCGGGAGCTAAACATTATCGAAGAGAACGTGCGCCTTTGCCGGGAGCTGCTCACCATGTGGCAAAGCTACGGCAGCGTTGAAGCCTCCCCGCGCAAGCCAATCTCCGTCTCCGAAATTGTCGGCGACGTTCTCAAAGGGCTCACCCCGGTCGCAGCCCAAAGCGGCATCGATCTAAAATCCGATGTCTGTACCGATCCCTGCACGCTGCACGGCGACACGGTTCAAATCAAGCGAGCGATCCAAAACGTCATCATCAACGCGCTCCAGGCATCCGCCGAGGAAAAAGGACCGGTTTCGGTCACTTGTGTGCGGAAAGATTTCTACGTCGATATCGTCATTGAAGATACCGGCGCCGGAATAGACCCGGTCCAAATGAACAAGATTTTCGACCCGTATTTTACGACGAAACAGGGCAAGAGCGGAACCGGTCTGGGGCTTTATATCACAAAGAAGGTCGTCGAGGACCATAATGGCTCCATCAAGGTGGACAGCACATCCGCGGCGGGAACCGTTTTCACAATTCGCCTTCCGCTGCTGAACGTTTAGTTGCAGCGGCAGTCTCCCACCGTCGCACTTTTGGGAGCAAGGGCTCACCCCTAGCAGTCAGGATCGCGGTTTCACTTGTCAGTCCTCGTGCGTTTGGTTTCCCTGAACGGGTGCAACCCACTTATCAGGTCGCTCCAATCTTTCTGATCCGCCTGCCCGGGTTGTCCTTCGACGCAATCGAGCAGCTGGCCACGCCTGAAACCATCAAAGCTGCCCGTGCGCTTGCTGTGCACAATGAGCGAGACGCGGACTCCATGGCGCGCCTTCTCGAAACCCTTGAGAAAGAACTTGGCCCGGCACGGACGGCCCTTTGGCAATCGAGCCGAACTGTGTTGGCGCCCTACCTCATTTTCGCGGTCGGCGGTGTTCGCCAGCTGCTCTCCCACCTTCTCGACGACCAAGCCGATTACAGCCGGCTGACGCGCCGTAACTCCCGGGCCGGAGATCGGGAACGGCATCTCCTTCTTTATCTTCAGAGAATCGCAGCCAAGAACGACACGTTTAGCGAATTTGGACCAACCGGTTGGGGCAAGATCGATTCGTTTAATGCGTCGCCTGCGGCGATGAACGCGATCAAGATCGACATCCGGCCCGGGATCGCGAGGCGCAAAGCATTCTTGGAACGCTGGACCGCCCATTCCGTAGCTGCGGCGATGAATGCCGACCCGGCGGTGCGATCGGAAAGCTCTCCCCGGCTTCATCCGGGCGTCCGAATCGAAGGCGATCAACTTCTCTTTGCCGATACTGGCGAAACAATAAAGCTCGACGCCAGGACGAGCGAAATTCTTGCCCGATGCAACGGATCGACTCCAGCCCATGCAATTGGCGTCGATCTGAATGTGCTCGACGACTTGGACAAACGAAAAATGATTCTTTGGGAAGTCGAGGTCCCGGCTCTCGATCCACATCCTTTCGACACGCTCGTCGCCGATGTCCAAAATTGGCGGGAAAGCCCGGTGCGAGAAAAGTGGCTCGGGCAACTTCAACCAATTGCCGCGTTGCCAGAAAGTATTATCCGGGCAAGCGGGCCGGCTGCCCGCTTGGAAATCATGAATGAATCGGCGCAACGCTTGCAGGGCATTGGCGTTGCGCACACGACATCGTCCAACCGGTATCTGTATTCGGCGAAAAATCCGATTGGCGAAGAATGTTTCCGCGAATGCGGTTTCTCTGTTAGTCAGGACTTGATCGACGAAGTTGCGGTAGAGGCCGCTCCCTGGATCGATTTTTGGCGCGATTCCTACGCCTTCATTGCCGGTCGCGTCGCTGCCGATCTGCGCCGCGTTTTGGAAAAAAATCGAAGCACTGCCATGCCGCTGCCCGCCTTTCTGAAATTATGCGAAGCAGCAAAACGTCCCCTCACCGGTCCGGGCCTGATTGCTCCCGCCGCGATCGCGTTCCAGGAAATCAAAACCGCCTTTCGCCAACGAATGCGCCCTCAGGCCGATGCCGCCGAGTACACGCTTACACCAGCCGATTGCCACATTGTGCGCGATAATTTTGAATACGAAAAATTCGATGAATACACTTATCCGTCGGCCGATTTGCAACTCGCCGCAAAATCAACGGAAGCGGTAAGCCGCGGCGAATATCAATGGGTTCTGGCCGAGCTGCATCCTCCCGTTGCTCTCCTGCAACATTGCATGTACTGGGCTTGCCCCGATAAACCCGCTCTTACTCGCGCCCTCCTCCGCACAACCTGCCACCGGCCAAATTTTTATTTTGGATTTTTCGCCACCGATTTTACTGCCCACACAGCAATCCGTTTTTTCGACGCAGTTCCAGGGGTCACAAACTTTGTCGCGCCTCAACGGGGGAATCCGGCGTGGAAAACTGTTTCGCCCTCGCAAGCGGAAGTTTATGTCGATGCACCTAGTGGCGACGTTTGTCTGCGGAAAATCGGAGCCGGTGAATATCTCGGTTCGTTCTCCCGCAACTGGATTATCTCGCTCGGTTTTCATCCGTTCCAATTCGGGATGTCGCCGCATACGCCGCGGTTGCGCTGTGGGAACGTAATCGTGCAACGCCGGACGTGGACCGTGACTCTGGATGAACTCGGCGCCGGCAATTTCAAGGGCATTTCGCGCGACCTGGTTCTCGCGATTGAGCGCCTACGCGCCCAGCGCGATTTGCCACGTTACATTTACATTCGCCCGACCGAGCAGGCACTTCGCCGCAGCGGCGCGGAAGGCCGCGACAAGGACACCAAACCGGTGTTTGTCGATCTTGAGAGCTACCTATTCCTGGAAATTTTCCAACGCTGGCTGACCAAATCCAGCGAGATCGAAGTCACCGAAATGTTGCCCGATCCGGATCATTTGTTGTGGAAGGAACCGGATGGAAGACGCACCTTCGAGCTGCGAACACTCATCGTCCCGCGCTCATGAAAATAATCGCCATCACTGACTCCGGGGAGCACACGCGCCCTCGCGTGTCCTTTTTGGCGCCCCCGCCAAAAAGATTTGTGCACGTGATCACGGAAAAAGTTCGCGCTGGCGAGAGCGCCATCGCCGGCACTCGAGGGCGCGTGCTCTCCCCGAAATGAAGATCATCGCCATCGCAAATCAAAAAGGCGGCGTCGGCAAAACGACCACGGCCGTCAATCTCGGGTGCGCCCTGGCCGAGCTGGGCCAGCGCATTCTGCTGGTCGATCTCGATCCGCAGGCGAACGCCACCAGCTCGTTTGGCTTGCAGGGATTGGACGGGACGAGCCTTTACGAACCGCTTCTTGGCGAGGCATCCATCATCGACAAAATTGTGCCGACGCGATGTGAACGCTTGTTCATCGTGCCGGCCGATCTCGATCTTGCCGGCGCCGAAATCGAGATCGCGCGCATGGAAAATCATCTCACCCGCCTGGCCGAAACGCTGAGGCCGCTGCGCGCCGACGATACCTTCGATTTCGTTCTGCTCGATTGCCCGCCGTCGTTAGGCATCTTAATGACCAACGCCCTCGCCGCCGCCGACGAACTTCTCACGCCGATTCAATGCGAGTATTTCGCGCTCGAAGGACTTGTCAAAATCGTCCGCGTAGTCGAGCAGATCCGCGACTCCGGCGCGAACGATCGGATCGAAATCGGCGGCATTGTCATGACCATGTTCGACAGCCGCACCAATCTGAGCGCACAGGTCGTCGCCGAAGTGCGACAGCATTTCGGTCCGCGTGTTTATGCAACCGTAATTCCACGCACCGTTCGCCTGAGTGAAGCGCCCAGCTTCGGTCAATCCGTTCTCGAATATGCCCCAGTGGAACCGGCGCCGCCGCCTATCGCGCCCTGGCCAAAGAGTTCCTAAAACGACACGCCACTTCTGTGTAGCGGCGGTCTCCGACCGTCGCATTATTTGCCGAGAAAATTCCACCGACAGTCGGAGGCCGCTACAGTAACATGCTGATTTTGTGGTCGAGCCTAGGACTTTGGCGAAGCTTCGGGAGCAGCAGCCGGTGAAGCCTCAGCTTTTTCTTTCTTCGTTTTCTTCGCCTTTTTCTCGCCGCTTGTCATCGCGCCGATCTTTACGGTCTTGGCCTCGAGGCTGTTGTCAGCGGCTTTCCAATAAGCACCGCTCACCTCTTCGTTTTGCACAATGTCGTTCATCGTCGCCGCAGCCGCACCTTTGGTGATCGCGGTCTTGTCTGTGACTTTGAAGACGCGCGTGGCTTTCTTCCCAGTGATGGTAAACGTCTTCCCGCTCTGATCCACGGCCGGACCATCCCGTGGAACGGAATGGGCCTTGGCACTTTGGTCGCCGCTGCTGCCGGCGAGGCGGACGCAGCAGGCACAGCCGAAGAGGCAGCGTCCGCTTTTTTCTTGCCCGCAGCCGATAAACTGAGTGGCGCGAACGCCAGAGCCGCAACACAGGCCACCGCGATGAGTTGTGATTGATGTTTCATAATTTTGGGTTTGTTAGTTTCGGGATCGACACCGACCCCGGATGCAGGACGAGGTCAGGTGCGTTCTCTTTATAGGTCTAGCGAGTCCGGCCGCCGAAGGCAATCGCTTTTCCCTTTGCGTGGCATCGGCATCCTGCCGATGATCATGGGCTGGAAGCCCATGCCACTCTTCATCCCCTGTTGAACAATTAGATTTCGCTGCCGCGAAATTGGTGGCAGGCCGAGTCGAAGCTCGCTGCGTTGGCGTGGCAAATCAAAACGTGTCCGCCTTCACCGAAGTTACGGCGCGACAGTCCACGCTCTCCACTACGCTGCGAGCGAAGACTGGAGGTAAGGGGATTATCCAGCGCTGCGCGTTCGCTCGGGGTTTGAGCTTCGCTCTTAACCCTTGCGCGTTATGCGCCCCACCAGTCGAACAAGATTCTCATCCCCTACGAAAACAAATGGATTTCGCTGACGCTAAATTGGTGGAGGTAAGGGGATTCGAACCCCTGACCTTCTCATTGCGAACGAGACGCTCTACCAACTGAGCTATACCCCCAAAGTCTTTCGACCGCCGAGCTTTAAGGTGCAGAATTCGGACTGCATTTCAACTGGCACCCCACCCGTTTTGCCCCCCTGATGATTTTCGGAAAGTCCACTTCTGTCCAGAAAAGTCTGGGCTGAACCTGAGCGGGCTTCCCTCGACTCGCTGACACTTGCATGGACGAGTTCAACGCGTGATGTCTTTAGTCACGCGCTCCGATCTGACACTTTAATGAGTGCGTAGATGATTTGATGAGCACGACGAAGCCCGATGATTTGCAAGCAGTGCGGACATTGTTGAGGCACTACAGCCATTCGATGAGCTCGAACGAGATCGAATAGTTCGCTCGGCACGGGAGAAGTGGGATATCCCATTCTCCTTCGGTAACGGCTACCAGTGCGCCGGCCATCGTGTCTGGAGGAGCGGCCAGTCCTCCTGCCACCGATGGTGGGCAAGACATTTCTTCCTTCGTGACGAAGAAGGATCCCAAAAGCGACGTCCACTTCGCTGCGACAGTGGCGTATTACTATCAATTTGTCGCACCCACCTGAAAGAAAGGCCGCGATCACAAAAGAGGATCTCATCGACGCCTGCAGAAAAGCGCCACGCAAGCGACCGAAAAGGCCTGCACAGGTGTTAGTGAACGCGTACCACAATGGCTTATTGGACAGAGGCGAGAGAGGCCAGTACAGGCTAAACTCAGTCGGTGAGAATTTGGTAGCCATGGTTTTGCCTGGAGGCAGCACCACAGCGAAGCCAGTGACGAAGGGTGCTCGCAAACGTTCATCACGAAAAGCCAATGCCCCAAAATGCGCCGCTCCGCTGGCGTGAAGCGCGCATAGGGACAAGCCAATGCAAGACGCAGCGGCACGCTCGATATGGCCATCGATGCTGTGACGAGGCTAAGAGGCACCCTCCGCAAGCGAAGGGGTCACCAAGTAGAAGTGCGGACGAACAGATGCTTGTCAAGGCAACTACAAGCATGGTTCAGATCGCAAAGACCAGCCCTACTTGCCCTATCAAGCGAACAACTCTTCCAACAAGTTGATGCCGCCTTTGCGGCTCTGCTCGAATACTCAGATATCGGCACGGTTCGAGATAAGTACATAAACCATCTGGCAACCCTTGGGCTGATCTTGTTCGGCTTAGGTCCCAAACCGTGCTCGCACTTCCAACCCAATCCGTGCAGCAGCCAGATTTCAAGAGGTTAATAAGTGACTCAATGATGGTAGCGATCCTGGAGCGTCGTTGGACCGAAATTCTCGCCTGCCTGCAAGCAGGAGCTGATTTAGCTGCCACTGTAATGATGGGCGGACTCTTGGAAGCACTATGCCTCGCGCGCGTGAACAGACTCTCGGATTTAAAGCCGGTGTTCACCGCGACCGCTGCGCCGAAAGACAAAGCAGGGAAGCCTCGACCGTTAAAAGAATGGGGCCTCAAAGATTTCTTGGACGTAGCCAACGAATTAGGATGGATACGTCGATCAGCAAAAGATGTAGGGGCGGGGACCGCGAGATTACCGAAACTATATACATCCCGAAATGGAGCGATCACATGGAATCTCGATTAACAGTGACGACTCCAAATGTTCTTCAGCGTGCTTTCAGCTCTAGCTGATCAGATTATAGCGAGTGTAAAATAGGCTCTCGCGCGCACAATTTCAGTTCTTGCGTGCGACTTCGCATCGAACGCGGTGACCTTCTGGAAGGTTCTTTGCTGGCCCCTGAATGATCTGCTGTGAGTCCATTCTTGTCCAGAAAAGTCATGGTTGAATGATGTGTAGCTCCTTGCTTTTGCGGTTAGATCTCACGCGCCCATTGGCGAAGGAAGAGGTTAGTCGCGACGCGACCTCCCGTTGAACAGAATCAAGAGCGCCGCTCGCCACTGCAGTGTAGGGATCCCGGGGGCCGATCACGAAGTCCATTCCCCACGGCTCGTTACGCACACTCATGTCCGAAGCGCATCCTGCCAGCGCTTGTTGGGCGGGCCATTGAAGATCACTTTATCCATCCGGGGCGTGACGCTCGCGGCCATTGACAGACGCGTTTCGCTCGGCGTTTAGCTCGAGAAGCATGGGACGGAGAAACCATAGGGTAGGGTTTTTTGATCGAGTTATCAACCTTGGTCCCGTCAGGCAGCAACAGAAACGGAAGGAAAACGCATCATCAGCTCACTGTTGATACCAGGTCCATCGATGCCCTTCGGCGATCTGGGCGTCGTGTCGCCGTGAAGGAACGCGTCATTGCGGTTGAAGCCATAATCGGGGGACTGGTTCAGGAATGTCGGGAATCGAGGCAGCATTGTCCTCGCCGACGAAAGCCTTCGCAGGCTGATCCGGCGGGTGACCTTGTTGAATACTCCAGTGAATTTCCTTCACGGAGAAGCCTTCCTCCATCTCAAGAGGAGCTGCCCGCCACACGACATGAGTCCCGAGTGGTCCGCTGGCGCACGCGAAAAGCGGCGTCGCCGCCGATTGTTAAATGGCCAACCGCGATCTTGCGGCCGACAAGGGGCATATCAGAATAGCCTTCCGTCGTGCCGAAGCTGTCGTGAACAGCCCACTGGAAATAATCGTCCAGATCGCCGGTGACTTTCCACGACGTAGTCCTGGCGTCGCCTGCGCTTGTGGCACCTGCACCGGACCTACTATCTGAGTAGTTCGGACGGGCTCAGCGCCCTGGGTAGGGACAAACTCTACAGGATCGAGAGAGATGAGGATTCCTCCGATGGTCGCAACGGACTCGCCGGTAAAACCAATCGTGAGCTGGCCGCCGTGCAATCGCACGACGCCGTCGTGCAGGTAGTCGCTGTCGCTGTCAACGGAGGCGCCAGCGGGGCACACGATACTGACGTCGACATGCTGTCTGCGGTGTACCGTCCGTGGGAGGTTCCTCACGGCGAATTCGGCAGGGCGTTGTTGCATGGGGGTATTAACAGTCGGCGATATGAGCTCGATCACTTTGCCGAAGCCCGCTCGGCAACATGACCTGGGCAATCGCTCGCGATCGGCGTCCACATTTGCAGACCCTCGCGCCGCACAGTCAGGTCTAGGTGCGCGGTGGTGGATTGGTTCACCACCGGCAGCTGGTAGACGTTCATTGTGTCGGTCGTAACAATCTGCTGAAGCTTGGTCTCCGCCGAAAAACAGTTCTGATGGAACGGCGTTGAGGGTGGTCCCTTCAAGCACGACCGTGCTCCCGGAGACCGCGACCTCAGGGTAATAGCTGGTGACCTTGAAGGGCCTCCACAAGCGCGACTCAGCGATGCTGTCGCCGGGCCTGATCCCGGCGATGCCGTCATTGACTCCCCTGGCCGCCTGGAAAATGGACGTTATCTTTTTCCGGAGGATGTCGGCACTTGTGCTTTGAATCTTGATCTTCGGAGGGCTGGGATTGATCACCGGTGTGCGCTCGGGCAACCCGGACCCGCCGATGCGCGCGAAGGCCTTGACGGTCAGCGGAAGCGTGAACTTGACCACTTTTTCACCGTCGAGGAGTTGCACGGCATAGGCGCCCGACGGTGGGAGCACTTTGGTTTCGATCGAGACACTCAGTATCTTTGCGCCGGGGTCGAATTGAGTTTTGCACGTGAAAGCGCTTTGCCCCCCTTCGTTGCGGACGACCGCCGCGGAGACGACGTTCTTTAGCTCCGCCGGGCCTGTGACGTTAAACGAAAATCGCCCGGCCGAGGGCATGGTACAGACATAGACTAGGTTCTTAGGCTTGGTCGTTAGCTGCGCCTGCGCGTGTGAAGTGCAACTGAGGACCGCGACGTAGGCCGCAACGACGAAGAATGTTTTGGTTTTCATAGTTAGTGGATCTTGACGAGGAGAAGGCTTTCTCAAAGCGAGGGAATGGCGAGTGCCGATAAGTTCCGCTACAGGCTCCCGCTCAGATGCGATCACTTCAGAGATTATTGTTTTTCCAAGACCCACAGCTGTGTTTGATCCCCACTTATCGGGTGCCATTGTTTCAGCCCGCAATTATGCGGGGACTGCTGGCAGCTATCAGCCGCATCTAAGACTTTACCCGACAACGAATTGATAATTACATAAATATTGTCTTGCCCGGCAATCTTGTAGAACAGCGCATATCTGTCCAGCATATGCAATATTGATTCCTTGCATATTAACATTGCCACCATCCTGATTGATACCTTGTCCATCGCTGTCTACCACGGGCACTTCCATGTTAAATACAACCCTGTTACCCCAGGAGTCTGTCTTTCCAGTGGCCATTTTTATCCGATATCCAACCGGAAGCTGCTTTTCTATAGTGAAAATATTATTACCGCGATCGCTGCCAATCTTCCACGTTTCGAGTCCCGATTCAGGTGTAGCGTTGTCCTTATCGTGCCAACGCCAGTTGAGAGCCCTATACGATTGATTTCTAAAGGCGTAACATTTTATTATATATTCACCCTCGGGTACGGCAGCCCCGGTGAAATTATTGAGAAAATTGATGGCGCTCCATGCTATCGCGTCAGATGCGGGTCCAAGCACTGGTGGTATAAGAGTCTGATCGCCCGTCGATTGATTGAACCGAAGCTTGACATCGCCCGCCGCCTTCATGAGGGACGTTTCCATTCGATTCTTGATTCCGCCCGTGCATTTATCGTCTTTTGCGAACGGCGTGTCCCAGCCCATGTGAAATAGCAGTTCCAGATTCTGCCAAACGGACTTTGCTTCATTAAATGACTCGGTCACCGCTGTGGCAACCTGCTTGTTCTCTTTGACATATTTATTGAGAAAGAAAGCAATCATCGGTTCTGTCATCATCTGGTCGCAAGGCGTGCCCACGGACGTTCTGGCGCCGATTGCCAACCAGTCATCGTTACAGGTGGCGGCATGGCAATTACACATATAGACAAGTCGCAAACTCCGAAGTTGAAGTTTTTACCTTTTTGGGTCCTCGGCGTCCGTTAATAGCGAGCGGATTGTTCCGGAGTCGCCTCCCTCTAGCAGTAAACTCGATTACGCCAGCTCCAGTCTATCATCGCCGCCGTGCCCGAGAATCGAACAAGCTCAATTCTGATTGCCGGCTACGGTTTCAGCAATCAAATTAGTCAGCAACTTCTGCCTGGTGCAGTTCACATCCGTTAGGGGAATGATCTTGTCATAACGATCGGCACCCTGGGCAAAGGTTGCGTCAACATTTTCGAATGTTTCAGCGATTATTGTATCGCACGGCTCTAGAGAAGAACGTGGATCAACTGCGTGTTGTTCGCTATTTCGTCCGGGAAGTTGAAGATCTCAAGCATGGTGGGATTTTCGAGCCCGCCGTTTTCCTGTAGTGCCATCGGTTACTCTGTGAGTGGCCCCTTGAGCAGAAGGTGAGAAGGGGATCATCATCGCTGTCAAAAAGGTTAGAATAACACTCGTTGTCTTCGGATTTATTTTCATTATTGTCTTCATTTTGTCGTTTGTTCTCCGCGCCCCAAGACCATGCTTGCTCCGTGTCCTGATGCCTGCATATCGTTAAAAGCGGATTTCATTATCGTTTTCTCTGTTGCCCTCGTTAATTTGGTTGTTTGGATCAACTTTGAGCAGCAGGGCTCTTGGGTCGAGCAACTGCGTGCTGCCCGGTTCGGCAAAGCAACCTGATGAAGGTTTGCGTCGGATGGGCCAACCTTGAATCTTGGATCACTGATTGACACGAATCGAGGTCGGGCGACCAGTGTCAGTTATCCTTTTGAACGACGGGCGTACTTCCTGCTCGGGAATCCCTGCGCTAGAGTCAACGTATCAAGCACAAGGGGGTGTTTGGAATTAGTCACATCGATCAGTTGCACGTCAAATTGAGTGTTGGCCGGGAGCTGTATGATGTTGTTACCCGATACGCCCCAAATGAGTTTTGGTATGGGAACAGTAGTAACGACATTCCTCGGCAAGCCGCTGCAGAAGAAACTCATCTGACTTGAGTCATCCCTCCGCGAGTGGTCGGGACCACTTCCTGTGTCAAGTTAACCGGGCGTGTAAGCGTCACGGGGGTGCCCAGAGCGGGCGTTAAATTTGGCGAAGACGGCACTATAACGGCCATTCCTCCGGATAGAGCTTCCGGAGCTTCCCGGCGAGACATGCGTGCGATAAGTAGCGTTCGCCAGAGAGGTGCAGATCGGCGGCCACGATCTTCAGATCTGAACCTCTCACTACCAGTCGGCCATGTTAACGGTTACTGTGCGGTTACCGAGTCCGTGAGAAGACGCAGCTCTTGACATCGACTACGACGTATCCCTCAGACACCACATTGCCCAATACGATCGCGCGCATTCGGAGAGCTCTGTCGCTGGTCCCCCTGCCGCTTATCCATTCATAGATATTGGAGCCTCATCGGCATCCTGCGCAAAATCTGCTCCGTGCCCATATAATCTGACCCTGATTGTCTCCCCCGAAGCGATCTTAATTCGAGCACGCTCGGCCCATAAGAAGTGAAGTGTCGAGAAATGAGCCTCGCTGCATGGACCTGAGATGTGGTCAATAGTGAAAGTGTCGATCGTCGCTGACGCCGGGACCGCCGTTGCCAGTAACATCATACCCGCAGCAAGCCAAGCGAGCGGGCGTTCTAGAGTAAGAGTTAAAATCATTTTAGTTTCCTTGTTAACTTATAGAGGATCACGTCGCGACGCTGGAACCGACTACTGTGTGACGGCTGGGCGCACGACGAACAGCTCGACGATGCCAATTCTGTTTCCCGACCTGCTCTGGATGGCGTCAATGCGTTTAAGGCGCGTGGCTGGAATGTACGCGTACGGCGAGTGCTGATTACCGAGGCCGAATGGCTAGAAGTTAAGCAGGAGGACGACTTCATATTGTTAGGGCCAAGGTAGGAGGAGCACGCTCGCGAATGTGCTCGTACAGACAGTAAAAACAGTGAACGGGAAGTGGATGTCCCCGACCGATTCGCAGCATGCGTGTTGCTTCTGCGCAAACTCCGGTAACGGAAAGGTGTGGCGTGTGTTGATCGTTGCGCATGGGAGGGTCCGCGCTCAAATCATCGAAGTCAGCATTGCTCACGTCGATATCGCTGGACGAATCGGAGGGGGGCTATCTTGTGAAGGTTGCCCTTTTTCGTTCTTTGGCACTATGCAGTCGGCGCCGTCGATCGAGCGGCTGGCGAGGACCTCGGTCGAGATGATTACCGTCTGGCCCAGAGCCGCAGAGGGGATTTGCCAGCAGGCCGCGAGAAGCACTAATGGGAGAAACGACTTTATCTGAGCTGAGGGCTTCGGCATAAACCAGGGGATCGCGTTTGGCGATGTCCCAGCTAAGGTCCAGCCCCCTTATTAGCCCTGCCGAAGATGCGTTGAGACGTCGTGTCTACGTAATCGGTAAGTCGGTAAGTAAGGAAATTTCGTTAGGCTGTCAAGCTTTGGTTTCAACCTTACGATTTTTGTTATTCTATATGGCCCTCCAACACGTCTTGGAGCCCCACTTCGTGTCCTGCGTACGTCCAGTCCCACGGGCCCGGGAGTGGAGCGAAAGACCTACGAGCTGCCGAACTACCACCGGAGGTGAATCTTCGCGCAGAAAGAAACCGTACACATCTCGATTCTGATCGCAAAATCAGAGTTGATCTCCTCAATCGTTACCTGCGATTTTCTGACGCCAGCTTCACGAATCAGCCCGAGAAGCTGTTTCTTGTCTTTTCTCATTGTTGCTTCCTCGAACCGTTGCACGAAATCCCCGCCTTTTTCGAGACGATCTAAGAGCAGAGACACCTCCTTGTTGACCAGGGCCATCGCTTGCTTTTCCTTTGCTGTCGCGGCAGCCAATGCCTTTGGATTTGGCTTAGTGCTGCCGGCTACGGCCTCGCTAACGCCTAATGACATGTGACGGTTAATAGGTACCGCCCCGAATGTCCACATATTTCTTGTTTTCATTATGTTGCCTTTCTATTGAAGGCATTTGACCGCCTTGGTCCAGACTATACAAGTCATTTGGGCGGTCCTTTCTTTTCAACTATCTCTCGTGTGGCAAGCAAGAAAACTGCGATCTGAAAAGCACTACTCAAAGCCGAACGCGTGTTTGGTCACTAATCCCTCGAGATAGCGCTGGTTGCAGTTTTGCAGTCCGCGATTATCGGTCCACCCGTTTCGCCCCCCTGACGCTGGAAATTCGGTCTACTCCTGTCCAGAAATGTCCACACGATTGTGCAGAGTTAATCCAATCGGAATTCTTTTAGCGTCCGCACGTGTCTAGCAGTGTCCTGACACGTCGGGAGTAGTCGCAAACTAGCAAAAAATCATTGCGAACGAGACGCTCTACCAACTGAGCTATACCCCCGCCGGAACCGGCCGAAATTATCACGAGACCCGGATTTTTCATCAAGGATTGTTTGTAGCCGGAATCGGTGATCTCGGACGAAGATGACGAGAAAACCGGCATCGACGATGCCGGCTACAACTACAACCCGAGCAACTCGCGAACGTATTTCGGCGGCGGGCTGCCGAAGCTCAGAACACTGTCGTGATAGTCTTTCCTTTGAAATTCTCCTGGCTTTTTTCTTCGCCAGGTCGCGGATCTCCAGCATTTCGCTCACGCCGACAAAATAGGTGGACAATTGCGCGGACGTCAGCTGGGCGCGTTTCCATTTCGCCACCGCTTCGCCTTCCTGCTGGTAGCCTTCCTTCATCATCAGATCCATCGCTTCCTTTTCGGTCATGTTTCCCGCATGAATGCTTTGATCGAGAATGGCGTTGCAATCGACGCGCAACCGCATTTTCAACTGCTGCATCTTCACATCCGGCCCCCCATAGCCTTTTTCGGCCATCATCTGCTCGCAATAGACCGCCCAGCCTTCAATGAACGGGCCGTTTTCGAAAATCGCGCGCACCAGGGTCGGCGCGCGAAACTCATTCGCATGCGCCAGCTGCAGATAATGTCCGGGCATGGCTTCATGCACCGTAAGATCGCGTATCATGTAATCGTTATATTCGCGAAAGAAAGATTCCTTCGTTTCCTTCGACCAATCTTTAGGCGTCGGCGCCACTGCGAAAAAAGTTTTGCCATGCTTCTCGAGCGGCCCGGCTGCGTCGCAATAGGCAATGCCGCGCCGCGCTTGAACTCGGGCATCACAATCACGTCGAGCGGCGTGTTCGGAACGGTGACCAGATTGTGCGATTTCACAAAATCGGTCGCCTCCCTGACGACTTTCTGGCAGAAACCGACAATGGTGTTGTCGTCCGGGTGTTGCTCCGCCAGCTTGTTCAAAACCGCAGTCGTAACTTTCTTTTTGTCGTCAAGCGCCGCCTGGTCGGCTTTCGGAAAATATTTTTTGTAAAGCGGCAGGGCCGTTTCATAGAGAGCATCTTGCGTTTGATGCAGATCGGCCTGCGCCCGTTTCATGATTTCTTCCATCGACAAGTCCGAGGCGAGCGCGAAATGCAGATTTCTTGCGAAACTTCTCCGCGCCGATGCGAAAATTGCCGTCGGAACGTTTTAGCAGATCGTTTTTCAGCCATTTCTTGTAGTCCTCCAGCGCCTTCGCGGTTTTTTCCTGGATCGGCGCGAGGTCCTTCTTCATTTGCGGCGCGCGATCGAGAAGCGGTCGAAAGCCCCTCGCGCACCAGTTTGATGGCGCCTTCGGTCTGTTCGATGGCCGTCTCCGTGTGAACGCGCGGCGGATGCTGCAGGTTCTTTTTAGCCTCGGCGATCACGAGCGGGATCGCTTCCATGCGTTTGCGCAGATTCGGGATGCGATTTTCCGGCGTATCGAAATCGCGCGCGACAATGAGATAGAGGCTGTCGGCAAGGCTCCGAGTGTAAACCAGCGGGTTCCAATCGGGTTCCTTCATTTCCTCCAGTTGGAAGATTTCGCTATCGACGTTTTCCCGCAGGATGCGCACATCGACCCGGTTCGGGCCGGTCAGCTGTGAAAAATCGTCGAACTTCTTGAGCTCTTCGCGAAATTGTTTCGCCCGGGCCAGTTGCCGGGTCCGCGTCGCGGCCGAGTAATCGCTCAGTTGACCGTCGAATCGATGATCGCCCAGTTCGGTGGCTCGTTCGGGATGCTCGGCCAGATAGCCTTCCACATAATCTTGGCGATCTTTTCAAATTCGTCGTCCTTGGGATTCGCGTTGGCGTTCGAATGATCGACAGGACAACAGGAGACCAGCCGGCAAGAATCTTTTCACCTTACTTAAAGCTATGCCTCCGGTTGAACCGCAAATCCCACCGCCGGCTCCGCATCGCCGGTAACTTTCGTCTGATCCTGCAGATACGTCCGGCCTTTGTAAAACGGCGTCACGATGGCAAACAGCACCGCCGTTCCCAGCATGACCCAGAAAAAGAACATAAAGTAACTCGCTCCCTGCAGCTTCACCGATCCGTCCGGATTTTCGATGAAGAAATTGACTCCGGCTGTGAAAGCATTCCCGAGTGAGACTGCGAGCAAATAGGTGCACATGCAAAGCGACTTGAGCTTGACCGGTCCTTGCGTGTAGGAAAACTCAAGGTGAGTCGGCGAAGCCAGCGTTTCACCGGCCGTCAGGATCACAAACGCCCAAATTTGCCAGATAATGTTGGGCCGCGCGCCGCCGTCAATGCGCGTCTGAATCATCGCGACCAAAAAAAACGATGCCGCAGTGACAAACAATCCGGCGCCCATCTTCCGCAGCGGGGTCAGCGGAATCAGCTTCTCGACGGCGGATAAAGCAAATAGGAAAAGAGCGGCAGCATGACCAGAATGAAAATCGGATTAACGGTCTGGATTTGCGACGACAGCCAGTTCATTCCGAAGAAATGCCGATCCATCGACTCCGCTTGAACGATCCACGAGGAAAAATTCTGCTGCCACAAAGCCCAAAACATGGCCATGAACGGCACAGGCATCAGAATGTTGAGCAGGATCTTGCCTGTTTCCTTGTTGAAAATTTCGCGTCCGTACGTTCGCAGGCCAACTGGCGGGATATGGACAAATTTCTTGCGTCCCATCCAGAAAATGATCGTGGCGAGAGCCATGAAAACGCCTGGCAAGCCCAAAAGCGAAGTCCGGGCTGTGCAGTCGCGGACTCACCAGAAAATTTGAGACGGAAGTGGGCAACAAATTCGTGAGCCAGTTGGGAAGGCCGCTTGCGGCGCCAGGAGCCATGGAATGAGCAACGTCGACATGGCCGACCCGGCATTAATCGAAAAATAAAACCAGTTAAACACCCGGGTCAGCAAGTGCTTGTTTGTCTCGCCAAATTGATCGCCGACGTTCGTTGAGACGCAGGGTTTAATTCCGCCTGCGCCGAGCGCGATCAAGAGAGACCGATGGCAAGCAAGTAGCGTGGCTCAATGGCGTGTGCCACGCCCGTGCCCATCAGCGCAAGAGTGAGATGTCCGCCGCAATAAACGATCGACAGCCAAAAGACGACCCAGAATTTGCCGAAGATCGCATCGGCGAGAACCGCGCCGAGAATTGGCAGAAGTAAAGCGAGGTAACGAAAGTGTGATACCACGCTTCGGCTCTTGCCGGGGCCATTACATCCAGATGACCCACCTTGTTTACAAGATAGGTGGTCATGAAAATGGTCAGGACGGAATTCATCCCGTAATAGGAAAATCGTTCTGCCGCTTCGTTCCCGACGATGTACGGCACGCCAGGCGGCATGGTGCCGATCTTCGGCGGCGTAGTCAGGTATTGCGTTTGGCCATGTTCTTATTTGCCTAACGGGACTTCGCGGGGAAGAATTCAGCCGGCGTTGGTGTCGGCGAAGCCGGTTGGGCCGCAGGCGCAGGCGCAGGCGATGTCGATGTTTCGGTGACCGCCTCCGCGCTTTCTTCATGCCCGTCGATAGGATCGACATGTTCCTTTTGCACCTCGGGCATTTCGCCCAGGTGATGTTTTCGCAGGAACAAATCAGAATCAGTGCGGCGCCCCCCAAAATCGCCGCGCATTTCCCAATCGAAAGTTGCATAAGGCGCAGCGACAATAATCGCCCTTCGGCGTGATGCGCAAGGTGAAAGCACAGCAGAAGTGGCATGGGCTTCCACCCATGTCCCCATCGGCAAGATGCCGATGCCACGATGCGCTACGCTAACAGCTATTGACAGGAGCTCCCGCAGGATTGCTACGGCACGGCTCATCCGAGGTGCGATTTCACCAAACCAACGTCCGAACCGTTAATCGTCCCGTTGAGTGTCACGTCTTCACGGAAATTAGCGTTCGTAACTGGCGCGCCGATCTGCCCCTTGGTTTGGGCAACATCAGAAGCATTTACCGTTCGGTTTCCGTTGGTATCGCCAATGAGCATGTTCACGCTCACCACCGTGTCGGCCAGAACCTGACCGAAACTGTCGGTTACGTTGCTCAAAGTGACCGTGATTTTCTGGGCATTATCTACGCCGGTCAGATTCACCGTCATGGTGTTAGCGGAAAACGCAGGTGTGCCCGACACGCTTCCTATGCCAGTCGTTACGTTCGCGTCGCCGCTGACAACGTCACTGCTATAGGTGATGACCAGGGTGTGATCGCCATTGATTCCGCCGGTGCGGCATTCTACGCCAGGCTGACCACTGAGAGGTCGATTGATGGGAAAAACGCCGGCCATGCCGTGATTTTTTTGTGAGACTGCGCTGAGCAGTTGTGTCGGGCACTCCAGCGTCAGGACGAGGTCCGCACGGGCGGTGGAATTTGCAGAATGGCTGTCTCAACTACTCCATTACAACCCGCGTTTTGTGCGCGCACTTTGTAAAAACCGGAGAGCGCGTCCCAGCCGAAATGGCCGTCGGTGTCGGTCGTATCGGGGTTATGCCGATTGCCAGGAGACATGACGGCGCTGCCATCGGGCACGATATCGAACGGACCCATTGGTGTATCCGAGCGAAGCAGCGTTACGGTCGCGCCTGAAATCGGTGCGCCATGATTATCCCGCACTGTGCCGCTGGGATCGATGTACAAATCGAAGCCGATTGTGGTGGTGCTGCCTCCGCAATCTATCGTCATCGACACCGTAGCAGCGCCATGCGCAGGAAGAGCGCCGGAACTGATGCTGTAAAAGTGCCGCTGCCTGCCGGTGTCTCCGTCATCGGACCGCTGGCGAAGATTGAAAATCCGCGTGAGATAATATACGACGCCGTCCCGTTCGGACAGCCGGTTGTAGTGAGGGTGAGGGGCGATTGCCAGTAGACGGTCGGCACATCGCCGCCACCGTTATTGTGTGGCTCAATGCTCGTCCCAGAGGGTGGCGGAGCCGGTGCTTGCAACATCAGGTCTTGGTTCGTGAGCGCGCTGCTACAGCCCTGCACCGAGCGATCGAGAAGTTATCCCGGCACATCAACCGACCCTTGCGGCGGGAAAATGGTTAGATCGAAAGGCGTATTGAGCGGCAACCCAGTGATTTGATAATTCCCGCTCGCATCCGTTGTCGCATTAAAAGAACACGGGCCGTTGTTAGGTTCGCAGGCCTGTAGAGTTCGCCTTGGAGTGGGCCTTGCGCGTCTGTGATTTGCCCAGATATCATCCCGCAAAAATTAGGCGATGGCGACTTGCACTGACCGGCGACACCGGCATCGAAAATGGCCTGCACTTCTGACGGTGTGAGTGCACGATCAAAGACTTGAGCCTCATCGATGAGGCCGTTAAAAAGACGAGGTCCAAAGAAAGGGTGATTGCCAATCATCAAAGGTTGTCCGCTCTGTCCGCGCGTAAGGTTCGTAAAAGCGTTGAGGTTCTCCAGCTGGCCGTTGATATACATCCTCAACCCGGACGCGTCCCATGTGCCCGCGACGTGATACCAGACTCCAACTTGAATGACCGTCGTCGAAGCAACGTTGATACCGCCCGAAATGTGGAAGAAGAACCGGTCCTGGGTGCCGGCCTGCAAATCAAAATCCGTATTGAGACCGCCCTTGCAGATGATCGCCATGGTGTGCCCGGCAGTAGAAGGCAACTGGTTGAACATGACCCAGGCATCCATGCTGCCGGCGGTGGTCGGGTCCTGTGCGGAAACGGCAGCAGCTTGCACGTAAGTACTGGAGCCATTAAGACTAAACGCCTGCCCGACTTTTCCGGGCGCGAATGTTGCGCCGCCTTGCAGACTGCCGTTATTGCCGGTTTGAATATCAAATGCGTTACCGTCGCCTGGATACCATCCGACTAAATTAGTTGGTGGCGCGATGCAGCCCGGCACAATGGTCATCGAGTAAGCTCGCTGCGCCATCGTGTTATTCGAGTCTGCCGCTTGAACGGTGAAGTTGAAACCACCCATTGCCTGCGGCGTGCCGCTGATAGTTCCGCCATTAGACAAACTGAGACCGGTCGGCAAAGAGCCGTTGCTGACGGTAAAAGTATACGGCCCCGTTCCGGCCCCAGCGGTAATGGTCTGGCTATAAGCCAAGCCTACGGCTCCATCGGGCAGCGACGTCGGGCTGGATAACAAGTGCCGGTTTGCACTGGCCCGCGCTTCCGGCGGCGAAGATGGCTTGGACCTCCGAGGCGCTCAGCGCGCGGTTGAAGACTTCGAACTCGTCAATGTCGCCGTTGAACGGCTGCGGGCCATTGCCTGACCCTGCCCGATCGTGAAGAGATCACTCGTGCGGAGCGAGTTTGTGCCAAGGTTGTTGTCAATAACCACCATGGTGTCCAGCACGCCGTCCACGTAAAGCTTAACTCCTGATGCAGATAAACTTCCGTCATACGTGGCCGTAACATGGTGCCATTGACCGTCATTAACGCCGGTGCTGCCGCGAACGATCATGGCATGATCCCTGGGCAATTTGCGGTCGCGCTGTTGTCCAAGAAAAATGAAAGGAAGCCTGCCCCCGGCGGCGTCACAGGCGTCGGGTAGCAGGCTGGAGTTTGGCCATTGTCGACTTGGAGACCGTAACCCGTAAACGGGGCGTTGATCTGTCGCTTCGCGGCGATGAACATGTTAACCGAGGTCTCGGTCGTACGGAGCCATGCGTCGATACTGAATGGATTCGTTCTCTCAAAGTTTACGCTGGACCCGTTCGTAACTTGGATGAATTGGTTCGTGCCGTTGAAGTGAAACGCCTGTCCGACCTTGCCGGACGCAAAGGTCGCGCCGTTTTGCAGCGTTCCGTTGCTGTCGCCTTGATAGTCCAAGGTGTTGCCGTCGCCCGGCCACCACGCGACCAAATCCGAGGGCGGCGTGATGCAGGCCTGGCCAAGCGGCGAGCGCCGGGCGAGTCCAACGCTCGTTAACGCGAGAGTGATGAAGATCAATTTCAGGAGCTGATTCGTTTTCATAGTTTTGTCCTTCACCTAGAAATGGCGAAAACGGGGGGCGTGAATGGACATTCGTTAGAAAAAAAGCTCGCTTTTGTTCAGCTCGCCGCGTAAAAAGCGGTCGAGGCAAAGCTCGTGAATTCCAACTCCCCACCGGACGTTACCCAGGTTCTGAAGAATTGGCGTGAGGGCGACACCACCGTGCCAGACAAATTGATGCCGCTCGTTTACGAGGAATTGCGCGGCCTCGCTCGCAAATATCTCTCAAACGAACGCTCCGATCACACGCTGCAGGCGACAGCGTTAGTTCATGAATCCTATCTCCGGCTGGTTGACGACACCCGGATGAGCTGGAAGGACCGCGCCCATTTTTACGGGGCGGCCGCGAGCGTGATGCGGCGCATTCTGATTGATTACGCCCGCGCGCACAACGCGGAGAAGCGCGGCGGCAAATTACAAAAACTCTACCTCGACGAAACCAAGGAACTTTTGCAGGAGAGCCCGCCGGATCTCGTCGCGCTCGACGATGCGCTGCAGAGTTTTGCCGCCACGTTCCCGCGCGAGAGCCAGGTGGTGGAAATGAAATTCTTTGGCGGAATGGAAGCGCGCGAGATCGCGGAAGTGTTGGACGTTTCGGCCAAAACCGTTTCGCGCGATTGGGATTTTGCGAAGATCTGGCTTTGCCGCGCGCTGAGCAATGCAGCCTGAGCCAAAGAGTGGCGCGAGCGTCCCGCTTGCGAAATCCGAGGAAGAACACAAGCGGGACGCATGCGCTAGTCCCGAGCGAGCGACACGAGCCGCGGAGCTGCTCAAGTCCGCCTTGGAACTCGGCCCGAAGGATCGGTCGTCCTTTTTGGATGACGCTTGCGGGTCAGATGCCGCCTTGCGCGCGGAAGTCGAATCGCTCTTGCGATTTCGGGGACCCGCGCGCGCTTTCATGCAACAACCTGCGATCCATCTCGCCGCCGATGTCTTTCCCGATCGGGAATTGAAAGCGGAAGAAACGATCGGCGATTACAAAATCATCTCGCTCATCGGCAGTGGCGGAATGGGCGATGTCTATCTGGCCGAAGATCGACAACTGCATCGTCAGGTAGCGCTCAAGATCGTCCGTCGTGGCATGAACAGCGATGACGTCATTCGCCGGTTCCAGCGCGAAGAACAAATTCTCGCTGGTCTGAACCATCCAAACATTGCGCGACTCTACGGTGGTGCGATCACAGCCGACGGCATGCCTTTTTTTGTCATGGAATATGTCGATGGCACGCGTCTCGACGAGTACTGCGATGAGAAGCGGCTGCCGTTAAAAGAACGACTCACACTTTTCCGGAAAGTGTGCGGCGCTGTCGCTTACGCGCA
Organism: uncultured Verrucomicrobiae bacterium; assembly: GCA_963815455.1. Lineage (GTDB taxonomy): Bacteria > Verrucomicrobiota > Verrucomicrobiia > Chthoniobacterales > UBA10450 > JBDTZF01. The sequence continues at coordinate 428,566 of CAWFGO010000001.1, forward strand.
TCAACATCTCGTCATTCATCGCGACCTCAAACCGAGTAACATTCGAGTGACGCCCGAGGGCGAGCCGAAGCTGCTCGACTTCGGAATCGCCAAACTACTCGATCCAGCAACCTCGATCGGTCGCGAAATGACGATGACGTTTCCCGGCGCGATGACGCCGGAATACGCCAGCCCTGAGCAGATCCGCGGCGAAACCATGACCACGACGAGTGATGTCTACAGTCTCGGCGTTGTTCTTTACAGATTGCTCACCGGCCAAAGTCCCTATCGCACGAAGACAAATCGTCCCGACGAGATCGCGCGAGCGATTACCGAGCAGGAACCGACGCGCCCGAGCACAGTCGTGGCATCGGCTTCCAGCCGATGGTCCATGGGCTGGAAGCCCATGCCACAACTCCGGGGTGATCTCGACAACATCATTTTGATGGCGCTGCGCAAAGAACCAGCGCGGCGTTATTCATCGGTGGGACAGTTTTCCGAAGACATTCGTCGCCATCTCGACGGGCTTCCAGTTATCGCTCGCAAAGCTACTTGGAATTATCGCGCGGCCAAGTTCGTCAAACGAAACAAAACAGCGGTCTTCGCGGCCACGCTTATCGTGACAACTCTGTTTGCCGGAATGGCAATGACAATTTGGGAGAAGCGCAGGGCGGAACGGCGTTTCAATGATGTGCGCGAGTTAGCCGCGGGATTCGTGTTTGAGATAAACGGCGCCATCGAGCACCTCCCGGGCGCCACCTCCGCGCGGGTGCTTCTGGTCCAGCGCGGGCTAAAGTACCTGGACAGCCTGGCGCAGGAATCACGGGGGGATCGTTCGCTCCAACTCGAATTGGCCGTAGCCTATCTTAAGATTGGCGACATTCAGGGCAGACCTTACCGGCCGAATATTGGCGACGCGGCGGGAGCGTTGGTGAGCTATCGCAAGGCGCAATCAATCTTAGAGGACTTGTCTCATTCGGAAATGAAGGACTCGAAGGTGTTATACGAGTTAGCAACATCTTACGAAAATATTGGCCGTCTCCAATTGCTGGAGACGAATCGAACTGAGGCGATCGAGAACGCGCGGAAAGCAGTCGCGACCGCGGCAACGTTGGACGCAGCGGCGCCAGCAGACTTGAAATACCGCAAGCTTCTTGGGGACAGCTATGTCCATCTAGGCATGGCTCTATTCGGGGAGGAATGGCAGAGTTTGTCTATTGGCATCGAAGAGACCCAGCAAGCACTGGAGATCTTCCGCAAGGCACTCTCGATCCACGAAGCCTTAGCCGCCGCCAAGCCAGCAGACGGTTTTTTTCAGTGGGCGGTCCAGGCAGATTACACCTACATCGGTTATGCCGAGCGCAGGATGGGTGACCTCACGAGCGACACGGAGCATTATCGCCTGGCGCTGCAGAATCATGTCAAAGAGCTCGAGATAAGCCAAGGCCTGGCCGCCTCCGATCCAACAAACGCATCCTATCAGCAACTTGTCGGCGAGGGACACATGGATGTCGGCAAATCACTGGCCAAAATGGGCGATACCGCGCGGGCTTTGGATCATCTCCGTCAATGGCACTCGATTTGCGAATCGTTGGCCGCGTCCGATCCCAGCAACGTCGAAATGCGAGCACAGATAGGCAACAGCGATGACAACATCGGACAGGTCCTAGCGCAAGCAGGTGATGCCAGGGGCGCATTGGAAGCCAGCGAGAAGGCGAAAGATAACTACTCTAAGTTACTCGCTGGCGCTCCAACCGATCTAGCCCTTCATAACCGGCTGGCCCGCCTATACAGACAGATCGGTGACATTCTAATAAAGGCCGACAATACCGATGCGGCGCTCAAGACGTATGACCAAGCGCGCGCGCTTTTGGAGAACTGGTTGGCGCTCAAACCGACGAGCGTAGAAGCGCGGCACTTGCTCGCGCTAAATCACGCCACCGTCGGTAAGGTTTATCAGAATCGCGCCGCCAACCAGAGATCTGCCGACGAGCGCCAGCAAGCGCTGAGCAAAGCAAAGGCTTCGTTCCAGCGCAGCTTGGAAATTTGGCATGAACTGCGCGACCAAGGTCTTCTGACTTCCGGCCAGGCCGGCAAACTTGATGAGCTTAGCAAAGAGATCGCCAAATGTAGTGCGGCGCTGGGGGAATAGGTCGCCACGGCAGTTACTCAGAGCGTGGCGCTTCCTTTGGGATTTTGGGATTAGCGCGCGTCGCGCGAAGGAGCGCCACAAATGGCCGCGATGGCAGCGCTGAGACGATCGAAGCGGCCGACCCTGCTGTCCCCACCTGACGCGTGATCCATAGATCGCTTGACATCGTCGTATCATTCAATCATCGTTTCAGCGAATATGCGAACCACCCTCACCATCGACAATGATGTCTTTGAAGCCGCTCGGGCCATGGCGGCATCCTCGGGGAAGAAACTCGGCGAGGTCATTTCCCATCTCGCTCGCCGTGGACTGAAGACGCGGCCGGAAACGGCAAAGAAAAATCGCCTGCCCGTTTTCCGCGTTTCAGAGAACGCTCCAGTCATTCCCAGCGATCGGGCCCGCGAAATTCTGGCGCGGGACGAAAAGTGAAGACCGCGCTCCTCGATGCCAACGTGCTTCTGGCGCTGGCCTGGCCGAATCATCAGCATCACAGCGCAGCGCACGATTGGTTCAGCGCCCAATCCCGCCATGGCTGGGCCAGTTGCGCGTTCACTCAAGTCGCTTTCATTCGGCTCTCCGCGAATCCTGCTTACACGCCGAGCGCGGTTTCACCGCAGGAGGCGGCGGCACTGTTGGAAGAATTTCTTCTACACAAACATCACCGGTTCTGGCCATCCCCGCCCGCGGCAATGCCGAAAGTCTATTCGCGCGCGCTGGGACATCAGCAGGTGACTGATGCTTATCTGGCGATGATCGCCCATCATCAGAAAGGACGTTCTGGTCACGTTTGATACGCGCGCCGCTGCGCACGCGCCGGACGTTGTCGATCTTATTCCGTCATGACCTGGCATTGAAACGCGCGGGGAGCGCATTACTATCATCGCAAAGTGGCACGCAGCGTAAAAAACAACCCCTGGAACGAGGTCTTCGCCCTCGTTCTCCTTTTCATCGGGACGCTGCTTTTTCTCGCGCTCATTTCTTATACGCCGAAGGATGTCCCGTCATGGGTCTGGTTTAGCCACATCTCTCCGGCCAATCATCCGGCCCAAAATTTTATCGGGCCAATCGGCGCGATCATAGCCGGAGTCTGCTACCACCTGATCGGTGCCGCTTCCTATTTGCTAGCCGCAGTGCTGCTCGGTTTTGGCGGGGCCAAATTGTTCCATTCCACTTTGCGGGTGACACCGCGGATTCCGTGGATCGTTTTGTTCGTCGTTTCCGGCGCGTGCCTGTTGCAGTTGCAAACGAGCCATCTTCAAGGCTGGAAAGCGCTGTTCAACATTCAGGGTCCAGGCGGCTGGGTCGGTTATTTTTTTGGAAGAACACTTCTGCTCAACTCCATGGGCGAGGTTGGCTCGGTCATTCTTCTCACGGGAATGTACCTGGCCGCGTTGATTCTCATGACCGGCTTGCGACCGATTCATATCGTTAGGGAAACGCTGGCCGGCACACGCAGCGGTATCGTCCGGTTCCACGAATGGCGTTTGCATCGACAACTGCGCCGGGCGGACATCAAAGGCCAATTGGAAATCAGCCAGAAAGAGCTGGCCAAACAACGGCGTTCGATCGAGAAGCAGCTCAAGAAGAAGGGCGCGCCCGTTTCCGAACCGTCGGCTGCATTTATCTCGCCGGAGGAACTGGCCAACCGGCCAAAGCCGAAGGTGGTCGATACCACGGCGTTGCCAAACGATTCGGCTCCAGCGCGCAAGAAGCCATCCCTGGCCGAGCTTCGCCTCGGCACTCACAAATCGACGGCCCCATCCGGCCTGGCGAGTCGAACATGGGACGCAAGTTCGTACCGGCTTCCCGGGCTCGATTTGCTGGACGAGCACGACCCGGAAGGCCGCGGCGCGGCCGATCCTGCCGAACTCGAGCGGGTTCAACAAATCCTGATCGACACGCTCGGGCAATTCGGCATCGCGGTTGCCGCGGGCGACATTACTAAAGGCCCAACGATCACGCGTTACGAAGTTTATCCGGCCAAAGGCGTGCGCGTAGACAAGATCGTTAGTCTGGAACGCGATCTGGCCCGCGCCACGCGGGCGGAGCGAATCAATATCCTCGCGCCGATTCCCGGGAAAGACACGGTGGGCATCGAGTTGGCGAACGCGCGTAAGGTCACCGTGACATTGCGCGAACTTTTGCAGTCGCCCGGTTGGGACGAAGCAAAGACGAACGCGAAAATTCCGTTAGCCATTGGTAAAGACGTTTACGGCAAGACCATTATCGCCGACCTGGCCCAAATGCCGCATCTGCTGGTGGCCGGCACAACCGGCGCCGGTAAAAGCGTCTGCATCAATGCCATGATCGCCAGCATGCTCTTCCGGTTCACGCCGGAGGAACTGCGATTCATCATGATCGATCCGAAGGTGGTCGAGATGCAGGTCTACGAATCGCTGCCGCACCTGGCGTTTCCGGTCGTTGTCGATCCTAAGAAAGTGCTCCTGGCGTTGCGCTGGTTGATCGATGAGATGGAGCGACGTTACAAAATTTTCGCGCGCGCGGGCGTGCGCAACGTCATTGGGTTCAACGGGCGGCCGAAGAAGAAAACACAGAAAGAACTGGATGCGGATGTAGAGGCGGGCGTGTCGCCCGCAAATTTCGGAGCTGCGGCCGACACGGCCGCCTCCATACCGGTTAAAGTTCCGCGCGACGATGAAATTCAAATTCCGGACAAACTTCCCTATATCGTCGTGATCATCGACGAGCTGGCCGATTTGATGCAGACCGCGCCGGCGGATGTGGAAAGCGCAATTGCCCGGATCACGCAAATGGCGCGCGCCGCCGGTATTCACATTATTGTCGCGACCCAAACGCCGCGGGCCGACGTCATTACCGGAGTGATCAAAGCGAATATCCCGAGCCGGATTGCGTTTCAGGTGGCGAGCAAGATCGACAGTCGCGTCATTTTGGATGAGAACGGGGCCGATCGCTTGTTAGGCCAGGGCGATATGCTTTACCTGCCGCCCAGCGCTTCCCGATTGATTCGGGCCCAGGGCGTCCTGGTGACCGACCACGAAATTCAGCGCCTGGTCGATTTCGTTACCGCCCAAAGCCCGCCCGCTTTCGACGCCGTTATGCACCAGAAATTGCAATCCGCTCAGCGTCCGCCACCGAAGAAGAAGTAACGGACGAAGACGAAGAGCTGGTGGAAAAATGCATCGACATTATCCGGCAGGAAAAACGCGCCTCCACTTCCCTGCTCCAACGCCGGCTGCGACTCGGTTATACCCGGGCCGCTCGGATCGTTGATATTCTCGAACAGCGCGGTATTTTGGGTCCCGGCGAAGGTGCGAAGCCGCGAGAGATTTTGGTCGATCTCGATCTTGACGCCGCTGTCTAGCCGGCATTTACGCCATGACAATTGAAGGTCTCGGTAAAAAATTTGAAGAAGCGAGGCTGGCTCGAAAGCTGACCCTCGATGAAGCGGCCCGCCTGACGAAAATTCGGCCGTCCCGCCTGGCCGAAATCGAGGCGGACGATTTTTCGCAGTTCCCGAGTCTCGCTTATGCGAAGGGGTTCCTGCTCATTTACGGAAAATTTTTGGAGGTCGACGTGACACCGTATCTGGAAGCATTTGAAAGTTCGGAAAATGTCACCGTCGATGGTTATTCTTATCTTCAGGAAACTCCGGCGCCGAAGCCGGCGCGCACGCCCATTGTTCGAACGCCGAAAAAAAGGCAGACATCGGTATGGCCATTGGTGGTGGCAGTCTTCGTTCTGGTGATGGGTTTTTCCGTGATGAAACTGGTCTTGAACCTCAAACGCCTTTCGTCCGGCAACGAGAAAATGATGATCGGCATCCCGCAGCCTTCGCCGGCGGAATCGGTTGCACCGAGCCCGCCAAGTGTCGCGACGGTTCCCACTCCGCAACCGACTGCGACCCGATCCAGGAAAAGTGAATCGACCACCGGTGGCCTGGTATCGGCCGCAACACCGGTAGCAGTCAAGCCCAAGGCGCCTGAGCCGGAGGTCCGCCGGGCCCAACCGGTAGTCCGGGAGGAAGTCGCCAAAGAAAATGTTGCCGAGACATCTCCACCCGCCGAAGCGCCGGGTGAAACCCGATGGGACATCAAACCGCTGAAAAAAACTTATATTAAGGTGGTCGTCGATAACGGAGCAACCACGCCTCCAGTTGAACGGTGGATCTCGCCGTCCGATGGGGCGATGGAATTTCGCGGCAAACACATCGCGGTCCGGGTTCTGGATCGAGAGGCGATCCAGGTCAGGAAAAACGGCCAGCCGCCGGCCGAGAACGACAGCGACGTCGTCATTCAGTAGCGCTTCATGAATTCGCCAGCTGTAGCGGCAGCCGTGTCGAACCGCAGATTCGAATGCCCAGAGAAAAGAGCGGCCGACACGGTCGCCTCTACACCGTCCCAAAGTGGGCATGATCAGCCTCGGCTGCGCCAAAAATCTTGTCGATGCGGAGATCATGCTCGGCAGCGTTTTGCAGCGTGGGATGGAAATCACATCGCGGGCGGATGAGGCCGACGTGCTCGTGATCAACACCTGCGCCTTTATCGATTCAGCCAAGGAGGAATCGATCGAGGCAATTCTGGAAGCGCATCAGCAGCGCGGTCTAAACAAACGCCCGAATCAGAAACTGATCGTGAGCGGTTGCATGTCGCAGCGATTTTCCAGCGAGCTGCGCGCGCAGATGCCGGAAGTCGATGCGTTTATTGGGCTGGACCAGGTGAGTGAGCTAGGCGCAATCGTCGAGAGAGTGGTGGCACGGGCTTCCAGCCCGTCTCCCATCGGCAAGATGCCGATGCCAAATCGCGATGTCGATCTTAACTTCGTCACCGCACGCCCGACTTACATTCCCAATTACGACACGCCGCGATTTAGGCTCACGCCCGCGCACTCGGCCTATCTGAAAATTGCCGAGGGATGCAACCATCCCTGCAGTTTTTGCGTGATCCCGCAAATGCGCGGAAAACATCGCAGCCGACCGATGGACTCGGTGTTGGCGGAGATGCGCGGTCTGGTTCGCGAAGGCGTCCGAGAAATCAATTTGATCAGCCAGGACACGACGTATTACGGAATGGATTTGTGGCCGGAAAAAGCCGGTCCGCGGCAGCCGGTCGATTCCACACGCGGTCCCACGCTGACGAAGCTCCTACGCGAAATTCAACAGATCGAGGGCGACTTCTGGGTGCGCCTCCTTTACACGCATCCGGCGCATTGGAGCGACGAGCTGATCGAAACCATCGCGCAATGCGGCAAGGTCGCGCGTTACATCGACATCCCGTTACAGCACATCGATGAATCGATGCTCGGACGGATGCGCCGGGAAACGTCGCGGGCGCATATCGAGAACTTGATCGGCAAACTTCGCGCAGGAATTCCCGGTGTCGCCCTGCGCACCACCTTCATCGTCGGATTTCCAGGCGAAACCGAGGCCGAGTTCGAGACATTGATCGAGTTCATCGAGCGAACACGATTTGAGCGCCTCGGCATTTTCAAATACTCGCAGGAGAAAGGATCGCGCGCAGCCAAGATGCCGGGTCAGATTTCCGCCAGGGTCAAGAACGCTCGTTATCGAAGGGCGATGTCGATCCAACAACGGATCGCGCACGAAATTGCCACGGAAAAAATCGGACGCGAATTAAAGTTACTGGTCGATCAACCGCACGTCGCGCGGACCGAGGCCGACGCGCCTGATATCGATACGCGCGTTATTTTGTCGAAGCCGGCGCCGGTCGGCGAATTCATCTGGCGAACGATCACCGGCAGCCGCGGCTACGATTTGCTGGCGTAACATTATCGCCGTTTGGCAAACGCTGTGAATAACTCACGCGCGCGCAAAATTATTCGCCGCGCAAAGTTAACAAGTGACAATCCCGCCATTTTCGGTCAGTCTTTTTCACCACCGATTCGCCACGTCTCATGGCCGACTCCACCGAACCAAAAAAGGAAACTGTCCGCATCGCCCTGCCGCCAAAACCTCAGCCGCCCGGGGCGGGGGTTGAATCGCGCGAGACGGCAAGAATCAATCTGCCAACGCGTCCGCCTACCGTTCCTCCGCGGCCGCCCTCGGCGCAATCACCTTTGCCGCCGCCTCCGACCAGGCCAATCGCACCTCCGCCCTCGGCGGCGCCATTAATGCCAAAAGGTGCAGGCCCCGGCGCCGCATTCCCTGCTTCCGTTGCCATGCCGGCGATTAATCCCTCCCCCGAGCCGAAAAAGGAAACCGCGCGCATCCCAGTCCCGGGTCCAAAAAAAGAGACTGCTCGCATTACGGTTTTGCCCAATCCTCCACCGGCGCCAACTGTGCAGATGAAAAAGACTCAGCCCCTCAGCCGGATGCCTGAGATGGCGCCGCCGAGCATGCCGGTGAACGTCGCCACCAGCGCGCCCGAACCGGAATTGGTTGTCGCTGAAATGCCGATGTCGTTCTACTGGGCCGTGCTGGGCGGTGCCGCCGCGATTTTGATTATTCAGATTTGGATTTACGTTTCTTGATATATGGAGAATTCAGCGACCGTTAAACTTGATGAATCCAACTTCGATCGCGAAGTGATGCAGAACGATAAGCCGGTGATTGTCGATTTTTGGGCCGAATGGTGCGGCCCGTGCAAAATGATCGCGCCATTGCTCGACGAAATCGCGCGCGAAAAAGCCGGCAGCGTCAAAGTCGCAAAAGTCAATGTGGATGAAAACCAGAGCCTCTCGTTCAAATACAACATCCGGGCGATCCCATCCCTGCTCTTCTTCAAGAACGGCCAGGTCCGGGACCAGGTCACTGGCGTAGCCAGCAAGAAGGATTTGCTCGGCCGCCTCGAAGCGCTGGCGTAGAAATTTTCGCTACGCGAAAATTTCCAGTGACCAGTGATGAGTGACGGGTGACGAGCTAATTACAAACTCGGGTCGTTGTTCTGTACGACACCTGGACTGACCCCCTCATCCGAGCGCGTTGCAAAAGCACCGTGATGCGACGATACCCGTATCGGGGGTGCGCTTCACTCAACTTCAACACCTCTTGATGGATGCTTCGACACATTGCACTCACCCGGCTCGGCCGATAAAAACTCGCGCGGTTGAACCTCAGAGCCCGACAAGCAGGCGCCGTCTTGCCCCAACCCTCTTCCACACTGCGCTGCACCGCCCGTCTTTTACTCGACGGGCTTACTATTTTTTGCGTTCACCTCTTTCAATATCTGGTTCTGCACCGTTAGATCCGCCACCACTCGTCGCAGCCGCCGGCATTCCTCTTCCAAGGCGTGCAGGCGGCGCGCCTCGCTCCCTTCCATCGTCCCATACTTGCGCTTCCACCGTAATAGGTTTGCACCCCAATGTTGTGTTACGCACACACCGCCTTCACCCGCGCTCCCCGCACGTACCTGCCTCATTATCCCCGATCTTCTGCTCTTCGCTGAATCGACTCTTTTCATCTGCCTCCTTTTGTGGAGGCAGAATTATCGCTATGCCATGTCCACTTTTTCGGGTCAGGCCACCTTCATCCAAGTCACGCTATTCTGAGAGCAACTCTTTCAATTGGCCGACCCTTCGCCGTAATCGTTCTTCCGCCGCGGCAGCGTAGCTTGGGCGATCTGATCGCAGGTCTGCGTCATCCATGTAATGATATAGCTCATGCCAAGTATTCTTCATTAAATGATTAGTCTCAGTATCAATAGACGGCCACTGAGAGACGGCTGAGTTAGCGTCGAGCGAGCCGTCGAGAACGGACTCAAGGAGCCGTATCGCGAGTTCAATACGCATCTTGAGATCGTGATTTTTCACGGGCCTGGAGGAAATGTTGGATATCGTGAATCGTAAAGAGGGATGTGGAATCCACTCGGGCCTACGTTCAGATGCAAAACTGGCTGGTCGCCAGAACCCGGTATTGGGGCGTAGTCCAGTCGGAGAATTGGGACGTTGGCATAAAGTAGCCCTACGATTCGGCCTTCGCCATACTGCAGAAACCCCGTGGAGGGTCCGACAATCCGCACGTTTCCCACTACATCCGCACCAACTGCGATGGCGGTCGCGACAGTTGACGTTCCAATGAGCCCCCATTCGGTAGCATACGCAGCTGGATTATTCTCCACTTGACCCAGCGGCCCGTAACCCGCATCCCGAGCTATATTCCAGTTGTTTCCGTACCACCAGTCACCCCAGACATCACCTATTGACGTGGCCGTGTCCGCGAGGGAGTCCGCGAGCCCTTCATTGAACCACGTTCTCGGATCCCACCAGTCGCCCGGGCAAAGGCCGAGCGGATCAGCGGAATTCAAGGGATCGTTAGCAACATAAGCATACAGATTCGCTCCTTGACTCGTCTCGGCGTTTTTCAATGGATCACGGCTGATCCAACGTCCGAGAGTAGGACTGTAGGCGCGATTAAGAGATAGATTCAGTCCGCTAGGCTGGTGGAAATAATGACCGGTGTATCCGAAATCGACAGTCATTTTCCCGCTCACCACAACTGATTTGCCCCAGGCATCGTAGTCGTATTTCGCTACCAACCCACCGCCGGAATCGGTTACTTCACGGATGCTGCCTAAATGATCGCGCGTGTAGTAGTAATTTCCCCCGTCGCCGCCTATTCGTTTTTCTCCTTCGGCGAAAAAGCGCTTCGTTACATTTACTCCCGTACCGTCACGTTCCTCGCAAATTTGATTCCCACACCAGACAAAATTCCGGGTTGCCGTGGCGACTGAGTACTGCCGAAGCGAGGCTCGCAATTGCTGAAAGCTGGCGTTGAAATTGCCGCGTTGCGCTGCCTGGAAGCTCAGGGCGTAGGTGCCGGCCGAGAGGCTTAATTCCTGCAGGATTGCACCGTTGGACTGGACGAAGCTGACCTGCACTCCATCGGGCGCATTGGGATTACCCGATGTAAAAGCGGTGCCGTTTCCGCTTATACCCGTGGTTCCTTGAAAGCTCCACGTGCTGTCGGGAGGATTAAACTGGTAACCCGGATAACCGATCACGGGGCTCTCGAAGCTGCCATTTGAAACCGGCGTGCTGTTGAGTTCTACCGCATCTACGAATGCGGTGTTGTCTCCACCGTTGGGATTAATTCCTTCAAAACTCAGTGTATAATCGCCAGCCGGCAGGGCCATAGCGCCCGTCTTGAACGAATCGTAATTTGCGCTGGCTGGCTGCACAATTGCAGTAAATCCCGGTCCTTTCTCGGTAATTCTCACCCGCCGCCCAAGTCCATCATAAGCAAATTCCGTGCGATTACCGGTGTCGCTGTAATCAATCGCCACCAATCGGTTGGCCGCGTCCCAATCATAGGTCTCATTCGCACCGTCATAGGTCATGTTGCCATTCGCGTCGTAGGCGAGCGGCACCGGCTCACTCTGCGAATTCCCGTCCAGGTGGGAAACAGTAGCAATTTGATTTAGATTGTTGGCTGTATAAACGCTGCCGAACTGAGTATACGGAGTGAAGTATACATTCCTGAGCCGGTTCCCAGCGAGATCGTAATCATATTGGAACCCATACGATCCCTCGCCGATTATAGACCCGAGCGTCGTGCGAACCAGCTGGTTGGCAGCGTCGTAATCGTACGTCGGCATGACGGCTGGCGCCAAGGTGGTCAAGACCTGTCCCTCAGCGTCATAAGTATAATCGAATCTCGAAAGAGTGCTGGAACTGCCGGTAAGATGCAGCAGCGTTTGCAGGCGATGATCGTTGTCGTTGCCAAAATAAGCGTGGTTTTCAGTTTGCCCGTTTGGATAATTCAGGGTCAGCAGCCGCGAAGTCACGGTGTCATAATTACGAGTGAACGATCCAAGCGCGTTGGTTGTCGTCTCAATTCGACCCAGCGAATCGTAAGTCATGCTCGACGAAACACCATCGATCGATTGGTTTTCGATTCGCCCAAGCTCGTCGTAGGTATATTCGATCGTGTCGTTCGAGAAAATACCATCGACGCTTTTCAGTTGGTTGGCCCCGTGAGTACCGGGAGAAACAGTGACCGGATGATACTGGTAAGTGGTCGGTCCTAGATCAGGGCTCGTGATCGAAGTGATTCGATCATAATATTGATCGTATGCGTAATTAACGGCGGGTGTCGGATTTTGGGCGTTGGTGTAAAATATCTGCTTCAACCTGTCATCTAGAAAGTAACGGTAATTCGTTGTTTGGCCGAGCGCATCGGTGGTCGATTTTAGACGGCTGGTCGAGTTTTCGTATGTATAAGAAATGGATGTGCTGTTCGGCGCACCGAAGGCAAAAGTCTTGGAAAAAACCCTGCTCTGCAAATCACGCTCGAATTTCGTAATATTCTCATTTGCGTCAGTGAGACTCGTGAGTGATCCGCAAGCGCACCAATCGTAAGAGGTAGGCCGGCCAAGTGGGTCTATCATGTGATCGAGCTGCTTGATGCTGTTGTAGTGTCTCAGCGTCCAGCGACCGAGGCGATCCTTGCTCGCGGTAAGATCGAGTATCGGTTCGATTCCCCGGCCGAAATCTTGTTCGTATTGGAATTGCCGAGTTGTGCCATCCGGATACAAAATCTGCATCGGACGATCGAGATCGTCGTAATCGGTCGTGGTCTGATACCCGTCTGGATTGTTTGTGACCGTCCGGACGCGGTGCGCACTGTCGTAGGTGAAGCTCGTGACGGCTGAAGCGCCATTAACGGAAGGAAACGGAGGACTCGTAATGGAGGCAAGATAGCCGTCCGGGACGTTGCTGCCATTGCCGTAGCCGTAGGTCGTGATCTCGCCCTTGGGATTCTGTATCGTCATGACCTGGCCCCGGCTGTTGTAGGTTCTAATCGTGGTTTGACGCGCTGCATCTATGGACGTTATGGGCAGATGCTTTGAATTGTATTCGTATTCGGCTATCTTATCTGCATTCTTTCCGTCCGGATCGGTATTCTCACCTGCCAGATTCCTTTGATAAACGCGCAACACGTCGACTCCGCCTGAAGCATACGCATAGCTGGTCACTGTGTGGGTGTGCTTTTATTTGGCTAGTTGTATAGGGAGACTGTGTGGTGAGCGCGCGATTGATGGTGGGTGAGTGCTAGCGAGAATAGCGGTTGGTTGGTTGTGTACAATAGACTTAGTGGTTTTTTTGCTGCTGATAACGTAGAAACTGCGGAATATCGCTGGTTAGAAGTTAGTGCAATATTGGTTTTTGTGTAGTTGTAGGCATGTTATGGGTGGGTAATTACTACGGGTTTTTGTAATAGATGTGTTACGGTGTTGAGCTTGGAATTGTAATTGTTAAGCGCGATAGGCTGCGATGGATGGTATTTGATGGAGCTTGTGCGATATTAGCGCTAGATTGCTGGTTTTTTTTTTATATTAGCATGATTTGTGAGATGTGTGTGAAGTAACGCATACGGTGTGGTAGAGAATTGATGAAATTACTGTTGTTGATAGAAAATGCGAAGAATAGATGGGATGGTGGTAAGTTTGCTGTGTGTATGAAAACAGCGGTGCGCGAGAAGGGTTGTATTGGTTATTTGTTTGAGTGTTTGTTTATAGGCAAAGATGTTTTGCTAAGCGTGTTATTTGTGATGTATTGTTTATAGTATGAATCTATGGATTGTGCTGGGTGATTCGCTCAAGATGAGCTGCGGAGTGAGGAGCTTTCGGCTGAGCGAATTTTAGAAATCGCGGTAGCGCTTATAGCTATGGAGATGTTGGCAGAGGAGCGTGGCTTGCGCCAGGCAGGTACTGTTGCGAGTGTTATCGATCTGGTATAGCGTGTGCTGCACACGGACATACACGCTGACGTTGGCCGTAAGGTTCATCGGATCGTCAGTGACAGGATAGCCAATTGAATGTCCAATTTGGCCCCAGTTTGAATATTGTTGGCTCGGAGATTGATCGCTGTCCCTTTGGCCGTAGGTCACAACAAAATCAATCCTCGGCCCCGCGGGCGGAGTGTATTCCAATGGCGTGTCAGTAATTCGCAGGCTGGCCGTGGCGAGATCGACAGTATAGCGAGCCATGCCATGAGTGTTTCCGCAATCGTCTCCGCCGCCGGTCACATTCTCGTTGCGGCCGCCGTCGTCTGAACCTGTTCCACCGTCGTCAGCATCATTGGGTTTATGGCTCTCGTCGCTTGGCGTTGGCTCAGGAGTTGGCGAAGGGGGCGGCATATTGATATAGATGTCCAAGTAAGCGACCTTGTCCTCAGGCTCCGGCAGGGTCCCCGGATACGGTTCTCCTAGCTCTCCAAAATACACGTCCCTTCGTGTCAACGACGCCGACGCACCATTGGTCGTCACTAGTTCAACTCCCTCGTACGAAAGCTCCGTTCCACGAGTCTGGGACACAATAAGCGTTGGCGACCCAACGCCATTGGCAACATATGCTGTGAATCCCTCATAGGGATAGCCCGTATGCGTCGTAAATGTCACAGGATATCCTCCATCCGGTGTTCCAGGGGCAATGTGATAGACAGCGATAATGGTTCCCCTGTCGGAAGAGAATGCGACCAGCACCGAGCCAAAGCCGCACGGGGCGATATTAACGTTTAACTCGACTGAGGAGGCGGCGGCGCGTGCCGTTGCTATTACCAGGAATGCGAGCGCGGCTGTGAAGGAAGTTAACGACGACAGGTGGACGTGTTTCAACCAGATCGGGTGGTGTGACTAGTAAAGCAGTTTTGCATATTCGGGGAAGATTAGGCGTGTTTGGTCTTGCACTTTCCGAAGCATCCTCTCGGGAGAGTCGGAAAACCCGAGTAGACAAAATTGTTAGTTTTGTGTCAAAGATCTTTTTGAGGAGATTCTCGCGGCCTGCATCCGCTCTGGCTTGTTGAGGCAATTAGCCTGCGAATTTGTTTCAATGTCGCAACAACCATTACCAAGGCGGGATATGGAGGCGTGACATCAAAAACAATTTGTCCCAGGAAAAGATCGCATACGCTGACGGCTTTTCATGCTGGTTGGAAATGCGCGAATGGTCTCAGACGATGCACGGTCTGCCGTTCGACGGCATTCTAATTCATTGGACGGACGTTTCCTCGTGAGCACGCAGCTGTCGGCCCGCAGCTCCGCCCGGATTCGTTGTTGGGCGAGGTCCTCAGTTGGCCAACGCCTCTGGCGTTTTTCTGACAATCGTTTTTGCCTCCGTTTGACCTGGGAGGGAGGCACGATTTTGAGTTCTTTCTTATTGATCATGCTGATGGCCGCGTGTCAAACGCACGTGCCGATCAAAGTTGGCGAGAGACGTCAATCGACAAATCAGGATCGAAAGGATCGACAGACTATTTTCGATGTCTCAACGTCGTGACACCGATCTGGGTGACACGTGTCAGCCAGGCGCTTTTGTGACGCCGGCGGCACATCGCGCGAATATGCACGCGGTTGCACATTCGCCGGCGTAGGGCGGTTAAGACCCTTTTAGCTGCTTCTGGTTCAAGCGCTCGTGCCGGTGGCTGACAGCCGTAGGTATGCACGTGCAGACATCCACTGGACAAATTGGGGTGTCAGCGTTGCGCCTCAATCGCGTTGCGCATTTCCGATCCGCAGGATGCCAATTCGTCGTGCGAGAATCGTTTACGAGGTGCATTTGGGACCGCAGCCTCTACTTGCGCCCGGCGGGGGTCGAACCCACAACCTTTGGCTTCGGAGGCCAACGCTCTATCCAGTTGAGCTACGAGCGCGCAAGAAGAAGCGACTATATTCGCAGGATCGACATCTACAACTCCTGCTCCTGCTCATTCAATCGCGATTACGAGCATGAGCATGAGTAGGAGCACGAGGAAGGGAGCGATATCTTCCATTTGCAATTTCACCCCGGATATTGCAAGGTGTCCGCCCTTCGTTCAGCGAACGGGAGGCCCTTATGAACCGCATCATCGACGCTATTGAAAAAGAACAGCAAAAACCCGGACCGATAGAGTTTTCTGTCGGCGATAGCGTGAATGTCCATACTCGCGTGGTCGAGGGCGACAAGGAACGAATCCAGATTTTCACCGGCATTGTGATTGGCCGAAAAGGGCGCGGTCTCAATGAAACCGTCACCGTCCGCCGCATTTCCTATGGCGAAGGAGTCGAGCGGGTGTTCCCCGTCCATTCGCCGCGCATCGCCAAGATCGAAGTGGAAAAGAAAGGCCAGGCCCGCCGGGCCAAGCTGAACTATCTCCGCGGCCGCAAAGGCAAGGAAGCGACGGCCGTTCGCGAGTAAACTCGCGAACGAAAAGCTAAAAAACTGACATGCTGAAATCATTTCAGCTTTTCAGTTTTCAGCATTTCAGTATTTTAGCAGCCGATGTATCGGCGTTGCGGATTCCGGCATGAAAAGAAACTGCGCGCCATCGGTGTCGCGCGGATTGCCGGAATCGATGAGGCTGGACGGGGCGCACTGGCCGGCCCGGTGGTAGCGGCGGCGGTGATTCTTCCGGAAAAGTTCCGGCACAAACGCCTAAACGATTCCAAACAGCTCGCGCCCGAACTGCGCGAGGAAATCTATGTCGATCTTACCAGCAATCTCGAAATCGCCTGGGCCATCGGAGTTGTCGATCATGTCGAGATCGATCGAATCAATATTCTGCGCGCCAGCCACCGGGCCATGCGCGCGGCGATTGAGGCGCTAAACGCCTTGCCCGATCACGTTTTGATCGACGGCCTGCCGGTTGTTCCGTTTCCATTTCCCCAAACGGCGATCGTCGAGGGCGATTGCGTTAGCCTGAGCATCGCTGCCGCAAGCGTTATCGCCAAGGTGACCCGCGACCGAATGATGCGTGACTTTTGCGGGCAATTTCCCGAATATTACTTCAGCCAGCACAAAGGCTATGGCACTGAACTCCATCTGCTAAGGCTCCATGAATTCGGCCCTTGTCCGATCCATCGCCGGTCTTTCGAACCGGTGGCGCAACCGCTTCTCGCTCTCGAAGGCCTGGTCCCGGCCGGAGCATCTCCGGCGCGGCGCGCACGGCGAGAAGTTAGCGTGCCGATTTCTGAAGCGTAACGGCTACAAAATTCTTTTCCGCAATTTTCGGGGCCATAGCGGCGGCGAGATCGACATCGTCTGCCGCGACAACGACACCCTGGTTTTCGTGGAAGTGAAAACGCGGACCAGCGAGGATTTCGGACGGCCTTTCGAAGCGGTCAATCGACAAAAACAAAAACGAATTGCCCGCGGCAGCCTGGCTTGGCTGCGGATGCTGGACAATCCCGATATTCTTTTCCGCTTCGATATCGTGGAGGTAATCCTCGTCGAGGATGCAAAACCGCGCATCGAAGTGATCAAGAACGCGTTCCAATTGCCCGCGCCGTATATTTATTAGAGACCCGACTCCGCGCGAGGCTACGGCGCGGCAAGGGGGTGGTGGAAAGTGACACCTGACAGAAAATCTGATTCAATCGGAAGAATGAAAGCCACGATCTACCTCTTCTTTTGCAGCGTCATGATTTTCTCATTTGCCGTTCCGGCAGACGCGGGCAAACCGAGAAAGAAGAAAATAACGATTGTGACGCCGAGTCCGACGCCCGGGCCTGCCTCTTCGGCGGATCTCTCCCGTTTCATGAGCGCTCATCTCGAACAAATTCTCGGACCGCTCGACCAGAAGGTCGATGTGCCTCGCACCGAACTGGATCAGATCCGCGACTCGTTTTCGAAAGGTTTTAGCAAGGCTTCACTGGCCGAAAGGTCGCGATTCCAGCTGGGCCTGGCAGTCTGTGACGCGATCTCCCAGGCAATGGCGGAGCGAAATAAAGCGGTTGCGATGGGGGCGGCGGCCAACTGGTCGCAACAAGCTGCACAACTTCGACAACGGATCGACCAACTAGCGGCCCAGCAACGGGCCGCGGAACACTAGTCGGATTCGAAGATCGGCCGGGACAAGATATCTCACGCGTCGAGCACGAGATCGCTCGCCGGGGCCCCGATACATGTGAGCCGCGTGCCGGGGTTTGTGTCGAAGTCGGATTTCGCGACGTAAGCAATCTCTCCGGAAAAAACGGCGACCTGACAGGTCCCGCAGCTGCCGGCACGGCAACCGCACGGAATATTAATTCCGTTCGCCTCCGCGAACTCGAGAATATTCCCGTGCTCGCCCGACCAGTTCACGGTTTTCCCGCTCTTCTTGAATTGGACCGCAAAGCTAACGGGGGCGGCGTCGGTGGAAGCTCCGGCCGCGGCAACTTTTCTCACGGTGGATGGACCGAATGTCTCGTAGTGAATATTCTGATCCGGCACACCCCACTCTTTGAGGCCTTCCGTGATGTCCTGCATCATTGCGCCCGGGCCGCACAGATAGAAATCGAAGTTGCTCGAGGGCAGCACCTGTTTGAGGGCGTCCACCGAAACGCGGCCTTCATAATGGTAATCGCGTCCTCGCTCGTAATCGAGGCCCGGTTGGCTGCAGAAGACCGTCAGATGCACGTTTGGATTTTCCTTCACGATCGCTTCCAAATGCTCCCTCATGATATGTTCCGAACGGTTCCGCACCCCGTGGAAAAACCAAACCTCGCGGCGCGATCCCTGAGCGACGAGCGTGTTCAACATCGCCAGAACCGGCGTCACGCCTATTCCGCTTCCGATCAGAACAACGGGGCGTCCGCCAGCCGGTTCGAGACAGAACTGCCCAGCGGGCGCTTTTACATCGAGAATGTCGCCTTCCTGAATTTGATCGTGGAAAAAGGACGACACGATTCCCGGCGGTCCGCCTTTGTCTCGGGGCGGAATGCGTTTAATTGTGACACGATAAGCGTCGCCATGCGTCGCGTCGGAAATACTGTAGCAGCGGATGGCCCGATTTCCGGAGCCAGGAATATCCAGTTGAAACGTCAGGTACTGGCCGGGCAGGAAATCTGGCAGCGGCTTCTTATCGTGCGGCGTGAGATAAAATGAGCAAACGTCATCGCACTCCATGACTTTCTTGCTGACGAGAAACTTCCGATAGCCATTCCAGGGTAGAGCGTCTTCAGCGCGTTTGCGCCGAAGATCGCGCATCATCGCCAGCTCCGTCTTTAGGAGCTCAAGGTCGAGGTCGGATTGCCGCCGCTGCCCAACAACACGACGAACGTTCTGGACAGTTACCAGGCCGAGCTGAACAAGGACGCCGCCTATGAGGATGCCGCCGATTGCTTCGGGAATCATGAGCGGGCCGGGAACGTGAAAACTCCTTGTTAGAACTTTACCAACAGCTCGGAGCGAAAGCCGTAGGCGGTGTCGCGATCCTCGGGAAAGCCGACGAAAGCGTCAAGGATCAGAACCGTATGTTGATTCATCTTCATCTGATAGCGCCCTGCCATCGCGACCCCGTCCGGCTGATTAAAGAACTGTGGAGTCTCAGTGCGAACGCGTCCGCCGAATTCCAGAGTGAGCTGGCGATCGCTGCTGCCAAGGAATCTTTGGTAGCCAACGGCCCCGCCGCCAGCGTCATTGGCCCGATTACCCAAAGGCGCACCGTAGGCGCCCAGGCCCTGCGCCGCAAAAAGAATCCCGGTTTGTCCGAGCGGCCCGCCGCGATCACCGCCGCGAGCGGCGGATGAATAATCGCGGATGCCCAGGAAAGCGTCGATGTAAACAACATCCTTACTTTCCGGAAGGGTAGTAGAGAGCTGCTGGAACAACAGCACACCCGTGCTAACGGCAGGCGTCTCGTGACCGAGTGCGACGGAACCGTTGACGCGTGTCGTGGAATTGATCAGACCAAAGCGCTGGATGTTGCCCAGGCCGGCGTAGAAACCATCGCCGCCGGTCGCGGCCTCAGCTTTTACGTAAGCGAAATCGAGGTCGATGGTCCTGGCGGCGTAATCGGCGGTGTTGAAGAGTCCGAACAATTTCGCGCTGCTTTCGCGGATATTGTTGTTCCGGTTCAACTCATTGAAGGCAAAAATGGCAGTGGTGCGCAATGAGGAAGCGCCCAGGAAGAAAAGCGATGTCCGCGTTATGCCAACGGCGTCGATCACGTCCTCGTTGATCATGATGCCGTCCTGGAAACTGAGCGGCTGGCGGCCGACCGCGAAGCTGAAGTCGAAGCTCTTCTTGTCGTCACGGTCGAGATTCGGGAAAAGCTCGCCAAAGTCCCCTTGAAAAAAAAGCGTGGTGACCGTTCCATTAACTTCGTCCGTGATCTTATGTTCGGGGTCGAAGCGGTAACCGCTGTAGGCGAGTCCATCGCGATCGAGGGGGCGAATGCCGACGAGCACGCGCTCGGTCGGCGTGAGATAGAGATTTCCGTAAATGTCGGCACGATTGGCCCATTCGGTGATCTGGCCGGCGCCTGAGCCATTGTCGAAAGTCTGGTAGGCGGTGCGGAGAGTGCCAAAAACGATGAAGACCGGTTGCCAGACCGCGCCGGTGGGGAGGTTAATGCCGGGAGCGATCGGGCCGCGGCCGAGAAATGGATTTTGGCCGATCTCGATGATGGGCTTGGGTCGATCAGGAAATCCTTCGAGCTTGAGCGGGACCGGGTTCTCGCTGAGAGCGCTGCCATGGTTCTGGGGCGTGCCTTGGAAGAGGCCGAAAAAACCGCTTTTCTTCTTTGGCGGAGCAGGCATTGCCATGCCGTCGGCCGTCGTCGTTGCGCTTGTAGTCGTCTCTTCTCCAGATGCGGTGTCCGCCGCCAGCGCACTGGAGGCGCTTGTTAGGGCAAAACCGGCGGCGAAAACGGTGATCAGGATCGTGCGCATGGGCTCGCGATCAATGTGGAGAAGGCGTTGCGGCCTCAGCCACTTTTAGGGCCTGATGCGCGGCTTTTGATTCCGGCAGAAAAGGCTTTTCCGGTGGCGCCATGATTTCGTCCTCGGTCGGCTTGAGGCTAATGACCGTCGGAGCCGAAGGCAGAGTAATCGCCTTGTTCCAGAGTATTTGCGAGCGTTCGACTACACTGTCGGCAATGCCCTTGGGCGACATGTTGTAATCGAAGCCGACCTCAACGATGTCGCTGATCAGATTTACTGGAATCATCTGGGCGACGAATTTCACGTTCACTTTGTAAGGCCCCTGACCGGTCAGAAACTTGGCATCTACTTTGTAAGGCGCCCAACGATAGCCGCCCGGCGGCAATACAATGCTCTGTTTACGAGCGCCGTTCGGCCGTGCCAGCAGCGCGTCGGCGTTCGTCGCCGGCCGCACGTACGGGAGCGGATCGACGCTCTTGTTCGTGGGAAGCACCTGCACGCGCTCGCCGCCGCGGATCAGCGTGACTAAAAACTTCGATTGCAGGCTGAAGAGATATTTATCCAACGGCAACTTACGATCGTGAACGTAACTTGACTCCTCGTCGCGATAGTCGCCATTCGGATCGCGATCACCGGAAACGAAGATCACTTTGCCGCGCTGATCGGTAACCGTGACCTGGAGAAAATTGGCGCGTTCCGCATCGAAGCCGGTCGGCGTGCCGTGGCCGTCGGTGCCGTTTACCACCTTAATCTTGAATTTGATCCCACGCGCATCGTTCCGTTGAAGGACAAAATCGTGCAATTGAAAGCCGCGCCGCAAAATTTGGTAACGCTGCAAGTTCGCCTCCTCCAGTTTCGCGAATTGATCGTCGAGAATGGCTCGCGCGTCGTATCGATCGTCGATCGATTGCCAGCGCGCCGGAAATTTGAAACCGGCCGGTGCGCTATTTTCAAAGGCATCCGTGCCCCAGCCGGCGCGATAATCGAATTGCAGCCATTCCCGCATCGTGGCGAGCGCCTGCGCCTTAACGTTAAAGGGGAACAATCCGGGATGAATGACAGAGTAATCGGGGCCGGCAAAACGATGATCGGTCAATTTGCGCGATGGCGTGGGTTTATCGCCGACTGTGGCGGCGGGACCGAAAGCGTAATCGGACTTCAGACCTGGGATTTTAGCCATATGACAATCCTGGCAGGTTTCGCCGCGCTTGTTAGCCTGCGAATTCTTGAATTGGGAAAATGCTTCTTCCAACCGGAAACCGTTGAGCAAATTCACATCGTGGCAGGTGCCGCAGAAGCCCGATTTTTCCAAGGGATCGAACTTGACCACGTTCGTGTGGATAGCGCGGCCGACTTCGCCTCGTTTTGTCACGACCTGGAATTGATCGGGCTCGGAAATGACCTCTTTCAGAATCTTGTTTCCCTGCGGCCCATAGACCGGCTCGAAAAGGTCACCCTCTTGAATGGCGGTGCGCCCGCTGACCTTGCCGTAGTTGTTTTTCACCCGATGGCAGACGATGCAACTGATCCCTTCGCGGGATGTGGGATTGCGGTCCATGTTGCTGACGAAAATCGGCTCCTTTAATTGCATGCCGACCTGGGTGTGGCAACGGATGCAAAAGTCGCCGTTGCTTCCCGAGGTGCGTTTTTCGATCGTCGCCTGCATCGTGTTAAACACCGGGCTGATCTGCGCGTAGGCGTGTTGAGAAACCGACCATTGCCGGAACTGCGTGGGATGGCAGGTCGCGCAGGTCGAGGCTGATGGAAACTTGTTTTCCACGAGCAACTTTGCGTGCGCAGCAGCAGCATCTGCCGGTGGCGCGGCTGCGGTTGATCCTCCTGCCCTGGGAGGGAGCTTCAGTGGCTCCGGGGGCAGCAGGCTGTCGGGCTCGACGGGGATCTGCTCCTCGGTCCCTCCAGGCGCGAGCAGATCGTCATCCGATGAAGGCTTGGCTGCCGGGTTTGGTTTCTCAGGAACCAACAAATCGTCGTCAGATGATGAGCTTTGTCCTGGTGTTGGTGTTGCCGGTTCCAGCAAATCATCACTTGATGTGGAAGCTGCCGCCGGACTCTCAACGGCTGAGGCCGATGGTGAACTCACCGGCGCAGGACTGGATGATTCTTCTGCCGTTTCACCCGATTTTTCCGACGTGGCTGCAGGCGTATTGGCCGCATCCTGCCCGAATGTGGTCCGGACAACCGCCGCCAGAAACAAACAGCAGCAGCAGCCGACCAAAACCGCGGTATGCCGTTGTGCGAGCATGGCCAGCCCATGATCAAGCTATCTTTCGCGACTCTGGTCAACTCGAAAATTCTTGATCGTCCAAGACAAGAAGCTTGCTCTTTAACATCGATTGCATTACGCAGTTCTATCGCGGCAAATTGATCCTAAGAAAAAGGAGGAGGAGAATTCGTTATGCATGTTCGAAGACTCAAACTCAGCGCAGCGTCGGTCGTGTTCGGGCTCGTATTGAGCAGCGGCGGCGCGTATGGCGGCCAAGTCCACGAAATTGATCCGGCAAAAGTGGTGGGCGCCACAAAATGCGGCGAGTGCCACAAATATGAAGTCGAAGCGTGGAAGCTCACTCCGCATTTCCAGACCTTCGATACCATGCATCGCAGCGCTGACGGCCAGAAAATCTCGACCGCCCTCGGGATCAAACGGATCAAATCGGAAAGCCTCTGCTTAACCTGCCATTACACTGTCCAGGCCAAGGGCGGCCAGGCAGAGCCGATCTCAGGAGTGTCTTGTGAATCGTGCCATGGCGCCGCGGCCGACTGGATTAATGTCCACAATGACAAGAAACTTTCGCGGGAGGAGCGCCGGACGAAGTCCGCCGCTGCGGGAATGATTCGTCCCGACAATGTTGATGCGGTGGCGGCGAATTGTTATCAATGCCATCTCGTTCCTAACGAGAAATTAGTGAACACTGGTGGACACACCGCCGGCACGCCCGGATTTGAACTGGTGGCCTGGTCGCAGGGGATGGTGCGGCACAATTTTCTCACCCCCGAGGGCGAGGAAGGCAAAACGAACAAGGAAGACGACGCCAACCGCAAACGCATGATGTTTGCCACCGGCGCGATTCTCGATCTTGAATACAGTCTCCGCGGCGTGGGCAGTGCCACCGAAAAAGCGACTTACGGCGTGACCATGGCTCAGCGCGTTGCCGGACTAAAAAAGAAGGTCGAGGAGATCCAGAAGGCGGCACCCACTGACGAGATGGCGCAGATCATCACCACGGTCGGCGGTGTTGCCCTTAAGCTGAACAATAAGCAGCCGCTGGATGAAGCGGCGGACAAAGTGGCTGAGCTGGCCAAGAAGTTTTCGGAAAACGTGACCGGTGATAAACTGGCGGGACTCGACCCCTTGTTACCGAAGCCAGGGCAGTATCGCGGGAAGCCGTATCAACCCTAAACAATTGACGGTCGCTGCTTGCCAGTTCGGGCGGCAATTGTTTCAATTGTAGATCGTGGCTGAATCCTTGACGCGAATCTCCCGTCCGCACCGGTGGGATGTTCCTTTCGGGGGAGCGATGTCGGATGCAGATGTCGATCGTCTTCTCACGATTCCGCCATTTTCCACTACCGATGCCAGCCGTTTTCCGCCGGCCATTCCTCTGCACGGGGTTCTTCGCAACGACACCCGCATTCGCAAATTCGAGCACGGTGACATTATTGTTCGTGAAGGCGATTATGGGAGCTCCGCGTTTTTTATTCTGAGCGGAGCGGTTCGAGTGGTGTTGGATTCGTTACCGGCCGAGTTGCTTGGCCGGCGCAAGCCCGAGAAAAAGAGTTTCTTTGGCTCACTGGCGCAGCTCTGGAACCGGCCCGTTTATCCCGAGGTGCGTGACTATTCGAGTAACCGAGCCGCCAGGGGCTCGGCCTCCGCCGCTGTGAAAGCCCGCCAGGCGGACGGCGAAGACATTCACATTTTTCTTCAAGATGTACCCGGCGTATTGAAAAAGAATCGCACCGCACGAATAGGATCGGGTGAATTGTTTGGAGAGATAGCAGCTCTCAGCCGGACGCCGCGAACGGCGACTGTAATCGCCGACGAACCGGCGGAATTACTGGAAATACGATGGCAGGGGCTACGCGAAATACGCCGTTATGCGCCGGAATGGAAAGAACATATCGATCGGCTGTATCGGGAGCGAAGCCTCCTGGTCCATTTGCGCGAGACTCCGTTCCTGGCTGGCCTCTCGCCTGAAGCGCTTCAGGCCATCGCTGATCACACCATTTTCGAAGGTTTCGGCGACTTCGAATGGAACGTATCATACCGGACGGCTCGCGGTGGATCGGCTCAACAACGTCTTCAAAAGGAACCGATCGTGGCCCGGGAAGGTGATTACCCCAATGGGTTAATTCTGATTCGCAGCGGCTTCGCGCGCCTCAGTCGAAAATACAATCATGGCGAACGCACGATCAGTTATCTGGGCAAGGGTGATGTCTACGGTCTCTCGTCGCTGCTTTGCAATTCAAAGTATCCTGAACCAACCGGCCTGGAGTTCTCGCTGCGTGCCATCGGTCACGTTGACGTTCTCGTCATCCCGACGCCCATCGTGGAAAAGTTCATCGCGCCGCGTTTTAGCGATGCCGAGGTCTCTGCTATCCGCGAGCGAACAAAGCGCCAGAGTGAGATCGACGTGGAACGCGACGCCATGGCCACCTTTGGACCGGAGATGATTGAGTTTTTAGTGGAAGAACGTTTCGTCAACGGGACGGCCACAATGTTGATCGATCTCGATCGCTGCACGAGATGCGACGATTGCGTGCGGGCTTGCGCCGCGGCTCATGATAATAATCCGAAGTTTATCCGTCATGGCCACGCTAATAGCGGGATCATGGTAGCCAATGCCTGCATGCATTGTGTCGATCCAGTTTGCATGATCGGCTGTCCTACCGGGGCCATCCATCGTGAGTCGATCCAGGGCCAGGTTGTGATCAATGACCTCACCTGCATCGGCTGCGCGACCTGCGCCAACAGTTGCCCGTACCGATAACATTCAAATGGTCGAGATCCGCGATCGAAACGGCAGGTTCTTTCTCGATGAAGCAACTCAGGCACCGATTTTAAAGGCGAGTAAGTGCGACCTGTGTGTGGATCAACTCGGGGGGCCGGCCTGTGTTCGGGCCTGCCCTCATGACGCTCTGATCCGTGCCGACATGGGCGAGATCGACAAACTATCGAGGTGGATGAACCGGTGAGCCCGCTTGTTGCCCGCCGCACCGGCTTCATTGCCGGTCTCGCCGTTATCTCGGCTCTGACTCTTGCCGGATGGCAACTCCTGCGGACCGCGTTGCGACCGGATGCGACTTATACTGGCGTATCCTTCTGTTGCTGGTCCTAGCGCTCACTCTTTTCAACGCCCGGAAAAAACTGCCATTCTTGCCTCTGGTGAAGGCCGCGACCTGGCTTCAGATACATATCTACGCGGGTTGGTTCTGCCTCTTTGTTTTTCTGCTTCACATTCGTTTTCGCATCCCGACCGGAGTAATGGAAGTGACGCTGGCTGTGGTTTTTTGCGTTGTTGTTCTGAGCGGTATTTTCGGTCTCTACATTAGCCGCAATCTGCCGCCACGCATGACTGCTTCGGGCGAAGCGTTGCCTCACGAACGCATCCCTGCTTATCGCTTGCATATCCAGCACAACGTCGAAGCCCTCATTCGCAAAGCCGAGTCCGAAACCGAATCATCGACCCTGGGCGATTTCTACGTGCAACGATTGCGCGATTTCTTCGCGCGAGTTCCGGCGGCGTTCTACGCTTTATCCGGCGCCGGCCGCGGTTTGCACACGCTATTGGCGGAGATGGAGGCCCTGGATCGATATCTAAACGAACAGGAAAAGACCATCGCCCGTGATATTCGCGATTGGATCGAAACCAAACAGAACCTCGATTTCCAGTATGCGGCTCAGCGTTTACTGAGACTCTGGCTCTTTGTCCACATCCCACTCACCTACAGCTTGATTTTACTCGGCGTGGCGCACGGAATTGTTGCTACGCTCTATGCGGGAAGGTTTTGAAATGCAGCGCCCGCTAGATCCGCTCGGTTTCAAACAAAATCGGTACGAGCGTCCGAACCAGGGTTGGATCTGTGGACGAGCGAGTGAAGGATCTCCTTGCCCGCTCGGACCGGACAAACACGGCAATTGTCGCGCTACGGGCCAATGTATACCCGCACGAAAGGGCGATCGATGGTTCTGCACCCGCTCCGAAGCCGATGGCGGGAAGTGCAGCGAAGGTCCGTTGCCACGCGGCGAGTGCTCGCATCCCATTCCTCCCTGCCAGCCGGTTCGCTCTCTGCGACGACTTCGGGCAGCCGGTGTTTGGATGGTCGTGGCCCTTACGATCGGCGCGTTGTTGCTTCTCTTTAGCACTGCGTTTCGACGGGAATGGATGAATCCCGGTGAGCTTACTAATGCTCACGCCACCTCGGCGGCGAAATGCAGCGACTGTCACAGCGTCGATCTCAAAAATCATGCTTCGATCGCGGGGTTCGAAAAACGCGCGCTGGCCGATAGTGCGCTCTGTCTGAACTGCCACTCGCTGGGCGATCACCCGCTCAATCCCCATGGAGTCGTGCCTGCGTCGCTGGCTGCGCTCGATCAAAAGCTTCAACGGAATCCTGGCTCGGCCAAAGGTCCCGTTCTGCTCCAAGTCAGCCGAAGCGTCAGTGGACTCGATGCGCACTCAGGGGAAATGGCCTGCTCAACCTGCCATCAAGAACATCACGGCCGCACCTTTGATTTAAAACGTCTTTCAAATGCGCAGTGTCAGACCTGCCATTCGGTCCAATTCGCAAGTTTCGAAAACGGACATCCGCAATTTTCCGATTATCCATATCGCCGGCGCACCCAAATCTTTTTCGATCACAATTCCCATCTGCAAAAGCACTTTGCAGAAATGAAAGAGAAAGCTCCCGGCTCGTGTCAGGTCTGTCATGCTCCAGATCCGTCCGGTCGATTTATGCAGGTGAAGAATTTCGAGGTCACCTGCGCTGGCTGCCATGGCTCGCAGATTCGTGGGGAAGGAATGACTACTAAAGGCATCGCATTTTTTACTGTCCCCGGTCTGGATATCGAAACCCTGGTGGCAAAAGGAATCAGCATTGGTCAGTGGCCAAAATTCGCCGACGGTAAAATCACGCCGTTCATGGAATTGCTGCTCAACCGCGAGCCAATAACTCGGAAGGCCTGGCAAGAACTGCAGGGAATCGATCTCCTGGACCTGAGCAAAGCCGGCTCCGGTCAAATCGCCGCCGCGGAACAGCTGGCGTGGGGTGTCAAAAGTCTCCTCTTCAATCTGATCGTCGAAGGCCAAGGCTACTTGCTGGAACAGATCAAATCGCAAATGGCACGGACCGACCAACCGGCGTTGGCCGGACTGGCCGGAGAAATTTCTCCGGCCGTCTTGCTCGCGGCGCAGAAGGATTGGATGCCTGATCTGCTTACCGAAGTCCCAAATTTTCGCAAAGGCATTAAACCGCCGCTCCCCAAACGCCCGGAACCAACTCCGAGGCCATCGCCGGTTTCGTCTCCGGCAAAATCAGGCGGAGGAGATGAATCTCTCCTTGGGGGAGAAAGCCTCGCTTCCGGAGGCGATTTGTTAGCCGCGTCTCCCGCACCGTCCAAATCTGGATCCAAGGATGAAGACCTTGCCGGGGGCGATCTTCTAGAGCCGGCGGCAGCAGCGAAGGCGACGCCGTCGCCTGCCGGTACGCCGCCGCCGATTGAACCGAAACAAGCGGAAGAATGGGCCGCGGCCGGCGGCTGGTATCGACCGCGCGATAGCTTCACCATTTTCTATCGTCCTTCCGGACACGCCGACGCTTTTGTGGTGGCGTGGCTGACGGCAGCGGCTCAACTCGACCGAACCACGCCGGAGGTGTTTCAAAAGCTCGCCGATCCGCAGACGCCTGGAGTCTGTATGAAGTGTCATACCGCAGATCGGTCCGAGGAAGCCATTATGGTCAATTGGCTGCCGGCTCATCCCGAGCCTAATGCGCACTCCTTCACCATTTTCAAACACACGTCGCACTTTAGTTTGTTAGGCGATAAGGGATGCCAAACCTGCCACGGTCTCAATCCCAATTCCGGTTATCAGAAATATTTTACCGGCGGTTCCGGAGCCCCCCGCAATCCGCGCCAGTTTGAAAGTAATTTTAAGCCCATGTCCAAGGCGGTCTGTGCTGAATGCCACAGACCGCGAGTCGCCGGAGACAGATGCCTGCTCTGTCATCAATATCATACCGGAACTTTCGCCGAAAAATTGGTCGGTGGCGCGAAAATCGAGAGCGTATCTATCAAGAGCAAGTGATTACATCCCTCGGTTACGCTGGGGGGATGACGGGAATTTGCTAGACCCAAAGGGTGCGATCGAACGTGCGGTACTGGACCGCTTCGCTCACGTGCTCGGGTGCGATGTCGATCTTTGCGTCGAGATCGGCGATGGTGCGCGAGACTTTCAAGATCCGGTCGTAAGCGCGGGCGCTGAGATTTAGCTCCGTCATTGCCACCCGGATCAATTCCTGTGCGTCGGCGCTCAGTTTGCAATTTTGTTTAAGTTGCCGCGCGGCCATGCGCGCGTTGCAGCTGGTCTTTCGATCTTTCTGGAACCGGTCCCGCTGGATTTGCCGTGCCCGATTCACCCGCTCGCGAATCACGGCTGAACTCTCCTCGGCCCGTTCGCTGGCCACGTCTCGATATTCCACCGCCGGCACTTCAATGTGAAGATCGATGCGATCGAGCAGCGGCCCGGAAATGCGTTGCCGATAACGCTGCACCTGCACCGGACCGCAACGGCATTCCCGTTTTAGATTGCCGAAATATCCGCACGGGCATGGATTCATCGCCGCGACCAATATGAATTCGCAGGGAAACGTGAGGCTGCCGGCGGCTCGCGAAATGGTGACCTTTCCGTCCTCGATCGGCTGCCGCATTACTTCCAGGGCCGATCGTTTGAATTCCGGAAGCTCGTCTAGAAAAAGAACTCCGTTATGAGCAAGGCTCACCTCGCCCGGCGCAGGCGTGGCGGACCCGCCGAGCAATCCGACATCGGAAATGGTGTGATGAGGCGAACGAAACGGACGCGTCGCCAGGAATGATCTGTCGCCGTGAAGCAATCCGGCCACGCTGTGAATCTTGGTCGCCTCGATCGCTTCCTCGATCGACATCGGCGGGATGATCGTGGGAATACGTTTTGCCAGCATCGATTTGCCGGAGCCGGGTGGGCCGATCATCAACATGTTATGACCGCCGGCCACAGCCACTTCGATCGCCCGCTTTACGTGGCCCTGACCTTTCACATCGCTAAAATCGACATCGTAATCTTGATGCGTGGCAAAAAATTCGGTCAGATCGCCGCGCGTCGGCAACAACGGAATCTCGCCGCGCACAAATTGAAATGTTTGCCGAAGATTCTGCACGCCGTAGATGTCGATCTTATCGACCATGGCGGCTTCGCGCGCGTTTGCTTCCGGAACGAACAAGGCGCGCTTGCCCCGGCGCCGGGCTTCAAGGGCAACGGGAAGAACACCTTTGACAGCGCGCACACTTCCATCCAATGCCAGTTCGCCTACGAAACTGAAATTCTCGAAAGCGGTTGTGTCGATCTCTTCGCTCACCGCGATCATTCCCAGCGCAATCGGCAGGTCGAAACTCGGGCCCTCTTTTTTCACGTCGGCGGGGGCGAGGTTTACGGTGGTGCGTCCGCGCGGCCAATGATAACCGCTATTTTGGATGGCCGTGGTCACGCGGTCCTTGCTTTCCTTCACCGCGGTGTCGGGCAGGCCGACCACCACGATTGCCGGCAGGCCGCCCGCCCCATTGACTTCGATCTCTACCTCGTAGGCGTCCACCCCGTAAACGGCAGCCGAATAAAATTTTGCCAACATCGCGCGAATGAGGTTGTCAAAGAATGGGAGGGAGGAAAAGGGGCAATTAGGGACTGACGGACCCAGAGACAGCCTGGCGCGGCCAGAGAATGAAAAATCGACCAAACGCGCGGCAAACAAACCAAATGGATAGCGTCTTACTTGCCGAAGATAGATGGGGCCGGAAAAAGATTGAACAAGGCGGGACGGGCCCCTGTCAGAATTGCGAATATTTAACCTTGTTAAATACTTGGTAGATGTTTTTATAGGAGAGATTTACGAGATCTCGGCGGGGCAACTCGCCGCGACCTTGTCAGTCCAACCCCCGACTCCCCCCACAATTCATGAAACGAAGTTATATGGCCGCCGAAGATAGCGATACCGGAATAAAGATTTACCTGCGCGAGATCGGGCAAATCCCGCTCTTGACTCCTGACCAGGAGATCGAGCTCGCCGCTAAAATTAAACGAGGCGACCGCGAGGCGCGTGCGCTCATGATCAGGTCGAACCTGCGACTGGTCGTGAAGATTGCGCACGACTACGCCAATCTCGGTCTGCCGCTGCTGGACCTGATCTCCGAAGGAAACATCGGCTTGATGAAAGCCGTCGAGCGTTTCGATCCGGCCAAGGGCGGTAAGCTCAGCACCTACGCCGCCTGGTGGATCAAACAGTCGATCAAGCGCGCTTTGGCCAACCAGAGCAAGACCATCCGTCTGCCTGTTCATCTGGTCGATAAAATTTCCAAGATGCGCCGGGTCTCTTTGCAAATGAGCGAGGAACTTGGCCGCGAACCGACAGATGACGAGCTCGGCGACGAGATCGGCATCGCTGCCGGAAAAGTCTCCCAGCTCAAAACGGTGTCGATCCGCCCGGCCTCGCTCGACGCTCCCATCAGCGACGATGATTCGACCGAGTTCGGTGAGATCGTCGGCGACGAGGACGCCCAGACGCCGTTCGAACTTTTGCGCGACAAAAACCTGCGCAACGAGGTTGGCGGATTGCTCGACGTTCTGGACGATCGAGAGAAGAAGATCATTTTCCAGCGCTTCGGCCTCGATGGCGGCAAACCAAAGACGCTTGAGGAAGTCGGCAAGAAATTCGGCGTGACCCGCGAACGCATTCGTCAGCTGCAAAACATTGCCCTGTCGAAGCTCCGCCGCGCGCTCAGCAAGAAAGAGCGCCCGGTTGACGTCGAGTTGCCGGTCGAAGCGTAAGCAGACTTCAATGTGGGAGCAGCCTTAGTGCTGCGATCATCGATCATCGGGGCACTGAGGCCCCTCCTACTTTCATTTTGCCACGCGCAGCTGCACGCAATCGACCAGCGTCGCGCCCCATTGAATATCGGTGACGATCACCAGTAATTTCGACCGGTGAGGTGTCAGCCGGCGAAGAAGAAATCCCCCAAGCGAAAATTGTTGTTGACTTCCCTCGACCTGTTTCAGACAAACGCCGCCTAACGTGCAATCGCCAATTCAGAGCTTCAGAGCTTCAGAGCTTCAGAGCTTCAGAGCTTCAGCTTCAGAGCTTCAGAGCTTCAGAGCTTCAGAGCTTCAGAGCTTCAGAGCTTCAGAGCTTCAGAGCTCTCGGCACTCGCGCGAGTAAAGGCAAGCCTTCTTCCCAGCCCAGCTTTGGCAGCGCGACTCACAATTCGCCGAGCAACCTTGCTCGCCGCCACTCCCCTCTCGAACCGCGCGACAGCGGACCGCTTCACAGAAAATTCACTCCACAACAAACCCAACTACACCGATGAAAAAGACATCATTTAGCCTGCTATTTGGAATTCTGGTTGTCATCACAGCATCATTGTTATTGCGACCGCCAGTGTCAGTTGCCCAAAGCGTCCCTGAAGGTGTAACCAACGGGAACGACCCCGATCGCATCACACCGTGCGATGAAATGGTGGGTGGAAACGGCCCGGGGTGCAACTGTGGTGGCGGGGGAAGTCCCGGGATGGCGCGCTACAGCGCGCACGCGATGGATGTCAGCCTGAATATCGTGGATACGCCCCTGTTTTACACACCGCCTCGGGGGCCCGCGGTGAGTGTCACTGTGACATACAATCAACGGGACATGAGCCAACCATCAACGTTCACTTTTTCGAATTTGGGTCCGAAATGGACATTGAATTGGCTATCGTATCTGGAAGATACGCCTGGGACAACGGACAACATCAAGCTCTACGCTCAAGGCGGCGGGATGGAGACGTACACGTACGACTTCGCCGCTCAAAATTGGGTGCTTGTAAGCGGCGGCGGGTATAGCCACGCGTATATAGAAAGACTGACATCCGATCCCAACAAGTACAAGCGCCATTTGCCCGATGGATCAGAGGAGACGTTTGGGTATTATGTTGGGACAACGCCCGGCCGCAGAGTGTTTTTGACCAAGCTCGCCGATCCGGTTGATCATTCACTCACTTTTACCTACGCGAATTCCAACCTGACATCAGTGACTGACGACATCGGGCGGGTCACGATTCTTCACTACGACGATCCAAGCGATAGCCATCGCCTAACGCGTATTGACGACCCATTCACGCCACATCGCTCCGCCACATTCGAGTATTACCCGGATGGGCACTTAAAGAAGATCACCGACATGGGTGGATTGACCTCGGAATTCACATATGGAACCACCCCTGAAAAGGTTGATTTTATCACTTCGCTGACGACGCCTTATGGCACGAGCAACTTTGATTTTGGTGAAAACACCGATCCGCAGGTGCAACAACGGTGGTTGGAGATGACCGATCCAAATATGGGAAAGGAGCGCGTGGAGTTTCGGCACAACGCACCGATCGATGACAGCGAAGAAGATTCTGGAACCCTGCCTGAGAATCTAACGATTACCAACCAGTATCTGAAGCATCGCAACACATTCTACTGGAGCAAAAAGGCGATGGCCGTCGCTCCGGGCGATTACACGCAGGCGAAAATCACCCACTGGCTCCACACTACCGACAACAGGGCCTCCGGCATGAAAGAGAGCGAGAAGGCGCCAAATGAGAACCGGATTTGGTACACTTATGTTGGCCAATCCGCCACATACACAGTCGGCACGGAAAGCTATCCGCAGGTCGTGGCCCGCAGGTTGGAAACTGGTGTAGCCAATACGACGCAGCGGTACCAATATGTCTACAACAGCAAGGGAAATATCACCCAGCTGACAGATCCATCAGGTCGCGTTACGAAGTACCGATACAAGGACAATGGCATTGATCTAGAAAGGGTGCTCCAGGTAAATGCGAGTGGGAATGACGACCTGCTGTCGGAATACAATTACGAAGGCGCGCCGTCTCACATGCCGGCCTGGTACAAGGATGCCGCGGGCAAGCAAACAACATACGACTACTATCCTAGCCAGCGGCAACTGAAGACCATCACGAATCCGAAGGGCGAGGCAACGAGATTCACATACGATCAAAACGACCGGTACTTAAAGACCATCACGGGCGATAATGGCACTGTGTTAAGCGCGCCGGTCGATTTCACCTACGACGCCTACGGTCGCGTACAAACGGTTACCGGCCCTCCCGACTCGAACAATGCGAGATACAATACGACCATCGAGTACACCGACCTCAACCAAATCCGAAAGATCACTTACCCGGATAATACTTACGAGGAAATCACCTATAATCGGCTCGATCCGGAATGGGTTCGGGATCGCGCGGGACGTATGACGCACAACACATTCGACGCCCTCCAGCATCTCCGATTCGTGGAGGACCCCGAACATCGAATTACCGAATATGTCTGGTGCAATTGCGGGCTCCTCGATTCGATTGTCGATGCGAACCATAACACAACCAGCTTTGATTATGATGGGCAGAGCCGGATGACCAAAAAGACGTACGCCAACAACTTGTTCGACCTCTACATTTATGAGGACGCAACCAACCGACTAAAATCGATGACCGATGCGCGGAATCAGTCGACAAATTACCGGTATTACGTGGACGACAACCTGAAGCAGGTCAGCTACTCCAATGCGCAAATGCCCACACCAACGGTGAATTATATCTACGACCCCAAATACAACCGGATCACCTAGGGCGCCACCAGATTGAAAACCGTGGGCGGAATCTGGGGGGGCGACACGATCACCTACGGTTATGACATGTTGGGGCAATTGAACAGTCAGTCGATTAACGGAATTAGTTCCTCGATTACGTTCGATGGCCTCGGCCGAGTGGATTCCTCTACCAATCCCCTGGGGTCGTTCACCCGCCTTTACGATGGCAAAACCCCACGGCTTAAGACGCTCGTTTATCCGACCGCGACCGGCCTCACCGCGAATTACACCTATGCATCATATCCGGCCGATCCGAGGCTCCAGATTTTGGAGAATAAGAAATCACCCGATACCACCCTTTCTTTGTTTAACTACACGTATTACGCAGACGGCCAGATCGCGACTTTGATCAAGAATCTGGGCGGCTCCATTAACAACATATCGTTGGAATACGACGACTCGCAATGGCTGACTTCGGCCCTTCAGGACGATCACGAATTTTACTATGGGTACGACGACGCTGGAAACCGGCTGTCAGAGAGCATGTACTTCGCTGGCCATAATCACGCTCATGAAAAGACGACGGCGTTCACGGCGAACATTCTTAATCAGCTCGATAGCGTGAAAGTGTTCTTTGGTTTAGGGCAATGGTCCCAACCTCTCCCACTCGTCTACGACGCCAACGGGAATTTGACTAATGATGGTGGGAAAACATATGAATGGGACGCCGCCAACCGACTCACCAGGATTGATTACACCGACACCGGCTTTCGCACGGAATTTGCTTATGATGGGCTGGGGCGACGCGTGAGAATTATCGAATACGGTCCGGCCATGGTTGCCGATATTCAGCCAAAAGACGGGGGATACACAGAGTTTACCACCGATCCCATTGATCTATCCGATGGCGAATACACCATCAAGATTGAGGGATTGAATCCCGACGGCGGCGAGAACACGGCGCTGATCGACTCAATAGCGCTCAACGGTTCACTGGTGGAGAATGGCGGGTTCGAGACGCCGGAGGTGACCGACTACGAAGTCGCGCCGGAAGAGAGCGGTTGGACTTGGACCGGCAGCGCCGGGATCGCGACCGACGGCGGCTTCATCGGCGACGGCCCGTCCGCGCCGGAAGGCAGGCAGGCGGCCTTTGTCACTAACGATGGTTCGCTCTCGCAATCGGGAAGCGTCGAGCCCGGTTCTTACACGCTGAGTTTTCAAGCTGCGCAGCGGGCCAACGAAAACAAAAGCGCTCAGACCTTGCGAGTAACGGTCCGCTCCGTCAACAGCAATAAGACTTTCCTGTGGTCCGGCAACACCATCGCTGAGGAACGCAACAGCGCGGGTGCCACAGTAACGAAGCGCTTCTTCGCCGAAGGCCAGGCCAGCGTAAACGGGGCCACTACCACGAAATTCTTTTACACCCGCGATCATTTGGGCAGCATCCGCGAGGTGACCGATTCAACCGGCACTGTTGTAGCGCGATACGACTACGACGCTTGGGGCAAGCAAGTGGCCACGTTGGGCTTGGTCACCGCATCCGATTTCGGTTACACCGGCCACTATCTCCACGGGCCGAGCGGAATGAATTTGACGCGCACGCGGGAGTATAACCCCGTTCTCGCGCGGTGGATGAGCAGAGATCCGATACCAAGCCCGGAGTTAAAACAGGGCCCAAATCTGTACGGCTATGTGGCCAATGATCCAACAAGTAGCATTGATCCTCTCGGGTTGCTCTCGTATTTGATCACATTGGGTCCCGATGCGAAAGGAATTCCTCACACGGCGGTTTGGATCGTAGATTCCCGAGGAAGTACTTTCTACAGCTTTGATAGCGCGGGCCTTCATCGATACAATAATCCATCGTCGTTCCTGGTCGAGGAGGTAACTTTGCACAAGTTCGGGTATGTTGACCTACTTGATCCTTCTCGCGTGGACGATGAGGCTCTGCGAAGTTATTACGATCGCCTAATCGAGCAAGATGTTATCTATCTGCGAAATGGAGTTTGTAATAGTCAAGCGAGAGACGCCATAGAATTTGCATCGCAGAGGGCGGATGCGCCGTATCAACCAACGGATTCTGCTTTTACGCCAGGGTTTCTTCGCATTGATCTCATCAGACAAGACTTTATTGATCCCAATAGAGGATTGCTTCTTGGGAAACGTCCATGAGAAAATGTGCGTGCTTTTTCGTCGCCATCGCCACTGGCGTCCTCAGCTTTGCCTCTCAGGCAGAGGTGCCAGGAGGAGTGACAGTAAACAAAGACAGCCAGATCCGGCTGTCTCCGCAAATCGTACGTTTGTTGAACGTCCAAACACGCAGCCCGGACCGGGAGAAGTACATTGCGCAATACATCGATGCGCTCAACAGCGGAAATGATGCTGAACGCATTTGGGGCGTTATCGCGCTCGGGAATTTTCAAGCGGACTCGGCCATAAAAGCGCTGATTCGGCAAGCGCAGGTAGAGAAATCGAGTATAGTAATCGATCAACTATTTGATGAGCTTAACGGGATCTTTGAATTATTTGGTTTCCCACCATTGGAAGCAGCGACGGATGTTTCAGCTTCCATTCGCCAAGCGCGTATCCAGGAATTAGTCAAGGCGTACGAGAAGTTTGGCTATTTAAGTTTGTTCAAGCGTGGTTGGAACATGGCTCTAAAACGCGGTCCCGTTGGAGTTCAGCATTTCGTCTCGCAAGCAACAGCTCGCTATGATCCACGATTAACGCCATTCCTTCTCGACATACTGGATTCGCGTGATGTGTCCGGAGCTAGAGATCAAATTGAAACTGCAGTTTTGTGTTGGTCCGGGTATGACTTGCGATTCGAAAAATCGTTGGATGTGAGAAAATCGCTCATGACGCCCGATAACTTATCCAATGATAGAATTTGTGAACGATACCGTAAGTACTTTGAACGAATGGGCTATCATTCGGCTTCCGCCAGAGACGTTGCCCTCGCAGTTTTGTTCGGAGAAACCGACAAGAAAGCAGCTTACCGTCGTGAAATGGCTCTTCGTATGCTATTTTGCAGCCCTTGATTTGTTTGCATAACAAGTAATGGGACGCCGCCAACCGCCTGGTGGCCATCAACTACACCGCCACCGGCAATCGCACGGAATTTGCTTATGATGGACTGGGGCGACGCGTGAGAATCATTGAATACGGGTCGGCGATGGCAGCGGACATTGAGCCAAAAGATGGCGGGTTCACTGAATTTACGACCGATGCGATTGATCTGCCGGACGGCAACTACAAGATTACGTTCGAAGGAGTTAACCCGAGTGGGGGCGAGAACACTGCGCTGATCGATCTGGTGGCGCTTAATGGCCAAATGGTCGAGAACGGTGGGTTTGAGACGCCGGAGGTGGAAGGGGACGAGCAGGCGCCCGAAGAGAGCGGTTGGAGCTGGACCGGCAGCGCCGGGATTTCTGGCACGGGCAGCGCGCTCATCGGTGACGGCCCGAGTGCTCCGCAAGGCAGTCAAACAGCGTTTATCACCAACAACGGTTCAGTTTCGCAAATGGGGTCTGTCGATCCGGGCACGTACACCTTGAGTTTTCAGGCAACGCAGGCGAGCGGAAATAAGAACACTCAAGTCGTGCGGGGGACAGTACAGGCAGCGGTAACCAAGACTTTCCTGTGGTCCGGCAACACCATCGCCGAGGAACGCGACAGCACCGGTGCGATAGTCAAGAAACGCTTTTTCGCCGAAGGCCAGGTGAATTACCCAACGCCATCGAATCCGGTGAAATTCTTTTACACCCGCGACCATCTGGGGAGCATCCGCGAGGTGACCGATTCAACCGGCGCCGTCGTAGCCCGATACGATTATGATGCTTGGGGCAAGCAAGTGGCCACGCTTGGCAACATCACGTCGTCCGATTTCGGTTACACCGGTCACTATGTCCACGGCCCGAGCGAAATGAATCTGACCCGGACGCGGGAATACAATCCAACGCTCGCCAGATGGATGAGTCGCGATCCGATCGGAGAAGGGGGAGCGGCAAACCTCTATCGATATGTCTCAAATGATCCTGTCGACCTTTGGGACCCGCTCGGGTTGAAGGATATTCTTATTGGCATTGCGCCGCGGTGGTTTACGCCAGGCCAGCTCGCGGAATATAACCGTGTATATCACGATGCGCTCACTGTTGACGCCAACGCCGCCGAAAACAACGGCAATGCTGTCGCGATTCTCTCAGCCATAGACGACTTCAAGAAAAATAATCCGCTGAGCGGGGACACCGTCGACATTGGGTTGATAACGTCGAAAGCCGACTTGGCATCGCGTTGCAAAAAGTACGACGAGATCATTCTTTTCGCTCACGGAAACACCGCTGGCCCAGTGCAAGGCGTCGCGCTGGGTTATGATCGGATCCCGACGAGTGAGCTTCCAGGAAACTGTTACTCCGTTCGGATGCACGATTGGTCACCCGCAATTCTTAGGAGACGTCATTGATCAGATGCTCCAGCATCTCCGCAAGGACTTACGAAAATGAAATTGTCGATCTTGATCATGTCTAGCGCACTTGTGATGGCGAGCAGCCTGATCGGTGAACAAGAGAGTCCAAGTATCAAGGCTCCGCTGAATCAGGCTTTAGCGGAAACCCCCCGCGCAGCGAGCATTTCCCTTACACGAACAGGTCCAGCGGTGGACGGGGGCTCCGTTCTTAATGAGATTCGATTCTCTGATGGTCGCGTATATGTATTGAGCCTTGATTTTCCGTTCGACCTGATGAGCGACAAGCTTCTTCACTCGGAGCTCCACTTTACGATTTTCGCTCCCGGCAACAAAGCTTCCCACATCGAAACAATCGAGCACAACAGCGCCGCAGAGCGGCGGCTCATTAGGCTGCTTGAATCCTTGGTCGCTACAACCGTGAATCCGCATGAAAAGAAGAATGCATCCTCTCTCGTTACATTCTTGAGAGATCGACATCAGGCATTTCCGAGAGCACGCGGAGGCAGCTGGGATATCACGCCTTGGTCCAGCCCGACCAAGTGAAGCCAAATATACCATGTGGAGGAACGCCACACCGCTGGCGCGATTGTAAGAAGCGCTTCTTCGCCGAAGGCCAGGTGAATTACCCAACCCCGTCCAATCCGGTGAAATTCTTTTACACCCGCGATCACCTGGGAAGCATCCGCGAGGTGACCGATTCAACCGGCACGGTTGTAGCCCGATACGACTACGATGCATGGGGCAAGCAAGTGGCCACGTTGGGCAACATCACCGCGTCGGATTTCGGTTACA
Source organism: uncultured Verrucomicrobiae bacterium (assembly GCA_963815455.1). Taxonomy (GTDB): domain Bacteria; phylum Verrucomicrobiota; class Verrucomicrobiia; order Chthoniobacterales; family UBA10450; genus JBDTZF01. Next base: position 468,397 of record CAWFGO010000001.1, read on the forward strand.
CCGGCCATCGCGCGCTGGTAACGGGGACTGGCGCAGACATTATTAAATGGACATTTTAGTTGGATGTTTGATCGGAGTGCTGGCGGGAGGTTTGTTGCTCCGTATGAGCTTCGCTTTGAGACATCGTCGAGAACGCCTTGGGAAATGGCTCTTTTTGCTCCTATCCTACTTCCTGATCGCAGGAGTTGCTGTTGCGTGTATCATCGTCAACCAATATATCATCGATGAAACTGCTTGGGGGAAAGGACACACTCTAACGGTTACGTGGATATTATTCTATTTTACCGCTTGCACGGTATTGGGTATTCAAAACCTTCGAAACCAGCAGCGTGAAAAGCGCGAATAGAGATGAGCGATAAATTGGCGGTTTCGACTCATTTGGAACCATTTTGGAATCCTAGCGGGATGCACAGCCGTTCAGTCGGATTCTTCGACTTCGTTTCGCTGCGCTTAACGGAGCCTGTCCTGCGCCCGGTCGACGTCGAGTTGCCGGTCGAAGCGTAAGCTTCCACGCCGTCATCCCGAGCGAAGCGTAGCGGAGTCGAGGGATCCCGTTGCGCAAACTTTAAGCTCGTTCCCCGGGATCCTTCGACTTCGTTCCGCTACGCTTCACGGAGCCTGTCCTGAGCGGAGTCGAAGGGCTCAGGATGACAGACTGCTTTGTTACTTCGCGATTCGCAGCTGCACGCAATCGACCAGCGTCCGGCCCCACTGGATATCGCTGATGACCACCAGCCGATTGCCCGGCGCAGACAATTTGTTCTTCTTCAGATATTTTTCCGCTGCGTCGATCGTCTCGTGTGGATCGGTGAAGTCGATCCGGACCGGGACGGTTCCCCAGTAGAGCGCCAGTTGGCGATAGACCTCGTCGCTTTCGGTAAAGGCAAAAATCGGCGCCCGCGCCGGGCGCATGTTCGAGACGTAACGCGCCATTCTCCCGTGCCGGGTAAAGACGATCAGTTTCGAATCGCGCAACGAATTGGCCAGAACCACGGCCGAAGCGACCGTCTTCTGGCGGTCGTCTTCGAGCAGCGCGTGTTCGGCGTAGCCGGCGCCGCCGCTGCGCTCAATTCGCGTCGCCACGCGATTCATTACTTCGACGCACTCGACCGGGTAGCGTCCGATCGTTGTTTCGCCGCTGAGCATGATCGCGTCGGCCTGTTCGAACACGGCGTTAGCCACATCGGTGATCTCCGCCCGTGTCGGCAATGGGTTCTTAATCATCGATTCCAACAATTGCGTCGCCACGATCACCGGTTTGCCCAAACGAATACAACTCTTGACGATCCGCCGCTGAATAATTGGCAATTCTTCCATCGGGCATTCAATGCCGAGGTCGCCCCGCGCCACCATGATCGCATCCGCGGCGGCAATCATCTTGTCGATCGAACGGACGGCGAGTTGGTCTTCGATCTTGGCCACGATCAACGCTTTGCTCTTCTTCTTCACCAGGAGTTTGCGCAGTTCTTCGATGTCGCTCTTTTCGCGGACGAAACTGAGGGCTACAAAATCGACTCCCATCGCCACACCAAGCCCAACATCGACAATGTCCTTTTTCGTTAACGGCGGAAGATTCACGTGCACCCCGGGCAGATTGATGTGTCGGCGCGAACCGAGGGCTGCGCGGGTCAGAACCTTGCAGCGCACCCGATTCTTTCCCTTTCCGAGCACGAGCATCTTGATCAGGCCGCTGTCTACCAGGATCGTGTTGCCAACCGTCAGGTCATCGACAAACCCGTTGTAATTGACATCCACTGAGTAGCGCTCCTGGCTCTTCGCCTTGCGCACGGTGAACTCGAGAATGTCGCCCGGCTTCAAGTGAAGATTCGTCTTCACATCGCCGGTCCGAATGGCCGGGCCCTGGGTATCGAGCAGAATCGCAACCGAGCGCCCGATTTTCTGCGCCAGTCCACGAATTCGCGGCACGATATCGCGAACCCAGTCATGAGTAGCGTGGCTCATGTTCAGACGAAACACGTCCGCGCCTTCATCAATCAACTGGCGTATTACCTCCGTCTGTTCTGTAGCGGGCCCCAGCGTGCAGATGATTTTCGTCTTGCGCATGATGGTGGATCGAGCTCTCCGAGCTCGATGCTAGATGCGACGCGGCTCCGCCGCCATTAATTAACATCGCGCTCGGAGATCGCGATCCACCAGAGAGCGCGGCTCGTCTCCATGGACGTGCCGCGCTTCGCCGTTCAGCGTTTCTTACTTCAGCTTGCCTTGAGTTTCCTTGGCCAGATTGAGGTGCTCTTCAATCATCTTGGCCCCTTTTTCCGCGAACGCCTTCAGGTCGGGATCGGTTCCCTCTTTTGCTTCTTCCTGAAATTCAGCCAGATCTTTCTCGTGGTCCTTCACCATCATGTCGATGTAGCTCTTATCCGAGGTCCACGTAGGAGTCTCTTTGGACTTCGGCATTTTCGCGCCCTTCTTAGCGGCGATAGCCTTGAGCTCGTCATTCGCATTTGAATGATCCGTGACCATTCGTTTGCCAAACGCTTTCACGTCGTCGCTCTTGGCGTGCTCGGCCGCCATCTTTCCCAGCTCGACTTCCATCATCCCGCCCTTGGCCGCTTTCCTCATGAACTTCTTGTCCTTTTCATCCAAAGGACTCTTCGCCGTTGCTTCAGTCGTCGCCGCAAGCTGAGTCGCAGCGGAATCATCCTTCTTTTTCGATTCTGCCTGGCCGAAGGCCGCGCCGCTAAGGCAAAGGGCGCCAACCGTCAGGCCGATAATCGTAAGCCGTGTAAAAATGTTCGTTTGTTTTTTCATAATCATGTTCTTTTGAGGTGAGACATCTCGGAATGCTCATCCATTCAAAAATCGCACGTTCACGACGCTTTGGATGTGAATACTTGTCGCCCCGGCTCTGCCCTACCTTTGCTGGGCGTTTTGCGTATAGGAAGTCTCGACCCGTTTGGCCACATCTTTATAGCCGTAGTCGGCCTCGTAAATCTGTTTCATGCAATTGAGCGATTTCTCGCCCTCACCCATTCGCTCGTAAACAAGCCCCAGATTGTAAACGATCTCCTTTTTCATCGCGTCCATCGACAAAATCTCTTTCGAGGCCTCTTCAAATTGTTTCATCGCCAGATCGAACATTCCCAGCTCGCTGTGACAAAGCCCCAGCAGATTCATCGCCTTGAGACGCGCATTCGGATTTTGACGGGCCCGCTGCAGTTCCGGCAGGGCCTCGCGGAAATGTCCGGCGCCGGCCAGACGCTCACCCAGTTCGAACCGGAGCTGAAGATCGGTCGGGTTCCGATCGACCCGCTCGCGCGCGTCGGCGATCAGAACTTCCGCGTGCTTCAGCCTGGCCGCCTTCAATTTCTCGGCCCTCTTCCCATGCAATTCATGATCGCTCGGATGCGTGGCCAGAAACTCCTCGTGCTCGGCAATCTCGCGTTCCAAACCCTTGATTCTCAAATCGGAAACCTTTCGGATGAGTCCGGTATCGGCCCCCTTGGTTAGGTCGGCGGCATATTGATACCAGGCGATCGCCGATTCGATATCTTCCTTCTCCTCGTTTAACACGCCCAGGCGTCGAGCAAGATCGACATTCTCCGGTTGGGCTTGATGGGCGGCATAGGTCTCGGCGATCTGTTGATCGATCGATTCGCCGGTCAACTTCATCCGGCTTTGTTGCTCCAGCGATACCGCCACCTCCTTGTCCTTGATCAGGTCCCGATAACTTTCCGCCTGCGTCCATCCGCCGCTTTTCATCGAAGCCCGGGCCGAAGCGTCTTTGCCCAGACGGAGGGCATCGGCATCGAGCGGATTGATCTCATTGATGCGGTTGTAAATTTCGACCTCCTGATCGCTCTGGCCGAGATCGTGATGCAACCGGGCCAATTCGTGCAGAACTTTTTCGTCGCGCGGATTTTCTTCCAGCAAAGTCTGCAGCGCGAATACTCCAATCTCCGGCCAACCCGCAGCCACCGCCGCTTCCTTCAAGACGAGATTTCCCTGTTTATGATACGGCTCGTCCTCCAGGACTTTCTCGATCATCTCCATCGCGTGCTTCGGATCCTTCTTCAATTCCCGTTGCGCTTTCATCACCGCAATCGGCGCTGTCGAAATGTTGAACATGCTTTTTTTGGCCGCCTTGTTCTTAGTTACTTCCGTCCGGCGCAACAATTGCCGGCCAGTCAGGAACTCCGGCTCCTGTTTCAAGATTCCCTGCAACAGCGAGATCGCGTATCCGAAATTGCGCATCTCGATCGCCGCTACCGCCTTCAGCCAGTGGGCGCGCTGCGTTTCACTCAATTCTTTTTCGGTCTTAAGGGGCATCGTCTAATCAAAGTATACTAACGCTGTCATCCCGAGCGAAGTCGAGGGATCCATTGTGAATCCTTCACCCCAACCAACGGGATCCTTCCAGCCTTCGCATAAAGCTACGGCTTGGCAGGCGACCCCGAAAGCTTTCGGGGCTCAGGATGACTAAGGTCGTTCACAACAGATCCAATTGCGGTTTTTCCGGCGCCGTTTTCTTTCCTCCCGATCTCTTCTTTGTTTTCGGCGGGGCTTCGACCGCTCCGTTTGGTTTCTCCAAATGCGAAAGAATATCTTTGGCCCGGTCCAAAATTTCCTTGGGCAATCCGGCCAATCGCGCGACCTGGATGCCGTAACTTTTGTCCGCGCCGCCGGGCACTATCTTGCGCAGGAAGATGATCTGATCGTTCCATTCGCGGACCGCGACGTTAAAATTACACACGCCGCTCCGTTCCTCGGCCAGCTTGGTCAATTCGTGATAATGCGTGGCAAATAGAGTGCGCGCCTTGATCTTGTCATGGAGAAATTCGGCGACGCTCCAGGCAATCGAGAGTCCGTCGAATGTCGATGTACCGCGACCGATCTCGTCCAGGATAACGAGGCTGCGCTCGGTCGCGTTGTTTACGATGTTCGAGGTCTCGTTCATTTCCACCATGAACGTCGATTGACCGCGGGCCAGGTCATCGTTCGCCCCCACGCGCGTGAAGATGCGGTCGACCAAACCGATCTCCGCGTTCTCCGCTGGAACGAAGCTGCCGATCTGCGCCATCAAGACGATCAATGCGACCTGGCGAATGTATGTCGATTTCCCCGCCATGTTCGGTCCAGTGATGATGGCCAGCCGCATGCTCTCTCCATCGAGCGTCGTGTCGTTGGGCACAAATTTCTCTTCCACCAGATTTTGATCGAGCACCGGGTGACGCCCGTCCCTGATCACAAGCCGGAGCGTCTCGTTCAGGACCGGCCGGCAATAGCGGTACAACCGACCCGTTTCGGCCAGCGCACAGATAACATCGACAATCGCAATCGCCGCCGCCGTTTGCTGAATCGGCCCGAGCTCGAGCAGAGTTTCATCCCGCAACTTTTGAAAGAGTTGGTACTCCAGTTGTCGCGACCGCTCGTCCGCCCCGAGAATCTTTGCCTCAATTTCCTTCAACTCGGGAGTGATAAAACGTTCGCCTCCAACGGTCGTCTGTTTGCGGGTGTAATGCGCAGGGACACTCGCCAGATTCGATTTCGTCACCTCGATGAAATAACCGAACACCGAGTTGTAACGCACTTTGAGCGACTTGATCCCGCTGGCCTCGATCTCGCGTTCCTGCAATTGACTGATCCAATCCTTCCCCTCGCGCGAAGCCCCGCGCAACGCATCAAGATCGACATCGTATCCATCCCGAAAGATTCCACCCTCTTTCAAAGCCAATGGCGGATCGTCCACCACGGCGCGCATCAACTTCTCCGCCAGAGAAGGCATCTCTTGAATTTCATTTTGCAAACGCTGGGCCAAATTCGACGGACGGCTCGGAGAGCCGTCCCTACCTGTGCCGAACGCGAGTCGCTCAAGCAGTTTTCCAAGCTCGCCCTTCAATTTCGGAATTTGTTGCAACGAAGTTTTCAGCGCCACCAGATCGCGGGCGTTACCCGAGGCCTGGCTCAAGCGCCCCGACGCGCGCTCAATGTCGCGAATCAATTTCAATTCGCCCCGAATCGACGCCAGCAAATCTGTCTCCTGCAGCAAATCGGAGATCATTTGCTGGCGGCATTCCAGTTCGGCAAGATTGCGGAGCGGTTGCAAGATCCAGTCCCGCAGTTTGCGTCCGCCCATCGGCGTGACGGTGCGATCGAGGACGGCCAACAGGCTTGTATCCCGGACGCTGCGTGATTCGACCAGCTCCAGGTTTGTCTGTGTTGCAGCATCGAGCACAACGTAGTGCGCGGGTGCATCGCAGCGTAACGACGCAAGATGATCGATCTTGCGTCGAAGCTGGTGCTTCAAGTAATGCACAATTGCGCCGGCCGCGGCGATTGCCTGCGGCATTTGTCCGCAACCGAATCCATCAAGCGATTTGACCTTGAAATGCTCGCACAAGGTAAATGCCGCCTGCTCGGGCAAGAACGCGTAACTGTCGTATCCCAGTGCGGCGGCGATCTCTGCGAACGCTTCCTTCTGCTCGTCGCTAACGAGAAGTTCCGTCGGCGAAACCCGCGCCAATTGATCAAGGAGCGATTGTCGATCCGGCAATTGCGTCAGACGAAACTCACCCGTGCTCAAATCGGCGTAGGCAAATCCGAACACGTTTCCATCGACATAAACCGCGCCGAGATAGTTCGCCCGCTTGGATTCGAGCAGGTCGAGATCGCTCACTGTTCCCGCGCTGATGATCTGAGTAATGTCGCGCGAAACGATCTTGCCCGGCTGCGGCTCGCTGGTCTGATCGCAAATCGCCACGCGTCGTCCGGCCTTGATCAGCTTTGCAATGTAAGTCGGCGCCGCGTGGTAGGGCACCCCGCACATCGGAACTTCGTTGCGCTTGGTCAACGCTACATTCAGCAACGCCGACGCCTCCTTCGCGTCCTCAAAAAACAGTTCGTAGAAATCGCCCAGCCGAAAGAGCAACAACGTGTCGGCCGGGATGCTGCTCCGCAGCCGCCGGTACTGCTGCATCATTGGAGTAAGCGCGTCGGCCATGACTCCAGAATGAAATCAGCGCGCTGGAATTGCGAGTTTGGAATTTCCAATCCGGAGTATGCACGTCGCCGGCGAGCTTTCCAGTCGGCTTGGCGAAATGAGCTTCATTTTCAGTTCCCGAACGGCTGTTTTCTCTTTTTTGAACCGGAAAATCGACCAGGATGAGAATTGCCCGGAAGAGAGCACAACGCGACGCGGCTCAAACAAATAAACTTACGTCCCTATCCTCACGGCGAGAGGCACTTACGCGAGTACCCGACCGGGCCAGCTAGACAGGCATGGAAACGGCTGTAAATAGGTATGCAGATGAAAATGATCAACGCGTCAATCCACGCCACCCGCCGCAGCGGGCAGGCCGGATAAAGCGCGTCGGATCGCACCAAGTTGGAGGCCGCCTTTCGCGGCACCCCAGTGGTCGAACTTGAACCACCCCCGAAGAACTTCGGGGCGGTATCCCGACCGAAATTTCGGGAACAAACCCCAACAACAAACATTTATGAAATCAACACTCCATGTAGGTCCCCCACCAAATCTTCAGCCAAATTTTCCGCTGACCGATTACCATTACCAGTCTACCCTCGAAGCTTCGCGCGCGACTGTTGAGGAAACGCGCCGTGCTCACGACATTCGCGGTTTCTGGAAATTGAGTGCCGACTTCATCGGCCTCGAAGGCAAGCTCTACTATGCGACCGAGCTTCTGCTATTCGGTGTTATCGTCGCCTTGTCGGGCATCCAGGTGGTTACGATGCTCGTGGCCGTGATACGATTCCTCAGAGGTTACTAGCGCGTTGTCGAAATTATTGGCCTCGAAGAGGTGTTCCCTGCCTTGAGGATTGCGGCCGGCACGGCCGCCACTACACCGAGGTGGCGATAGTGGTTGCTGCCTTGGAGTCGGTGAATAGTTTGCGTCACGAGTGTGAAAACGATGACCAAACTTTTCTACGGATGCGTTGTCTGGTCGGCGCTGGCATTGACCGGCTTCGCTCGGGCGGCTGAGGAACCGTTCTACGACGGGCTCGGCTCATACACGCGCAGCATCACAACCGGTTCAGAAAAGGCGCAGCGCTACTTCAATCAAGGCCTCGCCTTCGTTCACGGATTCAATCACAACGCGGCCATCCGCTCGTTTCAGCAGGCGGCGGAGATCGAGCCCGAATGCGCCATGGCGCATTGGGGCATCGCCCTCGCGTGTGGTCCGCACATTAATTTTACGCAGGTACCGCCGCCCGCCGCCGAGCTGGCCTGGAAAGAACTCGGGCTCGCGCAAAAAAATGCCGCTAAGGCCTCCCCGGTTGAGCGCGCATTGATCGAGGCGTTGAGCAAACGTTACGCGAATCCGCAACCCGAAGATCGCGCCCCGCTCGATCTCGCCTATGCCAATGCCATGCGGGACGTTTGGAAAAAATATCCGAGCGATCAGGACGTGGGCGCGTTTTTCGCCGAAGCGATGATGGACCTGCACCCGTGGGATCAATGGGCTCCGGATGGAAAAGCGAATCCCGGCACCGACGAAATTCTGGCAACGCTGGATGCCGTTTTAAAATTGAATCCGAAACATCCGTTCGCGAACCACCTTTACATTCACGCGGTGGAGGCTTCGCCGCATCCCGAACGCGCGGATGCGGCCGCGGAACGCCTGCGCAGTTTGCAACCTGGTCTGGCCCACAATGTCCACATGCCATCGCACATCGACATCCGCCGCGGCCGCTGGTTGCAAGCGATAGACACAAACGTGAACGCCGTAAAAGCGGACGCTGAGTATCGAAAAGTGTTCGGCGAACCGAAAGGATTTGTGCCGATCTATGCCGCCCATAACCGGCACATGCTCGCCTACGCCGCGATGATGACCGGACAGCGCGCTCTGGCCATGAAACATATCCGGGCCATGATCGCGGAGTTTCCACCGGAACTTTTGAAAGAATACGCCATGCAGTCGGAGGGATTTGGCGCCATGCCGCTCGAAGTCATGGTCCGCTTCGGGCTCTGGGACCAAATTCTGGCCGAGCCCGATCAATACGCCGATTACATGCCGTTTACCCGCGCGTTTCATCACGCCGCCCGCGCGCTCGCTTATGCGGCCAAGGGCGACATTGCCAACGCGCGAAAAGCGCAGGACACGTTCTTGGAACGCGCCAAGCTCGTGCTGAAGGAGGATTTTCTAGGCAACAACAGTTGCGAAACGATTCTCGATGTCGTGACTCCAATGGTCGAAGGCGAAATCCTGGTCGCGGAAAAGAAGATCGATAAAGGGATCGAACAATTGCGCGTTGCCATTGAAAAGGAGGATGCGCTCAAATACGACGAGCCGCCCGGCTGGTTAATCCCGGTGCGGCATTCCCTCGGGGCCGTTCTGATGAATCACCGGCGCTTCGCCGAAGCGGAAAAAGTCTATCGCGAAGACCTGAAACAATTGCCTGATAACGGCTGGTCATTGCTAGGGCTCACGCAGAGTCTGCGAGCACAAAAGAAGCACCCGAAAGAAGCTGCGCAAACCGAAGCGAAATTTCGGAATATTTGGGAAAAAGCCGATCTGAAGATCGAAACGTCGTGTCTCTGTCAGCCGCGCGCGTGAACATGGTCGTCCCGCGCCCGTAAATTTTCTAAACAAGAGAAACTCGCCATTTTCCGCGCAATCTCTAAAGATGGCGCTGCAAATGGCCGGATCTTCCCAAGCCCACGACATCTTCGCCTTGAAAGCGCCGGATCGGGCGCTCTGGACCCTTTATCTTATCCGAGCCGCGCTATCGGGACCGGGACTGCTCGTGGCACTGCCGTATCTTTATTTCCGGTATCACACCCTGCGTTACACGTTTGATGATGAGGGAATCCATATGCGAGTGGGGCTTCTTTTCCGACGCGAGGTCAATCTTACTTACGCGCGCATCCAGGATATTCATTTGCGCTCCGGTCTCCTTCAGCGCTGGCTAGGTCTGGCCGATATTCAAATCCAGACCGCGTCCGGTTCGGCCGACGCGGAGCTGGTGATCGAAGGATTTAAGGAATACGAAGCGATTCGCGATTTTCTCTACACTCGGATGCGAGGGAGCCGGATGCCGGCAACGGCGGCTAAATCGACAACGCGCGAAATGGGAACGCTTGGCCAGAATGCGACGCCAGCGAGCCCGGCGGCAATCAAAATGCGGAGCTGGTATCGTTGCTTCGCACGATTCGTGACGAATTGAGACAGGCGCGCGAGATTCTCGAGCGGCGACAGGCGGCGTCGCCTCGACCGGACGCCTCGGGCAAACCGGATACGTCGGACGATGTTTAAGCTCTTCCGAGATTGGTGCGAGCGCTGGTTGCGCATTCCGGGCGATCCGGAACCACCTCCGGGAGATGAAGCCTGCACGCAACGTTTCCGCGCTGCCCCGAACTTTTACAATTACCTGCTTTTCCTGTGGGGATTAAAAACGGCCGCAGTCCTGGGGATCGTCCTGATATCCGTTGTTGGACCGATCGTTGCGATCGTGGCGACCGAGCCCACGCCGCGGACCATCATCGAGATTGTCATCGTCCTTCTCCCACTCATTTTTGCGGTGGCAGTAGCGTTCCGCATCTTCGCCCTTGCGCTAGTTAGGTTGGACTTCGAGAAACGCTGGTATCTGCTCACTGATCGCAGTTTGCGCGTGCGCGAAGGCATACTAAATGTCCGCGAGATGACCATCACGTTTGCCAACATTCAAAACATCTCGATCTCGCAAGGCCCGCTCCAGCGCGCCATTGGGATCGCGGACCTGCGGGTGGATACAGCCGGCGGTGCCAGTTCCTCGCGGCATGAGAAAAGCCTGTCGCAAAATTTGCACACCGCATGGTTTCGCGGTGTCGATAATGCAAACGCCATTCGCGAGCTAATTCAGAAACGCCTGCACACCCTGAAGGATTCAGGCTTGGGCGATCCCGAGGAACGGGTGCACACAGTAGGATCCCAGGAGAGCGAGATTGCGAGCGGCGAAGTCATTGCCTGTTTGCGCGAAATCGCCGCTGAAGCGGCAGGGCTACGCTTTGCGCTTGTCGAAAGTTAAGCCGCGAATGTCGCGGTAGTTCATTACCCGACGACCTGAATGCCTTCGCTTGCCGTGCGCTGCGCGTAAAGATCGCTTAGCCGCTTTGTCGTCGGGCCGATTTTCCCGTCGCCAATAACGCGGTTGTCGATTTTGACCACGCCCGCGAGCTCGCCCATCGTACCGGTGCAAAAGACCTCGTCGGCGGTGTAAACATCAACGGGAGACAAATCCGCTTCTACGCAGCGGATTTTTTCGGCAGCGCAGATTTCCATCACGGTGGCGCGAGTGATTCCCTCCGGACAGGCAACAACCCGGCTAGTGGCGAGATCGCCTTTGCGTACGATGAATATGTGGGTCGCGTTGGTTTCTGCGACAAGTCCACGGATGTCCAGCATGAGTGCGTCGTCCGCGCCGGCGTTGTTCGCCTCGATCTTGGCCAGGATCGAATTAAGGAGATTGGCATGATGAATCCGGGCATCGAGAACTTCAGGCGATGGCCGTCGCATTTTGCTCGTGATCAATGTGAGACCGTCTTTCGAGTAAACTGGAGCCTTGTGTTCGGCGAGGATGATCAGTGTCGGATCGCCCTGATTCAGGCGTGGATCCATTCCGGAAGTGATTTTCACTCCCCGCGTGAGCGTGAGCCGGATGTGAACGTCGTCGCGCATCTTGTTCGCGGCGAGTGTGCGCTTGATTTCGTCGATAATTTTTTCGCGTAGCGGAATTTCCTGGAATGACAAGGCCCGGGCCGATCGCTCGAGCCGGTCGAGATGTTCATGAAGCTTGAAAATGCGTCCGTCGTAAAGCCGCAGACCTTCCCAAACCGCGTCGCCGCCTTGCACCGCCGAATCGAACGGGCTCACTCCTGCCTTATCGCGATGCATGAGCCGTCCGTTGATGTTGACGATCAGGTCGCGGTTTTTTTCGTTAAATTGTTGAAGCATTTTTCCAACTGTAGCGGCGGTCTCTGACCGTCGCATCTATTCGTCCGACGCTCGGAGGGCGCCGCTACAGTAACCGATGTTGGTAAAGCTGTTCGTAACATTCCCGGCAACGCGCGTGAATCTCACTCAGATGCGGCGGCACTTCCGCGTTTTTCGCCCGATACTGTTGGAACGATGTCGATCTTGCCACGTCGTCGTACCAGTGTTTCGCCCAAATACCATCGGTGTCGCGCAATCCCGACGGCCAGGAAAGCATCGCCTCGGTGAACTCGACTCCGACCGCATTGCATAGCGAGCGCAAAACGTGCTCCGGATTTTGCAGCACATCCTTTGCATCGATTACTGGAGGAATCGATTTCGTTCGCGCACGAACAAAATCGAAAATCGCTGCTTGTTGAACGAACCCGAGATCCTCGGCCGTGGGATCTTCCCGCCTCTTCAAATAGGAGGTGATCACTTCCCCAGGATCGCGAATAAGAAAACAATTCGTCACCCCATCGAGCCATTGTCGATCCACCTCGGGCAACAAATGATGGGTCATTTGTTTCTGGAAAAAAATGCGCTTGCCGTTCGGAATCGGACCGGTCAAATGCGCGACTACGTTCCGCCAATCTGTCTGGCCGGTGGCGATAATCTCAATTGCGCCGGGATGCTGCTTGTCTGTCGCTGCCAAATAATAAGCGTAGAATGGCTCATCAATCACAACCGTATCCGGGCGATTGCCCCACGCGCGCATCATCGCGGTTGAAATATTCCGCGGTCCTGACCACATCGCGATGCGGATTGGAAGCAGGGCCATTCTCTAGATCGCTCGACGCGGCTCAGTTTTTCCCCAATTCATACAGATACTGCACGAACGACAGCACGGCTCCGTCCATTCCCTGAATCTTCAGGTTTGACGATTCGATCACGTAATATTCATCGGGGGCATGCGCGCCACTGCCGTGGCCCAGACCAAAATGGCCCGCCGCCAGCTTGAGCGGTTCATCGGTGAAAACGTAACCGGGATACGAACCGGCGTTCCAGGGCCACATCACCGGATCGATTCCGGCACTTTTCAAAACCGCGATCTGGGCCTGGATCAGTGGCGCGTCCGCCGGCGTTGTCGTTGGATCATAGCCTCCGGTCATGTTCACATCGACATCGCCGAAGCCGTGCTTGGCCAAATGCGCTTTCAATGCCGCCAGTGCATCCTTCGCTTTCATTCCGGGCACGAGCCGCAGATCCAGTTTTGCCTGCGCCTTGTGCGGCAGAACCGTCTTTCCACCCGGGCCAGTGTAACCGCCGACCAGTCCTTCGATGTTCACAGTCGGCTGCGATTCGAGCCGCTCCAACGCCTGCGGCCAGGGAAGATTGTCGATCCAGTGCGGCACGCTGAGCCGCTTCTTTTCCGCGTCTTCGCTGCGGCGTTTCGCTGCATCGGCAATCATCTTTTTTTCCGCAGCCGTCAGTGGTCGCGGCTTGGGATAATTATCAATGGTGATGTTGTTTCCGTCGGTCGACACCAGTGTGTTGAGCGCATGGATCAGATGCCACGAGGGACTATCGACCATCGCTTTCAGCGACGAGTGAATGTCTTTCGCCGGACCACGTCCCCATTTTTCCCCGCTCGAAGTTAGCTCGCATTCGATCACGCCTTTCGCGCCCAGACTTACCGTCACAACGCCGTTTGGATCCTGCATGGCCGACGGCATGAACACGCCGACACATTTCGATAACGCCGCCTGCACCTCGGGTTTGTGCGCGACCTGCTGGAAATGGGTCGAGCCGATTTCTTCTTCGCCCTCGGCGACCAAAACCAGATTTACCGGAATTTTCTTCCCCGCGCCGCGAATCGCATGCAACGCCGCCAGCATCGCGCTTTCCGGCCCTTTCTGATTCACCGCGCCGCGGCCGATGATCACCTTCCCAAAGTCAGGCTTGTCTACCAGCGCGGCTTCGGTCGGCGGCGAAGACCATTCCGACGGATCGAACTGCTTCACATCGTACATGAAATAAAGCCCGACCGTTTTCTTCGCGCCGGCATTGAGCGTGGCAAACACGCCGGGTTTCCCGTCGGTCGGCACCTGGGTCACCTGATCGAACCCAGCTTCAGTGGCCAGCTTCATCATGTAATTCGCGCCGTCGGGATAACCGCGATCCTCGGCGGCGATCGACACCTGATGAATCCAATCCTGCAACCGCTTCACCGATTCATCGTGGCGTTTGGCAATCTCTTTCTTGATATCGGCGAAACCGTCCACTGCTTGCGCATGAACGCCGCTGCCAAAGATTGCTGTCGATGTGATTGCTGCGAGAAAAAACCGTGTCCAGTTCATGCCTCCTTAATGATCGCTCGCCTTATTTCTTGCAACCTCCGACTTTGTTCCTTCAAACATACTCCCCGCGCTTTCGTGGCACGGCTGATGTTTTGGGAATGTGGTGCTGTGTTCGCGTCGTCAGCGCGATCTGCAGCACTTAGACCTCTACGCGCGCGCCGAGTTCTACCACCCCGTTCGGTGGCAGGCAGAAGTATGATGTCGCGTCCCCGGCGTTTCGGGTCATCCAGGCAAACACCGAGCCGCGCCAGGAGGAGAGACCCAGTTTGCGGGTGGCAAGGATTGTTTCCCGTCCGATAAAGTAGGTTACTCGCATGGCATCGAATTGAAGACCGGTTTCCTTCACGCTCGCCAGCGCCGCCGGAACATCAGGTTTTTCCATAAACCCAAAATGAAGTTGTATCCGCCAGAATCCCCCATCCAATTTTTCAATGGCAACCCGATCTCGGGCATTTACCAGATAAGGAACCTCCGCCGTTTGCACTGTAAGTAACACGACTTGTTGGTGGAGCACTTTGTTGTGCTTAAGATTGTGGAGCAAGGCCAGAGGCGTTCCATTGCGATTGCCCGACATATAGACGGCGGTTCCCGGAACCCGGCGGATGCTCGTTTTTAGTTCGGGCAGAAAGTCCTCCAGGGGAATACAGATCTCGCTAAGCCGGCTCCGAAGAACGCGGCGCCCTTTTCGCCACGTCAGCATGAAGAACAGAATCACAGCAGAAACGAGCAAAGGGAACCAACCGCCATGAGCGATCTTCAGCATGTTCGCGCCGAAGAATGCGAGGTCGATCGCAATAAAGAACACGGCGATTGCAAACGCTGCCGGCGCGGGCCAGTGCCAGCGATAACGAGCCACGACATAAAACAAAATCGTGGTAATCAACATCGTGGTCGTGATCGCCACGCCGTAGGCAGCGGCGAGATTGCTCGAAGTGCGAAAACCGAGCACCAGCGCGATGCAGGAAAGCATCAGGCCCCAGTTCACCACCGGCACGTAGATTTGTCCGATGATGCGCTCGGAGGTGTAATTGACTTTGAGCCGCGGGCTATAACCGAGCTGGATCGCCTGCATCGTTAAAGAAAAAGCGCCGCTGATAATCGCCTGCGACGCAATGACGGCCGCGGCTGTCGCGAGCACCACCATGGGATACAGTGCCCATGAAGGCGCCATCCGAAAAAAGGGATTTACCGCAGACTCCGGCTCAACCAGGAGAAGCGCGCCCTGCCCAAAGTAATTCAATGTCAACGCCGGGAGAACAACAGCGAACCAGGTCAATCGAATGGGCGCAGTGCCAAAATGACCGATGTCGGCGTAGAGCGCTTCGCCACCAGTAACAACCAGGAAAACCGCGCCCAGCACGACAAAACCCCGTCCACCATTGTTCACAAAAAATTCGAAGCCATGCAACGGATTCACTGCCGCCAGCACTTCCGGCGCACGAACAATTTGGTGAAGCCCGAGGAAACTGATCGTCACAAACCATAACATCGTGACAGGTCCAAATACCGTGCCGACTCCCGTTGTTCCGCGCGATTGAAAGAAAAAAAGCGCAATCAAAATCGCAATCGCAATCGGCACGACATATGGATCAAACAGCGGCGTAGCGATATGCAGTCCTTCGACAGCTCCCATCACTGAGATTGCCGGGGTGATCATCCCATCGGCGTACAGCAGTGCAGCTCCAAACAATCCGAGCGGGAAGAGGTATTTTCCTCGCCTGGCTACATCGCTTACCAGCGTCGCCAGGGCAAGGATACCGCCTTCGCCTCGATTATCCGCCCGAAGAATCAGGGTCAGATACTTGAGGGAAATGACCAGGAGAAGAGACCAAAGGATGAGTGATAACACACCAAGCACATTGGCGTGGGTCGGGGGAACAGAGTGTTGCCCATAAAAGCATTCGCGCAGAGCGTACAGCGGGCTGGTCCCGATATCGCCATAGACGATCCCCAAGCTGGCAATGCATAAAAAGAGAAGCCGATTCCTGTGCTTCGCGGAACCAATAAAAGCAGGCGCGTGTCGGCCCGCGCCAGCGACGGGGGGAGCTAAGGTTGGAGGCCCGGAATTCAACGTTGTTGAGGAGCTTAGACTTGGCGGAAATCCAGAGTAGTTGAAATGGTATTAAAATTCAAAGGCATCATTTCCCGTGAGAGTTGAATGGGCTACTGTGCTCCCGTGCTGGAAACATCCAGTTCGCGCCGCATCGAGCGATTATCCCCTGGGGGGTTGTCCGGCCAAACGACCTTCGCTCCACTGAAAGAGTACGCCATTGCGGTCGCCGGCGTGGCTGCGCTCACCATCGCTTGTTGGCTGTTAACACCGCTAATCGGTTACGGGGCCATTTCTCTGATCTTTCTCCTGGGCGTCCTGCTTGCAGGAATGATTCTTAATCGAGGGCCGGTCCTGCTGATTGCAGCACTCAGTGCCCTCTCATGGAATTTCCTGTTCATTCCGCCGCTGTTTACCCTGCACATCGCGAAATTTGAGGATGCGTTGACCTTTGCGACCTACTTCATTGTCGCGATCGCTGTGGGAAGTTTGACTTCTCAACTGAAGGCGAGGGAGCATCTGGCAGCTCAGGTCCAGCTGGCCCAGGAATCCGAGCGGCTTCGCAAGACCTTGCTCGATTGCGTTTCACATGAACTGAAAACTCCCCTTGCCGCCATTGCCGCGGCCAGTCAGGAACTGGTCCGGCTCGCGCCAACGACCCACGACAAGGCGCCGGTCGAACAGCTGGCCCGCGAAATCCGCGACGCCTCCCGCAGGCTCAATCGCGTCGTCAACAATCTCCTCGATATGAATCGACTCGAGAGCGGAGTGATCCGGCCAGAACAAGAATGGTGCGAAGTCCATGAATTATTGCAATCGGCAGTGGAAATCGAGCGCGAATCAGTCAATGGCCGCGACGTTCGAGTCGATGTCGCGGAAAACACTCCGCTGGCCCTGGTCGATCACGCCTTGATTGAACAGGCTGTCGCGAAACTCATAGCCAATGCGGCGAGTCATGCCCCGGCCCGGGCGCCGATCGAGATCGATGCCGAGTATAGCGGAGAAGAGTTGCTCATCTCGGTCAGCGATCGCGGGCCGGGACTTCCACCAGGCTCGTCTGACCGATTGTTCGAGAAATTCTACCGCGGCGACAACCGCAAAACCGGTGGCCTCGGGCTGGGATTATCGATCGCTCGAGGATTCGTCGAGGCGCATGGCGGCACACTGGTGGCTGAGAACCGGGATGGCGGCGGGGCGCGATTCACCATCCGTTTGCCGGTACGGATAACAGATGCAGACGCATTGGAGTCTTCATCATGAAAGCCGCTCATATTGCTCTAATCATTGATGACGAAAAACAAATCCGCCGGCTTCTTCGCGTCGCCCTGGAAGGAGCGGGTCATCAAGTCTACGAAGCGGAAACAGGAGAATCCGGTCTGACCGAAATAGTGCAGCGCCAACCGGACGTGGTTCTTCTCGACCTCGGTTTGCCCGACATGGAAGGTGTCAAAGTCCTGCAGCGTTTGCGCGAATGGTCGGATGTGCCGGTGCTGATTCTTTCAGTTCGGGACGACGCCGATGAAAAAGTCGCGGCGCTCGATGCCGGGGCGGATGATTACGTAACCAAGCCGTTCGACACGGCCGAGCTGCTGGCCCGCATTCGCGCGACTCAACGGCGATCCTTAACAGAAACGGGCGACCCGGTCTTCAACTGCGCCGGACTCTCCGTCGATTTCTCGGCACGTCGGGTAACGCTCGATGGGGTTGAAGTTAAGCTTACCCCCACCGAGTACCCATTGCTCCGGGTGCTCGTTCAGAACGCCGGAAAAGTCGTAACCCACCGGCAGTTGCTTCGAAGCGTCTGGGGAGAGAAGGCCGAAACCCAGGCGCAATATCTGCGGGTTTACATCACCCATCTGCGAAGAAAACTCGAAACCAATCCGAACACGGCCAGGCTGATCAAAACGGAAGTCGGCATCGGCTATCGGCTTTCGCAGTAGAAGCTGCGAGCGCGTAGCATTAACACTCTTTTAGCACCGCAGAGGCAGATTTTAATTAGCTGCTCCGCACCCGGCGGGACCACGGTTAGGTATGAAAGCAATCGTGGTTGTATTCGCCCCCGAGCCTGACATCAGACCGTCAGGAGTGCAGGTCGAGCCCAGGCTGGAGATCGACGGCGCAGATTGGCACAGCGATCTGGATCAGAGCAAGGGCGACTCCCAACCCAAGCCGATGATGGGCAGAGAATCTGTAATTCCATTCTGGACCTGGTTCATTGAAAATCCACGCCCAACGAGCTGTCATTAAATTCACCCTTCGGGCAAGGATGGGAAAGGACTTTACACGGTCCCTGCCGTCGGAGACTCCATTGGCCCGCCGATGGCACGTCGATGGCACGTCGATCATCCGAAACGATAACCGATTCCGGATTCGGTCTTGATCAGAGTTGACCTGGCCGGATCCGGTTCAATTTTCTGCCGCAGATGCGTGACGTAAACGCGCAAATATTGTCGATGCTCCTCGGATTTTGGGCCCCAAATCTCGCGTAGAATATAGCGGTGAGTGAGGATGCGGCCGGCATGCCGCACAAATAGGCGAAGAAGTGCGTATTCGGTAGCGGTCAGCTTCACCTCCTTTCCAGCGCGGGTTACAACCCGCGTGGTCAGATCCACAACCAGGTCGCCGCGCTTAAACACGGAGGTTTCTTCTTCGGGTCGCGCCTTGCGTTGCGCGGCCCGAAGACGCGCCAGCAGTTCCGATGTGCCGAAGGGTTTGGTCACGTAATCGTCCGCGCCGGCATCGAGCGCAGCCACTTTGCCCGCTTCATCATCGCGCACCGAAAGAACAAGGACCGGCGCCTCGCTCCACTCGCGCAGCCGTTTCAAAACTCCCAGCCCATCGATATCCGGCAGCCCAAGATCAAGCAGAATAACCGCCGGTTTGGAATTGGCGATCTCAACTAATCCGAGCTGCCCGGTCTCCGCTTCGCGGACCTGATAATTCTCCGCTTCCAGCGCGACGCGCAGGAGCCTGCGAATCTGGACCTCGTCATCGATGATCAGCGCGATCGGCTTCATGCGGTCGCCGCTTCAGTCGGCAATCGCATCGCCTCGCCGATCGGCAAGCAAATCGAGAAACGGGCGCCACCGCCATCGCGATTTTGCGCGACGATCTGACCGCCGTGCGCTTCCACCAACTGGCGTGCGATCCAAAGTCCGAGGCCAAGGCCACCGGGCGCAGTGCCTGGACGGCGATAAAATTTTTCAAAAACCCTGTTCTCCTCGCCCGCCACGAGGCCAGGACCTCGATCGGCGACGGAAAAGACCATTATGGAGTTGTCACGCGCGACCCTGATCTCGATCGGCTCTTTGCTTGCTCCATGCAACGAAGCGTTAGCCAGTACGCAGATCAGTGCTTGTTCGATTAGGCGTGCGTCGACCGAGATCGCCGGCAAATCTGGAGCGATATTCACTGTGAATGCTTTTTCTTTCAGTCGCGCTCGTGCGATGGCATCACGCAACAATTCGCCCGGATCGCACCATTCGCGAACCGGTTGCAACAAACCCGACTCCAGCCGCGTTGCATCGAGCAAATGATCGACGGTGCGAGTGAGGCGTCCGACAGCTTGTTTCAATTCGGCCCGGTCCGGCTGCGGTTGTTGCAAGGCAGCGGAAATCGCCGCCAGCGGAGTCTTTAATTCGTGGGAAACGGAATCAAAAAGCGCGCGCTGCAATTTCTCCGATTGGCGGGCGAGCTGCGCGGCCCGGCGCTCTTCGAGGGCGCGCTCCTTGTAAACGAAAAGGGCAAGTTGCGCCGCAAAAGCGTCCATCAGTTCGCGCTGTTCGATCGTAGGCGTGCTGGTCAATCGCAGACTGAGCACGCCTTCGGAGCGATCGCCGGTAACGAGCGGAACATGGAGCGATTCGGCATCGGGCAATGTGTCGGTCGATCTTCCCGCGGCTTGTTTTTTCTGAAACGCCCACATCGCCACGCTCTCGTCTTTGGTCGAGCAGCGATACATGCTGGCCGGATGTTGCGACAGTCCGCCTTCGTCCCGTAACCAGATCCCAGGATCGGCTTGAAAAGAGTTTTTAATGAGCGCCAGAACTTTCGGCAGCGCTTCATCGAGATCGCGGCTGGCGGCAAGATCGCGCGTGAATCGATAGAGCGCAGTCGCCCGTTCTTCCCGGCGTCGCTCGGCTTGCTCGCGTTCGCGCAATTGAGTAGCGAGCTGGCCAATCACGATCGCGATTACGAAATACGCGCCGAACATCACGAAGTCCTGAAAGAGGCTGATGTAAAAAGTGAATCGCGGCGGAATGAACAAAAAATTCCAGAGCAATGCGCTCAGCGTCGCCAGAAACAATGTCGGCCACCGGCTCAAGCGCATTCCGGCAAGCACGACCGCGAGCAGATAAAACAGAGCAACCGCCCAGTAACCGGTGTAATCGAAAATCGCCAGCGATACGCCGGTCACTGCTCCGGCGACGGCCAGCGCGACCACAAACTCGCGCCACGCTGTGCGCGCCAGACGCTCTTCCAATCGTTCCCGCCGGGGTCGCGCCCCTTCTTCGGCGGGGATCATATGGATGTCGATGTTGCCGCTATTGCGCATGAGCCACCGAACCAGATCGCGCTTCCAAAAAGCCCAGGAAGGTCCGAGCGATTTGCCGACTACGATCTGCGTGACGTTATTCTCGCGAGCCAGGCGTAGCAGCGTTTCACTCACGTCGCGACCCGGCGTCGAGATGACCTCGGCGCCGAGTTGTCGCGCGAGCGCGAGATAGCGGGTTAGCCGCGCCTGTTCCTCTTTTGAAAGCGAGCGTGGCCCTTCGATGTTGGCGACGATCCACGATGCCTCCATCGACGATGCGAGTCGCCGGGTATAACGAATCAATCTTTCCGAATACGGACTGGCGCTCACAGCCACGAGCAGCCGATCCGCCGTCTTCCACGGCCCGGCGATTTTTTGCTCCGACATAATGTCGCGCAAATCGCGATCGAC
Organism: uncultured Verrucomicrobiae bacterium; assembly: GCA_963815455.1. Taxonomy (GTDB): domain Bacteria; phylum Verrucomicrobiota; class Verrucomicrobiia; order Chthoniobacterales; family UBA10450; genus JBDTZF01. The sequence continues at coordinate 489,619 of CAWFGO010000001.1, forward strand.
ATGTTCGGCCACGATCCGCAACGCCATCTCGCGCAAAGCTGTGAGATTGCTTTCCCGGAAAAAGTTTTCCGCAGCCGTAGCAGCGCGTTCGCCCATGTAAACTTTTCCTTCGGCCAAACGGGCCCGGAGTTGCTCCGGCGTAAGATCGACAAGCACGATTTCATTCGCCAGATCGAGAACCGAATCGGGCACGGTTTCGGTGACCGCAACTCCGCTGATTTGCCTAACCACATCACTGCGGCTGCCGACGTGCTGAACATTCAACGTCGTGTAAACGTCGATGCCAGCATCGAGCAGCTCCAGCACATCTTGATACCGTTTCGGATGACGCGATGCCGGCGCGTTGGTGTGCGCGAGCTCATCGACAATCGCGAGCCCCGGATGCCAGGTCAGGATGGCATCGAGGTCCATCTCCGTGAGCTTGGTGCCGCGATATTCGATCAGCGCGCGCGGGACGATCGGCATCCCTTCCGTCAACGCTTCGGTTTCTTTACGACCGTGCGTCTCAACAATTCCAACAACAACTTCGCACCCTTCCGCCTGTTTCTCTCGCGCGGCCAGTAACATGGCGTAGGTCTTGCCCACCCCCGGCGACATTCCGAAAAAAATATTGAGCTTCCCGCGCGTGGATTCCGCTTCTTCGCGCTTCAGTTGCGCGAGAAGGGCATCGGGATCAGGCCGTTCCGGCTCGGTCATCCGCCAATTCTACGCCGTTGCCACGTTGCCTGCATCTCAGAAGCGATGAGCGAACCCGACGAAGACGTTAACATCATCGGCGCTGCGCGTGAGCCCAATGTAGGAGTTGATGTCGATCGATGAATTAGGAGTGAGTTGATAGGTCAAACCGAAGTCGGCGGTCCCGATCCAAGGGTGATCGTGGCCGGAGCTGACTGCGTTGAAGAACTCGGCATAGCCGCTCAAGTTTCCGACGATCGTGCGCGACACACCCACAGGGTTGCTCCATTGCACGCGCATGTTGCTGCTCTGCGGTTCGTCGAGGATGTCGATCCTTGTTTGGCCAAACAAGGTAAAACCAGCCGGCAGCGAGTAGTTAACTGGCAGGCCAAAACCCGGTTCCCAAACATGATTGCCAAGGTGATTCGTGTTTGTCGGAATTTTGAGCGAGGAGACGAGGCCAATCACGAGGTTGCCGCCGTCATTGCCGAGGAAGTTGATCTTTAGCCGGACCGTTGTGTCTCCAAAGCCATCTTGCTCCAGTGGTTTTCCAAAGTCCTTTCCGCTCGTGCGCCGGTTGACATAAAAATTTGGAATAACCTGAAAATCCATCCAGTTCGTCAGGCCGAGTTTGAAATTTGTTTGCCCGATTACCCAGGTGCGAACGCGAATGTCGAGATGTTCGGGATTGCGATGATCGTAGATCCAATCGGCCGCCGTGGATTCAATTTGGAAAGCGCCAGCATCAATCGTGTAAGGGCTATCGGTGTTGCTGGAGCGATCCGTATTGTAAGGCCGGCGCAGGTTAATCGGGGTCGGATTGAAAATTGTGTATCGCGACTTGTCCGGCGGAGGCGTGCTGGCGGGCGCTGACGATTCTCCGTCGGCGAAGGCCGCGTGTGCGCAAATGGTAATTGCCAGCGCAATAAGAGTCCGTTTCATTAATGTTTCATTGGTGGCCGCGGGTTCTCGATGAACTGGGTCCAGAACGACAAATGCTGGGGAGCGCAGGCTGCTAGCCTGCTGTGCTCGGCAGCTTGCCGAGCACTCTTTTTCGATCCTTGAACGGCTGGAGCAATTTCGGAATGCGAAGAGCAAGCTGCTCTTCGCTGCAGGCTGGCAGCCTGCGCTCCCCAATCCGGCGAAACCGGAACGAAGATGGAGACGCACGTTTTCATTGTTAAACCGATCAGCGAAGCGAATCGAGCGCGAGATTCAGCTCCAAAACGTTGACCAACCGATCGGGAGAGAGCGGGCCGCCGGGCGCAAAAGCGTGTTGCCTAACGAGTCCGTCGACTTGCGACTGCGGAACTCCGCGCGCGATTGCCACGCGCGCTGCCTGATACAAGGCTGCGTGCTCGGTGATGTGCGGATCGAGTCCGCCACCGGAGGTTGCGGCGAGTTCTGCCGGCAACGGTTTGTCAGCAGTCGCGCCATATTGTGCGATTATCGTTTTTGCGCGGTCGGTCAGATCGCTGCTGGTGGGAGATTTGTTGCTGCCGCTCGCGCTCGACGCGTCATAGCCGTCTTTCCCCGCTGCTGAGGGTCGCGGCCAGAAGTAACGCGGCTGGCTGAACTTCTGCGCAATTAAATGGCTGCCGATGATTTTTCCATCGGCGCTCTTGATCAAGGACCCATCGGCGGTGTCGGGGCTGAAAATCCTGGCGACCCCGAAAATCAGTGCGGCGTAGCCCGCCACACAGACAACGCATGGTGACGATAACGAGGCGAATGCTGGCAATAAGTGATTTCATATATCTACCTCATGAATTGCAGATGCTCGGCGATCGGGCCGAGCGCCGCGGCCGGGAAAAATGTGAGCGCGCCGACAAAAAGAATGGTCCCGAATAACATCACGCCGAAGGTGCCGTCTTCGACGCCGAGGGTTCCGGCCGATTGGCGACGTCCGCCGTTTCGCGGCGAGCGAGCCGGAGATGGCCAGCGGCAGAATAATGGGAATGAACCGCGCCAGCATCATCACAACGCCGGTGCCAACATTCCACGGAATCGTGTTATCCCCGAGTCCTTCAAAACCGGAGCCGTTGTTCGCGTTTGCTGAGCTGTACTCGTAAAGCATTTCACTGAAGCCGTGCGGGCCGGTGTTATTCAACGTCTTGGCGCCCCAATCGGGGATGGCGGCAAAAAGCGCGGTGGGCGCAAGAACAAAGAGCGCATGCGCAAAGAGCGCGATGACAGCGAGCTTGACCTCGCGCGCCTCGATTCGTCTCCCGAGAAATTCCGGTGTCCGTCCCACCATCATTCCAGCCACGAAAACGGCGAGAACGATATAGAGAAACATGTTGATCATGCCGACACCGACGCCGCCGAAAGTCGTATTCAACCACATGCCGATCATCGGCATCAGGCCGGTCATGGGGTTCAGACTGTCATGCATCGCGTTGACCGAGCCGTTGCTCGTGCATGTTGTGAGCACGGCCCACAATGGTCCGGCCGTCGTCCCGAAGCGCAGTTCTTTGCCTTCAAGGTTGCCGACAGTTTGTTCGATCGGCAATCGATCAAAGGCCTGGGTTGGCGCTTGTTCAAACCAGACCGCGCCGCTGATTTTCCCGACCAGGAATACGAACATCACGGCGAAGATCACTGCTGCATGGCGCATGCGCCCGACAATGCGACCAAACATCCAGACGCACGCCATCGGAATCAGGATGATCGACACGGATGCGAGGATGTTGGTCCAGAAGGTTGGGTTCTCGAACGGATGCGTACAGTTAGGCCCGAAGAATCCGCCGCCGTTGGTCCCGAGTTGTTTAATCGTCAGGAAGGCAGCCACCGGGCCGCGCGCGATGGTTTGTTGGATACCCTCCAGGGTGCTGGCATGGGCTGCGCCGAGAAATGTCATCGGCATGCCACCGAAAACCATCAGTGACGCCACGATGATCGCGATCGGCAGCAGCACCAGAAACGTCGCGCGCTGAAGATCGCAAAAGAAATTGCCCATCTCTTTGCGACCGGCGAGGCCGCGCGCCATCGCGGCAAGCGCGGCGATGCCAGTTGCGGCGGAAACGAATTGCAGCCACATCAGGGCGCAAAGTTGCGAGAGATAACTCATCGACACCTCACCCGAATAGTGTTGGAGATTGGTATTCGTCATGAACGACGCCGCGGTGTTGAAGATGCAATCGATGTTGATCGCTCCTTTGCCGTCGGGGTTGAGCGGCAGGTGCTGTTGAAATGCCATCAACCCGAAGCTGACGGAAAACATAAGGACATTGAAAACGAGCATCGAAACCACGTATTGCTTCCAATTCTGCTGCTGCGGCGCTGAACTGCCCGCCAAAGAATTGAAACAGCCGGTCGAGCTTTCTCGCGCTTGAGCTGCGAGATAGATCCGGGTCCATGGCCCATTTCATGTAACGGCCGAGCGGCCAGGAAAGGATGGCGGTGCCGCCGACGATGAGTGCGATGAAAAGAATTGCGTTCATAAAGTTCAGTCCTCCCAACGCGCGATCGCTTCAGTCAACGCGAACAGGAGCGCGAAAATGATGAGACCGAGAATGAAGTAGATCATAGAATCGTTAGGTTAAATGAGGTGCAAAGCAGGCAGAAGCATGTCGATCAACTTGATGCCGATGAACGGCGCGATGACTCCGCCAAGACCGTAGATCAGCAGGTTGCGGCGAAGGATCGCGGCCGCGCCAATCGGTCGATAGGCGATGCCGCGCAACGCGAGCGGAATAAGCGCGATAATGATGAGCGCGTTGAAAATAACGGCGCTAAGAATGGCCGATTGCGGCGAATGCAGCCGCATGATGTCGAGCGCGGCGAGTGGACCTCTCTGTCCCGGTGTTGCCACATAAGTCGCGGCAAACATGGCCGGCAAAATCGCAAAATATTTCGCGACATCATTGGCAAGACTGAAAGTGGTCAGCGCACCGCGCGTCATGATCAGTTGCTTCCCGATCTCGACGATGTCGATCAACTTGGTCGGGTTGCTGTCGAGATCGACCATGTTACCCGCTTCGCGGGCGGCTTGCGTGCCGGTGTTCATGGCAACGCCAACGTCGGCTTGCGCGAGTGCCGGTGCGTCATTTGTTCCGTCGCCGGTCATGGCGACCAGCCGGCCTTGCGCTTGTTCCTCGCGAATCCGCTTCAGTTTGTCTTCCGGCGTGGCTTGCGCCATGAAATCGTCCACGCCCGCTTCGGCTGCAATCGAGCCTGCCGTCAGCGGATTGTCGCCGGTTACCATTACTGTGCGAATGCCCATTTTGCGCAGATGGGCGAAGCGCTCTTTGATTCCACCTTTGACCACGTCTTTCAATTCCACGACGCCGAGGATCATCATTTCCGAAGCGACCACCAGTGGGGTTCCGCCGCGATGTGAAATCTCATCGACAGTTTTCGTTACCGACTGTGGAAAAACGCCACCAGCTGATTCAACAAACGTCCGGACGGCCTCGGCGGCGCCCTTGCGCACCCGCATGGTCGGCTGCGTGTTGCTGGCGTGCAGATCGATACCGCTCATGCGCGTTTGGGCCGTGAACGGAATGAACGTGGCGTGGAGCTCGTGCATTTCCCGCCCGCGCAGTCCGAATTTTTCCTTTGCCAATACGACGATCGAACGGCCTTCCGGCGTTTCATCGGCGAGCGAGCTGAGCTGCGCAGAAGCGGCCAGGTCGTTAGGCGCAATTCCTGGCGCGGGATGAAACGCCACCGCCATGCGGTTGCCAAGCGTGATCGTGCCTGTCTTGTCGAGAAGGAGAACGTCAATGTCACCCGAGGCTTCGACCGCGCGTCCGCTCATCGCCAGGACATTGCGTTGGAGGACGCGGTCCATTCCGGCGATACCGATCGCGCTGAGCAGTCCGCCGATCGTTGTTGGAATCAAACAGACGAGCAGCGCGACGAGCACCGGCACGGAAAAAACGGCCGACGCGTAGACACCGAACGGTTTCAACGTTACGCAAACCAGCAGAAAAATCAGTGTCAGTGCGGCGAGCAAAATCGTCAGCGCAATCTCGTTAGGCGTTTTTTGCCGTCGTGCTCCTTCGACAAGCGCGATCATGCGATCGAGAAAACCCTGGCCTTTTTCCATCGTCACGCGAATGACGATGCGATCGCTCAAGCACACGCGTGCCGCCGGTCACGGCGCTGCGGTCACCGCCACTTTCCCGAATAACCGGCGCAGATTCGCCGGTGATCGCGGCTTCATCGACGCTCGCGATTCCTTCGATCACATCGCCATCGGCCGGAATGATGTCGCCCGTTTCGCAAACAACGATGTCGCCCTTCTGCAAGATCGGCGCTGGGAACGTTTTCTTCACTGCCATTACGCAACCGGCGCGCCATCGTTTCCGTGCGCGATCTGGCGCAATGCCGCGGCCTGCGCTTTGCCGCGTCCTTCCGCAACGGCTTCGGCGAAATTGGCAAACAAGACCGTAAACCAAAGCCAGATCGACAGGTGCGCAACAAATCCGCGCTCGCCGGTTGACGTGAAAATGCCGACCGTCGTCAAAATCGCGCCAACCATCGTGACAAACATGACTGGGTTCTTGATCATCAGCCGCGGGTTCAAGCTTTTTGAAAGCGTCGCCGATCGCGGGGCCGACGATGCTCCAATCAAATAAAGAACGAGGTTTCTGACTCATACGCGAGTCGTCAAAACTTTTCCGGACGAATCACGGCCACGAACAGGTAGATAAAGAGCAACAGCGCGATGATGCCGACGATGATTGTTTCCATGGCGATCCTCCTAAAGCTGGTCGCAAAAGCCACATAAAGAGCGCTGACGATGAAGAATCACGAGACGATCCCAGCAAAATTAAGTCGCTCATAACCGATCCACAATAAGCGAACTTCCGGGCGTGCGATAATTAAACGATGCGCCAAACCGTTAAAAATTCGTTAAAGCCGACGAAGGCGAGTAGAAAGTCTCCAAACTCCCTTCCCGAAGAAATCGATTTCCTCGTTTACGCGTGATTGCTCATCCTCCTTCCCAACTCCTCGACTTCCTCTACCCGCGCACCGCTTTCATTCCCTGCCGAATGATCCGGTCGATCATTTGCGGATAAGCCAGGCCCATTTTACCCGCCGCGAGCGCGAAGTCTTCGTCCTCCGCCAGATGCGGATTCGGATTCGCTTCGATGAAATAAACGTGATTGTCCGCTGTCAGTCGCAGATCGATTCGGGCGTAACCGTCGATCGTGAGCAAACGATAGATTCGTTTGCAGGTCTCCTCGATGTGATCGACCAGCGCCGCATCGAGCCCTTCGGGAAACTGGTTCTCCAAGCCCCAGCGTTTCCGATATTCCTCATCCCATTTCGCCTTGTAAGTCGCGATCTTCGGCTCGTTCGGCGGCACTTCGCGAAATACCATCTCGCGGATCGGAAACACGGTCAGCTTCACGTTGCCCATGATGCTGACGTAAAGTTCCCGGCCATCGATATATTCCTCCGCGATCGCGTCGCTGTTGTATTTTTCGTGGATAAAACCGATCCGTTCGCGGAAATCGTCGTCGGTCTCGACGAATGATGCCCGGGAAATTCCGTAGGACGCTTCCTCCTTTACCGGTTTGACCAGGATCGGAAACTTGAGCTGTTTGGGGCGCCCGATCCGTTGGCCGCGTGGAATAACGACGAAATGGGGCACATGGATCCCGTGATAATGCAGAATTTTTTTCGAGATCCCCTTGTGCTTGCAAAGGGTCAGCCCGGTCGAACCGCATCCGGTAAAGGGCAGGCCTTGCATTTCAAAAAATGAAACGATGTTCTGATCGAACCCGGGATTGTTCTTAAACTGCTCGACCAGGTTGAAAAGAACGTCCGGCGCGAACGTCTCCAGTTTTTGCCGGAGAAGATCGACATCGTCGTAGATGGCGAGATGCTCGGCGGTGTGACCGAGCGTGCTCAGCGCGGCCATCACGTTCGCCTCGGTCTTCCAATCCGGCGTTTTCATTTCCTTGGAAAAATCCTGGTCGAGCGTGGTCGGGCTCGTGCCGTCGAACAGGACCAGAACTTTGAGTTTCTTTTTCACAAAAAAATCGGTTTCGTTCTTATTTCGTGCGCTTGAACTTGCCGGTATGAAGATAATTCATCACCAGCGTGGTGATGAAAGCCGAGACGCGAAAATCCTGCTGCGGATCGTCATTTAGAACATGCAGTTCGAGTTGATCGCACCGGTCGATCAACCGGGCGAGGAGTTTGTTTACCCGAAATTTTTTCTCGTTCGTCCACTGGCAGACTGAGTTCAGCAATCGCCGCCGGGTGCGGCGCAGATACGAGCTCGCTTTGATCCGCCCCGGGCCGGCTTGCGCAGCGAAAAGCTGGCGAAGATCGACATCGTAGAAATCCGGATACGTATCTTCAAAGAGTTTCCGTTTCCGCGCGTAATACGTCTTGAGTTTGACGTTCAGGCAATCGTAATCGGCCACCCGATATTTCGGCGCGTGAACTGGCGGTTTTCCTGCAAGCGAACGCATCAGCTCATCGATGTATTCCAGCTTTCGGAGCGCCCGCCAACCAGCGTAACGCTCGCGCCAGTCCAGCCCAGGCGTCAGCCAGATCGCGAATGTCTCGGCGAAATCTTCGTCCGGGTGCGCTTGCGCGTACCAATCGTCGAGATGCATGACATAACTTCGGCTAAACGGCCGGGGCCGATAAAAACTGGGGGTGGATTCGCGCGACGTTCTCCCGAAAAACTTCTGCCACTTTTTTTTCCGCTGAAGTTGATAAGCATAGCTATAGGCATGGGCCGCCTCGTGCCGCATCAGTTTCATGAACCATTCGGCTGTCTCGCCCTCGACCTCGAGCATCATCGTCCGCTCCAGCGCCCGGAGCCGATCGTGGACGAGGAAAAACGGCACAAAAATCGCCGGAATACCGATCGGCACGAACCACTCATCGCCGATGTGAGTTGGCGGATGAAACGTAAGTCCCCTGGCCGAAAGCTCGTCGTAAAGCTGCTTGATCAGCGGTTCGAGCGGTGTCCCCTCCAACCGCAACCCGAGCGTCGAAATGCGGCGCTCGAGTAATTGTTCGTCGGTTAGGTTTGGCCAATCCGCATCCATTCAGCGCACCGTATCAGTCCGCGCGAGCGTCGCAAATCACGTTGAACATCGAACGTTAAACATTGAACGTCTTATTTGATGTCGAACTCTTTTCAAATCCGCTTCACGCTTCGAACGAAGGACGCCCGCTCTGCCAACGGCTCGGATTCATCGCGGACTTTTTTTTGGATCAGATCAATGCCTGAACCGCTTTCAAATCGGGATCTTTTTTGGCGAGATCGCGAAAGGAAGAGTCCATATCGAAACTGGTTTGGAGATGAACCTTGGCGTCGCGGACATTCCCGAGCAGCGCATCGTAACAGCCCATGTTGTAGTAGTAGATCGGTTCGTTGAGCAAAGCGGCGGGTCCTTTGAGCAAAGTTTTCTTCGCTTCGGCGGTTTTCCCCAGTTCGTGCAGACAAAAACCGGCATGGAGGAATCCGGTGCTGCATTCGGGCGCGATGCGAATCAATCTCCGGCTCACTCGTAACGCGTGGAACCAGCATTTCTTGCGCATCAGATTATGCAAGCGCAGCTGTAAAACTTCCGGGCGATCCTGGAACTCGTCCTCAATGGCGTTGAGTTCGACCATGGATTCCCGGATCATGTCCAGTTCCGCGTAGCCGCAGGCTGCTACCAGATGACGTTCGAAGCTCACGGAACACTCCCTTAAGCAAAGACCTTGCCATGTAGCCGCGGGCGCTGACCGCGGCTCCCCCGCGCTTTCGACAACCGGGGTCAGCGCCCCCGGCTACAGTAGCAGCTCTTCCAGTTCGGCGATCCGCCGGTCGAACAATTGCAACGTGCTCTCGATCGGCGCGGAGGTTGCCATGTCTACCCCGGCCGTTTTCAACGTTTCCAGCGGGAACTTCGATCCGCCGGAACGCAGGAAATCAAGATATGCATCCACGCTCCCCCGCTCGCCGGCCAGAACGCGCTGGGAAAGGGTCACCGCGGCGGAAATTCCGGTGGCATATTTATAAACGTAGAACGCATGATAAAAATGCGGGATGCGCAGGCATTCCAGGTCGAGCTGCGGATCGAGGACGAAGTTTTCGGCAAAATAGGCTTCGAGGAGCTTGTGATACTCCGATTTGAAAACGTCGAGAGTGAGCGCGTCGCCGCTTTCTTCAATCGCGTGGATGATTTTCTCAAACTCGGCGAACATAGTCTGCCGAAAAAGTGTGCCGCGAATGTCGTCGATCTGCCGGTTGATGATGTAAGCGCGCATCTTGGGATCCTTGGTCTGATCGAGGAGATGATGCGTGAGCAGCTCTTCGTTAAACGTCGACGCCACTTCGGCCAGAAAAATCGGGTAATCGTAATCTTGAAATAGCTGCGTCCTTTTCGCGAACCAACTGTGCATGGAATGCCCGGCCTCGTGCGCGAGCGTGTAAACATCGGAGAAAACATCCTCCTTGTAATTCATGAGGATGTAAGGCGGCGCTTCGTAGCTGCCGGATGAAAATGCGCCGCTTCTTTTTCCTTTCGTCTCGTAGCGATCGCACCAGCGGTTGCGCAAACCCTCGGCCAGAACATCGACATATTCTTTCCCCAGCGGGGCCAGCGCGCCCAGGACCATTTCGATTGCCTCACCGAAACTGGTGTAGGTCTCGATCTCGGGGACCAGCGGGACGTAAGTGTCGTAATGATGCAGCTCGGGCAAACCAAGGACGCGCCGGCGCAAGTCGAAATAGCGAAACAGCGGCTGCAAATTCGCACGAACCGATTTGATCAACCCGTTGTAAACCGACACCGGGACGTCGTCGGGGAAAAGCGCTTCCTCCAGCGCAGACGGGTAATGCCGGGCGCGTGCCTCGAAAATGTCGCCCTTAACCGAGTAAGCCAAAGCGGCTGCGAGCGTGTACTGATGATCTTGAAACTCGGCGTAGAACTGATGAAACGCGCGTTTGCGCAAATCGTGATCGCGTTTGACCAGGAACGAGCTGAACGAACTTTGGGTGAGTGCTTTTTCACGCCCGGTCTCGTCGATAAGAACACCAAACTTCATATCGACATCGGTGAGCTGCGAAAAGGTATCGTCGTACCCGCTGAGCGCGACGCTTCCGAGCGCGAGAATGCGTTCCTCCGGCTCGGAGAGGACGTGCGGTTTCATCCGGCGGATCTTCTGCAACCTGATCCGCCAATCTTTCAGCGCAGGATCGATAACGAACTTGGCAAACTTCTCATCCTCGATCGCCTGAATCTCGGGAACGACGAAAGCCGATGTCTCGCCGATTTTGGTCAGCAAATTCTGCATCTGACCGACACGCGCGAGGTAATCGTTGTTGGCGCTATCTTCCGCGAGTTGAAGCGAGGCAAAGTGATAGAGCCGCTCAATTTTCAGCTCGAGCGATTTCTCGAACTCGAGGCAGTCCGCCAGATCCTTGGCTGATGCGCCGAGCTTGCCTTTCCATTCCGTGATCCGCGGATAGGTCTGCTGAACCCAGGCAAAATCTTCCTGCCATTTCCCGACGTTAGCGAAAAGGAGGGCCAGGTCCCACTTGTCGGAATCGGGGATATCGGCGCGGCTCGGTGTTTGGCTGGAAGACATTGGCAACTTTCAACGCTCAACGTCCAACGCTCAACGTTCAATTTCCATCCCCGTCATCCCGAGCGCAGTCGAGGGATCCCGCGATGTGACCTTGAAGCTGATGCCGCGAGATTCTTCATCGCCGGATGTCGCGCAATGCTACGCAGCGCTTTCTCGAGCAATTCTTTTCCGGGCGAAATCTTATGCCAGGGCGACGCGCCGGAGGGATGCGGCAACGGAATTAGATCGACATCGACATTCGCGCGCTCGATCCGGAATGCGCGGCCAATGATTTTATCCAGCTTACGGCAATCAATAAACTGAGTGATCGCCAGGCGGCCCACCGGAATCACGAGGCGCGGTTTCAAGATCGCGAATTCTTCATTCATCCATGAGGAACAATTTAGAATTTCGTCGGGAGCGGGCACCCGATCGCTTCCACCGGAGTTTTTTCCTGGGAAACACCGGCAGACCGCGGCGAAGTAGATGGTCGATCGCACGGTTGCTTCGTTCATTCCGCAGAATTCTTCAAACCAACGGAACAGAGTCTTGCCGGCGGTATGGGCAAATGGCCGTTGCAACACTGGTTCACGTGGCCCGGGCGCCTGACCGATGATCATGACGTCGCTCACGACCGCGCCGCCTGAGACAGGCGTGGATCTCATTCGCGGGCAGCGGCGGCACTTCACGAGTTGCGCTACGTGCCGACGGAGCTGGATTTGTCGGGGCGACGCCGCCATCAGCGTCGGAAGATCGACAACAGCAAGCTGAGCAGGATGCTGATGATAATACAGGTGACGATTGGGAAATAGAACGCGGAGTGTTCGCGCTCGATTCGGATGTCGCCGGGCAAACGCCCCAGCCATCCCGGCGCGAAACCGCTCCAGAGCATTAGACCGACCAACGTCATGATCACGCCGATAACGACGATAAATTTACCGACCTCGCGCATTTGATGGAGAAGGTTGCGCGAATCGAACGGAGGCACAAGGTTGAGACCCGATGGCGGTGCAGTTTAGAGATTATTACGAAACCCTGGGCGTGAAGAAGACGGCCAGTGACGATGAGATTCGCAGCGCGTTTCGCAAGCTGGCGCGCAAGTATCATCCCGACGTGGCCAAGGACAAAAAAGCCGCGGAGGAGAAATTTAAGGAAATCAACGAGGCCTACGAAGTACTAAGCGATAAGGAAAAGCGCCAGAAAGTACGATCAGCTCGGGGCGAACTGGAACCAGCCCGGCGGATTTCAACCCCCGCCCGGTTGGGGAGCACAGCAGCCCGGGGGCGGCTTTCGTCAATACGAATGGCGCGGCGGAGATAATGGTGGGGTTGAGTTCGAGTTTGGGGGCACAGGTTTCAGCGATTTTTTTGAAGCGTTCTTCGGCGGTGGCCGCGGGCAATCGGCTTTCGGCGGATTCGGCAGGCAACAGGCCACGGCCGAGCGCGGAGCCGACGTGGAAGCGGACATCATGGTCACGCTCGAGGAGGCATTCCATGGATCGACCCGAACGATCTCGCTGCGGCGGGCCGGTTCGAACAAGGTTGAAAACTATCAGGTTAAGATTCCGCGCGGCGTTCATGAAGGCCAGCGCATCCGTCTGGCTGGTCAAGGCGAAGCTGGCTCCCGCGGCGGAAAGAGTGGCGATCTATTTCTGCGTGTTCGTCTGGCCCGACATCCTGATTTCACGGTCGAAGGCAGCGATCTCATTCACGAAGAGAAGATCGCGCCGTGGCAAGCAGTGCTCGGGACTGAAATTGAAGTCCCAACTCTCGAAGGAACCGTGCGCCTGAAAATTCCGCCCGGCACACAGGGCGGGCAACGCTTCCGTTTGCGCGAGCGCGGTTTGGCCGGAGTCTCAGGAACGCGGGGCAATCTCTATGTCGATGTTCAAATCGACGTGCCAAAGAAACTCACGGAGCGCGAGCGCAAGGCCTGGGACGAATTGGCAAAATTGCATGATGGTTAAGATCGACATCTTTCTCGACAAACGGCCGCGTGTGTAATCTAACAAGATGATTACATGAAGATTTCGCTCGGTACAGATCACGCTGGTTTTCGTTACAAGGAAAAGGTAAAGGAATTGCTCAACTCGCTCGGGCACGAAGTGAAGGACTTCGGAACTTTTAACGAGGAGCCGGTTGATTATCCGGTCTTCATCCGGCCGGCGGCGGAAGCGGTTGCGCGGGGCGAATGCGAGAGAGGGATCGTTTTCGGCGGATCAGGGAACGGCGAAGCGATGACTGCTAACAAGGTGCACGGTGTGCGTTGCGCGCTTTGCTGGAACGAAGAGAGCGCCCGGCTTTCACGTCAGCACAATGACGCCAACGTGCTTTCCCTCGGTCAACGAATGGTCCCGGAGGATTTGGCACTCCAGATCGTGCGGGTCTGGTTGGAAACGCCTTTCGAAGGCGGACGCCACGTAAAACGGGTCGAACAGCTCAACGCCATGTAGGGAGCGGTTCAGCGCCTACCTGAACAATCGATCCAGACACACCGCCAGCAGGAAAACCGCGCTAACGAAGGCGTTGCTCTGAAAAAAAGCGCGATTGATCCCGGCCAGATCAAGCTTTGTGGTCTTATGCTCGTAAAATAGCGCCGCCGCGACCAACGGCATCGCGCAATAATAAACGAGGCCGAGGTTCGCGGCGAAGCCGAACGCAATCAGCGTTCCAAACAGGACCAGATGCAGCAATTGTGCGAGCCGAAGGCTGCGAGCAATTCCAAGCTTCACTACCAACGATCGAATATTCTCGCGGCGATCGAAATCGTAGTCTTGCGTCGCGTAGATCAGGTCGAATCCGGCAACCCAACAAATCACCCCGGCTGCCAGCACAATTGGCGCAAGATCGACATGTCCGGTTTGCGCGATCCAGGCGCCGACGGGAGCAATCCCCAGCGCGAGGCCGAGGAAAAAATGGGTCGCGCTGGTGAAACGCTTGGTCAGCGAGTAGGAAAAAATGATGACCAACGCGAGCGGCGAGAGCAAAAAAGTCAACCGGTTGATGGCGGCCGCGGCAGTGAGGAACCCGGCTGAACTGATCGCGAGCCAAGCGATCGCGGCCGATCTTGAAAGCAGCAAATGGCGAGATGCCGTACGCGGGTTGCGCTGATCGAGCGACCAATCAACGATCCGGTTGAAGAGCATCGCGGCCGTCCGAGCGAATATCATGCAGACGAGCACGAGCAGGAATATTCGTAGCGAAGGCCAGCCGTCTGACGCCACAATCAGTGCGCCCACGGCGAACGGGAGCGCGAAAATTGTATGTGAAAAACGGATCAGCCGGAGGAAACGAACCGGCGCGCTGCCGGACGCAGTTTCACTGTGCGATTGTCGATGTTGCAATTCGGTGGTCTTCATTACAGATCGACGTCCAGCAAGCGCTGCAGGCGCTCGCCGGCCCGGGATAGGATCGGCGGTCCGTGGGCGAAAAGCATTCGCTCCGCCTTGTAACCGAGAAGTTTTCGCAATGAGCGCCGCATTTCTTTCTGGCTAACGCAGTACTTGGCCGGCAGCAAAGTGAAGCCGTAAGGCTCGAAGTTGATCAGCGCGTCGCCGACGATCAATGCTCCACCGCTTGGCGCATGGAAGAGAGCAATCTCGCCCGCTACGGCACCGTCGATCTCGATGACCTGCAGCTCGTCGCTTATCTTGTCGCCATCGGCCACGGCCTCGAAATTGACCGGCCCCTCACCCGGAAGCGACCCGGCCCGGGCCAAAATCGGAACCGAAAACTTCTCGGCAAATTGGGCGACGGCGCGGCAATGATTGGAGTTGGTGACAATGATGCCGGTCACGGTTCCCGGAAGCTCGGCAAGGGCGGCATCGGCCAGCGGAATTGGATCCACCAAGTAGATCCCGCTGGCTGTGGCAATCGCACTGGAGAAAAGGTCGGCCTTGACGGCCGGATCGTAGGCTTGCCAGAGGAAAAGAGAAGGGGGCAGCTGAACCAGTTCGGCGGCGGCGACCATGGCGTTGGGAGTGTCGTTGATCGGGTTAGGCGAAACAAGCGATGACGCCTCGTGACGCGAGGGGAAACAGCCGTGGCATTATAGCTGCTATACAGCTTATAATTACTAGAATATGACTACCTTCTCCTACCAAGCACGAGACGCCTCCGGGCGGATCATCTCCGGCGTCCACGACGCCCTGAACGAAGATAACGCAATTACCAGTCTCATGAGTCGCGGACTCATGGTGCTCTCACTGCAACAAAAGGCCGTCGCCACCAAGGCGCACAAACGCATTTGGTCGGTAAAAGAAACCGATCTCGTTCTGTTTACTCGCCAGCTTTCGACCATGGTCGAGGCCGGCATTTCGCTCGTCCAGGCGTTGACCGCTCTTTACGAGCAATGCGATCCGAAACGGCAGCGCAGCCTTAGGGCAGTCATCACCGACGTGACGACCCGGGTGCAAGGCGGCGAAACTTTTTACGAATCGATCTCGAAACATCCCCGCGTTTTCAACCGGTTGTTCGTTAGCATGGTGAAAGCGGGCGAAGCCGGCGGTTTGCTTGCCGAAATTCTCGACCGCCTGGCCGGCTTCCTCGAAGCCAACGCGCGGCTCCGCAAGAAAGTGAAATCAGCGATGACCTATCCGGTGATCGTGATCTGCATCGCCTTTGCCATTACCACGTTCCTGATTGTGCGCGTAGTCCCGATTTTTGGCGAAATCTTCAAGGATTTCGGCGCGAAATTGCCCGCTCCCACTCAGTTCCTGATCGATGTGAGCGATTTCGTTCGCGGCGAATGGTACTTCCTCGTCCTGGGAATCGGTGCGGCGATCTTTGGCAGCCGCGCGTTCCTGCGCTCGAAGCGCGGCAAGCAGTGGAGCGATCGTTACAAACTCAAGCTCCCCATCTTCGGACCTCTCATCCACAAGATTTGCATGTCCAGATTTGCCCGCACGTTCGCTCAGCTCATTCGCAGCGGCGTGCCAATCCTCGAAGTGCTCGACATCGTCGGCGGCACGTCGGGCAACCATGTGATCGAGACCGACATCAAGTCGGTGAGCATAGACGTTGAAAAGGGAGACAACCTTTCCACCGCTCTTTCCAAGAAGAAGATTTTCCCGCCAATGTTGCTACGAATGGTCGCTGCCGGTGAGGCCACCGGCAAGATCGACAGCATGCTCGAAAAGATGGCCGATTTCTGGGATGAAGAAATCGAGGCCATGCTCGATGCCCTGACCTCGTTGATCGAGCCGTTGCTCATCGTCTTTCTCGGGGTCATCGTCGGCGGAATCGTCATCGCCATGTTCCTGCCGATCTTCAAATTGAACGAAGTAGTTTCGCAGAGCAAAAGCTAGGAGAAGCTGCTCGTGGACAGGAAGGGGGCGGATCGAAAGGTCCGCCCCTTTTTGTCATTTCGGCCGGACCCTATGTTCGGACCCTATGTTTCTGGATTCATTGGAAAATGTTTGTTCTTGAGACGCTCCGGAACGCGCTTCGTTTGTTCCCTCTCGATCTTCTCGGTGGCTTCATTGAGCGCATCGTAGGCTTCGCGGCTTTTCTTTGCCCGGCACATGTAGGCGGTAGCGTGCGCGAGAGGAATTCGCGCTTCGGGCAGACCGACGAATTCGACGGCTTGTTGAGTCGCGATGGCCAGAGGCAATGCTTCCGGATCGGCCAGGCCGACGTCCTCGCTGGCGAAGATCACAATCCGCCTCGCGATGAAGCGAAAATCTTCTCCCGCGTGCAGCATTTTCGCCAGCCAGTATATCGCGTTTTTTTCATCCGACGCGCGCATGCTCTTAATGAATGCGCTGATCGTGTCGTAGTGCGCGTCGCCGGCGCGATCGTAAACGACCGCTTTTTGCTGAATGCTTTCTTCGGCAACCGCGATGGTGAAATGAATCGCGCCTTTGCTGTAGCCGGGGGCGTTGACCCCGGCTTGCCGAGCCTCTCTTTCACGCCGAGCCCGGCCGGGGTCAGCGCCCCCGGCTACAGTTGGCGGCGTCGTGAGCACGCCGATTTCTAAGGCGTTCAAGCATTTGCGGGCGTCGCCGTCGCTTAGCTTGGCCAGATGACGACGCGCGTCCTTGTCGATGTTCACATTGTAGTTTCCGAGGCCACGTTCCTTATCGCCCAAAGCGCGATCGATTAATGCCTCGAGCTGCTCGACCCGGAGCGGCTCGAGTTGGAAAACTTGCGAGCGGGAGACGAGCGCGCTGTTCACGTAGAAAAACGGATTGTAGGTCGTCGCGCCGATCAGCCGCAGATTTCCCGCTTCGACATCGGGCAAGAGAATGTCCTGCTGCGCCTTGTTGAAGTGATGAATCTCATCAATGAACAAGATCGTTTTCTGCCCGGACGTCTTCAGACGGTTAGCAGCCGATGCAATCACGCGCCGCATCTCGGCGACGTTGCTTTCCACTCCACTCAAGCGAATGAATTTTGAGTTCGTCATTTCCGCGATGACGTAGGCCAGCGTCGTCTTGCCCGTGCCGGGCGGACCGGAAAAAATCACGGATGGGAGGCGATCGGCTTCAATGGCGCGGCGAAGGAGCTTTCCAGGCGCGAGAATGTGTTCCTGGCCCACAAATTCATCCAGGGACCGCGGCCGCATCCGTGCGGCCAAAGGTGCAGCGGCATCGACCTTCTTTGCGGTCTCGCTTTCCTCGGTTGTGAACAGGTCGTTCACGGGAATCTGCCATCAAAATTCTGCGCTACCCGGGGTTCGCGCGAAGGGAATCACGTCGCGAATATTCGACACGCCAGTGACGAACATAAGCATCCGCTCAAAACCCAGGCCGAACCCCGCATGCGGCACCGTGCCGTAACGGCGAAGATCGAGATACCACTTGTAATCTGCCGGATCCATTTTGTGCCGGCGCATGTTTTCCTCGAGCACATCCAGCCGCTCCTCGCGCTGGCTGCCACCGACGATTTCGCCGATTCCTGGCACTAACAAATCCATCGCGGTAACCGTTTTGTTGTCGTCGTTCAATCGCATGTAGAACGGCTTGATCTCCTTGGGATAATTAAAAACCGTGATCGGACACTTGAAATGCTTTTCGGTTAGCCAGCGCTCGTGCTCCGATTGCAAGTTCAGGCCGTATTCAATCGGGAATTCAAATTTTTCTCCGCTTTTCTTCAAGAAGATCGACAGCGTCGGTGTAAGGGATCCGTTGAAATGGCCGGTCAACGACGAAGTCGAGCCGCGCCATCAAATCTTTGTCCACGAACTTGGCGAACAACTCCATTTCCTCGCCGCAATTTTCGCGAATATCGCGGATCAGATATTTCACAATCTCTTCCGCCAGATCCATGTCGCCATTCAAATCGCAAAAAGCCATCTCCGGCTCGATCATCCAGAATTCGCTCGCGTGCCGCGTTGTGTTTGAATTCTCGGCCCGAAAAGTCGGGCCAAACGTGTAGACCTTCGACAAGCGCGCAGGCGAACGCCTCCGCTTCGAGCTGGCCGCTCACAGTGAGATAAGTCTGACGCGCGAAAAAATCCTTCGCGTAATCGATCTCGCCATCCTTTGTCCGGGGCGGATTTTTCGTATCGACTGTCGTCACGCGAAACAATTCACCCGCGCCTTCGCAATCGCTTCCAGTAATGATCGGTGTGTGGACGTAAACGAATCCACGTTCCTGAAAAAATTTGTGAATAGCGAAGGCGAGCCGGCTCCGGACACGAAAAACGCAGCCGAACAGATTCGAGCGCGGGCGCAGATGCGCGATTTCGCGCAAAAACTCCGGCGTGTGCCCCTTTTTTTGGAGCGGATAGGAATCATCCGAAGCGCCGACGATGTCGATCCTGTCCGCGACCAACTCCCATTTCTGTCCTTTACCCTGCGATGCCACCAGCGCGCCGCCGACCTGAATCGAAGCGCCGGTAATCAGCCGTTGAACATCGGCGTAGTTCGGTAGCGAGTTTCGGGCGATAATCTGAAGATTCTTCAGCGACGAACCGTCGTTCAGCTCGATGAAGGAAAAATCCTTCGAATCGCGCCGAGTCCGGACCCAGCCCCGGACCTGGATGGAATCCATCGGCACGGCGCTGTGGAGCGCGTCTCTTACGGAAGTTGAACAAAGTTGCGCCATCTTTTCGTGCGACAAGGCTCCATGTTCAACGCTCAACGTTCAACGTCGAATTTCAGAGCCACTGTAAACCGTCTCTGTGAGACGGCGACCGAAAATCGATGTTCGCCGCTGAAAACCTGACCATGAACACCAAGTCACCATTGTTTCACTTCGCCACTTTGTGGTAATTCTCGGTGCGCGAATGAACTGGCGGCTCTTAACTGCAATCAACGCGGCAATCGCATTAGTAACGGTTGGCGCGGTAATTTTTGACCTCACGCGAGCACGAACCGGGCAATCGCGCCGTGAACGTCAGCCAACTACGTTTCAAGCGAATTCCGCAAGTAATCACCATCAGCCCGAGGAGCGGGCCGATAAGGTTCGCATCGAGTCTGTGGATGATCTCGCCAATGCCCGGGTCGATGATTTGGGCTCAGTGCCTGCCGCGGAACTCACGGAACTGATGCGCCGCTTGACTCCCGAGCAGCTGGCGGCCATGGCGTTCAGATTCAACGAAGCACCGACCGACGCGCGCACTTTTGGAGGCATGGGGGTGTTTTTTCAGGCCTGGGCGGAACTCGATCCGCAAGCTGCGGTGGTCGGAGCATTTCGAATCAACGACGTGGCCATGCGAGAAGTGGCGGCAAGAACTGTCGTGAATTCGGTGTCACCTTACGCCGCACCGGAACTGATTGCTTTTCTCACCGACCACCCGGACAAGGACCTTATTGATACGTGCAAGAGCGAGTTCTTGGGGGACCTCCTCTCCAGTTGGTCCCACCTCGATCCCGAGGCAGCATCGAGATTCATCGATCAACTGGGCAATCCAAAAAAAGGCCTGGATTACAATCTGAGTTACAGAGCAAGAGGAGACATAGCGTACAATTGGGCCACACTCGATCCGTCGGCAGCGCTCCAATGGGCCGCAAAGCAGAAAGAAAAGGATTCTGCCTATGCGCCTTCATTGTTCAACAACGTGATCAGGGGGTGGTGCCGCAAGGATATCAACGCCGCATCAGCTTACGTCGCGCAGCACCTCGATGATCCAAACGTGGCAGGGACCGCGTCCTCAGTTGTCGCCGCGATGTTCGATCACGATGTGGACGAGGCAACAGGCTGGGTGAATCACATGCCAGCCGGAGATCCGCGTAATCAAGCCGAATATACCATCGTTTCCATGTGGTCGGCGAAAGACCCCTCATCCGCAGCGAAATGGGTGGCCACACTTCCTCCAAACGAACAGACAGCGACTGCAAGCACCATTGCAAGCAATTGGATGGATACCAATTGGCCGGACGCTTCGCGTTGGATCGCCACGTTAACCGGTGACGTTCGCGATGAAGCCGTTGCTACCGCCGTGCACCGCGAAGGGGCAACACAGTCCGAATCGCTTGCACTCGCGCTGTCGATCGGAAACGAAGAAATGCGAAACAAAGCAACCGAAGAGGTCATCCGCAATTGGGCCGCGACCGAGCCAGAAGCAGCTGAAAGGTGGATCAAAGGAAGCCCACTTTCCAGCGAACAACAAGATCAGTTGCGTTCCGTTATTGCCGAGACGCAACAATCCGCCGAGGTGGAACGGGTGATCGTACCAAGCCGAAATGACAACGAGTAGGCAAGACGAGCCCTTATTTCATTGTATCGGCGACTTGCTTAACGAGTTGATTAATCAGACTCGCGTAACTGTCCGTTCCGGGCATCCCGCCGGGAAATTGGGAGACTTCAACCAACTTCGCCTCGGCCGAGCGCGCCACTTTTTCGGCGATGCGCCGATCCTGATACGGCTCCACCAGAATCAATTTAACGTGATCCCGTTTCATTTTCAGAATGAAATCGGACAACTGTGACGCCGTTGGCGGAGTTCCGGGACTTGGTTCCAAAAAGATGTCGATCTTCAAACCGAAACGTCGCGCAAAGTAGGGCCAGGAATCATGGTAAGCCGCCACATGCTGATCTTGCAGGTGCTGCAGAGCGCCGCGCCACCATTGTAATTTTCTGTTGATTGAGGTTTCGAATTTTTTGTAGTTCGCGTCGTAGAACGCCGCGTTCGATGGATCGATCGCCATGAACGATTTGGCGATGCGTTGCGCGATCACTTTGGCGATCACTGGATCGAGGATAAAATGCGGATTGCCGTTCGGATGCGTGTCGCTAGTGGCAGACGTTACGTTAGTCGGGATATTCATCAGACGAATTCCTTGCGACGCCTGGACGCGTCCCGGTTCGCCGAGGCCAAGCTTCGAATTGCGCGCCTTTTTCAAGAGCGGCGGCAACCAGCCCGCCTCAAGGCCCGCGCCGTTGTCAATCAAAACGTCCGCATTGCGCAACGAGGCGACGAAACTCGGCTGCGGATCGACAAAGTGCGGATCGTCCTTCGGTTTCCCAAGGACCACGATCTCGATCTTGTCTTTGCCAATTTCGCGGGCGAGCGAGCCAAGATCCGGGAGAGTGGCAACGACGTTTATTTTTGCCTGGCCGACGAGCGGGCAGAGCAGGATTGCTGGAATGACGTACCGGAGCAGGGTTGCTTGGCGGTTCTTGCTCATTCGTGTGATTGACTAATTCGCGCGCGATTTGGCTCAGAATGACACGCGACCGCGGACATGAAAGAAATCAACTCAACGGCAGCCAATTGCCAGGTTGCTGAGACGGCTTGGTTCCGTTTAGGGAAAGATAGGTGTATTCCTGGAGGAGACGCTCGTAATCGGCAAGAAGTCGCATGGCGTCGTTCGGTTTGAGGAAATCGGTTTTGATGGCGGCGTCGACCTGGGTCTTTAACAAGCGCATCAATTCGACCTTGTCCCATTGAGTCATGGCCAGGACTTCGCCAATGGTGCTGCCTTCAATTACTTCCTCGATGTACCAACCCGATTCTTCGTCGGGATCGAGGAAGACGTGCACTTCGGTCACCCGACCGAAAAGATTGTGCAGATCGCCCATGATGTCCTGGTAAGCGCCGACCATGAATACGCCGAGATAGTACATTTCCCCCGGCGTAATTCGGTGGAGCGGCAATGTTTCCCGGACGTCTTGAAGATCGGTAAACTTCGAGACTTTGCCGTCGGAATCGCAGGTGATATCCACGATGGTGCCGTGGCGATCGGGCGCGGTGGTGAGCCGATGGATCGGCATGATCGGGAACAATTGGCCAAGCGCCCAGTGATCGAGCAGCGATTGGAATACGGAAAAATTGCAGATGTACTGATCGGCCAGTGAGGTCTCCAGCTCCTTCACTTCGTCGGGCACGTAGCGCAGCCCGCGGTGCATGTTCACGATTTGATGGGCCAACTGCCAGTAAACGGTGTCGATCTTCGCTTTCGATTCGAGATCGAGCAGGCCGAGATCGAACGTCTGCTGCCCTTCCTCCTTGATCTGGCGGATGTCGTGGAGGCTTTCCAGACGATTGCCGCGTTTCAGACGCTGCTTCACGTCCAGAATATCATGCACCAGTTTGTGATCCTTCTCGCCGGCTTCGACTCTGAGTTTGGGCGCGGTTTTCTCAATCGAACCAAACGCTTCCACCACCAGGACAGAATGATGGGCCACAATCGCGCGCCCGCCTTCATTGACGATGGCCGGATGCGGCACGCCTTCGGAATCGCACACATCCATGATGTTCCAGACAACGTCGTTGGCGTATTCCTGGAGTGAATAATTGGCCGAGCTATCGAAATCGCTGCGCGAACCGTCGTAGTCCACGCCAAGACCGCCGCCAACGTCGAGATAGCCCAGCTCATGCCCGAGCTTGGCCAGCTTGGCGTAATATCGAGCCCCTTCCCGCACCGCGCGTTTGATCGTGGAAATATCCGGGACCTGCGAGCCGACATGGAAATGAACGAGCTTAAAACAGTGGCCTAGTCCCGCTTCCTTCAACATCTGGCTAGCGGCGAC
The DNA here is from genome assembly GCA_963815455.1 of uncultured Verrucomicrobiae bacterium. Lineage (GTDB taxonomy): Bacteria > Verrucomicrobiota > Verrucomicrobiia > Chthoniobacterales > UBA10450 > JBDTZF01. The sequence goes on from CAWFGO010000001.1 coordinate 512,748, forward strand.
CAAGCTGGTTGTGTCCAGACCGAACTTCGCGTTTTCACCACCGCTGGGCGACCATTTCCCAGAGCCCTTGCTATGCAGCCGGACCCGGATTCCGATGTGCGGCTCGACGCCGACTTCTTTCGCGGCCCGGATGGTTTGTTCGAGCTCTTCCAGTTTTTCCACGACGATAACGACCGATTTGCCGAGCTTCCGGCCGAGAAGAGCGATGCGAATGAAAGCGCGGTCTTTATATCCGTTGCAGATGATCAAACTCTCGGGGTCTTTGTGCATGGCCAGCGCGGCGACCAGCTCCGGCTTGCTCCCTGCCTCGAGGCCGAAATGAAATTGCAGACCAGCATCGACGATTTCCTCGATCACTTCGCGCAGTTGATTGACTTTGATCGGAAAAACACCCCGATACTGGCTGCGATAGCCAAACTCGCTGATGGCGGTTTGAAATGCGCGATTGACCGATTCGACCCGATGCCGGAGCAAATCCTGGAAACGAATGACCAGCGGAAAACCGAGCCCGCGCGAGCGCGCTTCGTTTACCACTTCCAGGATGTCGATGTTCCCTCCGTTTTCCTGGAGCGGTTTGGCCACGACGTTGCCGCTGGCATTGATCGTGAAATAACCGCCGCCCCATCCATCAACATTGTAGGTGGAGATGGCCGATTCGACGTCCCAGTCGTTTTTCATTTCGCTTTGCGGCGCCCCGAAAGCTTTCGGGGCAAAACGGATATTCAATATGCGCGGCCAACATGCAAGCCTGCAGAAAAAGAATCTTGCGCGCCGGATTCGTCCCGGGCCCGTCGCTTGTTTTTCCTGCCCCTGGCGGATAACGTTCGTTCGATGAATAAAACGGTGATCGAGGTGCAGGTGCGCGCGGTTTTGCCCACCAGCGGAGGGTGCGCGGTCTTTCTGGGAAACAACGACAAGGTCTTTATCATTTATGTAGATCAGACGGTCGGAAGCGCGATCACCATGTTCATGCGCGAGATTTCCAAGGAGCGCCCGCTGACGCACGACCTGATCGCTCATCTCATGACCGCTCTCGGGGCAAAAGTCGAACGAGTGATCATCAACGACCTGAAAAACGCCACTTACTATGCCCGGATGATCATCCGGGCCGAAAACGAATTGCAGCAGAAAAAAATTATCGAGCTGGACGGGCGACCGAGTGATTGCATCGCCATGGCGATGCAGCAGAAGGCGCCGATTTATGTTAGCCAGGAAGTCTGGGACGAAGTGGACGACATGAGCGATGTCTTGCGCAAGATGGAGGAGGAAGGGCTCAAGCCCGATCCGGAGGCGGAGGCCAGCGAGGAAGAGTAACAGCGCGTTTGCGACTGCGCGATTCCGTCATCCCGAGCGCAGCGAGGAACCTCGCAGTCGAAGGGGAACGGATCGAAACAACATTGAAACCGGGAGCGCTTTATCGCTCTCGAACGTTGTCATTACTCGCGAGATCCTTCTCCCGCGACGGCGGGATCAGGATGACAGCGCGTGGCTTTACCCCAGCAGATCCCCGTAGCGTTCATTCGCCACCTCCAGACTGCGCGAAAGAATTTCCGCCGGCGTGTTCAGCTTGAGAGCCTCCTCGACGAGTTGGCGGCACACCGGAATGTCGAGAGATTGCACTGCGCGTTTCACTCGCGGCACGAGCATCGCGCCGACACTCAGCTCATCGATGTCCAGACCGAGCAGGAGCGGCATTAGGGCAATGTCGCCCGCCATTTCGCCGCATACGCCCACCCAGATTTTGTTCGCGTGCGCCGCGTCGGCGATCATTTTCAATAACCGCAGCACAGCTGGGTGCGTCGGCTCGTAGAGATGCGCGATCCGCTCGTTCATGCGATCGACTGCAAGCGCGTACTGAATCAGGTCGTTGGTTCCGATGCTAAAGAAATCCACTTCGCGGGCCAGCGCATCGGCAGAAATGGCAGCGCTTGGGATTTCAATCATCGCACCGACTTCCGTTTTCTCGCCGATGTCGATGTTCGCTTCGCGCAATTCCTCTCGACATTCCTCCAGAATCGAGATGGCCTGCCGCAGCTCGTTCAATCCCGAAATCATCGGGAACATGATTTTCACGTTGCCAGCCGCGCTGGCCCGCAAAATGGCGCGCAACTGGGTCTTGAAGATGTCGATGTTCTCGAGGCAAAAACGAATCGCGCGCCAGCCAAGAAACGGGTTCAGCTCGTCGCTGATGTTCACCGTTCCAGGAGCGAGCTTGTCGCCGCCGAGATCGAACGTACGAATAATGAGCGGATCGGGCCGGACACGCTCCGCCACTCTCCGGTAGACTTCGGTACTGCTCGTCTTCGGTTGGCAAAGCGCGGCGGTTCAAATAAAGAAACTCGGTGCGATAAAGGCCGATTCCTTCCGCGCCATTGGCCGCGACAGCTTCCACGTCGCCGGGGAGTTCGATATTGGCGGAAAGAACAATGTGCTTCCCATCGCGCGTGGTCGATTTCGTCTCGCGCAGCTCCTTCAGCTTGGCCACGACCTGGACGCGACGCGATTCGACCTCGCCGTAATAAAGGAGCGTCTCCGGTGTTGGATCCAAAATGACCAAACCCTTTGTCCCGTCGACCAGAACATGCCGCCCGGTTTCGAGCTTGGCCGTAATATCGTGCAAGCCCACAACCGCCGGAATATTCAGCGAGCGCGCAATGATCGCCGTATGCGAAGTGCGGCTGCCCAAATCGGTCGCGATGCCCAGCACGCGTTCCCGGTTCATCATCGCGGCATCCGAAGGCGTCAGGTTGTGGGCCACCAGAATATGCGGTTCGTCCAGTTCGAGAAATGCCTTCTGCGCTTTTCCCTGCAAATTGCGAATCACGCGCTTGGTTACGTCCTGGATGTCGAGCGCCCGCTCGCGCAGGTAGGGATCGTCGATCTTGCTGAGTGTTTCTGCGTAATCGGTGGCGACTTCTTGGAACACCCACTCGACATTACACCGATCCGTTTCGAGTTTGCGCAGCACTTCATCGATCAATGTGCGGTCTTCCACGACCAGAAGGTGCGCATCGAAAATGGCGGCATCCTTGGCGCCGATCGATTCGGCGATGCGTTGCTGCAGTTCCAGAATCTGCATGCGCGTCTGGATGAGCGCGGCCTCAAAGCGCGCGATTTCATCGGAAATCTGCGAAGGAGCGATCTGATGCCGGACAACATCATCGAGATCGTCGCGGACCACATGCGCTCTGCCGCGCGCGGTTCCCGGCGAGACGCCCGCAGCCTGAAATCGAGTTTCCTGTCCGGTGTTATCCGTGCTCATTCGCCTGCGAGAGTACAGTAGATGTCAACTCGCACGGGGTTTTAGACTCAATCCTCGTTAAACCGGGCCTTGATTAGTTCTTCGATCTCGTCCATCGCCTTGTCCGCATCCGATCCCTCGCAGCGGATGCGCAGCTTCGACCCCTGCCCCGCCGCCAGCATCATTAATCCCATGATGCTCTTGCCGTTGACCTCTTCACCTTCCTTGGCCACCCAGATTTCCGAACGATAACGGCTCGCGATCCGCACAAACATCGCCGCCGGACGGGCATGAAGCCCGAGCCGATTGATGATCGGGATTTCCTTCTCGATCTTCTGGACGCTCGAGATGTCTTTGGCTCTTCGCAGTAAACCCATTATTTCGGTTCCGGTTCCATCAAACCAAGCAGTCTCGTGTTGAACTCGATGGCGCTGTTCTGTCCCAGGCCCTTGAGCTTTTGATCCATCGCCGCCACTTCCACCAGCCGGGCAATATCGCGTCCCGGCTTTATCGGAATGGTCACGTGCGGCACTTGCAGCCCCAGGATTTCGTAAAATTCACGGTCGAGTCCAATTCGATCTACTGATTCCACATCCTCCCACTCCTTTAAAGTAACAACCAGATCGAGCCGCTTCTCGATTCGAATACTGCCGATGCCGAAAATCTTGGCCACGTCGATGATACCGATGCCGCGCACTTCCATGTGATTGCGAGTGAGATTAGGCGCGGTCGCCATGAGCTCGCGACCTTCCAGCATGGTCAGGCGCGTTACGTCGTCTGCCACCAGGCTATAGCCCCGTTCGATTAAACCGAGCACGCATTCGCTCTTGCCGATTCCGCTCTGACCCCGAATCAAGACGCCGACGCCGAGCACATCGGCCATGCTTCCGAACTCAGTGACGGTGGGCGAAAAATCGACTTCCAGCGCGATGGTCGCGGCATTGATAAACTTCATCGTAATCATGGGCGTGCGAAACACCGCGATCTCCGCCTCCGCAGTCACGGCCAGGAGTTCAGGGGCAAGATGAAATCCGCGCGAAATCACCAGGCACGGAATTTTGCACTCGCACAGTTCGCGAAACCGCTTTACTCGCACGGTTGAGGGCAAGCTTTTCAAATATGAATTCTCGGCCGCACCGAGGACCTGCACCCTTTTTTCGGCGAAATAAGTGTAGAACCCCGACAGGGCGAGGCCGGGGCGATTAATGGTCGGTTCGCGAATCTTTCGATGAAACCCAACGCGCGGGCCTTCCAGCTTCATCTGCAGCTTTTCGGCATGCCCAATGAAAAAGCTCTCCACCGTAACGACCGGCACACTTTTTCTCTGGTGGCTTGTCGATGTAATTGTCTGGGTAGCCGCTGGCGCCGCCATAGCCCTTAAGTTCTAACGCGGATAGAGCCTATTTTCCAATGCCCATCGACAACGAGCACGATTTCGGGGCAACGGCCGCCTTCATTCCTATCACATCTTGAATCGCTCGCCCAAATACAATTGCCGACTGATCGGATCGTTGATGAGAAAATCTTTCGTGCCTTCGCTCTCGACCCGGCCTTCGAAGATCAAGTAGGCCCGATCCACGATCGACAGCGTCTCGCGCACGTTGTGATCAGTAATCATGATGGCCAGTCCCGACTTGCGCAGATTGATAATGATTTGCTGCACGTCGTAGACCGCGATCGGATCGACGCCACTGAACGGCTCGTCCAACATTAACAATTTCGGTTTCGTTACCAGCGACCGGGCAATGGTCAGCCGTCGTTTTTCTCCTCCGCTCAACGTAAGCGCGATATTCTTCGCCACCCGCTCGATGCCAAATTGATGGAGCAATTGATCGCAGCGATTTCGCCGCTCGGCTTTGGTTAACGAAAGGGTTTCCAGAATCGCCATGATGTTTTGCTCGACCGTCATCTTGCGAAAGATCGATTCCTCCTGCGGCAAATAACCCATGCCGAGCCGGGCCCGTTTGTACATCGGGTAATTCGTCACGTCGGTACCGGAGAAAATCACGCGCCCGCTGTTTGGCCTGACCAACCCGACGATCATGTAGAAGCTGGTTGTCTTGCCGGCGCCGTTGGGTCCAAGGAGACCGACAATTTCGCCGGCGCCCACGTTGAGATTTACGCCATCCACGACCGCGCGACCGCCGTAAATCTTCACCAGCTGATCGGTCGCAAGGACGTTGTCGATCCCGGCGGCTTGGGACGAAGACACTTTCGAACCGGTGACAGGCATGGCGGGGCTAATCATGGTTTTGGCGAGGGTGAAGCATTGGCCTTCTTGTCGCCCTTGGCTTCCTTGGCTTCCGGTGTTGGCTGCTGGCGAATTTCGGTTCGGCTCGGCCCGTGCGTAGTCAGTTGGCCATTCTGGTTAATGATCATGACCGTGTCCGGACTCGCCGCGACGTGCGTGTTCATTCCTTCCTGCACGCGAGGGTCTCCTCTCAACTCGACGTTGCCAGTCGACGCCACATAAGTTGCAGTCTCACCCCGCCCGACCGAGCGCGTCGGCTGTCCGCCGTTGGGATCGGGCCGATCCCGCACCACCGCGACGTTTCCTTCCGCAATTGCTTTTTCGAGTCCCTGGTTTTCGCCTTTGCTCACGTAAATGGTCAACTTATCCGATTGAACATTGAACCGCGGATCGGTCACTTTCACGCTGCCGGTAAAAATTCCCATGTTTTTTGTTGAATCAAAAAACGCTTCATCGGCAAGAATTTCCGTTATCATCGGCTGGTTGGAAGGTGTGCCGCCACTCAAAAATTTGTCCATCCCTGATTTCTCTTCTTTCTTCGGTTTTTTCTCCGGCGCGGCCGATCCTGCCGGCGATGCCGCGGTTTGGGCAAACAATTGCCCAGCCAGACCGCCCAGAATCAACCACGTTAGCGCGGCATTTTTCATTCGCTTTTCTTTCCCATCAGATGCGACTGATCCGTGATCACCATTTTCACATTGCCGATTAAGTGGCCCGTTCGGGTCACGGTATCAAACTGCACGGAATCGCCAACGATATTAAAATCCGCCCGGCGCACCACAGTGCGCTCCTGCGAACTCAAGACGCGCGTCTTCAAATTGAGGACCGACGTGCGCATATCGATTTGAAGATCGATGTTCTTCTCCGGGGTGTAGGTAGTGATTTTCAGATCTTTGAACCCGATATGCTCCTCGTCGATCCGCCGGGCGGTTCCAGCCTCAAATCGCCCGCGCAAATGCCCATCGGCATCGAAATCCGGCAACACCAGTCCTTTCGCCTCATGGCCCGTGGCTAATGGAATATTGGTCAGGCTTTGCTCGCCCGGCGAAGGAGTTGGCGTCGCCGTAACCTTGCCTCGGTTCTTCTTCTTCTTGGCGCCCTTGGATTTGCCGAAGGAAGGCGACGCCGACAACGCGACGGATAGAGCCAGGATCGACAACAAGCCTAACAATCCAGCCGCAGCTTCCGAAGCGGCTGCTACGAAACAGCAGCATGAATAGCCTTTAACATGCGCAAATGCTTCGGCAAATTCTTTAGCGGAACCTGATTGGCCGCATCCGACAAGGCCCGCGTCGGATTTTCGTGCACTTCCATGAAAATTCCGTCACACCCGGCCGCTACCGCCGCCCGCGCCAGCACCGGCGCAAGGACGCCGTCGCCCGAGGTTACATCTCCTGCCCCGCCCGGCCGCTGCACCGAATGCGTGGCGTCGAAAATAACCCGGTAACCGGCTTCGCGCATCCAAAAAAGCGAGCGCATATCGGCCACGAGATTGTTGTAACCGAACGTCGTCCCGCGCTCGGTGAAACAAAATCTATCGTTTCCAAACGCAATCAGCTTTTCGGCGATGTTCTTCACGTCCCATGGCGCCAGGAATTGGCCTTTTTTCACATTCACCGCCCGCCCCGTTTCGGCGGCGGCCCGCAACAAATCGGTTTGCCGGCAAAGAAATGCCGGAATTTGCAGCATGTCGATCTTATCGCCGGCAATTTTGGCTTCGGCGGACGAATGCACATCGGTCGTGACCGGAATTTTCAAGTCCTGGCCGATTTCTGCGAGAATTTCGCAGCCTTCGCGCACGCCGATTCCGCGAAACGATCGCACCGAAGTCCGGTTCGCCTTGTCGTAGGAGGCTTTGAAAATAAGATCGACATCTTCGTCCGCGCAGATCGCCGCAATTTTCCTCGCCATCCGCCAGACAAACTTCTCCGACTCGATCACGCATGGCCCAAGAATGAACACGAGGCGCTTCCCGCCAATAGTGGCCTTTCCGACTTTAAGAGGCTTTGAGGCGACCATGAATGTCTAAGGAAAGCAGGAACGCAGGAATTTTAAAGATTTCCTTCCGGCTTTCCTCACTGGAGTGGTTGTGCTTTTGGGGCTACAAATCCTGATGCCACGCTCGGCAATAACTATATTGGCAGTTGCGTTCTCTTTCGCTGCTAGTGCGCAGGTGCAAACTACGTCATCAAAGGCTGTTCCAATTCACGGAAACAGGCCTGTTACAAAGGTCTTTGCGACCCACGGACCTCGCCCGTCCTTCCCAAAATCTGTCGCCATTTCCCTCGAGAAGCGCGGCATTACAAAAGCGCATTTCAAAGGCGTTTACGTGATGCATGTTGATATCGAAACTGGACTTGTGCGTTCGGTAGAAATCGAGAAGAGCATGGGGATCTCGGCGTTGGACAATGTTTGTACCTGAGTTTCTCAAGAAATGGAAATTCAAGCTTCCAACAGTAAAAAAAGTTCGCTGCCCCATTGAGTTTATTTCGCCGCAATCGCAAGGCGGCAGCTAGAGATTTCCCTCCTGATTTCCTGCCCTTCTCAGCGATTTTCCTCTCGCCAGATCGACAATGGCAAACGGCGCGTAGAGCAGGGCGAAGAAGACCAACGCCAGCCCGTGCATTTGCAGAAGATAAAGAGGTCGCCAGTCGGAAAGAAAACTCAGGAGCGAGAACGCTTCCGGTTTGTGCAGGAGAAAGCCGTAGTTTTCACCAGTAAGAAGGTCGGTCGTGAAGGCGATGACGAAGTAGAGCTCGGTCCAGGCAAAAGTCCGCAGGATTCCGATCGGCCGCGGCCGGAACCCATAGATCAGCATCAGGAACACGATGCCGATGATGATTCCGGAATGGGCAACGAAAGAAACTAATGAAGCGCACATCGGGAAACCCAAATTGCAGATTCGGAGTGATGATGGCCTGAAGCGTTCCACCGATTCCCCAAAAATATGCGACTTCGAGCCAGCGGCGATTGCCCGTCCACAGCGCGCCGATGATGACGAACATGGCCCAATCGCAAAGCTGAAGCGGCAGCACTTTTGTCCACGTCGTCGCGCCGAAATGCCGGGCCACGATCAGATAGGCGACGTAATTGACTCAGGAGCAACGCAGAGATCGCGAAACAAATCGAACGCTCCAGGAAACGCGATTTCGTCCGGTGCACGATCAGCGCCAGCAGTAGCGGCAGCACAACGGTGAGAAAAATCACCGTCGAGATGTGCCAGACCAAAAGGCGTGAACAGATGTCTCTCAGTCATTGTGCCGTTTTGCAGGGGAAACTGTCAGCTTCCTTAGGGAAGGCAACGTCTTCTCCTCCGGATGGCGCGAACAAAAGAAGCTGTTGACATGATATAGAGTTCTCTATTATACAGAGAACCAATCGATTAATACCATGGAAACACAACCGCTTCATCCCGAGAAATTACGCGAAGATCTCCATTACGTGCGCGACGCGCTGGAGCGCCAGAAACGGCTTCACCGCCAATTGCTCCCGCTCCCCGGTGCGATTTTCCTCGGCCTTTATATTCTCTTGCTTTGCGCGCGGCGCGACCTCGCACCAGCCTGGCACAGTCCGGTACTCGATCTTATCGGCTATGCCGTCCTGGTGACTCTGGCCGTTACTCCCTGGGTGAGCGGACGCCGGCGCGGCGAGATCGTCCGCTGCGCGCCGAACGACGCGGTGCGGTTGCTCCTCCCATGGGCTGGCTTGGGATTCGCGATGGTCCTGCTCTTTCAGATCGTACATCGTCTCTCGGTTCCGACGGAAGCGGTCTCGGCATTGTTGATCCTGCTCATCAGCCTGACTGCATTCGTTGCCGGGCTGGGCGGATTTCCAACGTTGCTCGGCGTCGGGCTTGCCATGGGCGCAGGCCTCGCCACGCGCCTCTTGCTACCGCAATCCGGATGGCTTCTGTTCGGCGCCTTGGTCTGCGCAGGGTTGATCGGCGGTGCTTTGCTGGAACGTCGTGCCGAAAACAAATAAAACCGCCGCGGACCAGGTGCGCGAGGGAACGCGTGCCATGGACCGGCTTCTCGAGCACCGAAGCCGGCTGGGCGCTTGCCTGCTGCTTAGCCAGGCAGAAGCGATGACCTTCACTCGCTTGCGTGAACTACTGGATGAAACCGACGGGAACCTCGGGGCGCATCTCCGCAAACTGGAAGAGGCCAGTTACGTCGAAGTGCGCAAAGAGTTTGCCGACCGGAAGCCGGTAAGTTGGTACAGCCTGACGAAAAATGGCAGCAAGATGTTGCGCGCACACGTGGCGGCGTTGGAAGCGCTGGTAAATTCCGCCTCATCCTAACGCACCGGAAGTGATTGCTCTGGCATCGACAGTTACAGGAAGAAAGCGGCCCCCCAAGACCTTGCGCGGAGCGAACTTTTCCTTGAGCCTATCGAATCACCCAAAGATTGCAGGGAATCACATCGGTAATCCAAGCAACCCGACTGGGCAGGCCGGTTCCACCATTCCGATCGGGCTGGGCGGGAATGACGAGCAAATCGGCCGCCACCGATTGCACGAAATTCGACGCGGCAAAACCGGTGTTGCCCCGAAGACATCGGGCCTCTATCGGGACAACGGTGTCGCCGGCCGCGAGAATGAATTCTTCCAAGGCGGCTTCTTCTTGTTCCAATGTGCGAAGCTGCGCCTTCCCCTGTCCCGTCCTATCTTTCAGGCCGGCCCGGGCCTGGTCGAAAGTGGTGTAAACGCGAACCACGTAAAGCCGTTCGCACGATTCCGCCGCGGCCAGCCGAAAGGTCCGCTGCAGAGCGCTTTTTCCGTGCTCCAAATCATCGGCGACAAACACAATCCGGCGCAGCGGCTTCGGCTCCTGATCCGGTTTGGTAAAAAGCAGCACCGAACATCGAGCATCCCGAACGAGACGCCGGGCCACATCCCCCAGAAACGGCCGCAAAACGACCTCCTTCTCCAATGCGCCCGCTACGATTAGATCGACATTGTTCTCCGCCGCGGCTTTGAGAATCGCTTCCGCGGGATCGCCCTGCCCGTAAAGAATGGTTGAATTGGCCGGGAGTTTAAGTTGCGCGAAAACGTCGCTGAATTTCTTGGTGGTTTCCGCGGTCTGCTCACCCACATAAACGACGCTCAGCTCCGATCCCATCCGGTCGCGGATGCGTTTAGCCTCGGCCAGGACCTGCTTGAACCGGGGCGAAAACGTGCTGGCTACAGCAATGTTCCGGTATGTCGACGGGTTGATCATCGAAGAGGCAATTTCCCGCTTTGCGCTGATTCGGCAAATCCATGCATCCAGCCCCGTGAAAAATGAACGTTGAACGTTGAGCGTTAAACGTTGAACATTTTCCGCTTATGAGACGCGCGATTTACCCTGGCAGCTTCGATCCGGTCACGAATGGACACCTCGATATCATCGAGCGGGCCCGAAAATTATTCGACGAAGTCGTCGTGTCGGTTGCGAACAACGATGGGAAACAAGCGCTTTTCACTCTGGAAGAACGGCTCGATATGCTTCGGGCAACGATTGGCAAGATCGACAATGTGCGCATTGCCCAGTTCGACGGGCTCCTGGTCGAGTTCGCCGTGGCCGAGAAAGCAGTGGCCGTCGTGCGCGGTCTGCGTGCGGTGTCCGATTTCGAGTTCGAATTTCAAATGGCGTTAATGAATCGAAAGCTCGAAACCGCAGTGGAAACGATTTTTCTGATGCCGAAGGAGGAATACACCTACCTTAGCTCGCGCATCATTAAGGAGATCGCGCGGCTGGGTGGAGATGCATCGCAGTTTGTTCCTGCCAGTGTGGTGACGGCTCTGCACAAGAAATTTGGGAACTGAGATTTCGCGAGTGAAGGTTCATCTAAAACAAATTCCGGCGGAAGGGCTGCGTCTCGAAGGCGAGGAGGATTGCCCTCTGTCCGGTTTGGAAGCAGAGGAGATTCGCTGTGCCGGCCCGCTGCGCTACGGGATCGACATCGGCTTGTCGGACGGCGCGCTTTGGGCGAGCGGCTCACTAGTGCAGCCAGTGGAACTGCGCTGCGTTTCCTGTCTCGAAAATTTCGCCTACGAAATCAGTGTGCCTGCATTTGCAATGCATACCGAACTGCGCGGGCCGGAGGTTGTCGATCTTACGCCATTCATGCGAGAGGACTTGCTGCTGAATCTTCCCGCGCATCCGCATTGCGATCGCGACGGTGGCCGGGTCTGCAAAGCGACGCATCTTGAGACGCCGGAGCGGGAGGTGAAGCGCAAGCCGGACTGGAGCGCGCTGGATAAGCTCAAGATTGAGAAACGTTGAATCGAACGACTGCCGATGCTTCCACGTTGTCTTTCCCCCCAAATATGCTTTCGTAGCCGCCTGCCATGGGAGTCCCAAAACGCAAAACTTCGAAAATGCGCTTGCGCACGCGTAAAGCGGCCAACCGCTGGCATGCGGCCCAGCTGAATAAGTGTCCGCAATGCGGAAGCGCAGTCGCCTCGCACACAGCCTGTCCGTCTTGCGGCTACTACAGGGGCCGGCAGATTCTGACCATTGAGGGGAAATAGCGACCGTGGCATGGGCATCTTGCCCATGAATGATTGAGTCATCGGCAGGGATGCCGATGCCACCTCTCCTGGTAATTTTCGTTTTGCATTGCGGCGCCAAAACCCGCACAGTTTTCTCCCAATGAAGATCGCCTTGGACGCCATGGGCGGCGATTTTGGCCCGCCGAGTCTCGTGGCCGGCGCCGTAATGGCGCTGCGTGAATACCACCATATTCACAAGCTTTTCCTGGTCGGAGATACCGCCCAGATCGAGGCCGAACTCAAGAAGCAGCAATGTAACGATGGCCGGATCGACATCGTCCATTCAACCCAGGTCGTGGATATGAGCGATCGCGCCTGGTCGGCCGTTCGCCGAAAAAAAGATTCATCCGTAAGCCGGGCAGTCGATCTCGTTAAGCGCGGCGACGCGGATGCAATCGTCAGCGCCGGACACACCGGCGCCGCGGTCGCAGCGAGCATGATCAAGTTGCGCACGCTGGAGGGAATCGATCGTCCAGGAATCGCGGCGGTTCTTCCCACTGAAACGAATGTCTTTGTTCTGATCGATGCCGGGGCAAACATCGATGCACGCCCCGAGCATCTCGTTCAATATGCGTTCATGGGAACGGTTTATTCGCGACATGTGCTCGGGTACAAGAATCCAACGGTCGGCCTGGTCTCACTCGGCGAGGAAGACGTGAAAGGCAACGAGATGACGAAGGAAGTTTTCAAAATGTTAAAGAAAAGCTCCCTCAACTTTGTCGGTAACATCGAGGGACGCCATCTGTTCGAGGATCCGGTTGAAGTCGTGGTCTGTGACGGTTTCGTGGGCAATGTAATCCTTAAGACATGCGAATCGATCTCGGTGGCGATTTTCAAATGGCTCAAGCACGAATTGACTGCGCACTCCTCTGCGCAAGGCCGGCGCGTTTCTGGCCAAAGACGCGTTCCTGACGATCAAGGACAAAACAAATTACGAGGAATACGGCGGGAGCCCCCTTCTGGGGGTAAACGGAATCTGCATTATCGCGCACGGCTCCAGTACGCCCCTAGCCATCAAGAATGCATTACGTGTCGCGGCCGAATCGATTGAACAGCAGGTCAATCCGCATATCGTCGAGGAGATTCGCCGTTACAATGAAAAAGCAGCCCCGCTCGAGCCCGCGCTCCCGGTCCGATAAGGCCATCCGGACTGTTTCCATTATCGGCACCGGCAGTTACGCGCCGGAAAAGATTCTCACTAACGAAGATATCTCGCGCATAGTGGACACCAGCGACGAGTGGATCACGACGCGCACCGGGATCAAGGAACGGCGAGTCGCGGCGAAAGACGAATACACCAGCGACATGGCCGCGAAAGCGGCGTTAAAGGCAATCGAGCAGGCCAACATCTCCCCGAAAGAAATTAATCTGATCCTCGTCGCTACGGCGACCCCGGACATGTTTTTTCCGGCCACGGCCTGTTTCGTTCAGAAAAAAATCGGTGCGACGAACGCGGCTTGCCTCGACATTTCTGCAGCATGCGCCGGGTTCCTTTTCGGAATCGCGATCGCGCAACAATTCATCACGGCCCACACTTACGATACCGTGCTGGTCATCGGCGCGGACAAATTGACTTCGATCACCAACTGGACCGATCGCAATACCTGCGTGCTCTTTGGCGACGGCGCCGGCGCGGCCATTCTGCGTCACCGCGGCAGCCCTCACGGCATAATCAGTTCCCACATAGGAAGCGATGCCCAATACTCGGATATTCTGTTCATGCCAGGCGGCGGCTCGCGTTGCCCGATCACTCGCGATAATGCCGATCTCAATCTGGCGACCATCCACATGACCGGGAAAGAAGTCTACAAGCAGGCCGTTACCGCCATGGTAAGCGCCTCGAAGAAGGTCATCGAGCAAGCCGGTTTGACTGCCCAGGATATCGCCTGCGTTATTCCGCATCAGGCCAACTTGCGCATCATCGAAGCGATCGCCGATCGACTCGATATCTCGCTCGACAGGTTTTACGTAAATCTCGATCGCTACGGAAATACCTCAGCCGCGGCGGTGGCAATGGCGCTCGACGAAGCCAACCGCACCGGCCGAATCAAGGCTGGCGATTATGTTTTGATGGTCGTGTTCGGCGGCGGGCTCACCTGGGCTAGCACAGTGATCGAATGGTAAGACAGAAGTTGAGAGTCTATAGTTGAGAGTTGAGAGATAAGAAATCGCAAGCCGCCCTTTCCGTGAGCTCTCAACCCTCAACTATCAACTCTCAACTAGTAGAGACCCACGCCCATCTCGATTATCCCGATTTCGCGCCGGACTTTGATGACGTCCTCGGTCGCGCGACCGATGCCGGCGTGACGCGGATCATTACGATCGGGACATCGGTTGAAAGCAGCCGGCGCGCAGTCGAGCTGGCCGAAAAATATTCCAATATCTACGCCGTGATTGGCGTTCATCCGACCTACATCGAAGAAGCCGGCGACGACGTAATCACGCCGTTACGCGAACTTGCCAAAAGCGCGCGCGTGGTCGGAATTGGCGAGACCGGCCTCGATTATCATCGTTTGCCGAGCTTCGAAACCGACAAAGAAGAGCGCGTTCAGGTGATGCACGCGTTGGGGAGTGAAACCGAGCAGGACATCGACGCGGGGATTCGCGACGGTGCTTATAAATCAAAACAGGCGGGTCTGTTTCAACAGCAGCTTGATCTCGCTGTCGAACTTGGGCTCAATGTCGTTATCCACCAGCGCGACGCCTGGGACGATACGCTTGAAATCATGAGAGAATGTTCAGGAAAGGTGCGAGGGGTGTTTCACTGCTTTGGTGGCTCGCTGGAACAGGCCAATGATGTGATCGATCTCGGACACCTTGTTTCCTTCACCGGCATCGTGACCTTCAAGAACGGGAAGCAGGTGCGCGAAGTCGCCGCCCGGGTTCCGCTGGATAAATTCATGGTCGAAACTGATTGCCCTTACCTGGCGCCCGAGCCGTTTCGCGGAAAGCGGTGCGAACCCGCCCACACCCGGCTCGTCGCCGAATCGATCGCGGCGGCCCGCGGCGTTTCCGTGGAAGAAATCGCTCGCGCCACGACCGAAACCGCCGAAGAGTTCTTCCGATTTAATCGTCCATGAAGATCGACAATCTCAATCACGGCGTGGCCGCGCTGCTGATTTCCCTTCTTATCTCGTCTTGCGCTACGCCGCCCGATACGCAACATCAGGTCGTCGTTAGCACCCGCGAACAAAAATTGGCCGTGCTCGAACATGGCAAGCTGCTTGCCGTTTATCCGATTTCCACCTCCAAATTCGGATTGAGCGACCGTCCTGGCAGCTACGGCACGCCATTGGGCAAACTCGAAATCGCCGAGAAGATAGGCGACAATGCGCCTCCCGGGGCTGTGTTTAAGAATCGGCGCAGAACGGGCGAAATCGTCGCCGTAAATTCGCCGGGCCGCGATCCAATCGTTACCCGCATTATTTGGCTGCGCGGCCGCGAAGTGCAGAACGCCAACGCGTTTCGTCGAGACATCTACATTCACGGCACGCCGGAGGAACGCAACATTGGGCGACCTGTCAGTTACGGCTGCATAAGGATGCGGTCCCGTGACGTGATCAATCTCTACAATATTGTTGGGGAAGGCGCGCAGGTAACCATTGTCGATACTCCGATTGCGTCTGCGGTTCCGGGCTTTGCTTCGGCGAGCTCGCTGGATCCGGCGAGGAATCGCAGCACGCTGGTTATTCGTTAAGCGACGATGCGACGCTTTCTCCTGAGCGGGCTGGCCTTGTTCGCCGGCGCGGCCTCGGCCGCGCCGGCGAATGAGTTTCCAGGGTTTAACACCTTCCTCGAACGCTTTCGACACGAGCACCGCATTCCTGCGATGACCGCCGTCATCGTGCGCGACGGCAAGATTGCCTGGGAAGGCGCCTTTGGTACCAGCGACGACGAGGGCGACGTGCCGACCACACCCGACACCGTTTTCTGGATCGCCTCGGTCACCAAGCCGATCGCTGCCACGGCGATTTTGGCGGAGGCGGATGCCGGCCGCCTTTCGCTCGACACGCCGATGAGCGCCGATCCGGCCTGGCAGGAGACATGCGAGCGGTTGCGCAAGAGTCATATCCCGTTTGGCGGCGGCGGAAAGGACGCGCACGGCACAACAATTCCGAAGGTTAATTGCGGCCGCGCTGTCACGATTCGCGACATGCTGATGATGCGAGTGAATGGCGATGGCACCGCCTTTGCCTACAACCCAATCGCCTACGCCCGGCTCGATCGCGTCATCACGGGCGCGAAAGGCCGGCCGCTGCGCGAGATCGTTCGCGACAATGTCGCCACTCCTGCCGGAATCGACAATATCGCCTTAGGCTGGCGCGATCCCAACGGCGGACTGGCGCTCACCCGCCTGGCTCCGCCGTTCCGGATGACAAAGGACGGTCCGCGCAAGAATGTCTTTCCTGATGATGATTTTCGGGCAGCCGCGGGCGTCTATGTCAGTGCGCGAAATCTCGCGAAGTTCGATATCGCCTTTGACTCTGGCAAGCTACTGAAACCGGCTCGCCAAAAAGAAGTTTTGAACGCCTGGAAAACTTATCCCGGTTACGCCTATGGCTGGTTTAATCAGAGCTGGCGCGGTCATCGGCTGCTTTGGCATTCGGGCTGGGAACCGGACGCTTATTCTGCGCTCTACCTTAAGGTGCCAGAGCAACACCTGACGCTGATGGTGCTCGCGAACACCGAAGGGCTGTGGTGGAACAACTCGCTCGTGCAGGCCGAGGTCGAAAACAGCCCCATCGCTGCCGAGTTCCTGAAGCGCTTCGTCGCGGATCAGTGGTGACGACCTGCAACCAGCGCGGGTTCGACTCCTTTCTGACTCGGCGCCTAAGGAATCACGGCATCTGCCCGAGGTGCTTCTGGGCGGTCGGCTTCGAGAGTAGTTGCATGTCCGCATCGACCATGATCCGCACAAGCTCCTTAAATCGCACCTTCGGTTCCCAGCCGAGAAGCTTCTTCGCTTTGGAGGCGTCGCCAATGAGCAGATCGACTTCGGCCGGCCGCTCATAGCGCGGATCGTGTTTGACGTATTTTTCCCAATCAAGATCGACATGGGCGAAAGCAGCTTCGGCAAATTCGCGCACGGTGCGCGTTTCGCCGGTCGCAATGACAAATCTTCACCTTGTCGTGCTGCAAAATTCGCCACATCGCCTCGACATATTCCGGCGCGTAACCCCAGTCGCGTTTGGCTTCCAGATTCCCCAGAAATAATTCATTTTGCAGACCTTGCTTGATCGCTGCGACTGCCCGCGAGATTTTGCGCGTCACAAAAGTTTCGCCCCGACGCGGGCTTTCGTGATTGAACAGGATTCCGTTGCTTGCGTGTAGTCCGTAACTTTCCCGGTAATTCACCGTCGCCCAGTAGGCGAAAACTTTCGCCACCCCATACGGACTGCGCGGCCAAAACGGCGTCTTCTCATTTTGTGGAACCGTCTGGGCTTTGCCGAACATCTCACTGCTTGAGGCTTGATAAAATCGGGAACGAATTCCGGTCTCGCGAATCGCCTCCAGAATCCGAATCGTGCCGACACCGGAAATATCTGAGGTGTATTCGGGAATATCGAAACTCACCCGCACGTGGCTCTGCGCGCCGAGATGATAAATCTCGTCCGGCTTCAGATCGTAAAGCAGCTTTACAAGGTTTACTGAATCGCTCAGATCGCCGTAATGCAAAAACATCTTCACCCCGTTGATGTGCGGGTCGGCGTAAAGGTGGTCGATGCGCGCCGTGTTGAATGTGCTGGCCCGGCGAATGATGCCGTGCACTTCATAGCCTTTCTCGATAACAGATCGGCCAGATAACTTCCGTCCTGCCCGGTGATCCCGGTGATGAGTGCTTTCTTCATGAGCAGCTTGTTCTCCGCTTTAAAGCAAAGGAAGCTACGCTCCGTTCGCTCAGCGCGAAATGCATTTCACAGGCGCGCCCAAGCGTTGCGCTACTTCATTCTGGCGGCGTGAAATCATGATTCGGGCCAGAACTGCGCGCTGGGCAGCGATGAATTCCGCAATGCCTTTGCGGGCCAGCCCAACAAGTTCGTCCAGCTCCGATTGGGCAAAAGTCGATTCTTCGCCCGAGCCTTGGACCTCGACAAATTCACCATCCTCAGTTGCGACCAGATTGAAATCGACAGTGACTGCTTTGTCTTCCTCGTAATTGAGATCGACGATTGCATTACCATCAAGCACGCCGGCACTTACCGCCGCGATAAGTTTCTTGACCGGCGGCGCCTCACTTTTTTTTCGTGTAGCCAGCCGGCGGCAGGCGACGGCGACCGCGAGACTCGCGCCAGTAATCGCAGCTGTCCGCGTTCCGCCATCGGCTTGGAGCACATCGCAATCGACCCACATCGTGCGCGGCCCGAGTTTTTCGAGATCGACAACCGCGCGCAACGATCGGCCGATCAATCGCTGGATTTCCGTGCTGCGGCCATCGAGTCGGCCCCTTGGCGATATCGCGTGGTTTTCGGGTCGCGGTCGAATACGGAACATTGAATATTCCGCAGTGAGCCAGCCGCCACTGATATTTTGTTCTTTCATCCAGCGCGGCACACCTTCTTCAACCATCACGCCGCAAATGACCCGCGTCTTGCCTATCGACACGAGCACCGAACCGCTTGCATGCGGCGCAATGTTCAATTCGAAATTGACGGGACGAATTTGATCGGGCGCGCGACCATCGCTACGTTGCATTCGGCAATTGTAGAGCGGCCGATCCGATTGCCAACAAAAAACTGGAGGTCGGGTCAACTGCCGAAGGAGCGTCATTAACGTTTCGCCAAAGGCCCCCCGTAAAACGAGTCTCCATAGGTAAAGAGCTGCCTGCGAGGAAAATATTAGATTCCAGAACTCCGCAAAAAAAGTTTCTCTCCGAGTTGACGACGCTCTTGCTTCACGCTAGACTGCCTATCCCGCCTGACGCGGGACTCCTCTAATCAAGGAGTTCGTTCTACGTACATTTGGGACTGCAAATTGGAACTCAATTTTGTCCCCGCCTTCGCCAAGGCTACGGCGGGCAAGCCCGGCTGGCTTAGGAGGAGAATCGGGGCACGAAGTTGAGTTTTTTTGTTGCTCTCGAATGTGCGTAAAGCGTTTACCCCGAAGAATTTCGGGGCTGGTTCTTTGACATCTACATACAGGGTAGTAAGAAAGTACAACTTTAAGAGCTGAGTCTGAAATATGAAAGTGGCTGTAGGTTAAGATCTTCAGCCAAGAGAGTTTCAGTTATCAAAGAATCTCTGGTCCGGCAGCAGCCGGACCGGAACAGATTGATCAAGCTACAAAGAGCGCATCATGGATGCCTTGGTGCCAATAGGCGATGAAGGACGTGGTAAGCTGCGATAAGTCACGGAGAGCGGCAAACACGCTTTGACCCGTGAATTTCCGAATGGGATAACCTGAGCGAGGTAATACTTGCTCGAGTTCCTGTGAATACATAGCAGGAACATCGCGAAACCCGGTGAAGTGAAACATCTCAGTAACCGGAGGAACAGAAATCGAAAGAGATTCCGTCAGTAGTGGCGAGCGAAAGCGGAAGAGACCAAACCGGTCAATTTATTGACCGGGGTTGTAGGAGCCCGACGTGGTAGTGCAACGATTAGATGAAGCGAATGGAAAATCGCTCCATAGAGGGTGACAGGCCCGTAATCGAAAATCCGCGCACGCCTAGGGATTTCCTGAGTAATACGATGCACGTGAAACTTCGTATGAATCTGCGCCGACCACGGCGTAAGTCTAAATACTAATTGGCGACCGATAGTGAACCAGTACCGCGAGGGAAAGGTGAAAAGAACCGCTGTGAGCGGAGTGAAATAGTACCTGAAATGATGTGCTTACAAGGTGTCAAAGCCCAGCACTTTCTGATTCCATGGAAGACATGTTTTACGTCTACGTGCTAAAGAATCCGAAAAGTGCGGAGCTATACTACGGCTTTAGTAGCAACCTGCGGCAGCGCTTCGATAGTGCATCAAAAGATGTCGAAGCATGCTGGATGGAAGTTAGTCTACTATGAAGCGTATGCCGATGAGCAGGATGCTCGCGATCGCGAACGGATGCTTAAGGATTACGGAGCCGCGAGAGGTCATCTCAAGAAACGTATAGCGCGAAGCACTTCCAAGGGGCCGGAAAGTGCTGGGTGATGGCGTGCCTTTTGCTTAATGAGTCTGCGAGTTATTATCAGTGGCGAGCCTAAGGCGTTCTGCGCTGGAGGCGAAGCGAAAGCGAGTCCGAAATGGGCGAACATAGTCGCTGGTAGTAGACCCGAAGCCGAGGTGATCTACCCATGAGCAGGATGAAGATTGCTTAACCGCAATTGAAGGACCGAACCCGTGAAGGTTGAAAATTTCTGGGATGACTTGTGGGTAGGAGCGAAAGACTAATCAAACCCCGTGATAGCTGGTTCTCCCCGAAATAGCTTGAGGGCTAGCCTCGTGTGCTGACCTGCGGAGGTAGAGCACTGGATGAACTAGGGCCCATACCAGGGTACCGAACTCAATCAAACTCCGAATGCCGCAGGGTGTAACACGGGAGTCAGTGCGTGAGGGATAAGCTTCACGCGCGAGAGGCAAACATGCCAGACCAGCAGCTAAGGTGCCCAAATACCGTTCAGTGGAAAGGATGTGAGGTTGCATAGACAGTGAGGATGTTGGCTTAGAGGCAGCCATCATTTAAACAGTGCGTAATAGCTGACTCATCGAGCGATCTCGCGCCGATAATGATTGGCGATAAGCGGTATACCGAAGCTCTGGAAGACATTTTGGTTCGCCAGAATGGATTGGTAGGGGAGCGTTCTGAATGCATCGAAGCAGAAGGGGAACCTACTGTGGAGCGTTCAGAAGTGAGAATGCAGACATGAGTAGCGATAAGCCAGGTTAAATTCCTGGCCGCCGTAAACCCAAGGTTTCCTGGGGAAGGTTCGTCCTCCCAGGGTTAGTCGGGACCTAAGTCGAGGCCGAAGGGCGTAGACGATGGAAAGCAGGTTCAATATTCCTGCACCGGCTGTGGTTAAGCTTGGTTGTGACATATCAGTGGAGACGGGCCGTCGATTGAAAGTGGCGGTCTGCTCGCAAGAGCAAGGACGTGGAGGCCTCGGCTGAAGCGGATCTGTTAAAACTTGAATCAAGAAAAGCACTTAAATGTTCCCACGGTTGCCCGTACCGTAATCCGACACAGGTGGGTGAGTAGAGTATACTCAGGCGCGTGAGTGAAACCTCGTTAAGGAACTCGGCAATCTAGCCCCGTAACTTCGGAAGAAGGGGTGCCCCGCTGCATTTTGCGAGAGCGCAAAACAACAGTGAAATTATATTGCCAATCCCAAATTACAAGATCCAGTAAATCTGAGACGAAGGCTAATGTTTCGGGATCTTGGAGTTTGGCTATTGGGATTCATGCATTTTGAGCCACTGCTCTAAAATGCAGCGGGGTCGCAGTGAAATGGGTCAACCGACTGTTTAACAAAAACACAGCACTCTGCTAAGTCGTTAAGACGACGTATAGGGTGTGACACGTGACCAATGCGGAAAGATTATGGTAAGACGTTAGCCGCAAGGCGAAGCGTTGAACCGAAGTCCCCGTGAATGTCGGCCGTAACTATAACGGTCCTAAGGTAGCGAAATTCCTTGTCGGGTAAGTTCCGACCTGCACGAATCGTGTAACGAGTTGACCGCTGTCTCAACGAGGAGCTCAGCGAAGTTGTAATGGCGGTGAAGATGCCGCCTACCCGCAGTAGGACGGAAAGACCCTATGCACCTTTACTACACGCTGTTACTGTTGTTTCGGTTTCGATGCTTAGCGTAAGTGGAAGGCTACGAAGCGGCCCTTTTGGGGGTCGCAGAGCCGCCAATGAAACACCACCCTTCGGTACTGGAATAACTAACCTTTGCCCGTATATCCGGGAAAGGGACACTGGCAGCCGGCTAGTTTTACTGGGGCGGTATCCTCCCAAAGAGTAACGGAGGAGTACGAAGGTTGGCTCAACCTGGTTGGCAATCAGGTGACGAGTATATGGATATAAGCCAGCTTAACTGTGAGAGACACACCTCGAGCAGATACGAAAGTAGGTCCAAGTGATCCGGTGGTTGAATGTGGAATTGCCATCGCTCAACGGACAAAAGGTACGCTAGGGATAACAGGCTGATCCTGCCCAAGAGCTCATATCGACGGCAGGGTTTGGCACCTCGATGTCGGCTCATCACATCCTGGGGCTGGAGAAGGTCCCAAGGGTCCGGCTGTTCGCCGGTTAAAGTGGTACGCGAGCTGGGTTCAGAACGTCGCGAGACAGTTCGGTCCTTATCCACTGTGGGCGCAGGAGATTTGAGGGGTTCAGACCTTAGTACGAGAGGACCGGGTCTGACGAACCGCTGGTGTTCCAGTTGTCGTGTCAACGGCAGTGCTGGGTAGCTATGTTCGGAAAGGATAAGCGCTGAAAGCATCTAAGCGCCAAGCCTATCCCAAGATGAGATCTCCCTGAAGGGTCGTGGTAGACCACCACGTTGATAGGTCTCCGGTGTAAGTGCAGTAATGTATTCAGCTGAGAGATACTAATAACCCGTTCGGCTTGATCTTTTACTTTTCTGTTAACGCTGCGTTCCGGTGAAAATCGGGACAGCAGAATGGGAAATGAAAGATCTCAAACAAAACGAAGCCTTAAGCGTGCGACTTTCCAAAAACTCCTGTATGTAGATATCAGAGAACAGCGACAGAATTTTGAGAAGATGACGTGATGTTTGATCTAAATGAATGCGCGCAATCGCGAGCGAAATAAATCTGACATCGTCCATCAAACCTCAAACATGCCAGAAGCGAGCGGCGAAGCATTCGCGGTTCGCTTCTGGTGATAATAGCGCAGTGGCACCACCCGTTCCCATTCCGAACACGGCAGTGAAACGCTGCAGCCCCGATGGTAGTACGGCGATAGGCTGTGCGAGAGTAGGACGTCGCCAGAACTAAAACCCCGCTAGGTTTATCTCAGCGGGGTTTTTGCTTTCTATGCACCCTGCTCGCCTGTCGCGCAGTAAGCCTTGGCGAAGGCGGAAGCACGGCGCGGCGGAACACCGCATGCCGTAAGAGAATGGCGCCGACGGGAGTCGAGCGACATAGACGGTCGCGGCCCGTCGCGAAGCGACACTTCACTTTGGGTAAACTGTATCGGCCGTTTAGCGCCAGGGAGCGTAAGCCCGCGCAGGTTGCGGGCGAGTGAGCTGGAGCGAACGAGTCAATAAGACTCCGCCAGAACCGCGCCCCGAAAAGCAGTCGATCTCGTCACCTATAGTCAAGATCACGCATCATCTCGATCGCGTAGTACAAAACAATTAAGGTGGTGTTCGATAAGATCTGAACGAGTCGAACCCACCTTGATGCTCCGATAGATGTTCTGCAATCCCTCAAGAAGATCGAACGACCTAGGAAACGCGAGGCGAAGATCGGTGGAGTGTTCAAAACACGACGATAACCCCTCGATAACTTCGTCGAGCTTCACTTCAAAGTCGGGTGGCAATGAAGGTGTCCGCGACGACGCCAGGAATGATCGAACTGCACTTCGTGCTCTTCGAAAAAATCTGTGATCGATCCGTCCCGCGATGTCGACTGGAATCTTACACTCATTCTTCAGAAAGAGAATAAACCTGAAAACCTCCCCTCGAACACATCCCACAAGCCGATCAGCACCATGTCTGACTTGAAATCGAATAGAATGCTTCTGAACGAATGTCCCGACAACCACACCAATCGCAAGACCGATCGGCAACACCAGCAAACTTGCGATAAGATTTTGAGCGAATGCAATATTCCAAATCAACGCGGTACCACCGGCGATAGTCGCAAAAATTATGACCAGCAACGACCATGTGAGTGTAAGAAGGGCGAGTTGGGCTACAAGCGGAATAAGGCGCCGATAATGGTGATATTCAAAGCCGCGATTCGACGAAAACCCGCGGCGTGGCAACTTCATAAAGAAACGGCGTTGCGGCGGCGACGTGCCTTGTCTATTCGCGCGCTGATCTTCAACCAAAAACGAGGATGCAAATCGCACTCCCAAACGCGCACAACGTTCCAGCCAGCGTTACGTAATGCTCGTGTCACCTTACGGTCCCGCAGTTGATTCCCTGCTAACTTGGCTCGCCACCACTTCGCCCGACTTTTCGGCAGCGACGCATGTTTCGGTTTGGGGCAGCCATGCCAAAAACATCCATCGACAAACACAGCAACTCTTTCGCGTGGAAAAATAAAGTCAGGTTTTCCAAATAGTTGGACCTTTCGACGCCATCCAGTGATTCGATACTTTCGGAACAATCTAATCATGCGCAGTTCGGTATCGCGATTCTCACTGCTCCGAATCCGCGACATTATTTCGGATCGGCGTTGCGGTGAGTAAATGTCACTCAAGCTTATCAGCGCGTTTGAGATCGGTGAGCGATAATGGCCTTTGCTATTTCAGCGGCAAAACGGACGGGAACTGCGTTACCGATCTGACTCGCGACTTCACTCAAAGAACCGCCGTAAAAAATGTAGTCGTCGGTAAAACTCTGCAAGCGCGCCGCTTCTCGCAACGAAATCGCGCGATGTTGTACGGGATGACCATACCGGCCATTCGAAATACTGTGACAGCGACATGTGAGCGTCGGCGCTGGAAAGTCCCATCGCATCCGACCGTATACGTCAGAATGCCCCTCATAGTCCCCGCTATGACAGGGAAGATGAAAGTGTTTGGGCCACTGTATTCGACCGCCTCCATCTTTGGGAGTTACACTGAGTCTCGCCAAGTTCGTTTCAGATAGTCCTGCGGCCCGATGATTTGGAACAGTCTTGTGCGTCTCACCTGCCGCCAATTTCGGCAAATTGCCAATAGCATCCCGGACCGTCCGGTATTTTCGGCGCGCGTTCGGGCCGTGACTTGGTGTAGGCAAGCTGGGGGACGGCGCTCGGCTTGCAATAACGATCCATCTCTGTCGATTCTGCGGCACTCCAAAAGACTTCGCGTTGAGTCGGCCCTCAGCCCACTCGTAACCATTACATTTAAGCGCTTTTAGAAACCGGTGATAAGTGCTGTTTCCAGCCACTCGGGCGATCCCCGGGACATTTTCGATAACGACGTATTGCGGCTGAAACGACGAGATGAAAACCGTAAGAGCGCTAAGCAAGCTCCGCTCAGCTTCATAATCACCTTCGCGGCGCTGCTGCGTAAACGGACGGCAAGGGGCGCAAGCCATAAATACAAGTGCTTCAGCAGCGGTATGCTTAATTAAGGGACGTAATTGTTTGATCGTCAGGTCCTGCATATCAACTTCCAGGAATCGAGCTGGCTTATTGTTCCGTTCGTAAGTCCACCGACATGCTCCATTCGCGTCGATTCCAGCAATTACGTCAATTCCAGCGTCCAGGAACCCTCGCGTGAAACCGCCAGCGCCACAGAAAAAATCAACCGCTCTAAGTTTCTGCACTCGCATCGGCTGGCAGGGATTTTAATATTGCGTCAACAAATTGATCGCTGTCAAGACTTGGCAAGCCTGGTCGGCCAGAAATTTGCGCGAACGCCCAAGAAACACGCTCGCGAAATGGGCTATCAACGGAGGCGACCCGATACCATTCGACATTCGGATCCTCGTGAAGAGAGATCGCAGCCATGCCTAACAATTGCAAGCTTTTCAGATCTACCGCCATCGCCGGAATAATTTTCGGCAACTCCGGGACGCAGAAAACGCCGTTTACCTGATCCGCGTTTAGGAAAATCGGTAGACGTTGCTTCAATCTTTTCTTTCCGGCCTGCCCCAGATTCGTTGCATCCAGGAACCGTTGCGGCGATTCGCATCGCGCGACCAAGGCATGCTCTAAACATCCGCCTCGATTGCGCACCAGGTCACAAGAAGGCGAAAGGACGACAAGAAAATCGCTGGGATCAAATCCTTCGGCAGCGCAACGACGAAGTATATCCCCGGTCATTAGATCGGGCGATAGACTGGGATAAACATATTGTTCCCACGGCCGAAGAGCAGTTTCGGCTTGCTGCACAATGTCCATCGACGCGGCTATGCGGCGTCTTGTGATTCGTCCTATAAGCTCACCCCTGGTCTCGGGAGCGCTGTCCTGCCAAATAACCTCGCACACGTCGCGAAGTGAATTGCCCATTGATTGTGCAACTTCCCGGCGAACTCCGTGAAGTACCTCGACGTGAGGCAAAAATTCTCCAAGGCTGTGTACTACTTGCTGATCGCTTTCGGCTGAGCCTGTTTTCGCATGCAATCGAATGAATGGATGCTTTGCCAGTTCCTCGTGGCTAGGTTGAGGCTTCGCAGTATATATGATTAGCGGACAAAAATGTCGCTCCCATATCTTCTTTCCAACTTTATCCCCTTCATTTTGATCTAGATTTGGATCCGCGAAAATGTCGATTACCACTACGTCGGGCATCTCCTCTTCAACTCGATCAAAGGCAGTGTCGAACATATTGTGCGTTATCGTGGTGCTTGATGCGAATTTCGCCTCAATCGCAAGTTTCAGATTCTCCGCTGGTACCGTTTGATCATCGATGATAAGAATTTTCATCGCGATTGCTCGACAGCCGGTAATTCGAACCTAAATGTCGCGCCACCCAATTTTCCCGGAGCTTGAACGGCTATTGTGCCTTTGTTGCCCTCGACCAATTCTCCCGCCACGGTTAAACCCATCCCTGATCCATTTGGTCTACGCGTAACTCCCGCGTTAAAGATACGGTTCTTGTCTTCTGATGCGATACCTGGCCCCGAATCGCTGATTTCACAAACAACCATGCCGTCCCGTCGGGAAGAACTAATTTTCAGCCGTCGCCGATCGGGCTTGCTGTGATGAAGCCAGTAGACAGCATTATCGACGAGGTTGTATACGATTGGATACAATTCACCTGGGTCAATACGAACCTCACCGTCGCGAATAGCACATTCGACCGCCACGCGGCCTTGCTTGAGCGGCTCTTGCAGCGTCTGCAAACAAGCATCGACAACCTCTTTCAGGTTTGCGTTCCGTTTTCCACGCTGAAACGCGCGACTGGCCAAAGGTCGGAATCTTTCTGCCAATCTTTGCAGCGCGGTGACGGCGTCCTTCGCTAACGCGAGCCTCTTCTCTAAGACGGCGCGATCCGCTAACTTGTTCTCTAACCATTCGCGAACGCAATTGACGAACGCATCGAGGGCACCACAGTTGTTGCCGACCTCGTGGACAAGCATTTGCGAAATGGTGCCAATCGTCGCCAGCCGACTGTAATAAAAAAATTGCCTCTCGATTTGCTGGCGCGCTTTCTCTGCCTTTTTTGAAAACTGAGTCAGGAGCGGTAACACGTCGCTAGCCGTCCCATTTTCCGAAACGATCTCTTCGGCATCACTCAGCAGCTTTTCAGGTGAAAGCTCTTCAAACAATTCTCTCAACTGCGGTTCTTCAGCCTCCTGGTCTTGATCACGTTCCAGTTCGAGTCGGCTAATCGCGTACCTGAGCAAACGTTCAAATTCTTGCACCTCGTCGTTCCTCGCGAGCCTTTCACGATCACTTGTGTCTTCAATCCGCGGGTTTACATCGGCAGAAACCGATACGTAGCCGACCATTTGACTCGTGCTTAGCCGCGTCCCCACCTTGCTGACGCGTCGAAGATCTAACCCAAGCCAATCGCGATTGTTTTCCGATTTTGGCAAAACAAGGACACCGTCCCGATATAAAGAAAGACCCTTGAATGCGCGAATTTGCCGGCGCATTAGTGACCTACGGATTTCAAACCGAGACTCCGCATCAGCCATGCTCTTTTGATCCAGGTCCCAAACTCGAATTTCGAAGGAAAACGGGCCGCACGTTGGTTGCTTCTTCAAAGGTATTCGATCTTGTTTGGGCAGAGTATCGTTTATATCGCGCTGAACGATCGCCCAATCGAAGCTCCTAGGAACAGACCGTCCTTTCGCGCGAAACGGATGAAACGTGTAGTTGTATTTAAGCGTTCCCGCCCGACTGAAACTTCCCTTCAAACTATACGGTGGATGCTTAAGAAATTCCGAGGTTTGAATTTTCGTTCGTGTAGGAACAGCACCGGGCGGAGTAAGAAAAATGTCAAAATCGGAGATCGCCTCGAATGGTGAGGTGAGTCTCGACAATGCCTCACTAAGTTCCTCAACTTCTTGCTCGCGCCAACGAGAATTGAGACTGCGAATCGTGATGGATGTGCCGGTCCCGTTCCGAAATTCAGTCCCGATGTACTTTCCCCGCAACGCGCAGCATGCTTCGACAGACGAAGCCGCCGAAAGTCCAGACCAGTCAACGTCGACTTGCCACGCGCGATCCTCCTTTGCCTTTGTCACCAATGTCATTGATTGTCCTAGCCGAGCAGCAGAAAGACGCCCCAAACCCTTTGCACCGGTCGTGCGCCGAGTCTTATTTCCTTTGTGTGTGCGTGGATGTTCCTGGCGGAACGGAGTAGCGACCATGCACCAGACGTCGTCGATGATTTCCTTCGTCATGCCCTGCCCGTTATCAGCCACTTCGAGCGTTAACTTGCCACCAACGGACCCGAATCTCACTTCGACGTGTGTTGCAAACGCATCGTACGAATTCTTCACGAGTTCAATAACAGCCACGACATCGCTCGTGACGAGCTCGGAACCGAGAGCCTGAAAGACACGCGGATGCATCTTAAACGGCACCAGCTTGGCGTCCGCGCTCGTCGACTCGTCAGGCATTAGCAATCAATGGCGGAAATCCTACAGCGGCAATTGCCAGAGGACAAGCGCTGTGATGTTGCTGCTCCCGTCTCCTACGCTACGGGAAGGCGCCCTAGCAGAAGGTTTCGTACTCACGGGCAAAGATTCATCCGTTTGCATCTGCGTAATCCGCGGTAGGTTCCACCATGCTGACAAGTAAGAAAGTAATAGGCGCGATAAACGAGCAGATTGGATACGAGTTCAGCGCTTCGATGCAGTATTACGCGATCGCCGCGCATTTCGCGGCTGAGGCTTTGCCGCAGTTGTCGCAGCATTTTTTCCAGCAAGCCGAAGAAGAGAAAGGTCACGCGCTGCGATTCATCAAGTACGTGGTCGATGCCGGCGGACGCGTGGTGATTCCGGCAATCGACGCGCCGAGGTCCAATTTCAAAACTCCTAAAGACGCGGTGAAGCTTTCTCTTGATCAGGAAATTCACGTGACGAAACAGATCAATGCGTCTCGTTGATCTGGCCCGTAAGGAAAACGACCACATCACGATCAATTTTCTCCAGTGGTTCCTGACCGAGCAGCTCGAGGAAGTTTCCTCGATGGACAATTTGCTCAAGATCGTCGAAAGGGCGGGAACCGATCTGCTCCAGGCCGATGAATACCTCGCCCGCGTTGGTCTCCGGACGATGCCGGAGCCACCCAAGGAATAGTCTGGGGAGCGCAGGCTGCCAGCCTGCAGCATTCGGCAGCCTGCCGAATGCACTCTCAGATCGCTCTGGCCATCATTACCGGACCCGATATACATTCGCGGCAAGCTGCCGCGAACAACAGGCTGGCAGCCTGTGCTACCCGGATTTCCTTGATTCAAAAGTCTTGAATAGAAAGCCTTAACGGCAGTCTAATCGAGCACTATGAAAACTACCCTGTGCAGTTTGTTAGCAATAATGGCCCTCGCCCTGAGCGGCGCGGCGTTGGCCGGAGGCAAGGATTATCAAGTCACCGGCCCGGTGCTTGAAAAGACCGACTCAATGATCGCAGTGCAAAAAGGAAAGGACCGTTGGGAAATCCAAATGTCGTCCAGCACAACGGGCGCGGCTGACGTAAAGGTCGGCGACAAAGTCACGATCCACTACACAATGTCGGCAACCTCGGTCGAAGCGAAGGCAGCCAAGGCCGATAAGGGCGCAAAGAAAGACGAAAAGACCGAAAAGAAGGCGAAATAACGACTCGCTGCTAGCTATTCAAAATTGCCGGGGGCTCGTGCCCCGGCGATTTTCTTGGGTGGATCGTGCGCTCCGCGCGCGATGTTAAACCCAGGCGGCGAAAGCCGCCCAAGACGAAACAATTCGAGCGCCTCCGGCGGGATTATTACCATCGAGCGACGGAGCGCTCGATCCACCTTAGAACCGGCTGCGCCGGCCTGCGCCGAGAATGCTTCCCAGAAGACCCCGAGCAATCTCACGGCCCACCGAAGAACTCGCCGCGCGCACGACACTTTTCATCGCGCTGGTCGCCATGGAATCGTGGACGGCTCCGCGCGGACCGATCGTCGGTTTGAAAATAGAACCTGCTGTTCCGAGGGCCTTTTCCAAAATCGATCCTCCGCCGCCCTCCTGCGGCGCACCTGCCGCTGGCGTTTGCGGAGTTCCCGCCGCCTCGACCCTTTCGCCGGCTCGTGCCTGCAACTTCTCGTAAGCCGATTCTCGATCGACGGCTTTTTCGTAGTGTCCGGCCAGGACTGATGAGTCGATGATTTGCTTGCGCTGCTGGGGTGTAATCGCTCCGACCTGACTGTGCGGCGGAACAATCTTCGCCCGCTCGACAATCTGTGGCGTGCCGTTCTCCTCCAACATCGAGACCAGCGCTTCACCGACTGCGAGCTCGGTAATGACCGTCTCCACCTTGAACTTTGGGTTCTGTCGAAAAGTCTGCGCCGCAGCCGTCACTGCTTTTTGGTCGCGCGGCGTGAATGCGCGCAAGGCGTGTTGGGCGCGATTGCCCAGCTGCCCGAGGACAACATCGGGAATATCGAGCGGATTCTGACTAACGAAGTAAACGCCAACGCCTTTGGAACGAATCAGCCGCACCATTTGTTCGATCTTCTGTTCGACTGACGGCGCGATATCGGTGAAGAGCAGATGCGCCTCATCGAAAAAGAATACCAGCGTCGGCTTTTCCGGGTCGCCGATCTCGGGCAACCGCTCGAATAATTCCGAAAGCATCCAAAGCAGGAACGTGGCGTAAACCTTGGGCGACTGTTGCATCAACTTGTCCGCCGCCAGAATATTGATCACGCCTTTCCCACCTTGGGTTTGGATCAAGTCCTCCAGGTTCAACGCCGGCTCGCCGAAAAATTTGTCTGCGCCCTGCGATTCCAGGGCCAGCAGGTTACGCTGGATCGCGCCGGCGCTAGCAGTGGAGACATTGCCAAACTCGGTTTTGAACTGGTCAGCATTGTCCGCGACATACTGCAAGCATCGAGCGCAGGTCTTTAAGATCGAGAAGGAGCAACCCGTTTTCGTCTGCGATCTTAAACACCATGTTTAGCACACCCTCCTGCGTGTCATTCAATTCGAGCAATCGGCCCAGCAAAAGCGGCCCCATCTCGGAAATCGTCGCGCGAACAGGATGACCTTGCTCGCCGAATACATCCCAGAAAACGACCGGGCATGCCTCCGGTTTGAAATCGTCGATCTTTAGCTCTTTGGCCCGCTCAACGATTTTCGGATTATTTCCGCCGGGTTGACTTAATCCGGCCAGATCGCCTTTGACATCCGCCATGAAAACGGGAACGCCCCGCGCGCTAAAAGCCTCGGCCAACGTTTGCAACGTCACGGTCTTGCCGGTGCCGGTCGCTCCGGCAATCAAGCCGTGCCGATTGGCCATTTTCGGCAGCAAAAAGATCCGGTCTTTTGATTGGGCAATAAAAATTGGATCGCTCATAAATGAATCTTATGGAGGAACGACCGCAGCATGCCCGCCGTAGCGGGTGTCCTCCCCAATCTAGCGGGACGCGACGGAGCGCATCTCCTCATAATTCGCGCCGTCGCCACGCCCCCAAAACTATACCGCTAATCGCAAAGGCGAGAAAGGGCCGGCCCATGTTGATAAAAACAAGGGGCCAGGGGTTTGTCTCAAAGGCTGAAAAGACGGAGATCGTCGCGTATTGAGCGAGCAAAAATGCAAAATAGCAGACGAGCGCGATCTTCAATCCGGTCAGGGCATGGCCGACATGCAGCTTCGTGAATAACCATGCCAGCGCGTAATTAACCAACACGGCCGAGACAATCGCGATTAAGTAGGGAATGACACTATGTGGCTGCTCGATGTCGGTCATCGTTCGCGCGTTATAGTTCAACCAGGCGTCGCCAAAGAGCGAATACCAGCCGAGCCCGATAAAGAAATGAATGATGACCAGGACCCAAACGGCGAGATGATGGATTTTGTGGTTCATCCAGAAGCCGGGATTATCCAGCGGCTATGGTTTGCAAGGCAAGCGGATTCTGAACTGCCGTCGCCCACAGGGCGACGGCGAACGCCCCACCTATTCTTCAATGCGTTTCAACAGGACGGCCGCACCGACAAAGGTAATCAGGGCGCCAAACAGAAGGACGACAAGATCGACAGCGTAAAACGAGATCCCGGCGTGATACATATTCACCAGCCGGAAGGCACGGCAGAAGTGGGTAAGCGGGAAGAGCTCGGCGATATAACGAACCCCGCCGGGTAGTTGTTCCAGTGGCGCAAACGCCCCCGAGAGCACGAACACCGGCAGCAGGAAGAAAACAGAAAACTGAATGGCCTGTGTCTGCGTCCGAGAGAACGCAGAGATCAACAGGCCGAGGCCGAGAGAACAAAGAAGAAAAAGAAAACAGACCAGGGCCAATGCGCCCGGTTGATAAAAGCGGACCCCGAAATGCCAGGCGGCCACGGCGGTGATCATTACCACCAAAAAACTGGAGACGACAAGATACGGTAGAATTTTCCCTATCACGATCTCGCGGCGCCGGAGTGACGTCACCAACAGTTGATAAAGCGTGCCCGATTCGCGTTCACGCGCGATCGTGCAAGCCATGAGCGTGACAGTGAGTAATTGCAGAATCAAGCCGATCACGCCCGGCACGACGTAATCGATGAAGCGCGACTTCGGATTGTATAGATTTTTCGAATCTGTCGTCCACGCGGTCATCAGTGAGACAAATTGCTTGCGGATATCGACCGGAAGTTTTTTGCCCAACTCTATTACGTCTTCAGGCAAACCCTCGACGATCGAGTCGCGCTCCTTCGCCTGAAACTCACCCAGATTCTTTTGCACGGCGCCTTCGACTGCACTGGCGGTGTTCGTGTCGCTATCATCGAGATACAAAGGAAGTGGCATAGGGTCCCCCTTGTCGAGACGATCGGTCCAACCAGCCGGGATAACGAGACTCGCCTTCACTCCGTGTCCAACCAGGTCCGACTCACCCTGAAAACCCGGGGCCGGTTTTCGCCACTGAAAGGTTTTATCTTTCAAAATGATCTCGATGAAACGAGCCGCGCGCGGCGTTTGATCGCGATCGATCAACAAAGCGGGAACGCCGGTTAACTCTGTATTTTCGAATGCGTGCCCGAAAATCAGCATGAAGAAAGGCGGCAGAACGAGTAGCAAAATCAGGACGCGGCGATCGCGGTAGATGTGCAAAAATTCCTTGTAAGCGACGCTGGCGATTGCGTTGAGGGTGGCCGATTTCATCAGGTCAATTTGTTCAGAACGGCTTCATATCCCTGCGAATACGCGGTAAAGACGTCTTCCATGTCGGGCGCAACCCAGCGTTCGCCGAGCAACCGCAAATCGGGGAATGGCCAGTTCGCTCGCCAATTGGCGATTAATTGTTCCGGGTCCGCGGCATAAATTCGGACCGCGCCGCTGCGCAGCGAAACGCCAAGGATTTCGGGAACGGTTCGCAACCGAACCAACGCGGGCATCACAGGATCGACATCGACCTCGAGAAGTTTCGTGCGGAAACTCGACTTCAAAGCGCGCGGCGGCGCCTTGGCCAGGAGCCGCCCGCCGTGGAGAAACCCAACCTCGGTGCAACGCTCGGCTTCATCCATGTAATGGGTCGTGACCAGGATGGTCTTGCCGGCGTTCCCTAAGTCGTAGAGTAAATTCCAGATTTGATGTCGATGCACCGGATCGAGTCCGGAGGTCGGTTCGTCCAGAAAAAGCAACGGCGGATCGTGCACCAGCGCGCAACCAAGCGACAGGAGCTGCCGCATCCCGCCGGAGAGATTCCCGGCGGGTGTATCGCGTTTGGCTTCGAGATCGGTGAGCCCAAGCAGGCGAGCGATTTGGCCATCCAAATCGACGGCAGGCACGCGGCAGGCTCCGGCAAAGAAGCGGAAATTTTCCTCCACGGTCAGATCGGGATACAAGCTGAAGCGTTGCGCGACGTAGCCGAATTTCGTGCGGGCCAGATGTCGGTCTTTCCAGACATTCCGGCCGGCAATCTCGGCCGTTCCACTGGTGGGATGGGTCAGCCCGCACAGCATCCGAATAGTGGTCGTTTTGCCCGCGCCATTGGCGCCGAGAAGACCCAGGATGATGCCCGCATCGACGGTGAGCGAAAGATCCCGAACCGCCTGAAGGTGGCCAAAGGTTTTGCTCAATCCTTTGAGCACGATCACTGGTTCATTCATTTCCGAACTGTACTTGCAATGATGCAATCAGATTTGCAACCACTGGGTGCCATCGATTAGGTATCCTCATGATCAAGCACTTGCTCACAGTTTCGGTTCTGCTGTTCTGGACAACACCAGGCATCGTTCGCGCAGACGCCGTGTCCGATCTCGATGGCTTTTCAGTTTTCGGCAAGATCGACATCGCCGAGCTGGCCAAGAGTGATGTTAAAACCCTGCCCGGTCCGCCCATGGACGGGCGTTTTCTGTCGGTGCAAACCTGCTACGTCATGCCAGGCTCGCCCGCACAGCAAATGGAAGCCCTTAAGAAATGGAACCCCGCCAAACATCGGGAGCTGAAGGTCCTCCTTCACTCGGATCTGCCCGCCGCGCCGGCACCTTCCAGCTTTTTAAAACTAAAGGACGCGCCTGATAACAGCGCAGTTGATGCATTCGTCTCGGCAACGCAGAAGCTTAGCTCCGACCTGCAAATCAGCAAAGACGAGGCGAAGAAATTCTCCGCCGGCGCAAGTGGCAGTGGAAAAATGCCTCCCGGAGTCGTCGTTTTTTGGAACGATCTGCTCGCTGCTCGCGCCAAAAACTTCGTTTCCGGCGGAACAGCGGCGCAGCCTCCTTACGATCATGGCGGCGACACCATTCGACCGAATGAGGAACTCAATTCTCTGCTGAAAAAGCAGGACAAAGTCCGGAAGCAATTTGCCGGCTTTCTCGGCGAAACTGGAATTGGACGTGGCGCGGGATCGATTTCTCCTGAGCTCTACTGGGAATTTCTTGATGTCGATGGAAACGGCGTCGTCACGCTCGGGGCATCTTACAACAAAGCCGTCGCCGACCGGGCCTATCAGGAGGCCGACGTTCTTTACTATGCCAGCGGCGGTTACTATGTTGCGCTTACGCTTTACCAAATGTGGCCAGTGACCGTGGACGGAAAAGCGTCTACTCTGGTCTGGCGCGGCGATCTTACCTCCTCGGCGTCGCTCGAGTCACTGCACGGCGTCGAGCGGCTCGCCTCCGAATCGGCAATGATGAAAGATATTTCCAAGGCGGTAGCGATGTTCCGAAAGGATACAGCCCGTTAACCGACTAAAGGGCATGATACCTTTCCGTTCTCGATCCTGCCGTCGGACCGGCCCGCCTAATTGGCGGACCTGGCCCAGAGCGAGCATCCTGGTACTGTTTTTCTTGACGACGTCGATCCTCGGCGAGGAGCCAACAGTCGATTGGTTCAAGCCGATCCTGTCGTTGACCAAGAGCGGTGAATATTCGATTGAAGAAACCTACGTCGGCGACGCCTCAGTAAGTCGAGGCGTGCATCACGTTGAAGACTTCGATGAACACAACATTCATTTCCGCTATGTTTCCACGCCACGGATGAGCTTGGGCGTTTTGCGCCTGGGCGTGGACTGGGAACACTTTTCATTCGGATTTCCAGGGGGCACACCGCTTCCGAATACATTTCAATCCGCCAATCTTATTCTCGGGATCGACACTCAACTTTCCGACTCGATCCTGATGAGGCTCGAGGTGCAGCCGGGATTTTACGGAACCAACAATGCCGACGTGAACCAGATCAACGTGCCGTTCATTGCCGGGGGGACTTATATTTACAATCCGAATTTGCAAATCATCGCCGGCGTGAGCATCGACGTGGAGCGCGATTATCCTGTTATTCCGGCGGCGGGGATCCGATGGAAAGTGGCCCGACAATGGGTAATCAATGCGGTATTGCCCACGCCGCGGCTCGAGTACGAAGCCACGAAAAGCGTAACTTTGTATACCGGAGCAAACATTAAGCAGACCAACTTCCGCGTGGAACGCGATTTCGGCTCCACCCACAGTATCAAACGCCTCAACAACGCAGTGCTCAGTTACAGCGAAGTTCGGGGAGGGATCGGCATCGACTGGAAGCTGACTTCGTTCGCCACGCTCACCGCCGAAGCTGGCTACCAACCGTATCGAAACTTCGATTTCTACCGGGCCGACATCCGCTTCCACGAAGATGGCAGCGCGCCCTACGGGATGATTTCAGTGCACGGCGCGTTCTGACCTTGTCATCCCGAGCGCGGCGCAGCGGAGTCGAAGGATCCCGCGATGTCACGATAAAGTGATGCAACCGGGCTCCTTGGCATATCAGTATAATTCCGGGCGACGATGCGCAAAGACCGCCATTCCCTGCCGGACCGATTCGATGACTTCTAACGAGAGATCGGCCAGGAGCAGTTCCTCGCGATCGGCTGACGCCCCGGCGACGACGGTTCCGTAGGGATCGATGATCGCCGAGGTGCCACAAAATTTGACGCCGTCATCCTTGCCCACGCGATTTGCCAGAACGAGATAGCTTTGATTCTCAATCGCCCGGCTCAGCGCCAGGATGCGGAGATGCTCGACGCGCGGGAACGGCCAGGCCGAAGAATTGACCAAGAGATTCACGCCATGCTCGACCGCCAGGGCGCGGCACACCTCGGGAAAGCGCAGATCGTAGCAAATCGTCAGGCCGAGATTGAACTTGCCGATCTTGCACGAAACGAATGCGTCGCCAGGAGTGAAAACCGGTCGCTCATCAAGCGGTGCGGCGGTAACAAGGTGCGTCTTGCGATATTTGGCAATAATCTGTCCGTTCGAATCGATAAAGACTTGCGAGTTATAGATGCGGGAACCATCGCGATCGGAAACGCCGGCGATGATGCCGAGGGACAATTCTTTCGCGATGCCTTGCCACTCAGGAACCGCGCCGTTATCCCACGTGGTCGCGTGTTTTTGGATCACTGGCATCGAATAGCCGGTGTCGATCATTTCCGGAAAAACGATTAGCTCAGCGCCGGATCGTTTCGCGCGCGCAGCAAAGTCGCGAATTTTATGCAGGTTCGCGTTGAGATCGCCCGGCGTGCACGAGATTTGAGCGACAGCGATTTTCATCGGTAGGGCGACGCTCCGCGGAGCCGTCGAATTCGACAAGCGAAATTCGTGGGCTCCCGCCGCAACGGGTAAACTGTAGAGTCCCGCCCTACCGACGCAATTGCTAACGCAAATCCTTGTCCAGCGCGCCGATCTTGCGCGTTTCGGGCCAGCCGAAGGCAACGACCAGCACGACCAGAATGGTTCCGATTCCTCCGGCCACAACCGAAATCACGGGACCGAAGAGGGCCGCAGTCAGTCCGGATTCGAGCGCACCGAATTCGTTCGAGGTGCCAATAAAAATATTATTCACGGACGAAACCCGGCCGCGCATTTCATCGGGGGTGACCAGCTGCACAATCGAGCCGCGGATAATCACACTCACGCTGTCGACCGCGCCGACGAGAAAGAGCAAGCCCAGGGAGAGCCAGAAGACTTTGGACAGACCAAAGAGAACCGTTGTAATCCCGAAAGCGGTCACGCACCAAAGCAATGTCCTGCCGGCATGTTTCATCGGTGGCAAATGCGCAACCGTTAGTGCCATGGCGAATGCGCCGACGGCGGGCGCGGCCCGCATCCACCCAAGACCGATCGGTCCGCAGTGGAGGATTTGATCGGCAAAAATAGGCAGCAAAGCGGTCGCGCCTCCCAGAAGCACCGCGAACAAATCGAGCGTAATTGTGGCCAGGATAACTTTCTTGCTAAAGACGAATCGCAAACCGGCCAGAAGACTTCGCCACGTTCCTTTTTCCGCGCGATTCGCAGTTCGCACGCCGCGACGGATCGGAAGCACGAGGAGAAAGAATGAAAACGCAAACAAAGCATCGAGCGCGTAGACAAACGGAAAACCAATATGAGCAATGAGCAGACCGCTAACTGCCGGACCGACTACCGATCCAATTTGAAAAATGCTGTTATTCCAGGTTACGGCATTTGAGAACGCGTCGCGCGGTATCAGCGTAGGGAAGAACGCACTCCGCGCCGCCCAGCCGAAGGTGCGCGCGGTTCCGGCAAGGAAAAGCAAAAGATAAATCAGCGGAATAGATGCGTCGTCGAAATGGAACGCCGGATTATGCCGTTCGAAAACCGCGGCGATGGCGGTGAGCGCGCCGTTGCTTTGACGCAAGATCGACCACTGCGGAATTGCCAGATGTTTCCATGAAACCAGAGCGAGCGCGATAGACGTGAGCGCGCTGAAGATTTGCGAGATCAAGATGATCCGTTTCCGGCTGAATCGGTCGGCCAAATGACCGGCTGGCAGGGAGAGACCGACCACCGGGATCACGATTACGAGACCGACCAGTCCCAAGGCCGTCGCAGAATGAGTGCGCGCGTAAATTTCCCATTCCACGGCCACGGCCAACATTTGGCGTCCAATGATCGAGATCAGATTGCCGGCGGTGAAAAAACTAAATCCGCGCGAACGAAACGCGGCATAGGGATCGTGCGATCGAACTTCCGACTTAACGAATGGAGGAACCGATGGCCGCTGGCCACGCGGCGGTTCGTAATCGGTCGGCATCGGGAAAAGTGACGCGGGCTTGTCCGGTTGCCAGCGAAAATTCAGTTTCTAAAGGCGGAGCCCTTTCCTGTTCGTCATTGATTCACGCCGGGTGCCGAAACGACATGCACAGGGCCAGAGGAAAAAAGGATGTCTCCATACTCTGCGGGTTTGGCGTTCTTGGGGAATTTTGTGACGACGAGCACACTCTTGAAATTGCGGCCGGCTTGGGCCGATTCCAAACCCTTCATCCATTTTCCTGTCTTTAAGTAGACGTAACAGATGTCGTTTTGCTCGAGATTTGCATGCGTTAACTGATCGATGTCGATCTTATTGGCCTTCAGCCAATCAACGAGCGCCAGCCAGTTTTTTTCGGGCGGCTCCTGAAAGCGGATCGGCGCCACCGCCGCAATGAGAAACAATGCGACCGCAACTGATGCGAGCCAGGGCAATCCCCGTTCATACCAATTCCGCAACGGCTTAAACGGAATCCGGCAGAGCGCCCAGGCCACGATCCAAGCCAGCATGGGATAGAGCGGCAATGCGTAGTTCGGCTTTTTATCTACGAAGAGGCTGATCGCGACGAACCAGACTCCTACCCACACCGCTGCAAATATTACAAAATGGCGTCGGCGACAATCCGCTTGATCGCGGTTTCCTAACCGCCAGATAAACCGCGTAAATCAGCCCGATCATCCACGGCCAATACGTCGCCGCGTTTTCCTTCAAATAATAAAACACCGATCCACCTTGATTTTTTCTGGTCGCATACTCAACGACTTCGTGGCCAAAATAGCGATCGATGAAACTCTGGCCGAAAAGCGAATACATGTAGAGATGCCACGGCGCAGCGATGAGGATCGACAACGGCAGCGCTCCAAGCACCAGCCAAATGATAAGGCGGGCCTGTCCGGCCATCGCCAGCCAGCCTGCGAGAATGGGCAGCGCGATCAGCGCGACGAACTGTTTGCACATCAGCCCAAGACCGATTGGGATTCCGCATGCAACAAGCAGCCAGCCCCGACCCCTTTCCGAACCGCCTCGCAACACTTTGGTAACCAGCCAGACCGCGATCATGAGAAAAAAGAGCTGCCACATGTCGATCGAGATCTCGCGGGTGCGCCGGAAGAATTCGTAGATCGAGGCGAGCACGATCCCGCTGACAACCGCTTCCCGTTGCGTTCCTAAATTGCGCACCGACAACATGCTCAGGGCGAGAACGCCCATCGCCGCCAAAATGCTCGGAACACGCGCCGCGACCAGATTTGGTCCAAAGTGTTTCAGGAAAAATCCGTGGATCCAGAGCCCGAGCGGAGGCTTGTTGAAATACATTTTTTCCGCGTTGGCGTAAGGCGTGAGCAGCGAACCGCCTTGATACATGTAAAGACCGATGGCGGCGTAGCGGACCGTGTCGCGGCGAAATTCTCCCTGCTCCAGATGCGGCAGCGTAACCGCGAGCAGGATCAAAATCGGAATGAGATAGAGTTTGAGACGGCGGGAAGCTGAAGTCATTCCGAGCGGAGTCGAGGAATCCCGTTGCATTACTTTATGATACGTCCGCGGGATCCTTCGACTTCGCTCAGGATGACCGGCGCTATCGGTGAAGCGTTACAAGCTAGGATCGCGCGGGAATTTGGCGTAAGGCAAACGCGTGCCGCGGTAAATGAATTCGTCGGAACGGATTGAGTCGGGCGCGAGAAAATCGTGGGTACCGGATGCGCCGACGATGTCGTCCTGGTCGACGCCGTC
Source organism: uncultured Verrucomicrobiae bacterium (assembly GCA_963815455.1). GTDB lineage: Bacteria > Verrucomicrobiota > Verrucomicrobiia > Chthoniobacterales > UBA10450 > JBDTZF01. Next base: position 553,255 of record CAWFGO010000001.1, read on the forward strand.
GCCACTGATCCCAATCGCACCGATGAGCACGCCGTTACGATAAAGTCCAAATGATCCGGGAAAAATCGTGATGCCGTTGGGAAGCTCCGGGTTGAGCACGAACGCGGTGTTCGCCGTGATGCCGTTCACATCACAATGATCGCCCAGTAGACCGGAAAACGCTTCCTGTTGCCCGTTGAATGGTCCGGGAGGGTTGGCGTTGATGCCGGGTGGATAATTACATTGAGCGAGAAAACCAACACAGCGGACCGACATGGCAACGTCCAGGCCGAAGCCGAGAAAATCAGTTTTCGAATAATAAATGACAGTGCGCGCTTTTTGCACCGCCACGTCCCAGCTGAACAAGGTCGCTTCGCCGACGCGAAATGTGCCCAGAACCGTCGGGGCAACCCCCGGCATGTCGGGATTATTGACCACCGTAATGAACACCTTCATGGGCGTGCCGATCGGCAATCGAATGGCGGCGCGCGTTATTTTCGCCCGGGCCGCAGCATAATCGATAATGCTCATCACTTCAGGCGCGGTGAGTCGGGCCTGGCCATCGATCGGCGCCGGGAAAAACGGATCGTCAATGATCGGCTGGCGAATTTCGCCGCTCACGTTGCCAAACGTCGCACTGGGATATGGAAACGGCGCAGGCGCACCGAGGATCACAGGGTATTGCGGGTCGGGGTTGCCTTGCACCACGATCTTCTTCGTCTTTTTTGTCGTCGACTTCGTATAGACAAGCCGAATGCCGTTGATGAACGCTTTATCTGCCGTGATCGACGATGCAGACGTATAGCCTTTCTGGCCGGCCAGTGCGATGTCTTCGTCCTTGTCCGAACCGGCAATGTAAATGAACGGATTTTGATCCCGAAACCCGGCAATCGGCCCCGGCGTTCCGTCGCCGCTCACGCCGATTCCGCCGACCAGGTGGCCGCCCTTATAAAGCGGCAGACCGCCGGGCGTTCCGTCGAGTGATGTGAAGGGCACTGGCAGGATCGACAATCCCGGCTGCTGATTGAACACAATCACGCTGCCGGGCTTCCGGAATTTATTGATGTCGGAGAAAAATAGGTTCGACAACCCAACGCCCACCAGTGGACCGGGCTCGGTGTTGTTCACACCGGGCGGAAAATGTTGCTGGATGATGAATCCGGCTGTGCGCGAGCTAAAAGCGTTCTGATCGCTGCTCAAGTACGCCGCGGTGCCGGCCTTTGAAACGGCAGAGGCGATCTCGGGATCGGTCGCCGCTCCACCGCGCACGACCCAAACGGCGAGGACGTCGCCTTCGCGGTCAGTGACGGCGATGACGCTATTGGGCGAAATGGTCCTCGCCCGGGTAATGGCTTGATTGACAATCTTGGTTACATCCGCGGCAGTCAGCTGGGCAAAAGCCGGAGTCGCGAGAAGAACCATGGCGGCGAAAACGAGCAGGGCGCGAGTTTTCATAGGGCCGATTTATCAGGTTTTATCCTCATTAGCCACGAAAAAGCGGCTGGCGAAAATCCGGGATTTCCGCGCTCCGGGGCTCAACGAGGTCGGCCTGCGAATTCGCTGCTACTGTCACGACGGGTTCTTATCATTCCCGGCCTGTAGGTAAACGACCAAGTCATATCGACGACCCGAAGTGGGCCTGGCTTGGCCCGCCAGCGAACTAGTGTTCATTAACATCGTATCGAACCATCGCTGGTATCAAAATCCGGGCTGCTGCGCACTCACAAAAAGAGAATATTTGGGGGTTGGGCTTGCGATCACCCTTACGCTTAAGGCAAGCCAGAGCCGATGCTCGATTTGATCGAAGCTGCGTCAGTCGCGTTGATTACGCCATTGGCGTTTACGTCCGAGCGAAAGTTCGCTGCGTCGACAGGCTGTCCGATGCGTGACTTGGTTTGGGCAACATCGGCAGAACTGACCGTGCTGCTGGCGTTCGTATCGCCGACAAGGACTGACATGGTTCGTGACACATTTCCAATGTTTCCAGACGCGTCCTGAACCGTGTTCAACGTGACGGTTGTCAGCTGCGCGTTGGGGACACTCGTGAGATTGACAGTGTACTCGTTTGGATTTGGTCCAATCGAGCCGCCGTTCACGGTTCCGCCGGTGGCCGTGGCGCTGCTGACACTTGTCAGGTTATTCATGAAACTGAAGACCAACTGGTAAGCCGCACTCGCTCCCCCGCTGCGGCATTCGATCCCAGGAAGAGCAACACTAAACGTGCCCGCACTGCCGTGCGTTTTGCGGGATGCGGCGCCGGTCAAAGAAGGAGCAACGGTAAACTGCTCGATCAAAGTCTGATCGTCCGGAGAGCCATCAGAATAATGCTCGCCGACCGCCCAACAGTCCGATCCCGAAACACACGCGAGGCTGTAGAGCGCGTTATGGCGAGTTGTCGAAAAATTTGGTGAACTGACGATTGACCAGGACGTCCCGTCCCATTGCTCGGTTAGCGTCCGATAAAACCCACCAGTCGAGTAGGTCCCAACCGCCCAACATTGTGAGCTGGTTGCACATTTTACGCCCTCCAAGAGATATTGCGACGAACCGCTGTTTGGCGTAATTTGCCATGACGTTCCATTCCAGTGCTCAATTAGACCTCCGGCGCCAGTAAACAAGCCCACCGCCCAGCAATCAGTAAGCGAATTGCAGGTTACGGCATTTAGGAATTCTTCATTGCCAGCACCGGTGCTGGGCGCGGCTACAAGTGACCATGCCGTCCCATTCCATCGTTCAATCAACGCCTTGCGCACGCCACCGGTATCGGCGTACCAACCCACGGCCCAGCAACTGGAGCTCGATGTGCAGGTGACTGCGTTAAGCCAATTCCATCCGGTCGATGCGTTCGGCGAGCTCACCACCGCCCATGCCGCTCCGTTCCAGTGCTCAATCAGAGTCCGATAGGCACCGACGCCATTGTCATAATAAGCCCCTACGGCCCAGCAACTCGAAGATGAGGCGCACGCAACGCCATAAATGACGCCCTCGATATCTGGCGAAGGCATGATCGCCCAGGCACTGCCATTCCAATGTTTCATCAACGGTCGATTGGTGTATCCGACCGCCCAGCAGTCACTCGGAGATACGCAGGCCACATCTGCTAGGACACCATCCCCTGCGGCCACAATCGTCCATTGTGTGCCGTCCCAATGCTGAATCAGACCTTTGGGGATATTGGCGTCGTAATGGCCAACCGCCCAGCAATCAGAAGCCGACGTGCAGGTTACTCCCGAGAGATTGTTGGCTTGAATACCCGCGGTGTTGGCCGAATTCACGACAGCCCACGAACTTCCGTTCCAACGCTGGGCCAGGGTTTGTTCGACGATGGGGCTGTCGAGCTTGTAACGGCCGACGCTCCAACAGTTGGCCGCAGAGGTGCAGGCGACGCCGTAAAGCCGGTCGTCAGCGGCACTGGCATTTGGGGAAGCAATGAGGGACCATGTGTTTCCGTCCCAGTGTTCCACCAGAGTCCTGTAGCGGTTGAACGAACCCACAGCCCAGCAATTCTGTGTCGAAACACACGTCAGACCAGAGAGTTGATTATCCTCCTGGGCGCCTGTGTTAGGCGAGTTAACAACTGTCCATGAACTTCCATTCCACCTCTCGATCAACGTCTGAGCGTAGCCATTGTTGTTGAACTCCCCTACGGACCAGCATTCTGAGACTGAAATGCATCTTACGGCATGCAAATAACTGTACATTCCAACGTTTGGAGAACCGACAACGGACCAACTCGCGCCGTCCCAATGCTCAACGAGTGTTCGATCTTCTCCGAATCCGCCATCGTCGACGTGATAGTAGCCAACGCCCCAGCAGTTTGACGGCGAAAGACACGCGACACCGTCGAGGCTGCTGGTCTCGGTCGGACTTGGAGAAGCAACGATCGACCAGGAAGCGCCGTTCCAATGTTCGGTCAGAGTCTTCGGTGCGCCGTTTTCGTCAAAGAAACCCACAGCCCAGCAGTCGGACGCGGATGTGCAGGTGACCGACATAAGCGCATTGGATTCTTCATCGTTTAGGTTGGGCGAAGCGACGACCGACCATGAAAGTCCATCCCAATGCTCCACCAGCGTTTTTTGGACAAATGACAGAGTGTGATACTCGCCCACAGCCCAGCAATTCGAAGCCGAGACGCAGATTACGCTGTAAAGGATATTGTATTCTGTGACGACATTCGGCGAGGCAATGATCGACCAAGCCGTCCCGTCCCAATGCTCAATCAGCGTCTGATGTCCGTAATGAACGTTCTGATATTCGCCGACCGCCCAGCAATCGGACGCCGAAACACATGTGACGCTATAAAGCCAATTGGGCTCGGCGCGGTCGTTCTTGTTTGGCGACGGAACCAAGGCCCATTCGCCTACTGCGGGGATTAACGCCGCGCCGCTCGCATTCTTCTCTGCGATTGGAGAGTTAGAGATTAGATGCCGCTCCGTTTCGGGCGACGAACTCGCCGATAGACTAAGCAGAGCCAACGCAACGCCAACTAGAGAGAATACGAAACCCAGCAGAACGCGTGGATTAAAGATGCCGGCCTGGCGGCGACGTCGATATTGGTGCACGTATCCGTTGTACCCTACGCCCGCCAAAAGGACTACGAAATTCGCCCGGTCCGAGGCGCTTAATTCGGTCTCCCATGGTCTGATCCGAACCGAGGCAAGCATGCTTGGGGTTGAGCTTGCAAGCAAGGGCCCTTTTCCGGCATCCTCGCCCTCCCATGCGCTGGTCAAATCAGGGCCATGCCGGCGCAACGTTGCGCTGGACAGGGTTGGTGTTCGCCGGACTTCTCGTCTGGAAGGTCGTCGGCGTGGCTCGCGCACAAACGGTCGAGGTTCAAGCCGCGTCCAGAGGCGGGCCGTTGGTGGAATTGGTAAGCGCGCGACGCTCCCCGCCCGACGCTCAATGTCGGGTGGAAGTGTTTAGTTTTGCCAATGTCGATGTCGTCGGACGAAACGAGGACGCCGGAGAAATTGAGCCTCTCTCCCCCTCGCAATTCAATCCTGATCCCGGCGCTGGTGGACAAATCGAGCCGTTGGCGCCGCCCGAGCTTTTTCCACCGATCCTTCCTCAGCTTCCCGATTACGGAGAGGAACCGTTGCCGCGATCTCTAGAGCTTCCGCGTAAAGGAGTGCGCGAGATCGTTCCCCGTCGCAAGAAACTCGAATACGAAACCTATCCGGAATCGGAGCAAGGCCAGGGGCTCCTGCCCAGCTCAACACCGGTGCCGAATCGATGGTTCATCGGATTCGGCCGGTGGAAACGGTATGCCGATCCGTCAACCGAAACAACTTATCAGTCGGACCTGCATCTCTGGCATCCGTACTTGCAAAGCAAATTCAAAGGCGACGCGCCGATCATCGGCCAGGACATTTTCCTCAACCTCACCGCGGAAGATTTCTTTCAGTTCGAGACCCGCAGACTGCCTACGCCGAGCGGGGTGAGCGCGGCTCAGCCGAACAGTTCGGAATTTTTTGGGCGGAGCGAACAGCTTTTTTACGCGAATGATTTTTCCATCGGAATTGATTTGTTCAAAGGCGAGACGGCGTTCAAGCCGGTCGAATGGGCGGTGCGAATCCTCGGCGTCTACAACCACAACTACACCGACGTGGAGGAGAACAAGATCATTAATCCCAATCCGCAGAATGGCACTACTCGCGAAAAGGAGTTTTTCTCGCTGCAGGAGGCATTCGCCGAGATTCACATCCGCGATCTGTCCAGCAATTACGATTTCATTTCCTCCCGCATCGGTATTCAGCCGTTCGTGAGCGATTTTCGCGGGTTCATTTTCAACGATACAAACCTGGGCATTCGCATTTTCGGTAACTACGACAACAACCGCTGGCAGTACAACATCGCCGCGTTCGACATGCTGGAGAAGGACACCTACTCGGACTTGAACGAGTTCAAAATGCGCGACCAGCAAGTCTATGTGGCAAACGTCTTCCGGCAGGACCTGATCTGGAAGGGTTATACGGGCGAGTTGAGTTTTCTGGGCAACTTCGACAATACCAGCCGGCATTACGACAAGAACGGATTCGTCACCCGGCCGTCGCCGATTGGCACAGTCGCCGATCACTACGTGCAAGCGTATTATCTCGGTTGGGCGGGCGACGGACACATCGGCTGGCTCAATATCGACCACGCGTATTATCATGTCGTCGGTCAGGAAGGATTAAACGGAGTCGCCGGGCGGCGGATCGACATCAGCGCTGATATGGCTGCGCTGGAACTCTCCATCGATAAGGATTGGCTCCGTCACAAGATCTCAGTGTTCTACGGCAGCGGCGATTCGCGCCCGACTAATGGCACCGGCACCGGATTCGACACCGTGCTCGACCGCCCATTCTTTGTCGGCGGCCCCTTCAGTTTCTTTTCGCATCAAGGATTCAATCTCGGCGGCACGGCGGTGAATTTTAAGCAACGTGACAGTCTGGTGATCGATTTCCGCTCGAGCAAGGCTGAAGGTCAGGCCAATTTCGTGAATCCCGGCGTCTTCATTGCCGGTTACGGCCTCGATGCCGATATCCTGCCGAAGCTGCGGGCATTCATGAATGTAAATTACATCCGCACCATCGACACTGCGGTAACCGAGCTGGTCCTTTTCACCAATCATTCCAGCAACGATTTCGGGCTCGATTGCAGCCTCGGTTTTGAATGGCGGCCGTTGCTCACCGATAACATTATCATTACCGCCGGCGCGGGCTTCTTCGTTCCGCGCTGGGGTTACAAATTTATTTATCGCACGAACACCGTGCCGGTGCCCGGATACGACAACCCGCCAGCCGGCCAGGTCGATGATTTTCTCTACAGCGGAATCGTGACGCTGACGCTGACCTACTGATGAAGAAGAAGACGCCGAAAGCCCAACGCCGAAGGCCGACGATTCAATGGAATCGTGTGAGCGAGGACCAAGGCACCTACCCAGGCAAGGCAAAAACGTTCAACGCTCAACGTTCAACGTTCAACGTTCAACGACAGAGTGAACCGCGTTTCGACTTGGAAGAACGGTTGCTTGAATTCAGCGCACGGATTATTCGATTGGTAAACGCACTGCCAAACACGAGAGCTGCGAACCACGTAGCCGGCCAGTTACTTCGCTGCGGAACTTCTCCATTCGGAAACCACGGCGAGGTTCAGGCAGCGGAATCAAGAAAGGATTTCGTGCACAAGCTCCGTATATGTCTGAAGGAGCTGAAAGAAACCAAGCGCTGGCTGCGACTGATTGAACGCGCGGCATTACTCCCAGATTCAGAAACGGGACCTCTGCTTCGAGAAACGGAAGAGCTCATCAAGATCTTTTTCACCAGCATTCGCACGATAGAGAAGAACGCATGACCAGGTCACGCCCCATTTCATTGAACGTTGAGCGTTGGGCGTTGAACGTTGAACGTTTCCTCCTGCTTTTTGTTTCGATCTCTACAATCCACGCCCAAGAAGCAACTTCCGGCTATGGTCCTCCCACCTCCATCCCGGTAACAAGATCGACAATCGCGCCGGTCTCCTTGCCGCCGCGCAACTGGATCAACCAATCCCAGGCCGAGGCCGACGCGAAAAGCATCGGCTGTTTGCAATGTCATCAAGGCGTCGAGCCGATGCACAAGGCCGAGCAAAACGTCGTGCTCGGCTGCACGGATTGTCATGGAGGAAATCCGGCACGCGGACTGAAAAAAGAACAGGCTCACATTTTGCCGAACAATAAAGAATTTTGGAAAACATCGGCTAATCCACCAGATTCGAATGTCTGGCTAAATCATGAATCGCCGGAGTTTATACGGTTCATGAACCCGGGCGATTTGCGCGTGGCGCAGCAATCGTGCGGACTTTGCCACGGCGAAATCATTCGCAACGTCGATCACAGCATGATGAACCATGGCGCGATGCTGTGGGGCGCAGCTCTCTATAATAATGGCGGCTTCTACCTTAAGAATTACCGGTTCGGCCAGGCCTATGGCGCAGATGGCGCACCGTTGAAACTAATCAATTACACGCCGGTCACTCCCGAGGACACCCGGGTGCGCGGCATTCTTCCATTCATCGAGCCCGTACCGCGATTCAACTTGAGCAATCCGGGCAACATCCTGCGCATCTTCGAGAAAGGCGGTGAAAAACCACTGCAACTCGGGCTTCCCACGAGAAACGAGCCGAATGGTCGGCCGCGTAATCGTCTTTCCCAGCGCGGTCTCGGCACGCTCAACCGAACCGATCCGGTCTTTCTCGGTATTCAAAAAACGCGGTTACACGATCCGCTGCTCGGATTTCTCGGTTCCAACGATCATGCGGGCGATTATCGATCAAGCGGTTGCTCGGCTTGTCACGTCGTTTACGCCAACGATCGCTCGCCGACGAATTCCGGTTGGTGGAGCAAGTACGGACACCAAGGGCTCAGCTTCACCGAGGATCCCACCATCCCGAAAGTCGAGCGCGGGCATCCGGTCGTGCATCAATTTACGCGTTCGATTCCGTCCAGCCAATGCATGAACTGTCACATGCATCAGGGAAATTTATTCGTGAATCCATATCTCGGTTACACCTGGTGGGACCAGGAAACCGATGGCGAATTTATGTATCCGCTAAAGCAGCACGATCCGACCGACTCCGAACTGGTTAAAGCGGCCATGGTGAATCCCGAAGCCGCCGCCGCCCGCGGGCTGTGGGGTGACAAGCATTTCCTGGAATCCGTCGCGGAATTGAATCCGCAATTGAAGCACACGCAATTCGCCGATTATCACGGACACGGCTGGGTGTTCCGCGCTGTGTTCAAACACGATCGCAAAGGCAACCTGCTTGATCTGGACGACAACAAGATCGACAACGGCGACGCGCAGAAGTTCGCCAAAGCGGTACACTTAAAAGACGTGCATCTCGCGCACGGAATGCAATGCGGCGATTGCCATTTCGATCTCGATGTTCATGGTAACGGCATGTTGTATGGCGAGCCGCGCAACGCGACGACGATCACGTGCGTCGATTGTCACGGCACGATCGAGAAACGTCCGACGCTGGTAACGAGCGGCAACGCCGGCCAGATCGATCTGCTCAACAACAGCAACACTCCGTTCGGGCCGCGATTCATTTGGGAAGGCGCCAAGCTTTTCCAGCAATCCAGCATGTCGCCCGATGTGCGCTGGGAAATTCCGCAAACGATTGATACGATTGATCCCCTCTCGCCGCGCTACAACCCGAAGTCGGCATACGCTAAAACGCTGCAACGTGACCGGTCGACATGGGAGCACAGGCAGCCTGCCTGTGGCGGCGGGCAGCTTGCCCGCCGAAAACGTCGCGGCTGGCAGCCGCGACCAACAGCTGCACCTGCGCTACCCGAGCAGCGCGCGTCAAACTCGCACACGATAACTCCGCGATGGATTGCCAAATCTGTCACACCTCATGGGCAACGAGTTGTTTCGGTTGCCATTTGCCGATGAAAGCGAATCAGCGCGTGCCGCTAAACAAGTTTGAGGGCGTTACCGACCGCAATTTTACAACCTATAATCCGCAAGTCGTCCGGGACGACGTTTTCATGCTCGGCATTGACGGCAGCGTGAAGAAAAACCGGATGGCTGTGATCCGTTCGTCGAGCGCGGTCGTGGTCAGCTCGCAAAATCAAAACCGCGAATGGGTTTATTCCCAGGCCCAGACGATTTCTGCCGAAGGTTACAGCGGACAGGCATTCAATCCGCATTTTCCCCACACCACGAGCGGAGTCGGCACGACAAAAAATTGCACCGATTGTCATCTGTCGAAGCAAAACGATAACAATGCCTGGATGACCCAGTTGTTAGGCTTCGGCACCGGCACGGTAAATTTCTTCGGGCGCTACGCCTACGTCGGCGAAGGGAAACACGGATTTCATGCCGTGGTGTGGACCGAGCCGGATGAGCCGCAGGCCGCCATCGGCAGTCATCTTCATTCCATCGCTTATCCCGCCAATTACAAAAAGCATGTCGATGCGTGGCGGCGAATTAGAAGAGGCCTACGAGCATTCCGGCAAAGACATTCAGGACATCGTTTTGCGCGGCGAATATCTTTACACCGCGAATGGTCCCGGCGGCTTTGAGGTCTTCGACGTCGCCAACATCGACCAGAAAGGATTTTCGGAACGGATCGTCAACGCACCGGTTTCCCCGCTTGGTCAACGCACCCGGATTCACACGAAATACGCAACCAGCATCGCCTTGCCCAGCACGCTCGCGCTTGATCCCGCGCGAGAACGTCTCCCCGAGAACGAGGAGCAACCAATCGATCTTTTCTACGCATTCGTTTACATATCGGATCGCGAAGAGGGACTCGTTATCAGCAACGTCGCCACGCTCGTCGATGGAAATCCTGACAACAATTTTCTCAAGGAAAGCGAAACAATTCGATTCAATCCCGGCGGTATTTTGACAGGCGCAACATTTGTCACCGCGGCGGGGCACCGCCTTTACATGACCACACCGCGCGGACTTTATGTTGTCGATGTCAGCGACCCGATGCATCCGCGCATCGCCGGACAATTGACGAACGGTTTCCTGAAAAATCCGCGCTGCGTTTCAGTCCAATTCCGCTACGGATTCATTACCGACGATGACGGATTGAAGATTGTCGATCTTACCGAGCCGACGCGACCGGTTGCGATTCCGCGCGCGACCGTGCGGCTCAATCACCCGCACCGTTTGTATCTGGCCAGAACGTATGCCTACATCGCGAACGGCCCGGAAGGCCTGGCGATCGTCGATGTTGAAAATCCGGAGCGGCCGTTCATCGATCAAATGTTCAATGCCGGCGGCGCCTTGAATGATACGCAAGCGGTTCAGATTGGCAGCGTGAACGCATCGCAATTTGCGCTGGTAGCCGATGGGAAAAATGGTCTGCGCGTCATTCAATTGATTTCGCCCGACACGGTTCCCGGTGCGCAGGGATTCAGTCCCCGGCCAAATCCGAAATTGATCGCGACCCATCACACCAAAGGCGAAGCGATTTGCGTTTCGCGAGGGCTGGAACGCGACCGCGTAGTCGATGAAACTGGCGGGCAAACGGTTGTGTTCGGCCGGCGCGGTGCGCGTCCGTTCCATCTCGACGAAATAGAACGCTTCTATCGAAAATCGACCCGCCTTCGCCCGGCTACGGCGCGGCAGGCATCGGGCGACGGAAAAAATGTTGTGGGCAACGGCGATCTGTATCGTGTCGAGGACGTCACACTTTCCGGCAGCGTGTTAACGACCAGGAGTGGTGAAATTCTCACGCCGGCGGTGACTCCGACTCCATCGCCAACACCCGAATCAACCGAGCCGGAAGTGGAGCCAACAGCAATTCCATCTCCACACTAAGGGTAGAGCTCCAAGTTGAATGCCTGAATTATTAAGGCAAATTACCTCGATGAGTACCAGGCAGAGAAGATTTTTCAGAAGGCGCAATGCTTGCCTGAAGAGGCCCAGGACAAACTTTTGGACGCCGCGGAGCAACTTGCTCACCAATACTCATCATCCAAATCCCCCCCATTGACGGTACGCGAAGCTGCCGACTTGCGTGGCAAACTCGCCGCATGGGAGGAGGACTGGAACGCGCCAGGCATGGAAGTTTATGACCGGGCTTAGGCGCGGTGATGTGGTTCTCGTTCTGTTTCCCGACTCGAATTTGGCAACTTTCAAACGGCGACCGGCTTTGGTCGTGCAGGCGGATGATCTGGGCACCGGGCTTCCGCAGATCGTGATCGCGATGATTACGAGCAATTTGGCGCGCCGCGATCATCCCAGCCGCGTATTCATCCCCTTACGGTCGCCGGTGGCGGAGGGCTCTGGTTTGCTCACGGATTCCGTGATCATGACGGACAATCTCGCGACAGGTTTAAACAAGGCAATTGTGAGAAAGCTTGGCCGATTAGCGAACATGAAGCCGGTGGACGCAGCGCTTCGCGCAACGCTCGGGCTATGAGCCCCGAAGCCACATTGAGCAGACGCAACAAATCTTGCCTGAAGTAGAGTTCGCTTTAGTGCGCCGGTGACACACAAAACGGCCGAGCTGGGAACGTTTATCCTGCCTTGATAATTCTTTCGATCTTCAAGGCCGAGAATGAGAAAGAATTTGCTGCTTCGGGTGAAGTTCGTTAAAACTTTTTTGTGGCGGACAAAGCAAACAAGCAGCCCGAGAATGTTCCCGGGCCCTGGTATGTGGATACGACCTGCACGCCGTGCGGCGTTTGTCTGGATCAAGCGTCGAAACTTATCAAATATAACAAGGACGAAACGGCGGTTTACTTTTTCAAACAACCGGCGACCGACGAAGAACGGGCTGCGGCGCAACGGGCAGCGGAAGTTTGTCCCACCCTGGCCATCGGAAACGACGGTTAGTTCTGCAGCGGCGAACGCGCGGAAATTAGCTTAGAATATTTGCGACGGTGGCAGACTGCCGCTACAGAAGTGACATGGCAGAAGTTACTGCTCCACCAAAACCTGCAGCGCCGGCTTCGCCTTGGACGCGGAGCAATCCGTTTCCCGGCAAACTCGCGGTCAATCGACGTTTAAGCGGACCGGAATCGGCCAAGGATACGCGGCATTTTGAGATCGATCTCACCGGCTGGGGACTGAGCTTCGAAGTGGGCGACTCGGTGGCGGTCTATCCAACGAACGATCCAAAGCTCGTCGAAGAAATCATTCGTGCGCTCGGCGCGAAGGGCGATGAAACGGTGCCCGCTGCCAAAACTCAAAAAAGTCTGCGCGAGGCGCTGCTGCGCGATTATTCCATCACCCAGCCAACGCCGAAGTTCTTGAGGGCGATTGCGGATCGGTGCGAATCGGCGCCGTTGCTGAAGGAATTGTTGCACCCCGAGCGCAAACAGGATCTCGAGAATCATGTTTGGGGCATGGAAGTGATCGATTTTCTGGTCGACCATCCTTCCGCCAAATTTACGCCAGAAGAATTCGTCGGGCTGCTCACGAAACTGCAGCCACGGCTTTACTCCGTCGCCTCGAGCCTCCGCGTCTTCCCCGATCAAGTGCATTTCATTATCGATGTTGTCCGTTACGAAAGTCATGGCCGCGTGCGCAAAGGCGTGGCCTCGACGTTTCTGGCCGAGCGGGCGGACAACGTTCCAGTGCCGGTTTATCCCAGCCTGGCAAAACATTTTCATCTGCCGGAAAATGGGGACATACCGCTCATCATGGTTGGACCCGGTACCGGCGTCGCGCCGTTCCGCGCGTTTTTACAGGATCGACAAGCGACCGGCGCGAAGGGAAAGAACTGGCTCTTCTTCGGGGCGCAAAAGGAAAGCTGCGATTATTCTTACAAAGAGGATTTCGCGCGGTTCAAACATGACGGGATTCTTACCCGGCTCGATTGCGCCTGGTCGCGCGATCAAGCCCACAAAATTTATGTCCAGAACCGGATGCTGGAGAATGCCGCAGAAATTTGGAAATGGATCGACAGCGAAGGCGCGCAGTTTTTTGTATGCGGCGACGCGCGGCGGATGGCCAAGGATGTCGATGCTGCGTTGCGACAGATTGTGCAGGAGCACGGCGGGAAATCGCCCGATGACGCCAACGCCTACGTCGAGAAACTTAAGAGCGACAAGCGCTACAAGCGCGACGTGTACTGATGGAGTATTGGAGTGCTGGAGCAATGAGGCGATAGTTTTCGAGCCATTGCTCCACCACTCATGAATACCCCGGTCCCGAGACGCAACGCGCTCCTGATCACCGCCCTGGCCCCGGTCATCCCGCAAATTTTCGGCAGCATCTTCAATATTTGGTACAACATGGTCGTGATCAATCCGCTGCTTTCGGCAGCGGCCCTGCAGCAGCGCTTTCTTGCGACTGTCATTGTTTGGAATGTCATCGCTTATCCCGCCGCGGTTGCGCTCTGGGTGTGGCTGATTCTTTCGCTGCGACCGGCCTTTCGCCAATTGCTTCGAGGCGAAGCTGTTCCGCCGGCGGACACGTTGGAAGTGGCACGACGGCGGCTGGTTCATTTGCCCTGGTATGGTGCTGCGATTTCCGGCGTCGCGTGGCTGCTCGGGGCCGCGGTGTTTCCGATTTCCTTGTCGCTTGGCGGTCATCCCATGGATCCGCAGTTGCTCTGGCATCTGCCGATTTCGTTCGCGGTGTCGGGGTTCATTGCCCTCACCCAAAGTTTTTTTCTGATCGAATGGTCGAGCCAATGGGGATTATACCCGGCGTTCTTTCAAGATGTGCGGCCGGACCGTTTGAAGGGGATCCATCCGATTTCGTTGCGCACCCGCGGCCTGATGTGGGTAATTTCCACCGGCATTTGCCCGATTGCGTCACTTTTGCTTTTGATTTTTGCGCCGGCCGCGCCGGGAACCAATCCCCAATGGTTCGGTCTTTTTGTCGGCACGATTAGCATCGTTTTCGGGCTTGGTTCGGCATTACTGATTGGCCATTCGGTGGCACAACCGGTCGATCAATTACGCGTTGCCGCCCAATCCATCACCGACGGCAACCTCGATGTGCACGTCCCATTGCAGCGGGCAGACGAATTCGGCGCGCTCATCGGCGAGTTCAATCATATGGTGACCGGCCTGCGCGAAAAAGAGCACTTGCGCAACACCTTCGGCTTGCACGTCGGACGAAAAGCGGCTGAACAAATCCTGGCCCGCGATCCCGGGCTTGGCGGCACCGAGCAGGAGATCACGGTCATGTTTGTCGATATTCGCTCGTTCACCGCGCGCTCGGCCCATTTGTCGCCTAGCGAAGCCGTCAATCTGCTCAATGAATTCCTGCGCGTGATGGTCGAAGCCGTGGAAGGAGAGCACGGGGGCATGATTAACAAATTTCTCGGTGACGGGTTCATGGCTCTTTTTGGCGTCGAAAGCCATGCCCACAATCACGCCGATCGCGCGGTGGCATCGGGGCGATCAATGCAGCGCGCGCTGGAGCGGCTGAATCTGCAGCGCGTCCAGCTCGGCCAGGATGCGATTGCCATCGGCATTGGCATTAACACTGGCCCGGTCATCGTCGGCAGCATCGGTTCCCCGGAACGCATGGAGTTCACGGTAATTGGCAACACAGTCAATGTGGCATCGCGCATCGAGGGATTGAACAAAACGCTCGGCACCACGTTGCTCATGAGCAAGACAACCCGGGATGCGTTGCAACGCCCGCCGCAGTTACGACCCCTGCCGGCGCAACCGGTAAAAGGCGTGGACCAGCCGGTGGAAATTTTTACGATCGAGAGCTAGGCGAAGATGCTCGCCAGATGCGGCCAAAAAATGAGCGCCCCGATTATGACGGCTGCGATTGCAGTGACGAGCACCGCGCCCGCCGCGACATCCTTGGCGTCGCGCACCAAGGGGTGAAACTCGGGTGAAGCGGCATCGGCCAGAAATTCAAAAGCGGTATTAAGCGCCTCCGCTGTCCACACGATCGCCATGGCAAGCACGATCCAGCACCATTCAGCGCGCGTTAGTTGAAGGAAAAATCCGCCCGCGAGCACGATTATCGTCGATGCAGCGTGAATCCAGGCATTGTGTTGGCATCGGATCATGCGAAGGATACCTGTGATAGCGTGACGGAAACTTCGAATCCGCCCCGTGAATTCGAAGGGCCGCGTTTCAAAGACGCCATGTGACGTGCGCTTCACAATAAATCGCGCCAATCGATTCTCACTTATGATCTCCGTCCCAGGTTTTCTTCTGGAACGATTCGCGGCCCGATCCTTTCTCGAACGCCTCGAAGTGTTCCGGATTCTGCCGGTAATATTTTTGATGATACTCTTCGGCTGGCCAAAATTTTGTCGCCGGAAGAATTTCGGTTGCAATCAGTTCCTTAAACTTCCCCGAGTGCGCCAACTTTTCTTTTGAGGCTTCGGCGATCTTTTTTTCCTCAGCGTTGCTGAAAAAAATCGCGGCCCGATAACTCGGACCGATGTCGGTGAACTGGCCATCGGCCTGGGTCGGGTCGATCTGTCGCCAGTAAATATCGAGCAACTGATTGTAGGAAATTTTCGATGGATCGTAAGTGATCTCGATCGATTCCCGGTATTTCGTCTTTTCCGAAGTGACGAGGGCATAGGTCGGATTGGGTTCGGTTCCTCCGCAATAGCCGACCACGGTCTTGATCACGCCATCGGCTTTGTCGAACGCAGGCTGAATGCACCAAAAACAGCCGCCGGCAAAAACAGCGGTTTTGGTTGCGACGGGCGACGAATCTTGCGCCGAGGCAAGATAGGCGGCCAGGCCGAGGAACAGTCCGACGATCAACACCGGGAGAATCTTTCTCATGCGGTCATTTTAGCATAATGGCGGCGGGGACGCTCCTGGTGGTTGCGTGGTTGAATCACGTCGCGGCAACGACGATTTTATCCGCGTGGTCGGAACTAATCCCGGAATCGTACGTCGCGCGGCTCGATCTGCCGAAAATTTTTGGGCGGATCGCGCCGTTGCATGTCGATCTTGGTTGCGGCGACGGATCGTTTCTTGCCGCGCTGGCCGAGCGGAATCCGGAAAAGAACTTTCTTGGAATCGAGCGGCGGGCCGGGCGCGTTGGCAAAGCCTGCCGAAAAGCCGGTCCGAGCCGGACTGGCGATCCGAGCCGGATTGGCGGCAGGATCGACAATATGCGGGTTCTGCATTTGGAAACTTCTTACGCTGTCCGGTATTTGTTGCCGGAGCAATCGGTGGCGACATTTTATCTTTTGTTTCCCGACCCGTGGCCGAAGCGGCGTCATCAACGCCGGCGCGTGGTGTCGCCGGATTTTCTGCAATCGATCCATCGCGCGCTGGCGCCAGGCGGGGTTCTCCAAATCGCGACCGATCAACTCGATTACTTCCAGCAGATGCAAAGTTTGACGGAAAACGGTCCTCAATTTGAGAAGATCGACATCGGCGTGGATGATCTTCCGAAAACCAAGTTCGAGCGCATTTTTCAGCAACAAGGCGCGCCGATCTATCGATGTTCGCTGCGGAAGATTTCGCCGGTGATGTAGCTCTCGGCCTCCCAGTTGCGCCGACCAAATCGCAGGATCACCGCGCCGGTCTCATCCTGGCGGAAAAGCTTGATCCCGCGCGCCGCGGATCCTGGCGGCCCATTCGTCGTTGATTCGTTCGTTTTCTGGAAATTCGCGCGACGTGGCGATAATCAATCTTGGCTGAACAGCGTCCAGAAAGGCATCGGAACCGGAGATTCCCGAAGGATGTTGTCCTTTAACGAGAATGTCGCTTCGCAAATCTTGACCGGAGCTGAGAAGGCGCCGTTCGGTTTCTTCACCGGCATCCGACACGAACAAGATAGACCCGGACGAACCGACGACCAGCCGAATGACATATGCTTGATCGTCTACTCTTGTCGTTGGCAGAACTCGCGGGGGATAGAGAATGTGCGCCGTGACGTTGCGTGAAAGCCGGAAATTATCGCCCAGAACCAGATCGTCTCGTTTGATTCCCTGTTCCTTTAAAAGGCTACGCAATCGCTGATGAACACGCGATCTATCCGGCAACGGATTGTCGATTACACGCGCGGGTCGAAGATCGCCTAGCAAAGGCGCGGCGCCACCGATGTGGGCCGAGTCGCCGTGGGTCAGAACCAAACCATGAAGCCGGTTTACGCCCGACCAGTGTAAATATTCGCGAAGAGTGCGGGCGTAATTTCGTTCGCTTCCGCAATCGAGCAGCCAGTTGGCGCCACCGGCCCGGATATGAACGGCCGCGCCTGTGCCAACGTCGAGCACCGTGACCCTGGCAACAAGGTTTTCGGGCCCATGTGGATGTTCGACATAAAAATGTCCGCCCGGAATCTGGGCAAATAGATGAACAATTCCCAGGACAAGCTTCGCCAAAGACCAGTTCGCGTTGTTAAAAACGACGGAGAGCCAGGGGATTAGCGGCGCAAAGAGAAGCGAGAGCAGTGCGATTGCCAGGATGAAGAAAGCGAGCGGGACGACAAGCAGATTCGCCAATAATGAGATCGGCGTGACCAGGTGAAAATACCAGAGGATGAGCAGGAGCGAGCCAGTCCATGCGGCAAGCGAGACGGCTGCCCCCTGACAAAGCCATTCGAAACACGCGTGCAGCCAATATCGCGGGCCGCGCAGCAAACTTCGCGGCACGAAAGGATCAGGCGCGCCCCAGCCCTGAAGAAATCCGGAGAGCGGATCTGCCAGCAAAACAATCGCGCTGACTACGGCAAAGGAGAGTTGGAATCCGGCGGAAAATAATTCGTTCGTATTCCAGCAGAGAAGAAAAAATGCGGCACCGGCCAGGCTGTTGAGCAGGAAAACTTTTCGTTCGAAAAAAATGCCGCCGAGCAGGATCGAGCCCATAACCGCAGCGCGCACACTTGAAACATGCAACCCAGTCACTGCCGCATAGAAGAAAAGCGCTGGAATGATGAGGACGGTTGCCCATTTTTGCGAAAGCCGGGCCACACTGGTCAATATCCAGAGTAGCGACGCAAAGATTCCCACGTGCAGACCGGCGACGGCGAAAAGATGCAGCGTGCCTGTTTGTTGAAACGGTTCCTCAATGTCCTCTGGTGTCTGGCGCCTGAGGCCGAGCGCGATGCCGCTAATGAAGCCCTGCACGTCAGGCGAGTCTTCCAATCCGCGACAAAGCGCGTATTGCAGCCAGGCTCGCGACTTCTGGGCGCCTCGAAGGACAAAATTTCCCCCGCCCTGACGAAGCACGACGCCGTCCTCCTCATAACGGACGAATAAGGTTCTGCGAATGTCGTCGCGCGCGAGATAAGCGCGCAGATCGAACTCGCCCGGGTTCCGCGACGGTGCAATCGGCTCCGCCATTCCAAAAAGTTTCAATTCGTCGCCAAATACGGGTTTGCCACGCCAGCGGACAAACCATGTCGTATCTCCGAGCTGCGTTTTTCCTTCAAACTCAATCGACTCGAGCTTGAGCAGAAAGCTGGCGAATCCACTCGGCGCGATTTTGGGTTCGCTGACCACCGAGCCAAGCACGCTAACGACTCGCGGACGGTCTCCAAGTTGAGCGGCCAATCGCTCGCCTACAGTGTCCGTCGTGCGAAAGTTATGCAGCAGGAAAAAGCACACGCCGACAATCGCATAGGTCGCGATCAAGACGGGACGGAGCAAGGCGACCAGACCACAGGCCGCAACCGAAATGGCAGTCACGACAAGCGCAGACGAAGGGAGCGGATAGAAGTCCGCCAGAATAATTCCGAGTCCCGCTGCCAGGGCTAAGCCGACAAACGGCTGGCGCGGTGCACTCAGCAACTTCATCGACCGGCTTTTCGCTCATTCGGGCCTGGTTAGGCAAGCCTCAATCGCGTGGTCGCTCACTAAATTATCACACAAACGATCTGATAAGATCGACATCCTTGCGCGTGATATTGGGAACGACGGCGCCGTCAGCCGGATGGCCCACCACCAGGAGCAGAAATGGTTTTTCATAATTCGGGCGTTTCAGAATTCGATTCAGGAAGGCCATCGGGCTGGGTGTGTGCGTAAGCGAGGCGAGCCCGGCCTGATGAATCGCTGCAACAAGGAAACCGGTGGCGATACCGACCGATTCGGTCGCGTAGTAATGTTTCATCCGCCGACCATCAGGCAAGATCTTGTATGGTTGGGAAAAGACCCCGATCAACCAGGGCGCGATCTCCAGAAACGGCTTGTGCCAGTCGGTGCCAATCGGCGCCAGCGCTTCAAGCCATTCTTTCGGCGCGCGATGCTGGTAAAACTCGCGCTCCTCGCTCTCAGCTCCGATGCGGATCTCATGTTTGATCGCCGGATCGCTGATCGCCACAAAATGCCACGGTTGCAGGTTCGCTCCGCTCGGCGCGCTCCCGGCCACGCGCAGGCAATCCTCGATCACTTCACGGGCGATTGGCCGCTCGGAGAAATCCCGCACGGTCCGCCGTTGGGCCATCATTTTGGCAAACGTTGCGACTTTCGTTGCGACGTCGGAATCCGAAACGCTCGGCCGTTGCGGCAAGGGGATAAAGTGCGGCTTGCTCATGGCGCACAATTTAGCGGCGCGAGCACGGATATGCTAAGAAAGATCGCTGGCTTTTGCATACCTCGCGCATCTGCATTGCAAATCTGCCATAAGTGCGCCATGGTTGTGGCATGACAGCAACCATACGACTGGACGAATCGAACCGGATTGTTCTTTCTCGCGATTTGCGGCGGGCGGCGGGCATTGCCGCCGGCCAAATCCTTCAAGCCTCGGCCGTGCCCGGGCGCATAGTGATTGAGGCGGCGGCCAACCCACGAGGCAAAATTGTCAAACGCGGCCGGCTGAAGGTGTGGACTGGCGCCGTGCCGCGCACGCCGCTGGCAGAAGCAGTCGAGCAAGCTCGTCGTTACGAGCGATGACATTTCTCGACACCGGCATCCTGGTCGGAGCGTTGCTGGCAAAACACCCCGAACACACCAAATGCATCGCGGCGCTTGAACAATTTAAGGATTGCTTCACCGATGCCCACGCCTTGGCGGAAACGTTCGCGACCCTCACCGGCGCGTATCAAGTTCCCACAGGAATTGCCGCCGAGTTGACTCTGAGCTTGCGACAAAAACTCACCATCGAGCCGCTCGCGATGAAGGATTACGAGACAGCCATCAGTGAGGCACGTAGCCGCGGTGTGATGGGTGGCGGCATCTACGATTCTCTGCACGCACACGTTCGCCCGGCGCAAAGGCGTCGAGCGCATTGTAACGCGCAATCCCTCCCATTTCGCGCATACAGCGCCCGATATCGAAGTGCTGACGCCTTGATGCTGCCGCTCTCTTCCTTTATTTCCGGAAGTCACTGGTCCGCTCGCGCCTCATCGCGGGCCTCCGCAACAAAACGAAAGTATGGCCCGCGGTTTGGGTAGTGGTACAGTTTCAAACTTTTCCCCGGCACGAGTGCAGCTTGTTCGAAAAGGTCCATCTTGGGGCGCCGCGTTTTGTTTTGCCAATAGGAGCCCCCATGCACTACAATCCGCGCGCAATCGGAACAGATGCTCCAGCCCGGGGCGGACCGAACACCTATGAAAAAAAATACGATATCCAGGCCAGGAGCGCTGCGGCGCGTCTTTTCAATTCTTCTTCTCGGGAGCGCGGCCGTCGCGGGGATTTACGCCATCGCGCCGTCGGCTGCCATAAACGGTTCGCGTGGCCAGGGCCAGGAGGTGGCCATGAGCAAAATCATGCCTTGGGTGCTTGAGCATACCGCGGGAGGCAACCAGGCGGAATACATGGTTGTGCTTGCCGATCAGGCCGATCTGAGCGGGGCGGATGCGTTGCACACAAAAGAAGAAAAAGGGCGCTACGTTCGAGATATTCTTTGGGAAAAAGCCCAGAAAACGCAGGCACCGCTCTTAAAAGAATTGCGCGATCGCGGGGTCGAGCACCGCTCGTTTTATATCGTCAATATGATCCTGGTGAAGGGTAACTTTGATCTCGCCATGTCGCTGGCTGCTCGGCCTGACGTTGCCCGCATCGAGGGCAATCCTGTGATCCGGAACGTTCAAAACCCGCTCCCGGTGGGAAGAATTAGCTATCAGCCAGACGTACCCAACACCGCCGAGGCTGGAATTACTTATACGAAGGCTCCGCTGGTCTGGGCAACTGGCAACACCGGCCAGGGGGTGGTCATCGGCGGCGCCGATACCGGTTACCGTTGGACGCATAATGCGCTCAAGAACCACTACCGCGGCTGGGATGGTGTTACTGCCAACCATAATTACAACTGGCATGACAGCATTCACGTCGCGAACACCAGTTGTGCAGGGAATTCGCCCGAACCCTGCGACGATAACAACCATGGCACGCACACGATGGGAACGGCAGTCGGCGACGATGGCGCGGGCAATCAAGTTGGCATGGCGCCGGGCGCAAAATGGATTGGCTGCCGGAACATGAATCAGGGCGCCGGCACGCCGGCTTCATATACAGAATGCTTTGAATTTTTCCTGGCGCCATACCCCGTGGGCGGCACTCCGGCTCAGGGCGATCCGAGTAAAGCGCCGGATATCACAACCAACTCTTGGAGCTGTCCCACAACGGAAGGTTGTTCGGCCGCAACTCTGCAAGCCGGAGTCGCAGCACAACGCGCTGCCGGCATCATGATGGTCGTAGCCGCGCAAAATGGCGGCCCGACCTGTTCTACGGTTGTCGATCCTCCCGGAATCTACGAGGAAGCTTATTCAGTGGGCGCGTTAACCACCGGCACCGATAACCTGGCTTCGTTCAGCAGCCGCGGGCCGGTCACAGCGGATGGCAGCAACCGAATCAAACCGGATATCGCCGCGCCAGGGACGAGCACGCGCTCCTGTATTGCCACCAGCGATACCGCTTACAGCAGCAACTTTAGTGGCACATCAATGGCCACACCGCACGTGGCCGGCGGAATTGCCTTACTTCTTTCGGCACGGCCCACACTACGGCACGACATTGCCATGATTAGAACAGTCATGAACAATTCTGCTTTTCATATTAACTCGAGTTCCTGCAGTAGCTCCGGAACGTATCCCAACAATCTCTTCGGCTATGGCCGCATCGACGCGAAAGCGGCGGTAGATGCTTTGCTTCTGATCGGCGCCGTCTCGCGCAAAACTCATGGCGGAGCGGGCGCCTTTGATATTCCATTGCCTCTTTCGGGCGCGCCGGGGGTGGAATGTCGCAACACCGGCGGGAGTTACACGATTGTCCTCACGTTTGGAAACAGCGTGGTCGCCGGAAATGCGACTGTCACCAGCGGCACAGGCAGCGTTTCGGGCAGCCCGACATTTTCGGGCAACACTATGACGGTGAATTTAACTGGCGTCGCAGATGTCCAGAAAATTACGGTCACATTGCAAGGCGTGACCGACACCATGGCGCAGACGCTGGCCGATACGCCGGTTAGCATGAACGTGCTGGTCGGCGACACGAGCGGAAACAAGATCGTGAACGCCTCGGACATCGCGCAAGCCAAGGGCCAGGCGGGAGCGCCGGTTACGGCAGCTAATTTCCGCGAGGATGTAAACGGGGATGGTGGAATCAGCGCCTCCGACGTCTCTCTGGTGAAATCCCACAACGGGAATAGCGTGCCGTAGCGGACTGGTGACCGGCTAACAAGACAGCCGTGGATCTGGAGCGCTGATATTCGGAATTCGGATGTCGATGCTGCTGCCAGTTGCTGTCTGGCTTGTGCCGTTACATGTATTGAGGTGACTCGAATCGCGATCGCAGGCGGCGGCGCTGCCGGATTTTTTGCCGCGATCGCAGCCGCTCGGGCGAATCGCCAATGCGAAGTTTCGTTGTTCGAACGCGGCTCGCAGTTCTTATCCAAGGTACGCATCTCAGGCGGGGGTCGCTGCAATGTCACCCATGCCCTGTTCGATCCGCGAATGTTTACCACCCATTATCCGCGCGGCGAACGCGAGCTGATCTCGCCCTTCCACCGGTTTTCAGCAGACAACACCGTTGCCTGGTTTGAATCGCGCGGCGTTCGCCTCAAACGCGAAGACGACGGGCGAATGTTTCCCGTGACCGATTCATCACAGACGATCATCGATTGCTTGATTAAAGAGGCAAAGGACGCAGGCGTTCGACTTTTCACCCGCAAAGGCATCGACAGTGCGCATGTCCGAGCAACGGGCAAGTTCGAATTGAAATTCAGCGATGGCGAATCGATGGCCTGCGACCGTCTGCTCCTTGCCACCGGCGGATGCCGCAGCGTTGGTGGCGTCGAGCTCGCGCGATCGCTCGGTCACACTGTCGAGCCGCCGGTACCTTCGCTCTTTTCGCTTCATGCGCCCGCGCCGTGGCTGCGCGCGTTGCCCGGGATAACTGTGAGCAATGTGGAATTGTCGGTGGAAAAATTGCGCGAACGCGGGCCGTTGCTTGTTACGCACAACGGAATTAGCGGACCCGCCGTGCTGCGCCTTTCGGCATGGGGCGCTCGAAGCTTGCACGAAAAAGGCTATCGCTTCCCCCTGCGGATAAACTGGATTCCGGGAATGAACGAGGCGGAACTTCGGGCCGAGTTCTACGCGCGGAGAGAGACAGAACCCAATCGACGAGTAAGCAACTCGCCCGTCGGCGCACTTCCGGCGCGACTATGGGAAAGCCTGGTCGCGAATGCTGGAATTCCTTCGCAAACAATTTGGACCTCGCTTACGCGCGCCGACATGAATAAACTGGTCCGGCAATTGCGCACGACGGAGATCGAGATCGACGGAAAATCTCTCAACAAAGACGAGTTCGTCACTTGCGGCGGCGTGCGTTTGCGCGAAATCAATTTCAAAACCATGGAAAGCCGAATCACACCGAATCTCTATTTTGCCGGAGAACTGCTCGACATCGACGGCCTCACCGGTGGGTTCAATTTCCAAGCCGCCTGGACAACCGGATGGATCGCGGGTCACGCCATGGCCGGCGTCGAACCAAGTTTGACCTAATTCAATGCCTATCGTGTTGTAGCCACGTCGCTGTGCGACGTGCGCGCACGGCCCGCAGGGCCGTGGCTACAGCGAAAATATGAATCGTAATCTACTTCTGGAAAAACGCGCGGTCGCCGACGTGCGACAAGTATATTCCGATCTGGCGCGGAGACCGATCGAGCGCAACTGCGTGCGCAAAACCGAATGTTGCCATTTCAAACTCACCGGGCGCACACCCTATCTGACGAAAGGCGAAGCAGTCGTTGCGGCAAAAGCGCTTCGCGCCACCGGGCGCAAATCACTCCCGGAAAATCCGAGTGGCGCGTGTCCGATGCTCGAATCAATCACCGGCAACTGCCTGATCTATGAAGATCGACCATTCGGCTGTCGCACGCATTTTTGCGCCGCTGCCGGTGGACCGGTCGCCCGCCGAGAGGTTCTCGATCTTGTCCGGCGTCTCGAAGATGTCGATGTTACCCTAAAGGGAAGCGGCCCGAGAATTTTTCACAACGCGATTGCCGATGCGCTCGAAGAGATTCAGTAGGCAGACCCGACGTCAAGGGCGTTGATGGAACGCCTTTGTTAACCAGCTCATAGCCTGATCGGCGACTTGCGGTGAAACGCTATGTCCTCCACTGAATTCTCGAAAATCGACATCGTATCCATTCTTCCGCAGCGACGTGACGAAAACCCGGCTGGACGTCGCGATCGGCAAGACATTATCGCCGAGGCCATGTGCTATAAAGAGCGAAGGTCTTCCGCGTCCCTGGGCCCTGACGATAAAACCGGGTGAGAATGCGATGACGTAACCGAACACATCGCCGTTGGCCAGACCGAGCGAGAGCGCGTAGGACGCACCGTCGGAAAATCCTCCGATGGCCAGCCGATTGCGATCGATGTTGCATCGAGCAAACGCCGCTTCCAAAGCGCGATTGATCGCCAGATAATCGTATCCCCAGTTTTTTGGTCCCGTGCCCCAGCTCTGCCCGGGCGCCTCCGGGGCGAGAATGATGAACCGCCCCTTCTCCGCATACGCGGCATACGACCCCGGTGCCTGAGCGTGACCGCCAGCGAACCACTCCGAAGCGCTTCCTCCGGATTTGTGCAACAAGACAAGCGAGCGCAGCGCTTCGCTCAGGCGATAACTAGATGGAACGTAAAGAAGTCCTTTTGTGCCACTGAGCTTTTGCAATCCAGTCGCAGCCGCCGTTTGCGGCGCTGTCTGCGGCGGAAGCACGATTCTTCCAGGTTCCGTGCTTGCGGCGAAGATTGCCGCTGCACTCAAGCAATTGGCGAGCGCGAAGGCAATCAACGCGCGAGTAATCTTCATAACCTGCCCACTATTCACTGATCGAAAGAAGGCTCGGAGTCATTCTTAGGCGAGAGCAGCTTCTGTTTCTCCTCACTTGTGAGAGAACTGCTCGCAATCCAGCCGCGAGCCGCGTCGGGTTCATTTGCCAGCCACTGCTGGACAACGCCTTCGACGACGTTCGTTCGCAATTCGGTGTCTTGCATCAGCAGGGCTAACGAAAGGGAGTCCTGCGGTGAAATTGTTTTGGCGTTTCCGATGGCCGCCCGGATGGCTGTATCCCGAATGTCCCCCTGCAGCGAGCTGATCCAGGTTGATGCTTCCTTAAAATTCATCTCTGCCCAGACTGCTGCCAGACCCACCGCGGCAGTGCTTTGATCAGCTTCAGTAAGATTACCGAACCAGCGCGCGGCGGCTACTGGATCCTTATTCGCCCATCGCGCTGCGAGCTTGCTTGTGGCTCCTGCTCTCGCTTCAGAAGATGAAATCCCGCGCACCCAGTTCGCTGCTTTATCGGGCGATTGATCAAACAATGAATGAACCGCAACTCCTAAAACGACGCTGTCGGACGCGCTAGGCTCATCCGGATGACTAGCGATGTATGCAGCAGCCGCATCAATGTCTCTTTCGCACCAACCGCGAATTACGTAGGTAAGCAATGTATCCGCCCCTTCTACATGCAATTGTTGTTGTCGGTTTGCCCATGCAATGGCTGCGCTTGGATCGACTGTAGCCCAAGAGAACGCAATCTCTTGCCCGGCGGAAGCAAGAGCGTTTCTTGTATCGCTACCAAGGCTATCCAGAAAATTCGCAGCCGCTGGCGCGTCAGTTTCCGACCAGTGCGCAATTAGCGTCGACAAAAACCGGCCGCGAGATGTATTTGGGAATTCTGGATCAGGGTTGGCCAAGAGGTACTTCGCCAGTTCTGGGGAATCGTACGGCGAAACAGAATTTACGACCGTATTGATGGCGGTTAATCTGAGCTTCGCGTCTTTGAGCCCAAGCGCGCTTTGAAGGGCTTTTTTCCCGTCAAGTTCGGACCAAGCTTGAAAGAATACGGCCGTGGCTGCATGAGTGGGGCCATTGTAGCGCAAGTCATCGAACTTTCGTACTAATGCCGTTATCTGCTCCGGGGTCGCGCGGGAGAGGACTTGGTACAGTTCAGATGGCGGGACCGAGCCGATCTTGTCCACTCGCATTTGCGAGATGTCGCTGGCACTGAGATCGCGTTGGCGACTGACTTGGCCTCGATCAGCTCGCGCGCTTTGCGTTGGCGCCGAATCGGACGAAACCTTTCCGTGCCGGACTCGAAGATCGATGACCAACACGATGATTGTGACTAACGCTATCATTGCGTTAATCGTCGTCGCCAGGCGCCAATTCGTTTTCGTGCCTCGAAAACTAACACAGACCCAGGCGGCGAAACAATGCCGCTGAGCGAATAACTTTTGACCTAGAACGAAACGCCCGCGTGCGTTCGAGTTGGCAGAACCGATTTACTTCTTCTTCGATTCCTTCTTCTCGCGCTTGGATTCTTTCGCTTCTTTCTCTTTCGGCTCCTTCGGCTCTTTGGCAGCTTTCTTGGATTCACCGGGGCGATATTCTTCCTGCTCGGCGGCGGCGAAGGCTTTCTCCAGACCCACCATGTCTTCGCCGGGCCGGAGCGTGTCGAAGGTCTCGGCTTCCTTGCGCAATTGTTCTTCGGTGTAGTTGGCGGCCTTGATCGATAGCCCGATCCGGCGCTCGACTTTGTCCACCTTGATGACCCGTGCTTCGACCTCCTGGCCGACTTTGAGCACGTCTTTTACTTTGGCCACGCGTTCTTCGCTCAATTGCGAGATGTGAACGAGGCCGTCGATGTCGTCCTGTAATTGCACGAACGCGCCGAAGCTGGCCAGCTTGGTCACTTTGCCCGTCACCAGATCGCCGATCTTGTATTTCTGATCGATGTTCTTCCACGGATCTTCGCTCAGTTGCTTGATGCCGAGACTGATCCGCTGGTTCGTCTTGTCGATGTCGATGACTTCGGCCTCGACCTCGTCACCCTTCTTAAACATTTCGCTCGGGTGATTGATCTTGCGGGTCCAGCTCAAGTCGGACACGTGGATCATGCCGTCGATCCCTTCATCAAGCTCCACGAACGCGCCGTAAGCGGTCATGTTGCGGATCTTGCCCTTCACGTGGCTGCCGATGGTAAACTTCTTCTCGATCTCGTCCCACGGGTTCGTTTCCAACTGACGCAGCCCTAATGAAATTTTCTGCTCTTCCTTGTTCACACCGAGCACAACAGCTTCGACTTCCTGGCCGGTGGTCAAAATATCCGACGGGCGCAGAATTCGTTTTGTCCAGGAAAGTTCGGAAACGTGGATGAGCCCCTCGACGCCTTCTTCCAATTCCACAAACGCGCCGTAGGGAACGATGTTGGTGATCTTGCCTTTGACCTTCTGACCGGCCGGGAATCGCTCTTCAATCTGGTCCCACGGATTCTTCTGGGTCTGTTTCAGGCCTAACGAAACACGTTCTTTCTCCTTGTTGATATCGAGCACCACGACTTCGAGTTGCTGACCGACTTTCAATAGCTCGCTCGGATGCCCGAGCCGGCCCCAGGTCATGTCGGTGATATGAAGCAGGCCGTCCATGCCATCGAGATCGATGAACGCGCCGAAGTCGGTGAGATTTTTCACTGTCCCCGTTACCCGGTCGTTGACGTTTACGCCTTCCATGAATTTTTGGCGCTTCTCGCTTCGCTCCTGCTCGATCAATTCGCGCCGGCTCAGGACCACGTTGCGACGGTCGTCGTTGATCTTGACGATTTTGAAATCGTAGGTGTTGCCCACGAACTGCTGCAAATCTTTCGGCGGCACGATGTCGATCTGCGACGCCGGCAAAAAGGCTTCCACGCCGATGTTCACCATGAGCCCGCCTTTAACGACCGATTTCACCTTGCCTTTAATCAGGCCGTCGGCCTCAAACACGCCCGCGATCTTGTTCCAATTCTGCCGATAAGCGGCTTTTTCCTTGGAGAGAACGACCATTCCCTCATCGTTCTCGAGGCGCTCCAGGAGCACGTCCACTTCGTCGCCTACTTCGAGATGCTCGACATCTTCAAACTCCGAGATCGAAATGATGCCTTCCGATTTGTAACCGATGTCCACCAGCACCTCGCGTGGGCGAACCTCGAGAATACGGCCTTTAACGATACTTCCCTCGCGGAAGTCCGGCATCGGCTTCGACATAACATCCTGCATTTGCACCATAATATAAAAAAGGCCTCCTTCGGGCACAGCGACGCTCTCATCGAACGCCGATTTTTCCGCGTAGATTAACCGGGCGGAAACGGGGAGCCCAAAGTAGGCGCTTTCGCCATGGGCGTCAACCTGGATAAGCGCAGTCAATATTGAGGGTTGGACGTTGAGCGTTGGGCGTTTTCCCCTTACGTTGAATAGCTATGTCGATCCTCCGGTTATTGATCTTCCGTGCATCGATCTGCACTGGGCTGGTGGCAGGGAGCTTTAGTCCCGTCAGCGGCCAGGACGAATTGGACAGAGATCTCGTGCCCAAGCCCTCGACGGAACAAGAGCTTCTCCAGGCAATCAAATCGCCAGAACTAAGTGTCGTTCATCTTTGGGCGCCGTGGTGCTCAAATTGCCAGACCGAACTCAAGAGCGGCGGCTGGTCTAAAATGGTCGCGGAGAATCCGCAGGTGAAATTCTATTTCGTTTCGGTTTGGAACGGCGGCGACAACGGACGAGCCATGTTGAAGAAGTTCGGGATCGCGAATCAACCAAACGTCGCGATTCTGGCCGACCCGGGTCCGCGACGCGGCGATAATAAGATCAAGCAATTTGCCGGGTTACCGTTCTCATGGATTCCGACGACGTGGATCTATAAAGGCGGCGATCTCTTCTATGCGCTCAATTATGGCGAAGTGCGGTTCCCGGTGCTCCAGCAATTTCTTGAAGACAGCAAATCGGAATGGTCGCACAAGGGCGAACCGAAACTCGAAGAATGACGGCGGCAACTGTTTCGCCGAGCAGCGCCAAAGTGAAGTTTCGCCTGGCCGGCGGAGCGCAGCCTCTGATTCTCTTGCCGGTCCACATCAACGGCGAGCGGGCCGTTCGACTTCATTCTCGATACCGGCGCGGGAACATCGCTGCTTTCGTTGGAATCGGCCAAACAACTCGATCTCAAAACGATCGGTTCCAAACAAGGACAGAGCGCAGGCGGCAAGGTTTCCGTGTCGCTCGCGAAAGTGCACTCTCTCGCCGTCGGCAGCACGAAGCTCGCCGATGTCGATGTTGGAATTGTCGATCTTGCCCACATCGGTAAGACCATCGGCGCCAGGATCGACGGCGACCTCGGTTACAATTTCCTCAAACATTTCCGGATCACCATCGATTACCAAGCCTGCGAGATTCGCCTGGATGATCCGAAGCGGATCGAAAGTTTCGGGCGCGCCGCGATCACGGAGGTCCCGATTCGTCTGGCCAGTCCGGCCAAACCGCT
The DNA here is from genome assembly GCA_963815455.1 of uncultured Verrucomicrobiae bacterium. Taxonomy (GTDB): domain Bacteria; phylum Verrucomicrobiota; class Verrucomicrobiia; order Chthoniobacterales; family UBA10450; genus JBDTZF01. Next base: position 583,357 of record CAWFGO010000001.1, read on the forward strand.
GGTCCTGGTCGATGTTTACGCAAATGGCGCGCGGGCCGTTTCAATTCGCCATCGACACCGGAACATCGACCAGCGCGATCACGCCGGAGCTGGCGAGACAATTGGATATCGAAGAGTTCGCCCATTGGACCGGCCACCACCGGCGGCGCGCATGTCGATGTGACCGCCGGCGCCATGCGCAGTCTTCCAAGTCGGCGACGCCAGGATCGACAATTTTGCTGTCGTGATTGCCGATTTCTTCGCTAACTTGAGCCAGGTAGTTGGCGCGAAGCTCGACGGCATCGTCGGCTACAATTTCCTGCGTAATTACAAAGTCGTGATCGATTATCCAAATGAAACGCTCAGCCTGATTTAGCCATGATCGAAGTCCCGACCGCTCCAACAAGTTCGACAAAGAAATCGCCCGCGATTCTTTCCCTGATCGGCGACACGCCGTTGGTGGAAATCACGCAGATCGACACCGGGCCGTGCCAGCTCTTCCTCAAACTGGAAAATCAAAATCCGACCGGTTCGATCAAGGACAGGATTGCGCTTTCCATGATCGAGGCGGCGGAACACGAGGACAAACTGAAGCCGGGCGGCACGGTCATCGAAGCGACGGCCGGGAACACCGGCCTGGGTCTGGCGCTGGTTGCCGGCGCCAAGGGTTATCGCGTCCTGCTCGTCATTCCCGACAAGATGTCGCAGGAGAAAATTTCGCACGTCAAAGCGCTCGGCGCGGAAGTGCGGATCACGCGTTCCGACGTTACCCGGGGTCATCCGGAATATTATCAGGACGTGGCCGCACGCCTGGCCGAAGAAATTCCCGGCGCGTTTTACGTGAATCAATTCAGTAATCCGGCCAATCCCCTCGCCCACGAGCGCAGTACGGGCCCGGAAATCTGGGAGCAGATGCGACACGATGTCGATGCTGTCGTGGTTGGCGTGGGTTCCGGTGGCACGCTCACCGGTCTGGGCCGGTTCTTCAATCGCGTCAAACCGCGCCGCGGGATCGAAATGATTCTGGCCGATCCCACCGGCTCGGTTCTGTATGAATACGTCAAGCTGGGCAGGCTGGTTGAGGCCGGCAGTTGGGCGGTCGAAGGCATCGGCGAAGATTTTATTCCCGACATTGCCGACATGTCGCTGGTAACGGATGCGTTTGAGATCGACGATGCGGAAAGTTTCGCCACGGTGCGCGAGCTGTTGCGACGGGAAGGGATTTTTGGCGGTTCATCCACCGGCACACTGGTCGCCGCGGCGCTGCGCTATTGCCGCAAGCAAACCAAGCCCAAACGCGTAGTCAGCTTCGTTCCCGATACCGGCAACAAATATCTCTCGAAAATGTATAACGATTTTTGGATGGCCGAGCAGGGTTTCATTCATCGGCCGTTGCAGGGCGATTTGAGCGATCTGATTTCGCATCGATACGAGGCCGGCGAAGTCATCACCGTTGGGCCGGACGATTCGCTGCTGACTGCATTCAAGACGGATGCGCGGCTCGGATATCTCGCAGCTTCCGGTTGTCGATCAAAGCGGGCGGGCGCTGGGCATTGTTGATGAATCCGATCTGCTGATGAAAGTCCATCGCGATTCCACGCATTTCAACGACCCGGTCCAGACCGCCATGACCGATCGGCTGGAGACGCTCCCGTCCGATGCGAAATTGAAAGATCTGCTCGACGTCTTCGATCGCGGTCGCGTCGCCATCGTAATGGACAACGACAAATTTCTCGGCCTGATCACACGCACCGATTTGCTTTCCTATTTGCGGTTACACATGCCGAAATCCGCGGCGCCGCCGGAGCGCGAGTACGTATGAGGTGGATCGTGACCTCCGGGCGCGATGCTGATTAATGCGCCTTCGGCGCCAAACTTAACAACGCGCTCGGAGATCGCGTTCCACCCATAAGCGATTAAAATTAGATCGACATGAAGAGACAAAACGAGTTTGCCACGCGCGCCATCCACGCCGGCCAGGAACCCGATCCCACCACCGGCGCGATCATGACGCCGATCTACGCCACATCGACCTACGTCCAGGAAAGCCCGGGCAAACATAAAGGCTACGATTACGCGCGCTCCATCAATCCCACCCGGCTCGCTTACGAAAAGTGCATCGCCGATTTGGAGAGCGGGACTCGCGGATTCGCCTTCGCTTCCGGCCTTGCCGCGATGTCCACCGCGCTCGAATTGATCGAGAGCGGTTCGCACGTCGTGGCCAGCGACGATCTTTACGGAGGCACCTTTCGCCTTTTCGAAAAAGTGCGAAAACGTTCGGCCAATCTCGATTTCACCTATCTCGATCTGACCGACCCGCAGGATTTCGAACGCGCGATCAAAAAAAACACGCGCATGGTCTGGATCGAAACGCCGAGCAATCCATTGCTCAAACTGATCGACCTGGATGCGATCTCGAAAATCGCGCGCGAACACAACATCATCTCTGTTTCCGACAACACATTCGCGACGCCGTGGATCCAACGGCCGATCGAGAACGGCTTCGACCTCGTGCTCCATTCCGCCACCAAATATCTGAACGGACATTCCGATTTGGTCAGCGGCGCGATCGTTGTTGGCGAAAAGAAGGATCTCGGCGATCAAATTGCGTTCTTGCAAAATTCGGTCGGCGCGATTGCGGGACCATTCGAGAGCTTTCTGGTGATGCGCAGCTTGAAAACTCTGTCGGTGCGCATGGAGCGGCACTGCTCAAATGCGCTCGAGATCGCGCGCTGGCTGGAGGAGCAACCCCAGGTGAAATCGGTCAGCTATCCCGGACTCAAGTCGCATCCGCAACACGACCTCGCCCGGCAACAAATGCGCGGGTTCGGCGGAATGGTGACGATCGTTCTCAAGACCGATCTCGATGGGTACGAAGCGTTTCCTGGAAAACACGCATCTGTTTTCGTTGGCCGAAAGTTTGGGCGGCGTCGAAAGTCTCATCAATCATCCTGCGTTAATGACCCACGCGTCGGTGCCGAAGGAACAACGCGATGCGTTGGGCATAACCGATTCGCTCGTCAGGTTGTCGGTCGGCATTGAAGACGTGCGCGATTTGATCGACGATCTGCAATTCGCGTTCGAAGCGATCTAAGTTATTTCCGGGAAGCGCAGGCTGCCAGCCTGCAGTTGCCGGCAGCTTCCGGCGACATGCTGAAACGGCTTCAAAGCCTCAGACGCGTTGAAGTCAGGCGAAGAGGTCTCGGCAAGCGCCAGACCCACAGGCCAGCGGCTGTGCTCCCCGAGAGCAATTGCGCGTTGTTATTGCGCGACATCAACTATTTTCCATCCAAATGGGTAACACCTTCGGCCAACTCTTTCGCGTTACCACCTTTGGCGAATCGCACGGCGGCGCGGTCGGTGTAGTGATCGACGGTTGTCCGCCCAGGATCGACATCGGCGAAGCGGACATTCAACGCGAACTCGATCGGCGGCGGCCCGGCCAAAGTAAAATCACTACGCAACGTAAAGAGGAGGACCGATGCGAGATTCTTTCGGGCGTGTTTGAAGGCAGGACGCTTGGGACGCCGATCGCCATTTGCGTCCGCAACCACGATGCGCGGCCCGAAGATTATTTGGCCATGGCTACGGCCTATCGTCCCTCGCACGCCGATTACACCTACGAGGCGAAGTATGGAATCCGAAACTGGCAGGGAGGCGGGCGGGCCTCGGCACGGGAAACGATCGGCCGAGTCGCGGCCGGCGCGGTGGCGCGAACAGTGCTGAGCGAATTCTATCCGAAGATCGACATCGTCGCATATGTGACGCAAATCCATGAGATCGCCGCGAAGATCGACCGTTCGAAAACCAACAAGGAAAGATGTCGATGCAAATATTGTTCGATGCCCGGATCGGGCCGCGTCGAAAACGATGATAAAATTGATCGAGCAGGCCCGTGACCAGGGAGATTCCCTCGGGGGAATCATCGAGTGCGTGGTCCGCAACGCGCCTGCCGGATTAGGCGAACCGGTCTTCGATAAACTGGAGGCCGATCTGGCCAGGGCCATGTTGAGTCTGCCGGCAACGAAAGGGTTCGAAATCGGCTCGGGGTTTGCCGCGACGAAAATGCGCGGCTCGGAACATAACGATCCGTTCGAAACGCGCGGCGGAAAAATTCGAACATCGACAAATTATTCCGGCGGAATCCAGGGCGGGATCAGCAACGGCGAAGAGATTTATTTTCGAGTCGCGTTCAAACCAACGGCGACAATCGGGCGCGAACAAAAAACGGTGACCGCCGCGGGCAAGAAAGCCAAGCTGGCCGCGCGCGGGACGCCACGATCCTTGCGTCCTGCCCCGAGCGGTGCCAATTGTCGAAGCGATGACTGCGCTGGTACTGTGCGATCACGCATTGCGGCAGCGTGCCCTCAACCCTGCCGCCACAAAATGAATCCGCCATTGGAACAAGCAGCCGGATCGATGCTTTGGCAGACGGTGTTCGTGTCGTTCGGTATTATTTTGATTTTGTTCGAAGTGATCCGCGGCTGGCGGTTCGGGTTAATGCGGCAGCTCACTCGAGTCTGCGCCGTGGCGGCCGCATACGCGGCGGCGATTTTCGGCGGTAGGCTTTTGCTGCCGATTGCGCGACCGTTCTTGCGAATGCCGGACACTGTCATTGCGATCCTGGCAGGCGCGGTCCTCGCCCTTCTGATCTATTCGGTGATCAGCAGCCTCGGCGTCATTTTGTTCAAGCGCACCGGCCAACACAGCTCTATGCCAGTGAGATTTTTCAATGGAATCAGCGGAGCCGCTGATCGGTTTATTTTTTGGCGCTTTCCTAGTTTGGCTGGTCGTTGTGGGCGTTCGTTCCCTTGGCGCTATTGCCGACGGCCAGGTGCACGGGCAAGCGGAGACCGAACGCCTGACAAATCGCCCGCGGCTGTTCACGCGGTCCTTTCATCCGAACCGGAGCCGGTGACAAAAAAAGAGGAAGCCGAGCCGGTCATGACTCTCCTGGCGCGATTAAAAAATTCAATCGAGCTCGGCAGCGTGGGCGAGGTCGTTAAGCAGGCGGACATCACTCCCAAGAAAACCTACGAGATTCTCGGCAAAGTGGGAAACTTGCTCGGCAATCCGGAGATCGCGGAACGTTTCCTTAGCCTTCCCCGGCGCGCGCGAATTGAGCGAAAATCCGAAGATCGTCGCGCTGCGAAACGATCCCGAAATTTCCGAACTCATCAGTCACGGTCGTCTCTTCGATCTTCTCCAAAACGAAAAGATTCTCGCTGCTGCGAACGATCCGGAGTTGATCGCGGAAATAAAGAAATTCGATCTCGGGCGCGCGCTCGATTACGCCCTTTACCAGAAGTAACCACGAATCAACACGAATGAACACGAATCCAAGCAGAGGCGGGCGCGCATAGCTTTCTGCTATTCGTGTCTATTCGTGTTCATTCGTGATTAATTGTTCGCGTGGCCATGGACTACATCACGAACATCGGGCTCGAGGTTCACGTTCAGCTCAAGACGCGCTCGAAGATGTTTTGCGCTTGCCCGGTTGAGTTTGGGGCCGAACCGAATACACATACCTGCCCGATCTGTCTCGGGTTGCCGGGTGCGCTGCCGGTAATGAATCACGAAGCGCTGCGGATGACCGTGCTTACCGGGCTCATGCTCGATTGCGACATCGCGCCGACGTGCAAATTCGATCGGAAAAATTATTTCTACCCCGACATGCCGAAGAATTACCAGATTTCGCAATACGACATGCCCTTTTGTACAAATGGCAGTGTGCCGTTGCACGACCTCGCTTATCCCAAGGATGCGCAAAAAAACATCGACACGCCGGACAAGGCGGTGCGTCTGGTTCGCATTCACCTGGAAGAAGATGTGGCAAAGAGTTTCCATTTCGAATCGAGCACCGGAATTGATTTCAACCGGGCCGGCACACCGCTGATGGAAATTGTCACGCAGCCGGAGATTAATTCGCCGGAGGAAGCGTTCGCGTTTCTCACATCGCTCAAGCAGATTTTGATCTACGGCGCCGTGAGCGATGCCGACATGGAGAAAGGTCAACTCCGTTGCGACTGCAATGTCTCCGTGCGTCCCGAAAAGCAGGCCGAGCTTGGCGTCAAGATCGAGATCAAAAATATGAATTCGATTAGCGGCGTTCGGCGGGCCCTGACCTATGAGATTCAGCGGCAAATCGCTGCTCTCGAGCGCGGCGACAAATTAGAACAGGAAACCCGCGGCTGGGACGATGTCGCCGGCGAAACTTTTGTGATGCGCACCAAGGAATTCGCCCACGACTACCGCTATTTTCCCGATCCCGACCTCGTCCCGGTGAAAACCGAAACGTTACTCGCCGAAGTGCGTTCGCGTATTCCGGAATTGCCGGCGGCGAAACGGACTCGATTCATCGAACAATACCAGGTGAGCCCGTACGATGCCGGCGTCCTGGCGGACGATCTCGATCTTGCCCGGTATTTCGAGACGGCAGCGCGAGGCGCGAAGAAACCGAAGAACATCGCGAATTGGATCCTGAACGATTTGCAGAACGCGCTGAGTTCTGCTGGTAAAACCATCGCGGATTGTCCGGTCCCGCCCGAAGCACTCGACGAGTTGGTCAACCTGATCGATACCGGAACAATCAGCGGCAAACAGGCTAAAGAAGTTTTCACAGAAATGTTTTCCAGTGGCAAGAGCGCAACGGTGATTGTGAAAGAGAAAGGAATCGAGCAATTGAGCGATGTGAGCGCGATTGAAAAAATGTGCGACCAAGTGATCGCGGCCCATCCCAAACCGGCAGCGGATTTCAAAGCGGGCAACGCAGCCTCGCTCAATTTTCTTAAAGGGCAGGTCATCAAGTTATCGAAGGGGAAAGCGAATCCGCAGTTGGTGGGAGAGATTTTGGAGCGGAGACTCAGGTAGGGACGTTTCTCCGAGACGCCCGACAAATTTGATACCAATAATTCGACGGACGCCCCGGAGGTGCGTCCCTACCTGATGAAAATCTTAATCGCTCCCGATAAATTCAAAGGTTCGCTCAATGCGCGCGAAGTCGCCGAGAACATCGCGAAAGGACTCCGCGATGTTTTGCCGGAAGCGAAGATCGACATCGTCCCGATGGCGGATGGCGGCGAAGGAACTGCCGAAGTAATCTGCGACGCACTAGGTGGAGAATGGGTGACGACGCGCGCTCACGATTCGCTCGGTCGCGAGATCGATTGCCGATTTGCCTGCATCCATCAGCAAAGACTCGCGGTGATGGAGATGAGTGAAGCCGCGGGACTGCGGCGATTGAAAAGGGATGAGTACGATGTCGATCTTGCCAGCACATTTGGCGTAGGAGAAATGCTGCTTGCTGCTGCCGAGCGAGGCGCCGAAAATATTATCGTCGGCCTGGGCGGCAGTGCGACGAACGACGGCGGATTCGGGATGGCCCTCGCGTTGGGATTTCGATTTTCCGACGCCGAACTCCGGCCGGTTCAATCGCTCACCCGGATTAGTGAAGAGGATTTGATGGAAAGACCCACGCATTTGGAACTGCCGCGAATAACCGCCGCGGTGGACGTGAGAAATCCGTTGCTCGGAGAAAACGGCGCGACGCGCGTCTTTGGTCCGCAGAAAGGAGCGACAGCCGACAAGATCGAAATTCTGGAAGGCGCGCTGACCAAGCTCGCTGATATTGTTTCCAAGGAATTCGGTGTCGATTATCGAGAAGAGCCGGGCGCGGGCGCGGCAGGCGGGCTCGGGTTCGGTCTAATGAGTTTCTGCGACGCACAAATTCGACCGGGATTCGAAGTCGTGGCGGAAGCCGTCCGGCTCGAATCGAGAATGAAAGATGTCGATGTTGTGATTACCGGAGAAGGCAGTTTGGATCGCCAAACCCTGGAAGGGAAAACGCCAGCGGGTGTGGCCCGACTGGCCCGGCAACTTGGCAAACGCGTGTTCGCCATCGCTGGACGCGCAAGCCAAGATCGACAAGTGCGAGAAATTTTCGACGAAGTTTTTGAGTTGGGCGGGACAATTTCCGAAGCGCCCGAGTTGTTGCGAGAGCGAGCGCGGGAATTGGCGCGGTCATTCCAGGCGGAGTCGCCTGCCGCGCCGTAGCTTGTCCGCGAAGGCGGGAAGAATCCCGCGGCGATACGATTAGGTTGCATCACGGGATCCCTCGACTTCGCTCCCGCCACGGCGGGCAGGCGGGATGACCGCGAAGGGACTACGCGTTCACTTGCTCAGAGGGCGCCAGTGGATAACAAGAAAGCTCTTGTCTTTCACAGATCAGTTTCGTATTCGTCGGCGATGTTGTTTGTCGTTATCCCCGCCTTTTCTGTAAATTTTTCTCCGCTTCTCCACCTCTTACCCTTATAAACCACCTATGATCGATAACACACGCTCTGTTCTACGTTGTCCATTCGTCGCGGTTCTCGCCGCTCTTGCCGGAATCGTGCTCGTTCCTAAGCCGGGACCTGCTGCCACTCTTCAGGCCGGTAAATACCAATGCATCAATGGTTTTGGCCAATGCCAGGTGGAGGTCTGCGACTACGACACGATTATCTGGGACAATCTCACAGTGAATGTCGGTTCAGGGTTTGTTCCCGGTAGATACGAAATAAAGATGAGGAGCCAATATCAGAATGTGGAACCCGTTGATATTATTGTGGATGGAAGCGGAGGCTACACGGTTGATCTTGGCCCTAACGGTGGGAATTACTGGGGTGCATGGTCAATCAATGTCAGAAATGAGGCACACACCATCTTCTATTTTGATCTTGACGGTAAGCCACCTGGCGCACAAGCCAGCGTGGTTTGGGATACGGTAGCTATTTATCCCGTTTCTTGTCCTCCCGGTGGATATAACGCGGGCGTGATCCTCCATGGCAACGTAACGGTAACGATCGGACCGCCGCCGGTTCCAGAACCTGCGAATACTAAATCGTGCGATGTGAAGTCTTCGGCATGCCCTGGCCCAGGTTGCGGAGGTGGAGTTCCGCCCCCAATGGCCGTCTATACGGCTCATTCAATGCTGGCGAGCCTAAACATCGAAGACACGCCCTTTCGATTTGCCCCCTCTATTGGGCCAGCCATTGACTTTACGCTCACGTACAATCAGCGAGAGCCAGCTCCACCCATAAGCTCGACATACTCCAATCTTGGTCCCAAGTGGTCATTCAACTGGTCGAGCTTCATAATTGACGATCCCGCAATACAACAATCCAAGATCGCTTTGCACCCGCCCCGAGGTGGCGTTGAGGTCTTTACATTTCCTCCTGGTTCGCAAACCTCATCGCCTGAGCCTCAAAGTCACGCGGTTTTGGTTCGCAGCACAAATAGCTACGAAAAGGATTTTCCCGACGGCTCAAAGCATATCTATGGCCTGACAGATGGATCCAACTCGTATCCCCGGAAGGTGTTCCTGACGCAAGTCGTGGACGCGGCGGGTAACGCCACGACAATCGGCTACGAAACGGATTATTTTCGCGTTACAACATTGACCGACGCGCTCGGAAACACATTCACGCTTTCGTATGAGCTTAGCGGTGATGTGTACAAGGTTACGAAAATCGCCGAACCGACGAGCTTCGGGCTCAATCGCTCTGCATCTTTTGAATACACAAACGGCAGGTTGACGAAGATAACGGATGAGATCGGCATTGAATCGATATTTACGTATAGTCCGGGAACGGATTTTATTGATTCGTTGACAACGCCGTACGGCACCTCGCACTTCGCGACTGACCAGAACGGAACGAACAAATGGGTTGAGATGACCGATCCCTTGGGTGGCAAGGAGAGAGTGGAGTATCGCGATAATGCACCTGACATTAGTGGCTCCGATCCATCAGGCACTGTTCCCGCTGGATTTACAAATTCCGATCTCGATGTGGCGAACACATTTTATTGGGACAAGAAATACACAACCTTGCACCCGCCGGACACGAATCCGTATGATTATACCAAAGCCAAGATCATCCATTGGGCGAAGAATTCCGACGGATCAATATCGGGTATTAAAGCCAGCGAGAAGGCACCACTGGAAAATCGCGTCTGGTACGCCTATGAAGGGCAGTCGGATACCAATCACACAGGACCAAGCGCGAATCCAATTAAGGTCGCTAGAGTTCTCGATAATGGCTCCCCGCAGATTCGAGAGTACCAGTACAACAACAGTTTCGGCAAGATGACTAGATCGATTGATCCGGTTGGGCGAGTCATGAGCTATGATTACGACCCGGCCAATCACATTGATCTTTTGGCTGTCCGGCAAACCAGGGGCTCAAATGACGAGCTTCTCCGTACGATGACTTACAATTCTCAGCACAAGCCGCTTACGGATACCGACGCGGCTGGGCAGACGACAATTTACTTTTATAATTCGTTCGGCCAGGTAACGAGCGTGCAAAACGCGAAAGGCGAGACCACCACGTACGATTATGGCGACGGAACCAGTGTGCCCACAGGCTATCTGGCTTCGATCACGAGCCCGCCATTCAACGGCAATTCGGCTGTGACAAGTTTCACTTATGACGACGCGAGGCGCGTTCACACCGTCACAAATGAGGCCGACGATTACACCGTGACGACCGACTATGACAATTTGGATCGACCGACGACGATTACGTATCCCGATACGACGACGCAGGAATTCAATTATACGCAGGATTTCATGGACGGACGCGGGGTCCAAAAGCTGCTCGATGTTTACCACAAGCACCGATTCGCCGAGGTCGCGCAACCGTGCGGCATTACAACACGAATCGACAGATGGATTCACTCACCGAACCGTTCGGGGACAATTCGACGCGCACCACACTCTATGGCTGGTGTACATGCGGCTCGCTGACCAGCATCACCGACCCGAACACTCACGTGACGATGTTCGATCACGATTTGCAGAGCCGGGTGATATCAAAGCAATTCGACGATGCGACTTCGATTACCTACATTTACGAAGACACGACCAGTCGATTGAAATCGATGACCGACGCCAAGAGTCAGCGAACAAATTACGAATACACTGCTGACGATAATCTGGAACACATCACTTACACCGACACCGCCGGCCAGCCGCTTGATCCGCCCACGCACGCGGTCGATTTCACTTACGATCCGGATTACAACCGCGTAACTTCAATGACAGATGGCACCGGGTTGACCAGTTATTCCTATTATCAGATCACGGCCACGCCGCCTCTTGGCGCGGGCCAGTTGCACACAGTCGATGGCCCGCTGGCTAATGACGCGATTACTTACGGCTATGACGAATTGGGACGAGTAGTCAGTCGATCGATCAACGGTGTCGCGTCGAGTGTGACCTACGATTCCCTCGGCCGGCTCGACACGAGCGACAATGTGCTTGGTCACTTTTCCCGCATTTACGATGGCGCGACTCACGTGACGCCCCGGATTCAGACGGTCAATTATCCGAATGGTCAGACCGCAAACTATGGGTACTTCGACAACTCGCACGATCGGCGTCTGCAAACGTTGCAAGATCTAACCTCTACCTCGGTAAACGTGTCGAAGTTCGATTACGCCAATTACGATCCGGAAGGACAAATCATAGATTGGACGAAAACGCTGGATAGAAGCACGCCGATCGTGAGCAGCCACACATACGATTCGGCGGATGAACTGACCGAAGTCACCAATACGACGGCGGGAAATCCGCCGACCTCCCTCAACTACGGCTACGATCCGGCCGGCAATCGGACCAGCGACAACTCTGGCAGCTATTCGATCAACGATGTGAACCAGATCACCAACAAAGGCTACTCGCATGATCTCAATGGCAATATGACCAGCGATGGCGTCCTCGGTTTTGAATGGGATGCGGCCAATCGTTTGACTGCGATTGTCCATCCCGGAGACGGCGGACGAAGTGAGTTCACCTACGACGGCCTCAGCCGGCGTGTCCAGATCGTCGAGAAGGACGGGAATGGTTTAGTCCAACGCACAACCAAGTTTGTTTGGGACGGACAGACGATTGCTGAAGAGCGGAACGGCGCGAGTACGGTGCTGAAACGCTTCCTGCCCGAAGGCGTGCAAATTCCGGCCAACGCCAGCCCGAACCAGAAGCTGTTTTACTCGCGCGATCATTTGGGAAGTGTCCGGAGTTTGACCAATGAGGATGGCACACTGCTTAGCTCTATCGACTACGATCCGTACGGCAGCATCAGTCGTCCGCCTGTGCCGGCCAACGTCACGACAGATGGCCCCGTCATTGCCGGCGCAGTGTCGAGGAAGACACACGGAGGAGCGGGAACGTTCGACGTGACATTGCCGCTTAGTGGAGCGCCCGGGATTGAGATGCGCAATCTTAACGGCAATTACATCCTGGTCTTGACCTTTGATCGAACGGTCGTCGCGGGAACCGCCACGATTGCCTCCGGAGTGGGGACGGCGGGATTGCCAACGTTCATCGGAAACACCGCCACGGTCTCGCTAAGCGGAGTCACCGATCGGCAGACCATCACCGTGGAACTGGACAATGTCGTGGGCGTGACCGGACTCACCGACAAGGTGTTCGTGACCATGAGCGTGCTGGTAGGCGATGTGAACCAGAACGGGGCCGTGACCAGCGATGATATTGATCTGGTAAGGGCGAATCTCGGCGCGGTGATCGACAATTCGACATTCAAGTACGACGTGAACGCCAACGGAGCGATCACCAGCTCGGATCTAGCGCTCAACAAATCAATGTACGGGGACAGTTTGTTTCCCGATTTCGCCTTCACTGGCCACTATTACCATGCGCGCAGCGGCCTCTATCTGACGCTTTACCGCGTTTACAATCCGGCGATTGGGCGATGGATTAGTCGCGACCCAATAGGAGAAACACATGAACTGAATCTATATGAATATGTCAGAAATAATCCCTTAAATAGAGTCGATCAATTTGGCCTCTGGCCAAGGACGATTCTGAACTATGGAAGTTGTTGCAATAACTCCTCAAGAGCGGAATGGGCATCCGTAGTGGGCGTGGGGTGGAAAATGCTGCTTCCTGGGCAATGTGTCGGCTTGATCATCGACGGGACAGATTGTGAAGGAATGACATGCGGAGGAGGGTTTTATTATGTGAGCGGTCTCACAATCGGAACATGCTCAACGCCCGGTTGTGATCTTCCGCCATTTACAAATCGCCGCTGGACTCCGAGCGATAAGGACCCTGGAGCTCTCTCTCCTAGCCAACGTGGGATGCTCTATGGAGATACGCCGCCTGGATATACTTACGGCCCACGCCCTCCGGCAAGACCGTAACGTCAGCAACATACGAGATTATGCCCCCGAAATCCGGCCAGAGACTGAGCTTCACAAGGCTGGCTATCTTATCTCTCGTTGGTTTCGCTGCGGTGCTCTGGATCACTTTACCGCGAATCCTGCATGGAGATTGGAACCGAACCTTTGCCAAACTGGCCGATGATCGTTCTATTATTGCGCTCGTCCATGGCTATACAGATAATTTAGCAGATGGTTGGAACGTCAGTTTGATATGGAAGAAAGGGGACGACCGGTGGCATGTCTATTATCTAAATCATGAAGCTTACTTTGAAAGTTACGAGTTACGACACCGCGATCGGTACATCGACGTATTCTGTAATGGCACTCTGATGGGCCAGCTGGACACAAGTACCGCTGAGTTTTTTCATGCGAGACAAAACTTCCTGTACAAAAAACCGATCGGGGCGATTCACAGCGCAAACATGGAAGATTACGAAAAATGGTCTTATTGGCCCTAAGTTTGGAGAAATGGAAACGGAAAGGGAAAAGAAAGGCGTCAGTCTTAGAATCCCGGCATTTTGGGTTCGAGAGCTGTCATTGCCTTTTTCGAGCTATTGGAACCAGATCATCAGCAAGGGTTACACTCACGATCTCAACGGCAACATGACCAGCGATGGCGTCCTCGGTTTTGAATTGGATGCGGCCAATCGTTTGACTGGGGGGCGGAAAGGGGTCAGGGCTAAGTATTGACACAAACCGCAATCGTGGTCATTCTTGACCCGATGGCCAGGCCGTTGCGGATCGAATATGCGGGCGCGATTTATCATGTCTTGAGCCGAGGGGATCGGCGTGAGGCGATCTTTCGGAGGGATGCCGATCGAGAGCTATTCCTTGATCTTCTGGCCCGGACCTGTCGGCGCACCGGGTGGCAGGTTCATGCGTATTGTCTGATGAGCAATCATTTTCATCTGGTAGTGGAAACTCCGCGCGGCAACTTGAGCGCCGGCATGCAGTGGCTCCTTGGTTCTTACACGCAGCAATTCAACCGGCGTCATTCTCTTTGGGGTCATCTCTTTGGGGGTCGCTACAAAGCGCTCCTGGTCGATGGACGCCGAGGCGCTTATCTGCGGCAAGTGTGCGATTATGTGCATCTTAACCCGGTGCGGGCCGGCATGCTGCGGAGAAACGAGAAGGTGCATAGTTACCGTTGGAGCAGTTGTGCTCATTATCTAAAGAACAAAGGGAAGCGGCCGGCCTGGCTCAGGGCGAATCGCTTGTTGGGCGAGCACGGACTGCTCAACGATGGCGCGCGTGCCCGGAGAGAATTCAGCCGGCGAATGGAATCGATGCGCCAAGAAGCCAATCGGCCCGAGGAGTTGCGGGCGATTCGGCGCGGCTGGAAACTTGGCGCGGAAGATTTTGTGGATTGGATTGTGGAGAAAATGGAGGTTCCGGCCCAGGAAGCTCATCCGGGTCGAGACCGGGACGAGACGGAGCAGGCCAAGGCATTGCGAATTGTGCGGGAAGAGCTCAAGCGATTAGGTTGGACTAAGGCGGAACTACAACGACGCCGCAAGGGAGACGCGGGCAAGGTTGCGTTGGCGCGCCGACTGCGCGAAGAAACCGCTGTGAGTTTAAAATGGATCGCAGAGAATCTGCACATGGGCACGTGGACGCATGTATCCAATCGGCTTTACCATGGAGGCTTCTAAAAATGTCATTACTTAGCTCTGACCCCTTTCTGCCCTTTCTTATCTGCCGCAAATGTCGTGGCCCAGAGAATCTGTAGTCAGAACCAGTGTTGCAAAGACGTAACCGTACGTGTGATCTGCGACAAGTATTGGGTCATAGACGCAGTAAAGGCCCTTGTCGATTCGTCGATGTGCGGTCGAGCGCTTCCGTTTAGCTGCAAGAGGAAATAGGAAGTATGAGCAGTAAGCTATTCTCTTGTCTGATTATTATCGTCTGCGGGGCAACGTCGGGACCAAGCGCACCGGATCCATTTAAAGGCCCAGAAACCATCCCAAATCCGCTGAGTCAAGCGACGATCGCCGCGATTCATTCCATTGTAGTCGGACAATATGGTCCGGGGGAGGAGTGGGAGGCCCAGCCAATAGAAATCGTCAAAGATTCCTATCGATTGGAACGAATCAAGAAAGCTTTGGGTTCTCCCATCCTCCATAAGATGGCTCGACCCTCCCTTATCGGTAGATCCTACCAGCTGATCTGTCTGGACAAGAATGGAAAGGCTGTGGCCGGCGCATCCTATCGCCTTGTGGCTTCATTCCGATATGTCCTCCAACTCTCTCAAGATGTTGCGGCGAAGAACGGCCATTTCTACGATTACCCTCCAGGGCAAACAGGAACTCCTGGCAAATGGGATCCAAAAACTGACTACCGCGCTTACGTAATTCCTTTCAACTCTCAGTGGCAAGAGGCGATAGGTTACACTCCCGGCTGGTGATCTCCTGCTAGCGATTCTCGAAATCTTAGAAACTGCTTTGAGGAAGGTTTCGACTACGCTGCGCTCCGCTCAGGATGACGGAAGGCCGCGTCAGGCCGCCTCTTTTCTTATCCCCAAAATTAGGCGATGTTAGGTATTCATGCAGGAATTCCCTTCGGACCCGCCTTCGCAACGCTACGGCGCGGCAGGGTCGGTGACTCCGTTCGTTTTTTCCGATCCCGCCGGTAAACGCTGGCCGCGTTTGCGCCTGATTTTGCTCGTGGCGGGCGTGCTGGTTTTCGTGGGAACAGTGCTTTTTGTTCAGACACTGTTTGTGGCGCCGCAGATGAATCTGCCCATCTCGCTGCGGCAGTTGAAAGGGCAATTAAAGGCGCTGCGAAAACACAACCCGGCCGGTCAGGCGACCACGACTTCGTCGCTTTGGCAGAAATTTGGAGCCGCGCGGCAGGCGGCAAAAAAAGCCGGCGCTCCCGCGCCGGTGTCACCGCCTCGGCCGCGAAAAAAATCGCCGAACAACGAGGTGCGGCTGGCATTTTATGTTAACGGCGATCCCTACAGTTACGCGTCGCTCGAGGAGCATGCGTCGCAAATCACGCATGTTTGTCCCGAGTGGATTTCAGTGGTGAACGGCCTGGGCGACTTGCAGATCGATCCCGACTCGCGATTGCCGAAGTTCTGCGCCAACAAAGGGATCGCGTTGATGCCGCTGATGACGAATTTGGTAGGCGATGCGTGGCAGCCGGAAGCGATCGAGAACCTGGCGCATGGGCCGGCGGACCGGCAGGAGCGATTCATTCGCAAAGTGATCGATGTCTTGCGCGAAGCCGGAGCGGCGGGCGTGGTGGTCGATTTCGAGCAAATCGATGCGGCCTACAAGAGCGACCTCACCGCGTTCATCGACAAGCTCGCCGATGCATTGCACGAAGACGACAAGGAACTCTGGCTCTGTGTTCTGCCCGGTCAGGAGCTCGATTACCTCGATTTCGACAACTTGTCGGAGAATGTCGATCGGTTCGTGGCGATGCTGTTTGACGAAACGTCCGCCACCGATCGCCGGGGCCGCTGGCATCACGTCCATGGTTTGAAGGCTGGTTGCACGTTTTGCTGGAGGATGCGGATGCGAAGCAATGGATCATCGCTTTGGGAAGTTACGGCTACGATTGGACCATCGGGGCAAAAAAAGCGGAACTGATCAGTTTTCCCGAGTCGATGAGTCGCGCCCACAATGCGGAGGTGGAAGGCGTGGACGTGGCGACGCCTGGTTACAATCCATATTTCTATTTCGAGGATGGCGACAAGGAACACAGCGTCTGGTTTCTCGATGTAGTCACGTTCCTGAACGAACTGCGCGAGGTCCGGGGCCAAAAGGCGGGCGGATTTGCGCTCTACCGTCTCGGGAGCGAAGACGGCGCGATTTGGGACGCGCTGAGCGTCCCGCGCGATTTCAAGATCGACAATCAAACACGGCAGGCGCTCGAAGTGTTGGAGGGCACCGACACAATCGCGGACGTGGGAGAAGGAGAAATTGTGACGGTGGATGAAAGCCGATCTAATGGTTTGCGAAAATTGACTGCCGATTCCGAAGGTTATCTCACGGCGAAATACGAGAAGTTTCCGCAGTTCCCGACGCTGTATCATCAGGGCGCCGGGGGCGAGCACCAGGTGGCGCTGACATTCGACGACGGCCCCGATCCGTTATGGACGCCGAAGATCCTGGACATTTTGAAAGCGGCGAATGTGAAAGCGGCGTTCTTTGTCGTTGGTGTCAATGCGGAGCGTTACCCGAACCTTGTTCGCCGAATCGTCGATGAAGGACACGAGATCGGGAACCACACTTATTATCATTCCAATCTGGCCGAATGCGGCGCGGAACATATCCGGCTCGAATTGAACGCGACGCAGCTCTTGATTGAGTCGATTACGGGCCGGGCAACGACATTGTTCCGGCCACCGTATGCGGCGGACACAAGCCCGTCGCAAATCAGAGAGCTGATTCCGTTACAAATCGCCGAGGACCTGAACTATCTGGTGGTTCTGGAAAGCATCGACCCGCAGGACTGGGCCAGGCCGGGCGCCGACACGATTCTTCAACGAGTGAAACAGCAACGGCGTGACGGCAGCATCATCTTGCTGCACGATGCCGGCGGCGATCGATCGCAAACGGTGGAAGCGCTTCCACGAATTCTGGATTGGCTCCATACTCGCGGCGACACGGTCGTTTCCCTGAGCACGCTGCTCGGTACGACCCGTGACGCGCTGATGCCGCAATTGGCCAAGGGCGGTCAGCCGTTTGCTCGAGTAGTGAGCAGCACCGGCTTCCGTGTTTATCACGCGATAGAAGAATTTCTCTGGGCCTTCATGATCGTCGCCACGGCGCTGGTCGTTATTCGCACACTGATCGTTATCTGGCTGGCGTATCGATTCCAAAGAAAACCGAGAACCGATTTCGCCGAGCCAGTGAGTGTCGTTATTGCCGCTTATAACGAAGGCAAAGTGATCGCGAACACTCTGAGCACACTGTTGAACACCGAATACACCGGCGAGCTCGAAGTTGTCGTGGTCGATGATGGATCGCGGGACGAAACCGCCGCGGAAGTGGCGCGCGTCGCCGATGTCGATCCTCGCGTGCGCCTGTTGCAACAAGAAAATCGCGGCAAGGCCTTCGCCTTGCGGCGCGCGCTTTCGTCCGCGCGTCACCCGATCATCGTTTTTATCGACGCGGATACTCAATGCCAGCGGGATACGATCCCGCGTTTGCTGGAACCGTTCGCCGACGCAGACGTCGGCGCGGTCTCGGGTCATGCCAAAGTCGGCAACTTGAGAACGTTCATCGCGCGTTGCCAGGCGCTGGAGTACATCTGCGGATTCAATCTCGACCGGCGCGCTTACGATCGTTGGAACTGTATCACCGTCGTGCCCGGCGCGATCAGTGCGATTCGTAAAGAAGCAATCGATCTGGCCGGCGGTTTAAGTTTGGAAACGCTGGCCGAAGACACCGATCTGACCCTCGCCTTGCACAAACATCGACAACGGATCGTTTATGTTCCCGGCGCGATCGCCTGGACGGAAGCGCCTGAAACCGTCCGGACGCTGGCGCGGCAACGATTCCGCTGGGCTTACGGAACGCTGCAATGTCTCTGGAAACATCGCGACATGATTTTCAATTGGAACTATGGCGCGCTCGGTTTGTTCAGTTTGCCAAGCGTCTGGTTTTTCCAAATCATTCTCGTCGCCGTGACGCCGATGGTGGATTTGTTTTTGCTCGCGTCGCTGCCCTTCGGCGCCTGGCGAGCGGTTCTGCCTTTCGTAATCACCTTTCTGGCAATGGACGTGATCCTGGCCACGCTGGCCTGCATTCTCGAGCGCGAACCAATCACCCGCGCCTGGCGTATCTTGCCGATGCGCCTGTTTTATCGCCCGCTGTTAAGTTACTGCATTTGGAAAGCGATTCTGCGGGCGATCAAAGGGGCGTGGGTAAGCTGGGGAAAACTGGAACGGACCGCCAGCGTGCCTGTCCGGGCATAAGTCTTTTATTACAAAACTGTAATTAAAAGCTTGCTTCCGTGGGCTTAAGCGTGTTTCATCCCGCCCATGTTTTCGCGAACCCATCTCTCTCTCGGCCTCGCTCTCGTGGCGCTCGGGCTCTGCTCGTTTGTTCAACCCGCTGCCGCCGGTGAAGATTCGCTGCCGCCGCTCGCTTCGACCGATGGCGACGATGTCGATCCTGGCGATCAGGACGATCACAAGTCCCATAAGCCGGGAAAACGTTCGCGCCGCATCGCGGTGGATGAAAACGGGATGCCTCTTCCTGATGTAGAAGAGGGCACCTCAGTTGCCGTGGTAAGCGCGATCGCGACTGCGGAAGCCGAGCACGTTGTCGTGACCGGCGGGTTTGATGTGAATCCGGTGGAATATCCCGCTCTGCCGGAAGTCGAGGGAACAAGAATCAACTCCGGCAAGAAAACGTCGTTCATAAAACCGGAGGAGTTCCCTCGGTTGCGAACAACGATTACCGGGAAGTCACCGCAACTACGCCTGGAATCCTGGTTAGTGAGGAACCGTCCTCACCGATCGTCAATTTCGGTTATCGCGGCCTGGATTCGCAGCGGAGCGAGTTCATGCAAATCCTCAAGGACGGCGTTTCGATCAAGAACGAGCAGTTCGGTTTTCCCGAAACCCATTACACGCCAATTCTCGATGCGGTGGAACGCATCGAGTTCATCCGGGGCGGCGCGGCGTTGCAGTACGGACCGCAACCAGGCGGCGCGTTGAATTTCGTGATGAAGATGCCACGACGCGATGCGCCGTTTCATTTTGTCGAAAAGAACTTGTTCGGGAGCGATGAGCTGTACCAGAACTACACCGCAATCGATGGCGGCATCGGCCAGTTTGGATATTTGGCCTACTACGATCATCGCGAGCGCGAAGGATTTCGCGACGCCAACAGCGATTACGAGGTGAATGCCGGCAGCGCGCGCGCCGTCTGGGACGTCACGAACGACAGCCGATTCATTCTGACCTTCGACGCCTACGAAGAGGAACATGGCGAACCCGGTGGTTTGGCGCGTCGCGGAGGCCTGGCGCCCGCCCGGCTCGAGTTTCTACGAAGACGATCGCAATGCGACTACGCGTTTCTTCGACCGCTTTCGTCTGGCCGGCATTATGGCGTGCTGGATTATCAGAAAATGTTCTCCGACCGCACACAATTGGACCTGAAAGCTTTTGGCGGTTATCTCGCCCGATGGAGCAAGCGCCAGCGCGGTGGCGGCATTTCGGCGTTATGCCCGAACCCAATCCCGGCCGAGGAGCGGCATCGCCAGGACAAACGACATTCAAGCGCGATTGGATTGGACCGAAGGGGCCGAAGCGCGGCTGCGACACGACTACGATCTGTTCGATGATGTTTCCACATTTCGCCGGCGGCATTTACTTCTATCATGCGCTTCAGCATCGAGACGACCGTCGCGGTTTCACGCCCGATGCCGAAGACGGATTGCTGCGCCGGTCGAACTTCGGCGAGAGCGTATAATGGCTCGATTTTCGCCGAGAACCGTTTTCACTTTGGGCGCTTGTCGTTTACGCCAGGTATGCGGCTGGAGTTTTTCCAGCAGGAACTCAGACAGGACGTCAATATCACTCAGCCGGTTGACATGCCGCTTATCGGGCAGTCCGATTTCTCATTCGTTCCATTGTTTGGAACCGGAGTCTCATACGTCCTATGGAAGGGGATGATATTCTCGCGCCAGCTCCGGTTGCCGGGAGCAAGGAGGCCGATGCAAAGGAGGTAAAAACCCTGTTGTTAATCAGTTGTCGGTAAAGCTCCGCCGCGCCTCGAGCTTTATGGCGAACTTTTCCCAAGCATATCGACCCACGCACCTACGGCGAGTTCGTTCCAACCAGCCCAACCGGTTCTGTAAACGGGAACCTGGAAGAAGGCCACTCTTTCAGGCCGAGCTCGGGTTGCGAGGGAAACCGCTGCCTTATCTCAACTTCGACATCAGCGGTTTTTGGTACAGCTTCGAGGACCAAATCGCTGAAATCGGCAACCACCACGGCAAACGTCGGTGATGCCCGTTATTTCGGTTTTGAAGCGGCTGCCGAGTTCGATGTCCTGGCGCTGAGCAATGGCGGGACGGAAAGTCCCTGGGGCAAGTTGAACATTTACGGAAACGTGACGTTGCTCGATGCCGAGTTTACCTCGGGCCTGACCAATGGAAAAGTGCCACTCCGGCTTATGCTCCGGATTACCAGATTCAAAGGCCGGCGCGATCTATCGGTGGAAAGAAGCGGTCAAGGTCGGCATGCTCGGCACGTCCGTGGACGATCATTTTTCGAACGCGGACAATGGCTTTCAGCACGTCATTCCCGGGTTACAACGTTTGGGACCTGACCGCGGAAGTGAAATTCTGGAATAACCGCATCGGGGTTTTCGCCGGGATCAAGAACTTGTTCGACGAAGATTACTGGGCGGAGATGCGCGACGAAGGCATCGTGCCGGCTTATCGCCGCAATTATTACGGCGGAGTCGAGATCTTCTGGTAAGCGAGTTTGTTTGTTCGGCACACGCGTTATGGTTCGCATGTGCTGAGAGTATTCGTCGTTCTGCTAGTTGCTCGTGTCGGCCGGTTGCAAGAAGGCCGACCGTGACGACTGCTCGCATCGATCCCAATAGCCCGGTCGAGGTCGTAATTCCCGAACACGGCGCCTACACCGGCGCGTTCATGGATTTCGGCGATGAAGAGGACGATGTCTCCCTGGAGACGATCGAGGAGTTCGAGCAGATGGTCGGCAAACATCAGGCCATCATCGCGTCGTCAAGTTATTGGGGGGAGCAAAGTTTTCCCACTGCTAATCTCGAAATCATCTGGCGGCACGGTTCGCTGCCGCTCGTCTTTTGGTCGCCTTGGGACAAGCCTTACCAACAAGACCGCGGACCGGACCGCTTTAGCTTGCTCGAGATTCTCGACGGGAAATGGGACGCCTACATCGACAAGTGGGCCGACGCCGCCCGCGAATTCGGTCACCCGATAATCGTTGATTTTGCCAACGAGGCGAATGGCACATGGTTCCCCTGGTCGGGCACTTACTACGGAGCCGACCAATGGGACGCAGAACACCAGAATTCGAAAGGTCCGGAGACTTTTCGCAAAGCCTTTCGCTACGTGGTCGATCGAGTCCGGGCCCGCGGCGCATCGAACATCAAATGGATGTTTCACACGAATAATTATTCTTACCCGCTTCGCACATGGAATTTCGCGCCGGCCTATTATCCCGGCTCGGAATATGTCGATTGGTTAGGCCTGAGCGTTTATGGACAACAATTCAAGGACGAGCCCAATCCGGATATTCGTTCATTGGTAGACTGGCCATACCAGGAGATGTGCAAACTTGATCCAAACAAGCCGATCATGATCGCGGAATGGGGAACCGGTGAATTTCCGCATTCGGCAGACGCCGGCGGAATTGGCAAGAGTGAATGGATCGAGGAAGGGCTGGAGCTTTTCCGAACGCATTATCCGCGCATCAAGGCGGCGGTTTACTGGCACGAGCGCTGGCAAAATCTCGATGGATCGTATAGCAATCTGCGCGTGAATTCCTCGGTGGAATCGCTCAACGCCTATCGCCAGGGCGTGGCCCATCCGGATTGGCTGGGCAATTTGATCCTGCGCGCAACTTCCGCGTCGAAATCGAAATAGTCTCCCGATTTCGCACAACGGACACAAAGGTCACTAGGGTCTCAACTAAATCCTTTTGTCTCTTCCGTTGTTTTCTTTGTGACCTTTGTGCGAGTCCTAGTTCTTTGGCGGCGCTTTTTTCTGCAGATCGAGAACGAGTCTCCACTGGCCGGGCGGTTCCAGACGCCAGATGCAAAAATAAATTCCGCGCTCCGTCGCGCCGGCGAGGCCGCTCGAATACTCGCCGTATTCGTAAGCGAGATCGTTGGCTTTGCTCATTCCGCCGCCGCTACGAGTCCGCGATGTCTTACCGTGCTCGGGGCCAAGCATCTGTTCCGCTGCCGCTCTTCCGACTGCCGGAATGGCGCCGCGGCGATAAATGCGAATGTCGTCACTCGCGCTCGCGACAATGGCCGCGCCTTCATCTTTCTCCAGGGACTTCTGCAAACGCGCTCCGCTGCTTTTCAAAATCGGCTCGCGCGGTTTCCGGATGAGTGGACGGATTCTTTGGCACATACGTCGTGACCTGATGCTCTGCTTCCTGCGGTTGCCGATGGTTGACGCCAACATCGACAACGACCTTCCAGGTGCCATCTGAATCCTTTCGCCAAACCGACACGAAATGACCGAACGCTTCCGGTTTTTC
The DNA here is from genome assembly GCA_963815455.1 of uncultured Verrucomicrobiae bacterium. Classification (GTDB taxonomy): domain Bacteria; phylum Verrucomicrobiota; class Verrucomicrobiia; order Chthoniobacterales; family UBA10450; genus JBDTZF01. The sequence goes on from CAWFGO010000001.1 coordinate 606,785, forward strand.
GTCGCCGCGGACCTTACGATATTCGAAGGGTCCGGTCGTATAGCCGAGTTCGCCGCTCCGGGCAATCGCCGCGAAGGCCGGCCCCCAGCTAATTACCGGATCTTCCTTTGCTTCCTTCCAGAACTTTCTGCCATTGACCACATCGGGCGCAAAAATCACCGCGTCGCCGGCCAAAACCGTGAGCGACGCCTCCCGAAACCCTTTCTCGGCGCCGAGCTTGGCGTAAGCTTTTTCAGCCGCGACCAGAGAGCCGACAGCTTTCTCAAGATCGACAGGTTCGGCGCTGGCACCAGCCATGCCGGCCAGAACAACCAGCAAAGGAAAATTGAGCCCTTTAAACAAAATCATCGGTTGGCGGCGTCTGGATTATGAAAGACCGTGAAGAGGTCATGGACAATGTGGCAATCAATGAAGATTGGAAAGAGTGTTTTTCGCAATTTGCGCCCGGCTTGCTCCTATTCGCCCGCCAGTGGGTGCGGACTCAGGCCGACGCGGAAGACATCGTCCAGGAAGCTTTCGTCAAATTCTGGCGAAGGAATCACCAGGTCGAAAATCGCGCCCTGCTCTATGCTACCGTTCGTTCCATCGCGCTCGATTTTATCCGCCGCGATAGCCGGCGTGCCCGGCGCGAGATGGTTGCCTTTTCTGACGCGGAGCAATCGATCGAGCCGCAATTTGAGTTGGAGGACGATGAGCAACGGGCATTGGTCATGGCGCTGGATGGCCTGCCGCACGATCAACGCGAGGTGCTGGTCATGAAAATTTGGAACGATTTTACTTTCGCGGAAATCGGGAGCGCCCTGGGCATTTCGCAAAACACCGCGGCATCGCGTTATCGCTACGCGCTGGCCGGTCTCAAGAAAAGTTTGCAACCGCAATGAACGATTTCTCCGAGCTCGAAAATGAATTGAAGAAGCTGCGACCGGCGCCGCCGTCCGCCGGGCTTCTTACCCGGGTCGAGCAGGCGTTGTCCGAATCGAACGATCAGGAAAAGATCATTCGGCCGGATCGGTTTCGGGTAAATTGGGTTTCGATTGGCTTTGGCCTCGCGGCCGCGGCGGTGTTTCTTTTGTTTGCCCGAGTGAACATGGAGCGCCGGCGGGAGCAAGGCGAACGAGTCGCCCAGATTTCGCCCGCACCGACGAAAATGCCCAATCTGGCTGCACCCCGCACCGGCACGGAAACCGGCAGACCAGCATTGGCTAACGAATTCATTCCGGCCACCGCGACCCAGGTCGTTTACAACAAGCGCGATGAAGGCTTGCAATTTACCCGCGATTCCGAGCAACCGCGCCGGCGCCTGAGCTATCAGACGCACCAAACCCTGCAGTGGAATAATCCCTACACGGGCGCATCGCTCCGAGTCTCTTATCCAAGCGAGGAAGTCGTCCTCATTCCAGTTTCGGGCCAGTAAATTAACCAAATAGAACCATGAATACAAAATCCATCCTAACCATTACCATTATGGCGCTCCTGCCGATTGCTGGAGTTGCCCAAACTCCGCCCGCACCGCCGGTCGCTCCTGCGCCGCCCGCGCCGCCGGAACATGTCGGATCGGCACGCCAATCGACATGAGAGAGGCCCTAAAGTGCCGGTGACATTCCTCGGCGTTGAAACTTCGCCCGTCCCCACGGTCGTCAGCGAGCAACTGGGCCTGGCCAAGGGTTTCGGCCTGGTCGTTGACTACGTCGTTCCGGACGGCCCGGCGGCAGCGGCCGGGGTTCAGCAAAACGACATCCTCAAAATGCTGAACGACCAAATTCTAATGGAACCGAGCCAGCTTCGAAAACTCCTTCAGAGTTTTTCCGAAGGCACAAACGTAACCCTTACCGTGTTGCGCAAAGGCCAGGAACAAAAGATCACAGTTAAACTGGCGAAAAAGGAAGTGCCGCAACGGCACTCCATGTTCGACGGTTTTAACCACGACTGGAATTGGAATTTCGACGACATGGGCAACATGGGCGATCTCGGCGAGAAAATGCAGGATCTAAAGGAGCAGTTGAAAGATCAGTTGAAAGATCAATTGGGCGACGCCGGCGGCGCGATTCGCGATGCCGTCATGAACGCTCGAGAAGAAGCCAGACGCGCCCGGGACGAAGCACGCGAGGAAGCCAGACAGGCCCGGGATGACGCCCGCAACGCAGCCCGCGACATTCGCGTCTTGAGCAGAGATAATGGCACTCTCAAGGCCACCAAGATCGACATCGGCAAAGCGCAGATCGTTTTCTCCGACGACAAAGGGGAGATGAAACTGGAGACGGTGGACGGGAAAAAAATGCTCACGGCCAAAGATCCGCAGGGCAAACTGCTGTTCAGCGGCCCGGTCGAAACAAAAGAAGAACTCGATAAAGTCCCGGCTGACGTCCGCGAGCGTTTCGACAAGCTGCAAAACAGCGACTTACCGGCTGTGGCGCCTCGGGCCGAGGACGGGGACGAAGATGCCGATGCCGACGACGAAGGTGAAGACGAAGCGCCCGAAGGGTCCTTCAACCAGGTATCGTCTCAAGCACTGGCGACGGCCCGCGCAACGTTAATCTAATGGAGGGACGCGCGGAGCCTGCCCTGAGCGAAGTCGAACGGGTCGCGTCCGGGTAGAAGGGGATGATCGGGCATGCCCATCCATTTTGCAGAGGGACTCCGCCGAGCGCCTTAACCTGGCCCGGCTCCGGCCGCTCGGCGGAGTTTTCCGCACTATTCGTTAGTCGTTGTAGATCGCGAAGCGCAGGCCGCAGCGTAACGAGGGTGGCTCAAAACCCAGTCGTATGTCCGGGATGAAATTTAACCGGTACCAGAACAGTACACGTTCGACCGGGCGCGCTTTTCCAACGCCGCAGCGTTGAGATCGCCGCTTCGTCCAAGTCATAGTCGCCGGTCGAGCGAACCATTTTCACTTCCTTTACTTTTCCCGAAGCATCGAAGCTCACTGAAAAAGTGCCCTTCCCCTGGATTGGAAAATAAGCGCGGCGCAGAGCAGCCGGATACTGCGGCGTCGGGCTGTAGATCAGTTTGCAGTCGCCCGTCGGCCGACCGGGAGGCTCGGCAAAAGCAACCGCACCGCTCAAGAGCAGGCCCACTATGATAAGCAAGCGAACCATACGCCTCTTTTTACAGCATTTTTTTCGCACAGGCAACTCCTGTTAACAAAGTAACTTGCCGTCGCCAATTGCCACGCTGTAATAGAACCGTACCTCACAGGATCGACATGTTTATTCGCGCTTTGATATTTACGGCAATCATTTCCACCGCGGAAATGTCTTACGGACAAACGTCAGCCCCGTCCCCCTCACCCTCCCCGTCGCTCTCTCTAGAGCAACGCGTCGCCGATCTCGAAGCTTATATAAATAATTCCCAGCGCACGGGCGATGTTTCCAATGTCCCCGGACCCGGGCCAGGTCACAACGCCTGGCTGATGACCTGCGCTGCGCTGGTGCTGTTCATGACGCTTCCGGGACTCGCTCTGTTTTACGGCGGACTGGTCAGACGAAAAAACGTTCTGTCCGTCCTGGCCCAATGCCTGGGGATCGCCGGACTGGTGTCGATCCTTTGGTGGGCTGTTGGCTATTCGTTGGTCTTTTCGCACGGTTCGCCCGTGCTCGGTGGCTTGAGCTTCGCGTTTTTACACGGAGTCAATTCCCAGCCGAATGCCGATTATTCCTACTGGGTGTCGCAAAATGTTTTTGCGATGTACCAGCTCATGTTCGCGATCATCACGCCGGCGCTGATCATTGGCGCGGTGGCCGAGCGAATGAGATTCACGGCGGTGATCGTCTTTGTCGCCGTCTGGATGTGCGCAATTTACTTTCCCATCGCCCACATGGTCTGGGGAATCGATGGCTGGATGAACGGTATCTGGAATCCGGCCGCCAAAATTCACGCGATCGATTTTGCCGGCGGCACCGTCGTGCACATGTCCTCCGGTTGGTCCGCTCTCGTGCTCTGCATTCTTCTCGGTCACCGGCTCGGTTTTCGTAAGGAAATCATGGCCCCGCACAGCATGGTCCTTTGCATGATCGGCACCGGAATGCTTTGGGTCGGCTGGTACGGATTCAACGCCGGCAGCGCGCTGGGCGCGGATGGCAATTGCGGCCAACGCATTCACGACCACAACCCTTGCCACCGCGGTCGCGTCGTTTACCTGGGCGTTGTTGGAATATCTCCTGCGCGGCAGACCGAGCGTGCTCGGGTTTTGCTCGGGCGCAGTCGGCGGCCTGGTCGTGATCACGCCGGCCTGCGGCTTTGTCGATCCCACTGGCGCGGTCATGATTGGCGTAGCCGCAGGCGTCGTTCCGTTTTTTGCCTGCACAAAACTGAAGTCGTGGTTCCATTACGACGACGCGCTCGATACTTTCGGCATTCACGCCGTCGGCGGAACACTCGGCGCGTTTCTCACCGGCATTTTTGCGACGGCCAGCGTGAATCCCAACCTGACGAAGACTGGTCGGCCATTCTCTCTGGCTGGAGCAATTGAAAGCGATTGGCGTTACGATTGGACTGGCGGTTGTCGGTCACCGCCATCGTCGGATCTCTGGTGAACGTAACACTTGGCTTGCGTATTGCGCCGGATAAGGAGCGGCAGGGCCTCGACATCAATGAGCATGGCGAAGAGGCTTACACCCGTACTTCCGGCTCGCGGGGTTAGCACCGATCTTCACTTCTTCGCCCCGCCGCAACGGGTACAGTTGCGAGATGCAACGGCGGTCGGTGAACCTGTTTCATGAAAGGATTTTTCCTCACTGCAATATCGGGATTTATTTTCGGGCTGGTTTGCGCCTGCGCGGGCGGGGCCACACCCGAAGAAATCGCCGCCGAATCGAAACGCGCCAACGAGTTCTTCGACAAATGCTGGGACGAAACGCTCTCTCGTCATCCGGTGGACGAATCGTTTTATGGCATCAAGACTCACTACGATCAGCTGGAGGATTTGTCGGATGCCAAAGCGATCGCGGACCATGCGGTGTGGCAAGAGCAGCTGGCCGCTCTGAAGCGCGATTTCAAATTCGATATGCTCGATGCGCAGGCGCAGCTCAGTTACAAACTCTTCGAGCGCGAAGCGGAGCGCGAGGCAGACGAGTTCCGTTATCGATCCGATGTTTATCCCGTCAGTCAGATGCGGGGCGTGCACGCGCAGGTTCCCGCGTTCCTGATCAATATCCACAAGATCGACAACGTAAGAGACGCCGAGGCCTACGTGGCGCGACTCAATGCGATTCCGAAACTGTTCGACCGAGTCATTGTAAATCTCCGCGACCGGGAGAAGAAAAAAGTGGTCGCGCCGCGCTTCGTGTTTCCTCTCGTTCTCGATGCCTGCCGCAAAGTGATCCAGGGAGCCCCGTTCGACTCGACCGAGACGCCTAGCCCGTTACTAAACGATTTCGCGAAAAAAGTAAACGCGGTAAAGGAAATCGATGCTACCGCGCGCCATCGATTGCTCGATGCCGCAACAAAGGCGCTCAAAAGTTCGGTAAAGCCGGCCTACGAAAAATTGATCGCGTTCCTGGAAGATCAGTCGAAGCGCGCCAATGACGATGCCGGGGTCTGGAAATTCCCGGACGGCGCCGATTATTACAAGACGGCTATGCGTCACACCACCACCACGAACCTGAGCGCCGCGGAAATTCACGAGATCGGATTGAAAGAAGTTTCCCGGATCCACGATGAAATGGTCAGGATCAAAGACAAGGTTGGATTCAAAGGTGATCTGCCCGCGTTCTTCAAATTCATGCGCGAGGATCGACAATTCCATTTGCCGGACACGGATGAAGGCAGGGCCAAATATCTCGCGCAGGCGACCGATATTATTAGCGCGATGAAAAAGCGGCTCGACGAATTGTTCGTCACCAAGCCGAAGGCGGACATCGTGGTCAAGGCGGTGGAGAAATTCCGCGAAAAATCTACCGGCAAGGCGTTTTATCAACAACCGGCGCCGGATGGATCCCGGCCCGGAACGTTTTACGTGAACTTGAAAGACATGAACGACAGCCCGACCTACTCGCTGGAGTCACTAGCCTACCACGAAGGGATTCCCGGCCATCACATGCAGATCGCAATCGCGCAGGAGCTGAGCGGGATTCCCAAGTTCCGAAAATTTTCGCACGCTTACACCGCCTACGTCGAGGGCTGGGGGCTCTACAGCGAGCTCACTCCGAAAGAAATCGGCTTCTATCGGGATCCCTATTCAGATTTTGGCCGGCTTTCGCTGGAACTTTGGAGAGCGGGCCGCCTCGTTACCGACACCGGATTGCATGCGAAAAAGTGGACACGCGAGCAAGCGATCAAGTATCTGGTCGATAATACTCCCAATACCGAAGCGGACCGCGTCGATGCAATCAATCGGTACATCGTCATGCCGAGCCAGGCGACCGCTTACAAGATCGGCATGCTAAAGATCTTGGAGCTGCGCGCAAAAGCGAAAAAGGAATTGGGAAACAAATTCGATATCCGGCAATTTCATGAAGTCGTCCTGACTGGCGGCGCGGTGCCCTTGGATATCCTGGAGAAGCTTGTCGATCGCTGGATCAAATCAAAGCAAGGCTAGCAGATGAATCACGACGAAGAACACTTACGGCTTTTGTCGATCTTTCACTACGTCGTCGCGGGCTTGGCCGCGCTGTTTTCGTTGTTCCCGCTTCTGGACTGCGCCATCGGCGGATTCCTGCTTTACGCGGCTCACCACCCGGCGGGATTACAGAACAATCAGGAACCGCCGCCGGCCATCCTCGGCTGGATTTTTATCGTGATGGGCGCTCTGTTTTTCGTCGCCGGCCTGGCAATGGCGATCTGCATCATGATCGCCGGGCGATCGATCTCGTGCCGAAAGCGATACTGGTTCGCCTTCGTCGTAGCCTGTGTCGAATGTATTTTTATGCCGTTCGGCACAATTCTGGGCGTGTTCACCCTCATCGTGCTCACGCGCGAATCAATCAAGCGGCTTTTTGCCGTAGCCGAGCAATCGAACGCAAGAAGTTAGAAGCCGCTGCCGCGCGAGCTACGCGTGGGGGTCCTGAGATTTCGCAGCGCCTGGCCGCTTACTTTGTCCAGATCATCCGATCTCGCGGTCCCGGAGCCGTCATCGTCAACCTCCACCCAGCGGCCGCCCAAATGACTGCCGGTCTCCGACGGAACCCACACGAAATGCTTTGCCTTTTTCCCCTTGGTTACCGCTTTTGCTTCAGCCGCCGTGGACTTAATATCAAAGTCTACACGCGTGGCACCGATTGAACGCGATTTCACATTGCTGACTGATGTCGGCACCTTATTTACCCATGCCGTGACTTTGTACAGTTCCCACGGCAAGTCCTTCAAATAGGTATCGTCCTTTTTGATCGGCCTTCACGGTTTTGGCCGCTTGTTTCAAATCGTTTTGCTCGATCCGAATCTCAGCGCCACCAGCAGGTTTCCCATCCGGACCTTTGACCTCGCCTTGAATGGTGCCGGCCTGAACCCATGCGCCGCCAACCAGAAGAATCAAAAAAGACAAAATAACACCGAAACTGCGTGCACGATTATACATAAGTTGCGGATTTTACCAAAGGAGGCGGGTTAACGCAAAGATTATTGTGCGAATTTGAGAAATGTCCGGCTTCTGATTGGCCGTGCCGGCGGAGGGGCTCGAACCCACACGATCTTGCGATCACTGGATTTTGAGTCCAGCGCGTCTGCCAGTTCCGCCACGCCGGCGGGCGGGAAAATTGAAGCTACGAAGATGCGACCGAACCTCAAGCGCTTCCGATTACATCGAACGCCTGCAAACCGCGCGGCGCATTAAAGATTTCGCGGAGCACGACCATTTGCCGCAACCCTTGAGGCGACGCCAGCAGTGAGGCGATGTCGATGCTTGTATCGGTTGACGAAGCAGGTCCCTCAATCGCGGGTACTGAAATGTCCGAAGGCTTTTCCAATGAGTCGCTCTCGGACGAACCAACTGCCGTCGGCCCGACCTCCGCGCGATAAGCGATCGCTGGCTCGACAGTTGTTTTGACGGGCGGCGAGACCGTTTGATTGCGTGGTCTGTCGCTGGCTGGTTTCCGAATTTTACCGGACAGGCGCCGGGGCGGAACTCCAGAGAACATTCCCGGGGGCGGCTGAACTGGTGCGATGGGTCGCGGCGGGATATCGCTGCGAGGAGCGACCGGCGCCGGCGGTCTGGACGATGTCGGCTGCCCGAGCGCCTCCAAAAAACGTCGAATCCGTTCTTCGTCGGTGTTCGCAGGCGGGCGTTCAGGCGGTTGATTTGTCGGCAAGGCAGATCTCGATCCTGCGTCTGTCTCGTTCGACTTCTTATTCGTTTTGTTTGCCGCTTTCGTCAGCAACTGGAACAGGCCGGCGACCGCGATGAGCAGAATAAACAGCAGTTGATCGATATGCATAGCAGAGGCGCTCACTCCCATTTTTCCCTGATCAGGGCCGATGGATTAGCATACTCGGCAAACTGTTGACCATTCTGATAAATGCGAACCCAGAGGCCCACCAGAGTATCCTCGGCCTTTCTTCGGGCACCATTGTCAAACTCCCACTCCGAGGCCAACTGCGACTTATTCAATTCCACGGCGCTGGTGGTGAGAATTTTCTTCTCGCGTGGCTTGAGCAGCTCGAACGACGCGTTCCCGGCCAGGCGTTGCAGTTTCGCCGCCGCCTTGTCGCCCAATTTTTCACGATTGAAAAAGATGATGTACTTCACCTCGACGCCGGCAAGGTCCTTGAATGTTTTGTTTTCAATCGTCACATCGTAAGCCCAGCGCTCTTTCGACTTGTTTACGTGCCCGCGCACGCTGGCCTTGCCGATCGCGTCCATCTGCTTCGGACTACAATGGATTTCCATGTCGATGTTTCCGGCTCGCAGCAGGCCGATCAATGCCAGAGCCCCGAGTGGGATTAGAATCTTTCTAATCGATCTCATGAATTCCTCCGCTTCCGCCAGTATTACTTCATCCTAACCGATCCTGCCAAGATCACTTTTCAAGCATCCGGAAAAAGCGATATCCGACCTGCTGTTCGGTGCTTGATATAAACCAAGCCACAAAGCTACGCTCAGCTCATGGATTCGCTCTATCTGGCCGGCGTCGCGGTCCTCGCCGTCATCGCTTTGGTTCTCACGATCGTTGTATCGAAATATTTTATGACATGGCTCCGGGCTCGGGTCGCCAACGCCCCGGTCAGTATCGGGAAAATGATCGGGATGAGCCTGCGCCGCGTGCCAGTGGGAATGATTGTCGATAATCGCATTACCGCCGTGAAAGCGGGGCTGGAAATTCCGAGCGATCCATTGGAAGCGCATTATCTCGCGGGCGGCGACGTGCAGCACGTGATCCTGGCTCTGATCGCCGCCGACAAGGCCGGCATCGCGCTCGAGTTCAATCGCGCTTGCGCCATCGATTTGGCCACCAAAGGCACCGGCAAGACCGTCCTCGAAGCGGTGCGCACCAGCATCAATCCGAAAGTGATCGATGCGCCCAGCCCAAACATGGGGCGGACGACAATCGACGGCGTGGCCCAGGATGGCATCGGCGTTAAGGTGAAAGCCCGCGTAACGGTGCGCTCGCATCTCGATCGATTTGTCGGCGGCGCGACGGAAGAAACGATTATTGCCCGGGTCGGGGAAGGAATTGTGAGCGCGATCGGCTCGGCCCATTCCTACAAAGAGGTCCTGGAAAATCCGGATCGCATTTCCAAAATGGTTTTGGCCAAGGGCCTCGACAGCAACACCGCCTTCGAAATCCTTTCCATCGACATTGCTGATGTCGATGTGGGCGACAATATCGGCGCGAAATTGCAGACCGAGCAGGCCGATGCCGACAAGCGCGTGGCCCAGGCAAAAGCGGAAGTGCGCCGCGCAGCGGCCGTGGCAGTCGAACAGGAAATGAGGGCGAGAACACAGGAGATGCGCGCCAAGGTGGTCGAGGCCGAAGCGCTGGTACCTCAGGCAATGGCAGATGCCTTTCGCTCGGGCAATCTCGGCGTGATGGATTACGTCCGGATGAAAAATGTCCAGGCCGACACGTCGATGCGGGAATCCATCGCCGGTGGGGATAAACCCACGAAGGGAACCTAGTCACGCTCAGCGTCCGGAGATTCTTGGATCGAATCGGTATTCGATGGCCGGCCCGATTTTGATTTTCTTGAAGTCCGGGTGGTTGGGATTCAGCAGAAAATTCAGTTCGCTGGTGCTGAGCAAACTTGGAACCGCGAGCACGAGCGAACGCATTTGTTCGAGCCATTCATCGCCCATTCTACGGGTAGCTGGGATCGGCGGCCGGGCGTTCCAGCCGGCAGGAAGCTTGTTCGCAGAAAGATATTCAGTCAGCTCATCGGGCCATTCGACCTGGAATGCGAAATAGTGGTCTGTTGGCAATAGTGGGTGGGTATGGGCGAAAATTTCAAGGGCCGCAAGCGATTCGTGCTGGCTCAAATACACCACCGGCTTGCCGCGCGAATTCCACCGGCCCGGAGCAAAACGGCTACCTTCTCCGGTGAATGCGCTGGAAACACGCGCTGCGCGAACGATTCGCCACGCCGAAGCCATTAGAACCTATCTCCAAACCCTGAGGGGTTCCGTTGCTGACCGATTTTCTTGCTGGCCAAGGAGTGAGGAGGGAAAATATCCGCAGGGATCTGTGACCGACGAACAACGAAGGCCAGCGAGAAAAGCGGCGCAACCGGAAAGGCGAGAGTATTTTGAAATGTTCGGCGGTGCTTTTTCCCTATGGCAATCAAAGCTTTCGCTCCTGGCTCGTGCCTTGTAGTCCAGTCCAAAACAACTCTCGCGGAACCCATCAGAGTTTTGAGACAGGTTCTTAGGAATAGACACTGTAATCAATCCGACCGAGCAGATCTTCAACTTCTCGCGCGCCGAGCTCCGTTCTTGCAAACTCTAGCGGAACAGCGCCACCCAGTCCGAACTGCGGAAACTTGAGCCACTGTCGCGCGCGATCCACGGTCCCGAAAAGGTTCGTAGCGTATTCGACGATCCTCGAGAACCGCATTACACGCTCAGATTCTTCCGGAGAAAGACGGCGCTCCGCTTTTCGACGTTGCAATGTCGATCTGGAAATGGAGAGGTGGCGGGCCAGGGCTTCCATGGGTTCGTCAAGTTCGCTCCGCAAATGCTCCAGCTCACTAAACGGCAATCCCTTGTTAATGCGCTCGATGAGTTTGGCCGGATGCAGATTCCTTTTCGATAGCGGAGTTTTCGATCCGTACGCCGTCACCGCTTGTTCCCGAACAACACTGCTGCGCGCATAGCGCCGCTTTGCTCGCTTGCCCATGTGAGCATTTTGAATGATTCAAATGGGCCAGTCAAGTCTTGACCTCTGACTTCTGACCTATTTCTAACTCGCGCGCTGGCCGGTGCGAAATCAGCAGCCGCCTTTCACATCGAAAGTTTCGGAAAAGAAGCGTTTCGTCACCGAGTCTTCGCTGACCATTTTCCGGCCAGATTTCCTCGAGCCATACCGGAACAGTTGAACCCCCTGCCCTCTGCTCGTTTGCAGTCGCCAATCGCCAATCCGCAGTCTAAAATCTGACCTCTGACTTCTGATTGAGCTTTGAGCGCGTTCTCGTATCTTTTTTGCACATGAGCACTGCGCGCGAGATTGAAGAGGCGATCCGTTCTCTTCCGGCATCTGAACGCGATAAATTGTTGCATCACCTTCCGGGTCTGTTTCCAGAACTCGCCGGAGATGCAGAATGGGAACGCATTATCAAGGACGAGCGTCCGCGGCCCGCCCTGAGTCGAGTCCTCGACGAAGCAGAAAGCGCGTTTGGGCGTAATCCTGACTCATTTCCAAAGATGACGGATCAGGATCTCCTTGCGTGACCTCGCGCGGCGCCGAGGAATTTTGGAGACTTTACCGCGGGTTGCCGTCAGAAGCTCGGACTGCGGCGCGCAAGGCATACCTGATATTTTCCCAGAATCCATCCCATCCAGGGTTGCGATTGGAGCGGCTGAAATCCGATCCGCGCGCGTGGTCGGTGCGAATCACGCGCGACTACCGGGCCGTTGCACTGCGCGTCGATGACGATTGGATATGGTTATGGATTGGCACACACAAAGAGTTCGATCGCAGGTTCCCGGTCTAATCGACTCCGAATCTCTTTAGGCTTAGAATCGGCAATCGAAAATCGCAGATCGAAAATCTCATTGTCCCCGTAGTTCAACGGATAGAACAAGGGTTTCCTAAACCTTAGATGTGGGTTCGATTCCCGCCGGGGACGCTTCAAACGTTCTCGTTGCATGAGACATTTCGGCGACGCTCCAAGCGCGGACTTCGACTGATTCGGCTTCATTCCCGCCGGGGACGCCAGAACTGTTCCCGCCTAGTTTTTTTGGCTACCCCTTCTTTGGGCGATGCCAAAAAGGGGTTGACTGTTCGCGTCTGGAGCGGACTTTCCGAGATTATTCGTAAGCTATTTGTTTGGCCAAGGCGTCGATGAGTGTCGCAATAGTAATCTCCGTCCATGACGGTCTCGTAATCGCCGCTGATAGCGCGTCTACGTTAACGATCAGTACGCCAGCTGGTGTCGGTGTTGCGAACGTCTACAACAACGCGAACAAAATATTCAATTTGATAAAAGGCTCGTCCATAGGCTGCGTAACGTTTGGCAGCGGAAGTATTGGAAATGCGTCTATCGGTACGCTGATCAAAGATTTCCGCGAGATCCTAAGCGATGAGGTTGAGGCAAAAAAACAGCTGGGCTTTGAGCGGAAAAAATACACGATGGAGCAAGTCTCTAAACTCTTATCCGATTTTCTGGGTAAAGAGTGCGACAAGATCAAAGACACCAATCTACGTCAGACAATCAGCCTGGGGTTAATAGTTGGGGGATATTCAACTGGAGAAAACTTGGGCGAAGTGTGGTCGATAAAGATTGAAAAAGGCCTCGCCGGAGATCCGAAGAAGTTGCGGCAGGCTGATCAAGTGGGGATCAATTGGGGGGGCGAATCGGAGGCGATCAGCAGGCTTGTTTTGGGCTTCAGTCCGCGCGTCTTTGATGTGCTGGCACAAGTCATGAAGCCGCCACAGCCGCCAGCGGACCTAATGGCAAAATTGCATCCCCTTCTCATAGCGCAGCTGAATGCGCCGTTAGTTTTCGCCCCCATGCCGGTACAAGACGCGATCGAACTCGGCGAGTTTCTTGTCAATTCGGCAATAATGTTTAGTCGGTTTCTCCCGGGCGCTCAAAGTGTTGGTGGGCCGATAGAAGTTGCCGTCATCACAAAGCATGAGGGATTTAAGTGGATACGGAGAAAATACTATTATAAAAGAGATATTAATCCCGAAGTCGCCTAACATATGTTCGCAATCGACATGTTCACAATTGATGAGGTAAAAGTTAAGAATCTGATGGACGCTGAGCCGGTTGAATATGGCGTTGCCGATAAGGCTTTGGAATTCCGGATTCCAAGCACGACCGTGTACAGCGTTGACTTCACTCCAGCAACGAATGCGATCGACGCGGAAAAATACATTTCAGACTTGCGCGAGCGAGTCATCGCGTCTGGCATAGCATTGAAGTCGCCGCAGGAGCTTGATCGCGAAATCGGCGAGATGCGACGGCGCGGGTTCTAAGGTGTCCAAGCGTCTCGTTGACGACAACGTATATTGATTCTGGAGTTCTGATTTACGCCGCCAGAGGGACGGATAGTGCTGCAGAATTAGCGCTGCCTTTTCTCAAGTCGCGTGCTCGGCGGTTTGTTACGAGTGATTACGTCCGCTTGGAAGTCCTGCCAAAAGCAGTGTGGTACAAAAATACGGCAGAAGTGGCGTTCTACGAGGGGTTCTTCAAACTCAATTTCCGGGTCGTGCGGACAGGTCCTGAATTGCTCGATCTGGCAATGGAAGAAGCGTGCCGGAATGGCATCGGGGGGATGGACGCGCTTCATGTTGCTGCAGCGGTGTTCGGGGGCGCTGAGGAATTAGTGACATCCGAACGTGTGACAAAGCCCATTCATCGGACAAAGCTTTTGCGCGTTGTATCAATCTTCGGCGTCGAGACGGAATCGCGAGAAACTTGAGTTGCGATATTGCTAAAGGGCCAAACTAGCCAGTTATGCCCCGCAGCTGCGGTCAAAATACGGATCAACTATACAATCGCCGGTGGCTCCTGCTGCTCTTCCCCGTAGAATTGTGACCAAGGATAGCCTTGCTGGAAGATTCGTATCATCTGGTCGTTAACGAATCCAAAGTAGAAGGCCTTCCCGAAGCAGGCAGGATTGATATCGATGTTCTTTTTCTGCCATGTCCGGGAATGAAATCGCGCAATTACGTAGCTGACGAAATCCGCCAGCTCGAGACACGGCTGAGAACCGGGTTGAACAAACTGCGGGTCCGGAATGGTTATGCATCGCGAAAGGAATGCGAACTGAAATGTGTTTCGGTTCTCCAAGTAGAACCTGCTAGCAGTCTTGAACGAGTCGTCTTGATCAAAAACGAAATTCGGTTGCAGCCCCATGCTCGTGTTCTCGTCGATGAGTTTCATTATCAAGTGAACGAAAGAAAAAGCTCTTGCCGCCTCGAGTGTTCTTACTCCGAGTTGATGGGTCGCTGATAAGTTAAACACAAAAAGCTCGTTGTTTAATTCCAGCATGAGCTCGCCAAGTGCTTGAACAGCAGCCACGCGTTTATTCATGGCCCAATGAGCAAACACCGGGTGCCCCTGAGGCTTATTGACCAAATCTACCATGTGGAAGCGCCATTGTTCCGGCATCAGGCTGGGGCAAAGCCTAATCTTAAGTTCACGCACCGCTTGATTAGTTTTCTTTATAACTACCGGGGATGCTCCGACTAGGGTGTATGTCCAAATAAACGTGCCCGGTGGGATTGAGTCCCGGTAGGCTTCATCACCGAAAAGCAATAATTTTCCTTTCACCCCCATGCGGGGAAAGTGAATCATCACGGTTTCCCCGCACGCGGAACATGGAATGCCTTCGCTAATCTGGACCCACATTTTTTTGTTATGAATTGGATCGAAATCTAGGGGCATTACAGGGTCGTTATGAACTCGTTGTGTAGTCCACGGGATCGCAAGGGAAGCACCACAGGCTTGGCAGGCGACGGTCTTTCCGACGAGGTCTAAAGGTAGATATTCTAAATCGTGCAAAGAGTAATGAGCCTCCCCGTAATGTTGGCCAAACAATTGGCTGTGCCAAGGTCCCGACAGGTCCAGCATCGAGCTATTGCTTTTGTGTCACGCGGTTTAAGACAGGAGATGACGCCTAACGATTCCTGCAAAAATCCCGTTTTCGTATCAGGAAACCTCCGTTCTATCCGTTGAACTACGGGGACCTCCTCAGACGTCAGATGTCAGAAGTCCGAGGTCAGAATCTTAGATTGCTGATTTGCTATTCGGATTTGCCGGCGGACGACGGGCGTGGAACTGGAACGGCTAAAATGAGAGAGCGGCAGAGGCTTACGCCGCCTGCCGCTCCTGCTCTCGAACCCACGAGAGCTTCCCTTAACCCAAACCCTGCCTAAAATCTATGGCAATTCTGGTTTTAATGTAAATTATGACCCCGCGCAACTGAAATCTTTGGCCGGCTCCTATTCACCAACCCGCGATTCCATTCTTGCCTAACCGAGCGATTATCCGCAGAATCCGCGCACTTGAGGCCGAGAATTATATGAAAAAGAACAAATTCAGCGACGTCTTGATCAATAAATTAACCGGACCTGCGATCGTGTGCGTCGCGCTGGCAGTGTCGCTGTTTCTTACCGCCTGCGGGTCAACCTCCAGTTTGCAGGGACCACAGGGAACTGTGATTACTCCGACCAGAAAGTTCTCCAAAGTAACCGTGCAGAATTTTACCTCCTCCGGTCCGGAAGTGGGAGAGAACCTCGATAAGGCGAAGACCTATTTTCCCGACCGCATCGCCACCGAGATCAGGAGGGGAGGCCGATTCGCGAGCGTGGCTCGCAACGCCAAGCCGGACGCGAACACCCTGGTCATCAGGGGCGTAATCACCAAATACGAAGAGGGCAACCCGATGATGCGTTTCTTCATCGGTATGGGAGCGGGCAGCTCCTTCCTTGAAGCCGACGTGGAATTTCGAAGCAACAAGGGAGCGACGGTCGGCCGAATCAAAGTCGACAAGAATAGTTGGGCGCTGGGTGGCGGCATCGCGGCCGGCCAGAATCCGCAATCGTTCATGAACGGCGCTTCGGATAAGATCGCCGAGGAAGCGGCCAAGCTGGCGAAGTAACTCTCTACTTCAGCAAGCGCTGCCGAATGGCTTGCTCGGTCAACCCGTCGATCCGAAGCAGTTTGTCGCGCGATTTCTGACCACGCACGAGAGCGATCTGGCGTTCGGAGATGTTCAGTTCCCTAGCGAGAAAACTGCGCAGCGCGGCATTGGCTTTCCCTTCCACCGCCGGTGCTCGCAACTTGATCTTGATCGCGCCTCCGTGTCCGCCACGGGACGGATTCGCCGTGGCGAGCTCGCCCACAACTTTGTCGATCTTGGCGTTGGGAACGATGTGAAATCGAAGCGTGGCCATTCACCAACTGTAGCGGCGGTCTCTGACCGTCGCATCAATTCCGATCAGCTACTTCGCGTCGGCGGCAAAACAAACCTCGGTTTCATGCGTGTCTTGAACTAACTTGGGAGCGTGATCCCAATCCGCACCTACTTGAACGTAGCCCAGGCCGAGCTGGCAAAATCGCTCCTCGATGATCACGGAATTTTCTGCGCCGTCGCGCATGAAAACGCGCACCTTTACGGTGGGAGTCCATTTGCAATGCCGATTCAATTGCTGGTCGCCGAAGATCAGGCCAGGCAGGCGATCCAAATTCTCGATGGGCGGGTAGAAACGGCGACCGATGCCCAAGCGCCTGTTCCCGTCCCGCTTCCGGTTTCCGATCGGGAAACTCGCGGCCTAATCGCCAAGGATAACCCCTGGGAGCTACTGGTCATGGCCGCCCTTTTCCTTTTGCCGGGAATTTGGGGATTATGGGTGAAATATCCGGCGGTCAACGCCTTCGAACGGCAAACGCATGCCGCTGTCATCGCCGTCTCGGTGTTTCACTTCTTCGCCTTGCTCGCTGTCGCCTTCGCGATGTGCCTCATCTTCGGTTACGTATATGCCCGGGCATCGATCGTCCGCGATAAGCGAGCCGCATCCCCGCAGACTCCAAGCTGACTGGAATCTGGCCTAACGGAGTGCTTTTCCTTTTATCCTTTTGGCGTCTGGGAAACCACCGCTGCTTGTTAACGTGGGGCGCGAGCAGACGCGTCGCCCGGCGAAGGGTCTAGACCTTGGGCGGCTCTTCCCCGAGGCCGCGAAAATGTTCCTCCAAGAACACGAGATCGTCGACATCTTTGGCGCGCCGGGTTGGCTTTTTTGTTCGCCAAAGCAAACGCGGCGAAGCGAACGGGATCGGAACCCCTTGCACGTTGCGAACGACGATTTCCTTCGCCGCTTCAGCGTACTCAATTCCACCTGCCGCTTTCATGAGATCGACCATGATCTCATCGCCCACGCGAACAACACCGTATTGCGAAATCTCGCCAGGCTTTAGTTCACGGACCGCCTTGTCCGGCAGGATTTCGAGGGCTTCGAAGACAAGCGCCTCGTTTTCCATCGATGTCTCGATCAACAAATCGACGTCGGCGGTTGTCCTGGCAAACCCCGCGACGATGATCGCGAAGCCACCGATGACAATATACTTGGCGCCCAATTCATTCAATTTGCGGCAAACCGCAACGAGATCCGTCTCTTCGGGGACACGCGTTGTCAGTTCTTCCGCGGGCGGCGGCGGCTCATCCATTGCAACAACCATTCATCAGCTTCTTCATGCGTCTTAAACCGGAAAACACCGGTGGGACAAATCCCCTCAAGATGATTTTGAAGGCAGTTGACTGTCTTCTGTAATTTCATCGCCACTGCGAAAGCGTCAGCGGCCGGCTTGCGTCGTCCGACGGTTCTGCCGATTTTTTCTCCAAAGTTAACGACCGGCTCCATGTTGTCTGAAGGTCGCATATTCCAAGCGTCGAGCCAAGCAACTTAGAGGCCCACTGCATCGCGCACTCGTCGCATTACTTGATCAGCGACTTCGTTGGCCCGCTTGGCGCCGCGGGCGAGGACTTTGTCGATGTACGTTTTGTCGGCCAAAATTTCTTCCCGGCGTTTGCGCATGGGAGCGAAATATCCCCAGAGCTTTTCAAACAGCTCTTTCTTGAAATCGCCGTAACCAGTTCCCCCTTTTTGAAATCGCTCGCGCATATTCGCGATTTCATCTTTCGATGCGAAGAGCGAATACAAATGAAGGATTGTCGATTTGGACGAATCCTTCGGAGCTTCCACCGGTGTGGAGTCGGTCACGATGCTCATCACCCGTTTCCGCGTTTCCTTTTCGTCGCCGAAGATGTCGATGTTATTGTTGTAACTCTTGCTCATTTTCTGGCCATCAATTCCGGGAACAACCTCGGTCGCAGCATGAATGCGCGGCTCGGGCAATTTGAAAATTCGCCCGTCCGGCTCGGACCCGTAGGTCTCGTTTATTTTCACGGCCAGATCGCGGGTCATCTCGATGTGCTGTTTTTGATCTTTGCCGACCGGCACGACGTCGCTGTCGTAAATCAAAATATCGGCGGCCATGAGGACCGGGTAGCTGAACAGTCCAACGGTCGGCGCGAGCCCGCGGGCCAGTTTATCTTTGTAAGAGTGTGCGCGCTCGAGCAGGCCCATTGGCGCGACGGTTGATAAAATCCAAGCCAGCTCTGTCACTTGCGGCACGTCCGACTGAAGAAAAAGCGCGCCTTTATTCGGATCGAGGCCGCAGGCTAGAAAATCGAGCGCCACGCGGTGGCTATTTTCGCGCAATACCTTCGGGTCGCGCACGCTGGTGAGCGCATGATACTCGGCGATGAAATAGAACGCTTCGCCTTCGGCCTGGAGCGCGATCGCCGGGCGCATCATGCCAAAGTAATTGCCGATGTGCAGCAGACCGCTGGGCTGAATACCGGATAGAATTCGCATCTTCTTAGCCTAATCTCGATCAACCAAAGGAAATTTGATCCATCCAACGGCGTCGCGTGGGAGCACAGGCTCGATTGCGTGATCGGTAATTCGAAAGTAGTAAAGCTTCATCGCACGATCATAGTAAGGATCTATAAGCCGTGGCGGAATCATACGGCCTTTTGCAAAGGTTACCCCAGACATGGTTTTCGCGAAGGCCGTCCCCCTACCAATCTTGCCTGCACAGACCACTTCACCGGGTCGCACGCCTTCAGTAGACATCGCTTCGCGATCAAATTCTGTTTCGAATCTGATTGTTTCGGCCCGAGTCGTTTTTAAAGAATCCGAGAATCGCAATGAATTCGCGGACTCGGGGCCCAGGGAGCACTTCGAGTTTCTCAAGAATAATCGAGAAGGGATCACCACCAAGGTGTCCATGAATTCGTGTATCGAGTATTCCCGTGACGCGCACCCAGCGTGCATTGACGTGATCGTACAAACCTCTTTTGGCACGTGCCGGAGTTTCGTACGGCACAAAAATCGCGCTGGTGTCGTCGCAGTCACGTTTGCGTGAATTAAGGCAATCTTTGACATCGCGCCACGCTTTTGCATCTCTCCAAACCCACAGGAGACCGCCATCTGCATCAGCAATTCCTCTGATCGTGACACGCTTTCGGTCGTACTTTCCAGGATTACTGAAAAGCTCTTGGAAACGGACTTCAGTTGTAGAAGCGACAGCGCTCGCACGCATGGTGATCAATAATCGCGACGATCAGGGTAATCGAAATGCGCATATCGATTTCAGTTGAACCAACGAGAAATTCCTCGACTAGGTCGGGAATGACAAGCGATGTGCAGAATGCCGCTCGGTTGTATGCCAGGAATAGGATACGCATGCTGGTGCCAGTTAAGTCCGCAATCGGCGATCCGCAATCCGCAGCATATTTGCACTGTTTCTCGCTCGCAATTTGCCCGTTAACCGCTAGATAAACCCGAAATGGCAAATCGCGCAAAAAAACCCATATCCGTTGTCACCGGCGGCGCCGGATTTCTTGGGTCGCATTTGACCGATCGCTTGTTGCCGAGGGGCACAAGGTCATCGCGATCGACAATCTGGTGACCGGGAACACCGCGAACATCGGGCATCTCGCCGGTAACGAGAATTACCGGTTCATCAAGCATAACGTTTCCAATTTCATTTTTCTGCCGGAGGAGAAAATCGATTACGTTTTCCATTTCGCGTCGCCGGCCAGCCCGATCGATTATCTCGAACTGCCGATTCCCACATTGAAGGTCGGCGCGCTGGGGACGCACAACGCGCTCGGCCTGGCCAAGGACGAAGAAGGCGCGTTCATCCTCGCATCGACCTCGGAATGCTACGGCGATCCGCTGGTGCATCCGCAAAAGGAAGATTACTGGGGCAACGTGAATCCGATCGGGCCGCGCGGCGTTTACGATGAGGCGAAACGTTTCGCCGAGGCGATGACCATGGCCTATCACCGCTATCACAAGATGGACACGAAAATCGTGCGCATCTTTAATACTTACGGTCCGCGAATGCGGTTGCGCGACGGGCGGGTGGTGCCGGCGTTTATCGGCCAAGCGTTGAACGGCACAGCCGCTCACGATTTTCGGCGATGGCTCGCAGACGCGCTCGTTTTGTTACGTGTCGGATCTGATCGACGGAATTTACAGGCTCGCCATGAGCGATTTTCACGAGCCGGTGAACATCGGCAACCCGCGCGAGATGACGATCAAACAATTCGCGGACGAAATCATTCGCATCATCGGAACAAAATCGGCCATCGAATACAAGCCATTGCCCGAGGACGACCCGAAAGTGCGTCAACCCGACATCACTCGCGCGAAAAAAGTTCTGGGCTGGGAACCGAAGGTCCAGTTCGACGAGGGAATCAAGAAGACGATCGAATATTTCCGCGATTCGTTGAAGAGTGGCTGATGAAGCGCACGTGAAAAAAAAATTTCAGACACGCGCGGTTTTGGCGATGTCGATCTTGCTTATCGCTGTTGCGCTGATCGCCACAAACAAAGCTTTTGGAAAAAAGCCTCTGCGTTTTCAGCCGGAATGGGCTGCGTTATCACCAGTGCTGGGCAACTATCCGAACATATCCATCCCGCTCAGCGCAAATACAGCGGTTCCTCCTGATGCCACGCCAATCAATGTGACAAGCATCAATGTCTCAACCTCGACCGGCTTCAAAGGCAGGCTTGAAGGCTATCCGGCAACGGGTGTGGTGCGCGTGACGGACGCGCATCCGGCCGGAATTTTTACCGTAACCGTCAAAGCGTTCGACAGCGGTGGCGCGAGCACGACCAAGACATTTACGTTGACGGTAACAACGCCGGCAATGTGCTTCCCGGTGAGCTTCGCAGCGGGAGCCGTCAACGTTGGCAGAAGTCCCTATTCAATAGCAGTGGGTGATTTTAATGGCGATGGCAGGCAAGATCTCGTCGTAGCGGACTTGAACATGTCGATCTTGTTGGGCGATGACATGGGCAATTTTAGCGTCTCTGCAAATTTCGGCGCCGGTAGTCGCCCTATCTCGGTAGCAGTGGGTGATTTTAACGGCGATGGAAAGCAAGATCTTGCGGTCGCCAACCATGGCTCGGGCAATGTGTCGATTCTGTTGGGCGATGGCGCAGGCCACTTTAGCACTGGTGACAAACCTTAGCACTGGCACTTATCCTTGGTCAGTGGCGGTGGGCGATTTCAACACCGACGGCAGGCAAGATCTTGCAGTGGTTAACTCTTCCTCAGGCACGGTGTCTATTCTGTTAGGCGACGGCGCGGGGAATTTCAGTGCCGCTGCGAATTTCACTCCAGGGAGTGCTCCTGTCTCAGTCGCGATCGGCGATTTCGACGGCGATGGGAAGCAAGACCTCGCGGTTGCCAACTTCAACTCAAGCAATGTATCGATTCTGTTGGGCGACGGCGCGGGCAGCTTCAGTCTCGCCAAAAACTTCCCAGTTGCCGCCGATCCTTTATCAGTGGCAGTGGGCGATTTCAACGGCGATGGCAGGCAAGATCTTGCGGTCGCCCACAATGAATTCGCAGGCACGGTATCGATTCTCCTAGGCGATGGCACGGGCAATTTCAGCCCCGCCACAAAGTTCAGCGCTCATAGCTATCCCTGGTCGGTGGTCGTAGGCGATTTCAATGGCGACGGCATCCAGGATCTTGCTGTAGCGAACTCCGACTCCAACGATGTGTCGATCTTGCTTGGGGATGCCAAGGGTAATTTTGGCCCCCCCTTCGACTTCGGTCTTCCCTATGGTTCGGGTGGTGTTGTGTCAGTAGCGGTGGGCGATTTCAATGGCGATGGCAAGCAAGACCTCGCTGCTGCCAACACTTTATCGGACGAGGTATGGCTTTTCTTGCGCAACTGCGCCCTAACTCCGACAAGCGTTGCCTCGCGAAAGACACACGGAACGGCCGGACCGTTCGACATAGATCTGCCTTTGACCGGTAACTCGGGAATTGAGTGTCGCACGGGCGGGGCGACGAATGACCATCAGTTAATGGTGACCTATGCCGGCAATGTTTTGATCACTGGAGATCCGCAAGCGGCGGTGACTTCGGGAACGGGCATGATCGGGAGCGGCGGTGTGAGCAATGGCGGCGTGGTGACAATCGCCGGAAATGTTGTGACGGTTCCGCTGACCAACGTTGCCAATGCGCAGACAATTAACGTCACGCTCTTCGGTCTGAACGGCGGTGGCAATCTCGTCATCCCGATGAGGACGCTTGCTGGCGACGCTAACGAAAGTGGCGTCGTAAACGCGTCTGATGTTTCATTGGTAAAGTCGCGAATGGGTCAGCCAGTTGATGCGACAAACTTCAGGTCTGATGTGAACGCCGATGGCGTCAACAACGCCACCGATGTGGCGATCATCAAGTTCAACCTCGGTACCAGCTTGTCCCTTGTGGAACGCAATTCGCCCAACGGCCGCAACCGGCGCCTATCCTTGGCGGGATCAAGGAAACGATCGAATATTTCCGCAATTCATTGAAACCTTAAGACCGCGCGCGGCGGGGTTCATTAATCCGATGCGAGATTTCACTGGCATTTGCGGCGTTTGGGCTCACAATCCTCAGGTATGAAACGGGCGTTTTGGGTCGGGCTTTGCGTTTTGGGACTTGGTTTTCCCGCGGGGGCCCAGCAAATCAACCCTTCGCTCGACGCCTCTTACGCGTTCGCCCTCTATCGACCGGAAATTTTTAATATGGTGGATGGGTCTACACTGATCGAGCGCCTGCCCGTGCGCACCTTTTTGGATGGAACGCTTCTGCCGTTTTCAACCGCGCTTGGCCGGATGGGAACCGCGCCTCTGGAGTTACCCTCGCTGGCCTTCGTAAGCGTCACCAAAACCAAAAAGGCAAGCGCTTCGCCGGCACGCCGGACGGACGGAAAAGATTTTGAGACGGACGGGAAGGATTCACCCGACGACGTGATGATTTCGCAATCGAACCCGCTCCATTACGGCGGGGAAGTCGGCGCGTTCTACGGCGCGTGGAGCGGGAAATACAGTGGCGACGCGATGGGGACATATATGCAGGGCAGCGTGGGCAACGACAAATTCCAGATCAACGTCGGCGCTTCCTACCAGGAGTGGAACGTAAACAATCCGCGCGGACGCCACTGATCGCTCCCAGTGCTTCCCGGATCTCGTTGCGTTGAGATCAAAGCGAGCTCGCGCATGAGAGAAAACGAGACCGCTTCGCCAGGCAACCTGCCAAAATCCGCGAAATCCGCAGTTCATCGCACTGACTCCATCGTTTGTCCCGTATGCGGAGCGGCTGCGGTCCAGGAGAAATGCAAGATCATCTGCCGCAGCGAGATTTGCCGGGGACGCATCATCATGAATTGCTCCGAGTTTTGAGTCTCCCAAGCGGCTGACACAGCCGCCTCTACACGAAACTTTCGTCCGTTTCGGCTGGCGTCGAATCGTGGAATTGTGGAATCTTGATGAGTCTCGAATAATTCCGCTCACTCATCGCAAGATCGACATCTCCTTATGAAAACAAATCTTCGGCTTGTCCTGTTCGTCCTATTTCTGCTGCCGGCTGTATCATTTGGGCAAGGCCGCGCGCCCGCGGTCGAGTTTCAGATCTCGAAGATCACCAAGAACCTGATCTCGATGCCGCAATTCACTTATACAGGCGCCGAGCAATACGCGGTCAACCAGCGCGAAATGTGGCTGGAAGTGGAAGTCACCTTTTCCGCCGCGCCGGAATGGACCGACGAGCTGACTTTCAAGTATTACATTCTGTTCAATGGGAAACTGCTCACCGGTGAAGTGACGCACACAAACATTCCAGCCGGCCGCGATAATCGCTCGGTCATGTACGTCGCGCCGCGCACACTCGATCGATTTGGGGGAAAACGCGTCGTGACCGCGAACATGATTCAGAACGTCGCGGTCCAGCTCATGCAACAGGGCGCGGTGAAAAGCGAATCGACCTTGCAGCGCGCCCCGCCGCAATGGTTCACCACCATTCCGCAGGTCGCCGGTTATGTTCTGAACAAGAACGAGACGCCGTTCGCCCCGCTTTACTGGGACCGCTACGAGCAAATCAAGAGCCCGGCCCGGTAAGGCCGGGAAATCCCAAATGCGTCAAAGCCGTCTCACTAATCACGCTGTCATTCTGAGCGGAGCGAAGCGGAATCGAAGAATCCCGCGGCCAGATCCAAACGCGACCCCACGGGATCCCTCGACTGGGCTCGGGATGACATGTGCATCAAGGGGTTTTGGAGCTTGGAGCCTCTAGCCTATGGCGACGGCACCGCGCATCATCAGTCTTAACCTCGGGTCGCAGACGATCGGTCTGGCCGAATTTCAGGTCCAGCCGCACGGCGGCCTGGTGTTGCAGAACTATCGGCTGCGCGAAATCCTGGCCGACCCGGCGGGCGAAGGAATGCGGCAGCCGCAAATGGCGGCGGCGCTGCGCGAGATGATGAACGAGATGCAAATCAACGGCGGCGACGTCAATTTCGCCGTGGCCGGGCAATCGGTTTTCACCCGGTTCGTGAAATTGCCCGCGGTAGAAGAGGAAAAAATCGAGCGCATCATTTCGTTCGAGGCGCAGCAGAATGTTCCTTTCCCGATCGACGAGGTTGTTTGGGATTATCAACTCGTCGGGGGCGGCGCGGAGGAACAAATCCAGGTCGTGCTCGTGGCGATCAAGTCCGATTTGCTCGACGGAATCAACGAATCGGTCGAGGCCACCGGGTTGCGCACGACGGTTGTCGATGTTGCGCCGATGACGCTTTACAACGCGTTTCGGTATAGTTACAGCGACCTGACCGGCTGTTCGTTGCTGGTCGATATCGGCGCGCGGACGACGAATCTTCTTTTCATAGAATCGGGTAAGATTTTCTCCCGCAGCGTTCCGATCGGCGGGAGTTCGATCACCGCTGCGATTGCCAAGGAATTCGGCGACGCGTTCACCGCGGCAGAATTCCGGAAGAAACGCGACGGCTTCGTCAGCCTGGGAGGCACGTACGCCGAGCCTTCCGATGTCGATGTCGCGCGGTCCTCCAAGATTGTGCGGAGCACCATGACCCGGCTGCACGCGGAATTGATGCGGTCGATCAGCCATTACCGGGCGCAGCAGCAGGGCAATTCGCCGGACCGCGTGCTTCTGTGCGGCGGCAGCGCCAGCATGCCCTACATGCGCGAATTTTTTCACGAGAAATTGCAATTGCCGATCGAGTTTTTTAATCCGCTCCGGAATGTTGCGGTGGCCGATACGACGCGGGTGACCGAGCTGACGCGGTCGGCCCATTTGTTAGGCGAACTGGTGGGACTTGCCCTCCGCAGCGTCACGACCTGTCCGATGGAGTTGAACCTGCGCCCGGCCAAGGTGGCTCAGCGGCACGAGCTGGAAAAACGGCGGCCATTTTTTATCGCCGCGGCCGCCTGCCTTGTTCTGGGTCTGCTTGGCTGGAGCGGATATTACTGGCAGGCCGCGCATGCGACCAGCCACGGCACGGCGCAACTCCAGCAGAAACTCGATGTCATGCACGCTGCCGAGGCGCAGCTGGACACGCTCCGCAAACAGACAAACGCGCTCGACGGCACAGCCATGCCTCTTATCGAGGCGGTCAACGATCGCAGTTTTTGGCCGCAACTTCTCGAGGATTTGAATGCGCGTCTGCCAAAAGAGAACATCTGGATAACGGAACTGGTCGCGACTTCCGCCGGCAAACCGATTGGCGTGGATGCGGGGCGCGCGGCGGCGCTCGCCCCAAGCCCAACTCCGCGGCCCAGTGCCAGTCCGCGCGGTCGAATTGCCGCGGGAAAACCGGCGGCGCCGGCGATCGACGGGATACTGATTCGGGGCCTGTATTTGCTCAATCCCAAGCAGCAAGATGTGGTGGTCGATTATTTTCGCAACCTGGTGAAGTCGCCCTTTTTCAATGTCGATCCGAAAGATCAATCGCGCGTGATCAAGTCGACGATACCGAACAACAAACAGTGGGCATTCGACTACGAGCTGCATCTCGAACTGCGTAAACCGATGCCGTTGCCATGAAGGATTGGTTCCAGAAAAATCAATGGCTCGGCCGGTTCGTGATCGCGACGGGAGGCGCAACATTACTCGCGCTCGTTTTGCTTTTTCTGGCCAAGGGCAGGTACGAGGACGCGTCGGCGCGCTTTAACGAAGCGTCGATGGAACGAAGCCGGCTGGAGCGTCTCGATCCGTTCCCAAGCGATGCCAACTACAACAAGATGAAGCAGTACATCGAGAACTACGGCGCCGCGCTCGACAAATTCAAAACGGAACTGAAAACACACGTTCCGCCCGCGCCGGCGGAACTCGCGCCGAACGAATTTCAATCCCGCCTGCGCCAGGCGATGACCGCGACCGTTGACAAAGCACGGGCCAATAAGGTCGAGCTGCCGGAGAATTTTTTCCTCGGGTTCGACGAATTTACCGCGGCGCTGCCGAACACAGCCGTGGCGCCGCTTCTCGGCCAGGAACTTTCCCAAATCCAGTTGTTGATGAACATCGTGATCGACGCCCGGGTGGACCGCGTGATCGCCTTCAAGCGAACGCCGTTGCCGTCGGAAGGAGCGGCCGCGCCAACACCAGCGGCGGGTCCGGGAAAAAAACCCGGGCCGACCACGGCCGGCAGCCGCGGCGAAAGCGCGAAGCTGAT
The DNA here is from genome assembly GCA_963815455.1 of uncultured Verrucomicrobiae bacterium. GTDB lineage: Bacteria > Verrucomicrobiota > Verrucomicrobiia > Chthoniobacterales > UBA10450 > JBDTZF01. Next base: position 633,921 of record CAWFGO010000001.1, read on the forward strand.
CGAGCGCGGCGTTGTCGATCTTACTTTTACGGGAACGCCAGGGGCAGCGCGGCGAGTGATCAATCAAATCGCCAGCGCGAACGACCAGTTCTACATCATTCGCACGTTGCATGTGCGAAACGAAAATGACAAAGGTCCGCTACGAGAGGCAGCCGCCGCCCCTGCGCCCGACGGCACATCTTCGAGTCCGCAGAGCGCGCTCAATTTCATCGTGGGCAACGAACAGGTCGAAATCGCGGCCAAAATCGAGATCGTGCGATTTACGTACTAATGATGAATGCTGTGAACACTGCGGGTAGCGGTCGCCGCGGCGACCTGGTCAGCGTCTCGCCGTCGCGTCGAAAAAAAGGACGCGCGGAAGCACGTCCCTCCGGAGGGACATGCTTCTGCATGTCCAGGAATCCCGTATAGTTCACGTACTAATATGAAGACGCACGAGATCGAATTTCTGGGGAGCGCACGCGCCCTCGCGTGCACGTTTCGGCGCCCTCGCCGAAACACATCCAACGCAGCCAGATCAACCGAGCTATGCAAACTTAAAAAATTCGCGATCGCGAGGGCGCGATCGCCGGCACGCGCGGGCGCGTGCGCTACCCATGGACTGGATTAAAACCCATTACGATCGTGTCGCGGTCATTGCCGCGGCCGTCTTCCTTTTTCTGTGCGCGACATCGATCTGGCGCAGCGCGGCCCAGTTCGGTGAAAATTTCGCTTCACTGCAAGCGACGGCCCGCCCCAAACCGGCCACGCCACCGGCGATGGCGGTGGCGCTGGACGACGCGGCGAAAAATCTGAAACAGTCGCCGCAATGGACGTTCAGCGGACGCTCGGGGCTGTTCGTTCCGGAGAAACATTTCGTCGACGCCCAGGGTCAACTGGCCACGTTGAAATCGACGGAAGTGCATCCGCCGGTCCCTAACGAGTGGCTGGAGCAATTTGGCCTGCCCATTCAGGACGCGAACGTTCTCGAGCAGGATCCGGACGGCGATGGATTCGACAACGTGACCGAGTGGCGCGGGCATTCCGACCCGAACGACAAAAAATCGCATCCCGATTACGTCGTGGCGTTGAAATTGAAGTCGGTCCGCAACGAATCGTTCCGGCTGTTGTTCTCAGCCTGGAACCCGGAGACCGAGACGGCCCAGATCGAAACGATCGACTTCAAGGAACCGACCCAGTTCCTGAAAGTCGGCGATACCATCGGCGGGACCAGATTCAAGATCGTAAAGTTTACCGAGAAACATCAGCCCAACCCGGCGACCGGCGGAGACGAGGACGTTTCCGAATTGCTGCTCGAGCACGTGAACACGCAGGACCAGCTCACCCTGGTAAAGGAAAAAGTGGCCACCTCGCCCGAACCGGTCGCGACTTTCGTCTATACATGGCCGGCGGGCCAGCCCCATCGGGAAATCCAGGTTCGAAAAGAACAGGAATTTTCATTGAAACCGAACGAGCAGATCAAATATAAGTTGGTGGAGGCCCAGCCGACAAAAGCAGTGATCGTAAACACCCAAAAACCGGATCAACGCATCGAGATCGCAGTCTGGGGCCATAAATAATTCGAAATCGAAACTCGAATTTCGAAATCCGAAACAAATCCAAATGAACAACATAGCCAAAACAGACATGGTTGCGGTTTTTTTCGTTTGGAGCATTTGAAATTTCGGATTTGTTTCGAGATTCGGGATTCGGGATTCGGATTTTGCGGCCGGCAACGTTCGGCGATCTTCTTGTCGATCCTCTGCACCACCGGCACGGCGCAGAATGTGGAACGGATCTCGAAACGGGAAATCCAGCGGCGTCAGGCGGCGTTGACCCAGGGACAGGAAGCGCTCGCCCGGGCCCAGGCCGCGCTGGCGGAAAAGAACTTTGCCCTGGCCCACGATCAATTTCGCATTGCGATCAATTTTGTTCCCGATGGCGCGGTATCGGGCGATGCTTATACCGCGGCGGTCGATGGTTTTTGCAAGAGCGGGATCGACCTGGCCGAACAACGAATCGCCGAAGGCAAGCACGACGAGGCGGAAATGATCGTGCGAGAGATTCTCGACCCGCGGTACAATCCAAATTATCGCCCGGCGTCGGAGCTGCTGGTTCATTTGCAGACGCCCGGTTATTTCAACCGGACAATGGGACCGAAGTTCATCGACAAGGTTGAGCAGGTAAAAAAACTGCTGACCGACGCCGACGGTTACTACAATTCCGGCCGGTACGATCTCGCCTTCAAGAAATACGAACAGGTCCTGGCGCTTGATCCCTACAACACGGCCGCCCGGCGCGGTCAGGAAAGACTCGATCTGACCAAGTACCAGTATAACGAGCAGGCCTACAATGAAACCCGGGCCCGCCAGCTTTGGCAGGTGGAAAAAGGCTGGGAGCAACCGGTCCGCAAATACGGCGAAGCGAGCGGGGCGCTGACCGACGCGTTCCAGCGCGATGCGGCCGGGACGGCCCGGATTTCAAACAAGCTGAACACGATCATTATTCCGCGGGTTGAATTTCGCGACGCCAGCATTCGGGAGGCGATCGATTTCCTTCGTCAACAAGCCGTGGCCAACGATCCCGCGACCGAGGGCCGCAAAGGACTCGACATCGTGCTGCGCCTGGCGCCGCTTGGCCAGATTGCCCCTGCCCCTGCGCCAGTAGAATCTGCGCCGCCGCCCGAGATGCCAGCCGGCGCGCCCGAAGGCGGAGCGCCGGAAGGGGCAGCTCCGATTGTTCAACCGGTGGCGCCGGCGATTTCGCCAGGCAGCGCGCGCATCACGATCACGCTCAACCAAATCCCGTTGGGCGAAGCGCTGCGTTACATCGCCAGCCAGGCCGGGCTAAAAGTGAAAATTGAGCCCTACGCGGTGTTGGTCATTCCGATCAACGAACAAAGCGTCGATTTGATGACCAAAGAATATCGCGTGCCGCCCGGATTTATTTCCAGTTCGCTCAATGCCGGACCTTCTTCGTTAAGTCTCGGCGCCTACAAGACCGCGCCCGGCACTGGCGGGACCGGGAAAGACACGCAGGAATCGACCGGGGGCCAGCAGCTCGTGACTCGGGAAGGGGCCAAAGAATTCCTGGAAAGCCAGGGCGTGCCGTTCCCGCCCGGGTCCAGCGCAAATTTTCTTCCGCAAAGCAGCCGTCTCATTGTGCGCAACACCGCCGACAATCTCGAACTGGTGGATGCGCTGGTCGAGCAAGCGGCCGTGTCCGGGCCGAAGCAGGTCGAGATCGAATCGAAGTTCATCGAGATTACCCAAAACAATCTCAAAGAACTTGGGTTCGACTGGTTGCTCGGGCAATTCAATGTCGGCAACCACAGAGTTTTTGGCGGTGGCGGCACATCCGGGTCGGGACCGGCGGTCAGTGGCCAGAATTTTCCGTTTGTCGATCCGACCACTGGAAATCCGGTCGGGCAATTCCCGATTACCGGCGGCAACCGCAGTGGCAATCTGGCCATCAGCGGCAATGCCATCGACGCTCTTTTGTTTGGCACTCCGGCAGGTCTCGCTCCGGGAATTTTTGGATTGAGCGGCGTTTTTACCGATCCGCAGTTTCAGGTCGTGGTTAGGGCGCTGAATCAGAAAAAGGGAATCGATCTTCTCTCCGCCCCGCGAGTGACGACCAAGAGCGGCCAGCGCGCCGTGATCGAAGTGGTGCGCGAGTTCCGGTATCCGACGCAATTTCAGCCGCCGCAAATTCCCCAAACGTTCCGGCAGGATGAGCTCAATTCGGCTCCGCAGGCCGGCGTGACGCTGATCGCCGTGAGCGGCGGAGGTTTCCCGGTTACGCCGACAACCCCGATCGCGTTCGAGACCCGCAACACCGGAATCACCCTGGAAGTGGAACCGGTGGTGGGACCGGACGGAACGACCATCGACCTGAATTTGGTTCCGCAGGTGGTCGAGTTTGAAGGCTTCATCAACTATGGCAGCCCGATTCAGTCAACATCGTCGTCATTTCTGAATCAACTCACTGGAGGACTGGTTAGCTCGCCTCCGAGTGTGCTCACCGAGAATGTGATCAACCAGCCCATCTTCAGCTCCCGCAAGATCACCACCAGCATCAGCGTGTGGGACGGGCAGACGGTTGTGCTGGGCGGACTGATCCGCGAGGACGTCCAGAAGATCGAAGACCGGACGCCAATCGTGGGCGATCTGCCGCTGGTTGGGCGCCTGTTCCGCACCAATGTCGATCAACACATCAAGCGCAACCTGATCATCTTCGTCACCGCGCGTCTGGTCACGCCCGGCGGCCAGCCGGTGAACTCGACCGAAGAGGAAGAAGAAACGCCCGAACTGCTCCAGCCACCGGTGTTACCGGAAGTGCCGATGTATAAAAAATAGGGCAAGGGAAGTTGAGAGTTGATTGCTTTTTTGTTGAGAGACGACCCCAAGCTCCTCGCCACGGCGAGTCCGTCCGAGGGCGGACAGGGAAATTTCAATATCCCAGGATTCCACAAAAGCTGATCCATCCGCGTTATCCGCGTAATCCGCGGTCGGTTTTCGGCCTTTCACCACGAAGGACACGAAGAAACACGAATTCTGTAGGGACTCGGATTTCTTACAGAAGATAACAATGGAGCGAGCGGGACGAGCGATAGAAGGTGAAGCCGCGAGGGTCGACGGCAAGCGATTTGGGCAATGTGCGAATTTCAAAAGGGAACGAAGGTCTCAATTATTAGTTGACTTTCAGTTCGGCGCTTTCCCTTGACCCGCGAACCAAGGAGAGACCCACGGATCACGCGAAGGACACGAATTTCCAACCCTGTGGTTCCTTCGGATACAAGATGATCTTGCCTTCAAAACCCAAGACGGATTTGAACCTTTGCCCGGCGGATCGTCTAGTCTCGAAGCATGAGCTCGCGGAAATTAAGCACGCTGACGAGATGCTCTCGCCTTTCGAGTTGCGGAATTGGCATCAACTATTCGGATCAACGCGACGACGCTGCACTGGGTCTCGACAGATCGAGACTGATTTGCCGGAAAGGCCGCCTGCGACCGTTATTGGAGTGAAATCGAGCATATGGACAAACCGCGTCGGCTGCTCCTTGATGAAACTTCCGTGATTGGCAAGACTGCAAAAGATCGCTCTCGGCAAACTCCTTCCAAACGATTTCAGTCATGCCCCCGTTTCAAGAGTCGCACGCGAAGCAATACCCAGTGAATGGAAACGCGGGTCGGCTTATCATCGTTCATGCGATTTCGAAGAGCGTCACGACCGGATCTGCGTTGTTCGAATCGGGGACGACTATCGCGCGCTCGGCTCACGCGATGAAGCCACTTACCATCGCGTCGAAAGTGCAAGGATTCGGGTAAACGTCACGAACAATACAATCGCTTTCGGTTCTAGCCTAGCCGACGCTCTTCGACTCAGATTTGTTATAGAAGATAACAATGGATCGAGCGGGACGAGCGACATAGAAGGTGAAGCCGCGAGGGTAGACGGCGAGCGATTTGGGAAATAGCGAAGTTGCAAAGGGAACAAAGGGTGGCGAATCGCTGCACATTGTAGGGCGTCTGTGTCAGACGGACACCATCAACAACAACCACGAATGAACACGAAGACACACGAATTTGCTGTAGGGCGGTCAGATTTTTTTACAGAAGATAACAATGGAGCGAGCGGGACGAGCGACATGGAAGGTGAAGCCGCGAGGGCAGACGGCGAGCGATTTGGAAATGAGCGAGTTTCAAAAGTTAACGAAGGCCCAGAGAACCGCGGATCACGCGGATGACACGGATTTCCAACCCTTCGCTACCTTCGTTGCCTTCTGTTAAAAACGCTTTTCTGTAGCCGCCTCGCTCCGTCGAGGCGTTCCCAGCATCTTGTTCTTTCCCGATGCACGGCGACAGAGCGCCCCGCACACGGCGGGCAGGCTGTGGCTACAACGGATCTGACAACAGGTTTTTTTTCCTACAGAAGATAATCTCGAAAGCCTTCGCCTACCGCGGCGGGCGGGCAGAGCGGGCGAAGGGAAGAAACGAGAAGCATCAGCGGGATTCCAGCCAGGCAACTTTGTCTTCGACTTCTCGAGAGCGTTTGGCCCCTATACTTCTGCCATTGGTCTTCACAGTGCTTAATGATGGCATCGCGCTGTCCTCGTGCTTGGGCTGGAGAATTCGGGTTTAGCAAACTTGGATACTGGGGCGCAGCTCGGTGCACGTATGCCTTTTCAGCTGCAAATTCCTGGCGGGTTGAAAATCAAGATATCGCACATATTAAATGGTTTTCTGCTCATCAGACGTCATCTGCGAACTTTGTCGTTTGTAATCCCACACATATTCGAAATCTGGAAACGCCTCGAAAAGCGATACAGGAAGTTTCGAGGCGTCTGCTCTTAAGGCACTAGCAACTTCGTGAAAATCTCGATGAACTGGAGGGGGCTCTGCTAGTTTAACCGGCTCTGGTTTGCGAAAAAAGCAGTCCCAAATCAACAACCCGACCGCGACAACGAAAACGACAAGCCAGAAGGCCCCTCCCCTATCGTTCGTGCTCATACGACTCATTCGCGCACATTATCGCTGTCCCGATTAATCGCATGGCCGTTTATGCAACATTCAAAAGAACCTTGCAATCCATTTTCGATAGGCGTGGATTCACCACGAAGGACACGAATTTGCTGCAAGGACTCAGATTTCTTACAGAAGTATAACAATGGAGCGAGCGGGACGAGCGACATAGAAGGTGAAGCCGCGAGGGCAGACGGCGAGCGATTTGGGAAATGAGCGAGTTTCAAAAGTTAACAAAGACGGAGAGAACCGCGGATCACGCGGATAACACGGATTTCTAACCCTTCGTTTCTTTTTCTCCGTGGTAAAACATCCGGCCTTGACCCTCGCCTCGATTCTTAATAAATCTTTCCCATGAAAGCCCTCCTCGCCTGCCTGATGTGTCTTGTTCTGACTGTGTCGCAAGCCTTCGCCATTAGCGGCGGACCATTCGGCGGTGGGAAAAGGCATGTGCTCGTCACCGGAACATATGCGGGCGTGCTTATTCCGGCTGTCGATCCTGTAACCGGCACGGCCGATCCTAATTCGATGGCGCTCTTCACCGTTATGATTTTGAGTGGCGGAGAGGGCTCCGGCACTATCGCGATCTTTCGAAACGGGTTTTTCTATCCCAACGGCGTAATGCAAGCCAACGCGAACCCTGCTTCTGGAGAACTCAACGCGATTATCAGTTCGATGTTCCCCAAGACATATATTTCCGGCAGTATTACTAATACATTTAATTTTAACGCGAACGGCCATTTTGGAGCGAACCAGAGCGGAGTACAGCAACCGGTCAAGATCGTTGCCAAAGAGAATCCATTGAGTCTGGCCGATATTCGGATCCGAGGTCCGGCGTCAATCAGCTATACGACTGAGTTGAGCACGAACAATCCCGATTACGCTGCGGGAAACAGCGGCGGAGCCATTCCCTACATCGTTAGGGGATTCAAGCAATCCTTTTGAACCAACCGAGCTTGGCCGCGATCGATGTGCGCGCTCTAGTTCGTCCCAATCAACGGCGTCCCTACCTGGGCTTTACGCTGCTCGAGATTCCTCGTTGTTTTCGTCATCATCGCGATTCTGGTCACCCTTTCGTTTCCGCTCGTCTCGGCGATGCGGGGCCGGGCTCAGCGGGTGCAATGCATGGCCAACCTGCGCAGTCTTTACACCGCCACCGAATTGTACATCCAGCAGAATGGCAGTTGGCCGCAAATTGCCACCGATTCCGATGACGATACCGAATACGCCAATGCCTGGATCGCGGCGCTAAAGCCGTTCGGGCCAACCCAGCAGACCTGGATTTGCCCCACCATCCAGGACCCTGATCGGCAACCCGGATCTTTCCAACCCGGCCAATGTCCGGCTCGATTATGTCGCCACCACGTTCGACGACAAACCGGTCACGCCGCATCTCTGGCCGCGTCAGCCCTGGTTCGCCGAGATCGGCGACGTCCACGGCAACGGCAACCTCATCATCTTCACCGACGGTAGCATCAGCGATTTGAATACCGTAGCCAAAAAAGCGGGACACTAAAATCGACCACTGACCACTGACAACCAGACAACTGACCAAAGTCCCGTCGCCCGTGGTCTCGTGGTCGTGTTGTCTTTTTTCCTAATCTTCTGTTCAACTTCCGCCTCTCGTGCTAAAAAGGCGGCGTAAATGAATCGTTCCAGCCCCGATCGTGCGGAGATTCGTCTTTCTCTGGCCGTTTTTGTCGCTCTTTCCTTCCTGACTGCCGGCCTTTTTGCCCTGACCGCAACGAGCGGCACTCCGCCAAATAATGGTGCCGTCATCGCGTCGTCTGCGGCGCCGGAGGTTCGGGCCAACGCCGAGCGGCCGGAGCCTCGTGTAAGCACAACAATTGTAATCAGCCAGGTTTACGGTGGCGGGGGCAATAGTGGTGCGCCGTACACGAACGATTTCATCGGGCTTTTTAATCGCGGACAAACGCCGGTCAGCCTGAATGGTTGGTCCGTCCAGTATGCCTCGGCAACAGGCACGGGAGCTTGGACCGCGACCAATCTCACGAATGTTACGCTTCAACCCGGCCAATACTATCTGATCCAAGAGGCAGGGGGCTATGGGATCACCCCTGCCAACACCGGATGCCATTGGCACCATAAACATGTCTGCTACCGCGGGTAAGGTGGCCCTTGTCAATACCACGACGGCCTTGAGCGGTGCGTGTCCGACAGGGGCGACCATTGTCGATCTTGTGGGTTTCGGGCACAACGGCCAACTGCTTTGAGGGATCCGGTCCGACTTCCGCACCAAGCAACACGAACGCCGTGTTACGCGATGACGCCGGTTGCACAGATACCGATAAGAGACGCAACCGATTTTACACCCGGAACGCCGACTCCCCGGAACACCAGCACGACTTTACAGCCGTGTGCCCTGGTACCCCGACGCCGACTCCTTCGCCGCCCACTGTGACAACGAACACGGCAACCAACGTGAGTCATATCAACGCGACGCTGAACGGAACGGTGAATCCTAACGGTGCCAACGCGACGGTCTACTTCGAATACGGTCTCACCACGAGCTACGGATCTCAGACATCAAACCAGATTCTTGCCGGGAGCACCGACCAGGCCGTTTTGGCAAACGTCGGATCGCTGACACCTTCGACAACGTATCATTATCGCATCGTGGCAATGAACTCCGAGAGGGACGACGATGGGGAACGATGTCACATTTATGACCACTCCCCCACCGAATCCATTTGCCGCATGCGACCTCGTTATCTATCGCGTAGGCGATGGAGGTGCGGCTTTGACCGCTAATGCCGCTCCGGTCTTCCTTGATGAATATACCACAGCCGGTGGGCTGGTACAATCGATCGCGATGCCAATCGGCGTCAGTGGTTCAAATAAGAGATTAACCGCCAGTGGTAATTCGACGAGCGAGGGTCTCATTACCCGCTCGACAAGCGGTTCGTACTTAATGGCTACCGGTTATGACGCAAACCCGGGAGACCTCGTGACCGTTGCTTCGACTACGGTTAAGCGAGTCATTGCCCGCGCGGACGCAAGCGCTGCGGTCGATACCACCACTGCGTTAACGGATGCCGCTTCCAGTGGCAACTTCCGCGGCGCGACAAGTACAAACGGCACGGACATCTGGGTGGATGGGTCAACGGGCGGGATTCGCTACGCGACCCTAGGATCGACAACGTCGCTGCAATTAAGCACGGCGGTTACGAACCTCCGTGCCGTTAACATCTTCGATGGCCAACTCTACGTTTCGTCCATGTCAGGGACGAATCGTTTAGCAACAGTTGGTACCGGCACACCTACAACCGATAGCCAGACCATTACTAATTTGCCCGGAATCGACGACACCGCCGTTACTGACCCTTATGCGTTTTTCTTCGCTGATCTGGACGTGGGTGTCCCTGGGAATGATACATTGTACATTGCTGACGGGACAGGCGGAGGCATCAGGAAATTTTCGCTGGTCTCGGACACTTGGATCGCTAACGGAACGATTACTGCCGCTGGCTTACGCGGCGTAACCGGCATTGTCGACGGTACGGTTGTTACATTGTATGCAACGGCTAGTGGTTCGTTGTTCGCGTTTACTGATCCAACAGGCTACAATGGCTCGGTTGCAGGGACCACGGCCACAGTGATTGCAACCGCCGGCACAAATATGGCGTTCCGGGGAGTAGCGTTTACGCCTGTTCAATGCGGAGGACCGACCCCAACGCCGACGCCGACCCCGACGCCCACACCGCCGACCGCCACCACGAACGCAGCGACCAATGTGACCGGGACTGGCGCCACGCTGAATGGTACGGTCAATCCCAATGGTGCAAGCACAACGGTGCATTTCGAGGACGGAACCACCACCAGCTACGGCTCAACGACCGCGAATCAGATCTTCACCGGAAGCGCCGACCAGGCAGTATCGGCAAACATCGGCTCGCTGATCCCTTCAACGACATATCATTACCGCATCGTGGCGGTAAACGGTGGCGGGACCGTTATGGGGAAGGATATCACATTCATGACCGCGGCCCCGACGCCGACGCCCACGCCGAGCGCGACCACTAACGCCGCGACAAATGTGACCGGCAATAGCGCGACGCTCAACGGGACGGTTAATCCGAACGGATCGATTACGACGGTTTACTTCCAGTACGGAACGGACACGAACTACGGGAATCAGACTTCGAATCAAGTCTTAACGGGGAGCACGCCGCAAAGTGTATCCGCCGGCATTAGCGGGCTGAATCTTGGCACCACGTATCATTATCGCATCGTGGCGATGAACGGTGGCGGGACAGTTATGGGGAACGATGTAACATTCATGACTTTGGCACAGACGCCGCCAACTGTTACGACAAACGCGGCAACCAGTATCACGAACGCCGGGGCGACGCTCAACGGTTCGGTTAATCCCAACGGTGCGACCACAACGGTCCATTTCGAGGACGGAACTACCACCAGTTACGGTACTTCGACATCTAATCAGATGTTCTCCGGTAGGACGTCCCAAAATGTGATGGCCAGTATCAGCGGTTTGGTTCCGGGGACACTTTATCATTTCCGACTGGTCGGCACGAACAGTGGCGGGACCGTGAATGGCAGCGACATGACTTTCACCACCGTGCAGCCGGCGCCCACCATCACGAGCAGCGCGGCGACAAACATAACCTTCGCGGCGGCAACATTGAATGGGATGGTCAATCCCAACGGTGCGATGACCACAACCGTTCACTTCGATTACGGGCTAACAACCGGCTACGGCTCGGTGACTTCGAATCAGATGTTCACGGGAACCACGAATCAGAACGTCACGGCCAACATCAGCGGGCTAACGCCGAGTACGGTCTATCACTTCCGTCTGGTAGGCGTGAACAGTGGCGGGACGACCAACGGAAACGACCTCACATTCATGACCGCGGCTCCAACGCCGACCCCGACGCCAACTCCAATCGCTACAATAACAAGCCCGACTGCCGGGCATCTGTCTTCGTCCAGCCCGACATTTACCTGGAGCCCACGACCAGGGACCACACCGACGGCTTACTTGCTCACGATTGGCGACGATAAATCAAACTCGAATGCGTGCGGTGTGGGCAAGGCTGGGGGATCAAACGTCTTCAGCTCAGGCCAGACCAGCGGCCTTTCCTGGAACGTCACGAATCTTCCCACGGACGGGCGCACGCTCTACGTGCGATTGTGGGCAAAGGTCAACGGAGCTTGGTTCAATTTTCCACAGGACACCGTTTACCAGGCCGTGGGCACCAACCCGATCGCGCCGACTATTGCGCCCAGGGCGGCACGTTCAAGAAAAAGGTGAAGGTTACCATTCGCCGACGTAACGCCATGCGTGACCCTCCGGTATACTATGAGTGTAGGCACGGGCGCAACGCCTCCTCCGGATCCTGTCCCACCTACATCCACGACGGGAACCGCCTACAGCGTGCCGTTTACGCTAACCGGAAAAGGCTACAAGGTGATCAGTACAAAAGCCTTCCGGAGTTCGGACAATACCCAGAGCCCGGTTACAACGGTCACGCTCAAGATAAAGTAAATCATCGGCCCGCGGAAGATTTTCTGCGTTGTAGCCACAGCCTGCCCGCCGTGTGGGGGGCGCTCTGTCGCCGTGCATCGGGAGGAACAGGACGCCAGGAACGCCTCGACTAGAGCGAGCCGGCTACAGAAAACCATTTTTACCACAGAAAGGAAGCGAAGAGAAGATCGAGACGGATCGGCCGCGGTGGACAGAACCCTACATTTGTGTTTTATCCACGAAGAGCACGAAGGACACGGAGAGAAGAAGAGGACCGCGGATTACGCGGATTTACGCGGATGGACAGAATCTTTACAGAAGGAAACCCGAGCGATGCTCCGGCTTGGTAAAATCCCTCACCAGAAATTCGTGTGTCTTCGTGTTCATTCGTGGTTGTCGTTAGATGGTGTGCAGGCTTGCCCAAACAGCTCGCGGGCCTTACACTTCCGTCCTGATGCAAACAATTGAGGCAGTGATCGATGAGGCGGGCAAAGTTCGCTTGCTCGAAGATGTGCGTCTGCCCGCGGGGCGCCGCGCTGTCGTGACCATCCTTGAAGAGGACGCGAATGGGCATCCGGCCGAACTGGCGCTTCTCAGTGAAAGCGCGCTTTCCGAAGATTGGAATCGTCCGGAGGAGGATGCAGCGTGGGCTCATTTGCAGCAGGATCGGTAGTCCTGGTTTCGCTTTCCTTTCTCCGATTTGTCGCAGGCCAAACTGCGACCTGCCATCGTGGTGAGCGAGTCCGGTCGCGGTGATTGGCTGCTCTGCCAGATTACAAGTAATCCGTACGCCGACTCGCGGACTGTCGAGATCGTCGACGCGGATTTCCAGACGGGATCGATTAGGCGCACCAGTTATGCCCGAGTCGCAAAACTGTTTACCGCGCATGAAAGTTTGATCTTTTCGGAAGTCGGAGTTCTTCGCGAGGAATCGTTGAAGCGGGTTATTGATGCCATTGTTCAGTTCCTTCATTCGAAGAACTGAACTCGGACTGCCCACCGAAGATTCAACTGCGGATAACGCGGATGGGCAGAATGAACGGAAGGCAACGAAGGGAAGGAAGGAAGAGCGGACAGAATTAACAAAATTGTACAGAATCAAAGACCCGGGATTCCGTTCATTCGGTGCATTCCGTCGAACAATTGTCTGCTGTGGTCCTTTGTTCCCTTCGTTATCTTCTGTAAGAATCTGCCGCCCATTGTCTTTTCAGTGCATCTGCGCGGACATGCGGAAGCATGTCCCTCCGACATTTGACTTCTGACTTCTGACCTCTGACTTCTGGACATATGCCTGCGATCGGGATTACCGGCGGAATTTCTACGGGGAAGAGCACGCTTTGCGCTTGCCTGCGTGAGCTGCTCCCAGACGCGAAATTTTTCGATGCCGACCAGGCCGCGCGTGCGCTTGTCGATCTTGCCGAGGTCAAACAAGAGCTGGCCGCCGAATTTGGGACTGAGATTTTTCTACCGAGCGGTCCGGACGACGCTCAGAGAGCGCCGCTACAGCAGGACTTGAACCGGAGCGCTCTTCGGACGATAGTCTTCCAGGACGCGGCGAAAAAACGCGCGCTCGAACAAATTCTTCATCCGCGGATTCGCCGTCAATGGAGTGTGCTCGCGGAAACGCATCGTAATTCTCCCGATTTTTTCCTGGCTGATATTCCCCTTCTTTATGAGACCGGCGGTGAAACTCTGTGCGATCGAGTGGTGGTGGTGGCGTGTTCGAGGAAGATCCAGTTGGCCAGATTGCGGGAGCGATTATCGTCGGGTAGGGTGCGCTCGCCGAGCGCGCCGGACGGCCCGGCGGTCCGTCCCTACCAGAACGGGACGCAGCGGCGGGCTGTTTCTACCGTGGACGCCGAGCAAATAATTGAGTCACAAATGCCTCTCGGAGAAAAAATCAGACGGGCCGATCACGTTGTTTGGAACAACGGGGAGCGATCGGTGCTGGTGGAGCAGGCCAGGAGTCTGGTGGGGCTTTGGGGGAAGTAATTACGAATCGGGAAGGCAGAGAATTTTTGACCACGGATTGCACGGATGATGGGGGCAGAAAGCATGTCGACGATTTTGGACACGAATTACACGGATTTAAACGGATCACTTTTCACTGACGAAAATTTTTACGAATGGATGAGAGCATATTAGGGATGGAAGAAGAAAACCCGCCTTCGGATGGCTCCGGCGCGGCAGGCGCTCAACGTCCAACGTCCAACGCCCAACCCGCCTCCGCCTCGGACGGGCTCCGCCGTGGCGAGCGCCCAATGGGGGAATCGGATTCGCAGGCATTGGACGTTGAACGTTCAGCGTTGAGCGTTGAGCGTTGTCAGGATAATCCGGATAAAGCCGGGGAGCCGGGGTCAACGACCCCGGCTACAACTCAGGATGTCGATCATGCGGCCGCGGCCGGCATGGCCGCCACTACACCGGGGTCGACGACCCCGGCTACAACTGCAGCTGCGCCGCCGCCGCGCGCGCTCGATCTTAACCAGCTGCAAAAGTCGTCGAGCGACGAGCTCAAAGCACTGGCTCGCGAACTCGATCTGCATCTGCATGCGACGCGCTCTGCGCATCAGCAGATTCTCGATCTTGCGCGACACGCGTTGAGCCGCGGCGGGACAGTCACGGCGGAGGGTTGGTTCGATAAGACGAGCGAATCTCTCGGAATGTTGCGCTGGCCGGCCTTGAACTTTTTGCCAGTGCCCGAGGATGTATGCGTTCCCCGCGCGATTGTTCAGCAGTTTCATCTGCGCCCGGGTCATCTGCTGGCCGGCACGGTGCGGCTCCCGCGCGACCGCGAGAAAGGTCTCGTGCTCGATCAGGTTACCGCGATCGAAGGCGAGCCGGCGGAGAAATGGATCGAGCCGCCCGATTTCGATAAGCTGACCCCGCAATTTCCGCAGGGCCGGATCATGCTGGAAAATCCGCAGACGAACTCGATCAGCGCACGCGCGGTCGATCTTCTGGCGCCGCTGGGGCGCGGGCAGCGTGGCTTGATCGTGGCGCCGCCGCGCGTGGGCAAAACGATCCTGCTCAAGGAAATCGCCAAAGCGATTCGGGCAAATTATCCGGAGATCGTGCTGATCATGTTGCTGGTGGACGAGCGCCCGGAGGAAGTGACCGATCTGGAGCGGGAGATCAACTGCCAGATTTATCATTCCAACTTCGACGAAACGGTGCATCGCCACGTGGAAGTGGCGGAGATGGTGCTGGAACGGGCGAAGCGCCTGGTGGAATTAAAAAAGGACGTGGTGATCCTGCTCGACAGCATCACTCGATTGTCCCGCGGGTATAATAATCTGCAGCCCTCCAAGGGGCGGACCATGTCGGGCGGCGTGGAAGCCAAAGCGTTGACCAAACCGAAAAAGTTTTTCGGTTCGGCGCGCAATGTGGAAGAAGGCGGCAGTCTCACCGTGCTGGCCACGGCCCTGACCGAGACCGGCAGCCGGATGGACCAGTTGATTTTCGAAGAGTTCAAAGGCACGGGCAACATGGAACTGCATCTGGACCGGGGGTTGCAGGAGAAGCGATTGTATCCGGCGATTCATCCATTGATGTCGGCCACGCGGCGCGAGGAATTATTGTATCATCCCGACGAATGGGAGCGGGTGCTCCTGCTGCGCAAGACCATGGCGGACCTTCCCCCGCTCGAAGCGATGGAAAAATTGATCGAAAACCTGACAGTGACCAAGACGAATGCGGAATTGCTGCTGAGCGGATTGAAATGATGTACGGAAATGACGAAGCTCGAATGACGAATGACGAAGGAAGGCACGAATTCTCAAATGACGAAGGAGCACGCGGGGCGTTCCCATCGTCATTCGGATTCCGTTAAAGGCAGTGTAGTGGCGGGCGTGTCGCCCGCACCGGCTATTACTGCGCGCCCGACACGGGCGCCTCTACACCAGGTGATCGCAAGTGGGTTAGAACTTCGCGAATTGCTGAGGCGAATCGAGCCGGCCGATCGCATCGCGGTCGATACCGAAGCGGACAGTCTCCATTGTTATCGGGAGAAACTTTGCTTGTTGCAGATCAGCGTTGCGGGCGGCGATTTTATTGTCGATCCGCTGGCCGATGTCGATCTTGCGCCGTTGCGGGACGGCGTTGGAACCGAAGGAAATCGTCTTGCAAGGCGCGGACTTCGATCTGCGGATGCTGCGCCGTGGTTTGAATTTCAATGCCAGCAAAGTTTTCGACACCGTGATCGCGGCGCGGCTGCTTGGTATCCGCGAGTTCAGCCTGGCGGCGCTGGTGAAAAAATATTTCGATGTCGATCTTCCGAAAGGCTCGCAAAAGGCGAACTGGGCGCAACGGCCCCTGCCGGCGCGCATGGCGGAGTACGCGATGAACGACACGCGTTACCTCCTGCCACTCGCTGAAAAATTGGAAGCGGAGCTGGATAGACATCGGCGTCTGGAATGGTTCCGGCAATCGTGCGAGCGCGCGATTGAGCAGGCAGCAGTAAAACGCGAACGGGATGAGGACGAAGCGTGGCGAGTTCGCGGCTCAGGCGCATTACGGGGCCGGGCGACACCGGTCTTGCGCGCGCTTTGGCAATGGCGGGAAAAAGAAGCGGAGGCGGCCGATCGTCCGGCGTTTCACATTTTGCAAAATCATGAGTTGTTGCACTCGGCGGAAAGTTTTGCCGCCGGCAAGGTGCCCGATTACCGGCATTTTTCCGAGCGACGCCGGCTCGCTTTTCGCCACGCGGCCGAGCGCGCGTTGGAATTGCCGGAGGACCGCTGGCCCGTCTCACGACGCCGTTTTGGAACACGGCCCTCGGCGGAAACAGTGCGCCGGACCGAGCAACTGCGACAAAAGCGCGACCACGCGGCAAGGGAGTTGAAGGTGGAGCCGGCGTTTGTGGCGCCCCGGGCCGCGCTGGAAGCGATCGCAACGGACATTAAGAGCGCGGAAAAACTGCTGGTGCCGTGGCAGCGAGAGCTGCTCGGCCTGTAGAATCCCCTGGCCGGAGTTTTCCACGAGCAAGGTCTAACAGAAGGAAACGAAGGGAAGGCAACGTTCTGTTGTAGCCACGGCGCTGCGCTGCCGTGCATCCGCGTAACAAGACGCTGGGAACGCCTCGACGCAGCGAGGCGGCTACAGAAAAGCGTCTTTTACAGAAGGCAACGAAGGAATCGACCGCGGATTACGCGGATAGCGCGGATGCTTTGTTTTCTGTGTTGTAGTCACGGCGCTGCGTCGCCGTGCATCTGCTAACAAGACACTGGGAACGCCTCGACAGAGCGAGGCGGCTGCAGGCGAGGCCTTTACAGAAGGAAACGAAGGTAAGGGAGGAAGACGAAGACCGAGCGCGGATGACGCCGATGAGAGAGCGTCCGGTTATTCCCCTTGGTTATCCTCTGTATAAAATCCCGATAAAAGCTTGACCCGGCAGGGCCGATGCCTCAAAAAAGCGCCCGGAATTACGGGCCCGAGGGCCAGGCATCATGAATCGTTATCTTTGTGTCTTTGCGTTGTCGTCGCTAGCGATCTCGCTTTTCGACGCGAAGGCCGGCTCTATGACGGAGGCCCGGGTGACGCAGACATCCAACGATGTGCAATTGATCGGTCCGGAGGCAGCGCCTCATCCGGTATCGGTGAACAACAAACTCGCCGCGAAAACAATCATTCGCACCGGCACCGATTCGCGGGCCGAAGTTACTTTCCCAGATCAAACCGTGGTGCGTCTCGCAGCCGATACCTCGTTCAATTTCGACAATGGCGGGCGCGATTTAAATTTGGAAAAAGGCGCGGTGCTGGTGCAGCTGCCAAAGCGCGCGCGCGGCACAAAGATGCACGCCGGCGCGGTGACGGCTGCAGGCGCGGGCACGACCGCGATGCTCGAGTATGCCCCGGGCGTTTGTAAATTTCTGGTGTTGCAGGGAACCGGCCGGTTGTACCGCCCCAAACATCTGGGCGATTCTGTTCTGGTTAAGCCGGGCCAGATGATCATTGGCAACCCGGATAATGCCTTGAGCGATCCGGTGGATTTCGATATCGACCGGTTCGTGAAAACGAGCCGGTTCATTGTCGATCTTCCTCCTTTGCGTAGCGAGCAGGCGATTGCTTCGGAAACCCGGAAGCAGGCCCGCGACAAATCGAAAAAAATCCTGATCGATACCAACCTGGTGATTTTCGGCGGCGGAACAATGGTCTCACTGGTTGACCCGACCAAGCTGGACTTGGGCGACGTCAGAACAGCCGAGTCCCCCACTCCAACTCCAAGCCCGAGTCCCGAAACGGTGGAACTTTTCTCAGCAGCGAAATGAAGATGAAAGGAACGTTTGCGAATTTCCGGACCGGCGTGCCGGTGACGCTCTGTTTTGTGGTGATGGCTTTGGGCGCCGGAAAACCGGTTGCGCTGGCCGCCCCGTTGGAAGAAGCGCGCGTCTCTCGAGTGATTCAGGATGTGCGCTTGCTGGGATCGAATGCCGCACCGCGACCGGCAGCGGTGAACGACGATGTCAAACAGGGAACGGCCGTGCGCACTGGGGTCGATTCGCGCGCGGAATTGACCTTCACCGATCAAACGATCACCCGGCTGGGCCAAAATACTGTGTTCAGTATCAGGGGCGGCACTCGCGAAGTGACTCTGGATAGCGGGGCCATTCTTGTGCAGGTCCCCCACGGCGGCGAGCCCGCGCAAATTCGCACCGCGGCAGTCACGGCCTCCATCAGTGGCGGCACGGCCATGTTTTCATCGAACCCGAATTTTCCCAAGAAATTACTCGTGCTCGAAGGTCTTGGACATTTTTGCCGGGAACGTCCGCCGGGGGAAAGACAGCGGCCGGAAGACTGCGTCGATGTGCCCGCCGGGCAAATGGTGATGATGCTGCCCGATGGGAGCATTACCAAGCCCACAAAGTTCGATGCCAAGCTGGTTTTCACCACCGCGCATCTGCTGACCGATTTTCCGCCGCTGGCCAATGAGTATTTGATTCTGCAAGTGATCGACGAACAGGAGGGCGGCGCCGGGGCCGGGGCGACCCCAACGCCACCGCCGGATGACATCGATGACATCGACCAACGCGACGCCGCTTCGCCGACACCGAGCCCGACATCGACGGCAAGTTCAACACCTACTCCAACGCCAAGCTCGACTCCAACTCCGACACCAAGTTCGACGCCAACTCCTACACCGAGCTCGACTCCCACTCCGACACCGAGCGCGACTCCTACTCCGACACCGAGCGCGACTCCTACTCCGACGCCGAGCGCGACCCCAACACCGACAGCAACGCCAAGCGCAACCCCAACACCGACCGGCACGCCGAGCAAGTACGGCACGCCCACTACAATTTCGTCGCCCGATCCTTACGTGATCGATTCCAACACCGTGATCTCGACCGATCCGGCGATTACGAACGGGGACCAAACCGATTATGGGAAGATTTATCGCGGCCGCGAAATCGACGGAGCGTTCTCGCTCTGGGCGTTTGGATCGACATCGGCGTTCGACACGTCCAGCGGATTCGACGATGAGATCGACAGTTCGGGCGCGGTTTTCAAGTTTAGCAATCTGATTCTGCAAGGCGACCCGGTTATCAACACGGAGGGCGGCGAAGTTAATCTCGGGCTGGTCGCCGTGAATAGCATCATGATTGCGCCGGCCGGTGGCCTTCAAGGCAACCTTGTTCTCACTTTCGCCGGTCTGGATGGTCTGTTGTTCGCCACTGTAAACGGGCCGATCACAGTCGCGCCGAATGTCGATTTCACGGGGCTCCGGGACCTCATATTTTATGCGCGCGGAGCGACCAGCGATCTCACTCTGGATGGCAGCTTCGACACCATGCACAAGCTCAGCTTGTATGCCGAGCGCGACATTCTCGGCACCGGTTCGTTCCAATCCGAAAAGATCTACGCCGTCGCCGGCCGCGATATTTCGCTCGACACCGGTTACGCGATCGAAGGCATCACGATGTATTTCAGGGCCGGAAACAATCTCATACTCGACGGGTTCGACAGCTCTGACACGGTCGAAAACTCAAGCGGCAACGTCTCATTCATTGCCGGCAACGACATTAACATCCCGGGCGGTCTTTACCTCGATCGCTACAACGGCGGCATCGACAGCGGACTTAATTTCACGATGGATGCCGGCCACGATATCAACACGGCGAACATCGATGTTTACACCGATACCGGAAACATCGATGGCGGGAATCTTTTGGTCACCGCGGGTCACGACATCATGGTAGCCAAACGGAATTTCGCTGGAAACGAATGCTGTCAGCGGCAGTGGCGGCGGAAATGCCGGCCGCGCTGATGGCCCCGCGCTCAAACGGCGCGAACGTCACTCTTCATGCCGGCAACGATATCGTGACGTCGGATATTTATGCGGTCAACGAACCTTAACGAATTGTTCTTTGATCAAGGCGGAAACATTGCACGTTTCAGCTGACAGAAACATCCAAACGACCAGCGGAGGAATTTCCCTTGGCGTCCAATTTTACGACGGCGCTTCCATCGGCACAGGTGGCAACATCGGCCTGACCGCGGGCGGGGATATAAATATCGCGGGCGATTTCGATGCTGAAATTGACGGTTCCAATGACGGCCACATCACTGAAGGCGGCAATCTGAGCGTAATGATTGATGGCGGGCTGACCGCTACCGGCCGGATCTCGCCTGTGATCGACATCGACAGCGGCGGCAGCATTACCACCGGTGGAAATATCGATTTCCAGATCGGCACTGATTTGAATGCTGATTCATTCCTCCCTGTAATCGACACCGATTCCAGCGGCACGATCGGCACCGGCGGAAACATTTCGTTGAATGTCACCGGGAACGCACAAGTGGCTCAAATCTCGGCCGTGATTGATAACGACACGTTTGGGAACATCGGCATGGGCGGCAGTATCACGGGCATGGTTGGCGGAAATCTCACAAGTTCGACGGTCAATCTGGACATCGACAACAGCTTCGGCGGTCAAATTGGCACCGGCGGAAACATTTCGCTCACGGTGGGCGGCAATCTGACTACCGGCGGTGGAGCCGTCGACGCAGCTGGCCCGGTTCTCAGACCCGGCAGCGACGTCCTTGTCCCCAGTGGTTCGCAGCCAGATCTCCAACTCACCCTGCAAAACACGAACGGCAACATCGACACCGGCGGCAATATCACCTTGATGGTGGGTGGCAAGGGGACCGGCGACGTTCATGCCAATGCCTTCGCCTTATATCTCCAGAACTACGATGAGACAGCTAATGCTGCCGGACATATCGGCACTGGAGGAAATATCAACGTCCAGATCGGGGGCAACCTAACGACTGATTCCTATCTCGATGTTTTCCTGAACAATCGCGGCGGCGGAATGATCGATTCGGGCGGGAATTTGACCTTCAACATTGGCGGGGCCTTGACCGTTGGCGCCGATGAGACGGGGTTCAGCTCTGAGTTTATTGTCGGGAATCGATATGTTGACAGCGGGGGAAACACCAGCGGCTCAAGCATTGGCTCGAACGTATCGGTCTATGTCCATGCGGCCAGCGTCAGCATGGACGGGATCATCTACGGTTGCGGCATCAGCAATCGCAGCAGCGTTATCAGCGGGAACGCTACCGTCACCTGGGATGTTCCCGGTGACGTAACAATTCAGGGTACGGCCAATATATTTGGGAGTTCTGGAGCTGCCTGGTTCGTACTCAATGACATTCCGTCCGATTATCAATTCACGCCGCCATCGGGCGGCACCATTCATGGAGACGCAACGGTAACCGTGAACACCGGTGGCGACTTGAGCGTTACCGGCAATGCCGCCGCTTACATCGATCAGTTCCGCCGGAGCGGATTGCCCGATCTGAACGGCGGCACGATCGACGGCAATGCCGCGGTGAACATTACCGCCGCGAACATTTCGATCGGGGACGATAAGACCACTTCGAATTTCGACGTTTACATCGGCAACCAGAGAAATGGTCCTGGCCCCGGCACGGCCGGAAGCATCGGCAGCGATGCCACGATTCAACTCTCCGTCGCAAACAATCTTTCGACGACCGGTTATCTCGATACGGAGATCGACAACTACAACGGCGGGATAATTAATGGCAATGCAAGCGTCAGCGTGTCGGCAGGGATGGCCGCCCGCGGTCGCGGCGGATTGCTTACGCCTGGGATCTCGATCGGCTCCGATGCAATTTTCGGAATTTATAATTTTGGCGGCGGGAACATTGATGGGACCGCCACGGTCACGGTCGATGCCGCGGATATTTCGGTGGGTGGAGATCTGTCCGCCGAAATCACGAACAGCGGCGGCACGATTGGCGATGACGCCGAGATTAATTTCAATATCGCCGGCGATCTCGTAACCGAGAACAGTGCGAACTTTTTTCTCGTCAACTCCGACGGGGGCCATATTGCAGGTAACGCGACCGTCAATGCTCTTGCCTCCGGCGGA
This sequence comes from uncultured Verrucomicrobiae bacterium, assembly GCA_963815455.1. Lineage (GTDB taxonomy): Bacteria > Verrucomicrobiota > Verrucomicrobiia > Chthoniobacterales > UBA10450 > JBDTZF01. The sequence goes on from CAWFGO010000001.1 coordinate 656,330, forward strand.
ATAAACGGTGGCAATGGCGCCTTCTTCGCAATCATAAACGACGATTCTGACGGCAAGACGCTCGGTGGGACAATAGTCGGTGATGCGCTGGTCCACGTCACTGCCGATCATCTCTCCACTGAAACCTTGGATGAGAATGACTTTAACTTGTTTGGGACCATCCATAACTCCGGTGGCAGCATTGGGGGGAATTCCAAGGTCATGTTTGATATTTCCGGCGCGATCACTACAGCCGGGCGCGCATCGTTCGATATTCTAAACTTCAACGATGGTGGTGAAAATGGCGGAGGTATGATTGGTGGAAATGCCACCGTGAATGTCAACGCTGGGGCTCTTTCAATCGACGGCGAGCTTCTTGCGAAGATCATCAACAACGGCGGGACCATCGACGGGAACGCTGCCATCAGCATCAATGCCTTAAACTCCGGCGGGAAGAAGCGCAGGGCTTCTACGGGCAACATCGACATCCTCGATGCGGCAACAATCCAAATCTTGAACAGCGGCGAAGGAAGTCAGATCGGCGGCAACGCGTCTATTTCAGTCACAACTGGGGGAGACTTTCACGCGGGTTCGCTGGATGCGTTGATCGACAATACAAGCGGCGGATTGGTCAAGTCGGCGAGCATCAATTTCAACATTGGCGGCGCCCTAACGACCGACGGGGATGCCAGCTTCGTGATCGATGGCAGCACCCCAAAATCGAGTAAGCGGCCTGGAAAGGAACCTGTGCCGATGATTCTTGTCGACACCGGCTCGATCGATGTGGGTGGTTCGCTCACGGCAAACATCCGAGACGACGGCGGCAAGTTTATTTCAGAGGGGAACGTATCCGTTCATGCCGACACCGACATCATGGTCGGCGGCGATTTGAACACGTGGGGCAGCGTCACTGCCGGTAACAACATTTCCGTGGGCGGCGTTGTCTATGTTCCAACCGAAGTTACAGCCACTAACGGATCGGTCTCGATCGTTGGCGGCGCGTTCGTATTTGAGATTTCGGCCGGAACCGACGTCAACATCGGCGGAGGAGCAGATTCGGCGTTCCTGCTTGTGAACGATCTGACTGCCGGGAATGCCCTGAACCTGATGGATGTTTCACTGATTCAGCCTGAAAGCGCAAGCAGTGACGGCAGCGTCGGGTTCACTCCCGATGATATGACCGTGACCGTGAATTCGATCGTAACCACTGGGCCTACCATCCCGTTCCTTCCGTCTAACGGTTCCGATGCCGATTCGAATTTTGGAAACGATAATCCGGGCAACGGCGGCAAAGTCACTCTCAACATCAACGCCGGTGGCCTGACGATCGGGTCGGGCGGCCAGATAAACTACATCGCAGCCAACGGCGGTAATTACGCAACCGATTCCACCGCTGGTGGTGGTGGCGGCACGGTAAACATTAATGCCACGGGAGACGTTACGCTGAACGACGGCGACAATGAAACGCCCGCCATTACGACCTACACCGGCCTGATTCCCGACGGCGGGCCGTTCATCCTCGGCGATGGCGGTGCAGTAACCATCAACAGCGGCGGAACAGTGACGGTTAATTCCACTGTGATCGTTTCGTCTAACGATGTCTTTAAGGCCGCGCCAGACGAGACCCCGCCACCATATCGTGCCAGCTCGAACGGCGGAAACATCACGATCAATAGCACCAAGACCTCGGGCCAGGCGATCAACGTCACGAGCTCGGGCCAATTGCTCTCGTTATTGAACGGGGCTGCACCTGGACCGGGTGGAAAGATCTTGTTGCACGCAACCAATCCGAAAACGAAGCGGAACGGTCGCCCGAATGGTGGAAACAACAGCACCATCGACATCGACAATGGAAACGGCGAGCCCGGCGCGATCATTGCCGATCGCGGCACGGTCGAAATTCGCCACGAAGGAATCGATGGCGCGATCAACATCAACAATGCCTACATTTTCGCCGATATCGTTAAGATCGGCGCGCTCGGCACGAACGGCACCTTGACCATCGGCGGCGGTTTGATCTCGGCCGACAGCCAGTTGAAGCTCTATGCCGGCGGCAGCAACGGCACGATCCACTTCATTGCGAATGTGACCCTGTCCAGTCCGGTAAATATTCTCGCCGCTGATACGGTTCACATCGACATGGGTGTCACCGTCTTTATCGACAATCCGAACAAAACACCCGCCGACGTTTACACCAACCATGCCGAATATGGCATCGCCGGAACGGGTGATTTCGGGGGTGCCGGGGCGAATACCCACTCTTTGACCGAGGCACCGCCATTTGACGACACAGTTGCTCGGGCAGGACGCCATCGTCACCGCGCGGCATCGCAGACGACGGCCGCGGCGCCGTTCCGCCAGCGCGTGGTGCCCTCAATTGAAAACGGCACGGTTACTCCGACTCGGATTCGTGAGTCCGTCTCCAACTCCATTCCACGGCGATGAATAGTAACAGCTTGACCCAGAAAATGAATAGCCTCAAAAAGAGGACCCCGCGTATGAGCCGTCGCTGTCCATTTCCCCGGTTGGTCCTCGCGATGACGCTGTATATGTCGATCTTGCTGGGTCTAGCCGGCCGAGGTTTTGGCCAGGAAGTCGAGGCCGATCAGGCCGCCCTGACCCGCAGCCAGGCCCCGTCGCAATTCGGCACCAATGCGCCGCCGACCGGTGTTATCGACGGGCATGCCGTGCCGACTCCGAACGATTCCGACCTTGGCGAACAGCAAATTCTCAAACGAGCAGAAGGATATCAGCCGTTCACCGTGTCGGCGGGCACGCCTTTCTATTGGACGTCCAACGTTGCCCTCAGCAACAGCGGCGAAATGGACGATTTCATCATCGCGCCGACAGCTTCTGTGTTCTACGAGCCGCGTTTTACTCCCACGTTTTACGGTCTGGTCGGCGTCCGTGAGCAGTTGTTTTATTACGATCGATTCGACGGCTTCGATTTTGGAAGCTTCGATTTCGAAATCGGATTCCGATATCTGCTGCCTCAGTGTCATAATCTGCTTCTCCGCTTCGAGTACGATTACAATCGCCTGACCAAGAAGGACAGCTTCGACGATTTCTATTCGAACCACGTCTTTATCGCCAGCGCGGACATTCCTTTCCGCTTCGGGCGGGCCCAGCAGGTTTCAATCGGCGCAGATGCGAATATCAGTGCCACGGCCTGGCCGGAAGCTCCCCGCCGCAACGATTACGAAGTTTACCTCAGTTATTCGGCGAACCTTACCCGCGCATTTTCGATCAACGCCTCGGGCCGTATTGCCGTGCGTGATTATTATCATCAAGACTCGCGCGTCGATGTAAGTGAGATCCTCGCGCTGAGCGCAAATTACCGCATAACCAACTTTCTTAGCGCCGGGGCGATCGGCACTCTTGCGGCCAGCCAGTCTAACCACGGTGTTTTTGATTACGAAGTAGCGAACGTAGGCGGGGTCGTGTCGCTATGGATAAAGTTCTAAAGAACTGCTCGGTAGGCCCGGGCTTCGCCCGATTCCGGGCGCGGAGGGAGTTTCTGTGGCTGCTGGTCGCTTTGTCGCTGGGTACGCCCAGCAGACCGGTTTTGGCCGAGCAACTGAGCGAGGCCCAGATCACTCGAATCATCAAGAAAGTAGAAATGCTTCCCGAGCAGGCCGCGGCGCGTCCGGCCCTTCTGAAGGATACTGTCCGCGGCGGAACGGCCGTGCGTACCGGGACGGAGTCACGCACCGAGCTTACCTTTACCGATCAAACGCTCACCCGTCTGGGTGCGAACACGACCTTCACTTTCAATGAAGGGAGTCGCAATATCGATCTCGGCGTCGGCGCAATGCTTTTGTACGTGCCCAAGAATAGCGGCGGCGCCAAAATTTCAACCGCAGCCGTGACCGCGGCGATTACCGGCACGACCGTTCTGATTGAGGCGCATGCCGGCGGGGGGGGGAAGAACCGATCGCCGTTCGGCGCAAGACGAAGAGGCAGAGCATGTCCAGTTTGGGTTGGTGACCCGCAATCCGACGCCGGCCAACCCGAAGGAGCGAAATGACTATTTCAAATTCATCAGCCTGGAAGGCATCGCCAGCGTCTTTCTCAATAGTCAGCCCGGCGAAACGGTCGCTATTCATCCCGGGGAAATGCTCATTGTTCCGGCGAACGCCACGAGGCTGCCAAAACCGGTTACGATCGATCTAAAAAAACTGGTCGAGACCAGCCTGCTGTTCACGGATTTTGAGCCGCTCGCAAGCGAGCCGTTGATCGCGGAAGAAATTCGAAAGCAGCAGGGCGAAGGCGTCGAAGAGGAGGTTACCGTCGATAACGATCCCACATCAGGCGACGTGATCGACCAGGCTTTTTCAGCGTTTCCGCCGGTCCCACTTCCACCTGGCCCGACCGGTACGACGATTACCTATCTTGGCCTTCCCGGTGGAATCTGGAGTTCTCCGGCCAGTTGGACTCCGGCCATCGTGCCCAATAATAGCGGTGGCAAAGCTTACACCGCCATCATCAACAGCGGAATGCTCACCCAGGACATCGTGGCCGGCGTAATCATTCAACAGTTGCAAATGAACGGCGGAACACTGGTGTTGACCAATCCGCTCACGTTGAACACCGGGCTGCAATTTACCGGGGGAACCTTTATCGGCGGCAATCTCTTTATTGCCGGAACCAGCACGCAGGCCACGACGATGACCCTTCAGAACGTGATGCTGAACAACAGCGGGGCCTACAATATTACAATCAACTCGGGCTTTGCCTTCAATGGAGCGGGATCCAATTTCATCAACTCTGGCACGCTGAGAAAAGCCGACGGCGGGATGGAGGAGGTGTTTTTCGATATCCCGATCACGAATACGGGCACCGTGTCCGTGCCAACTGGCGCTTTTACATTTAGCGGCGGGGGAACGAACTCCGGTACGTTCTCAGCCGCGGCGGGCGGATTTCTGCGGATTGATGGCAACTTTACGTTCGACGCGACTTCCAATGTGACCGGCGCCGGTACCATCAACTTCCTCTCCGGCACGACCAATATCGCGGGCGGCTACAATGTCACCGGCCAAACCAACTTTTCCGGCGCCACCGTCAACTTTAACAGCCCTATCACCAGCCTCGGTGCGGTTATGATCGACAGTGGCGCGGTGAACTTTAATTCTACCGATGTCACCGCGTCATCGATCACCTTCCTCGGCGGCACTATGGGCGGGACCGCCCCAAACGTGAACTCGACAGGTCTGTTCACCTGGACGAGCGGCACCTTCAGCGGCGCAGGAGCGATCAATGGCAATGGCGGGATTCTCCTAAACAACGCGCAGGTCTTCCTGAATCAGCGCACTCTCAACAACGCTCTCGGCCAGACGGCCACCATGAGCAATTTTTCGCAGATCCTTTTCCAAAACGGCGCCGTGATAAACAACAACGGCCTGTTCCTCGTCCAAACCAACACCGCCGCCGATGGATTCTTTTATAATAGTGGCGCCGATGGCACTTTTAATAACAACGGCACCTTCACCCGTAACACCGGGGCGACCTCTTTCGTCGTCACGCCGCAAGTGGCCTTTAACAACGCCGGCACGGTCAACGCCAATAGCGGCACCCTGGTTTTCAACGGTGGCTACACCCAAACGGCTGGCACGACGCAGTTGGGCGGCGGCGATATCTCGTCCACTAGCGCGCTGCAAATTCAGGGTGGGCTGCTCACCGGGTCCGGTAATATCTTCGCCTCGATTAACAGCAGCGCCACCATCAGGCCGAGCCTCGGCGGCAGCGGTCTCGTCGTCAACGGCAACGTCGCATTAATGACCGGTTCAGATCTCAGCTTTCAGATCGGCGGACTGACCCAGGGAAGCCAATATAGCTTTCTCAATGTGAGCGGAATGGTCGGCCTCGACGGTAATCTCGTTCTTTCCTTCGCCAACGGTTTTCAGAATTCCGTGGCTCCCGGCGATGCGTTCACCATCGCGACGGCCACGGGCGGCGTGACCGGAATCTTTGCCAACGTCGCTTCCGGGGCCCGGCTCGATACCACCGACGGATTCGGCTCGTTCCAGGTTGATTACACCGGCAACAACATCGTGCTCTCCAATTTCATGCCGCCCGCGGTCGTGATCACCGAAGCAACGTGGACCGGCGGGGCCGGCAACTGGAGCACCCCGCCCAATTGGGACATCGATCCGAACTTTCCTAACAACGGCCAGCCCAACCCGGGCGATCTCTACAATGCGACGCTGAACAATGGCGGCACGATCACGCTCGACATTCCAATCACGATCCAAAATTTCACGCTTGGTGCCGGCACGGTTACCGGCGCCAATTCGTTAACGATCAATCAGGTTTTTACCTGGAACGGGGGGACGCTGGCCGGCGGAGGCGTTTTCAACGCTAACGGCGGGATCAGTATGGCTGGCGGCAGCCAGTTGAATCTGAATGCAGCCACTCTGAACAACGCAGCCGGTCAGACCGCGACCGATAGCGGGTTTCACGACTTCGGTCTGCAGAGTGGCGGCATCATTAACAACGCCGGCATATGGCTCGCCCAAAATGATCTTGGAGTTGATTTCGGTAGCGGCGGAACTTTCAACAATTCGGGCACCTTCACGCGCAACGTTGGCGCGGGCACTTATCAGGTCGCCTTTCCCTTTAACAACACCGGCACGGTTAATGTCGATACCGGCACGCTGGGTCTCAACGGCGGCGGCACCAGCACCGGAGGCTTCGTGGCTAACGTCGGCGCGATATTAAGTTTCAATGGCGGCACGCATAATCTGAACGGCGCGATGGTCAGCGGAGCGGGTACGGTGCAGCTCGGCAACAGCACTTGGAACCTCAATGCCGGCAGCAGCTACAACGTGACCGGCGCCACCACCGTCAGCGGCTCCGCGAATTTTAATGTGAACGCCAACACTAATCTGCTTAATGTCACTGCTGGCAGCCTTGGCACCGGCGCAACTTTCACGATAAGCGGCCTGTTCAACTGGGCCGGCGGAACATTGACTGGCGGCGGAATCTTCGACGCCAATGGCGGAATCAACATGGCTGGCGGATCGCAACTCAATCTCGCTGGCGCCACTCTGAACAACGCAGCCGGTCAGACCGCGACCGATAGCGGGTTCCACGACTTCGGTCTGCAGAGTGGCGGCATCATTAACAACGCCGGCATATGGCTCGCCCAAAATAATCTTGGAATTGATTTCGGTAGCGGCGGAACTTTCAACAATTCGGGCACCTTCACGCGCAACGTTGGCGCGGGCACCTACCAGATGGCGTTCCCCTTTGACAATATGGGTTCGGTCAACGTCCAGACCGGCACGCTCGCGTTCCCTTCCACGACGACTTCATCGGGACCAATCAGTGTTAGCGGCGGCGCGACCCTGAGTCTCGGAGGAACGTTTACCCAAACCGCGGGCGCGATCACTCTCTCCTCGGGTAATTTGGCGATCGGCGGCAATAGCATGGCGAATCTGATCACCGGCACTTCCGGGATGATCAATGTGACCGCGGCTGGTTCTCTCACGGCTGCGAATGGATTCGACTTTCGCGGCGTAAACAACCTGGGGACTCCCGGCGGCACACTCACGCTCACCGCACCGTCGGTGACGTTCGGAGCCGCCGCGATAAATGGTGCGCTCTTCACCGGCGGAGACGCGGCCGGCGGTTCGGGGGTAGCCGGCGGAAATGGCGGCAGCTTCACTGGCACCGCAACGACCGGTGATATCCTGGTGGGAACCAATATCGATGCTTCGAGCGGCGGCAATGATGCCGTCCCGAACGGCGGAAACGGCGGTACCGTTAGTCTTACCGCCAATCTGGGGACCGTGACCGTAAACAACCGCATTCAGGTTTCGGATACTGTTGCCGGGCGACAAAGCGCAGCTGGCGGCAACATCAACCTCAGCAGCGGCAAAAATTCCGGCGTAGCCATTAACGTCGCCAACAGCGCGCAATTATTGGCCTTGCTCGACGGAGCCGCGCCCGGACCGGGCGGTCTGATCGCAATCAACGCCACTTCCGTCACGGGGAACAGTCAGGTTAATGTGGCCGGAGCAATTCGAGCAGACCGCGGCGGCATTGACATTCGAAATGCCAACGCCGGCGGGCAAATTACTCTCACCAATGCAATAATGATGGCTGACGTTATCAAAGTGGCCACGCTGGGAGATAACAGTACGCTCAACATCAATGGCGGCTTGATCTCGGCGACGACTTTGTTGCGGCTTTATGCCGGTTCCATTTCGGGAAGCAACAACAGCACGATCAATTTCACGGGCACTGTCAATCTTACCGGCGCCCAAATCGACATCGCCGCGAATACCGTGACGATTGGCGTTGGCTCCACCGTAATGACCAGTTCGCAGGCCCACGTCTATGCGACGGTTCGTAACTATGATCTGGGATCGGGCGGAAATGGGACTGGAGGAATGTTTGGCGGAGCAGGAGCGATCTCGTTCCCGCTTTTGATGGCGCCGCCGCTTGGGCCGCCCGGCGGAACCGGGGCTGGAACGCGTCCAACCGCGTTGCCGAATCATCGGTCCCATATCCGCGCGCTCGAAAGAACGATCGACAAACAAAATTCTCAACAAAATCGACAACTACGACCATGAACAAACTACTACGCGCTCCTATTCGTCTCATCGGAATCCTCTTCATCGCCACGATCGGGGTCGGCCTCACCCACCTGGCTATTGCCGCTCCGAAAAAAGAGGCGCGCGTCACCGAAGTTGTTCGCGACGTGAACTTGCTTACTTCCCGTGCCGCGCCGCGCCCAGCCGCGGTAAACGACAGCGTCCAGGAAGGAACAGCGGTGCGCACCGGCAGCGATTCCCGCGCCGAGATCACTTTCACCGATCAAACTCTCACCCGGCTCGGCGCCAATACCGTTTTCAGTTTCGGCCGGGCCACAAAGACCTACGACTTGGGCAGCGGCGCTATCTTAATGTATGCGCCCCAAAAAGCCGGCGAAGTAAAAATTCATACCTCTGTCGCAACCGCCGCCATCGCTGGCTTCACCGCCATGTTCGAGCATCATCCCAAAGGCTGGAGCAAACTCATTCTCCTCCACGGCAAGGGCAGAGTTTCGTTCAAAGGAGTTCCCGGCGACCCTTGCCGGCTCCACGACGCCCAAATGATTGTCTGGCCTGCTCATCCGACAACATGTCCACAAGTGCACGATATCGATCTCTCCAAATTACTCCGCGGCAAACTGGTCAAGGGGTTCAAAAGAAAGTTGCCGGAACTCGATATCATTTTGGCTGAAATAAAAAAACAGGAAGCCGAGCCGCCGACCGGCGGACTAATTGATCCCACATCCCTAGACACGCTCGATCAGCGCTCCGCCACCGAGCCGTTGCCTACGCCCCCGCCGCATCATTCACCGCCGGGCAAGGGCCTTTAAAACGTTGCGAGAATTGAATGCCGTTCACCGCCGCTTCTCGTCATTGAGATAGCCCGCGCCGAGCGCTGCTCCCACCAGGACCAGCGATGCAACCGTAGCCAGCGGCACCGGATCGAATGGCGCCGGCGGAAGATCGACAATTCCATTTTCATCGGTCCGCGCAGGTCTTCGCACGTAACGGCCGTGTCTGGGCGATCGAAATTTTGCAGCGAACGCCTCCATCCGGTTGGGCAAATCAGTATCGGAAATTGGAATCCCGTGACCGCAACCAGCCACGTTCGGCCGCAACGCGGCCAATTGCTGGATCGATGAGCGAGTCGCCGCCCAGTCGGCTGTAAAAGGTGCCAGCGATCGCGATAATTGTTGCCTGCCCGTGAGTAGTCCACTCCAGGAATCCATGTTCATCGTGGCAAATGCATCGCCGGCAAGCAGCACCCGGTCCGAGGGCCGAAAAAAAGAGACATGACCAGGCGAATGTCCGGGAGTTGCCAACCATTGCCAGCCGGTTAGGCCGGGAACCTTGCCGGATGGCAACGGGTGAATTCGCTTCCCCAAATTGTGCGAATGCGATGGAAAGAAACGCGAGAGAAAACCAATCGCACCGCCAACGGTCGGATCTGCCGGAGGATAGGGCGATTTGCCGGTGAGATATGGCAGCTCGAGATGATGGGCACAAACGGCCACGTCCCATTGTTCGGCCAGGGCCAGGGCGGAACCGGCATGGTCGGCGTGCCCATGCGTCAACAGAATCGCCTCCGGCCGCGAATCTTCGCCGAAGCGCGCGTTGGCCGCTTCCATAATGTCGCGTCCTCGACCCGGCAGCCCGGCATCGACCAGCACCCATTTTCCACCGGGGCGCCCGATAAAATAGACGTTGGCAAAGCTTATCGGCAGCCAGCCCACATCGGGAGCAATTCGCGTAATCGTTCTTGTCATTTCAGGTGCATTTTCGATTGTCGATGTTCGGACGATCTCGCCTACCATCGCTGAACCAGCCGCGCCGAGTCGCTAATATACGAACTAACCAGGGCCGGTCACAAATTCTATCTCACTCGCCAATGCCCCAGGCCGTTCCAACACCCGGTGCCCAACGCCTCGATCTTCTCGATGCTCTGCGCGGTTTCGCTCTGGCCGGCGTGTTACTCGTGAATTTACGGGACCTGTCGCTGTTTGGTTTCCTTAGTGAAGAAGCTCGGATAGCGCTGGCTACCTCTCGATGGGACCACTTCTTGGAGATCGGGATCGCGGCATTGGTGGAAAAAAAGGCGATCACAATTTTTACGTTATTGTTTGGGATCGGCTTCGCCATGCAGGCGCAACGGGCTGCCGAGTCCGGAGAAGGACTGCACCGGTACGTGCGGAGGCTGCTGATTCTGCTGGCGATCGGGATTGGGCACAGCGTTTTTTGGTATGGTGATATCCTGCGCTTTTATGCGGTGATGGGCCTTGTCCTTGTGCCCATGGCACGATTGCGCACCCGAGCGCTGGTTTGGCTAGGATTGGCGATCTCACTATTTTCCTGGCCGCTCTTGCGACCATTAGGTGATTCGCTGGGACAAGGTGCCGCTCGGCCAAACGAGATCCTCGCATCGACCTTTGCGGCCTTCAGTGACTCGAGCATGTTAGGCATGCTGAAAGCGAATCTGTCGTATGATTTGTGGTCGAGAGTCAACCAGTGGAACCTGCCATTCGCGCTCCTTGGCCGATTCCTCATCGGAGCGGCTTTCGGTCGAAGCGATGTCGTGCGCGGCGCTCAAACACACCCCCGTTTTTGGGCGCGCCTGCTGGTTCTTTCCCTGCCTCTCGGCGCTGCGCTCACCACTTTTGGCACGCTGCACGATTATGGCGCTTTGAGATCACGCGACTGGTGGAACACAGAACTTTTAATCCGGCCAGTACAGGGCGCCGCTTCGTTGTCCTTGGGGCTGGCTTACATGGCGGCCTTCGTGCTCCTGTTCCAACGGCCAGCCTGGCATCGCTGGTTGAATTTGCTGTCGCCGGTTGGCCGAATGGCCCTGACCAATTACTTGCTGCAAACTTTAATAGGCCTCGCTCTGTTTTACGGGATCGGGCTCGGTCTCGGCCCGCGTTTCGGTCTCGCCGGCGTGTCCTTTCTTTTTTTCCCAATAATTTTCTGCGCCCAAATTGCGTTCAGTCACTGGTGGCTCTCTCGCTTCAACTTCGGACCAATCGAGTGGATCTGGCGCTGCCTCACTTATGGTTGCCGGTTACCGATGCGCCAGCGGCGGACGATACCGTTCACGGAATAGTCAAAGTCAGCCCGATCTTCAATTTCTGTGGATCGTCGATGCTTTTCTTGTTTGCATCGAGAATCTCTTTCCAGCGGGCTGGCGTCTTGTAGAATTTCCGCGAGATCGATACCAGGGTGTCCCCCGAGCGGACCGCGTAGGTTCGGCCCCCTGCCTTTCTCGGCGCACTTTTGGACGACTCGCGGGCCTGCGGTTTGTCCGGAACGCTTCGCGTGCCGGCCGAGCGCTCCTCAATTTCTTTGCGCAGACTAAGGTTTTCATTTCGGAGCCGGGCCGCCTCCGCCCGCGTCACCACTGAATCACCCGACAAACTGGTTACCAGGGCGATTTCGTCATGCTTCATGAAATTCCGCACGTCGTTCGCGTGAGCGCCATTCGGACTGAGGATAAGATAGCGCTTGAAATGATGGAGCGCGTTCAACGGATCTTTCATCTTGTCGTCATAGACCAGGCCGAGTTTGTAATGGACCTCGGCGCAATGCGGGCTGTCGTCCAGCGCCGCCTCATACAGATTGATTGCCCGCAAAAAATCGCCCTGCGCGGCCTTCGCATCGGCGTCCTTAACAAGTTGGGCATGGCGCGATGTCATCATTCGATCGCACGCTGCCAGAGTAAATGCGGCCAATAAGCACAGAAGTGCGCACTTCAGGATCGACAACTTGCCAGGACCTTTCATCTCGCCAACGTCCTTACTCGTGATGCGGCGCGCGCTTCCATTTGTTTTCTCAGCGACAATTCTTCTTTCATCGATCCAAACGTTAAAGGCAGATCTTTCGATCGGCCAGACCTACCCGCTCAAGTTTGCCGACGTGGAAGGCAACACCCTGCTTACCGCCGATGGACACGTCACCATCGTCGTTTTGATCACGCCTTCAAATCTGTCGAAGCCGCAGGTCGTTGGCGATCGCGTTCCCGATCGCTGCCTCGGCAATCCGATCTACAGGATGATAACAGTGGTCAGGTTTGCCAAACATAGCCGGCCCGTGCGCGCCTTGCTGGCCGCCGGAGCGCGCCACCGTCTCAACGTCGAGGCAAAACGCGTTCAACCCCGATATGACGCCAGAAAAATCGCGCGTAATCCCAGGAGCGACATTTTCGCCGTAGCCGACTTCGACGGAAGCGCCGTCGCACAGCTCGGCATCGAAGCAGGCACCGTATTTCGCCTTTTCGTCTTCGGACGAGCCGGCGAGCTAATGGCTCAATGGAACGATGTCCCGAGTACCGAAGAGCTGGCCGCAGTCCTAAAATAACTAATACTTCGGCACGCTCGGATCGATCTCGTCCGACCACGCGTCGATCCCGCCTTCGAGATTGTAAACATTGGCAAGACCGCGCTCTCGCAGCAATCTCACCGCATCCGCGCTTCGCCGGCCACTATGACAATGCACAATGATTGGTTTCTGATTCTGCAATTCACCTGTGCGATCGGCGATTTCCCTCAGCGGAATTAGCTTCGCACCGTCGATCCGGGCAATCTCGTATTCGAAAATCTCCCGCACGTCGATCAACTCAAACGGCTCGCCCGCGTCCATCTTTCGTTTCAGTTCGCGCACGGAGATCGCCGGAATCGTGTCGCCAGCCTCCGCACCGCAAAACATTTCGTAATCGATCGGCTCAAAAATAGACGGATGCTCTCCGCAAACCGGGCATTGCGGATCGCGCCGCAAGTTCAGTTCGCGAAACTTCATTTTCCACGCATCGAAATGCAACAGGCGTCCCACCAGGGATTCGCCGGCGCCCAGGATCAGCTTGATCGCTTCAATCGCCTGGATCGTCCCGATGATTCCGGGCAGTACGCCCAGGACTCCCGCTTCCGCACAGTTCGGGATCGTTCCCGGTTCCGGCGGTTCCGGAAACAGACACCGATAGCATGGCCCGCCCAAATGCGGCGCGAAAACCGTGGCCTGACCTTCAAATCGAAAAACGGAGCCGTAAACGTTCGGCTTACGCGCCCAGACACAAACATCACTCGATAAATAACGGGTCGGAAAATTATCGGACCCGTCCACGATCACGTCATAGCGTTGGACCAGCCCGGCGGCATTCTCGCTGGAGAAACGGACCTCGTGCAGTTCGATGTCGATCTTCGGATTCAGGTCGTGCAGTCGATCCCGGGCGGATTCCAATTTGCTGCGGCCAACGTCCTTCGTTCCGTGAAGAATTTGCCGCTGCAAATTGGAAAGATCGACATCGTCGAAATCGACCAGGCCAAGAGTGCCCACGCCCGCCGCCGCCAGATAAAGCGCGGCCGGCGAGCCAAGCCCGCCCGCGCCAATGCAAAGGATCCGAGCATCCTTGAGTCGTTTTTGTCCCTCCGCGCCCACTTCCGGCATGATGAGATGGCGCGAGTATCGAACGCGTTCGTCGTCGATCATTGTGTGCGGTCCCACTTGATCCCCACGATCCGCTGATTCTCGAATCGCTTCAACGATTTTGGAAAAATGAGATAACGCGCGCCTTTGCTTTCCTTGAAACCAATTATCCCAAACTCACTTCCGGCATTGCTTTTCTGGACGGTCATCACCCGATTGTTTTTGATCTCCGATTGGAGATGTCGATCCTGCGCCGGCTTTTGCCAAAGCGTGTAGACTTCCGGCTTCCCGCATTTTTCCACCACTTGGGCAAAACGCGCCGTTTTCACATTAAGTAATTTCACCGCCGGTTTCCGTGTTAGAGAGAAGGTCCGCCAGGGAGCCACGGCAAGGAGGATCAGACTACCGTTGCTGCATTCCTGCCCTGGCGGGGTTCGTAAGTCCTCAATCCATAGCCCCTGACGGAAAAGAAGAGTGCGCGCAGGATCGACCTCGCGCAAATCCTCAGATTGTCATCCCGAGCGGAGCGAGGGACCTCACACACGAACCGAAGAGGATCTAACAACACTGAACCGTAACCGCTTGGTTGATCGCGAGCGTTGCCATTAATCGCGGGATCCTTCGGTCGCCGTGGCGACCTCAGGATGACAGAGCTTTTTATGAGACGATTTCCCATTATTTTTGATCCGCGTTGACACCCTGCCGCGCTTCTGGTTGCATCGGCGCTGTGAAATGGCTGGCGCTTCTTTTACTGGTGGCTCTGGAATGTTCCTGCACAACCCTGGCGAATCGGCGCGACCTTTACAGCCCGGAACCGGCGCCAGATTCTAGAGAAATGGCGAAACGCATGTCCGCCACCTCGACCACGACCACAACGTCAACCACGACCACGGCGCCTCCGAGCGAGGTTAACCCGCCGGAATTTCGGTATTAGCTCGACAGTCAGAGACCGCCGCTACAGCCTATCCGAACGGCAGGTTCGCCTTCACCCGCGCCTCGTCGGTCTTGTGCACCAAGGCCGACTTGCTGAGATGCCGCTTACGCTTCGCGTTCTTGGACGACATTAAATGCCGGCGGGATGCTTGTGCCCGCAAAACCCTGCCGCGGCCGGTAATCTTGAACCGTTTTGCGACGGCTTTTTTCGTCTTGCTCCGAGAGATCGGTTTCGGCATAGGGCGCGAAAGATAGAGGAAATCGCCGCACCGGCAACTGGTTTCCATTGAGCGTTGGACGTTGGGCGCCTGCCACGCCGTAGCCTTGCGAAGGCGGGTTGAGCGTTGGACGTTGTCTATGAATGAACGCCGGGAAGAACCAACCGCATGTCGTAATCGTTGGCGGCGGTTTCGGCGGGCTTCAGGCGGCCAAGCAATTAGCCTGCGAAAACGTTCAGATCACGGTCATCGATCGGGCCAATTATCATCTCTTTCAACCCCTGCTCTATCAGGTCGCGACGGCCGCGCTTTCGCCCGCCGATATCGCGGCGCCCATCCGGGCCGTCCTGAGCAAATGCAGTAACGTGGAAGTGATCCTGGCCGAAGTGCAATCGGTCGATGTCGATGCCAGAAAAATCAAAACGGCCGATATCGAGATCGATTACGATTTTCTCATTCTCGCGACCGGCGCTCGCCATTCCTATTTCGGCCATGACGAATGGGAAAAACTGGCGCCCGGATTGAAAAGTCTCGAAGACGCCATTGAAGTTCGCCGTCGGTTGCTTATGGCTTTCGAGTACGCGGAAAAGACCGGGGATGAAGCGAGCCGCAAAGCAGCGATGACGTTCGTGATCATCGGGGGCGGACCGACCGGGGTGGAACTGGCCGGCGCCATCGCGGAAATCGCTCGCCATACCCTCGCGAAAGACTTTCGCCACATCGATCCATCGCAAGCCCGCGTCATTCTCGTGGAAGGCGAGCCGCGTTTGCTCGCCTCGTTTCCGGAGGATTTATCGGCCAGCGCGCTGAAACAACTTGTCGATCTTGGCGTGGAAGTTCGCACCGGCGTGCATGCCACCAATTTAAGCGACGCCGGCGTCCAGGTGGGCGATGAATTTGTTCCGTGTCGGGTGAAAATTTGGGCGGCGGGCAACAATGCTTCTTTTATCGGCAAGACACTCGGAGTACCAGTCGATCGGGTCGGCCGCGTTTTGGTCAACGACGACCTGACGATCCCGGGCCATCCGGAGGTCCAGGTGATCGGTGACCTGGCGAATTTCCCGCATCAAACCGGCAAACCGCTGCCGGGCGTTTCGCCAGTTGCGATGCAACAGGGACGCCACGCCGCTCGCAACATTTTGGCGATGATTGACGGGCGCGAACCGCAGACATTCAGCTATTGGGACAAGGGGAGCATGGCGACGATTGGCCGGAACAAAGCCGTGGCCGATCTGCGCTGGCTGCATCTCAGCGGACTTCCAGCCTGGCTGGCGTGGTTGTTCGTCCACATTATTTTCCTGGTCGGTTTCCGAAATCGCTTTGCCGTTCTCTTTCAGTGGGCCTGGGCTTATTTGACGTTCAACAAAGGCGCGCGACTGATTACGCGCAATTTTCAGGCCGAACAAAGACCGCCATGAGAATCGCGGTCGTTGGTGCGGGAGCGATCGGTTCTTATTATGGCGCAAAGCTCGCCCACGGCGGCAGCGACGTTCATTTTCTGATGCGGGGAGATTTGAGCGAGGTGCGGCAAAAAGGAATCTACGTCCGTGGCGCAGGAGAAGATTTTCGTGTCCCGAAAGTTAACTGCTACAACTCCACAAGAGAGATTGGCCCGTGCGACCTGGTTCTCGTTGCGCTCAAGGCAACTTCCAATGCCGACCTTGTCGATCTTGTCCCGTCACTTCTGCACGAACAGACGATGCTGCTCACCTTGCAGAACGGCCTCGGCAACGAAGAATTTCTGGCCGGGCACTTCGGTCCGGAACGCGTGCTGGGCGGACTTTGCTTTATTTGTTTGAGCCGCGTTTCGCGGATCGAAGTCGGGCGCTACGATTACGGTCATATTGTGATCGGCGAGCACGGGCGCAGCCCAGGCGAACGGACCCACTGGATCGCCGCAAGATTCGCCGCCCGCGGGATCAAGTGCAGCGTTGCCCAGGATCTCGCCCTCGAACGCTGGCGTAAGCTGGTTTGGAACATTCCGTTTAACTCGTTGTCGATCCTGGCCGGCGGAATCGACACCGCCGTCATTCTCGCCGATGACGCTCTGCGCCGCGCGACTCTGGCGCTGATGCACGAGGTCGTCGAAGCGGCCAACAAATGCAAACATGCATTGGAGAGCGGCGAAGTGGCAAAACAAATGAAACGGACCGAAGAGATGGGCGCCTACAAGCCTTCTACCCTGCTCGATTGGGAAGCGGGCAAACCGCTTGAGATCGAAGCGATTTGGGGCGAACCATTGCGTCGCGCCGCCGCGGCTGGCGCAACGATACCGCGTCTCGAAGTCGTTCATGCGTTGCTGAAATCGCTCGATGCCGAAAGGCGTAACCGGAGGAATCGATAATCATCATGTCCAAAGACGACGCCCTCCCCAAAATCAACGTCCGAAATCTGCAGCGCGTCGTGAGGGTCGATCTTGCCGGGCTGAGAAAATCAGCGGAACAGATTCTCGAACGGGTATTACGAATTCGTGCCGGCAAGCAGACGCAACTGAGCCGATTGAAGGAAGTCTTCGTCTTGCTCGTCTCCGACGCGCGGATGGCAAAATTGCATCGACAATTCCTCAATCAATCGGGTCCGACCGATGTCCTGACGTTCGATCACGGCGAGATTTTCATCAGTGGCCAGACCGCGCGACGCAATGCTCGAGCATTCGGAAATTCGTTGGCCGGCGAATTGCTATTGTACGTCGCGCATGGCCTGCTCCATCTGCACGGCTTCGACGATCGAACGGAAATCGACGCCCGCGAAATGGCAACGGAACAGGAGAACATTCTCGCCGCGATCAAATAGCTTCTTTGAAGCGACACGGCCGTATGTTAACCTTTTTCCCATGAGCTGGGAGCCACGGCGAGGGCCCGTTGGAATCGCCCCGAGAGTATTCGGCGCTGATCGTGGAGCTGCCGCGACGCTGGAAGCTTCAATAAGCGTTTCGAACCAGCAGCCTGGTCCGGCGACCATTGAGGGCCCTTCCATCGAAAAAGAAACGCGCTCCAAAGAAGATCTCGATCTTCCCTGGCTGGTCGTGGTGCACAACGATCCAGTGAACCTGATGACTTATGTGACGATGGTTTTCCAGCGCGTGTTCGGTTTTCCGCGCGAAAAAGCAGAACGCCACATGCTGGAGGTGCATCAAAAAGGACGCTCGATTTTGTGGAGCGGAATGCGCGAGCGTGCGGAGCTTTACGTGCAGCAACTGCATGGCTATCTGCTGCTCGCCACGCTCGGAAAAGCCGACTGATATGGAAATTTGCCGGCGAGATGGTGACGATCGAGATTTCCGATCTCGATCCATTTCTGGCAGAGCTTCTTCGCCAGATTCCAGCCAGCACCGATCCCGAAGGCGTGCCGGCGGCCGAGCAACGGCTCTTTATGCCGCCGGCCGATGCCGGGGAAAAGGAGATTTTGCCAGAGTGGAAAACTTTATGTCGAACCGGAGTTGCGGCGGCTATTTCGATCGGCCACAGAAACGGTGGCTGAGGATTTGAAGCAACTCGACGGAAAAGAAGAACCGTTTGCCAATCGCAACACTGCGCATCCCGGCGAAGAACATGCGATGCCTGGCTCAACGCACTCAATCAGGCGCGACTCGCCCTGGCCGCGAAATACAATTTTACCGACGGCGAATTATGCGATCACAATCGTTCGCCGGTTGGCATCGCGCCGCGACTTGAGTCTGTTCCAGGTAAATTTCTACGGCTTTATCCAGGAATTCATCCTGCGCGACACCGGACAGCAGCGAGGCGCCGGTCTCATCGGGTAATGGGCCTTGAATCAGAAACGTCGCTATTGCTGTTTCCGCTCTTTGACCATCGACATCAGCCGGTCTTTGATCGCAGCGGAAGCTTTGGCCGGACGCAAACTCAAAGCAAACGCCTCATGCAATGCATAGCATTCGGCGATAAAATCTTCGCCTTTCTGCCCAAACTTCTTGCGCGCCTTCTCAAACTCTCTTGTCTCTGCCGGGATCTAGCGCGCCGATAACGTAAAGGCGCGAGCGCTTTTGGAATTCTTCAAAGCTCATCTTTCAGTTCCTTCAGTCCGTCATAGATTTTTTTCAGTCCGAGTTCAAGTCTCGTCTTCACTGTTCCCAATGGTGTATTCGTTTTTGCGGCGATTTCGCGCTGGCTCATCCCGCGAAAAAATGCCAGCTCGATGGCCTCCCGCTGCGCCGGTGGAATTCGCGTTAATGACTTTGCCGCACAAGCTTGCGCGTATCGCTGAAGGTGATTTCCTCCTCGGTGGAGTTATGGACCCAGGCGTCGGGTTGTTGCTCGGTTTCGGCTTGCAGGCGTTCTTCGGCGCGGGCGTAAGCCTGCTTTTTCCGCAGACCATCGATCGCACGGCGCCGGGCCAGCGTAACCATCCATCCCAACGGCTTGCCTTTTTCGGCCGAGAAGTTTTTGGCCTGCTTCCAGATCTCCATGAAGATCTCCTGTAGCAGATCGTCGGCCTCAGCGTCGTTGTGGATCACGCGCAAAATCAGCGCTTTCAAGATTCCGTTGTAACGATCGTATAGTTGGGAAAGAGCATCCGGGTTCTCGGCCTGGATGCCTTCCATCAGCTCGAGATCGCTGGGCCCTTCCGGCTCGACCTTTGGAGGAGGAGCCGCCGCGTGCAACTCGTTGACGACTATTTTCGCGGACCGGACTCTTCTTTCGGCAGCGTTTTTCGGCCGGCCGCGCTTTGTCTTGGTCTGAGGACGAGATCGGCCGGTGCGACGCATCTGGCTCATTTAGGTGCAGCCGGCGGCTTCGTCCAACCCTTTCCATCGGTTGCCGATTAAGCCTTGACCGCCGGGCAGCCGTCCCGATACGCTCGCCTCCAGCAACGCGAATTGACCCCGAAAGTTTCGGGGTCTTGACCGCCAGAGTGGCAGAAAGGGCACTGTGCGATCCTGCGTTAGAAAAGTAACCCTGAGGAAAGGAAATTTAGATGAAATTACTGACATCACTTATTGCAATTACCGCACTTGGACTTGCTGCTTCGGCATTCGCACAAGAGGAAGAAACCACGTCGCCGACAGAGGAGCAACCTTCTACCACAATCGAGGAAACCCCGGCAACGTCCGCACCGTCCGTTGAGACCACCCCCAGTCCGGCCGAGCCAATGACCCCGGCCCCCGCCGCCACAATGGCTCCGGCTTCGAAGCCCGCAAAGGCCGCAGCCCCCGAGGCTTCACCAGCGAAGGCCGAAAGCGGCATGCACCCATGGCCGCACCCACGCCATCGGGAAAGAAAATGAGCGTCGAAGCAACGTCTAAAGGACAACGAAAATCGCTGGGCAGCGGCCGCCGGCAAGCACGATGTCGAAGCTGTGGAAGCGATGGTGGCCAGCGATTTCATGGGCGTGAGTTCAAAAGGCAAAATCCAGAGCCGGCGCGCCATGTTGAGCGAGATGAAGGGCGACAAAGACACTTACACATCGGACAAGAACGAGAAACTCGAGGTGCGTAAGTACGGCAATAACATGGCGGTTGTGATCGGGACCTATCGCGAAAAAGGCACCGGCAAAGACGGCAAAGCTTTCGATCGCAGCTACCGATTTCACCGATACTTGGGTCGAGCGCAACGGCCAATGGAAATGCGTTGCCGGCCAGGCCATGCTTCTGGGGAAACGATAAGACCGTTTCCACCTCAAATTAGACGACCAAGTTTCGACGGCAGCCACTCGAT
This sequence comes from uncultured Verrucomicrobiae bacterium, assembly GCA_963815455.1. Taxonomy (GTDB): domain Bacteria; phylum Verrucomicrobiota; class Verrucomicrobiia; order Chthoniobacterales; family UBA10450; genus JBDTZF01. The sequence continues at coordinate 677,084 of CAWFGO010000001.1, forward strand.
GTGGCTGCCGTCGCTTTTTTTGGCAACGTCGGCTTTTCTGTTTCCAATCGCGCGATTGCGCGAGGCGATTTGTGCAGCAAAGGTTAGCCACATGGCAAAGGACGCGAACGAGCCGGTGGCCGATCCGCTTTGGTACAAAGACGCCATCATCTACGAGCTGCACGTTAAGACATTCCACGACAGCGATGGCGACGGGATGGGCGACTTCCGCGGCTTGATCGAGAAACTCGATTATCTTCAGGAGCTCGGCGTTACCGCCATCTGGCTGCTTCCGTTTTACCCTTCGCCGTTGCGCGATGACGGCTACGACATCGCCGATTATTTCGACGTAAATCCGAACTACGGAACACTCGACGATTTCCGCGCGTTTCTAAACGCGGCCCACGCACGCGGACTGCGCGTGATCACCGAGCTGGTGATCAATCACACCTCCGATCAAAATCCGTGGTTTCAAAAGTCGCGAAAGGCGCCGCCCGGTTCGCCCGAGCGCGAATTTTATGTCTGGAGCGATACGCCGGAAAAATATCCAGGAAGCGCGGATCATCTTTAAGGATTTCGAAACGTCGAACTGGGCGTGGGACCCGGTCGCCAAAGCGTATTACTGGCACCGCTTCTATTCGCATCAGCCGGATCTGAATTTCGATAACCCGGCCGTGCACGAAGCGGTCGAAAGGTCTTGCGATTTCTGGCTCGCCATGGGCGTCGATGGATCTCCGGCTCGATGCGGTGCCCTACCTCTACGAACGCGAAGGAACGAATTGCGAAAATCTTCCCGAGACGCACACCTACCTGAAAAAACTGCGCGCCCATGTCGATCGAAAAGTTCCCGGGCCGCATGTTGCTGGCGGAGGCGAATCAATGGCCGGAAGACGCCGTCACTTATTTCGGCAACGGCGACGAATCGCACATGAATTTTCATTTCCCGCTCATGCCGCGGATGTTCATGGCGCTGCAAATGGAGGATCGGTTTCCGATCATCGACATCCTCGATCAAACGCCGCCGATTCCGGAGGACTGCCAGTGGGCGATGTTCCTGCGCAATCACGACGAGCTCACGCTGGAGATGGTGACGGACGAGGAACGCGATTACATGTGGCGCGTTTACGCCAACGATCCGCACGCGCGCATCAATCTCGGCATTCGCCGGCGGCTCGCGCCCTTGGTTGGCAACAACCGGCGCAAGATCGAGTTGCTCAACACCATGCTTCTCTCCATGCCCGGCACGCCGATCATTTACTACGGCGACGAGATCGGCATGGGCGACAACATTTATCTGGGCGACCGGAATGGCTGCCGCACCCCGATGCAATGGAGCCCAGACCGCAATGCCGGTTTTTCCAAAGCCAATCCGCAGCAGCTCCACCTCCCGATCATTATCGATCCCGAATATCACTACGAGGCGATCAACGTCGAGAATCAGCAGAAAAATCTGTCTTCGCTGCTTTGGTGGACGCGACGCATTGATCGCGATGCGGAAAAATTTCAAAGCCTTCTCGCGCGGTTCGCTCGAATTTATTTATCCCGACAACGCAAGAATACTCGCGTTTCTCAGACAGCATCGAAGATGAGACCGTGCTTGTGGTGGTCAATCTTTCGCGCTTCTCGCAATCGACCGAACTCGATCTCTCCCGCTTTTCCGGCTGCGGCTAATGGAGGTTTTCAGCCAGAACTACTTTCCCGCGAATTAGAAAAGTCGCCCTACCCCATCATGCTCGGCCCGCATACCTGCTACTGGTTTGTCCGTCCGCTCGCAGCCCGCAGCGACACGCGCCGCACAAAAGCGGCGGGTTCCGACAATCGAGGCGGAGCCGAATCTGGAAAGGCTCCTGGCCAACGGCGCCCGGGCCACGCTGGAGCGGCAAATTCTGCCGGCCTACATTAAGAGTTGTCGATGGTTCGGCTCAAAAGCCCGAACCCTTCGTTCAGATCAAAGTCACCGAACGCGCGCCGATTTCTACCGGGGCCAAGTGCCGCCCAAATCTGGTTCCTCGAGACCGCATATTTGGACGGCCCGATCGGAGACCTACGCGCTTCCGGTTCAAATCGCGACCGGCGACGCCGCCCGCGCGGTTACGCAAGCCGCGCCGGGCGCCATCATCGCCCGTTTTAGCGGCTCGGAAGAAACGGTGCTCCACGATGCTATTTGGGATTCGAGTTTTCGGGCGCATTTGTTCCGAGCGATCGCTCACGGTGAGAACGCGAAAGGCGAGTCCGGCACATTGATCGGCCAGCCGGGAAGCGCGCTTTCCCGCGAAGAAGCCGGCGACGTTCCGGCGTCGCAGGTTTTGCGCGGAGAACAAAGCAATTCGTCGATGCTTTTCGAGAACAAATATCTTTCTCAAGCTGTATCGCAAACTCGAAGACGGCATGAACCCCGATGTCGAGATCACTCGATTCCTGACCGAGCGCTCGAATTTTCCAAATGTGCCGGCGTTTCAGGGTGCACTCGAATATCGGCGCGGAAAATCTCCGGCTACGGTGGTTTGTCTGTTGCAGAGTGCGATCGCCAGCGAAGGGGATGCGTGGACGCTGACGCTCGACGCGCGTCGGGCGCTATTACGAACGGGTGCTCGGGCGCAAATCCGATCTGGAAAATCACGACGCACCCGCCGGGAGTGCTCCTCGACGAACTGCTGGGCGGTGTTTATCCGGAGAAAGCCACCCTGCTCGGGCAACGCACTGGCGAACTGCATCGGCGCTCTGGCTTCGGTCGATGATGATCGCGCCTTTGCTCCGGAGCCTTTTAACGCCATGTCGCAACGCTCCGCCTATCAAAACATGCGGGCCCTGCTTCGGCGCAATTTCTGCCTGCTGGAGAAAAGGATCCCCGATTTGCCGGAAACATTTCGCGAGGAAGCCAAACAAGTGCTGGACGCGGAAGAGGAAATTCACGAGCGGGAAAAACGCCTTCTTGGTCGCAAGACGAACGCGGCAAAAATCCGCATTCATGGCGATTATCATCTCGGCCAGATCCTTTCCACCGGGAAGGATTTTGTCATCCTCGATTTTGAAGGCGAACCGGCGCGCCCGTTGAGCGAGCGAAAGCTGAAGCGTTCGGTCCTGCGCGACGTCGCCGGCATGATGCGCTCCTTTCAGTACGCCGCCTACAGCGCGCTCTGGCAGCCGGCCATGCGCTCGGAGGATGTCCCATTCCTCGAACGCTGGGCGGATCTTCTGGTACCGCCACATGAGCAGCATCTTTTTGCAGAGCTACTTGAAAGCGACCGCCGATGCGAAATTCATTCCGCAAAACAGCGACGATCTTCAGATCTTACTCGAAGCCTACCTTCTCGACAAAGCCGTCTACGAAATCGGCTACGAACTAAACAATCGTCCCGACTGGGTCGTGATCCCCGTGCGCGGGATCAAACACATCTTGAAATCCGGCTAAGATGAATTACCAGACAGAGATCAAGAATTCTGTTCCATTATCCGTGAAAATCTGTGCCAATCTATCGCTGCCAAAAATAACACCGGAGAAATCTGATGAACAAATACCTGGACCAGCATCGACAATGACATCGCGGAGAAACATCTCCTGAAACATCCGTTTTATCTCGCGTGGACCCGCGGTGAGCTGAGCAAGGAAGCGCTGACCGATTACGCGCGGCAATATTATCATCACGTCGCCGCGTTTCCGACTTATCTCTCGGCCGTGCACTCAAACTGCGACGATCAGGCGACGCGAAAGCAATTGCTCGACAATCTGGTGGACGAAGAAGCCGGCTCGCCGAATCATCCCGAGCTTTGGCTCAAATTCGCCGAAGGTCTCGATGTTTCCGATGTCGATGTACGGAATACGGGGAAACAACGGGAGACAGAGAATTTGATCGACACGTTTCGATCGGTTTGCGGCGAAGGCTCGACCGCGGAGGGTCTGGCCGCGCTTTACGCTTATGAGAGCCAGATTCCGGCGATCTGCGAATCGAAGATCGACGGACTAAAGAAGCATTACGGCTTCACTGATCCGAAACATTACGAGTATTTCAGCGTGCACATCGAAGCCGACCGGGAGCATTCAGCTGCCGAACGCAAAATGCTGAAGTCGTACATCGACAGTTCCAACGTCGAGCCAGTCCGCGCATCTGTGAATCGCGTTCTGGACGCGCTCTGGGAGATGCTCTCCGGCGTTTGTCGAAGGCACGCGATTGCCTGCTAGGGTAAGCGGCTGACACAGCCGCCTCTACACTTTTGCGGGTCGCAAAAGCACGTATTGTCATTGGCTATGCAGCAGCAAGTTTTGGCGGGAAAGACCGGTGTCGTTTTTGGTGTGGCCAATAAACGCAGCATTGCCTGGGCGATTGCCAAGGCGTGGGCGAATGCCGGCGCGAAATTGATTTTTAACTACCAGGGCGAACGCCTGAAGGAAAACGTCGAGGAACTCGTAGGCGAATTCGGAGAGAAAACGCCTTTTTTTCCATGTGACGTATCGAGCGATTCTGAGATCGCGTCGTTTTTCGAAAAAATCCGCGGCGAGACCAATCAGGTCGATCTTTTACTGCATTCGGTTGCATTCGCGCCGAAGGAAGCGCTGGAAGGCGATTTTGTAAGCACTACACGAGAAGCGTTTCGCACGGCGCACGATATCAGCGCCTACTCGCTGGTGGCGCTTTCGTGCGCAGTCGCGCCGATGATGACCAACGGCGGCAGCATTCTGGCCATGACCTATTATGGCGCCGAAAAAGTTGTGCCGCACTACAACGTCATGGGTGTGGCCAAGGCGAGTCTGGAAGCATCTACCCGGTATCTGGCCTACGATCTCGGGCCGAAGAAAATTCGGGTGAACTGTATTTCGGCCGGGCCGGTCCAAACGCTCGCCGCGCGCGGGATTAGCGGTTTTACGTCGATGTTGAAGCATTACCAGGAACGCGCGCCTTTGAAACGCAGTTGCGACCCGGCTGAGCTGGGCGAGACCGGGGTCTTTCTTGCCAGCGACGGCGCGGCCGCCATTACAGGCCAGGTAATCTACGTGGATGGCGGTTACCAGATCATGGGCATGTGATTTTCCGCTCTTACTCTTACTCTTGCTCCTGCTCATACTCATGATCGAAAAAGAGGAAGCCGAGCATGAGCAAGAGTAGGAGTGTCGCCGACGAGTTGCGAGAACTGCTCGGATCGGATTGTGTCAGCAACGATCCCGAAACGCTCGCCGCCCACAGCGGCGACAAATGGTTTGCGTCACATGCGCCTGAGGTGGTCGCTTATGCAGGATCGACATCGGACGTAAGCAAGCTGCTTCAATTCGCCTCGCGCCAGAAAATTCCGGTGACGGCGCGGGGCGCCGGTTATGGTTACGTGGGCGGATGTGTCCCGGTGCGCGGCGGGATTGTGTTGTCCCTCGCCCGGATGAATCGAATCAAGGAGATCCATTTTGCCGACGCAATCGCGGTCGTCGAGCCGGGCGTCCTGACGGCTGACTTAAAAGCAGCGGTGCGCGGACAGAAACTGCTTTATCCGCCCGATCCGGCAAGCATGAAAAATTGCTCGATCGGCGGCAACGTCGCGACCAACGCAGGAGGGCCGCGCTGCCTGAAGTACGGTGTCACCCGCAATTATGTGATTGGACTCGAAGTTGTCCTGGCGAGCGGCGAAATCCTGCGAACCGGCGGGCGGGTCCACAAAAATAAGACCGGATTCGATCTGATCAGCCTCTTCGTCGGGTCGGAAGGGATGCTTGGCATCGTCACCGAAATCACAATTCGTCTTCTTCCTTTGCCGCCAGCCCGCGCGACACTGTCAGCAGCATTCCCAAACATGTCGCAAGCGGCCGAAGCCGTGCAGGAGATTTTCGCGGCGGGATTCTTGCCATCTTCGCTGGAGATCGCCGACAGCTTCACGCTGGAGGCAGCCCGGAAAGACCTCGGCGAAGCGATTGTACCGCCAGGAAACGCACATTTGCTTGTCGATCTTGATGGCCAGGAGGTGAGCGTACGAAATGAGGCGGAGACAATTCGCGAATTACTCGCCGTGAAAAGGCCGAACGCGCTCGAGGTGGCAACCGGCGAAACCGATTGCGAAAAACTTTGGGCTCTTCGACGGCAGTTTAGCGATTCATTGCGCGCGACCGGACTAACGAAATTGAATGAGGACGTAGTCGTCCCGCGGAGTCACATTGTCGATCTTGTCGAATTCGCCGAGGCGCTACAGGCCAAACACGGATTTCCGATCGCCTGTTTCGGTCATGCCGGCGACGGCAACATCCACGTCAACATTATGGCCGACCGCTACAATCGCGACGCTACCGTTCGAGAGAAGGTCGAGGTTGCGCTAAACGAACTGTTCGCCCAAGTGCTGGCCTGGGGAGGCGTGATCACCGGCGAACACGGAATCGGTCTGGCCAAAAAGCGCTGGTGGCCGGAGGCGACCAGCAACGTTTCTCGAGATGTTCACACCGCGCTGAAACGAGCCCTCGATCCGGATGGGATTTTGAATCCCGGAAAATTTCTTTGATCTACAGGTGGCTGGTTCTGCCTCGGTTATTGCGATGGCGACGCCGGAAAATAGTAAATGAAAATCGAATACCCGACCTGATCCAGCAGCGTTGCGTTTTTTAGTAGTCGAGAATAATAATTCTGGAATGGCGGCTCAAAATACGCCCCTTGCAGATTGGTGGCGCTAATCGCGAAATAACAGGGAGTTTTTACCTCGCTTAATGGGGTTTCGGGCTCGAGTGAATAGCCGCCTGGGACATTAATGTGCTTAATGCGGTGGTAGCGGGGGTCGGCCATGCCGAAGTAACAAAGGTAAAAGGGCGTTCCCGCGTCCAGCCGCCTGTTATCGAGCCACACTTTCAAACCTTTTAGGTCCTGGCCCCAGTCGAGATTGGAATCAACCAGACTTTTGTAACCGTTAGGCGGACCGCCGGCTAATTCGTTAAAATAGGCAAGATAATGAGGATAAACGCGCGCGACGTACGGCCGTTGTGGAATAATGACCACGAACGAACTCATGACGACGGCTGATAACGCGGCCACGGCAATCCATGGTTTGACCCCGGATCGCAGCCTGGCCCATGGCACCGCCAGTCCGCCACACATCACGTATAAGAACGGATAAATGGGCAATAAGTGGCGTTGGCCCACGCTAATGCTGGAAGCGAGCGAAACACCCCAATACAAACCAACCGGAATCAAGAGGGCAGCCAAATCCAAGTGCCATGGTGTGCGCCGCCACAGCGCGAAAACGAGAGCGGCGATAATGGTAGCGATTGTGATAAGCGGCGTCTTGAGAACAAATGTCCAAAGAAAATAGCTTCCCCTGAATCCAATGCTTGAATGTTCGCCACGCAAGAATGAGGTGCACGTGAGCAGACCTGCTTCCGCCTCGGCGAGACCGTAGAGATACGCCTGAGGGAGCAGTTTATGGCGATCGAAGAATAGAATGATTTTGCCGCTTCGGTCGAGTGGAGCCGTAGCAATTGATTGCTTGATCAATTGCTCGGAGATGTCTCTCCGGCCATCCCGCAATAGCAATTTCATCGCCGCGACTCGCCTGATGGAGGCTTCCAGAGGAAAATATCCCGGGACATGTTCGGGCAATTGTTCTGTTAGTTCGTTCGGCGAATTCGACAACACAAGGGCTTCATTTTGCCCGGCCAGGGCCGCGTCTTTTACGGGACAGAAACGAAAATCGTACAGGCTCCAAAGGACGCCGTAGCTGAAGAGGGTTGCGAAAATGGATAACCCGACAATGGCCAGCGTCCTGGCCGGCCAGGTAACCAGTTTGGCTTCCCTAACCAAAGAGGCGGGCCATTCTTCCTTGGAAAGGATTCGCCCAAGAGCCAACAGGAGAAAGATCGGCAACAACAAGACTGCTGTAAACTTGCTCCCGAACGCCAGCGCGACGAACCCGGACGTTGCCAGCACGTTGATCAAATCAACACGCCGAAGGGTCCGCCAGAAAAAATAAACCGCGCCAAACATGAACACAGCGATCCCCAAGTCAGTTGTTATCAATCCACTGTGGGCGATAAAATTGGGATCAAAACAAAACAGGGCAATGGCAAGCACCGCACCCGCCAGTCCAAAGAGTTCCTTTGCCCAGAGAAAAACCAGCCCTGCAAGCAATATTCCGAGCAGAAGGATGGGCAGGCGGCCCCAAAACAATAGATCATCGGCATCGTTGAAAAAGTCAGACGCTTCCAGCGTCGCCGTGGGCGGGATCATTAACGAATCGAAGTACGGGGTATCATCAGCGAAACGCCGGGTGGTTTCGTCTCGCACGCCGTAAAGAAACGAGTGACCAAACATTAACTCGGATGATTCATGGTCCACCAACCCCATCGCCCAGGCGCGCTGGAGGTGCACGCCGGTGGTTATGGCTATGCTTCCCCGTTTGAGGTCCTCAATTTTCTCCGGCTCGGCGGGCGGCGTGGCCACGCGCCGAAATAGCAACGGCACCGCTGCGAGCTTTTTGATGAGAGGCGGATGCTCCGGATCCAATCGGTAATCGCCGTACTGCAAGTAACTGTAGCCACAGGGCAAATGGACAACCTCATCGAACGTCGCCGAACTCCCGCGGGCGAACTGGATCACTAGAAAAGCGAACACAGCACAAAACGCCAAAGCCATTCCCGCCGCCGCAATTGATTCGGAGATGACAAATTTGCGCAGGCGAAATGCGATCACGAGAACGGTGATTCCTCTATAGCGGATGACATCGGATGATCTTACAGGCCGTTCAAATCAAGGGAAGATGACGCCTTCCGCAACACGTTCACCTCGCGGCTGCGGGAAGATCGAGGATCGCCATGACCGGACGATGATCGCTCGATTGCGTAGAGGTGTTGACCACCCACGCTTTGCGGATGGTCGCGCCTCGGCAAAAAATGTGATCGAAGCAAGTGGCGGGAAAGCCTTTGCCGGAGGGTAAACTTACCCGGGCACTGGGCTGGATGTCCTTCCAGCTCCAGGAAAAGCCGTTGTCGATCCAGCCTCGAAGGGTCTTCTCGGCCGCGAACTGTTTATCTTCCATGGAAGTATTAAAGTCGCCGCCCACAACCCACGCGATGTTGCCAAGTTTGCCGTAAGCGGCCTGCATCGCATCCATATGCGAACGCAATTGTCGCATCGATTCCTCGCGCATCGACACGTTTTCCTGGCTATTGCCAAGGTTGCTCTTGAGATGCAGCGCGTAAACCATGAGCAATTGGTGCGGCGAAATTTGGTAGGCGGCAAACGCGAACCCGCGGGGAGGAACGATGGTGCCGTTCGCCTGCCAGAGCTCGGCCCACGCGCTTAGCGGCTGCAACCGGCTGGCGATGGCCACTTCCTGGGCCTCGGTTTGCCCTTCGCGCGGTGGGAAATTGGCGCAAACATCTACTTTGAATCCGGCCAGCGGTTTCACCGCTACGCCGGCCTGCTCGAAATTGCGCACTTCTTCCATGCCGATAACGTCGACCGGGCCGAGTTTCGCCATGTCGGCGTGAACCATGCCGGTTTGGCGGGTTTCTTCCATGCTCGTAGGATTGGGATGACCCCCGGGAAACCATTGAATGTTCCAGAAGGCCACCGTGATGGTTCGATTTCCGGCGGCAACGGAACCGGGCTGCGATGAAAACGGCCATGGACTTGTCTGCGCGCCGATGGTTGCTGCGAAAAGCGCCGAGATGGCGATGAATATTGAACGAGCAAGGGATTGGCGTGTCATTAATTGAATATGGGGTTGAGGACGAAAAATGGAGTTTATAGGGAAAAATCGTTGACTAAAGGGAATTTGCCGGGAAGTTGGGGGACTCTTTTAGGGCGCACCTGAAAAACTCATCGCGATTGGCGCGCGTCTGTGTCGTCGCAATCGAATCAATAGCGAGGGAATTGCCTTCGTTTCCAGCGTCGCGTCGCAGCCTGTTAAGAAAATGAAACCTGGAACCATTACTCATACAATCGCGGCATTGCTGTCGTCTATTTCATCTTTGTTTGCCCACTCGGCACCGGCCAAAGTCGGACCGTCTCAAATCAAGCTGAGCAAGAAGTCGGACAGATTAAACGACGACCTCGTGCTCAACACCGATTCAGTCGCGTTCGCACCGCGGCATTTGTCACCGCCGCCACCGCCGCGAAAAGGGGACGACCGTTACCCGTGGAAACGGCAGATCGTGACAACGGTATTTTGGATTGGCGAGAAGCCGAGCGAGAATAATCCGGTCCCAAATCGATCGAGCTCGTGGGACAAGGATTGGACGAAAAGCTATGGCGGATATGACGATCCGAACCCGGCGCATCGAAGCAATTACATTCCGGCGAAATTCACGCCTCGACAGAATCCGTTCTACTGCGCGTTGCCATACAACGATAAAAAAACAAACGGCCACCGGCCCGAAGCGCCGCGGGTCGTTCCGTGGTTCCGGGAAGCGTATCAGGGCCCGGGCGTGTCCACCTGCAAAGGGCCGCTGGGTAGCGATTCACAAGGGCAATCGAGTGGTCTACGCCCAATGGGAAGATGCGGGACCTTTTCGCACCGATCACTGGCAATACGTCTTCGGCAACGAACGGCCAAAACCGAACCTGAATAAAGGCGCCGGGCTCGATGTTTCGCCCGCCGTGCGCGACTACCTCGGTCTTCAGGATACGGACGTGACGGACTGGAAGTTTGTCGATTTCAACGAGGTGCCGCGCGGCCCGTGGTCGCAGTTCGGCGGGAATAATACGTTCGTCATTAACGATCAGAACAAGAGCACGGCTGTGGCCGAAGCAGCGAAACCGCCCAGTCCATTTACGTTGAGATAGTATTGCCGAGAGGTTGTCGATCTTGTTAGCCTCGGCGGATGCGACTTCTAAAATCTCTTGCCGTTATTATCCTTGTTTGCAGAGCCGCGGACACTCTGTGCGCACAGTCAGGCGACTTGCAACCGGCCATGATCGCGCAGGGCGGCGATTCGGTTGCGACGAAACTTCATTATCCAGAAAAAGCGAAAGCCCAGAGAAAAGAGGCAGCGGTTCAATTTTATTGCGAGGTCGGTCCGGCTGGACAGACGCGGCATCGAGAACGATGTCGTCGCCGAAGACAACGTTCGGCCCTTTCCGGAACGCAGTTCAGAAGGCCTGCAGCAAGGCCGGTTCGACCGGCGCGAGTTGGCGGCAAGGCCGTCACGGTAATGTTCGGAGGCACTGTTTTTTTCCTCAGCTGGAAAGGCCAGCCCACGATGCTTGTTTCGCTAACAAGCGCGGACAAGGACAAGGCCGCCGCGGTGCAAACTACATCGCAGCCCCAGATGCTGCGCAGTTATGCCGAATTGGAACGGGGAATCAATGCCTGGTGGAACCTGGTAAGCTAGACCGCGGCCGCTGATATAATCCGCGGCGGAGCCGATGCAGCGGAAGTAATGTTGTCGGTTGACGCGAACGGCAATCTAACCGGAACCAAAATCACGTTCGAGACATCATCCAAACGGCGGTCTGGGAGCCGTCGTGGCAAAAGCCTGTGAAGGGGCGAAATTCATTCCGGCTTTGGCAAACGGTAAACGCGTTGCGGGTCAAATGAATCTACCGGTCAATTTCAAGATGGTTCGGGTTCCGGGGGAGATGCGGCGCACCGACCACTCGTGGGATTAAGTCATCACCCGTGACTCCAATAGAGGGGCGGCAAAGCGGATTGTTCGACGTCAGGTTGCCTGCTACCTAACGCGAAATCGCCATTATTTCGATGCGGCCGGGGCATCGGGAGCGGACGCTGGATGATGCGCCCGTTCGCCGCTCAAACGCGAGAATAGCAAGAAGAAGCCGGCAATCGAAGCCGCCAGCACTATTACCAGGAAAAATATGCTGATCGTCCGAATGATACCGTAGCGCGCCTGTGCCCGTTGCCAGGCGGCGCGCTTCTGGAGCAGCTCCAGCTCGAGAACGCGGGCCAGATCGCCTGGATCACTTTTCACGGATTCAGTCTTGCCGGGGGTATCGGGAATCATTCAAAAGAGATCCTGCAAGTCATATGCCTGATAGACGAAAATTCCTGGCCTACACCCTCCCGATGGTGGTCTTCGTCGTTTTGATGGGGCTGAGCAGCCTCCTGCATAAGACTGGAAGCCATTTCCTGTTGAGCGCCGCGGAATACTGGATTTATCCGGCTCAAGCCATTTTGTGCGGCGCGCTCCTGATCTGGTTTTACCGGGACTATCAGTTTCAACGGCCGCAGCGCGTGGGCTTCGCCGTGGGTATCGGTATCGCGGTTTTTCTTCTCTGGATCGCGCCGCAATGGCTGCTGGGCTTTTCCTCGCGTTCAGATGGGTTTAATCCCGACCTTTTCGCCGCAAATCCACCCGCTTATTGGGCAACCGTAGGATTTCGATTCCTCCGGCTGGCGGTGGTGGTGCCCTTCATCGAAGAGATTTTTTGGCGCGGTTTTCTATTGCGCTATTTCATTAACGAAGATTTCGAGCGCGTGCCATTCGGCACCTTTTCCTGGCTGTCCTTCGCGATCGTAACCCTTATTTTCGGCCTTTCTCACTCCTTCCCCGACTGGCCCGCCGCGCTGTTGACCGGCGCTATTTACAATGTCGTCGCATACCGGACTCGGAGCCTCTCCGCCTGCATTCTGACTCACGCCGTTACAAATTTACTGCTCGGTCTCTGGATCATGCAGACCAAACAATGGGGGTTCTGGTAAACGAGCCAGCCAGCTGCCGCAGCCCGGCCGGGCAAGTGTGGCATCGACCGTGCTGTTAAAACGGCCTAAATGCACGCCACGTTCTTCCAAAAAGTAATCCTTTGCGCGATTGCGGGATTTCTTGCCGCGTCACTGATTCAGTGGGGCAAGGTATTCGTGGAGGGGGCTGATAAAGCTCTGAACGAGGGTTATCAGCATCACGCCGTAATCGGGCCGAGCAACCCTTGAACCACTCCTAGCGGTAAAAGACTATTGCCGCGAGCGGCATTGCGCATAATCTGCGGAACGCTGCATGAAGATCGGTTTTGCTCAGCTCAATCCTACCGTGGGCGATTTGAGCGGCAATTATGAGTTAATCCTGCGCGCCTATGAGCGGCTGGTCGCCGATGGCGCCGAACTCGTCCTGACGCCTGAGTTGGCCATCCCCGGTTATCCGCCCCAGGATCTGATTTTCAAATCGCGTTTTGTTCCTGAGAATCTACAAATCGTCGAGCAACTTCACGCCCGGGTAGGGAAAGTGCCGTTGCTCGTGGGCTTCGTCGATCGCAATGAGGGCCGGGGCAAGCCGTTCCACAATGCCGCCGCGTTGCTTCAGAAAGGCAAACCGGTTCGCAAAGCGCACAAATCGCTCCTCCCCACTTACGACGTTTTCGATGAGGACCGCTATTTTGAACCGGCCAGTCGTGTGCAGGCGTTCGATCTCGATGGGAAAAAGATCGGAGTCACGATCTGCGAGGATATTTGGACCGAACATTATTTGCCCCGGCCGTTGTACGATGTCGAACCGGTCCGCGCCCTGATCGATCAGGGGGCGGAGATCATTGTCAATTTGAGCGCGTCGCCGTTCAGCCTGCATAAGCCCGGAATCCGGCACGAAATGGTCGCATCCCTGGCCCGCGCTTACCACCGGCCGATCTGTTATTGCAACGCCGTAGGCGGCAACGATCAACTGGTGTTCGATGGTAATTCCATCGCGGCCAATTCCGCCGGCAAATTGATCGCGCAGCTGCCAGCGTTTCGCGAACAGGGAGTGGTCGTCGATACCGAGGCCACGTCCACGATCGAATTTCGTGAAGGCAAGACACCGGAGGTCCTTTTCGCTGCGCTTTCCCTTGGTGTTCGCGATTATTTTCGGAAATGCGGCTTCCACTCCGCGGTGCTTGGTCTGAGCGGTGGAATTGATTCCGCGGTCACAGCCGTGATCGCGGTCGACGCGCTCGGCGCAGAAAACGTGACCGGCGTTTCGATGCCCAGTCCCTACTCTTCACGAGGCAGCGTGGACGATGCCGCCGCCCTCGCCCGCAATCTCGGGATAAAGTTTTTCGAGATCCCGATCACCGAGTCGTTCAAAGTGTTCAAATCGCAATTCAAGGAGATCTTCAAAGGGCTGCCCGAAGACACGACCGAGGAAAACATGCAACCGCGTTTGCGGGCGATGACTTTGATGGCGCTCTCGAACAAGTTTGGTCATTTGTTGCTGACTACCGGCAACAAGAGCGAGTTGGCCGTCGGCTATTGCACAATTTACGGCGACATGGCCGGTGGCCTGGCCGTGATCAGCGACGTGCCCAAAACAATGATTTACGACCTCGCCCGCTGGATCAATTCCGACCACGCACCCCAAGCCGGTGGCGAGAAGGAACTCATTCCAACATCGACAATCGAAAAACCGCCGAGCGCCGAGTTGAAGCCGAACCAGGTCGATCAGGACACGCTCCCGCCCTACGACGTTCTCGACGAAATCCTACGACTATACGTCGAAGAGAACTTGAGTGCGCGCGACATCATTACCCATGGATTCGATGAAAAAACGGTCCGCTGGGTCCAACGCCGGGTCGATCTAAACGAATACAAACGCGAGCAAGCCGCGCCCGGTCTGAAAGTAACCAGCCGCGCCTTCGGTGTCGGCCGCCGTATGCCGATCGCGCAGAAGTACGTCGACTAATTTTTCGGAGTGCGGCGGCACGTCGCCCCTTTAGAGCGCGGACGCTCAATGTCGCGGAATTGACCCAGCCGCTTTTGCAGCACCCGATGATAAAGAAAAACCAGTGCATTGAGCGCTTCCTTCTGGGTGTTGGTGGAAACGTTTTCGCCCACCGCCAGATGCGTAAGATAAAGCTCCACCTCTAGTGCTCCCATTTCCCGAGGATGTTTTTTGCCGTGAAAGAGAATAAACCGGCAAATCCAGCCTACATATGCCTCTTCCGTCCGCTTGGAATAATGATTCATCCGCAATACGTCGCGGACGTGGTCGAGCAACCTGCGCGGCGGCGGTGCTGGATTGGGAATCGCTTTTCGAGCCAACTGCTGGCCGCCGGTACTGAAAGGCTGAAGGATGAAATGAAAGCTAAGCTCGCTCACGCCAGCGGTCGCAGAGCTCGTTCTCGTTAGACGTTGCTAAGGGCCTCGTGTGAATGAAAGCTATCTCGCCATCGTGAGTTCGATAATCTATCGCCAGGTTCACCCGTCGGAGACCGCTGCGGTGTCCTCTCTTGCGCGCGGGGTGTTCGACAAGTTTGTCGCACCGCATTACCAGACCGAGGGCATTGCGGAGTTTCACCGCTACGCTTCTGTCGAGGCCCTTTCGCAGCGTCACGAGTCCGGTCACATCACCTTAGTTGCCGAGCACTCAGGCGAGTTGATCGGCATGCTCCATTTGCGGGAGCCTTGCCACGTTTCCATGCTCTTTGTTCAGTCTTCCCGCCAGCGCGGCGGCATTGGTCGTGGGCTGCTCGCTGCTGCGGGTGCTCTAGCTGGCGATACGGATTGCGAATTCACTGTCAGTTCTTCACCGAATGCCGTTTCTGCCTACGAGCGTTTGGGTTTTCGTATCACTGGCTCGGAGCAGTGCGTCCACGGCATTCGCTTTGTGCCCATGCAACGTCTCTCGCACAATGACCGCAACACCTGACCATTTCCGCACCGAGCGGCGCGCCCTCGTCCGCTGCCGCTCACGTTGTTCTCGTTAGGCGTTAACAGCATATTGGCACGTAATTAAATGGTTAGAGGCTTGAGCGCTGCGAAGGTCGATTTGAAACCTGGCATTTACGTTGGTGCGGGGGTCGCGACGCTGCTTCTGCTTTTGCCATATGTAAATCTAATCTTCCTGCCCGCTTACGTTCTCGGCCCCATGGCAGGGGTGTGGTTTGAACTGAGGCGCCGTGATCAGCACCTCGACTTCACGCACGCAGCGCTGGTCGGGTTTTACAGCCCGTTTTACGGCACAATCGCAGCCATCGCTATCAATCAGATTGCGCTGCATTTCATGCGGGAACAGCTGTGGCGCTTCGAAAAAATTTATCTTCTGCCGCCGCTGCTCGCCAGCAAGGGTCTGGATTCCGATACGCCAGGTGGCTGGT
Source organism: uncultured Verrucomicrobiae bacterium (assembly GCA_963815455.1). Taxonomy (GTDB): domain Bacteria; phylum Verrucomicrobiota; class Verrucomicrobiia; order Chthoniobacterales; family UBA10450; genus JBDTZF01. The sequence continues at coordinate 693,043 of CAWFGO010000001.1, forward strand.
ATCTCTTAATGGTTCAGATAGTCATTATCGCCATTTTCGCTGGCGCGGTTGGAGTGCCTTCAGGCATACTGGGAGTCAAGCTCTTGCAGCGATCCTCCCGACCCTAATAGGTAAATTTTAAGATCGTGGTGGCATAGGCTTGTGAGGTTTGGCATTGGCGCTGAATTTTCTGGTGGATTGTTCAGCCCCGAAAGCCTTCCGGGCAGGCGGCCATGCTCCTATCCGCCGGAAGCCAGTTGGAGAAGCAACCGGAGCTGGGCAATGTGAGGTTCAACCGAACAGGTTGTATCGCAAAATGGCGTAAACGGCACGGATGCCGTCTTTCCAGTTCACTTTCTTCCCCTCTGCGTAAGTGCGCCCGCTATAGGAAATACCGACCTCATAAATTCGACACCGCGCTTTGGCCAGCCTGGCTGCGATTTCCACTTCGAATCCGAAACGATTCTCTCGAAGATCGAGATTCTTGACCAGCGACGCGCGGAAAGCTTTGTAGCCGGTCTCGACGTCGGTCAGGTTCAGGTTTGTCAGCATGTTCGAAAGCAGCGTCAGAAACTTGTTCCCGAGCATGTGCCAGAAATAAAGGACGCGATGCGGCCGGCCACTTACGAAACGAGAACCAAAAACAGCGTCGGCTTCGCCGGAAAAAATCGGGTCGAGCAGAGCCGAATAATCGGCCGGATCGTATTCGAGGTCGGCATCCTGGATCAGGATCACCTCGCCGGTGGCGGCAGCGAAACCGGCGCGAAGGGCTGCGCCTTTGCCGGAATTGTGCGGCTGGTAAATAACTCGATCGACAAGTGGCGCGATTTTTTCTTTTAACACGGCAGTCGTTCCATCGGTGGAGCCATCGTCGACCACAATGATTTCCCGATCCTCCAGCGGCGAAGAGCGAATCGCTGCGACGATTTGCTCGATCGTCTCGCGCTCGTTAAAGCAAGGAACAATGACAGAGACCTTCATGGTGATTCGATTCCGCACACACCGATCCCAGATTGAATTGTCGATCTTGAGCCCGGCAAGCAGGAACTTTTGCACCGTGGAGGAATCGAACCTCCAACCCAGTGATTAAGAGTCACTTGCTCTGCCAATTGAGCTAACGGTGCTAATTGCCTTTTTCCCAAATAAATGCCGCATAAACGTGTCCGTCTGCAATCCAAAATCGGCAACGAACCGGCAGCACGAAGGATCGTTCTGTTACGCATCTATCCATCTTAGGGACCGGAAATTACTCATACCAACACGATGCACAATGCGGAAGTTTTCCAGTTTCCCGCTGGTCGAAGTATCAACGCAAAGAGACGCTGCGCCTCATCGCGAGTTTCCTTGAGAAGGATCCCGAGACATCGGGGCGTTTCGGCCATAGGTTGAACTCCAGTTGCCGCGGCCGCGGTTGCCTTTTGCGGGGTCGATTACCGAGTAGATGGCGCAATCGTATCTTCATGTTCGAGTGAACATAATGAAACACGGAACGTTCGTCCATCTTAAAAAATGCAGACTGCACATCCGGGGACATCCCTTCTTAACAAGGCCGAGCAGTTTGTCCGATTCGGTGGTCCCGCCTGCTTAAAATCGCGGGGAGCTTCGCCGCGAGCGCACTCCGGGAGCCCGGGTTCCGTCGCTTTTAGATCTGGCCGATAGACTCATTTCTTGTAAAATTTCAGCAGACCTAGTTGGTGCGATCTTACCATGGACGCGCACGGTAATCCGACATCTCAGCGACCGGCCGGTGGAAACCACCGCGAGCCCGACACGATCGCGCAAACGCCAACTCACATCGACGCCGGGATGTCAAAAACGCCGCTGCATCGAGATGTACACCCGGCGGGAAAGGATCCCACTCCAGGAGCTCAGCCGCCGGAAGAAACCAGACGCGCGAAACTGCGAAAGCCGCATCGTGTTGCCGCTGGAATGCTGGCGTTAACCGAGAGCTTGCGCTTCACCATCCGCGAGACCGGCTTGATCCGCGGAATTGGTGATTGGCTCAAGGTGAATAAGAAGGATGGCTTCGATTGCCAGAGCTGCGCCTGGCCGAGCCCGGATGATCACCGGCACGTGTTCGAGTTTTGCGAAAACGGCGTCAAAGCGTTAACGAGCGAGGCGACAACTAAAAGGATCGGGCCCGAATTATTCCGCGAGCACTCTATCGCTGATCTCCAAAAACAGAGCGACCACTGGCTTGAGCTGCAAGGACGACTTGTCCATCCGATGGTGAAATGCGCAGGCGCGACGCATTATGAGGCGATTGGGTGGGACGAAGCGTTCGCGTTGATGGCGGAGGAATTGAACGCGTTGCCAACGTCGAACGCGGCGGCTTTTTATACGAGCGGTCGGACGAGCAATGAGGCCGCATTTCTCTATCAGCTTTTTGCGCGGCAATTCGGCACCAACAACCTGCCCGATTGTTCGAACATGTGTCACGAATCGAGCGGCGCGGCGTTAACTGAAACCATCGGCATCGGCAAGGGCTGTGTAACTCTGGAGGACTTCGAAAAAACCGACGGGATTTTCATTCTCGGCCAAAATCCGGGGACAAATCATCCGCGCATGATGACCTTCCTCGAACGCGCGAAGGAAAACGGGGCGAAGATCGTGGCGCTCAATCCGATGCCCGAGCCGGGCTTGATGGAAGGGGTCAATCCAAATCCGCAGGAATACCGGAACCCGGTAAAATTCGCTGCGAAAATGCTGTTCAACATCGGCACTCCAATCAGCGATCTCTGGTTGCCGGTAAGGGTGAACGGCGATATGGCGGCGATGCGCGGTATCATGAAAGAGATGCTGGCCGAAGAGGAGCGCAATCCCGGATCGATTTTTGATCGCGAGTTCATCGAGCAATACACTGTCGGCTTCGAGCCATTCGTCGAACATCTGCGCGCCACGCCTTGGGCCGATATCCTCGAAAGCGCTGGCTTAACGCGCGAGCAAATCCGCGACGCGGCCAAAATCGCCATGGGATGCAAGCGCATCATCACCTGCTGGGCGATGGGATTGACGCAACACAAAAATGCCGTCGCTACTATTCAAGAGGTGATGAATTTCCATCTCCTCGGCGGAAATATCGGTCGACCGGGGGCCGGACCTTGCCCGGTGCGCGGACACTCCAATGTGCAGGGCGATCGCACGATGGGCATTTGGGAGCACATGAACGAAAGGTTCATGGAAAAACTGGGACTCGAATTCCAGTTCACGCCGCCGAAAGAGCATGGAACCGACGTCGTCGAAACAATCAAGCAGATGCACGATGGCAAGATCAGGTTCTTCCTCGGAATGGGCGGTAACTTCCTGGCCGCGGCCCCCGACACGGAATACACCGCGAAGGCGATGCAGAAATGCCGGCTGACGGCGCACGTCTCAACGAAACTGAATCGCTCTCATCTGATCACTGGCGAGATCGCGCTCATCCTGCCCTGCCTCGGCCGATCGGAACTTGATGTGCAGGAAACGGGCGAGCAATTCGTGACGGTGGAAGACTCAATGGGGATCATCAATCCCTCGCGCGGCCACGCGCAGCCCGCCAGCGAATATCTGAAAAGCGAACCGGCCATTATTGGTCGATTAGCGGAAGCGACATTAGGAAGCCGGAGCACGGTTGATTGGAAAGGCCTGGTCGCGAACTATGACCGCGTCCGAGATCACATTGAGCATGTCATTGCAGGTTTCGAAGACTTCAACAGCCGAATTCGAAGGGACGTTTTCTATTTGCCTAACGATGCACGCGATAAACGGGAGTTTCATACCCGCGTCGGTAAAGCGGTATTCATCGTCTCCGAATTAACCAAGCCCACGGTTGGGCCCGGACAGTATTTAATGATGACGATCCGCAGCCATGATCAGTTTAATACGACCATTTACGGGCTAGATGATCGTTATCGTGGAGTCTACAATGGTCGCCGCGTTATTTTCATGAACCCTGAGGACGTGAAGGCTGCGGGGTTGAAGCAAGGAGAGTTTGTCGATCTAACAAGTCATTATGAAGGTGAAGAACGTGTCGCGCGCCACTTCATGGTTGCGCCGCATCCGATCGCACGCGGCTGCACCGCCACCTACTTTCCCGAGACCAACGTCCTCGTTCCGATCAATAGCACGGCCGAGCGAAGCAACACACCAACAAGCAAAAGCGTGGTGATTTCGATCAAGCCATCGCTGGATCCTGAAGCGGCGATCGATGACCTTCTCCGGAACGCGAGGGCCACGTCACGCAAGCACTCAAAGATGTAACCAGAAATCTGTGGGGCTGTACTCGACTGAGCGCATCGCAGTCGCCTAATTCACCGCGAGTGACACCAAGAAATCCCGCGCCAGCGCGGGCGACAAGTCTGCAGCGTGAGATACGCAACGGGAAAACTGTCGGGATCTACGGATCACGTTCCCGGCGCGGCCCGCCAAGCCCATTATCAATAAGTCAGATCTGGTCGACTTTTTGCGCCTCCGCGAACGGGGGTACCGTCCCGTTCGAAAAGGATCTTCGCAATCACACAGATGCGATGGCTGCCATCAAAAAAATGGCAGCGAACGAAAGATCTACGCCTGGGTGTGGCGGGCGAAGTGTCTTTCCACGCCTTTTGGAAGCAACCGTTTGCGCCCTCGTTGGCGCCTACGCGCGAGCGTGGCGCGCCCCGCCTTCGTTTTCATGCGCGCGCGGAAACCGTGCTGCTGTTTTCGCGTGCGTTTGGATCGCTGTAACGTGCGTTTCATAAAACCGCCGAATTGTTCCGGCGCAATTCAAGAGCGGTTACAGTAAGAATGAGCGCGGGATTGTCAATCCTCGTATCTCAGTCATTCTGAGCGCAGCGCAGCGGAGTCGAAGAACCCCGTGTTTCGCACGTTTAAACGAAATCATCGGGATCCCTCGACTGCGCTCGGGATGACAGTTGTCGATTGCCAGCGCCTCGGGTTTCGAGGATAATCGAGCCGACGATGAGCGCAAAGGTCGTGATTGAGCCGGCGACGGAAGCGGACTTGGACGAACTGTCCGAGATGCTAGGGGGATTGTTCTCTCAGGAGAGCGACTTTCGGCCGGACAAAGACAAGCAACTGCGCGGCTTGCGTTTGATTTTCGAACAACCAAATCGCGGCCGCGTTTTTGTTCTCCGGCGCGATGGAGCGATCGTTGGAATGATCAATCTGCTTTTCACCATTAGCACGGCGGAAGGCGGCTTTGTGATCCTGCTGGAGGACCTGGTCGTCCACCAGAAATATCAGGGGCACGGCTACGGCGCGAAGCTTCTGAATCACGCCATCGACTTTGCCAAACAAAAGAATTTTCTGCGCATCACGCTGTTGACCGATCGCCCTGAGAACGTCGCCCAGGAGTTTTTCCGGCGACACGGCTTCGTGGAATCATCCATGATCCCGATGCGGTTGTTGATCAATCCGGGAAACGAGCAAACGCCGTAAGACCGGCGCTCGACTACTTCGGGCCGCCAGGAATTTGCGCGCCTAGCCGTTGGCGAAGCTCAGTTCGAAATTCGATTTCATCGATGGCTTTGGCGACCTCCTTGGCGCTTGCCGCCGGCAACTGCGCCTTGGCATAGCTCCGCAGGTCGGTCACGCGGGCAAGATCGGAAAAGAACGTAAACAAACTTGGCGCATAGCTGTTTGCGCCGAGCGCGTCAGTCTTGGCCAGCAACGCTTTCATGTTCGCTTTGGCAAACTCCCAGGCCAGCTCCGGACGCTCGCTTTGGCGTGCCACCTTAATCACGAGAAACACGGCGCGACTCGTGGACAGCTCATCGGTAAGGGCGATCGGAAGCGTTTTTTCCACCAGCTTGGGGTCAATCGCCGCGGCCAACGCGCTGTAATAATTCTGTTTTTCCTCGGTACTGGTTGTCTTCAGGCCGAGCTCATGAAGTTTGTTCCAAGTCTTTTCGTCGGCATAACGCCCGATTACAGCCAGGACAGGCGGACGCAAGTCGGGCGGAACCGACGCTGGATCCATAACGTATTTTTCAAAACGTTCGCGACAACCCGCGATGATTTGCGGATCGTTCAAATCGCCGAGTGCAGCAATCAAGCCGGCCCGCAAGTTTGAAAATTTCACTGGCTCCCCCGTTTTCGGCTCCCAGCCGAGCGCGTCAAAACTTGGGCGCAGAATCGACCGCGCATACTGCTGAAACTTCTCGCGCTCGGGCGTGCCGACAAGGAGCCGGTTTACAAAATCGAAAACGGTGATGATCTGCTCGCGCTCTGCCAGCTCGGTCGCAGATGGCAGCTTTTCGATGAGACCCAGGTAAAGCGAGAACTGCGCGCGATTTGCCTGCACTAGCGCCCAGGCGTCGCTCATCAGGTTGACGCGATCCTGCACATCCAGTTGGGGCAGGACGCCGAGGAGCAGCTCCCACGAGACATCGTCATATTCGACTCGATAATTTCCGGCGCCGTCGGCATTCAATTTCAGGGCGCGATCGACTGGAATGTCTTGAAGCTGGTCGGTCTTCGCGGTCATCAAGAGGCTCTTGGACTCGTCACCGCCGACGACGAAATAGGTAAGCGGAATCTTCCACTGCAACGGCGGCGCGTCCTTAAAGTTCAATGTGAATCTATCCTGCCTGAGGGAAACTTTGCCGTCTTCCCCACGCGTTACCGTCACCAGGGGAAATCCCGGTTGCTCCGTCCAGCCGGCGGCGATTTTGACGACCGACTTACCCGACGCATCCGCAAGTGCTTTCCAAAGGTCCGCGGTAGTCGAATTGGAGAGTCGGTGGGCGGCAATGTATCGGCGAATGCCGTCACGAAAAACATTTTCACCGAGAAAACTCTCCAGCATTCGAATGAGTGACTGGCCTTTCTTGTAAGTAATATCGTCAAAAGCGCTGTTCGCTTCGGCCTCGGTTGCGATCGGTTGCTGGACGGGATGCGTTGTCGATCTTGCGTCGCCTTCCATGGCCTGTTCCTTGGCGATGCCGACGCGCCGGGCCGGATTGCGCGGCTGATTTCTGCGGAGCCAGACTTCCCATTGAGGATTAAAATGGGCGCTGCATTTCGTTCCCATCCACGAAGCGAAACCTTCGTTGAGCCAGAGATTGTCCCACCACGCCATCGTCACCAGATCGCCGAACCACATGTGCGCCATCTCATGCGCAATCACTTCAAAAATGTTCTGCTTTGTGTCTTCGGAAGATTTTTGCGGATCAAATAACAAAACCGACTCGTAGTAGGTAATGCCGCCCCAGTTCTCCATGGCCCCGCCGAACCCGCCGGGAAGCGCGATCTGGTCGAGCTTCGGCAATGGATACGGTTCGCCGAAGTAATCGTTGTAATACTGGAGAATCTTGGCCGTGCTTTCGAGCGCGTAACGTCCCCATTCCGCTTTACCCTTGGTTGCGATCACCCGAATTCGCGTGCCGGCTGCCTTCGTTTCGATGAAGTCCAGCTCGCCCGCGACGAAAACATTCAGATAACTCGCCATCGCCGGAGTCATGGCAAAGCGAACTTCTTTTTCAGTGCGCGCCGCGCCGGAGCCATGCGAAGGCGGGTCGATCTTGCTTTCGGATTCGACCGGCATATTCGAAACCGCTAGCCAATTCTCGGGAACCACTACGGTGAGTTGAAAACGCGATCGGAAACTTGGTTCGTCCCAGCACGGAAAAAATCGGCGAGCGTCGGTGGCTTCGAACTGGGTTCCAAGCAAGATTTTCTTCGCCCCGGTTCCCTGCTCCTGATAATTCGCGTAGAAAAGGCCCTGGCCTTGTTGATTGATTTTCCCGGCAAAGCTGAGACCCAGCGTGTGATATACAAAGGGCAGCGCGGATGGCAGAGCAATTCGAACCAGCTCGTTCTTACTGTCGATCTTAATTGCTGATTTCGGCAGCGCTTTGCCATCAAGGGTTGCGTCGGTCACATCTATTTCGAGCGCATTTAGCATCAGCTCGCGAACCGGGGCACGCACGTTGAGCTTGATCGTCTCCGTGCCGGTAAAGGTCAGTTTGGCGATATCGGGGACGATCCGGACGGCGTATTCGAGCGGGACAACGTTCTTCGGCAATTTTCCCGGTGTATTTTCGAATTTGAACGGCTTTTCTGCATTCATGCTCGCGCAAAAGATAAAGAAAACGAACCAAAGAGAGAAAAGTCTAGCGGGGCGCATGGTGCCACTAAACAACTTGCGCGAACCTTTGCATCTGCAAATAAGCTGGTCCGGAACTACCGCACAAACAGGACGAGCAACAATTGCCCGCTGCCCACTTGCGGCCCTTTGATCACGAGCGGGCTGCGCTTGCTTAATTTGGCCTCGGTCTCGAGGAGCAGTTCTTTTTCCCGGTAGAGTTTCAAATCCAGCACGTAGCCGCCCTTGCCTTGGCCGTGGGCATCGACCAGCAGTGAGAAATACCTGCTCCAGGCCAGCCAATTCTCATTCCCATTTTGCAGCGTCTTGCTGGATTGGCCGATAATCTGAAACTGATTATAGCCGAAAAGATCCTTCAACGTCTGTTCGATCCGGGTTAGTTCAGCCGGAATGGCTGCCGGCTGGGGCGAATTTTCGGCAATAACCAGTCCGCTCCAGACAGTCTCGGCGCCCTGCGCCCCGGCCGCGCTCAGCATCGCAGCGAGAACAACTGCGAGGTATGAGAGCCGGGATTTCATGGATGATTATTTGGCGGCGTATTCCGCGGGGAACGATTGCAGCCCCTCCGTCCAGAGCACTGTGACCTTATGTTCTTTGGCCTCGAACATCGAGACAGTGGCGTTGGGGCTTACCGTGGGATCGACCCGCGAATTCAGAATCTGGGTAAGATATTGCGATTGCTCGGCCGGTTTCCTGTCGCGCAGGATGAACACAGCACAGATGGCGAACAGCGCGAGCGCGGTCGCCCCCACCCCGAACAGCCGCCGAATCGTCCACCCAGTCGAAATGCCACCTGCGGCCTGGTGAGCAGGCTCATCTTCATCGCGCGCGATCCGCTCCCGAAGTTGATGATTGAAAAAGTCTTCGTTGCCCAACACGCGCGATCCAACGTGCTCTTTCAACAACGCACCGACCCTGAGCGCATCGCGCTTCTCGACTTCAGCCGCCGCTTTGTCCGGCAGCGAAGCCTCGAACTCGGCAAGTTCTCGTCCGCTCAACTGGCCATCGAGCCAGGCGGTCCATTTTTCTTCAAACGTTTTCATAAACATCTCTCAGCATGTTTTGCAGCTTCTTGCGCGCGTAAAACAGGCGCGACATCACCGTGCCGATCGAACACTCCAGGGCCTCGGCGATTTCGTGATATTGCATCCCTTCGGTTTCCTTCATCAAAATCACGGCCCGATGTTCGGGCGAAAGTTGGGCGATGGCCGCGTCGATCCTGGCGCGAATCTCGGCCTGTTCCATTCTCTGGTGCGGCAATGGCTCCGCTCTCGGCGCCGTCTTGGCGGCAGGATCGATTTCCCCTAGTTGAATCGCGTCATCAAATTCCGCACCAGCGCCTTTGATCTGCTTTTTCCGCAGCCAATCGATCGTCACGTTCATCACGATCCGGTAAATCCAGGTGTAAAAGGAGGACTGACCGCGGAAGCGTTTGATCGACTTCCAGGCTTTGACAAAACTGTCCTGGGCCAAATCCCAGGCGTCTTGCTCGTTGTGGACCATATTGTAGATCATGGCGAAAATTCGGGTGCGGTAACGTGTCACCAGCTGGTCGAATGCCTCGGTCTGCCCGGCCTGACATTGCTTGATCAGGTCCGCGTCCGACACATCGACTTGGGCCAGAGTCGCTTCCGTTTGCATAGTTGGACGGGCCAACGGCTACTTCATTCAACCCCTGGAATCTTCGGAGCCGTAGCGGCGACGCCACTCGCCCCGGTACTCGCCCATCAGGTCGATGATCCCATCACGGACCTGAAAAAGGCGTTGCTCCAGGACGGAATGTTCCGTGGCGGTGATAAGCTTGCCCGCAAAAAGCTGCGTGGCCGCCTCCATCGACATCGTAATCGCCTTTAACGCTCGCTTCAGATACGCGATCGTCATTCCCAGTTCGTCGCCATCGTCGTCGCTCAAGGCCGCCGCCAGTTTTGCGCTGGCCAGCGCGGAATGGGTAGCCAGTTTCACCGCCGCCGGATCGTTCTGGAGCGAACTATTTTCATCGAAGAGCTGGTCGATCCAGATGGTCAATCCAAAGGCGGCGCGATAAAGCGCGTGGTCTTCGAAAGTCTCACAGAGAAAAGCCTCCTGGTCCTCATCGGTCAACGAGTCGTCGCTCGACTTCCAATCTTCGCTCACGGCATCGGCATCTTCGTCGTCGTTGTCCTCGAGCAGGTGCGACCAGCCCATTTCGCGCGCGATGATCTCGTCCCGGTCCGGATCGTCGATGTACTTCTCCAGCAGCTCCATATACTTCTCAGTTTTCTGATCCTGCTGCTGAAGGAACCGCTCCCACTCGTATTCGTCCCATACTTTTTCGGGTCCGCCCTCGTAGCCAGCCATGCTTCGACTAAACGCCACCTTTACGGCGCGCGCAAAAGGTTTTGCTATGACGCTTTCGCCGATTCGCTGCGTTTGGTTTGCAGTCTCAACTGGCCGCAGGCGGCCTCGATATCGTGGCCTTTCTCGCGGCGTAATGTCGCGGCGATTTTATGCCCGCGCAGGATCGACAAAAATTTCTCCTGGCGATTCCTGGACGGCCGCGACCACGGCAAATCTTCGACCGTATTGTAGGGAATCAGGTTCACTTTGGCCGAAAGCCGGCGGGCATGACGCGCCAGAGAGATGCGCTTGATCGTCGGAGTCATTCACGTCCGCGATCAAAATGTATTCGAATGTGATCCGCTGCTTTTTGGAGGAAGCATAGTAATCGCAGGCCGCGAGCAACGTCTCGATGTTGTACCGGCGATTAATCGGCATGATCTGATCGCGCACGTGATCGGTTGCGCCATGCAACGAGACGGCGAGGCGGATTTGCATGGGTTCATCGGCCAGCTTCCTGATCTGCGGCGCGAGGCCGCTGGTCGAGACGGTGATGTGCCGCGCGCCGATGCCGAGGCCCCATGGCGCGTTGATGATGCGGATCGCGGCCATGACGTTCTCCAGATTCGCCAGCGGTTCGCCCATGCCCATGAAGACGATATTGTCGATCTTCTCGCCGCTCTCCCTTTCGATCGCGATGATTTGATCCACAATTTCACCCGGGCGCAGATTACGGGTAAATCCGTCCAAACCGCTCGCGCAAAATTTGCAGCCGTACGCGCAACCAACCTGGGTCGAGATACAAATCGTTCGGCGATCGGATTTTTGGCCGTAAAGCGCCGGCGAGGCCGGGATCAATACGGATTCGATCAAATTTCCGTCCTCGAGCCGGAAAAGAAATTTCTGCGTCGTGTCGCTCGATCCCAGCACACGGACGATGTCGATCCTGCCGAAGGAGAATTTGTCCGCCAGCTGCGTCCGCAATGGTTGCGACAGATCGGTCATCTTGTCGAATGCATCCACTCGCTTCTGGTAAAGCCAGCTGACGATCTGGCTGGCGCGATAGGAAGGCTCATCCAGTTTGCGCAGCTCTTCCTCGAGCTCATCCGCTTGAAGGGACTTGATGTCGATCCTGGCCGCTTTCGTCACGGGCAAACTTACCGGACGGCGGAGCTTGCATCAAACATCGCCACAGTTAGGTTCGTTCCTGTGAACAAACGCTTCGCAATTTACGCTGTAATCCTTTCGGCAATCACTTCACTTCTGGGTGGTTGCGCTTCCGATTCCGGCGGGGAAACCACTTCACAACCTGCGGCGGCGGTTCCTGGCCAAAACCGCGGCGGTGAAGAGGTGACACCTGGGATGGGCCCCAGCGGCCCGAGCGCAAACGTTCGTTGGTAGCGCAAAAGACGCCGCTACGAGTTCTGGCTCAATCGGTCAACGTGATCGTTCCCGTCACGCTCCGGGTCTGGACCCCCCAACTGCCATAGGGCACGCTCTCGTTGTCGTGCACGACTAACGAGGAAGCCTTAAATTTCTTACCGTTCGCGACGAGAAGAGCCTTCTTGCGCCACGCTTCCTTGAGCTCTTCGACGCCGGAATGCCCATAAACAGAGCGATAACTCACGGCGGTGATCTCGAAACTCCTCGGGTAGAATGGCGAAACCGTGAACGAAATGAATCGTGAAATGCCGGCGGGACGCGGCTCGGGCGCGGCGCATCCGGCAAGAAGAATTACCGCCGTGGTTGCGATGGCGCAGAAACACAAACGCATCTCCAAGCCGTTCGTCCTACATCAGGGGTTCGACAGCAGTCCGCTTGCTCTCTTGCGTGAAGAGAATCAGCTTTCGAGCCAGGGATTCCGCTGCCTCGTTGGCCATTCGCGGCCAAAGACCGGGATTTGCTTCCAGGTTTTCCAGCGATGTCGTCGTATTGCTCGTAGCCCATTCGTCCTTCTTCCAAATGACTTTGCCGTCGCGGCCCAGTAACGTTAGCTTGGCGGTTATTACCGCGCCAAGTTGACGATTGTTGACCGGCCCTATCCCGTAGGCTCCGATTTCAATCTTTAAGGTTGTGTCGGCATTCGCCGTTACCAGCTTCATCGGCGACGTTTTCAGCGCCGCTTCCATGTGGCGACGCACCAAATCGCGAATGTCCACCGGATGCTTCGACGCAGCTGCATCGAATCTCTTGAATCCAGGGCCCTCCGAACCTGCCCCGATCATCGCTCCAATTAACGCGCCCGCCAGCCCGCCACTCGCCCCGATTCCGCGGGCCCGCTTGCCGGTGATGTCCCGGTAAACGTAATGATCCGGAGCTTTGATGTCGGGGCTGAGCGCAACAGTTCGGGTACTTGCTCCGGTCCACGGAACTGAACGGCTGCTGGGCACAACTCGCCAACGCGACGAGGGCGGGCACCGACAGGAGACGAAGATATCTGGTTCTTAAAATCATCGTGGGATGTTGTTAGGAAGCCTGCGAAATGTCAATCCGAGACTTCCCCAAAAAACAGCTTGAAGAACGACAGCGCACGTAGATAAGAGCGACGATGCAGAAACCGCGGACGCCGCTCACAATTGGATGGGAAGCGGCCCGGGCCAACGCGGTTCCGGCGCTCGTTATTCAGGCAATCATGATGGGATTGCTGGTCGCCTATTACTGCAACAACACTGTCTTTTCAGCATTGAATCAGTTGGCCAATTACAAGCGCACCCATGGACTTGCCCTTTGTTATCATCGCTTCAATCGTCGCAGGCGCGCTAATTCCGGAAGCTTTCCTGATCCTGTTCTTTCAGCGTGGCCGGCCGAATCGCCGCAACTTGCGCAACCTGCTGTTCACGATTCCGGTCTGGGGTTTCGACGGGTCACTGGTCGATCTTCTCTATCGGAGTGAAGCCGCCTGGTTCGGCGATGTCGTGACATTGCCAGTCGTGCTGGCCAAGATTTGTGTCGATCAATTCGGTTACAACCCGTTGTTTGCCGCGCCGTTCGGGGTCCTGACCTACGAATGGAAAAACAACGGCGTTTCCATGGGACCCGTTCGTGATCTTTTCACGTGGCAACATTATCGCGACAAAATCATTCCGACATTGCTCGCCACGTGGGTTGTCTGGATTCCGTTGATGGCAATCATTTATTCGTTGCCGCTGGCTCTTCAGTTTCCGCTGTTCGGACTGGCGCTTTCGTTCTGGGTCCTGCTCCTGACCTACATGACGAATCGTTTTGCCGGAAAAATCGAAGCCGATGCGCCGATGGCGCTCGCGACTAGCGGAAAATTGAACCGCCGATTACGCGGATTCAAACGGATCGGGTCTTAAGAAGATTCTGTGAAATGGCGGAGCGCTTCATGAACGCCAGCGCCGTGGTTACGCTGGGCAACGTAACCGCTCGCGCCACGCACGGTCTCCTTAACTTCTGGAATTGCGTTTGCCGGACAGGAAGCGAGCAGCGCGACTTTCCCGTCCAGCATCGAGATATCGTTGTGATGATCGCCGGCGGCGAAAATATTTTCGCGCGGGATGTCGATCAGGCGCGCCAGTTCGGCCAGGGCTGCGCCTTTGTGATAGTCGGCATGACAAAAACGCAGAAAAACCGTGTTGCGCTGGTAATGAAACTTCGGCTCGTTCGCCCGGGCCCGATCGATAAATTCGACGATGCGGTCCAATTCAGCGTCGCTCGCCGCGACCAATCCTTCCAGACCTTCGGAATGATAAATGAGACGCGCCTTGGTCTTCTGGGTCACGAAATCGACCACCTCGGCCAGGATCGAGTGGGCGGACGTAAATAGCTCCGCGTGATCCTGGGCCACTCGCTTGTTCCAATCGCCCAACGGCTCCCATTTCTCGCCATTCGTCCCCGGCTGGAAAATGTCGCGCTCACTGGTGAGAATAAAATCCGGGCGGATCGGGACGGCGAAATCGGCCAGGCCGGATTCGAGCAAATCGACCGAGCGGCCGGTATTGATCGCCCAAACGCGCCGGCGTCTTGCAAATTGCGGATCAACTCCATGCATGGCTGATCCAGGACCGGCTCGCTCACGCGCGAAACGAGGGTGCCGTCAAAATCGGTGCTGATAAGCCGGATGTTCATGTAGATATTCTACCTTGGCCGTGCCGATGTTGTCGCGCCGTAGCGCACGGAGGCGGATGGCGAAGGCGGGTCGATCTTACAATTGATTCGATTATGAGCAGGAGCAACCCGCCTTCGCAAAAAGCTACGGCGTGGCATAGAGTAAGAGCAAGAGTCTAAACGATGAAATCAGCTTACGAATTGGCGATGGAACGGCTCCAAAAAGGCGCGCCCTCGGTCTCGCTAACCGATGATCAAAAGAAGGAGCTCGCTGAAATCGATTCGAAATTTAAGGCGAAAATTGCGGAAAAGGAACTTTTCCTGAAGGACCAGATTCGCAATGCTCAAACAGCGGGCAAGTTCGACGAAGTGGAATCGCTGGAAAAGCAGCTCGTTACTGAAATTCGCCGGTTGCAAGAAGATTGCGAGGCGAAGAAGGAGAAATTGCGGGCGAGTTTCGGCGCCGGTTGTTAGATCGACATCGGGTGGATCGAGCGCTCCGCGCTCGATGTTAAATTTGAGGCGGCAAAGCCGCCACTTTTTCTGCCATCGCCCGCGGAGCGGCCGATCCACCCTGGCCGCGTCTGGGCAAATCGGGATCGAGGAAGCCGAGCATATGCGCTCGTTTGATGGTGCGGA
This sequence comes from uncultured Verrucomicrobiae bacterium, assembly GCA_963815455.1. Classification (GTDB taxonomy): domain Bacteria; phylum Verrucomicrobiota; class Verrucomicrobiia; order Chthoniobacterales; family UBA10450; genus JBDTZF01. Next base: position 708,131 of record CAWFGO010000001.1, read on the forward strand.
CCCCTTCCCGTTTTTGCAGTTCTTCGATGCTCTGACGGAACCCTTCCATCTTAATCCAGTGAACCTTTGGGCGGAAATGATGCTCGGCGTGATAGCCGTTGTAGAAAAACAGCCAATTGTAGATCTTGCCGTAGCTGCTTACGCCCCAGGCAATCGGTTTGTCGGGATTCGCGCCGTAATGACGGTAGTAGCCGTTCAGATAACTGAAGCAATGGCCGAGATAAAAGAACGGTAGAAAATAGAAAATGACGTAGCGCCAATTCAACAAGGCCATCACCGCCAGCGTAGTGGCGAATGCGGCCAGCTCGATGTTGCCCCAAAACAGATCGCCGTTGCTCCGCTTGCGCAGTTCCCGCCGGATTGCGCCGATGTCGTCGCGAAAGAGACTGAGAAACACGTAGCTCCAGGGATTTTCCGCCTCGCCGTCGTGGCCGTGTTTGTAGATCGAGAGCCAGTCGATCGTCTCGCCATTCTCATCCTGCCGATCCGAATTGCCCTTATGATGCTGCATGTGGACGGCATCGTAATAGGTCTGGGAGAAGCAACAAGCGACCGATTGGGTGATTCCGAAAAAGCGGTTCAGCAGTTTCGAGCGAAAGAACGGGTTATGGATAAAATTGTGGCCGATCCCATTGATGTTGGCATTGACCATCAACGCGTAGATGAAGCCGAGAACCAGCATCACCCAGAGCGGGGCGTGCGGATAAAGGAAAAAGAGGCCGACAAAGTAAGCGAGATGAAAAAGGCCGGCCAAGGCGGGGACGGCGTCCCAGCGCGTATGGGCGAAGAGTTTTGAATTCGTCGTCGGGCGTTCAACTCGAATGGGGTCAGCGGTAGTCATCGCGCTTCGGTAAATCCGAGAGATTGTATATCTTTGGCGGGGGTTCGAGTTTTAGCAAGCTCGGCCAAGGCCGCGAAAATACATTGGCCTAAGGGCGATTCGCCGCAGGCATCCCTCTCGACGGAGACGCAATAGCCTCTCGACGTGAGTCAGATGCCTTACGGCTAGCCCGCGGACCAACGACCCTTCGCCGACACCGCGGGATCGGCGGATCGCCCCGCGCTACAACTGCTCGATTTCCTCTCGGATCGCTTGCTTTGTTTTCCCCAGTTTCGACTGGAGCCGGCCGAGGAGTTCATCGTCTTTGCCATTGGCAAATGCGAGGTCGTCGTCCGTCAATTGGCCGTACTTCTGTTTCAGCTTACCCTTAATTTCGTTCCAATTCCCTTTTAGCTCTAGATTCGTCATAGTATTTAAGAATTCGTTTTTCAGGCGTAAATTGGTTCCCTTTTCGCGATCTGATAATTCACGCAGTTGGGATTTGCCAATGTCGATCTTGCCAGCCTAATTTAGCGCCCCTTCCCGATGTTTGCCCGTCAGCCAGAGATGAAGATTTTCAGCGGTTCGGCGAACCGCGAACTGGCGGAGCGTATCTGCAAATACATCGGCACCCCACTCGGGCAGGCTTCGGTGAAATCGTTTCCGGACGGGGAAACTTACGTGCGGATCGAGGAGAATATCCGGGGACACGACGTGTTCATCATTCAACCGACTTGTCCGCCGACGAACCAGCATCTGATGGAATTGCTCATCATGGTGGATGCGGCTCGGCGAGCGAGCGCAGACCGAATTACCGCGGTGATTCCATTTTTCGGCTACGCGCGCCAGGACCGCAAAGACCAGCCGCGGGTGCCGATCACGGCCAAACTGGTGGCGAATCTTCTTTACGCTTCGGGGGTAAACCGGGTCTTGACGATGGATCTGCACGCGCAACAAGTGCAGGGCTTTTTCGATATTCCGGTGGACCATCTCTATTCGCTCCCGGTGTTGATCAAATATCTCCGTGGGCGCTTGACCGCCGGGAAGACGGTGGTGGTTTCGCCCGACTTGGGCGGGTTGAAAATGGCTTCGGCTTATGCAGACGCGCTGGGAACAAATCTGGCCATTGTAGCCAAGGAACGGAAGACCGCGACGGAGACCGAGGCGCTCTATCTCATTGGCGATGTGAAGGATCGGGACGTGCTCCTGGTCGATGATCTCACCGAAACGGCGGGCACACTGACTTCGGCCACCAATCTCCTGAAAAAGAACGGCGCGCTGGACGTTTACGCCGGGGTGGCCCACGCGGTCCTGGTAGATGTTGCAATTCCCCGGTTGCAAAAGTCTGGGATTGCGGAATTAATAACGACCAACAGCACGCCAGTGCGCACCGTCGAAGGGTTTTCGATCAAGGTGCTGTGCGTCTCCGAGCTCCTGGGCGAAGGGATAAAGCGGATTCATAACGATGAGTCCGTGTCGTCGCTGTTTAAGATCGACAACGGCAAAAAGAAGCAAGATGGCAAAACAAGTTAAACTTAAAGTTGAGCGGCGCGACACCACGGGCCGGTCTGCAGTGCGCAAGTTAAAGGCGCGCGGGATCGTTCCGGCGGTGATCTACGGCGCCAAGGATAAGCCCCAACCCTTACAGGTGGCGGCGCGCGATATTAACGCCATGTTCAGCCACGCTTCCGGCGAAAACATTCTGGTCGAGCTCGAAATCGCCGGCGAGAAATCCAACCGCATGGCCCTCGTCCAGGAAGTGCAACACTCCCCATTAGGCGGGAATGTTTTGCATGTCGATTTTCATGCCATCTCGATGGATGAGAAGATTCACGCGGAAGTTCCGCTGGAACCGGTGGGCATCGCCGAAGGGGTCAAGAATTTTGGCGGCTTGCTCGAGCAGAGCTTGCGCGCGCTGCCGATCGAATGTTTGCCCAAGGATCTGCCGGATCGGATTACCGTCGATGTCTCGGCGCTGAACATCGGCGACTCGATTCACGTTCGCGACATTCAACTTCCTTCCGGCGTCGCCGCGAAAGTGCAGCTCGATCTCACCGTGTTCTCGGTGCTTGCGCCGGTCACCGAGGAGGAGCCCGTCCCGGTTGCGGCAGAAGGCGCCGCGGCAGGCCCGGAAGTCATTACCGAGAAGAAGAAGGACGAAGGCGAAGCCGAGGCTGCTCCGGCAGGGAAAGAAAAAGCGGCTCCAAAGGACAAAGAGAAAAAGTAATCCATTTTCGATTGTCGATCTTGGATTGCCGATTGAGCGACCGTGGAAGAAAAACCGATTCGGTTGGTCGCCGGTCTTGGAAATCCCGGCCCGGAATACGCGGCCACACGCCACAACATCGGGTTCATGGTAGTCGATCGGTTGGCGGCCAAACTTGGATCGACGTGGGAAAAAGCGGCCAAGAGCGAGGCGCTGTCGGCCAAGTGCGGCGGAGCGCTCCTGGTTAAGCCGATGAGCTTTATGAATCGCAGCGGGCATCCGCTTTTCGCGATCGCGCAGTTTTACAAAATCGACCCGGCAGAAATGCTCGTGGTGCTGGACGACATGGCTTTGCCGCTGGGCCGGCTCCGGTTGCGATCGGGCGGCGGAACCGGCGGTCACAACGGGCTGGACTCGATCATCATGCAGTTCGGAACGGATGAGATTCCGCGGATGCGCATTGGAATTGGTGAAGCCCCGCCGGCGGGCTCGGTCGATTATGTGTTGAGCAGATTTTTTGAGGAAGAAAAACCGATGATAGGATCGACAATCGATCGGGCGGTCGAGGCGGCGAAATGCGCGATTGACAACGGCCTCGTTTCCGCGATGAACACTTTCAACCGAAAGTACAAAACCGAAGAATCATGAAGAATCGTTACGAAGCGTTGGTTGTGCTCAATGCCCAGGGCACGGAAGATTCCATCAAGGATATTATCGATCGATTGGAATCCGAGTTTAAGAAGGAAGGGGCCGAGATCGAGCAGGTCCAAAAGATGGACAAACGTCAGTTTGCCTACCAGGCCGGGGCACTCGACGCCGGGTATTACGTCAACTTTGTTTTCCAATGCCAGCCGGATCTGGTCGCAAAACTGCGCGCGAAATTCAAGCTCGATCCGGAGGTTTATCGTCAAAGTTACGTGCGCCTGCCCGAGAAGAAGGAGAAAAAGGAAAGGGCGCCAAAAAAGCTGGCGAAAGCCAAGTAACCTCGTTATAACCGAGGCATGGCCAGCTTTAATAAAGTTCTTCTGCTCGGAAATCTGACGCGCGACCCCGAAGTCCGCTATACTCCAAAAGGGAGCGCCGTTTGCGATCTGGGCATCGCGGTGAACCGGGTTTATACGACCGACAGCGGAGAGAAGCGCGAGGAAGCGACTTTTGTCGATGTCACCCTGTGGGGGCGGACCGCCGAGGTTGCCGGCGAATATTTGAAAAAGGGGCGACCGGTTTTCATCGAAGGCAGGCTTCAGCTCGATTCCTGGGACGACAAACAGACAGGCCAGAAGCGGTCCAAACTCAAGGTCATTGGCGAGGGCATGCAATTGCTCGGTGGCGGGCGACCAGGCGGCGGCGGGGCGGGCGCTCCTGCGGAAGCCGGCGGAGAAGATCGGCCGGCGAGCAAGTCAAGCGCGCCACCGAAACCAGGCGCATCGGCTGGACCCGACGAAGACGAGATTCCGTTTTAACGGTGGCATCGGCATCCTGCCGATGGGTTAATGCACACGGGCTGGAAGTCCATGCCACGATCCTAATATGAACGCGACCGAAGCCTGCATCGCGCTCAATATGCTCCCGACGATGGGGCCGGTGCGGCTACGCAAGCTGCTGGAGGTTTTCAAGGAACCGCAGCAAGTCCTCAACGCGAAACGGAGCGATCTTCGAAAAGTGGAGGGAATCGGGAACGAAGTCGTCGAGCAAATCTCAAATTGGGAATCGATTGTCGATCTTGCCGCGGAGCTAAAACGGGTTCGTGATTTTGGCGCGACGGTGATCACGCAAGAATCGCCGTCGTATCCGAAATCGTTGCGGGAGATTCATGCGCCGCCGATCGTGCTTTACGTTTGGGGCGAACTGGCAGAGCGCGATCACCACGCCATCGGTATCATCGGCTCGCGACGAACAACCCATTACGGAACTGAATCGGCGAAAAAATTGGCCTATCAACTTGCCTACGCCGGTTTGACCGTGGTGAGCGGGCTGGCCCGCGGGATCGACACCGCCGCGCATCAGGGAGCGCTCGCTGCCAAAGGGCGCACCATCGCGGTAATCGGTTCGGGACTGTCGAAGTTGTATCCGCCCGAGAACAGCGTGTTGGCGGAGAAAATTCGCGATGGAAACGGCGCGGTTGTTTCCGAATTTTCCATGGAAATTGAGCCGGACCGGCAAACTTTCCCGATGCGGAACCGAATCATTTCCGGGTGGAGCCACGGCATTCTGGTGGTGGAAGCGGGATTGAACAGCGGCGCGCTGATCACGGCTTCGCAGGCGCTGGAACAGGGCCGGTCCGTTTACGCGGTTCCCGGTCACATCAACGCGCCCAGTGCGGTCGGATCTAACCGTCTCATCCAGCAAGGCGCAAAGTTGGTCATGGATGCGAGCGACATCCTGGACGACCTGCAAATTCTACTGCCCGAAACGAAACCATCGCCTGAAGCCGCGGCTGCGCCCTTTGCCGCCGCTTTCGCCAGAGGAACGCCGGGTTTATGACGCGATCGAAGCCAGCGAGACGCCGATCGATCAAATTGCCGCCAAGTGCGATTTACCAAGCGCGACGGTTTCTTCCACGCTCTTGGGCCTGGAGTTGAAACGATTAATTAAACAATTGCCCGGAAAATATTTTGTAAAGCTGGGCTAATTGTTTGGCACGCCACCGGCAAGAGCATCGCGCACGGTCGTGAGCAATTTCCCTGCATCATACGGCTTGGTCAGGAAATTTGTGACGCCGAGCGCCTGCAGATCAAGAACGTGGGCATCCTCGCCTTGGCCCGTCGAGGCAATGAACACTGCATCGGGCTTGATTTTCTGGGCCGCCTGAATGAATGCCAGGCCCTCCATTTGAGGCAGTGCAAGATCTGTAAGGATGACGTCCACCGAGTTCACCTGCCGGCCGAATATTCCCAAAGCCTCCCGGCCATCGCTCGCGCAGATTACATCGTAATTGCGCTGCTGCAGAATCGCCTTCGCGACGTGCCGTATGCTCTCTTCGTCGTCCACGATAAGAATGGTTTCACCCTTCCCTTTGGGAAATTGCCCCAGCGTCTCGGCAGCGCGGCGCGAGTCATTATCGATTTTTGCTGGGAGAAGGATCCTAAAGGTCGTCCCTTGGCCAACTTCACTCTCGACAGAAATGAAGCCACCGTGGCTCTTCACAATGCCCATCGAAGTGGATAGCCCCAGTCCTGTTCCTTTGCCTATTTCCTTAGTGGTAAAAAACGGATCGAAGATCTGGTCGATCATCGCCCGGGGCATGCCTTGACCATTGTCTCTCACGCACAAAGCCACGTAAGATCCGGCTTTCGCGCCTGGGTTCGTCGAAGCATTGGGCTCATCGACTTCACAATTTTCCGCCTCGATGATGATCAAGCCGCCTCCGGGCATGGCGTCCCGCGCATTGACACAAAGGTTCAGCAATACTTGATGCATTTGAGTCGGATCGGCTTCAATCGACCAAATCTCCTGCGGATAACGGCTTCGGATTTCGATTGACTTGGGAAACGTCTTGCGGGCGATGTCGATCATCTCCTCGATGAGATGGGTCGGCTTAATCAGAACGCGTTTGCCTTCGATACCCCGAGCGAAGGTGAGCACCTGCTTTACGATATTGGCTCCGCGCCGGGTACTCTCCTCGATCAGCTTGATCGTAGATTCGTTATCCTCGCCGGGATTTCGCCGCAAGACCTCTGCACACATCAGGATCGGAGTAAGGATATTGTTGAGGTCATGGGCCACGCCGCTGGCCAGTGTGCCGATGCTCTCCAGGCGCTGAGCCCGTAGCAGTTGCACCTCCAAGTTCTTTTGCTCGGTGATGTCGGCGCAGATGATCAAGACATAACGGGGCGAGCCGTCGGGATTGCGGACAAGGGTCTCGCGCATGTCACAGATTACTTCCTTGCCGTCCTTGGTCAGGTGCTTGAGTTCGCCGTGAAATTCATCGCTCGAGACCAAGGTCTCCATTATTTTCTCGACTTGCCCGGGCTCAGCCAGCGTAGTCACATCGCTCCGTCCGACCCTTTCTTCCGCGCGCCATCCAAACAAACGTTCGGCGCCCTTATTCCAAAACACGATCCGCAAGTCGTCGAAGTTGCGGATAATAATGGCATCGTGGGCGCGGTCGATGATCTCGGCTTGTTCTCGCAACCGTTGTTCGGCGCTCTTTTGCTCGGTAACGTCGATCGCCGTCACGATGCGGGCGCCTGTTCCGTCCCACACGATCGGTCCCGAGTAGATCTCAACCAACATCGGCGATCCGTCCTTCTTGAGATAACGAAGCTGCCCGCTGAAGTGAGTCTCCGTTCGCGGCGAAGTCGCTGGCTCTAGAGCGGGGAGATCCTTCACCGGGCGCAAGTCGTTGATGGTCAAGCGCAGGAATTCGTCGCGTGAATAGGCATATTGAGAAATGGCTGCCTGGTTAACGGCCAGGATCTGCAAATTTCTGGCGTCGTAAACCCACATGGGGTTTGGATTGGTTTCGAAAAGCAGCCGATATTGTTCCGCCTGTAATTTCAGGCGCGCGTCCGAGGCAAACTGTTCGGTGATATCCTTGAACGTGACAATCGTGCCGGTAACGCGATTCCGTTCGTCCCGGATCGGCGCGCAGATGTAATCGACCCGGAAGGAGCTGCGACCCTTTTGGTAAAAGAGATCGTTGGTCACGCGCCGCGTCGCGCCCTTGGCCATGCATTCGGAAATCGCGGTGTTCTTTTCGCCGGTGCCGGCCGCCCCAGTGACGCTGTGAATTGCCTTGCCCAGGAGTTCCTCCTGGTTCCAGCCAAGCAACTCGCCCGCTTTGGGATTAGCGAAACTGATCTTGCCGTCGAGATCGATTCCGCAAATCCCCTCGCCTGCGGAGTTCAAGATCAGCTGATAATCGCGCCGAAGCCTTTCGAAAGTTGCCTGGGTTCGTTTGTTTTCCTCGCGAGCCCTTTTTCTTTCGAGCGCGCTTTGGGCGGCCTGGCCCAGGCGCGTCAGTCGATCTTTCAGGAGATAATCCGCCGCGCCGGCCCGCATCGCTTCGACTGCGGTTTCCTCGCCGATACTGCCCGAAACAATGATGAAGGGAATGTCCGGCTGATATTGATTTGCCAGCTCCAGCGCCCGCATTCCGCTGAATTGCGGCATGGAATAGTCCGACAAAATGATGTCGATGCTGGGATCGAGATTGGCGATAAATTCCGCCTCCGTCTCAACCCGGCGGCAGTCGGGAACAAAACCGGCTCGGCGCAAGTCGCGCAGCATCAATTCAACGTCGGATGGGTTATCCTCGGCAATGAGGACTTTGAGCGGGCTCTTATCCATCGATTTTGGGCGGCTGATTGAGCAGAAGCCAATAGAGTCCCAGCTCCCTGACCGCGTCGACAAAACCCTCGAAGTTAACCGGCTTGACCGCGTAACTGTTCACACCCAGCCGATAGCTTTCGACAATGTCCTTCTGTTCTTTCGAGGAGGTGAGAACGACAACCGGAATGGTCTTGGTCCTCGGGTCGCTCTTGATCTTTTCCAGCACTTCCAGGCCATCCACCTTTGGCAGTTTTAAATCGAGGAGCACGACCTTGGGGCTGTTCTCGATCTTGCGCGCGGCATACGGTCCGGTGCAAAAAATGTAGTCGAGCGCCTCGGCGCCATCGCGGGCGACTTGAATACGATTCGCGAGGTTGCTCTTGCGCAGTGCCCGCAGGGTCAATTCGAGATCCTCCGGATTATCTTCGACGACCAGAATTTCTACGACGTTTTGCTCATTCATGATTGTTTTTCATTTGCCGCCGGCACGGCCGCTTCTATACCGAGCTTGAAATAAAACTTCGCTCCGCCATCGAGTTCCGCTTCTGCCCACACCCGACCGCCATGTCGATGAACGATTCGCTGGACGATGGCCAGCCCCACACCTGTGCCCTCAAATTCTTCCGCCCGATGCAATCTTTGAAAAACGCCAAAGAGCTTGTGCGCGTATTGCATGTCGAACCCCACGCCATTGTCGGAAATGAAATAGACGGGCTCGCCGTTTTCCAAGGTCGATCCAATTTCGACGAGCGCCTTCTCCCGTTTGCGCGTGTACTTATGCGCATTCGAAATCAGATTTATCCAGACCTGCTTCAGCAGGGCGGGGTCACCATGGCATTGCGGCAGCTCGCCAACGCGCAGGTCGAGGGCCCGATCTCCCTCCTGAGCACGCAACTGGTCGAGGACCTCGCGGACAAGCGTCATCATGCTGACCGCTTGCTTATTTAATGGCACCCGGCTCAAGCGCGAGAATGTAAGCAAATCGTCGATCAAAGCTCCCATTCGCTGGGCTCCCTGGCGGATCGTTTCCAAATATTTCCGGCCCTCCTTTGGCAGCATCTCGCCGTAATCTTCCAATAACGCCTGGGAAAAGCCGTCCACGGCGCGAAGGGGCGACCGCAAATCGTGCGAAACCGAATAGGAAAACGCTTCCAGTTCCTTGTTGGCTGCTTCCAGCTCGGCCGTGCGCCCAGCCACGCGGTTTTCCAAATCGGCGTTCAATTGATGAATTTCTTGCTCCGCGCATTTGCGCTCGGTGATGTCGTCAATCGTAACGATCACAATGAACGGTTTCCCGGCGCCATCGTGGACAAAGGTGCCGCCGTAATTAAAAACGCGACGCCAATCGGTCCCGAGCCGATGCACCCTCAGTTCCAGGTTCCTGAGATCCTCACCGCGCAAAATCCGGGCCAGAGGCCATTCCTCAATACCAAGAACAGTCCCATCGAGCGTGGAGAGCTCGAAGGTATCGACCAAATCCGGAAAGCGCCGGTGATCCTGGGTTTGCTCCGGATAGCCGTGCACTTTCAGGGCTGCCGGATTCCAGTGGAGCAAATTTCCGTTCAGATCGGATACCACGATTCCCTCATCGAGGTTCTCGACGATGGTTTGCAGCTGTGCCTGGCTCTCCCGCAGCGCCGTCTCGCTTTGTGCCCGCTCGGCCAAACCGGCGTTGAGTAAGAAGACGGCCAATGTCAAAACCGCCAGAGTGACGAACACGCCGAAAGGCAGGAGCAAAAATGTGGCAATGGCGGCTGCCTCCACGCCTTTTCGGTCGCTCCCAAGGAGCTTGTATTCCTCGGTTACCATTTCTTTGAGCCGCTCATGAATTCCGTCCACCAGCCGGATTCCGGCGCCGGTCGCGACCATCTCAGCGGCATTCGACAGACCTTTTTCCCGCCGTGCCTCGATCACTTTTTCCTCCCACTCGATTCGTTCTTTCAGTAACGATTCAACTTCGTCGAGACGCCGCTGTTGATCCGGATTCGCGATTGTCGATTTGCGCACCGTATCAAGCCCTTTGGCCAAGGCCTCTTTAATTTCGGCGCGCTCGCTCAGCAAACGTTCCTCTCCCAAAATAACGTAGAGCCGCTCAGTATTAAGCAACTCCGCCACGCCGGCTTTGCCTGCTTCAAGCTCCTTCAGAGTCTCCTGGCGATGCGTTACCGAAGCATTCGCCTGCAGCATTTGCACGGCAAAATTGAATGCAACCGCGGTAGTTAACGAAGCCAACAAAATGCCCGCAATAAACGCCACAGTGGTCACCCGACCCAGCGACCATTCTAATCCTCCTCCGCTTCGGATGAGCGCCAATAGCCCGGCGCCCAGGATCAGGAAACTTGCCGCCCCGACGATCCCCGAAACCGACATCCCGAGAAAATTCCATTTGGGACCCAGCAATGCTTCCAGGCCGAGTCCCGCCAACGGCAGGATCCCGACAAGGGCTGAGGCTGCGCCCAGGCCGGCAATAAGAGGAAAGCTCAAGTGACGCGGCATCCTCCGCTCGGATGCGGTCAGGAGCGCACCGGCCACCAGGACGAAACCAAGTGCGGTGACCGGATTCATCCGTCCCGGCGCCAAGAGCCCGTTCGACGTGACGCCTGGCACCAGCCAGCGATCGATCCCAATGTCCCAATTCAGGAAATATTCGCACAGGGTCAATGCGCCCATCGCCAGCACCAGCGCCGACGCACCCCCGGCGAACAGGCGGCCATAGCGAAGGCCACCGCTATCCTGTTTCCCGGCCGACAACAGAGTTAACGCTACCCCGCAAAGCAGAAAGCCCGCGCCCATGTTCGGCTTCAGCGGCACAACCCCCGGAATGATGCTCTTCAGGATCTCGATGTTTAGCCACCAGCCAATCAAAACGAAGCTGCCAAGGAGGATCGACAGTATCCCGGCGATCAGGGCAAAAAGTCGAGCCCGCCGGGCAGGAATAAACCGTTGCCCGGCGGGCAGGACCGACCTCATGTTAGGAGGAATTTCGCTGGGACGATTCGACCAGGGAACACCTGGGTGTAGCCCCGCTTCACCGCCTGAAAGCCGGGCGGTAAAATTTTGGTCCGGAGCAATGGTCAAACTGGAACAGAATTTGGACATGTTAGGGCTGAGTCAGGGCCCCCTTTTCGGGAACTCTTGGAGAATCTGTCTGGGTTACGAAAGCATGGCTCGTTCCAGTAGGATTTTAAAAAGGCGTTTGCCACGGTGTTGAACTCCATTTATGTCACAGCCCATGGACATATCTCTCAAAGACTTGGAACAAGCCGTCGCGATTCGCCGGCAAATTGATTCTCTCGAACAGCGGTTTCGCTCAATTATCGGTGGCCGCGCCGGCGCCGCAGCGCCGGCCCGCGTAACCCGAAGAGGCGGGAAACGAAGAGTCTCCGCGGCCACACGAGCCAAGCTCGCGGCGGCGGCGAGAGCGCGATGGGCTCGAGCAAAAGGCGGCAAGGGCGCAGCTCGCGGTTCCAGGAAAAAGAGCGGTCTCACTGCCGCTGGCCGGCGCAGGCTTTCTCAACTGATGAAGGCGCGCTGGGCCGCGCGACGAAGAGCGAAGAGGAGTTAGCCTAACCAGGGCCGCAACCCTTTTGTCATCCCGCCTGCCCGCCGTGGCGGGAGCACAGCGATGACAAGTCAGGTCGTTACAACGCTGCGACTTTTGCCGGCGGCACGGCAATCGCCGGCTGGCCTTTGGACTTGAGCGAGCCGTTCAGGATCGACAACTCTTTGCCCAGCAGCTGGTCGAAATCCTTGGCGACATCGTCCAATTCTTTTCTCAGAGTATCGATGTAAGCAATTTGATAGTCCGCCGGTTTCCCTTCGTAACTGAGAAGAGAGCCGTAAAGCTGGTCGGTGTGCTCACGAATTCGCTCCTCGCCCGTGATCGCGCCGCCCTCCGTGGTCGCGACAATCTTCTTGCGGACGCTGTCGATCTTCTTATCGAACTCGGCAATTGTTTTCCGAAGCGGGTCAGCGTTCTTTAACGCCTTGACCCGCTTGGCCAACTCGCCGCGCACAGACAAGATCCGGTCCATCAGCGCGCTTTCATCGCCGAACAACACGTGCACTCGCATCGCGGCGTCGTACTGCGCTTTGCGATCGGCTTCGCTAAACTTGGCCCGGCTGTCCAACCCCACTGTCAATTTTGTTTCCGACGCCTTTCCGTTTTTGGTCAGGCGCACGGTGTAGTCGCCGGGAAGGAGTCGCGGCCCGACAATGCCGGCGAAGGCAATTTGTGCCGCCGGCGGGACGCGAGGCGGTTTTTCCCGCATGGCCCAGACTACACGGTTCAAACCCGGCCGCTTGCTGGCCGGAAGTTGATCAATCACGCGGCCGGACGCGTCCAGGACCTCGAGCTTCAACTTGCCAAAGAGATGCCGGGAACGCTGGTAGTAATTAATCACCGCGCCGTCCGGTGGATTGTTGCCCACGAATACGGCCTCGCCATTGGCCCAGCCGCCGTTTGCCTCGATGCGCTGTTGCGATGGACGCGCAGAAACAAACGCGGCTTCCTGCGCCAGGAGCTCGGGGGTCAACGCGCGCCACGGCGTGATGTCGTCGATGATCCATATGCCGCGGCCGTGCGTCGCCAGAACGAGATCGTTATCCCGCGGTTGAATTGCCAGATCGCGCACCGCGACCGCGGGAAAATGATTGCCCTTGAACTGAGCCCAGTCTTTTCCGCCGTCGATCGAAACCCAAAGCCCGAATTCGGTGCCGACAAAAAGTAAATTGGGCGAAACCAGATCTTCCTTGATCACGTGGGCATAACCGCGAACGCTTTTTGCGTCCTGCGCGGTGATCAGCGGCGTCCAGGTCTTGCCGTAATCGTTCGTGCGGAAAACGTACGGCGCCATGTCTCCGAAGGTATGTCGATCGAACGCGGCGTAGGCAGTGCCGGCGTCGAAGTTGCTCGCCTGGACCCAGCTCAGCCAAGAATTTTTCGGCAGACCGGGCACGTTGCCGACCACGTTCGTCCAGGTTTTTCCGCCGTCCCGGGTGAGTTGCAGATTGCCGTCATCTGTCCCGACCCAGATGAGCGACTTGTCCTTGGGCGACTCGCTGATGGAATAAATCGTCGTGTGCATCTCGGCCGAGGAATTGTCGATGGTCACGCCGCCTGATTGTTCCTGCTTCTGCTTTTCCGGATCGTTGGTGGTCAGGTCGGGCGAGATTCGTTCCCAGGTCTGACCCTGATCTCGCGACCGGAAGAGAAACTGGGCGCCAATGTAGATCGTCCCCTTTTCATTCGGTGAGAGCGCAATCGGCGCATTCCAGTTAAAGCGCAGTTTCTCTTTATAGTTAGGCGTTGGCTTGATTTCGCGCGCCTCGTGCGTGTGTCGATTGACGCGTCCGATAATTCCACCCTGGTACTCCGCGTAGATGTAGTCCGGATCGGCCGGGTCTTGAAACATCCAGAAGCCGTCGCCGTTGAACATGTTTTCCCAGCGCGAGTTGGTAATGCCGCCGGGATATTGCGAATCGCCCACCCACGAACTGTTGTCCTGCAAGCCGCCGTAAACATGATACGGATCGTCGTTATCCACGCTCACATGATAAAACTGCGACACCGGGAGATTTTCGGCTTTCCACCATTTGCTCCCGCCGTTGTAAGAATACCAGATCCCGCCGTCGTCGCCGGAAATGACCGTCTGCGGATTTGTCGGGTCGATCCAGACGTCGTGGACGTCGCCATGGGCGCCTTGGAATCCGCCTACTACCGCAAAGCTCTTGCCCGCATCCTCGCTCAAGATCAGCGCGCCATCGGGTTTGAACACGCGGTCCGGATTTTTAGGATCGACAGTCAGGTTCGCAAAATAAAATGGGCGCCACACCATCCAGCTACTCTTGTCGCGTTTGTCCCAGGTCGCGCCGCCGTCGTCGGAAACAAACAGCGCGCTATCGGGCGATTCGACAAAACAGTAAACGCGCTTGGCGTTGGATGGGGCGACAGCGATCGCCAGACGGCCATATGGCTTCTTCGGGAAACCCTTGCTGTTCTCGGGAGTAATTTCCGTCCAGGTATTGCCGCCATCGCCCGAACGAAATAAGCCGCTGGCGGAAGGCTTGTCCGGCCCGTCCCCGCCGGAGCGATACCCCCAGCCTGTCCGCCGAAAATCCCACATGCAGGCAAACATCACGTCCGGGTTCGCCGGATCGAGAGCGATCGACGTGCACCCGGTGGAAAGATTGCCGCCTTTCAAAACCAGGCTCCAAGTCTTGCCGCCATCGGTCGTCTTGTAGAGACCGCGATCGGGCGAATCGCTCCAGAGCGCGCCCGGCACGGCCGCGAATACGGTGTCGCTGTTTTTCGGGCTGACCGCGATTTTGCCGATGCGCTCCGATTTTTCCAAACCGACATGGGTCCACGTCTCGCCGCCGTCGGTTGACTTATAAATGCCGTCGCCAATCGAAATACTGTTGCGGGTCCAACATTCGCCGGTCCCGACCCAGACGTTTTTCGAATTGTTTGGATCGAGGGCGATCGCACCGATGGACTGCGCTGTTTGCTCGTCGAACACCGGCCGGTAACGCGTCCCGCTGTCTTCCGATTTCCAAACACCGCCGCTGGCTGCGCCAACGAAGAGCGTGAGTTTCCCGGAAGGCTCGCGCTTTCCTGCGAGCGCGGAGATGCGGCCGCTCATTGCAGCCGAGCCGATATTGCGCGCGCCCAAGCCGGAAATTGTTGAGGAACTAAACGGCGCCTGCTCGGAATGAACAGCAACCGGTGCGATACTCATTGCGACGGAAACGATCAAGAAAAGAGAGCGCATGAGAATAGATTACTTCGAAGACGCGGGAAACCGGAAGATGGCATCGTCAACGGGCACATTCGCCTCCGCCTTTTCGATGACTACCTTCTGTTTGTCCGTATCGCCCTTTTGGCCGGACTCAATCGAAAATGGAATAAAGACGCCGTTCACTTTTTCGTAGTCGCCCAGGTCGGTTTCATCCTCCACCTGCGCGCCATGCTTCATTCGCTGGGTCAGGATTCGAATTTCGAGGAAGTGGTCCGGATCGAGATAAACAAAACTGACGTCGCCGTTCTTACGCACCACTTTCAATTTATGGGCAAGCGTACCATCGACATCTTCCGTCCCGAGATAGGTGACGGCACTTCCTTTGTTTTTCCAATCAACCAACGGCCCGTCTATCTCCGCTTCCTCGACCAGTTCCTTCAGATCGTCAGCCGACATTTTTTCCGGATCTCTCCGACCGCGGAACGGCGAAATGGTCCAAGCCTCCTTGCCGTCGCTGGCCACGATCTGGGTCATCCCCTGAAGAGAAAATTCGTCGCGCACTTCGTCCGGTCGTTTTTTGGTTTGTAGATAAGCAGCTTCGATCTGCCCCTGATTCAAAAGCATCTTGCCGGTGAGCCGCAGAGATTTCAGGGCGTTTAAGGCCTCGGCGCCACCTTTGGCTTCGACATTCTTCGCGACCAACTCGTCGACCGTGATTGATTTCTGCTCCTGGGAAAAACCGGGCGAGGCGGCGAGGGCGAAGATGGCGCTAAGAAATACGAGGCGTGAACGCATACGTGAGTTGGGCATTACGAGTAGTGGGTCTTTAGATTCCTGTAAACCTGATTGTGTTCACAAGAATATAGATTCGATGCGGGCGCAAATGTTTTGGATTCAACTACTTTGTAGTGCTCGCGAGAGGAGTTGAACCTCCACGGGTTTCCCCATACGGTCCTGAGCCGTACGCGTCTGCCATTCCGCCACGCGAGCAAATAGGAGCGGCTCCTAAAATGCGCAGCGACCGAAGAGCCGCAAGGCCAAACCGGACCGCAACCTCTGCGAAGCGGCAGGCCCGCCCGAAACCGGAGCCATCGACCCCGGCCACAGCGAAAGGCAAATCGGGAAACAGCCGGCCGCTACCTTCGAATCTTGACTACTGCCTTCCTGAACTTCGCCTTGTTTGAAAGCACATACCCATTGCCGCTGGTCAGGTTCATCTGGGCGGTCACTTTCTTGGCGTGCGGACTGTTCGCGGTCAATGTGACCGTGCCCGTAGAGGAGCCCGCCGGAATGGTGACCTGCCCAGGCGTGCCGCTCAATGTATAATCGCTGCCCAGAATCGCGTTCCCGCTCATGGAATAGTGAACCGTGATTGAGCAATTGCCCGGTCCGTGAATCGACGAAACCGTAAAGGTCGCATTCTGTCCCGCGCTCACCGTTGCCGGCGCGGCCGTCGGGTGAACCTCCAGCGGTGGACAAGACGGCGTGGGTGAAGGGCACGGACCGAATACGATCGCATCCAGGTTATCGATCGTGGCACCGTGGTCGGTAATGACGCCGCTAGTGGTGTTAATGGTAATGAGATGCGACGATCCTATACCTTCGACCATTCCCCCGCCGGGGAGATCCGCACCGTAAAGGGTGTCGCTCGGATCAAAGGCCAGCGCGGATATTTTCTGGCTAAACCCGCCGGACATTGTTGCCACGTTCATGGGAGCCCCTGTTGTGCGATCGATCGTCCGCAGCGGCCCATTATCGCCGCTTCCGGCGAAGTAAATTACATTTGACGAATTGGCCCCCAGGCCCGAGCCGCTCGTGCTGAGCCCTGAAGGGCCGACCTCCGTGGCAGCGCCGGTTGCCTTGTTGATCGTGTAAAGGCGGTCGCAACCCGGCTCGGCCCAGCCATAGAGCGTCCCATCGGATGCAAACGTCAAATCGGCCATGGTCTCCGGATTGCCCTCGGGTGCTCCACCACCGCCGCCGCATGTTGCGTTATAAGGACCCACCAGCGTGCCGGCCCCGTTGACCGGATTGATCGTGATCAAATTGCTGGGATTGGAGCCCTCGCGCCCGGTCGAACCGTAGAGCACACCGGTGGTCGGATCGAAGGCCAGGCCGGTCACGGCAAAGCCGATCGGGCCGACATCCTGCACTACAGAGCCATCGGCTGGATTGAGAATGAAAAGATGACAATTTTCATTTCCCCCGGCGCCATCGGCGGCATAGAGAACCCCGCAGTGCCCCCCGCCACCGCCGCCACCGGTAATCTCTCCCTTGAGACAAACTCCGAATAGAGTATTTCCTCCCCCGCCAGTATCGACGGTTTGAAGCTGGTTATCGGCTCCGCCGGTAGCGATGTCGAATTGGTACAGAACCCCGTTATCGAAGCTGCCTGTCCAGAATGATGTCCCGTCCGGATCGAGATTGAGCCCGAAAAAAGCGCCGGCGCCGGTGACGGAGTATGTTTGGATGACGGTGCCGCTGGCATTCAAGCGCTTCACGTTGCCGCCGTCAGCGACGAGCAGGCCGCCGCTTCCATCAAAAGGAGGCAGCAGGCGGATGGCAAAGGCGTTGCCCGAACCGGGGAGTGTGACAAAATCGGCGAGCTGTCCCAAAACGGTGTCGTACCGTTTGATGGTGCGACCTTCGCCGGTGTAAAAGAGTGTAGTCTGATTGATCGCCAGGTCGATCCAATCCGTGCCGCCGGTAAAATCGGCGCCCGCGACCGAGTAAGTCATGACCAGGTTATCTGCGGAGTCGTACTCCAAGATGGCCGCGGCCGAGGGCCCGCCGACGAAGTAGCCCCCGTTCATCTTGAATGCAATCGACTCGGGACTTGATTGACCCGCAGTAGCAAAGCTCGAACTCATGTGCGGGTCGGCATCGTCGTATTTCACGATGCGGCCATTTGAGAAATTCGTCGTATACAGCGCGGCCTGGGTTGGGCTAAATCCGCAGCCAGTGGTGAAGCCGCCGAACCCGTCCATGATCGTCTCCTTAAACGCTCCGGCATTGCTGTAAACCTTGTAGCTGCCGTTCCCTACCGCCCCGAACACATCGCCAATGACCCAGGCGGCCAGAGACGCCGGCCTCAGTTGGGGGGTCGAAATGATTAATCCTACAATCCCTAACGCTAACGCTGTGATGCTTAATGCGATTCTGTTTCTCATGTTTCTCATGGCGGATCCTTTCGTTCGATGTTTGGCCGGAGCGAAATACTCCCGACGCTGCCCCCCGAATCCCCCCCCGGCGTTCGCTCGCATTCTGTTCCGGTTTAGAACGCGTTTATCGAATCCGCCCCGATGTGACAAGCAAAATCCGCCGCCTTCGGTTATGCCAGTCTTTACGACGAACAGGGAGCTTTCAGGGGTGACCGGCGCTGAGCACGGCCGCTCCCTCCAGTTTTCCGGAACGAAATCTCTCGATCGCAATGTTGGCGTCTTCGAGTCGAAACGTTTCCGCTTTTGCTTTTATCGGCACCCGCGGCGCGATCTTAAAAAATTCCTCGCCGTCTTGCCTTGTTAAATTTGCGACGGACGTGATCACGCGCTCCTCCCAGAGATCAGCATAGGGAAACGACGGGATGTCGCTCATGTGAATGCCGCCGCACACCACCACGCCACCTTTGGCCAGCGCGTGGAGCGCCGCGGGAACAAGCGGCCCGACCGATGCAAAGATGATCGCGGCATCGAGTTTTTGCGGCGGCGTTTCATCGGAGCCGCCAGCCCACACCGCGCCTAGTTCTTTCGCCGATTCCTGCGTTGCTCTGTCGCCCGGCCGGGTAAAGGCAAAAACCTCGCGACCCTCATGCAGCGCAATCTGCGCGATCAAGTGCGCGGCATTGCCAAATCCATAGATGCCAAGCCGGCGGGCGTCACCCGTTTTTCGATACGAACGATAGCCGATCAATCCCGCACACAACAGCGGCGCAACAGCCGCCTCCGCCGAGGCTCCGGCGCCCAAGTCGACATCGAAAAGCGCGTCAGGCAAGTGAAAACAGTAGCGCGCATCAGCCACAGTGAACTCGGCATATCCGCCGTCGACGGTATAGCCCGTGAATTTCGCACGGTCGCAAAGATTCTCCCGGTTCGATCGGCAATAGACGCAGTCGCCATCAGTCCACCCAAGCCACGGAATGCCGACGCGATCTCCGATCGCGAATGTCGAAGCTCGAATGCCGAATGACGAAGGAATCTCGGGGCCAATTTCCTCAATGCGGCCGACAATTTGATGTCCGAGAATGAGCGGCAGTTTCGGTTCGGGCAATTCACCATCGACAATGTGCAAATCGGTCCGGCAAACCGCGCACGCCGCCACCCGCACTAGCAACTGTCCCTTTCCTGGTTTCGGTTTCGGAACATCGCGCAGTTCGAGGGGTCGCCCCGGCTTCTCAAAAACCATCGCACGCATGTCGATCTTCCTAATTCGATGTTGGATGTTCGGCGTTGGACGTTCGGCGTTTTCTTTTTCGCTGCAACCCCGCTTTCTCTTCAGATGAAAGAAACGCTGCCTCCAGCGCGTTGATTTGTGCCTGCCGGATTTGTTCCCGCGAAAGCCCGGCCCCGGTCGCAGCGACTTCAAACTCGTGCCGCAAATCGATCGCGCTTACGCCCGGATCATCCGTGTTGATCGATGCCAGCAAACCGCGTTCGAGCATTTCGCGCAATGGATGACTCGCCAGGTCCGGCACGGTGCTCGTCTGCAAATTGCTGGTCAGGTTTGCTTCGATCCCGATTCGGCTCTCCCGAAGAAAATCCACCAGCGCCGCGTCTTCCATCGCCCGCACACCGTGGCCGATTCGCTCCGCGCCGAGCAAGCGGACCGCGTCCCATACGCTTTCCGGTCCGGCGCTTTCACCCGCATGAACCGTGACCCGCCAGCCGGCGTCGCGTCCTCGCCGGAAATGTTCGGTGAAAAGTTTCGCGGGAAATTTGGCTTCGTCACCGGCAAGATCGAGAGCGATGATCTGCTCGGGCCGGGTGAGCAAGGCATCGAGTTCTTTTTGGGCAATCTCCGGACCGTATGTGCGGCTAAGAATTCCGATCAAATTTACCCGAACCCCGGTAGCCTGCGCGCCTTCGGCCGCACCTTCAACCACCGCGGCTACTACCCGGGCGGGACCGAGCCGGTGTGGTTCGGCCATGAACCATGGGCTAAACCGCAGCTCGATGTAATCGATCCCTTCGCGTTTCGCGTCCTCCACGTTTTCGCGGGCAATTCGCCGGCAGGCGTCGGCATCGCCCAGCACCGCTGTCATCCAAAGCATTTTCCCGATAAAGGCCATCACGCCCGGTTGACGCTCGATCACCTGCACATGTGGCCGCAATTCCTCGATCGTAGTGCCGGGCAATTTAACTCGGTGGCGTTTGCCCAACTCCAGGATCGTAGCCAATCGGACGCTCCCGTCGATGTGCCGGTGCAAATCGATCAACGGAAAATTCCTATCGATATTCGATTCGCTCATCGCCCATGAAATTCATAACCGCAGATGACGCGGATATCACGGACTAACGTCAAGGCGGGCCAGCCACGCCGCGCCGACCGAAGGCGGGCCTGCCACGCCGTAGCCTCGGCGAAGGCGGGTTGAGAGGCGCAATTCCTGCGGTAGAATGTTTCCAGGATGCTTGAGACGATTATCGGGTGCTTAAAATGGGCCGTCGTCGGGTTCATCGTGGCGTTCGCGCTGATGAAACTTTACGAGGCCAGCCACATTTACGACGACATCCCGAAGCCTGAATTCAAGGTCCGGCAAGCCAAACGCGCCGCTTTGGTGCTTTCCACTTTTGCCGCCATGCTCTCGGCCCTTGTCTGGTTGCTCGTGCAGGCGTGGGACTGAGGCCAGAGGAAACTCATCGGTGAGGCATTGCGATCGAGTACGTAACCAGCGCGCAAACCGCCACCATTCCGATCATGGCAAAGATGAATATTCCATCGGCGAATCGTTCCAACCGATGCATCCTCTTCGATCCGCGTGAGCGAAGTGCCCAGTAGGAAAGAAGGCAGGACATCAGAAATAGCAGCGCGTCCATTGCCAGGACATCATCGGCAAGTGTGTCGGCGCTTCCGAGTGTAATAACGACCCGGATCAGCCCGATAACAGTCAGACAGACACCGACCATGGCTGAGGAAACGGTAAAAATGTGGATGCAAATGTCCTGTTCGAGGCGGTTGTCTTGGTTCCTCCGCCGCTCTGGCCCTGATTTCATGGATTCGGTGTTTTTGGACAACGGACGAATCCGTCCGTTCAGTGAATTGCCTGCTGCAATCTTGCTCTTGCTGATGCTCTTGCTCACTCTCCTGGAAGCGTGAAATTTATTAACCTGACGCGCCGCACCGAAATCGGCGCCAATTCGTATTACATCGAGCTCGGCGGACGCGGCATCGTGCTCGATAGCGGAATGCATCCGAAAGAGGCCGGGGAAGATGCGTTGCCCAATTTCAAACCGATCCGGGATCGGCAGATCGACGCAGTCCTAATCTCGCACGCGCACCAGGACCACATCGGCACGCTGCCGGTGCTGATGCAGCGCCAGCCCGATGCCCGCGTTTTTATGACCGAACCGACGGCCGAGATCGGCGACGCGCTTCTGCATAATTCGGTCAATGTGATGATGCGGCAGCGCGAAGAGCTTGGCGCAGTTTTATACCCCCTCTTCACTCATCGCGGAGTCGATCGCGCATCCGATCTTTGGCGATCGTGCCCGATGCGACAGCCGATTTCGATCACTGGCGACCGCGCTTCTGCTCGCGACCCGGACGATCTAGTGTTTGAGTTTTACGACGCGGGTCATGTTCTCGGCTCCGCTGGAATTCTGCTCCGGGCCGAGGGTCGCGCGATCTTCTACACCGGCGACGTAAACTTCGACGATCAAACGATCATGCAGGCGGCGGTTTTTCCAAAGGAGAAGATCGACATCCTGATCATGGAATGCACCCGTGGCGACCATGCTCAGGACCCGGGCTGGACGCGCGCCGGGGAGGAACGACGTCTGGCCGAGGCGATCGGCGAAGCGTTCCAGCGCGGTGGTTGCGTGCTCATTCCGGTGTTCGCTTTGGGCAAAACCCAGGAATTGCTCGCGATGCTTTACAAATTTCGGCGCGAAGGAGTGCTGAGCGAGTTCCCGATTTACATCGGCGGCCTCAGCTCGAAGATGACCGATATTTACGATCGCCGCGCCGCCATGAGCCGGCGGCAACTGCCCCGGTTGCAATTAATGCATGAACCCGGGCCGTTCATTCTGAATGGAGAGAGTATTCGCGACGCTCCCGCGCGCGCCGGCCGGGTTTACGCGCTCTCCAGCGGAATGATGACTCCGAAAACGCTTTCCAATATTTTCGCGCGTCGCGTCATTGAAAACCTGCAGCACTCAGTCTTTTTTGTTGGCTACGCCGACCCGGCATCCCCAGCCGGCCTTCTGCGCGACGCGCCGCAAGGCGGCGAAGTCGCTCTCGATCCCGACGAACCCGCGCAGCGCATCCGCTGCAATCTCAAGCAGTTTCAATTTAGCGCCCACGCCTCGCGGGAAGCGCTGATCGATTACGCCAAAGAACTTTCCCCGAAGAAAATCGTCCTCATCCACGGCGATCCGCCCGCGGTTGAATGGATGCGATCAACGCTCAGCGCCGGCTTGCCAAACACGGAAGTGATCGTGCCGACACCTGGTATGGAATTGGAACTGTAGTCTCGGTCATCCTGAGCGAAGCGCAGCGAAGTCGAAGGATCCCGTTGCCTACCTTTAAGAAAACGCCACGGGATCCCTCGGCTACGCTCGGGGTGACAGTTACTCCCTCGCCCCGCCCGTCATCGGAACAAACCGAACAGGAAAAAGCGCGCCTTCGCGCAGCTCGCCGTTTCGTTTTTCCAGGAGATACAACTCCTGAGCGACCCGATCCCCCACCGGAATAATCATGCGCCCACCCTCTTTCAGTTGTTCGACCAGTCGCCGCGGCACATGATCCGGCGCGCAGGTTACAATAATCGCGTCGAATGGCGCCATTTCCGGCCAGCCTTTGTAACCGTCTCCCGCTTTTGCGTGAACGTTCCTGTATCCTAGGCGCTGAAGCGTCGCCTGCGCGGTTTGCAGCAGTGGCTCGACAATTTCAATCGAGTAAACCTCGGCCACCAGCTCGGCGAGAATCGCAGCTTGATAACCGGAGCCTGTGCCAACTTCCAGAACTCGATCGTTAGGCAACAGCCGCAATTTTTCGGTCATCAAAGCAACGATGTATGGTTGCGAGATCGTCTGACCGTAACCGATCGGCAACGGCCCATCCGAGTAGCTCGCACCGCGCATCTCTCGCGGCACAAACTCTTCCCGCGGCACCTTCGACATCGCCGCCAGCACGCGCTCGTCGCCAATATCGCGCGCCATCAATTGTTCCTGCACCATTCGTTGCCGCTCGGCCGCGAACTCGCCGGCCGGCGTCGGATCACGGTGGCACCCCGGACAGACCAGCAACGCGAGCGCAATGCATAGCTGAACCGGTCGCATGCCACACCCTCTTGTCATTCCGAGCGAAGTCGAGGAACCTCTAGCTGTTTTCTGTGAAGGAAAAACGCAGCACCCTTGAGCAATCCCGGTTCCGAGGATTGCCCGGAACGATTCTCGATCGCGCATTCGCGAAGATCGACATCGCCTCGCTCGTTTTTTTTCGAATCGCATTCGGTCTATTGATGATTTGGATGGTGGCGCGGGTGTGGAACCGCGGTCTGATTGCAGCGTGGTGGATCAACGCGCATTTCCATTTCAAATACGCCGGATTTTCCTGGGTGGAACCGTGGCCGGGGAACGGACTTTACATTCACTGGATCGTTCTCGGCGTTCTCGCTTTGTTCATCGCGGTCGGGTTTCTCTACCGCATCAGTGCCGCGCTCTTTTGTCTTAGCCACACTTATTTCTTCCTGCTCGATCAAGGCCGTTACGTAAATCACACCTACCTCATTTGCCTCTTCAGCTTTCTCCTGATCTTTGTCCCGGCCCATCGCGCATTCTCGATCGATGTCTGGCTCAATCCGAAGCTGCGCTCACAGACCGCGCCCATGTGGTCGCTCTGGCTGCTACGGATGCAAATGGCGGTGGTCTATTTTTTTGCCGGCATCGCCAAGATCACGCCCGACTGGTTCCAGGGCGAACCGATGCGATTTTGGCTGGACCGGCGCGCGCATTTTCCGGTGTTCGATCACTTCTTCCATGAGGAGTGGGCAGTCTACGCCGCGAGTTACGGCTCGCTCCTGCTCGATCTGTCTCTGGCGCCATTCCTTTTCTGGCGACGAACCCGGGTGCCGGCGTTTTTCGCCGCGGTTACTTTTCATCTCTTGAACGAATGGATTTTCCCGCTCGACATCTTTCCCTGGCTGGCGATCGCCGCGACTACGCTGTTTCTTTCGCCGAGTTGGCCGCGGCGGGTTTTCTCACGACGACAGAGCGACGAACTCCCGACCTTGATTCCCAAGTCACCCGCGTTCTGTGCCGTGGCTACAACGAGCGAGCTGCCAGCTACATGGAAGCAAAAGTTGGTGCTGAGTTTCGTGACGATCTACGTGGCAATCCAAATATTGGTCCCGCTGCGCAATTTCCTTCATCGCGGCGGGATTGAATGGACTTACATGGAACACCGTTTCAGCTGGCAGATGATGCTGCGGGTCGACGCGATGGCCACATACATTTACGTCACCGATCCCAATTCGGGACGCACGTTGGAGATTCGACCGAGAAAGTATCTCGATTCGCAACAGATGCGGCGCATGGGCTGGCGGCCCGACATGGTTTGGCAGTTTGTCCGTTTTCTCGGCCGCTCGATACCGCATCTCGGCCCCAAACCGCTTCAAATAGAAACGCGCATGCTCGTTTCCATCAACGGACGCAAGCCGCAGCTCTTTCTCGATCCCACTGTCGATCTTGTCGCCGAACCGCGCCCCTGGGCCCGGCCCCGCTGGCTTCTGCAAATCAATGACCCGCTCCCGCCTCTTGAAGAACGCCTCTCATCCAGGCCGCGCCCAGCGAGTACCGAGGACGACTAAATTCTTCGTGTCTTTCGTGGTGGAAAGAACTAAGGCAACCCGTGGCCGATGTTGGATTTGACTGAGGAGGCGTCGGTGCCGTTTATGGCGCCGTTGGCGTTCACGTCGGAGCGGAAGTTTGCGCTGGTGACCGCTTGGCCAATTCGCCCCTTGGTCTGCGACACATCGGTGGAATTGACCGTTGCATTGTTGTTGGTGTCGCCCAGTAGCCGGCTCATCGGTATCACTACGTTGGCCAAAGGCTCATCCGCGGTGTTCACTCCGTTGAGCGTGACGTTGATGGTCTGCACATCGGCTACGTTGGTGAGCGGGATCGTGACCATGTTTCCGGACACGGTTACCATCCCGCCATTGCTGACGCCACCGGTCCCGATGGTTGCTGTGCCCAACGTGACCTGCGCCTGCGGGCTTCCCGTCACGGTCACATTGCCTGAGAACGTGACCACCATCGTGTAATCGTTGGTCCCGCCGCCGCTACGGCATTCGATTCCGGGCGTGCCGGTAAGCGGCAGATCGATGTCGAAGTCGCCTGCGCCGCCGTGGGTCTTTCGTGATACCGCGCCAGTCACGCTGGCCGGGCACGGCTCGTAGATGGCGGCGCTGTCCACTCGCCACCCAGCGTGCGAGACGGAGTTGTCCGAACACATCCGCCAGCGCAGCGTCACCGGCTGGCCAACAGCGGCACCCGGAAGGGTCACCGTAGAGGTTTCGAACCCACCAGAACCCCCATTGGAGATTCCGCTCCAGCCGCCGGTGGTGGTGTGGATAGGCGCCGTTACGGTGCACGGATTGGCGAACCCGGTGCTGATCGACGTGTGGTTATAGCCCCCGCTAACAAAGCTGCCTCCTGCAGCGATGATGTCCTGATAGGCGCCGCCGTTAATGCTGATCTCTAAGACCCCTACGTCGTAGGCAATGGCGGCGGACGACTGTTCCAAGTCGTAGTTCTGCCTGAAAGTCAGCTGCGCCGAAGCCGAGTTGACCGTAAGCGTTGGCGTGTCCAGCCGGTTATCCAGGAGATTAGCCGGATCTTGCGAGAAAACGGCGTTGGGCAGGCTATCCGCAATCGGCGCCGGAGTTCCTGAATTGGAGGTAACCCATAATGGGAATCCACCTGAATTTACCCCCTGCGTGGCCACCCATCCCGTGGGCAGCATCGGCGGAGTGACTCCGTCAAAGTTCTGCACGAATGTCGGACAGAAATTACCGGTGTAATTGTAATTCCCCGAGAAGGCGAGGTTCGGGTTTCCAAACGAATCGGTGATTGCGCCGGCGCCAATGCTCGCTGTCACCATGCCCGAGAAAATACTCGTGAAGTTCAACGTAAACCGCGCGGTCGTGTTCCCGTTGATCAGGGTAACCATTGTCACGGTGCCGGGAATGCCGCTCAGCGTCAGATCGCTCGTTTGCACCGAGGCCGGATCGACAGCTTCGTTGAAGTTCACGTCGTACATCGACGACCCCGGCCCCGAGAAGTTGCCGCCCACCGGCGGATTAGTCGTAGTCACCTGAAGGGCCAGAGCATCGTACCGGAACGTGCACGTGAAATCCATCACCGCGTTACCCATTGTGTCGTTAAAAGCGCCCGCGGCAATGTGCATCGTGTTGAGGCCCTGCACCACCGGCGTGCTGCTGAAGTGGAACGTAATCTGGGTATTGCCTGCGCCGAAGGTAGGCGCCAAGTTTGACGGAGTTCCGTTCACTGTGAAATCACCTGCCTGAACGGTCCTCGTATTCACCGCATCGTTCAGGTTGATGACGAAGTCCACAGGTTGCGTGGCGATCACGCTGTTGCAAGCCGGCACGTTGCTCGACACGCCAAAACCCAAGCCGGGGAGGGTGAGTGTATTCGTGTATAGGTCAAACGCGTGCAACGTGCCATCCGCGTTTGTGCCATCGCAGTTCGCGTTGTCTGCCCAGACCGTGTAGAGCTTGCCCGCGTGCGCGGACTGACCAACATAGTCGCCAAAGTCGATACCGTTGCTCGACGCCGCCGCGTTCGAGAAGCCGCCGCTCAAGCGCGTGTTCGGCGCCCAGGTGGCGCCGCCATCGGTGCTGAAGGTGCCATAATATTCGGCATCGTCATTGGCAATGCTATTCGTCCCGCCGGAACCGGGCACGCCATTGTCGTTGCGACAATCATGAAAGCCCACCGCCACCGTCCCGGTTGTACGGTCCAATGCGAGATATGGCAAAAACTGGCTTCGGATCGGCGACGCCGGGTCGTCGTTCACGCGCACCGGCGCGGTCCAGGTCGCGCCGTCATCAGTCGATGTGCGCATCTCAATATCCGTGTCGTTGTTCTCGTTTACAGTCTCCTCCGTGTACACCAGGTAGATGCGATTGTTGAACGGCCCACCGGTCGTGTCCCATACCAGTCCGGCCTCGGCATCAATGGAGCGTCCGTTCTGTGCCGGGATAAAGTCGAAGCCGCCCACGTTGGTCGTCGTGACGGTGATGCGCGCGCCGAACCCCCCCGCTCCCAGGCCATCCGCATCCACATTGGCGTAGATCGTCGCTGGACCCTGCCCACCAGTCGGGCTTTGATAAGTTACGATAACCTTGCCGCCGTTCGCACCGGGTCCAACCGCGATACCGCCAAAACTGCCGCTGGCTGACGGGATTGACTGCTGGGCGCCGAATGGCCCCCAAGTACCCAGACCCGTCACTGGCGCCCCGCGCGCGACCATACTTCCGCTCGAGTTCCAGTCGACCCACACGCTGCCGTTACCCACAGCGATCGAGGGCTGATCCACGCTGCCCGTGCCCGCAGTTACCGGTGCGCTGAATGTTGCGCCGCCATCGGTACTCAAGATGACGTTGATTTGGTTGACGCTGTTGTTGATGTAGACAAGAAACAAGTTCCCGAACGTGTCCCACGCTGCCTGCCCGTCGCAGCAGGCCACACCCGTGGCTACGGTGCCACGCGTCCAGGTCGCACCGCCGTTAGTCGAGTACGCGCGGAAAATGCTGTTCTCGCTGGCCAGGTTCGAAAAGGCCACGAGGTTGTTTGGATTCGTCGGGTTGACGACAACGTGACTCTCAGACTCGTTGCCCGCCCGGACGCTGACGTTTACCACCGGCACCAGGCAGGCCGCCGGCTCCGCCGGTTTTAACAGTTCGGATACTATCGGGAGCCGGTTCTTGGGTTTAATGCATTTGCGTGTGCCCTCGGGCACATTCTTGTCCTGGTTCGCCGGCAGCATCACTTGGGCGTCCAACGTGCACTTGCCAGGCGTGAGGAATGTGAAAACCGCGGAAAGCGCAACGAGGGCGAGGCGTTTTTTCATATGGGATTTTGGCCACGAGGGCTAAATCATTTTCGAACCAATGTCGAGCCAATTCACGAAGACAGCGGAACCCCGTTGAGGTCTTTTTCCCTTGCGGCGACAAACTGTCATTGACAATTGATACCCACTCAGATGGAATGAAAAAATGAAACCCCAACGATTAATTTTAGCCCTGCTTGCGCTAACATTTGTTTTGGGTCCGCAATTGCCCGGAACCGCATCGGCGAAGGATAACAAGAAATACACTGCCAGACTGATCTCGCCGAGACCGGGAGAGGTTTTGATTCCTGGAAAAGTTGTGAGGATTGAATGGGCGGCGGATTTTCCAGACGTGGACCTGTCGATGTGTGAGACGGAAGTTCTGCTTTCGCTCGATGGTGGCCGGACGATCTACGCGCTTCTGACGGAGCAGCGTAACCCGAATGTGCATTATTTCGATTGGACCGTCCCGAATACGCCTACCAGCACAGCGGTGCTGGACATTCGCTTTGGCTGCCTGAATCTTTACCCGGAAACGTCAAGCCTTCAGGTTCAATCCGCTTTTACGATCGGCCCGGCGACGAATTGATTTTTTTGGTGCCTTGCCGCGGGATCAGACTATAGCCGTCTTCGTTGTCCCTCAGAGTGAGAATCATACTTTCGACCCTAGCAGCACTGGGCCTTCTGGCTGTTCCCGCCACGGCGCCGGCGCAAGTGACCAGTGGAGAACAGCCTCCCCATTCGGCGCACGCACCCTCAAAAGCGGATGCCGCATCACTCCAGAAAAAAGCCGCCGATGCCCAAGCCCGGATTCAGTCCAATCAGAACGACCGCGACCAGCTAATGAAAGCGGTCAAGACGAACGAGGTGGGGTTGGCCAAACAAGTCCTCCTCAGAAACGGATTCACCCCTGTCGATTTGGAAAATGCGAAGATTACTCTACGGACGGGCGGCGGAAAGGGAGGCAAAGACGAAATAGAAATCACTGCCACCTGTTGTGATCCAAAGGAAATCACAATCCAGCGATCCCTGGAGTACTTCACCAAATAGCCGTCACGGAAAATCCGGCGCACCTTGTCACTCCCGGTGGAGCGAGCCGCCTCCCTGTGCCGGGCGCAGGCCGGCGGCAGAGCGCCGCGGCTACAACAATTTCTTCGTGTCCTTCGTGTCCTTCGTGGTTAATTGCTCCCGTTTATGCAGGAAGACCGCAAAACTCTAGACCAACGCGCGACGATGACGGACTTGGAACGTCTTCGCCATTCGGCATCGCATGTTCTCGCCACCGCGATTCTAAAAATCTGGCCGGAGGCCCAATTCGCCGCCGGTCCGCCGGTCGAGAACGGTTTTTATTACGATGTCGATCTTCCCCACCGGATTTCGCCTGACGACTTCGAAAAGATCGAGGCCGAGATGAAGAAGGAAATCAAGGCCAATCATCCGTTCGAAAAGATCGAAGTCTCCCGCGACGAAGCTTTGGCCATGGCGAAACGCGGTGAACTTGGTGCCCTTGGTGCGAGGTCCGAGCCGAGCAAGTTCAAGATCGACATCATCGAGAACATCCCGGCGGATGAGAAAATCTCGCTCTATCGCAACGGCGATTTCCTCGATCTCTGCGCCGGCCCCCACGTGATGCGCACCGGAAACGTCGGCGCGTTCAAACTGACGCACGTCGCGAGCGCCTATTACAAAGGCGACGAAAAGAATCCGCAGCTCCAACGCATTTACGGCACCGCTTTCAAAAACAAGACGCAGCTCGACGAATATTTCGCCATGCTCGAGGAAGCGAAGAAACGCGACCATCGCAAGCTCGGCAAAGAACTGGAGATTTACATCATCGACGACGACGTCGGCCCCGGGTTGCCGCTGTGGCTTCCGCGCGGCGCCGCCATGATCGAAGAACTGGAGAGGCTCGCCAAGGAAACCGAGTTCGCCGCCGGCTATCTACGCGTGCGCACGCCGCATATCGCGCGCGAAAGTCTCTATCTAAAAGAGCGGACATCTTCCTTACTACTAGGGAGTCAATGTTTCCGCCGATGCCGGTCGAGAAAACACGAAGAATATCGCATTGGGCCGCTTGTTTTGAGCGAGGGAGAAGCAAAGGGCGATTTGGACACTCACGAGAAGGCGGTAAAGGCATTCATGCCTGATTTGGATACGCCCGGACATCCGCGAGTCGATGAGCAAAATGACTCAGCGAGGAAATTGATCAGATTATTGAGGAGCGAATGTTCGAAAATGGGGCGACAGAAGTTAACAAAGCCTTTAACAGAGGTGCCATTGATAATTGGTTATCAATGGTAATGCTGACCCAAATAGCGCCGATTGAAGATCGCTATTTTCTCAAAGCGATGAACTGTCCGCATCATCACAAGTTGTTTGCGGCGGTTCCTCGGAGTTATCGCGATCTGCCGCTGCGGCTGGCAGAGTACGGGACCTGTTATCGCTACGAGCAGAGCGGTGAATTGATCGGACTCATGCGGGTGCGCTCGATGCAGATGAACGACGCGCACATTTATATGCACGCCGGAGCAGTTCGAAACCGAGTTCAACGCCGTGAACGAGATGTATCTGAAATATTTCAAGCTCTTCGGGATCGAGAAATATCTGATGCGTTTCTCGACCCACGATCCGGCCAAGCTCGGACAAAAATTTGTCGATGAACCGGAGCTTTGGAAACAAACCGAAGAAATGACCCGCAACGTTCTCAAGAATTCCGGGATCAATTACGTCGAGGTGCCAAACGAAGCGGCGTTTTACGGACCGAAGATCGACGTGCAAGCCTGGAGCGCGATCGGGCGGGAATTTTCCATCGCCACCAACCAGGTCGATTTCGCGCAGCCGCGCCGGTTCG
This sequence comes from uncultured Verrucomicrobiae bacterium, assembly GCA_963815455.1. Taxonomy (GTDB): domain Bacteria; phylum Verrucomicrobiota; class Verrucomicrobiia; order Chthoniobacterales; family UBA10450; genus JBDTZF01. Next base: position 739,312 of record CAWFGO010000001.1, read on the forward strand.
AGCTCGTTTACAAAGACAAGGACAACACCGAGAAAACGCCGCTCTGCATCCATCGCGCCCCGCTCGGCACCCACGAACGATTCATCGGCTTCCTGATCGAACATTACGCCGGCAATTTCCCGCTTTGGTTATCCCCGGAACAGGTCCGCATCCTCACCATCGGCGACGACGCGAAGCTGATCGATTATTCGATGTCGATCTTAAATGAGTTGCGCGCACATCAAGTCCGCGCCGAGATCGACAAGAGCACCGATCAAATCAACGGCAAAATCCAGCGCGCCGAACAAATGAAAGTCCACACCATGTTCGTGATCGGAAAACGCGACCTCGAGGCAGACGCCGTCAGCGTCCGCGTTCACGGCAAGGGAAATCTCGGCGCCAAACCGCGCGCGGAAGCGATCGAGGACATTTTGCTGTCGATCAAGGAACGACGCAGTTAGACTGGGGAATGCTTCGGGCCTGGCGCTCAGTTAGCGTCACGATTGTTGCGCTCTGGACATCCGCGACATTTCTCTCCTCCGCAGACAAGCCGGGAGCGTATACCAAACTCCCTGCAGACCAGGCCGTGGCCCAGTTGTTCGACAGTCCTGCACCGCCGGTCGATTGGCGGGAATATCTTCGCCAGCATCCGCTAAAGCGGAATATTCCGGCCAAGAACGCTCCTCTTGACGACGTTCTGGAATACTGGCGTTACGCCGCGGACGAACCCCCGCCCGACGCAGACACGCAACAACGATTGCTTGAAGTATGCGAGCGCGACCCGGACGAATTGCCCGACTTTGCGCGTTTCTTTGGCAAAGCGTCGATCGACACTCAGGAACGATTGAAGCGAATTTACGACCGAACCTCGTCGAAACACACGGCAAAAGCTGAGGATCTCGCGCGAAATTTTCATGACTGGCTGATGAAACACACGCGTTACTTTCGCGAAGACTTTATCAAGAGAGTCTTTCCGGCCGAAGACGGATTGCGAATTGCGGCGACAGAGAACGAACTAGAAGCCTTCATCAACCTCGACCGCGAATCAGCGCGCAGCCATTTGATTGAGCAAGCAAAAAGCGCTGACGAATCGCTGCGTATCTCCGCCCTTTCATTGCTCTTCGAATATTTTGGCACCGATGCCGACGCGGAGTCATGGCGAAAGGAACTTTGCGCGATGGCCACGGATCGGGATAAGCCTACGGATCTTCTAGAAAAGGCGATTTTCGGTGCAATGAAACGTCCCTGGCCCGGCCGGGAAAAATGGTTCACGAGACTATTCGAAGATCGGCAATTGCTTCATCCGGACAAGCCCGCGGACATGAATGCGCTGGCCAAGTGTGTCGCGCGTGAGCCCGATCGATTGATTGCATTGGTTACGCCTTTGGTGGTCTCAGCCAACGTGACCATTCGCGACAACGCGGTCCAGTGCCTGGTCCAATTCGACAATGCAGAAAAGGCCCGGGCTGATGCACTGCGTCCATTGTTACCGTGGCTGACAAATAAACGTTGGGCTGACGACGTCGACGGTTTTGAGCGTTCCTCTTTGTTCCGCGCGTTGACTTTGACAAATCTGCCGGAGTGCGCGCCGCTTCTCCCGAAGTGCATAGAAAGCGAAACCGGCGCGCAGCTCGAGTATGCGCTGGATGCGTCGGTGCATTATCGTGTGAGCGATGCAATTGCTCCCATGCGACGAAGAATAAAGCACGAGCGGAATGATGAATATCGCACCGCGTTAATGTCGGCGCTGTTTCACCTGAATGGCTTAAAACCGAGCGAGATCTCAGATTGCCTGAGGCCATATGTCGAGAAGGTCGCGGACAAGCTCGAAGAATGGGGTGGCTCGGATTATTATTCATGGTCGGCGGTGGATAAGCATGGAGTGGATTGGCATGCGGAAGTCGGGTACAAAATCGCGTCGAGCGTCACGGGAATTGAGGCCGCGGCGAAAGTCGTGCTCGATCTGGCCCATCAAGAGGAGGCGAAAAACCCGATTGCTTCCGAACATCTTTACTGCCTGGCGTTGAAATGGCCGACATCGATCAGAAGGCGCGTACTCACGGAGCGATTGCAAGGCGGCGCATTTTCTCCCGCCTGGATTGGAACAGTGATTGAGCTAAGGCACGACCTTAAGCAGACACTACACGAAGTAGCCGATCTCAAAGGTTCTGGACAGGGAATTCAAGCGGCGCTGACCGAAGATCAAGGTTCGATCGAAACGGTATTGAAAGGCACCGATAGCGCGGCGCAAACTGCGGTGTTCGCGTGCGCCCGTCTGGCGCGTGTTTCGATTCCCTTGGATCTTGCGGTTCGCTTTCTCGATTCGAGCGATCAGCACCTGATGCAAGCGGCCGATAAATATTTTGCGGAAAGCGATTCGCCGAATGCCCGGGCCGAAGCTAAGAAGCGTGCAGTCAATCGGGCAAGAGTTCTGGGGACGCAACTGAACTTTTCGGCGTTTGCAATGGATCATGGCGCCATCTCGCGGACGGAAGCAGAGCTGAGGGCGTTTTTTCAGCGATCTGATCCACCACGCGAGATATTTGCTTTGCTCAGTGAAGGCAATTTTGGCAATGACGGGCAACGGGCATTGTTTGTTTACAACAAGCGGAACGTACTACGCTGCGCGGATGGCAACGGGCGCATGCGCGAACGAGAAGTCTCGCCTGCGGAACTCGATGTTCTTCGCAGTTGGATCGTGAAGAACGATGTCGGCAATCTGCCGCCGTATGACGAAGGCACAATGGATGGCATCCAATTGCAATACGTTCACATCACTCCGGATGGAGGAGAGCGCGTCTTCATGAACAATCCACCAGGCGGACCCATGGGGGCCGCGAAAGTTCAACCCGGAATTACCGAGCGCCGGCCTGATCCGATCGTTTACTCAGAACTGACCCGCCGGATTATGAAGTTGAACGAAGTTCCAATGGCTGTCGTCTATCCAACGCTCAAAAAGCTTGAAGGATACCGCGTTGTTCACGCGAAGGAACAAGGCGAAATTGCATCGTTGCGGTTTCGCGAAGGCGAACTGTTCGCCGGAGTGACCATTTCGTACGACAAGCCGATTGAGTGGTGCGTCGTCGAAAACGATCATTTGTCGAGGAAGTTTCGAACGGAACCGCCCAACCCGTTGAAGCGACAGTTGTGGCCTGATTACAATGACTGGGACGACCGCGCTGCGAACGTTGAAGAAGGTCCGTATGCAGGAAAGCTCCTTTGGCCGGGAACCAGACAAAAAGATAACGTAGATGGCCTTTGGGCTTCGGGTCGGACTGGCCAACCAGACCTCATTGCGCGCGGAATATTCTACCGCCCGCTAGTTTGCCCTGCCGGTGACTGGATCGTGGTTGCCAAAACTCAAGAAGGCGAGATGTGGAATGCTCCTAATGGGGTTGTGCGAATTCACCTTCCTGCAAAGCGCATGTTTCCTGTCGATCTTCCGCCAGCTGATAACTTCGACGCTGTAGCCTGGATTGCCGCGCATAAGCGAGTTTTGCTTTATCGACAACGGGATTTGGAAAATTGGACTACTGGACCCGAGAAAGCGGAATTTCATCTTCTCGATCCGGCGACTGGAGCGCACGAAAAAGTTGAGGGCGAGATGCGTCCTTTCTTCGACGCGGGCAGCCATGAGCTCCAACCAACCGGCAAGCCGAATGAATTTTGGGCCGCGCTGCACTCGAGCATTGTCGATCCTAAATTGCACACGACGACCATCGGTCGGTTCGACAGCTACAATTTTCGATTTTCGCCGGTGCTCAGTTTTCCCGATATCGAATTCGACAGCGCGAGCCTTTACGTCGATGGACCCGGCCGACAGATCTGGATCGCCGTCAACGGCGATTTGCTCCGCGTTTCGTTGCCAAACTAATGCGTTGCAAAGCCGCGGGGGTCTGACAGTATCCGTCGCAACCCGCTCAGGAATTGGCAATTGTGGGCTGTAGCGGAAAATCTCTACCCAACCTCATCCCATGAAATTCAAAATCCTATTTACTCTGTTGATCGCTTGCTCGTTCTCACAAAAAATTCGCGCGGCCGAAGACGATCCGGCCAGGCTGATGCCGCGGAGTTATCGCGTGACTTTGGATAATCGCCAAGTGCGCGTGCTGAGCGTCACGTTAAGACCAGGCCAGAAGACTCCGATGCACTCGCACCCAGACTCGGTGATTTATGTTCTCAACGGCGGCGTTGTGAAATTCACGGACGACAAAGGGAAATCGACTACGGCCCGTATGAGATCGGGACAGACGATTTTCCGCAACGATGAGGACCATATGGTGCAGAATGTCGGAAGACATACGGTTCGCGTTCTGCAGGTCGAACTAAAAGGCGTCCGCATTTTTTAGTCACGACTGGTAACCGCCAGTCGTGTCTTGCAAAATTTTGTCTGACCCATGAATCGGACGCTGCTCGGTTTCGTTGTCGGGCTCGGATGTTTGCCCGTTGTGGCGGCATCCGATCTCCATCCCATCGTTGAAGTGCAGACGGGCTATTTCTTTGGCGCAACTCGGGATGGCAAATGGATCAAGGCGGCCAAGGCGGCGAAGTCTGTTCAAGATGGAACGCCTTATCGACTCTACGATCTGACCGAAAAGCTCGGTGAAACGAAGGGCAGCAAACCGAAAGCGGACGAAGAGGTCTGCCCGGATAATTTCAGTATCGCACTGAAGCCGAAGCCGGAAAAAGGCGCCATCGCTCTGGCCGCATCGTGGAACGCCCTCCCGCGTAAACCGCTCGTCCTCGATCCTACCCAGCAGGTTTACATCGACGCGGTGCGCGATTTTTTGAAGGGACGCGGCATCAAGAGCCCGAAGGTGAAGATCAAACGTATTCTGCGCGTTGATTTGGAAGGGGACGGCGAAGAGGAAGTGCTTATCAACGCCACGAATTATCTCAGCGCCGAAGATTTGGAAGTGCCGGACACTGCGCCACCGGGAAGTTATTCCATCGTCCTATTGCGACGCGTCGTTGCGGGGAAAGTGAAAACTCAAGTTGTAGCAGGCGAAGTTCATGCCGACGGAAAAAACGCCAACCCGCCGAACTATTATGAGATCAGCGCGGTTCTCGATCTAAACGGTGATGGCAAACTCGAGATTATCGTGCACTCCAGCTACTACGAGGGAGGATCGACAATCATTTACCAATGCGATCCGGCCAAGATCACGCCGCTGCTTGAAGTGGCCTGCGGAGTCTGAGTGAACATTATGAGCGAGAATGCAAAAGTGATCCATGTCGGGCCGGGCGAAGGCGATGCCTTCTCCGCCGTGGGCGATGTCTATCGTGTGCTCGCATCCGGCGACCAAACCGCTGGTGTTTATGCGCTTTCCGAAATCCGGGTTTCGCCAAATAACGGGCCACCGCCGCATGTTCATTCTCGTGAGGATGAGGCATTTTTCGTTCTCGAAGGCGAACTCATGTTTCAAGTTGGCGACGACCAAATCAAGGCCCGGCCCGGCGCTTTTGTTCAAGGACCGCGTGGAATTCCGCACACGTTCAAAAACATTGGCCAATCCCCGGCGCGAATACTAGTGCTGGTGATGCCGGCGGGATTTGAAAATTTTGTTAAAGAGTTCGCTCAGCGTGTTCCCTCGTTCGATTCGCCGGCGATTCCGGTGAGCCAGGCCGAGATCGACAAGTTGCTCGCAGTCGCGCCCAAATACGGAATCCAAATCCTTCCCCCGCCTGCCGCCTAACGCGCTGCTCAGTCCTGCTTTTGCGGGCTCAAGATCATCTTGCGAGCGCCTTCCTCGCCTTTCGGGTTGGCAATGCGAAAGAGCGCAGCCATCATGGCCCGGCCGGCCGGCGTAAAAATGGGCGTGTGTCCGTTAATGATTTCCTTTGGCACCTGCATGATCCAGTAAGGAGTCCGTTGCGCGGTGTCGGGCCGGGTGATGGTCCACCAATTGAATTGGCTCGGATCATTCTTCCTCGGCGTCGCGAAAGTCATGCCGTGCGGGTGCTGAAGGTTTTCTTCGAATGCCGGATTCGGTTCCTCCAATTCCGCGCATTGGGTTTGACTGATCCGCGCGGTCATACGGGCCACCTCGGTCGCAGAAGAAGCTTCGGCCGGCGGACCGGCAGGATCGACATGGTGGGTGAAGAGGCGCTTGTTGTGTCCCGGCGTAATTGTGAGGTATTCATGCTGATCGACCTCCTGACTCAAATTGCCGAATCGATCGTCCCAATGATATTGCCGATGAGCGAAAAGGTTTGGAAAAAACGTGCCGACTGGGAACCATCCTTGGGTCGCCGTGTCGGTTTTTGAAGTAATGGAAATGAGCAACGGCCGGTTCGGACTAACGGAATCGCGGTGTCCAATGCGGGCGAACATTTCTCTCATCTCCTTCGCGTAGATGGATTCGCCGGCGGAATTGACCAGCAGAATCAGGTCGGCCGGGGCGTTAAACGGACCGCCCCTGGCCTGCACGTCCTGGGCCAGAACACCACCGGTGAGCGCCTGGGCCATGGCCTTTTCCAAAACGAGCGCGCCAAATGAATGTCCAATCACCACGCATTTCGATCCGGAATTTTCTCGACGCGCCTGACGTATCAACTCGAAGATCGTTTCTGTCACCGGTGTCCCGGCCACCCTGGTAGCGGCGGCTTTGCGGCTAAGAAAGGTCAGGTAATCGAGCGGACCGCTGATCAACCGGCCGCGCCAGCCCAGATAAACTCCGTGAACTTGAAAACCAGTCGTGCTCGCGGAAACCGCCAGCTCGGAAAGAAGACAACGGAATGTTTCGACATCGCCCGGATTCTTGCCGCCCGGTTTGCGATCGTTGGCGTTGTGATGCCAGCCGTGAATGTAAATCACCAACAGGACCGGCTTTTTTGTATCGCGAATTTTATTGTTCGCGCGCCCCAGTTGACGGCGATCCCAGAAGTCTCCTTTCTCATCAAATTCGATAAATGAAATCCTGTAGGTCCGGCCTTCCGAAATGCTTATTTCATCAAAGGAAGATTTTTGATTCGGGTAATTTTTGTCATCGATACCAAGGAGGCGAAACGGTTTGTTCGCGACGCACCCGAAAAGAATGGTCGAGCACGCCAGGGCAACAGCGCTCCGAAGTGGGAAATTCATCGCCAGAAAATGATCTTCGGATTTAACAATTGATAGGCAATTAACGTCAAGCTCTTGTGCGTCGTCCCCGGCACTCCGTGGGACAAGCCTTGATCGGGGGACGATGACGGGACTAAAACAGGAAATGGATTTGCGGGGCATACTGAAGAAGCACTTTGGCTATGATCAGTTTCGGCCGCTGCAAGAAGAGATCATCGCCGACGCCCTGGCGGGTCGCGATGTTTTTGTCCTGATGCCGACGGGCGGCGGGAAATCGCTTTGTTTTCAGTTGCCGGCGTTAATTCGCGATGGATTAACGATTGTAGTGTCGCCCCTCATTTCCCTGATGAAAGATCAGGTCGACGCGCTGCGGGCGAGCGGGATCGCCGCGACGTTTTTGAATTCGACGCTGGACCGCCACGAAGCGGCTGAACGATTCCGAGGTTTGAATCGTGGCGAGTATAGGATGCTCTACGTCGCGCCGGAGCGACTCATGCTGGATAGGTTCCTGGAGGGAGCGTTGAACTGGAACATCGCGCAGATCGCCATCGACGAGGCTCATTGCATCAGCGAATGGGGACACGATTTCCGGCCGGAATATCGCGAGCTCAAGAAATTGCGAACTCACCTTCCCGATGTGCCGGTGATGGCGCTTACCGCAACCGCAACCGAACGGGTCAGGATCGACATCGTCAAGCAACTCAAGCTGCGTGAGCCACGCTGCTATGTGGCCAGTTTCAATCGGCCGAATCTTACCTATCGCGTAATTCCGAAATCGGGACCTTACGATCAACTGCTCGCTTTCGTCCGGAGCCGGCCAAACGAGAGCGGCATCGTTTATTGCGCGAGCAGAAAGACGGCGGATTCGTTGCCACAGAGTTAAACACCGACGGAGTCAAAGCGAAGCCGTACCATGCCGGGCTCGACGCAAAGGAGCGAACAAGGCATCAGGACCTTTTTCTGCGCGATGATGTGCGCGTGATTACGGCAACGATCGCGTTCGGGATGGGGATCAACAAATCGAACGTCCGCTTCGTTATCCATCACGATCTGCCGAAGAATCTGGAAAGTTATTATCAGGAGACGGGGCGGGCCGGACGGGACGGATTGCCCAGTGAGTGCGTGCTGCTTTTCAGCGCGAGCGACGTGGTCAAGCAACGGCGTTTCATCGAAGAGAAAGGCGAAAAGGAACAGCAGATCGCAAAGGAGCAGTTGCGCGACATGATTCATTACGCTGAGACCCGCCATTGCCGGCGGGCCACGCTGCTGAAATATTTCGGCGAAGAATTTCCGGTTCCCTGCAATGGCTGCGACAATTGCCTGGAGCCGCGGGAAACGTTCGATGGGACTGTTCACGCGCAGAAATTTCTATCCTGCGTTTATCGCATCCACGAAAAACACGGTTTTGGTTTCGGGTTGAATCACGTTGTCGATGTTCTGGCCGGCGCCGAAACAGAAGCCATCAGGCAACGCAGCCACCATGAACTTTCAACATATGGGATCGGCAAGGATGTGAAACGGACCGCGTGGCTCGCGATTGGTCGTGAGTTGTTGCGGTTGGGACTCGTCGCCGCTGCGCCGGGAAAATTCGCGACGTTGCAATTAACGGAGGCCGGACTCGCAGCCTTGCGCGAGCGAAAGTCACTCACGCTGACAAAGCCGTTCGATGTCGAAACGACCAGGCGAGCCAGAAAGCATCGAGCCGGCGACATTGAATGTGACGAATCGTTGTTCGAGCAACTGCGCGTCTTGCGCCGCCAAATCGCCGATGAACGCGATGTGCCCGCCTATGTCATCTTCTCCGACGTTGCCCTGCGCGAAATGGCGCGGGGTTATCCGACGACTTCCGCGGAGTTCGGTCGAATTCCAGGGGTCGGTCAGCAGAAGCTACGGGATTTCGCAGAGCCGTTTACTGCTGCGATCAGAGATTATCTCGCGAGCAATCCTCGCCAGTCACGAGCCTAGTGCTGCTTGTCGACTGATTTCGGCTGGAGAGTGATAAACGTTTTTAGTACTTCCTGCAGCGCTGCCAAATCCTTGCGATAATTCGACTCATCCCGGGATGAGAGAACGATGTAAGCGACGGCGTGAGACATTTGGACGTAGGCGATGCGCTCCCATTGGGAGTAAGTTTTTGTCGCCGGATATTCATTAATAAAATAGTCGTGGCCGTCCAGTGTCTTGCCGGAGGCGATCTTCTCCTTCGGCGTGCCGTGCGCCTTTTTCATTTCCTTGATCGCCATGGTGACGAACGCATTCACGTCTTCAAATTGAGTGCTGGCGATCTTCGCGTAGATGATCGTCTTCGCATCCGCCCAGGACGATCCTTTGGGATACAACACGCAGGGCAAACCTTGCGAAGCGCCGGACTCATTGTCCAGGACCCAACCCTCCGGCGCATTGATGTTAAAGGCGCCTTTCGGTCCGTAAACAATTCCGCCACGAAAAGTTTCCTGGGCGGGACTTTGGCTACAGATGAGGAACAACGCGAGGCAAACAGCCAAAATTCGTTTCATGACCAGTTGACACAGGCGGTTCATGATTACCGGAAGAATTCTTTCGCCCGCTCGAAGAAACTCTTGTGCATCGGCGCGTTTTCCTCCCCGCACAGATCAGCAAACTCCTCGAGCTTACCTCGCTGCTCCGCATTCAAACGCGTCGGTACTTCGACAATGAGACGCGCGAGCAGGTCGCCGCGCTCCCTTCCATTTACATGGACGATTCCTTTGCCGCGCAGTTTGAACGTCTGACCGCTTTGCGTACCGGCGGGGACTTTCAGATTGGCCCTGCCATCGAGCGTCGGCACGGCTACTTCGCCACCGAGCGCCGCCACCGAGAACGGAATGGGCAGTTCGCAATAAAGATTATCTTCGTCGCGCTGAAAAATTTCGTGTTCCTTAATGTGGATCACCACATAGAGATCGCCCTGCGGCCCGCCGCGAATGCCGGCCTCGCCGTTTCGCGACGAACGGAGCCGCGAACCTTCGCTGATTCCCGCCGGAATCTTCAACTTCACTCGGCTCGCTTTCTCGAGGCGGCCTTCTCCGGCGCAGGCCCGGCACGGTTTCTCAATGACCTGACCGACCCCGCGACAACGCGGGCACGTTTGTGAAATCTGGAAAAAACCGCGCGAGCTGATCACCTGACCACGACCGCCGCAGGCGGGACAACTGATCGTTCGTGAGCCGGACTCGGCGCCGCTGCCATTGCACTTGTCGCAGGTGTCCAGCTTGCGAATCTCAATTTCTTTTTCGACACCGAAGGCCGCTTCTTCGAGCGTGATTTGCATGTCGTACCGCAAATCGGAGCCGCGCTGTCGATCCTCGGCCTGGGTCCCGCCGCCTCCAAAAAAGGTCTCGAAAATTCCGCCGCCCATTCCGCCGCCGCCGAATACTTCGCGGAAAATATCGAACGGATCGTGAAACCCACCGCCGGCAAATCCTCCGCCCTGGGTGAAAGCAGCATGACCGAACCGATCGTAAGCGGCGCGTTTATCGGGATCCATCAAGACGTCGTAGGCTTCGCCGAGCTCCTTAAATTTTTCTTCGGAGTGCGGGTCGTCCGGATTTTTATCTGGATGAAATTTTACGGCCAGCTTGCGATAAGCGCGTTTGACCTCGTCGCCTGTGGCGCTGCGCTCGATCTCGAGAACCTCGTAATAATCGCGTTTGGTGGTGGCCATCGTAAAACAGTGACTAGTGGCGGCTGACAAGAGAAAGCATGCCGCTTGCCTATTTACTCGTCACTTACCAGTTGTCACCCGTCACTTCCCTGCCGGGCCGCTGGAGACCACCACGCTGGATGGCCGGAGCAAACGGTCTTTCAAAAGATAACCGCGGCGAGTCTGGCGAATGACGTTTCCTTCCGCCACTTCCTCGCTTGGCTCGTGCGCGATCGCTTCGTGAAAATTGGGATCGAATTTCTTTCCCTCGGCCTCGATCGGTCGCAATCCGTTGTCGGCCAGGAAATCGTTGAGTTGTTTGAACACGAGACTCATTCCGGAATAAATGGGCGATTTGTCCCCCTCGGCCTGCGCCGCGGTAAGACCGAGCTCGAAATTATCGACAATCGCGATCAGCCGCTCGAGCAGCGAGCTATTGGCGTATTTAATGGCTTCTTCTTTGTCGCGAGCGGTGCGCTTCTTGTAATTTTCGAAGTCAGCCTGGCTGCGCATGGCCAGATCGCGAAATCGATCGAGATCCGCCTGCAAGCCGGCGAGGCCGTCGTCTCCATCGGGTTCCGATGCTCTGGCAGGATCGATATCGGATTTATCCGGGTCTTTTGGTTGAGCTACAGGAATTTTTTTCATGTCTTACGAATGGCGATAAGGGTGATGTCGTCGTGTTGTGGCGTTGTCCCGGCGAAGTTTCTCACGTCGTCGATTACGCTCGATATGATCGCCTGGGCGCTGCTGCCGTCGGCGCGAGCGCGGACCGATTCGGTCATACGCTCGACGCCAAATTCATCTCCCGCAGAGTCCAGCGCTTCGGTCACTCCATCTGTGTAAAGAAGCAAACAGTCACCGCGCTCGAGCGGGACGGTGAAATCGTTCGTGATCCTATCGAACACGCTTCCGCTGTCAATTCCCACGACCATTCCAGGCGGCTTCAATTTCTCCACCGTTTGCGAAGCGTGTTTGTAAAGCAACGGGGCATCGTGACCGGCCCGGGCCAGAACGACACCGCTCCGGGCGTGATCGAGTATCAGATACGCCATGCTAATAAACATGTCTTCCTTAATATCGGGATAAAGCTGCCGATTGACCTTTTGCAAGACGTCGGCCGGAGAAGGATTCTTGGCCGCCTCACTCCGCAACACGCTGCGACAAATTGCCATGATCAGCGACGCGGGAACGCCTTTGCCCGAAACATCGGCAATGGCGATGCCGAGCCGTTCCTGATCGACCACAATGTAATCGAAATAATCGCCGCTCACCTGTCGGGCGGGAATACTCGTCCCGCTTATTTCGAATCCATTGACCGAAGGCGGTTCGGTCGGCAAAAGCACTCGTTGAATATCTCGCGCGATCTCGAGGTCGTGATCGAGGCGCTTCTTTTCGCCAGCCTCGGAATAGATGATCGCGTTATAGAGCGCGAAGGCGGATTGCTCGGCAATCGATTTGAACACGACAAAGTCGCTCTGGGAAAACGGCGCGCCCTTCGAGCCCTTGGCCAGCGCGAGAACACCGAGGTTTTGTTTTCCGTAAACCAACGAACCAATCATGAGCGACGAAGCGCCAAATGCGCTGTCGCGCAGGTTCGCCAGCTCCGGCGCTTCCGAGAATTCGTTCAGACTGACTGACTGCCCCGCTTGCCAGACCCGGCCGACAAGTCCCTCGCCCCGGGCGATGGAATGCAGCCGCAGATAAGTTTCGAGCGCGACCGATGTCGCAGCGGCCTGCCGCAAAATTTCCGCCGGAACATCGACAAGCGGGGGGCAACTCTTGGAGATATACGCCGGGGTGAGTTTCAGACCGGTCCGATCGACAAGGTAAAGCGCCCCGCCATGGGCATCGACGATGCGGGTGGCGCCCTCGACGATGAGCCGATGAAGATCGTTAGGCCGAATCGTTTCGGTAAAAGCCTCGCCCAGGCCGTGTAAAAAATCGAAGACCAGTGTCTCCTCGACCTGAATTTCCTCGTTTGATCGCTCTAGCGTTCGAATCCGACTGGACTGCCGTCGGGCCGTGTAAATCCATCCGGCAATGGACGCGACGAGCAGGACGGAGAGAAGAATCGGCCACATGTGGACCGGCCAGCTTACTTCGATACCGTCTCGTGGTGAAGGTCTTGCTTTAGGTAATCGAGAACGTCCTTAAAACGAAACAGGTTCTCCGGGGCAGCCTCGCACAACGCCTCGTGCGCCTCTAACATGGTGCGCGCCTGCTCGCGTTTTTGGTTTTCGCGCTCCCCGTCCAGCGGACTCTTGAGCGATTCGCATTCGGGCGCCTTGTCGCCGTCGGAATGAATATTGAATAACTGGTCCAGACCGAGACCGGAGAGAAGCTCGCTGCTGCGTTCTCCGCAATGAATCACATGCAGATGCCCGCGACCCAGCTCCTTCAAACGCAAAGCCACTCCCGCCATTGTGCCCATGAAAGTGGAATCCATCATGGCGCAGTTGGCCAGGTCGATAACGAATTCTCGATAACCGCGATCCATCATTTCGCGGGCAAACTCCTTCAAGTTCCCGCTATTGAGGAAACTCCCCTTACCCTGGACCCTGACCCAAACGGTGGGACCATTTACCCCTACTTGAATCGATGACTCCACGATTAATCTTCACTAAGGATACAGGAGCCAGCGGCGGACTGTCAAACCTTGGCGCTCCGCAGAGGCAATCCCTTCGAGGAACTCGCCTTGCCACCCTCGCCGCCGCGGCGGTTCATTCCCACAAATACGAGCGATTCTCCGCCACAATCGCGCCGTTCTCGATCAACAAACAGCGCCACGCGATCACGCGCCCGTCGTCAAAGTAGTCGTCACCGACGACTTTGAATTCCGTCTTGTGCGTGCCCCGCGCGCCGGCGTAGGAAATTTCCTGGGCCTGGACGTGGGAATGCAGTTTCTCCTGCCGATACTCGAGGCGCACGGTGACGTCGGCCGGCCGCCTGGATCGCCAAAAAAAATCGAAGTAATGACCGAACCGCTGGTGCCGATCCAAGGCCGTGACCGCGCCAAAGAGACGATACTGCCGCTCGAACCGGATCGACGCCTCCTGCACAGTGGACGATTTCGATGAAGGTGAATTCTTTCCAAGTTTGCCGGCCTTCGCCGATGTTGCGTTGCTATTATTTCCTTGCGGGTCGGTGTGCTCATCGGTCTCGCTCAGGAAAAAGAGTTTGGCTTTTCGGAACTGGAAATCTTTGCTCAGCGCCATTGGCAGCGGCGTCACCTTCGTGAGCACCTTCGGCTCACCCGCAGCCCGAGCCAGACTGCTGGTGAAAATGACCATGCCCAGCAATGCCGCCACAAATTTCATTCCGATAATGAAACCGGCTCAGGCCCGGCATGTCAACATGGCTCCCGTAGACCGCATGAGATCTGTTTCATTCGCTTCATTTCGCGGGTAAATTTTCGGCATGATCGATGTTCGTTATGAACGCGGCGTTTATTTACCCCGGCAAGATCTCTGGCTCGATCCGCGGGAGGCAAAGCATTTCGCCTTTGTTTCGCACGCACATGGCGACCATATCGCGCGGCATGGAGAAATCATTGTCTCGGGACGAACCGCGGGATTGATGCAAGCCCGGCTCCCCGGCGAGCGGATCGAGCACGTGCTCCCGTTTGATGAAACCCAGACCGTGCGCGATGTCGATGTTACACTCCTCCCGGCGGGTCACATTTTCGGGTCGGCCCAAATTTTTCTCGAAGCAGACGGGGACACGCTGCTTTACACCGGCGATTTCAAGGTGCGACCCGGGAAATCGGCCGAACCGGTGGAATGGCGCCAGGCCGATACGCTCATCATGGAAACCACTTTTGGCCGGCCGCGCTACATTTTTCCGCCGGCCGAACAGGTGATCGGCCAAATCGTAGCATTCTGCCGCGAAACGCTCGATGAGGACGGGGTGCCGGTACTGCTCGGTTATTCGCTGGGCAAAGCGCAGGAAATTCTGTGCTCGCTCGATGGCGCCGGACTCACCCCGATGTTGCACGGCTCGGTTTATGAGATGACGCGCATTTACGAGCAATTCGGCCAGACGTTTTGCAAATATCTTCGTTACAAAGCCGGCGATGTTACCGGGAAGGTTCTTATCTGCCCGCCGAGCGCAAAAGGTTCGCGCATGCTGCAAGAGATTCCGCGCAAGCGCGTGGCCATGATCAGCGGCTGGGCGATTGATCCGAGCGCCGTTTACCGTTACCAGGTGGACGCGGTGTTTCCGCTTTCCGATCACGCCGATTACAACGATCTGCTTGCCTATGCCGATCTTGTCCGGCCTAAACGCGTATTCACACTCCACGGTTTCGCGGCCGAGTTTGCGCGGGACCTGCGCGAGCGCGGGATCGAAGCCTGGGCGTTAAATGCCGAGAACCAGATGGATCTCGGGCTTCAGTGGAATACCGAGGCAACTCGCGTTGTAGCCGCGGGCGCCGACCCCGGACACCAATAATCTGATCAAACCCTAGTGCGCCGAGGTCAACGCCCTCGGCTACAATTACAACTCCGCCGGCGTAGGCGTCTGCGAAGGGCTCTCGCCGGGGTGACGTCGCTCTTTTTTCTCAGCTTTTTTTTCGGCCTTTTTCTCCTTCTTCTCTGCCTTCTTGTCTTTCTTCTCGTTTTCCTTTTGGTCCCGCGGTTCCACTGGCGCAGTCGCAGGTGAGGGCGAGCCTTCCGTGCTTGGCATCGGCTTGGTCTTTCTCGGTTCGATTTGCTGCGCAACCGATTTGCGGCCTAAATTTTTCTTTTCGCCTTTTTGAGGAAACACCGGTTTTTCGAAATTTCGTGGCGAATTTGCCGGAAGCGGCGAGGAGTCCGGAGCGACCACCTCGTTTACGGTCGGCGTCGGCGTTGCGGTTCCAAGCGGAGTCGGTGATAACGAGACGCCCGAATCAGATGTCTGAGTTGGAGCATTTCTCCGGCCTTGTCTTGCATCCGACCGAATCGAAGCTCGCTCATCCGGGATCGGCGCACTGGTAGCGGCAGATTCGGCTGGCGACGCAATCGGAGCGGATGTCGATGCTGTTTCCAACGCATTAGGTTCGGCCGGCGCCTGGACAGGCTTAACAAAAGTCCTGGGCGGGGCATCGGGCGGCGGTGTGGATTCGGATTTGATCTTTGCCCGCGCTTTTTCGGCGGCTTGTGAATCTGTGACCGCTTGCCAGCCGCGATCCGCAGTTGCCCCGGTAACCGATTCCTTGATACGTCTTGGACGTTCCGCCGGCTGGGGTTTGTCGATCACGGGAGCAGATATCTCGATCACTTCGCCCCGGACAACCGGACCCGAATTCTCATCAGCTGCATTCACCGCCGTGCGTCGTTCGATCCGCAAGTGTTCGATCGGCTGCTGCGTGCGCTTCTGCAATTCGTAATAATCGGGACCCTGGTTAACGATCCTGGTGTTGCTGTAAGTAATGTTGGTTACGTTCGTCGTTTGGTTGACGATGGTGACGTTGCGCTCGGACGAAACAATCGTGGGAGAAACATGCTGGGCGCCAAATTGACGGGTCTCCACGAAACAATATTGGTCCGGCCCGACGTCGTAATAATTATCGGACCAATTACGAATACCGGCGCGCCGATCGAATCGCGCTTCGGGCGGAAGCGGAGCCCAGCCGACGTAATCGTTGCCTTTGCGCCATGAGACCCATGCGGGCGCCCATTCGTCACCGGGAACCCAGACCCATCCAATATGGCGCAATCGCGTCCAGCGTCCGTAATGATACGCGGCCCAACCAAACGGCTCCTCCGAAACCCACATCCAGCCTACATCGGTGTAGACCCAGCGCCCATTGGTATAAGGGCGCCAATCGCGAGAACGCTGCGCCACGTCCGGCTGCCACACATAACCGTAATCGGACGTTTCACGCCAGACGCCATATGGATCGAGCTTGGTGTAAAAAGTCGAATATGAAGCAGTCGGACGATTGTCAGGCAGGCCGCTAATTCGAGGGATGGTAGGCCTGGCCGGCGGGTGCGACGGTTCAGCATCGGCCGTTTCTTTCTCCGCCAAAGCTTTCTCGCGCTCGGTGAGATCAGCTTCTTTTTGCGCGAGCTCTTGCTGCTGCTGGTTCTGACGCTCGACGGCGAGGCGTTCCTCCACCCGGCGATTGATCTCGGCGGTTCGTTCTTCGTCGGTCTGCGGTTTCTGGCAAGACGAGAATGCTACCAGAGCCATCACCGCCGGAATCGCGCAAAATTTGTTCATAACTGGGTTAGACCGCGATCGCAGTGCAATATTCGAATTTTACGGAACGCTCGCGGTTGGTGAAGCCGCAGGCGTTGTAGTGGTGGATTCGATCTTGTCGCGGCGGAATCGCTGCACATTCGCGTAAAGCGAAACCAGGGCAAACGCCACGACGATAACGAGCATGATCACCAGCGCGACGCGGGGAACTTGCGATGCAGGAGGTCTTTCTGCCTGCGGCTCCGACGAAATCATGACCCAATATTGCTTCGATCCGGCGATTGTTCCAACTGCAGCGCCGCGATCGCGTCCATGACTCGCTGGCTAAGTTGCGCGTAAAGATCTTTCGCGTCGGATTCGACATCCGCCTCGGTAAACAAAATCGGCTGGCCGACCACGATAGTAATTCTGCGCCACAAATGAATTTTTCCGTCAATGGGCCAGGCATCGAACGCACCGAATATCCGCATCGGCACAACCGGTGCCTGCGTTTTGGCAATGACGAGACCGACTCCCGGAAGCGCAGGCTGCAAATTTCCATCGGGCGTGCGCGAACCTTCCGGAAAAACCAGAGCGCAGTCGCCCGCTCGCAGAATTCGAATCAATGCTTTCAACGCGCTCCGATCGTTTCCTCCCAGATCGACTGGGATCACGTTGAGCTTGGGCAAAAGCCAGCCGAGGATCGGCACTTTCATCAAGGATTTTTTCGCGAGAAAGTAAATGGCGCGGTTACAAGCGTTTCCGGCCAGCGGTGGATCGAAAAAGCTTTGGTGATTCATGGCAAGAATCACCGGCCCGCCTTGAATCACGCGCTCTCGATGAACGATTCGGAAACTAAAAAACAACCGGGCAAGAAGACGGGAGAAATGATAGCCGATCCAATAGTAGAAATTCATCCGGCCACGCCTTCCAGACCCTTGAGCTTAAGGCGGCCGATGATCTCACCCACAACGCCTTCGATCGTCAGATTGGAGCTATCGATTACATGGGCGTCTTCGGAAATGATGAGGGGCGAGGCGCGTCGCGAGGAATCGACACGGTCGCGCGCGGCAATTTCGTCCTGCTGACCTTCCGCGGCCCGGCGGCGCAAACGAATCTCGGGCGACGCATCGACGTAAAACTTGAAAGGCGTATCCGGGAACACGACCGAGCCAATATCGCGGCCTTCCACGACCAGGTCCTGGCCGTGCGCGTAATTGCGCATCTTTTCGGTGAGGATCCTGCGCACTTCGGGAACGGTGCTCACCTGAGAAACGGCGTTGTTCACGGGATTATCGCGCAGATGCGGTGTTGGATCGACATCGTCGATCAAGATGCGCGATTGTTTGTTAATGATGTCGCAGGCGATTGAGGCCGCCTCAGCGGCCGCACCGATCCGTTGGCCATCATCGGGATCGATCCCGTGCTCCAGAACATGCCAGGTAATGGCGCGGTACATCGCGCCCGAGTTCACGTAAACAAAATCCAGCCGGCGTGCCAGTTCGCGGGCGACGCTGCTCTTGCCCGAAGCAGCCGGGCCATCAATGGCTATAACGCGATGGAAATTCTTGTGCAATGGAGTGATTCGCTCGTTTACCGCAAAGAAAGTCGATTACTCCATTACTCCAAACCCGACTTATTCCTCGGGACGCGCCGGCGAGAGGGAGCCGATAACCGGCGTGCTGGAACGCATTCGTTTCGAGTTCGTGAATTCTTCCAACACTCCTTGAAAGCCGGGATACGATTCCCGGATGCAGTCGGCGTCTTGAACAATGGTTTCACCGTCGGCAAAAAGACCGGCAACAGCAAAGGCCATGGCGATGCGGTGATCGCCGAAACTGGCTACACGCGCGCCGCGCAAGGGCGCCGGCCCGTGGATCTCAATTCCGTCGCTCATCTCGATGACTTGAGCGCCCATAATGCGCAAATTATGAGCGATGGCGGCGAGGCGATCGGTTTCCTTGACTCGCAACTCCTGGGCGTGACGAATGATCGTCGTGCCCGTGGCCAGCGCGCCGGCGACGGCCAGCACCGGTAATTCGTCGATAAGCTGTGGCACTTCTTTGCCCTGAATGACTGTGCCTTTGAGCGGCGCTCCGGTGACTTCCACGATACCGCGCGGCTCGAGTTGATCGACATCTTCGACAGCTTCGCGCACCTGAGCGCCCATTCGCACCAGCACACCCAGCAGCGCCGTTCGGGTATCGTTCAAACCAATGTGGCGCACGAGTAAATGGCCGCCGGGTTGCGCCGCCGCCGCGACCAGCCAGAACGCAGCCGAAGAAATATCGCCCGGAATGGTGAAGTCGCGCGATTCCGGCACCTGATCGCCGAAAACCGAGACGCTGCGATCGGTTTTGGCCGTGCGAACGAGAAAATAGCGAAACATCAGCTCGGTATGATTACGGGTGTTCGATGGCTCGGCCACAGTGGTCTTGCCTTTGGCGAAAAGTCCGGCCAGCAAAATCGCGCTCTTTACCTGGGCGCTGGCCACGGGCGATTTGTAATGAATCCCCCGCAGCGACCCGCCATGAATCCGGAGCGGCGGCGTTTGCTCCGGCCCTTCAGCCGCGATGTTCGCCCCCATTTTCCGGAGCGGCTCGATCACGCGGTCCATCGGTCGCCGGGAAAGCGATGCGTCCCCGACGAGACAACTCTCAAAGGTTTGCCCCGCGAGCAAACCGGCCAGGAGTCGCATGGTCGTGCCGGAATTTCCGCAATCGATTTCCTCCTTTGGCGGTGTGAGTACGCGTTTCTTGCCGTGCACGACGAGCGTGTCGGGCTCGGGTTGCTCGATCCGAATGCCGAGAGCGCGCAGAGCGTTGACCGTGTGCATGCAATCCTCGCTCGGCAGGAAGCCCTCGAGCTTGCAGATGCCATTGGCCAGGGCGGCAATGATCACCGCCCGATGCGAAATGCTCTTGTCTCCCGGCACCGTGATCTCGGTATCGATTCGAGGGGCTCGCTTGACGCGCAATTCCATTGATCGCTCTAAGGAAATCGATAATTGGACGCTTCGATACTAGCTGCTAGATGAAGACGGCAACGCTGGGTGACACATCCAGCATCACTATCTAGCATCCCGAATCCGCTGCAACCTTCGATTCAGCGGCGCGCAGACTACGGAACCAGAAAAATCTTACCCGTGTACAGGATCTTTTACTTCCGTACCTGGCGGGAATCCTTCCACGTCCACATATTTGCCCGGCGAAAAGGGACTCTCCACCACGTGCGGTTTTCCGGGAACAGGAATTCCGTAGGGATGATCGCCCTTGGCGGCTTTGGTAGGCGCAACCGTCGGGACAGGAGCAGGCGCCGTCTCCGCTGTCGTTGGCGAAGGCATCGGCGGCGGGCGTTCGGGTTGAATGGCTGCTGCTGAGGCGGATACTGTTGCTGCTGTGCCGTCGGCAGGATATTTGGCAGCTCTGATGCCGGACGCGAGACGGCGGCTGATCGACCTCTTCGCACGACGTAATAAACAAGGCGGTAAGCAGGGCGAGTGACAGTGAGAATTTCATAAAAGTCGGTTCGACGTCGAAACTATCTCGATTCCGCATTCGTTGCCAATCGCTAAATCGCTGCAATTCCACAGGCCGCGTCTGCCAGTCGCCAAGAATCGCCAGCGATGCCGGTTCGCGAAACCGTCTTTCCTTGCCCCGAGGATCGACATTACACTGGCGGGCCGGGTCTCGTCCGAATCAAGAGAGCAGATGGCCGAACAATTCCAACAGACCGATTTTGATTATCGACGACGACTCTGTTAGTCGAAAAATCCTGGCGCGCATTCTGACCGAGGCGGGCTACCACTGCGCCGAAGCCGACAGCGGGGCAAACGCGTTGAGCGTTATCCGGGCCGAGCAACCTTCGCTTCTGCTGCTCGATTTCGAAATGCCGGAGCTGAACGGCACGGAAGTCCTCAAGCAATTGCGAGCGGACCCCGATCCCGCCGTGGCCCAAATTCCCACGATCATGCTGACCGGGCATGCCGGCGAAGAAAGCGAAGTGCTTTGCCTTGAAGCCGGCGCAGACGATTTCGTTACCAAGCCGGTCAATATGGCGGTGTTGCGGGCACGAATCGAAACGCAACTGCGTCTGCGCTCGATGCGCCGGCAACTCGAACGCCAAAACGACGAGCTCGAAGCCTGGCGTCGCAACCTCGAAAGTGATCTCGAAGCGGCCAGGCTTACCCAGCAATCGCTCATTCCGCAAAAACCGCCGAGTCTTCCCGGATGGGAAATTGCCGCTTGTTATCGGCCGGTCATTCAAGTGGGCGGCGACATCTATGGCTGGTTGCGCATGAAAGATGGCCGCACGCTGTTTTGGATCGCCGACGCAACCGGCCACGGCGCTTCGGCCGCGTTGCTGACTACCCTGGCAAAACTGCTTTTTCATCACGGCGCCACGGAAAAGCAGACGCCGGTAGAGGTGATGCAGGCGATAAACAACGACTTCCGAACCATCTTCGGGGCGCGTTCATTCATGACTGCAATGTGCGTGGCGCTCGATCCGGAGACCGGTCGGGCGAGCGTATTGGGTGCGGGGCATCCGCCGCTTTTGATCGCGCGCAAGACCGGCGACAAAGAGTCGATTTCATCCGCCACCCCGCCCCTGGGCTTGACCGAGCAACCCCAGTTTAAGGAAACCATTGTCGATCTGGCCCCGGGCGACGCTTTTCTGCTTTATACGGACGGCTTCTTTGGGGCAGCCCGAGCCGGTCGGCCCCGATTAACTCCTGATCAGTTAGGCGAAATCCTCGATTCATCCGCTCCCAATGCAGAGGCGCTTCTGGCCCGCCTGCTGAATCAGACGTCCCCCGATCATAACGAAAAAGCTCTCCCGGACGACCTGGCGGCACTGGCCGTGCGCCGAATAACATGAAAAATATTTTTTGTTTCTCAAAAATTAGTATTGACCCTCTCAGGAGCGAAGCAGTAATCACCGTCTATGCCGAAAACAAAGAAAACTTCCAAGCGCAAACCTAACCCCGCCTTCATGAGACCGGTGCAGCCCGACGACAAACTCTCCGCCATTGTCGGTTCGAAGCCAATCCCGCGTTCCGAGCTCACCAAGAAGCTTTGGGACTACATCAAGAAGAACGGCCTTCAGGACAAGAAAAAGAGAACCATGATCAACGCGGACGACGCTCTCCGGGCGGTGTTCAATGGCAAGAGCCAGGTGAGCATGTTCGAGATGACGAAACTCGTCTCGGGACATATTCGCTAGATCAGCGTCTCGCCCATTTTTGATAGCCCGGCGTTCGCGCGCCGGGCTATATCCCTAACATTGGATCGCGCGTCCCCCGCGAGCGCTTCATCGCGTCGCACTTGCGCGGGCCATTTCGCTGGCCGACCTTCTGCGACGTGAAATATCTAATGATAGGGGCGGCCGCCGTTGTCGGGATCGGGGCCATCCTATTCGCCACTCAAAAAGAGAAGGGCCGCCCCGCGGTTTCCCGCCCAGCGGCTTCCCAGCCGGCACCCCAAGCCGAGAGCCTGTGGCTAACCGATTACCAGAAAGCGCAGGAACAGTCCAAAGTCAGCAATAAGCCTTTGTTTCTCGAATTCACCGGCTCGGATTGGTGCCCGCCCTGCCGTCAACTTCAACGGCAAATTTTATCGGCTCCGGAATTCCAGGAGTACGCGAGCAAAAACTTTGTGCTGGTCGAGCTCGATTTCCCACGGCGCAAGATCCAGGCGCCCGAAATCGTCCAGCAAAACCACGCTCTGGCCCGCCAGTTTGGGATCGAGGTTTTCCCCACCGTGATCATCCTGAACAGCAATGGCGAAAAAATTGGCGAGCTGATCGGTTTCGATCCCAGCGCGGGACCGGCGGGATATATTACTGCTCTGGAAAAATTCCGTAAGAGCTGAGCGCCGGCGTTTTCGGGCGGACGCTGTCGATCTAATCTTTGCCGGAGTCAAACGCCTGCTGTAGCACGTCGGCCAATTCGTGCCGCGTAAACGGCTTGGGCAATGCGCCGCGAAAACCGTAGGCCAGGAATTGCGATAGAGCGGCTTCGTCGGAATATCCGCTGCAAATGATCGCCGTCACGTTGGGATCGACCTGGCGAAGCCGCTCGATGGTCGCCACCCCGCCCATGCCTCCGCGAATGGTCGCATCCAGAATGACCGCCTGAAAACTCTCGCCCCGCTGCAACGCGTTCTCGTACGTTTTCACCGCTTCAACTCCATCCGGCACCGAGGTGGCCTGGAACCCGAGGGTCCCGAGCAATTCCGAGGTGAGTTCGCGAACCGCGTCCTCATCATCCATCACCAGGATGCGCACCTGATTGCGACGGGATGACGGATCCTCCTTCACCGGCCCAGTATCGACAATCTTTTCATCCGGAACGGCCGGAAGATAAAAACTAAACGTCGATCCTTCCGTAGAGGAATTTTCCAGATGCAACATGCCGCCGTGTTTCTTTACGATCGAATAACTGATTGAGAGGCCGAGGCCGCTGCCATTTGGTTTGGTGGTGAAATAGGGATCGAATATCTTGGTGACAAGGTCCTCATCGATCCCCGAACCGCGATCGGCGATTGTGATTTTAAGGTAACGCCCGGGAGGAAGAATCGCGCCCTGCTGCTCCTCCACCTCCACGTTGCGCGCGGAAACAGAGACAATGCCGCCGTGCGGCATTGCTTCCCGGGCATTCATCATCAGTGCATTGACGACCTGTTTGATTTGTCCGGGATCAACGTTGGCTTTCCACAGTCCGACCGGAATGTCCATCACTGCGCGCAGATTGGAACCATAAAGCGAGAATTCAGCGGCCTGACCAAGCAAACCAGAGATCGGTTCCACGCGTTTGAGCGGAGCGCCACCCTTGGAAAACGTCAGCAATTGGCCGGAGAGATGAGCGGCATGTTGTGCCGCCTGGCCCGCTTTGGAAAGAAACGAGAGCACATTGCCGGCCTTGCCGTGCGCTTCGATCTGGGCCAGGCCGATGTTTCCCGAGATAACCGTCAATATGTTATTCAGATCATGCGCGATTCCACCCGCCAAAGTCCCGAGCGATTCGAGCTTGCTGGTAGTCAGCCGCTCTTCCTCCGTTCGTTTGCGCTCGGTGACATCGCGAAAGAAAACGGACACGCCCCCGCCACTGGGATAGGCGTGCATTTCAAACCAGGTTTTCCCCGCGGCATCGCTCATTTCAAATTCCACCGGCACCTGCTCGGTGATCACCTGCTGGTAATTTTTTTCGAAAGCCGAACCTTTCAAATATGGAAATTCACTCCAGAGCTGTTTGCCTTTCAGCTCGTCGCGGTCCCGGCCGAACAGATTCTCAGCCTGGGCGTTGAGATATGTAAATTTCCATTCGCGATCGAGCGCAAAAAATGCATCGGTCGTTTTCTCCAGAATCTCGGTCATCCGGCGGGCCGATTCCTGTAATTCGGCACGGGCCTGATTGCGCTCGGCCAGGGCCGCAATTCGCCGCTCGGCTACGGACAAACGCACATTCAATAGACCGGGATCAAATGGCTTGGTCAGATAATCGTTGGCCCCGGCAGCCAAAGCCTGTTTCAGGTCCTTCGTTTCGTCCCGTGCGGTCACGAGCAGAATAAAAATCTCGTCGCCGTTTGGCCCGGCCCGCAGGTTGCGGCAAAGGTCGATCCCGCTTTTTCCGGGCAACATCCAATCGAGAATCAGGAACGGAAATGCCTGGCCGGCCAGGATTTGCTCGGCTTCTTCCGCGCTGCCCACCGCCACCACCTCATGCCCCCGGCGCGCGATCAAACGCTGCAGACTCCTGCGGCTTTCATCGTGGTCTTCGACGAGCAATATTTTCATTCTTAAGCGCTTCCCCCGTGGATGTTCCCTTGTCGCTGTGTTCCAGCCACTGTGCAGCGTCACAACGGCCCCGACCTAAAGACCAGCAGGATGACTGCCAATCCTTCAGTTCGGCTGCGCGATCGCCGGATTGTTCAATGAATGCGCGTGAGCCCGCCGCTCAATGTCGAGGCCGCCGCCTTGCGCAAACAGCGTCATCTGCTAAATACAATCCCATCAAATCGCGCTGTTCTCTAATGCCCGTTTTTCGCCTGCTCCTTTTCGGTTTTCTCGGGTTCGCCGCTGTCAATCAGCTCCGCCCGGAAACGACCGCTATCCCGGCGCAGGCTCCCGAAAACGCCGAGCCGAACCGGCCAGCGGAGCCGCGCATCACGTTCAATTGGGTTCATGTGGACGCCCCCTATATCGCCATGACGTTTGACGACGGCCCAAATCCGAAACTCACGCCGAAACTGCTCGATATGCTCGCAGCCCGGCATATCAAGGCGACTTTCTTCGTGATCGGGCAAAACGCGGCCGCATATCCCGAGCTGGTCGCGCGCATCGTGCGTGAGGGCCACGAAATCGGGAACCATAGTTGGTCTCATCCAAACCTGGCCCGAATGTCCGACGAATCTGTGCGGCTTCAGCTCAAGCGAACCGACGAGGCAATTCAACGCGCGGCCAACATTCGTCCAGTACTATTGCGTCCGCCTTACGGCTCGATCACCACTCGGCAAAAACAATGGATCCACGATCAGTTCGGCTATGAAATCATTATTTGGGATGTCGATCCTCTGGATTGGAGACGGCCAGGCCCAATGGTAGTTTCCAATCGCATCCTGAGAGAAACTCGCCCGGGCTCGATCGTCCTTTCACACGATATTCATCCAGGAACGATTGAAGCAATGCCTGCCACGCTCGATCAGCTCGCCGCCAAGGGTTTCAAATTCGTCACCGTCTCCGAGTTGATCAAGCTGGCGACACCCGAGCCGGCCAAGCCCGACCCGGCCACTCGCGCGAAGATTCCATTGCCGCCTGCCAGTCCGGCGCCAGTTACACGATCGGCGTCGGCTTCGCTGGAAGTCTTAGCTGGCGAATAATCGCGTTCCGCCATGATTGCGGACCATTATTTGCAGCTTCGGAGCGAACTGGAGAATGCTCTGGCCGATTTGCTCAAGCTGGCTGCCGAGATGCGCCGCTCCAGCTCGTCGCTGGAGATTATTCAAGGTCTGCTTAGCGATATCCGCGAACCGTTGCTCATCGTGGCAGTGGGCGAAGTGAAATCCGGGAAATCATCGCTGCTGAATGCCCTCTTCGGCCAGGAGTTTGCCAGGGTCGATGTTCTTCCGGCAACGGACCGCGTTTGTATTTTCCGGTACGGCGACGAAGAAAAATCGATCGAGGTTTCGCCCAACTTGATCGAACGCTATCTACCGATTCCGTTTCTTCGCAATTTCAACGTGGTGGATACACCCGGCACCAATACCATGGTGGCGGAACATCAACGCATCACCGAGAATTTCATTCCGCGCGCCGATCTCATCCTCTTCGTCTTCTCGATTATGAATCCCTGGACGCACTCGGCCTGGGAACTGTTGAGCATCGTTCAGAAGAAATGGCTAAAGAATGTGGTTTTCGTTTTGCAGCAAACCGATCTGCGCACGCCGGCCGAGATCGAAGTCATTCGCCGGCACCTCCAGGACACCGCGTTGCAGAAACTCGGATTCGCGCCTCCGATCTTCGCCGTGTCCGCGCGCGATGCATTGCTCGCCCGCACGACTGGGTTGGATAAAGAACGCCTCTGGAACGAAAGCAAGTTTGGCCCGCTGGAGGAACAGATCAATCTGACCGTTACCGAAGCGGGGGGACGCAGTCTGAAGCTGCAATCGGCCCGCCAAACCGCCCAGCTCATGATCGACGAGGTCGTGACGGAGCTCAGGACATCACTGGAAGTGATCGGCCACGACGAAGCGCGCCTGGCGCGGGCGGAAGCATTTCTTCAATCCCGCAAAGAGCAAACCCTTCGGCAAGTGGCGGGACTTCTTCGCGGAGTCGAAATGGCCTGCCGGGAAGGCGCCGGCCAGGGGCTGAAGCTTCTCGAGGAAAAACTCTCGTTCTGGCGGACCTGGAAAATTATTTTGGCTCGGGAACGCTGGCAGCACGAATTCCAAAGGGAGATCGAGGCTAAATTGAGGAGATCGGTCGAAGAGCAAGCCGAAAACGCGGTGCAATTACTGGAAACCGATTTGCGCGCGCTCTGGCCGCAAGTCTACGACATGATCGATCAACAGCTGGCCGGCGATTTGCAGGAGAAAATTCCCAAAGCAATTCCCGATTTCGTTCGCCAGCGGCGCGAGCTTCTGCGATCGATCCAGCTGGCCTTGAGCGAACGCGCAGCCGGTAAAGCAGTGGAAGACGAATTGGCGGAGCTTTTTCGCGAAACTTCCGCGCGCTTGCGCGTGCCGGCCGGTGTCGCCGCCGCCGGCGGCATCGCCACGCTCATCGCCGCAATGACCAGTGCCGCCGTCGCGGACGTTACCGGCGTACTGGCGGCTTCGGCTGCAATTGTCGGAACGATCGTCGCCTTTGCTCAGCGGCGAAAAATCTTTAGCGCGTACGAGCAACAGATGGAAACGAGGCGGTCCGAATTGATGCAAGCGATCGAGCAGCAGCTCAATCACGCTGTGGACTTGTTTTACAAGGAAGTCTCGACTGCGTTTCAGTCCCTGGGCGCGTTTTGCGTTTCACAACGGCGCATGTACGAACCGCGATTGCAGCGGGCTGAAGAGTTACAGCGGGCGTTCGCCCAGCTATCCTCGCGATTGTAGCCGAGCCGGCCGGTTACTTCTTTGGACCCGACGCCTTCTGGGCGACTTGCCGCTCGAGTTGGCGGCGGGCCAGAACAAAATTGTTGTTCTCTCCGTAGCTGCGCCAGGGGCCCGGCGGGATGTCGGCTACATCGACAAACTTCCAATCGGTCACGTCTGTCGGCTGAAGCCCAAGATAATCGCGCACAGCCGGAGAAACATCGAGACCCGCCCCGCGATTCAGGTTCGGCTTCGGGCGCTCGTTCTGAAAAACATATTGATAATGATCGGTGCGAAACGGACCGCAATCTTCCCATTGCGCGTAACATGTGCGGTTGCCTTTGCGAACAGCGATCCACCGGCTCTTGCAAACCGACTGACCAGGGCCGGAGTAGGCCTGTTTGAACCATGGAATTACCAACGGCGCTTCCGGCTTGAATTGGCCGTGACTGACGTCGTTATACGGCAGGGCGCAGTAGAACGGATTTTGCCGTGGGATAAAAGCGACTGGGATATAATTGCGCCGGGCCGATGCATTAGGATTGTCGAATCCGCCGTAATTGGCCGTCCAATTCGAATCCCAGGAGCTCTTGTGATTGGGCACCGGATTGTTCCCAGCAGCGTCTTCACCGATCCAGAACACCGTAGTCACGATATTCGTCTTCCATGGAAAACGTTGTGTCGCCGGTCGCGAACTGGTTGGCACGAACACCTGCGGCTCGACTTTCAACAACGCTTTCTCGCGCAAATTTCTGGCGTACTTGGCGAAATCAGCCGCCGTCGCGTAAGGGGAATCCGACTGCCCGTAGGCCGCGAGCCCACCGGTGGTCACCAGTAGAATGTGCGCAATGAACCGTCTCATTCGGGGATGCCGGAATTGTTTGTAACAGATAATTACCTCTGAGGCAAGGCTTTTTACCTCTAAAAGCCAAGGCCGCTAGAAGTTCTGTATTTTCAAGAGCACTATCCATTCCATCTCTTCAACCCCGGCTCAGCAGCGTGTCGCGCTTGAATTGTCGATCCTCGGCATGCGGATAATCCAGCGTGTAATGGAGGCCGCGGCTCTCCTTTCGGCTCAAGGCCGAATCGACAATGAGCGCCGCCACCGTGGCCAGATTGCGCAACTCCAGCAGATCGACCGATACCTTGAAATTCCAATAAAACTCGCGGATTTCGCGCTGCAGATTTCGCAGGCGGGCGCTGGCTCGCTGCAGTCGTTTGTCCGTCCGCACGATCCCCACGTAATCCCACATCAAACGCCGGATCTCGTCCCAATTATGATAAATCACGACCAGCTCATCCACATCCTGGACATTGCCGGATTGCCATTCGGGCACGGACATTTCGCGAGTCGGATACGACGGCGATTTGAAATTCACCGCAATTTCGGCTGCGCGATGCGCCACCACCAGACCTTCCAGCAGTGAGTTAGCTGGCAAGCCGATTCGCGCCGTGCAATCCGGTGCAGCCCACTTCGCCGATGGCAAAAAGGCCCGGCAAACTTGTCACCCCGTTCACGTCGGTGTTGATCCCGCCGCATTGATAATGCGCCGCCGGCACAACCGGGATCGGCTGCTTCGACATGTCGATCCCGAATCGCAGACACGTTTCGTAAATGTGCGGGAAACGCTCCTTGATGAATTCCGGCGATTTGTGCGTGATATCGAGAAAGACGCATTGCGCTCCGGAACGTTTGATCTCGGCGTCGATCGCCCGGGCCACGATGTCCCGCGGCGCCAGCGCACCGCGCGAATCGTAGCGTTTCATAAAATCTTCGCCGCGATTGTTGCGCAAGATGCCGCCCTCGCCGCGCACCGCCTCGGAGATCAGAAACGATTTCGCTTTTGGATGAAACAGACAGGTCGGATGGAATTGCACGAACTCCATGTTCGCGATCGTCGCTCCGGCCCGCCAGGCCATGGCCACGCCGTCGCCGGTCGCGATGTCCGGATTGGTTGTGTAGAGATAAACTTTCCCGCAACCGCCGGTCGCCAGCACGATCCGGTCGGACCGGATCGTTTCCACTTCGCCGCTTTTTTCATCGAGAACATAAACACCCAGACAACGGTCCTCGGTGGCGAACCCGAGTTTCGCCGCGGTGATCAAATCGACCGCCATGTGATTCTCCAGAAGGTCGACATGCGGCTGACGGCCCAATTCGCGAAGCAACGTCTCCTCGATCTCCTTGCCCGGTCACGTCGTGCACATGCAAGACGCGCCGTTTCGAATGGCCGGCTTCGCGTCCCAGATCGAGCTCGCGATGTCCCTGCGACTTCGCGCTCGTCGAAATGCAAGCCAAGATCGACAAGCTCGCGGATTCGCGCAGGCCCTTCGGTCACGACCGTGCGCACAACGTTCTCGTCGCAAAGTCCCGCCCCCGCTTCGAGCGTGTCGCGCACATGCAGATCGAAAGAATCTTCGTCGCTCGTGACGCAGGCAATGCCGCCCTGCGCCCACGCCGTATTCGTATCGGCGCCTTTGCGTTTCGTAACCACAGCCACCGAGCCGTGCTTCGCCGCTTTCAAGGCAAAACTCAGCCCCGCAATGCCGCTGCCGATCACGACGAAATCGTATTCCTTCATTCCAAACGAATGTTATCGATCAACCGAGTCTTGCCGAAGAACACCGCCAGCGCGAGCAGCGAATTCGGCCGGACCGATTCGATCGGTTGCAAAGTCTCCGCATCGACAAGACCGACATAGTCGATCCGCGCCAGACGGCGCTTCGCCAATCGTTTTCCGCGACAAGATCGACAATTTCCTTCGCGGATTTCGTCCCGGCATTCTTCGCCGCCATCAAAGCCTGGTGCAAAACCGCCGCCTGTTTTCGCTCGCTCCGCGTTCAAATATTGATTGCGCGAGCTGCAGGCCAATCCGTCCTGTTCGCGCACGGTCGGCACGGCGACGATGTCGATCTTGAAATTGAGATCGCGCACCATGCGCCGGATGATCGCCAGTTGCTGAAAATCTTTTTCGCCAAACACCGCCGCGTCCGGCGCAAGAATGTTGAACAATTTCGCCACCACCGTGCAAACACCGCGAAAATGTCCGGGGCGCGATTCGCCTTCGAGCACGTTGGACAATGCAATTTCATCGACGAACACCGACCGATCGTCCGCATACATTTCCTCCGGAGACGGCCGGAACAGAAGATCGACACCGGCCTTCCGGCAGAATTCTTCATCGGTTTTTTCCGGGCGCGGATACCGCTCGTAATCGCTTCCCGGTTCGAACTGGAGCGGGTTCACAAAAATGCTGACCACAACTTCGCCATCTTTCCAGCCCGCTCTCGCGCGCGCGACGCGGATCAATTCGCCATGCGCCTTGATGCAAAGCGCCCATCGTCGGCACCAGCACGCGTGGTCTAGCCCGCGGCTGCGACTGCGCCTCGTCAATTGTGGTCAAAATCTTCATCCACCTCGATTGTCGATCTATTCCAGCCAAATCGCCTGCCTGGCGAACCGAAAGTTCCGGTGGCCGAATTTTTCCCAGCCGGCCCGGCGCGCCAATTCCTGCATTTCTCCGAATGAAAATGCTCGCGCGGCGGAAAGGCGCGCATCGAAGCGGGTCATTGGTTCGCGAAATATTACCGCGGTCAAAAGATAAACGCCGGCATCGGTCAGAAATCCCCGTCGCAAGTCCGAGACTAGCACCCATCTGCGCGACAGTTCACGACACCGGGACAAGATACGGATGGCGTCGTTGTCACTAAAGTGGTGCAAGGCGAGCGAATTCAGAACGATGTCGTAGCGCTCATCAGACTTCCATTCCAGAATGTTCGCTTCCAAGAAAGAGATCTCCGGGTATTCGGCGCTCAAACTTTTGGCTATCTCAAGAATCGGAGGTTGCTGATCCACCGCATCAATCTGAACGGTGGCGCCGATCGATCTGGCGTAATCGACAATGCGTCGTGGGATATCGCCCGATCCAGTGGCCAGATCGGCGATGCGCACGTGATCGCCCGGTTTGAGCCAGCGTTTCATAAAACTCAAAACCAGACGATAACTGCCAAACCAGCGATTGAGCTGACGAATGCGTTCCAGATCGAGTTCCAGCTCGGGCGAGACCGGCTGCGGCCGATCCATCATCTCCAGCACAGCCGGATCGAATTGGCGCTTCATTTAAATGATCTCGCGGCCTCGGAAAATTTCGGAGCAGCGCTTTCTGTCATCCCGAGCGCAGCGAGGGACCTCACAATCGCGCTCCAGCCGACCAAACGACACTATGCCAGGACCGTATCGTAGCTCGCGAACGCTGCCTCTGCTCGCGGGGTCCTTCGCTTCGCTCAGGATGACAGACATGGCGCAGCGCGTTTCACGGTAATGCGAATTCATTCTACGCTTGGAAAATCACTGTCGCCTAATCACAGGGCGCCGCTACGACGAGAGGAATTTTTCCCAGCCCGGCGGCAACTCCGCCGTCTCGACCTCGCTGGCAATCCGCCCCTCGAACTCGGGATGAAAGGTCGTGCTCGTCCCGTAAACCATGAGCACATCCTCGGAACCTTCCGCGCGGATCGCGTGAGCCACCCCAGGCGGAACGACAACGCCCACGTTGTTGCGCCCGCGATGATTATCACCATCGACAAAAAAACGCATCGTCCGCCCAGGCAGACCGGCCCGGACATCGCGCAGGATCATTTCGGCCCGGCCTTGCAGAAAAAACATCACGTCCCATTGCTCGCGATCGTAGGGACGAAGCGAAAATTGTTGCGGCTCGGTGATGAACAAACGCCGGTGCCATTTTTCGGCCGTAGTGTCGGCCGGAATGCTCGGCGGATGGATATGAAATCCCTTTGCGCTGTGAGCAAACATCCGCGCGGCCGCCCATTGCCTGGGCCAGAGGCCAATTCTGGCCAGGACGCCTTCGTCCTGCCGAACCAGCTCGCCAAACGCCCCGCGATACCGCTGGGCATGGACCTCGCGCCGGAAAATCTCAACGCCCGGAATCCAAACCCGTTTTATTTCGGGCTTACGCTGGTCGGCCCCGGCCAGCTCGCCGGCATCGACTCCCGATTGGCGTAGCCGCTGGTCGAGCGAACTCGTCTTGTAGTCCCGCGCAGCCAGCGCCTTTCGCGCCGATTCGCTCAGGCCGGCCCAAAGATTCTTGTCGCGTTTGTTCATGTCGATCTTGGGAAGCGACTTGCGTGCCTAACGAGACACCGCCAGTCGCCACCGGGATAGTATATGTAATTGAAGCCGGGCACATGCAAATTTACGCTGCGGCATAGGTGCGCCATACTCTGGGCGACTCCGCATGTTCGACTTTCCAATTTACCTCCTCTACCGTGCCGCGACTGCCGTCCTGGCCCTGCTCCCTTTGCGCGTCCTTTTCGCAATCGGGAACACGACCGGGTTCTGCGCCTGGGTGATCGCGGGAAAATATCGAGAACTGGCATGTCGTAATCTGGCGATCGCATTCGCGCCGGGAAAATCGGCCGGCGAATTGCGCCGCCTTGCCCGCCGCCATTTTCAGAGACTCGGCGCGAATCTCCTTTGCAGCGTGAAACTCACCCACATGCCTCCGGAGGAAATTCTTCGGCATGTTACGGTCGAAAATATCGAGAGTATGGACCGGGCATTTCGCGCCGGCGTTCCCGTGGTTCTCGTTTTGAGTCATCTCGGCACCTGGGAATTATTTGCACAATTGATGCCGAAATTCGTCGGTTACGTTCGCAATGCGACTGTCTATCAAAAGCTCGGCAATCGTTTCATCGATGAACATGTCCGGCGCACTCGCAGTCGCACCGGTCTGGAGATGTTCGACCGCAAGGAAGGATTCCAGCCCGTCATCGATTTGCTGCGCGCCGGCGGCGGTGTCGGCATTTTGAGCGACCAGCACGCGGGCGACCAGGGACTTTGGACGCCGTTTTTCGGACGGCTGGCATCGACATCGCCACTGGCTGCGCTGCTGGCCAAGCGCAGCCGGGCAGCGCTGATCGCCGCCGCGGTTTACACCGCCGGTCCGGCGTGTTGGCGCATGGTTTTTACCGATCGGTTCGACAAAGCCGGCGAGTCACTCGAATCGATCACGTCGAAAACAAACGAAATAATCGAACAACAAATTCGCCACGCCCCCGAGGACTGGTTTTGGGTTCATAATCGATGGAAAACACCGCGCCCGAAATTCCTGCTCGCGCGATACAAACGCGGAGTGTATCTGCCCTCCAATGTGCCCGCGAAAGATTTGAAACCGTTCCGGATTCTGGTTCGCTCGAGCAATTGGCTCGGAGACGCCGCCATGAGCGTCCCCGCGATTCGCGCGATCAAGGCCGGCCGGCCCGATGCCCACGTCACTATCGCCGCGCCGGCGAAAATCGCGCCGCTATGGAAGTTGGTGCCGGAGGTGGATGAAATTCTGCCGCTCAAACGGAAATCGCTGTTTGCCGCTGCCCGTGCAATTCGGCAACAACCCGATTTCGACGTCGCGATTCTCTTTCCCAATTCGCTCCGGGCGGCACTGGAGGTCTGGTTAGGCGGCGTTCCCCGGCGGGTCGGTTATCGCGGCCATCGGCGGAGCTGGTTATTGAACCAGATCGTGCGCGAAGCGCGAAAGCCGGGACCGATCGAGCACCAGAGCAATCGCTATCTTCGGATCGCCCAGGAGTGCGGAGCGGAAATGGCAGCGATCGAAAATCGAAAATCGAAAATCGAAAATATCGCGAGGAACGAAGGAACAAAGATCGCCCTTTGCCCCGGCGCGGAATATGGGCCGGCCAAACGCTGGCTGCCGGAACGTTTTGCCGAAGCCGCCAGCAGCATCGCCGCGCAACAGAAAGTGCAATGGATCTTGTTTGGAACGGCGAACGACGTCGATGTTGGAAAACAAATCGCCGGAGCGTTGGGCGACAATTGCATCAATCGCATCGGCCAAACCACACTCGATCAACTTATCGACGAACTACGCGAGTGCCGATTATTGCTTACGAACGACACCGGCTCGATGCATCTGGCCGCGCTTCTGGACGTGCCGACTGTCGCCGTCTTTGGCTCGACCGAGCCGAAACTGACCGGCCCCCTCGGCGATGGTCACGTAATTCTGCGCCATCAAGTCGAGTGCAGTCCGTGTTTCCTGCGCCATTGCCCGATTGATTTCCGATGCATGAAAGCCGTAACCGTCCCGGAAGTTGTCGATGCCGTGATGTCGATCTTGCAGGGCAACACCACGAAGAAAACGAAGAGCGCGAAGAAAAGTTGAATTAATCTGCCTTTCCAACCGATGAATTCAGAGGCGCCGCGTATTCGCACCGAAGTGCAGGTGATGTTTTTCGACACCGACTGCGGCGGGGTCGTTTCCAACATCGCTTATCTGCGGTTTATCGAGATCGCCCGCACCCAGCTGGCGGAGGAACTCGGTCTTCGTTTGGCCGACATGTCCAGGACCCAGCAATATCCCGTGATCGTTCGGACCGAGATCGATTACCGGCGGGCCGCGAAACTGGCGGATCGGCTCGTGGTGGAAGGCTGGCTCGATCGAGTCGAGCGCGCGCGGTTCTGGTGCGCCTTTCGGATTGTTCGGCCAAGCGACGACGCCCTAATAGCCGAGTGCCGCCAGATGCTCGCGCTGATCGAAATGCCTGCCGGGAAATTGCTGCGTTTGCCGGAAAGCTGGGACAAATATCGTGGGCCGCGGTCGGCGGCCGCGGCTACAGGTTAATTGTCGATGGTCGCCGCCACTCGCACATTTCGGATTGAAGAAACTCTGCTCGAGCCGCAGGCCATTCCCCCGCCCCCGACTCGGCATGCGCTGTTTGTCATTTTGATCGCGCTGGCGGCGTTATTGCACGTGGCGACGATCGGCTCGGGCGATCTCTACAGCCAGACCGAGGGGCAATACGCCGGCGCTGCCAAAGAGATGGTTGAGACCCATCAATGGCTCCTGCCTACCAATGACGGAATTCCGCGCCTGCAAAAACCGCCCCTTCTCTACTGGCTCATCATTATTTCCTTCAAGTTGTTTGGCGTAAACGCCGCCGCAGCGCGTCTGCCCGTTGCTCTCGCCGTGGTTGCCTCGGTTGCTCTTGTTTTCTTGATTGGCGAAAAATTGACGGATTACTGGCGCGGCTTTGTCGCGGGCCTGATCTATCTCAGTTTGTGTGGAACGTTCCTGCTGGCCCGCATCGTCATGCCGGAGCCGCTGGTCAGTGCATTCGTCGCCGGCGCGATTTTTTGCGGTATTTGTGGTTATCAGCGGCGGCAATATCGCCGCGTCTGGTTCGCCGGATTCTGGATTTGTGGCGCCCTGGCCTGCCTGACCAAAGGCGTCCTGGGATTCGTTTACCCGGCCGCGGTTTTTCTTGTGCTGGCAATTTTTTACCGCGAAGCGCGCATCCGGTTTCGCGGACTCCTCCGTTTGGAATATCTGTCGATCTTCCTCCTAATCGTCGCGCCCTGGCATATCTGGGCGGAACGGCATTTTCCAGGATACTTTCATTACATCATCGGGCAGGAATGGATGGGGCATCTGCGCGGCGTTTCCGACGAAACGCGCGATTTCGCCGGCGTCCCGCCTTTGCAATTCCTGGCGCTGCATTTGGCCTGGTGGTTCCCGTGGTCGGTCGCGCTGTTGCCGGGCGTTGTTTTTGCCTGGCGCCGAATACTGCGGCCGCGTGAAATTGACTTCGGCGACGCGCTCCCGCTATACTGGATGGCAGTGATTTTTGTGCCGTTGCTCTTTCTCGGCCAGCGCCAGGATTATTATTCGATGAGCATGTGGGGCGCGCTTGCGCTCTGGGCCGCCGTGGCGTGGGACCGGATGCCGGCCCGGTTCCGCGTTGCTGGAACAA
The DNA here is from genome assembly GCA_963815455.1 of uncultured Verrucomicrobiae bacterium. GTDB lineage: Bacteria > Verrucomicrobiota > Verrucomicrobiia > Chthoniobacterales > UBA10450 > JBDTZF01. The sequence continues at coordinate 775,547 of CAWFGO010000001.1, forward strand.
TCGCGGTCGGTCTCGTGGGAGTGGCCAGCGTTGCGCTCGCCTTATTCCTTCCACATGCCGCCAATACATTGAACGGACATTGGGGAATAATGGACAAACGCTGGACCGCATGGGCTGCCTTGCGCGACATGCCCGTTTCAACCTGGCTCTCGTTTCGCCCCATGCTTGCCATCACGGGCGCCTCACTTGTTTCCCTGTCTCTGGTGGCGCTCTATTTTAGGCAGCGCGAGAAACTGGCCGCCGTCGCCCTGGCCGTCGCGATGTTGCCCGGTGGACTCAGCATGATGGACGGCGTCGCCCGAATGGCGCCGTATTTTTCAATGGCCGAGATCGGCCGGTTCTTGAACCCGCGCCTGGAAGACAATGGCGAAGTGCTTTTCGAAGGTCTGCTAACTGACGGCAGCAGCCTCATTTTTTATCTCGATCAAAAGTTCTTTCTCGTAAATCAAAACCCGCGCAAGGAAAACCCGATCGGCAAACCGTCCACCGGCATTTTTCTCAAGGAAGAAGTCGTTTTGGAAAAATGGGGGTCGCCCGATGCCGTTTATCTAATCGTCGAGCAGGGGCGCGTCAGCTACTGGCAACAGCGAATAACCGAACGCTTTCACATTTTTCATCAGGTCACGACGTCGGGCACGTACGCCGTGCTCAGCAATCAACTATAACGGGCCGCGCACGTCGTCCTTGAGCAATCGCCCCCAATACTGGTTGTAGGGATGAACGCGCGTCTCGCGCTCGCCATCGCGGACAAGCGGGCGATGTTCGTTGGCCCACTCGAAAATCCCGCCATCTAGATTTTGCACGTGAGTAAATCCGGCCGCGCGCAGGCGTTGGGCCAGCGCGGCGGAACGATACCCGACCGCGCAATAGGTAATGATCGGCGTGTCTTTCGGAATATCCGGCGCCGCGCTTTCCGCAGAAGCGCCCGGCTCGACCCGGCGCGCGTTGGGAATGTGACTCATGTTCCATTCCTCCGGTGTCCGAACATCGAGAAGCAGCGGCGATTGACGTTGTCGATCTTCCTGCCAGGCCGCCAACTCCTGCGTCGATATCCATTGCACCTGCGGGAATTGGCTGCGGAGCGAGGCTCGCAGGAGGAACCATTGAAACGCACTTGTCTTGGTCGCGCCGTAGCCGGCCACAAGCACGATGAGCGCCGTGAGAACGAGGCCAAGCCGCGTGTTCGACTTCCCTGGTACTCGTGGCGGTAGTGGGCTGGCTAACTCCATTTGAATAATTCGGTGACCGGCTTAATGTGCCCGCTCATTTTCTACGTTTCAACGCCTTAACTCTTAAACGAATTTATGTCGCAACATCGAAGTCTAAAAGGGGCCAGCACCATCGCCGCCAAACGCAACGTGCTAAAGCGTTTCGAGCGGGTCGAGCTTCTCAAAAAGCGCGGGCAGTGGAAGGACGGCCAGAAAGTCGTCGGCCTTCCCAAGACCAAGCCGGATGTGTAAGCGTAGTTGAGCGGTTGAGATGTTGAGTGGTTGAGGGGAATTGCTCATATCAACTTTCTCAACTCCTCAACCTCTCAACTCCTCAACCTCCCTTGCGTCTCAACCGTTTCCTCGCCGCCGCCGGCGCGGGGTCGCGTCGTCATTGCGATGAGCTGATTGCCGCCGGACGAGTCACGATTAACGGCCAGGTTTGCACAAATTTCAGCGCGCAACCGGCCGAGCGCGATCACGTTAAAATCGACGGCAAACTTGTCCATGTCGATCCCCCGCTCACGATCATGTTGCATAAACCAGCCGGGTTCGTTTCCACGCGAAAAGACGAGCATGCCCGTGACACAATCTTCGATCTTCTGCCTCGAAAGCTTTCCGCGCTCTTCAGCATCGGTCGGCTCGATGCCCAGAGCGAAGGCCTGCTCCTTCTCACCAACGATGGCGACCTCGCCCAGCGGCTTACCCATCCTCGCTACAAGATCGACAAGGAATACGAGGTAACTCTCGATCGCGCATGGGATCCGGCTCTGATGCCGAAATTATCGAAAGGAATTTTTTTGGACGGCAAACGGGCCCGGATCGAGCGGCTTCATTCGATGGCGCCGAGACGTTTGCGAGTCGTTCTGCGTCAGGGAATCAACCGGCAGATCCGCCGCATGTTCGAAGCGGTCGGTTATCGGGTGAAACATCTGGCCCGTATCCGGATCGGAAATTTGCGTCTCGGCGATTTACCTCGCGGCCACTGGCGCCCGCTCAACAAGCGCGAGCTCGAAAGTGTAGAGGCGGCCGTGCCGGCCGCAAACCGTCGGGAAACTGCGCGCGACACGCGCGCCTCTACACCAAAATGAACCTCGACCGCTGCACCGCCCTGATCACCGGCGCCTCCGCCGGAATCGGACGCGAGTTTGCTCAACAACTCGCGAACCGCGCCACTGGGCTCGTTCTCGTTGCTCGCCGCGGCGAGCGATTGGAAGAGTTGCGCGCCGAACTGACAAAACGTGCTCCGAACCTGAAAGTCCACATACGCGTTGTCGATCTCGCCGACAAATCGCAAATCGATGCCCTGATAAACTGGCTCGCCCAAAACAAGATCGACATCGATCTGCTCGTTAACAATGCCGGCCTCGGTGACTACGGACCATTTGCCACGAGCGATCCGGATCGCACCGATCGGATCATTCAAGTGAACATCACCGCGCTCACACTGCTGACCCGGGGCTTGCTTCCCCCAATGATCACAGCAAAACGCGGAGCGATTTTGAACGTAAGTTCATCCGCCGGATTTCTCCCGATCCCCGGCATGACGGTTTACGCCGCGAGCAAAGCCTACGTAACCAGCTTCTCCGAAGCGTTGCGCGCAGAGCTCCGAGGCACAGGCGTCAGCGTGACGGCTCTTTGTCCCGGCCCGGTGCACACAGAATTCGGGGAGGCCGCCAAACGCCCGGGCCGCGAACCGGAACGCAGCGGGGAGTCGGTCTATGTATCGACGGAGCAGGTCGTTGCCGATGCGCTTGCCGCCGTTGAAGCCGATCGCCCTCTCATCATTCCCGGTTTTTTCATGAAGCTCGCCATGTTCCTCGTTCGAATCACGCCGATGTCGATCCTGCGTCGGGCCTCGCGGATCTCTGCCAAACGAGTCTAGTTCTCCAGAATGACGCTGACACCGCCATCGCGACGGCCCATGTTAACCTCCATGCTTGATTCGTGACGGATAAGAGAGATATCGACGCTGACATCGCCGACGCGTAGGCGATTAATTTTCAACTCTGGTAGGAACTCGGGCAGAAACGGTTTGGTAAATACGATCTTTCGTTCCAGCCCATCGATCTTGAGTCCGAGTGAGGCGCCGAGCAGGAGAAAGACGGCACACGCGGCCCAGGTTTGTGGGGAACATGAAACCGGATAGGGCGTCGGGCCTTCGTTGGCAATCCGCGGAAAGCCGCAGAATAATTCCGGGAGGCGTTGCGAATCGAAGAACCTTGTCGCGTCGAACAGTGCAGTGAAAATTTTCGTGGCTTCTTGGTTGAAGCCGTAACGCGCGAAGCCGGCGGCGATGATCGCATTGTCGTGCGGCCAGATGGAGCCGTTGTGATACGATCGCGAATCGTAGGGCTTCTCGGTTGCGGCGACGGTGCGAATTCCCCATCCCGAAAACGATTCTTCGCTCATGAGCGTCGCCGCTACGCGGCGGGCCCGATCTTCGCTGGCGAACCCGGCGAACAGACAATGCCCGGCGTTTGAGGCACGGACCCGGCAGAGCTGTTTCTTGCCGTCGAGAGCCAGAGCGTAGGTGGAAAGTTCGTCGCACCAAAATGTTTTCTCGAAACGCCGGCGTAATGTTTCCGCCTCGCGCGTCAGCTCTCCCGCGCGCGCTCCGTTTCCGAGGACTCGCGCAATCTCCGCAGCTGCGAGTTTCGCCGCGTAAACGTAGGCCTGCACTTCGCAAACTGCGATCGGTCCCTCCGCCGGCGTTCCGTCGGCGTGAAAGATCGCATTATCCGAGTCTTTCCAGGCTTGATTGCGCAGACCGCCGCGCGCGGAACGTTGATATTCGATGAAGCCGTCCCCATCGACATCGCCGAAATTGTCGATCCAATTGAGGGCACGCTCGACGTTAGGCCAGATTGACCGGATAAGATCGACATCGCCGGTGCGCTCGTAGTAGGCGCCGGCCAGCATCACGAATAGCGGCGTTGCATCGATCGAGCCGTAGTATCGATCGAACGGCACCTCGCCCAGGATCGACATCTCCCCGTTGCGGGTCTCGTGCAGGATTTTTCCCGGCTGTGCGTCCCGCTCTGGGTTTTCCTCATCCGCCTGCGTCGCGGCGAGATAAGACAGAACACCGCGGGCAATGTCCGGATTAAACCAGAGGCATTCGAGTGCCGTGATGATCCCGTCTCGTCCAAAGGCAGTGTTGTACCAGGGAAGACCAGCATATGGATACGGACCAAACGGCGTTTCAGTCCGCATCAGGTGAAGATCGGCGATCGAGCGATTCAACCAGGCGTTGAACTGCTCGTTCGGCGTGACGATCTCCGGCTCCCGAGCCTTCAAGGCACACAGTGCCGCCGCCGCTTTCGTCGCTGCTTCATCGTAATCGAGTAGCGATTCACTTTTCGGCTGACAACGGATTGTGATGTTTTGGATCGCTTCTTCTCCGGCTCCGAGTTGGATACGATGTTGCGCGCGCGATCCATCCAGTTCCGTTGGCACTGGATCGAGCCGGATCGATGTCCGGCGGAGTTGTCGATCCAATCCTTCGTAGGCCAACTCGATGGTATTTCCGCTCGTCCGAATCGGGAGACGATCGCCGCGGCGCTCGCGCTTGATGCCGCGGACTTCGAACAGATCGGCAAAATCCGCATCGAATTCCAAAGCGATTACGAACTCGACGGCTTTGCGCCCTGAATTGTGGATGTGCAGCCGGTCGTAACAAGCCGCTTCCCACAAGAAGCGTGAGCGGGAGACGCGGATCGTCCCGTGCGGAATCAGAACGTCGCCATCCCTCAACAGGTCGGGAGTGGTAAGATCGACAGTCAGCACGGTGTTGTCCGCCGTAATCGACGTGCCCACCACCAGCAACTTCTCGCTTCCGATCCGCAGCCGCAGCCGGGAAAGAAAACGAGTATCCCGATGATAAAGCCCGAGCCCGGAAGAGCCCGCACTATCTATGTCGCCGGAGGGATCGAAGACCGCGAAGGTGTCCCCGTGCTTGAGCACCTTCGCGCAATCAGTCACTTATCGGTACTTGATCGAGCACCCGTAAGGTTTGGTATTGGCCGTGGAGACCGATTTGCCGGCCATCGATTCCTCCAGCGCGACTTTGACGTAATTGGTCGAGCTTGGAATATCGGCCGGGTTCGGGGTGGCTTTGCTGTCGATCGCGCCTGCGTAGACGATTTTGCCTTCAGGATTGATAATCACCATGTCCGGGGTGTTCTTCGCGCCGTAACTTTTCCCGGCTTGCCCTTGCGGATCGAGAAGCAGCGCCGTTTGACGTGTTTTCCACGAATTCATAATCTTCTCGGCTTGTTCCGCCGTGAGATAACCTTCCTTCCCGGGCGCGGATGAATCAATGGTGAGCCACACAACGCCTTTGCCGGTAAATTCCTCCTGCAGCTTTTGCATGTTGTCGCTGCCGTAATGTTTCTTCACAAATGGGCATTCCGGATTGAACCACTCGAGGACAACATATTTGCCTTTGTAATCGGCCAGCGAATGCGTCTTGCCTTTGGCGTCGGAAAGCGAGAAGTCGGGAGCGGAGCTCCCGATCGGCGGCACGTCTTTAGCGAAAAGACCGGTTGCGAGGAGTGCTGTTGCGAGGATGAGGATCGATTTTGTTTTCATAAATTATTGAGAAGCGACACTGCGGTTAAAGGATTCCAGTTTGTCCAGAATCATACTCTTGGTCAGCAATTCCGGAAACACAACCGGTTCCGCGGATTTGCCGGGATAGAGCACATACAGTGGGACACCCGGGCGGCCAAAATGTTGCAATAATTTTGTGATCTCCGGATCGCCGTTGGTCCAGTCGGCCTTCAGCTTGACGATGCCGTGGCGTTGAAACGCGTCGCGCACGGCGTCGCTCTCGAGCACGCTTTTCTCGTTGAATTTGCAGGTGAGACACCAGGCGGCAGTGAAATCGATGAAGACGGCGCGCCCCTGATCGAGTTCGCTTTGCAGGCGCCCCGGAGTAAACCTTTGCCAGTCACCCGCCTGCTGCGATGTCGCATCGAGCTTCGACATTCGGAATTTTCCTCCGATGAAATACGCTCCGCCACCGATCAGGAGCAGGAGCATGAGCAGGAGCACCATCGTGCGCTTCGCGGCGGAGGCAGTCGGCAAGACGAACGCGCCTTTCATCCAGCAGGCGATGCTCACGACGAGGAGGAAACAACTGGCCCAGATCGCGCCGTCAAGGCCGCGTTGCGCGCCCAGAACGTAAAGAAGAAAGAGCAACGTGGCGATCAGGAGAAAGCCCATGAACTGTTTCACGTGGACCATCCACGGCCCCGGCTTGGGCAGAAACCGCAGCCAGGCCGGTTGCGCACTGAGCAACAAATAGGGCGCGCTCATTCCGGCGGCGATGGCCAGAAACATCGACAGAATTACCGGGGCGGATTGAGTAAAGGCGAACCCGAGCGCTGTGCCGAGAAACGGTGCGGTGCATGGCGTGGCCAGAATGGTCGCGAACACGCCTTGGAAAAATGAGCCGAGATCGTCTTTGCGTTCCGCAGTCGAAAGCAAACCGCGGGTCGTGCTTTGCGGCAGGGAAATCTCGAACACGCCGAATAGATTCAACGCGAAAACGAGGACCAGCACACTCATTCCCAGAACGAAATACGGATTCGTGAACTGCAAGCGCCCAGGTGATCTGATGACCTGCCGATTTCAGCGCGACCAGGATCAGCGCCAGGCCGACGAACCACGCGAAGATGCCAGCCACGAAAGCCAGACCGCTCCGCAAAATGCGTTGTCGATCTTGTCCGGCCTGTTTAACGAATCCGAAAATCTTCAGCGAGATCACCGGCAGCACGCACGGCATCAGATTCAAAATGAACCCGCCGATAAAACCGAAAAGGAGAAACGTGAAGAGTCCGCGCGACTGGGCAGGCACAGACGCCGCCTCAGGCGACTTCGATTTCAACCGAGAGCAACCAACTTGTGCGGTTCGGATCGGTCGGGCCCTGGCCCGCTACAACAAGCCCGCGGATTTGATCCGTTGGCGCGGTTTCGAATGGGACGGTAATGGTGAGTTCATCTCCCTGCGCGGTCGCTTTTGGATGTCCAACAACGCTTTTCTCATCCGGCAGCGGATAAAAATCGACGTAGGGATAGTTTGCGACCGCTGCCGTGTTAAAGGTCACCGAAAGTTCAGAAGCTTTGTGTGGTCCACCGCTTAACGAACATCGCGCGATCGGGCCATGGCTGTGGCAGCATCCGACGAAATTGTGCGAACAGGTCCGCGTTCGCGGGGAGGCTCGATGTCGAAGTTGGCAGTTCCATCTGCACATTGGCGCTGCCGGGAATGCAGATTTTTTCGCAAACGAGCCAATTCGCTTCGGCCGAAAGCTTCATGTTCGGCTCGGCAATGGATGCTGGTGGAGTAATTTTCTGCATGAGCAGAACTTCGTCGTGGTACCCGTAGATCTGGATGTCGCCCGGTTCGTCGAGCTTGAGCGGAATCGGCCATTGAATTTCGCCAACTTTCCAGCCCGGCGGCAGATTCCATTTGATCTCGGTGGGAATCCCGGCGTCACCCGGAAATTTCCAATAGGTGTGCCAGCCTGGCGCCATTCGCAGCAGGAGTCCGACCGTGAACGGGTTACCGGGAACAACTGCAGTCGTATCCGCCACCAGGCTCGCTTTGACGAGCACTTTGCCCCCGTAGGTTTGGGCCTGAAGCGACGCGACCCCGGCAAAGATCGACAACAGCACTGCGCCGGCGATCGTTCTAGCCACCTTCATACAGACACCTAACATCGCAGCGCGTTCGCAGCAATGGCTCGGCAAGTGCTCCAAAACAGAGAATGCGCGGATTCATCATCTTTCTGCTCGTCGCCGGACTCGGCTTTGTCTTCCTCCGCCAGAAAGAGGGTCAGACGCCATCTCCTCCCGCCAAATCGGCAGCGGCCCAGCCCGCGGCCCAGCTAACACCCGCGCCACGCGGCCAGGCGTCGGAGCATAATTGGATGAAACGCGCCCTCGATCGGGCCGCCGACGTTAGAGATAAGTCCCGCGCGCAAACTAAAGAAGCGCAGGATCCGTAAGCGTTATCCTGTCACTCCGAGGATGACAGCGCGCTGAATGCCGGCTATTGGACCCCGCTGCCTCTGCTTACTTGGGTGCGGACCGACGCTTTGAATTCGCTCAGACCGTTGACCGCTTCGCCTTGGTTGGTCAAAACAGATTCGCGACCGGCTTGATCGCGCCGAACGTGAAACCGGCCATACATGATCCCAACGAGCGGGATAAACTGGGTGCCGTTGTTCTGCACGAAAAGAATGTCTCTGTCGCCCACGGCAAACTTGGGCGCATCGGTCACGCCCATCGATTCATCGCCGACTGTCCCGCCGAGCATCCGGATCGTGTAGGATTGACCGGGATTGCCTTTGAGGCTGTCGTCGATCCTAAAGGTGACGTAGCTGACGATATTGCGCTGTGCGCCTTCACCGACCCATTGCGACTTCACTGCGGTCACTTCGCCTTGGAAAATGACGTCGGCTTGATTGACAAGCTCGTCGAACGTGGGCGGGATCACGGTGGTTGCTTGCGTTGCCGGGATAAAGGCAGCGACGGCGGCCAGGAAGAGGATAGAAGATTTTTTCATGGAGTGATTTGGGACGTCAAAGATTTGAAATGATTACTTATTTCTTAATGCTCACAGTGGCGTTGGTGGGAGATGAAACCCTATAGCCCGACCCGGACGAAAGGGTCATCTTGGCTGCCTTCGCCTTCTTGGCCACTTTTAGTACAGTCAGGACAACCTCGGTGGAACTGGCTCCGGCCGGAATAATCGCCTGGCCGTAAGTTCCGCTTAACGAATAAATTGTTCCCCGCTTGGCGCTGCCACTCATGGCGTATCGGACGGTAACCGAATTATTCGGATCAATAACCGAAGCGGCGATCGTGTAGACTGCCGTGCCGCCCGCTCCCACTGTAGTCGGCGAAGCCGAGACGCTAACGACAGGGGTTGGATTTGGAGTGGCGGTCGGAGTCGGAGTCGGCGTTGGTGTCGGAGTCGGTGTTGGCGTTGGCGTGGGCGACGGCGTTGGCGTTGGCGTTGGCGTTGGTGACGGTGTTGGCGTTGGTGAAGGAGTCGGTGTGGGAGTTGGCGACGGCCCGGGTGCGCCATAAATGCTCTGGCCACCGTCGATGTCATCACTGGCAAGAGCATCGAGATTGCTCACGATCGAGTTCATGATCGCGCTAACGTGCTGGCCGCTTTGATCGGGATGTCCCAGGCCCAGGGCGTGCCCCGCCTCATGAAGCAAAACCCGCCGGATGTCAATTGCGGATCGGAGCGAGCCTCGGTAGGAATCGAAGCTCCTGTTTTGATTAAAAAGGATATCTGCCTCGATCATCCGAGAGCCCGAATACCGGTAATAGGTCACCGCCAGGGTGTTCGCGCCAAAGCTTTGACCAAAAACGGTGTCCGAAAAAACGACCGAGTTGAGGCCATCGCCGGAAGAGGCAGTGGAGCCTCCACTTGCTGAGGCCAGCTGGATTCTCTCAACGTTCAAGTCCCAACTGGTAAGGGCGGGCTCGGCCGCGGTGTCCCATGAGGTATTGCCGTCAATCAAAGTGCGACCGGCATTGCCGAGGCCCATTCGAAAAGTAACTGTGGTTCCCGAGTTCCAACTAGGTCCCTCCAGAACATAGGCGCGCAATCCTACGGGAAATGCAGCCAAAAACAGGGCGAGGGTGGTGCTGGCAAGAGTGGAAAATGCGAATTTGCGTCTCATGGTTGGGAGAGAGAAAAGGGTTAGCACAGGGTAGAGGGAGCTGGTTTCTTTATAAAAACCATAAAGCACGATGCGTGCTCATTGGGTTTTCACCGGGCCTTTTTCTTCGAAAAAACCTTTCGGCGGCAACATCAGAGCACCTATGGCCGGCAATGGGCTTTCCAGTGATCTATGGAACAACGAATATCTTATCGGTCCAAGGATCCTTAACTTTGCTGCCCCGCGTGTAACCGCTTACGTCAACGTATCTGCCCTTCGGATCGAATGGGCTAAACACATAACCCGGTTTGTCGGGAACCCGCTTCGCGGTTGGATATTCGGTCTGCGCGGCCGCGGCTTTTTGTGAAGATGAGCCCGCCTTCTGTGAAGCCTTCGATTTGCGGCGCGCCATTTCTTTTCGGGCCGCTTGTGGGGTTGGCGTTGGAGATGCGCCCTTTCCAATCAAGCGTCCCGGCGGCTGCTTGGGAGCAGGCGAAGAACTTGCCACCGGATGTCCCGGAGACGTGACATCAGAAGCCGTCGTTCTGGTCGTTCGTGTGACGACGGTTGTCGTCGTCGTTGTTCTCGTCCCCGGTTTCGGCTTGTTAGCGCCTTTTTGAAACAATCTCGCGGGGGCCGTAACGACGTGATACGAGGTGGACCCGACACTGCGCATAGCCTGACACCCTTCAAAAGCGGTTCCGGCAAAGATCGCCAGCGTGACGTAGATCAATAAACGCGCCTCTGAATTCATCCGGCTGCTTTATACAATGTCCTTTGCAGAGCGCAACTACGATGGCAGCTCGCTCATCATTTTCCCTGCAGCACCGCTACATCTTCAACGAAATCGGCAATCTCCTTGTCCGTCACCGCCCACGAACACATCAGGCGATAAATATCAGGCTCGATGAACTTGTAAAAATGCCATCCGCGTCCGCGAAGGCCGGCTACGAGATGGTCGTTCATTCGCACAAAGGTGCCGTTCGCTTCCACCGGATAAGCGATGTCGATCTTCGCTTGCGTTTGGAGCTGTTCGGCGAGTGTTGCGGCGGCGCGATTAGCGTGCCGGGCATGGCGCAGCCAAACGTCATCGGTCAGAATGCCGATCCATGGTGCGGCCAGAAAGCGCATCTTCGACCCGAGCTGCCCCCCTTGTTTGACCCGATAATCAAATTCACGCGCGAGATCCCTCTTGAAGAACACGACGAGTTCTCCCGCAGCCAGGCCGTTCTTGGTGCCGCCGAAGCAAAGGACATCGACGCCTGCTTGCCAGGTTATTTCCTTCGGCGCACAACCAAGCGAGGCAACTGCGTTGGCGAAACGCGCGCCATCCATGTGAATGAAGAGCGAATGCTTCGCCGCAAGTTCTTTCAGCGCGCTCAGTTCCACAGCGGTATAAACCGTCCCAAGCTCGGTTGATTGGGTGATGCTTATTACGCGCGGTTTCGACGCATGAAGCTCGGGCTGCCGGGCAATCGCAGCGCCGGCGTCGTCAATGTCGATCTTCCCGTTCGCCCCGCGCGTCAGCAACAGCTTCGACCCGGAAAAGAATTCCGGCGCACCGCACTCGTCGGTTTCGATATGCGCTTTTTCATGACAAATGATGCTGTGAAACGGCTGGCAAAGCTGTGCCAAAGCCAGAGCGTTAGCCGCCGTGCCGTTGAAAACCAGGAAAGCCTCGCAATCCGTTTCGAAAATTTCTCGCACCCGTTCGCACAGTTGGTTCGTCCACCGATCGTCGCCATAGGATGGCGCGGAACCAGCGTTCGCTTTTTGGATCGCCTCCCAGGCTTCCGGGCAAAGTGGAGCGGTGTTATCGCTCTCAAATGGATGTCGATCCAGATTCATCCCGCTCGTCTGCTACGCGAGTCTTTCCCACCACGCAACCGGGAACGAAAAAATCAATCGATCGACAAACGCCCTTGCTAAAAAGGGATTGCCTAACGGACCCGAGCCCTGGGCCTGCAGAGTCCGCCAGGCAAATCACCCTCTGCTTGTTCCCAAACTCGCATCCCTAATCGCGAATGTGAATCTGGGCTTCACCAATGATTCGAATTGAGGACGCCAATTGCGCGCATCAGGGGCGGAGAAACTTCAAGGGACGGCTTTTCAATCCGCAAACGGCTGCGGCCCCCCCATTTCCAACAGGCGTGTAGCCTCCAGACGATGCTGATCAGCGAGGTCGGAACGGCCAATTCGCCCGTAAATGCGCGAAAGATAGCGATGCGCCAGTACGAAACCAGGCCGCATTCGCAGAGAGATTTCGAAGGCCTGAACCGCGCGTTCGAACCAACCGAGCCGGGAGAGCAACGCACCGAGTTGAAAGTGCGCCTCGGGAAATTCGTGGCGCAGTCCCACCGCCAGTAACGCGTGATCGATTCCCTGCTCGACGAAACTTTGCCGTGGCAACGCCACGCTCAATCCGTAATGACCTTCGGCTGAATCAGGATCGACATCCAACACGCGCTTGAATGCGCGTTCGGCCTCGGGCCACCGGCGTTGGCGCAGATAAAGCCGCCCGAGATATGTTTGCGTCACCGGATCGCCCGGCGCAATGAGTTCCGCTTCGTGGAAAGCATCCGCGCAGGCTTCCATATCACCGCGCGTCCAGGCCATTACTCCCCGCAACACGTTCGTCTGCGGTGTGGCAGGCTCAAGGCGTTCCAGTGCCTCGAGCGCCGGTTTCGCGTCTTCCGGCGTCTGCGCGGCCAGGCAGGCCTGCGCGAACGCTCGCCAATAACGTGCCTCGTTCGGATGTTTGGCCGTAAGCTTTGACAGGACCTCCTTGCCTTCGCGCGTCCGGCCCGCCTCGCACAAGCTCACTGCCACATTGAAATCGGCTTCCGCCTCCGCCAACGCCACCATCCGATGCACATTATTGGCGGGATCGGCGATGTAGCCGAGGTCAACGAGTTGACGCAACGCGGCCTGCGCTGCCGCCGGATTTTCGTCTTCGACCTTCGGTAACAGCCGACCATCTTCGCCCGCGACTTTTTCCCATGATGGAATTCGCTCGATATCCGGCGCCTGCTCAAAAGCGCTCACCAGCGGTTTGCCTTCCATGTCCTCGCCGATAGGCAATCCGAGCAACGTCAGCACCGTTGGCGCGATATCCAGCAGGGTCGCGCCCTCGATTCGTTCGTCCGCGCGAATCCCCGGGCCGTGCAGCACAAAAATTCCCTGGGGCCGATGCCACTTCGCCGGTTCGACGCGGCCTCGCGGACGCCGTGCCCCGCTTTCGAATCCGTGATCGGACACGATTAGAACATGCGCATTCGGTCCGGCCAGCTCGACCAGGCGTCCCAGCATTAGATCATGAAACCGGTAAATGCCGGTCATCACTTCGCGGTAAAATTCGAAGTCATGTTCCGGAATTTCGGGCAGACGCGGCGGATGAAACGGCATGAACTCATGGCCGACCTGGTCGATGCACTCGTAGTAGATCGCGCCGAAATCCCAGGCCTCGTTTTCCAGCAGCTCGGTGGCGACGGCATGCACCGTGATGACTTCAGCCAGTCGTTGGGCCAGGAATTCGAGCCGATGCCTGACCAGCGGGTCATTCTGATCAAGCTCCGGTGCGCGCGGAATCAATTGCTGAAGCGGCGGCGGCTCGATATCGCGCGGATGGACGCGCAGCTCCGCAAGATTTTCGGCGAGCGAGCTTGGCTCAACGCTTCCCGGAGGGATCGGCCAGGTGTCCGGCGTCGCGTCGGTTGGCGGAACGCTGAACAGGTTCGAGACCATTGCGCCACGCACCGGTTCGGCCGGATGGCTCGCCTGCCACGCGCAAACGACGCTCCGGCGATCGGTTTGCGAAACAATGTTCCAGAGCGCCTTGCAACGCCGTGTCCGGGTGCCCACTGGGCGCACACCGGATCGGTCCGGCAAGGGCTCGATAAACCCGCGAATACCATGTGCGTAGGCGCGTTTCCCGGTTGCGATACTGGTCCATAGGATTGGCGAAAGCATCGGCGACAGCGACGCCACGTTGCCGATCACACCACCTTCGACAAGGCACTGAAGATTCGGCATCAGCCCGGCATCGAGCAAAGGATGAATCACCTGCCAATCAGCCGCGTCCCAACCCACAAGCAACACGCGCGCTGGATTGTTGCGAACAGGCGAACTCATGACCTAAAGCTTCGGATTCTATCGGCCCTGGGCGACCCTCGCAAATTGCTCCTGCCAGTGCGGTTTTGTCGCGACTCAATCCAACGGTTTTGATTTCCGCCCGCGCCAAATACGCACGCCGAGCGCGCCCACGGCCATGAGTGACAGAAGTGCTGTCGTCGAAGGTTCGGGAACAATTCCCGGGAATGGGCCGCCACTATCCTCGTAGGCGTACCACACGAGGGTCCGTGGTTGCGTCGCGTAACCGGAGGAGAGCGCAATGTTTGCGACGCCGAAGTTGTATTGCCCGGTGGATTCGTTGAGAAAACGAAAGCCGATATTATTTTGATCGCTGTTGAGAACAAAGGCTGTCGGCCCGGTTGTTTCGATGCCGCTCGTTCTACTATAAGTCCATGAACTGTCGATGATCGTGAAGTAGGGGAGATTATCGACTAACGTGTTCGAAGTTCCTCCAGTGTAGTTTGAGAGGATGCCGTCATTTGGGCTGGCCGAATTGTTCGCCCAGATGTTCAGCCCGGTGCTGCTCCATGGATTGATGTCCCACCCCGGAACTGCTGCCGGTGTTATTGAGGTGACACCGGTGACGACATTAATGTAAACACCGGCAGTCGTGCTGGGGATATTGATGTTGACGATGCCGCTGTAAATGATCGTTGCGTCCGCGTTGTGGATGGCAGCTGCGGTAAGAGCCGCGCCCGCGATTGTAGCGTATGCCGCGAGGTTGCGATCAAGACGTGAAGCTGGCTTCTGATTGCGTGGGCTCATTCGCGGCCTGATATGCCAAATTCAATAGGAAATTTCAATGATATTCGTTCAGTCGATCGTTCCGAGGGCCCGAATTTCTTGATCTCTGATGTCCCTCAGAGTGACCAATAGTGAAAGCACCCGTTCACTCGCCTGCCTGGCGAGGTTGATGGTATGGTTCGTGGCGGCGATAAAGTTCCAGGCGCTGTTCGATTTGCCGCGTAAGGGAAATATCATCCATTGCTCTCGCCTTTCCAAGGGCGCGACTCGCCGTCTCTAGTGCAGTTTGAAAATCTCGGAGCTCGGCATAAGCGGCCGCCAAGGTATCGAGCTGCTCGGCGTCCGGGTCGTTCGTTAGGCCACAGCTTTGTCTCGCCGTCGCCACAGCATCGGCGCCATCGCGCAATTTTTCATCAGCCGCGGTTGCCAGGAGCCAGGCCAGCTTGGTGCGCGAAACCGTATCGTCACTTTTCAATCTCGCTGCGTCTCGATAATGCGTGATCGCTTCGCCCCATTGCCGGGTTTTGCTCAGAATATTTGCCAGGCTCAAATGCGCGTCAGCATCATTAGGTCGTCTTTCTAGCACTTTGCGATAATGAGTAATCGCTTCGTCCAATCGGCCTCTTTGAACAAATATATCGGCAAGCAGTTTGTTCGCCTCCCACAAATCAGGCTTGATTTGAAGCGCATTCACAAGGTGAGGGATGGCCTGGTTTGGCTGCCCCGATTGCAGAAGCGCGTAGCCGAGGTTGAGGTGGGCTCCGGCCATGCCGGGATTTATTTCGATGGCTTTTTGAAACTGGCTGATCGCTTCTGTGACCTGTCCATTTTGCGCGAGAACGGTTCCGAGATTGCTGCGCACCTGTGGAAGGTCTGGAACAAGATCCAGCGCCGTGTGATATTCCGCGATCGCCTCATTCAACCGGCCAACTCGAGAAAGCGCATTGCCAAGATTGTTATGCGCCTCCGCATATGCGGGCTGGATTTGTAACGCTCTCCCGTACTCAAAAATCGCTGCGTCAGGCTGACCTTTCTCGTCCAAGGCGAGGCCCAGATTAGTGTGGGCGACGAAATTGTTGGGGTCGATAGCCAGAGCATGATTCCACAGTTTTTCGCTGTCGTGCCAATAGGAAGCCTCGGCGCGAGTCAGGATTACGAGCCCGGCAATCACAATCGCGCCTGCCGTGGCGAGAATCTTCCGCCGCCACCGCCACCGAGCGAACAGGTCCGCGGCCCCCCAAATGATCATAATGTAGAGACCGATGTGAGGCAGATAGGTGTAGCGATCGGCGCGCGCGTAATAGGAAATTTGGACGATTCCGATGACCGGCAACATCATTCCCAAATACCAGAGCCAGCCAACGGCCAAATACGGATGCGTTTTCCAAACAATGAATACGCCGATTGAAATGGCGATGAGGAGCGCCATGCACAATCCAACCTCGAGAAGCGAGAATCCATTGGGCGGATTGAAATATGGAATTGTTAGTCTCGACGGATAAAACATCTGCTCGAGATAAATCACGTAGGAAACCACCGTGTTCTCCAGCCGCGCCCAAAGCGATTCTCGAAAGGCAGGTCCAACTTTTTCCGGCGAGAGACTCGTGGCCAGGATCGACAATGCCGAAAGGGCGAATAACGGAATCTTCTCCATCAGTAGATGACTTCTGATTTCTGATCTCTGACCTCTGAATCTTCCCAGCGGCCAATAATCCAACAGCAAGAGGACAAACGGCAGCGTCACCAGCATGCCTTTGGACATCAATCCAAGTGCAAAAAGGAGCACGACCAGCAAATAGTCGAACACCGGAGGCTTTCCCCGGGCGTACCGCGCATATGCGACCAACGTGAGCATGAAGAAAACGCCACTCAGAACGTCTTTGCGCTCCGCGATCCAGGCCACCGACTCCACTCGCAGCGGATGGACAGCAAAGAGCGCCGCGACGAATCCACTCCGCCAAATGCTGCCAGTCATTTCGCGCAATGCCAGAAACAGGAGAATCACCGCGGCGGCATGAAGCGTAACGTTCGTTAAGTGATGGCCGCCGGCCCTGAGCCCAAAGAGTTGGCAATCCAGCATGTGAGACCACCACGTTACCGGATGCCAGTGACCAATTGCGGCAAATGTGAACGACCACGCAATTCCCTTGAGCGTCAGGCCGCGAAGAACACCCGAATTTTGATAAACGTACATGTCATCGTCGTAATTGATAAACTGATGCCGGATGGTCTGGCCAAAGCCCAGCCAAACGATCGCTGCCAGAGCTACGCAGATCGCTCCGACGACGCGACGGTCACGATGTGAGATTCGCGAAGCCTCAGTTTCCAGACCCATTCGTTTTCTTCGTCTCGATTTCCCTCAGCGCTCCGCGGGCCGGCGCGTAATCCGGCGCAATTTGAAGCACTCCTTGCAATTCCTGGATCGCTTGATCGACATCGCCGCGGCCAGCCAGGGCCCGGGCGAGATTCGTGCGCGCGAGGACGCGCTGCGGTTCAGCTCGCGTGATTGGCGCCAACTGGTCTATCGCTTCATCGTTCCGGCCAAGCGCTACCAGAGCGAAGCCATAATTGATGTGCGCCAGGGTGTTGTCCGGATCGAGTTGAACCGCCCGCTTCAGCTGTTTCGCGGCGTCCTCGTACCGATTATTGATGAGAGCGATGGAACCGACGCTGTTGAACGCGGTCGACGAATTCGGATTTAGATAGATTGATTTTTCCAGCTCAGTTAGGGCCTCGGCATAGCGCCCCTGCTTCAACAAGACATTCCCGATATTTGCGTAGATCCGCCCATAACGCGGTGATTCCTGGACCGCCTCCCGATACTGAGCGAGCGCGCCATCAAGGTTTCCTTCCACCTCCAGAACGCTTCCGAGATTTTGATGGGCAATGAAGTTACCTCGCGTGACCTTCAGGGCGTGAGTGAACAAAGACCTGCTGTTTTGCCAGTAGGAAACCTGAACCCACGTGACGCTGGTAAGAACCGCCAGCCACGCACAGACCGCGGTGACGACAGCGGATTTTCCCAGCCGCGAAACCCCGGCCGGAAGGCTCCACGCGACCATAACAAAAACCCCGATTGACGGAATATAAGTGTATCGATCGGCAATCGAATGCATCCCAACCTGAACCAAACCGATCACTGGAACCAATGTGCCGAGAAACCAGAGCCAGCCGATTAGCAGCCACGGACGACGACGGCGACAAACCACTGCGATAGCAGTGATGATCGACAAAATCGCGACGCTGACGATGACATCGGTAAGGCGCCAGTGACCAGGGTGCGGATAAAAAACGGCCAGGTTCACCGGAGCGATAAGCTTGTCCAAATACATGCGGTATCCGACAAGCGCGCTCGCTGCGCGCGTCCAAATCGGCGAAGCCGCCAGGCCGACGACGGAGCCAGCGCTGCGTTGAGAGACAATCGCGATTACGCTGAATATCGCCGCGATTAACAACAACGGAATTTTCTCGAGAATAACGCGCGACCGGGGAAGTGCGCGCGACGCCTCCGTCTCTACTACTGGAGGCGTCGCCTCGGCCGCTATTGCCGGCGCGCCGGGGTCGAGCGCAAAAGGCTTCCATCGACATAGGGGCCAGATATCGATCAGCAATAGGAGAAACGGAAATGTGACCCACATTGGCTTCGCCAGAAGAGAGAGAACAAACAGGCATGGTGTTACTAGATATTTTCTGACCGAAGGCTGGCGCGTGTATGCGACGTAGGCGCCGAGCGCGAGCAAACCGAAAAAGCTGCTGAGCACGTCCTTGCGTTCTGCCACCCACGCGACCGATTCGACGTGCAACGGATGTATCGCAAAAAGGGCCGCCACTAACGCACTGCCCCAAATGCTGCTGGTCCGGTCCGCCACTTGGACGGATTCGGCCCGCGGCGAACTCGGACCATCGGTCATTCGGCAAAAAATTAGAAACAACAACAGCGTATTGACGCCATGCAAGAGCACGCTGGTGAGATGATGGCCGCCAGCCCAGCCATCCCACATCGTCACGTCGAGCATGTGCGAGAGCCACGTCAGCGGATGCCAGTTACCGCTCTTTAATGTGGTGAAGGCCCAGACGATTCCCTTCCAGTTCAGCCCATGCAAAACATGCGGGTTTTCCGTGACGTAAAGGTTGTCGTCGTAATTAATAAAATCGTGACGAAGCGCCTGCAGGTAGGGAAGAACCGCCAGCGCGAAGAGGAGCGCTCCTATCATTGCGGTAACGCGTGAGGCATGCCCTTTGGCAGTTGCATTCATGTTGCGATCAGCTTTCACCGCCATTCACGCCCGCAAAAAATATTGCGCAAGCCTAATACCTTGCGCTCCATCAAAAAACTTGCGCTGAAAAACAAAAAGCCCGCGCGAAACTTAATTCGCGCGGGCTCTTGGAGAAATATGCTGCCCGTGATTACGCTTTGCGCTTGCGCCAGGTCCGCACACCTAAAGCGCCAGCCGCCATCACTCCTAACAGAGCGAAGGTTGACGGCTCTGGAACCTGGCCGGCCATAATCGAATTGCCCATGTTATCGTAGGCGTACTCGACAAGTAACCGAGGCTGCCCTGAACTGGTTGCGGCTAACGAAAATCTGGCCCATCCAAAGTTGTAGGTGCTTGTCCCCTCGTTGAGGAAACGGAAGCCAACCACATTGTTACTGCTGCTGAGGTTGAAGGCAGTCGCGCCAGTTGTTTCGATTGATGAAGTCCTGCCATAGCTCCATGAGGCGTCAATCACGGTTCCCAACGGAATGTTGTCGACTAGAGTAGCGGAAGTTCCTCCCGTGAAGTTCTGAAGCACCCCATCATTCACGCTGGCCGAATTGTTTGCCCAAACGTTAAATGACGCGCTCCCCCAAGGATTGAGATCCCAGCCGGGAGCACCAGCTGGCGTGGTCGAGGTCACGCCGGTTACGAAATTGATATAAATGCCAGAAGTCGTGCTCGGAACCGTAAAGTTCACAACGCCGCTCCAAACGATATCGGCATCGGCGTTCGGTATTGCAGGCGCGGCCAGCGCAGCACCAGCAACCGCTGCGTACGCTGCCAGACGACCATCAACACGTGGACTAAGTTTAAGATTTCTCGGGCTCATAATGTTTTTCCTTTGCGAGGTATGCGGTCTGTTTTGATCAATTTGTGCAAAAAGGTCAAGCTTTTTCGAGTAATTCCGGCAGTGAATTGGGGCCTTCCATCGACGGCAACCGAACGTCGCACTGGCTCTGATTCTACACAGTTCGATTTGGAAACAGAAAGCCCGCGCGAAACTCAATCGGCGCGGGCTTTCGAGAAAATCGTTCGTTTAAGTTAGTCTTATGCTGCTTTGCGTTTGCGCCAGGCGCGCAAACCAAGACCCGCCGCGCCCAAACCTAGCAGGGCCAACGTGGTCGGTTCCGGCACGATCGAGATGACACCGGGACCGCTGATGCCGAAGTAGTAATCGCCAGTGGCTTGACCGGCCGAGGTGGTGGAGACGAATGTTGTGTCGCGAAAGCCCGACGTATACAGGAAGTATTGGGTGCCCGCGGTCAGAGCGACGTTGAGCAACCGCGAACCCGGTTGAGCGCCGGTGAACCCAGTGGAAGTCGCTGTGAGTCCCATGCCAGAGTAGGGGCCTGGAAGGACCGTCAGGGTGCCGGTGAAGTCGTCGCTCGAGAATAGGGGCGCGCCCAGCGCTGGCGGAGTGAACGTGTTGGCAAATACCGCCAGCCATGTATCCAACGCGTTGCTCGGCGTTCCAACCGAGTTGATCGAAGCAAGCTCGAAGGTATAGCTCCCGCTCGTACCAACAGTGAATGCGTAGACATTGTAATACTGCAGGCTGGTTCCCGCCGTGCTCTGGCCCGTAGCGTGAGCTGTCGGTGACGCCGCAGTGAGAGTGCCATTACCGAATACTATGTCGGCGTAGGACACGCTCGAAAGGGCAAAGATGCAGACGACCGACGCTGCGAGGAGTTTAAATGATTTAGTAAGTTTCATAAGCAGGATCTCCGGTTTTCGTTGTAGAAGTAACTTGTACCCGGTCATGCGCAAAAAGATCAAGCTTTTTCGGTGTCCTAAAAGACTCTTTTGGCCGCCCCCCCTGGCGCTGAGCTACAAGGTCTCTGGGGTAACTCCGCAATTTCTCGGATACTCTTTCTCCTTGCTTGCCTCGGTGCGAAGACTGGTGGGATCGCCATCTTTTTTTTCCCTGCAGTGATTTGCGGTCGCTGCTAGAGACTGTAGGTGGCCGAATATTCTGAGGCAAACAAAGGGGTGGATGACCGATCGTCGGTCGGCGGCGTTTGTTTTTTTCTGGCGGCCCTCGTCTGGCTGGCTTTCGGCCAAACGATTCGGCACGCGTTCGTCAATTATGATGACGACGTTTATGTTTATCAAAATCCGTACGTTCTGGCGGGACTGACGCGCCGGGGAATTGGGTGGGCCTTTGCCTATGGCAGGATCGGTCATTGGCATCCGCTAACCTGGTTTTCACACATGCTGGATTGCCAGCTCTGGGACCTTCGGGCGGGCGGGCATCATCTGACCAACGTGCTCCTGCACGCCGCCGCTGCGATCCTTCTCTTCCTGGCCTTAAAGCAAATGACGAGTGGTCCGGGCCGGACTGGCAGTATTTGGCGGAGCGCAGTCGTGGCCACGATCTTCGCGATTCATCCGCAGCGGGTGGAATCGGTCGCCTGGATCGCGGAGCGCAAAGATGTGCTGAGCGGCGCTTTCTTCATGCTCACGATCCTCGCCTACGTGAGATACGTGCGAAAGGCGCCGTCCGTGGCTGGATATGCGCCGGTGGCGATTCTATTCGCGCTCGGGCTCATGTCGAAGGGGGTGCTGGTGACGTTGCCATTTGTGCTCCTGCTCCTCGACTACTGGCCATTGCGACGAATAACACCGGAAATCCTCCCAGCGATTCGACGGCCCGAAAACCGCGCAAAGGTTTGGTGCTTGCTCCGGGAAAAGATTCCGCTCTTTCTCCTCTCAGCCGCGTCTTGCCTGATGACCAGTCTGTCGCCGGAGCGGATTGCGCCGGCCCTGCAAATGTCGCTTCGAGCGCGGGTCGAAAACGTCATCGTTTCCGATGTCATTTACATAAAGCAAATGCTCTACCCGGTGGGTCTGGAACTGCCCTACTTCAATCCGCCGGGCGGCTTCCCGCTTTGGCAGGTCGGCGGGGCGCTCGCACTTCTGCTCGCCGTCTCGATCGGCGTGTTTGTCTTTCGGAAAACGCATCCTTACCTGATCGTGGGCTGGCTCTGGTATCTGGGAATGATGGCGCCGGTCATTGGACTGGTGCAAATCTCCTACTACGTGCGCGCTGATCGCTACACCTATTTGCCGCACATCGGTCTCTACATCATGGCAATTTGGGGCGGCGCGGCGTTGTTAGGGCGCGTCCGCGCGGGCCGCTACATCCTCGGGGGCGTTGCTTTGCTCCTGATCGCGGCGCTCCTCTCGCGCACTCGGGCGCAGACCTCCTATTGGAATGACAGCGCGACGCTCTGGACGCACGTCTTGCAGGTGAACCCGGAGAACCACGTTGCTCATAGCAATCTGGGCCTTGTCCTGGCCGAGAACGGCCAAATCGAAAGCGCTATCACGCATTTTGAAAAGGCCCTGGAGATTCAACCGCTGTATGCCGATGCCTACAACAACATGGGCACCGCGCTTTCGCGTACCGGGCGGACACGCGAGGCGATTGCCCAATACCGGAAGGCGCTCGCTCTCGATGCGGAGCACCCGCAAATGCAGAACAATCTCGGGATCGCGCTCGCCCAAAACGGGCAGGTGAGCGAGGCGCTGCCGCACTTCCGCAAAGCGATCGAGCTCAAGCCCGATTTCGCCGCAGCCTACAGCAATTTCGGACACGCCCTTTCGCTCCAGGGACGAATCGATGAAGCGCTGCCCCAGTTTTTGAAAGCGCTTGAGATAACGCCCAACTCCATCCTGGCGCACAAAGAGGTCGCCGTGGCATTGCTAAGAATTGGGCAACCCTCCGAAGCGGTTACCCATTATCGCAAGGTTCTCGAACTCGGGGGCGATGCGGCCGACGTGCGTTTCAATCTGGCCGCCGCCTACGCCGAGATCGGAGATTTCGATGCTGCGTTCGAGACGGCGACTCGCGCACTGGAACAAGCGAGAGCGAACGGAGACGACCGGCTCGCCCGGCAAATCGAAGAACGCCTCGATCTTTATCGGCAACATCAACCCAACCGGCAGACCCTGCCAAAGGATTCCGGTAATCGTTAATCGCGATCCGTGCCGAAGCTTTTGTGGGCGTTGTGCGCTTGACTTTGCCTCGCGTAAATCGCCGGATTAGTTTTCGCCACATGAATTCCCTTCAAACGGAGATCGAGCAGCGCGGAGAACGCATTTTCGATCTGGTCGATCGACATCCCGAATCGCTCTTCAGCAAGGCCGGTTTTTACCAGCGAATGATGGCGTTCTCGATGCGGGACGAGCAGTTCAAGGTGCAATTGTTCCGGTTTGTCGATGTCCTCGCCTCGCTCCGCCGCTCCACCGATATCGTGCAGCATCTCGACGAATATTTCGCCGAAATGCGCAACGGCTTCGCCCCGGTGCTCCATACCGGTGTGCGCCTGGCCAAGATCGTGCCCTGGATCAGCGGCCAATTGTTGCGCTGGAATGTCTCCGGCATGGCTCGCCAGTTCATCGCTGGAAAAAATCCGGAGGACGTGATGAAGACCCTTCGCAAACGGCGGGCGCAGAAGATCGGATTCACTGTCGATCTTCTGGGCGAAGCGGTGGTGAGCGAAAAGGAAGCCGATGAATACGGAGCGCGCTGCCTCGATTTGCTCGAAGGTCTCGCCCGCGAAACGCAGGGCTGGTCCGATCCGCTCGGCGAAAATACCGCGTTGTTTCCGGTGGTGAATCTTTCGGTCAAGGTCTCCGCCCTTTATTCACAAATGAATCCGGCCGATCCCGCCGATGCTATCCATCATTTGGCGCCGAAACTTCGTCCGATTCTCCGGCGCGCGCGCGAACTAGGCGCGTTCGTTAACTTCGACATGGAAAGCTACGCCCATAAGAACGCGACGCTCGAGCTTTTCAAAACATTGTTTAACGAAAAGGAGTTTAAGGACTGGCCGCACGCCGGCATTGTCATTCAGGCCTACCTGCGCGACGCGGAAGACGATCTTGTCGATCTTATCGAGTGGGGTCGGGCTCGCGGGACGCGTTTTACCGTGCGCCTGGTAAAAGGCGCCTATTGGGATTACGAAAAGATCAAATCGGGACAGAACGGCTGGGAGGTTCCGGTGTTCCTGCAAAAGCCGGAGAGCGACGCCAATTTCGAGGCGCTCACCCGAATCCTGCTCGAAAACGAGTCAATCGTCACAGCCGCATTCGGCTCGCACAACGTCCGCAGCATCGCCCACGCCCAGGCCCTGGCCTACGAACTCGGGATCGATCCCAGCCGGTTCGAATTTCAATTACTCTACGGCATGGCCGGCCCGGTGAAACGCGCGCTGGTCGAAATGGGTTATCGCGTCCGCGAATATTGCCCGGTCGGCGAATTGCTCCCCGGAATGTCGTATCTTGTCAGGCGATTGCTCGAGAACACCTCCAACGAAGGATTCCTGCGGGCAAAATTTTCCGAGAATGTTTCGGCCGAGGAATTGCTGCGTGATCCCAATGAAATTGTAGGGCGTCTGTGTCAGACACCATCCGGTGCCGCCTCACAGAGACGGCCTACAGTTAAAAATGGTGAATTTCCGGTGTACGCACGGAGAAGATCGACAGGAACGCGATGGCGTTTATTTTGACCCAATGCATGACGTCGCTTTTAAAAATTCGCCTCTCGTAAATTTCGCCCTCAAAGAGAGCCAGGAAAAAATGCTGGCTGCGTTGCGCGATATGCGTGGCCGCCTTGGCCAAAAATTTCCGCTTGTCATCAATGGCGAAAAAATCTGGACCGATAAACTAACGCCTTCGGTTAACCCGAGCATGCCGGAACAAATTGTCGGGTACGCGGCGGAGGCGGGAATTCCCGAAGCGGAGCGCGCCGTGGGCGCCGCTCGAGCCGCGTTTGCGAAGTGGAGCCGCACCCCAGTCGAAACCCGCGCGAGCTTGCTCGAACGCGTCGCCGCGATTCTCGACCGCCGTCGCTACGAACTTTCCGCGCTCGAAGTATTCGAAGTCGGCAAACCGTGGGGCGAAGCGGATGGCGATATTCGCGAGGCGATCGATTTTTGCAATTTCTATGCGCATCACATGCGCCTGATCGGCCGGCCCCGGCTTACCCAACAGGTTCCCGGCGAAGAAAGTTATCAGCACTACTGGCCGCGCGGGGTCGCCCTTGTCATCGCGCCCTGGAATTTCCCGATGGCGATCCTGACCGGAATGGTGACCGCCGCGCTGGTCACGGGCAACACCGTGATCATGAAACCATCCGAGCAATCGCTCTGCATCGGCGGGATGCTCATGGAAATTTTCGAGGAAGCCGGCATACCGCCCGGCGTGTTGAATTTTATCAATGGCCGCGGCTCGATCGTCGGCGCGCACATGGTCGATCATAAAGATGTCGATCTTATTGCCTTCACCGGGTCGCGCGAGGTCGGATTGATGATTTACGAAAGCGCCGGCAAAACGCGCGAGGGTCAGCGCGAGCTGAAGCGCGTCATTTGCGAGATGGGCGGCAAGAACGCCATGATCGTCGATTCCGATGCCGATCTCGATGAAGCAATCATCGATTCGATTTACTCCGCTTTCGGCTTTCAGGGACAGAAATGCTCCGCGCTTTCGCGACTGATCGTCCTGGAAGAAAACTACGACCGTGTAATGGAACGATTGCTTTCCGCGGCGGCTAGTTTGCGCGTTGGCAATCCGGAGGAACCGGGCATCGTCGTTGGCCCGGTCATCGACAAAGCCGCTTACAATCGGATCCTGGAGTACATCGACATCGGCAAGAGCGAAGCGACACTCGCTTATCAAGCGAAAGATCTGCCGCCGAAGGGATACTTCATTCCCCCAACGATTTTCACAGACGTGAAACCCAACATGCGAATCGCCCGCGAAGAAATCTTCGGTCCGGTGCTGAGCGTCATCAAAGTCCGGGACCTCGACGAAGCGATCGAAGTCGCCAACGGCACCGATTACGCGTTAACCGGCGGCTTTTTCTCGCGCAGCCCGGCCAACATCGAGCGGGTGAAAGCGCAATTGGAAGCGGGCAACGTTTACATCAACCGCTCCTGCACCGGCGCAGTCGTCGGACGCCATCCCTTCGGCGGATTCAAGATGAGCGGCGGCGGCACCAAAGCCGGCGGCGTCGATTATCTCCTGAATTTCCTCGTCCCGCGCATCGTCACCGAAAACATCATGCGCCACGGCTTCGCCCCGAAGAAACGCCGGAACATGCGCGACCTGGCCAGAACCGGCACGCACGTGCCTGTGGGGCTGGCGGGCGATTACGCTTCCACAATGAAACGACGGCTGCCGCTTCTGTGGTTTTCGCTTCACAATTCGGCGCGTTTACATCAGAATCTGTAACTAGCCAAATCTTGTTTACGATGATTGAGCGATTCGTGATTGTAATAATACCACTTTATCCATACGGCTCGCAAAGGCGGCCGAGCCCAGCAAGGCTGATCTCAGAAAAGCGATTTACCGAACGAATAGTCGATGGCGTAAGCGAGAGGGCGCGCAAACAAATTTATGGGGCGATGTTCTCGTTGCCGAAGTCCCTACGGGAAGCATGCATCCACCAGCATCTGCTGTTGGCGATTGGCGACTAATTCCTTCAGTTGGGAACACTGTGACAGAAATGATTCAGACTCCAGCGTCTGCGACGACCGCCTGCACATTTGGCGCTTGAATCAGGATGCGCTGACTCGGTACCAGAGCATTACGCATGCGTTGAGATGAATGGATACAGGCGGTCAATATATAATGGCATTGATTTCTTTTTGGCCGGGAAAGCCGACAGGGTGGACGAAAATCAGATAGTGCAGTTCACAAAGTTGAGCGCGAAGGCTTGTCGCTTGCCATCTTGGAAGGAGGATGGCGAAGTAAGGAAACTGGACTTCGCCTCCTCGCGACCGAACTTCCTCGCCGCCGCATCGTACAAAAACATGTCATGCTCTTCCCATCGGTGCCGCCGAAGAGCAAACCCGCGACACCGCGCCAAATTTCTTTGGCCAAACTAATCGTAACACAGGATAAACAGGATCGACATCCGACTCCTTCCCGGTGATCTCAGCGTCCTCAGTGGTCAATCATCTTCCTGTTCGGCTTGATGCGTTCAGCTTCGCTGCATAGAATGCTGCTCGTGAGTGATGCAATCCAGAGTCTGAAGCGATTGCCTGTCTCTAGCGGATTCAACTCGTCGAAGATCTGTGGGACAGCATTGCCGAAGATTCCGCGGGAATAGGCCTTACTCCGGAGCATATTCCGAACTCGACCGACGATTGGACGCGTTGGAGGCGCAGCCAAGAGCCG
This sequence comes from uncultured Verrucomicrobiae bacterium, assembly GCA_963815455.1. Classification (GTDB taxonomy): domain Bacteria; phylum Verrucomicrobiota; class Verrucomicrobiia; order Chthoniobacterales; family UBA10450; genus JBDTZF01. Next base: position 802,763 of record CAWFGO010000001.1, read on the forward strand.
GAACTCCCTGGGAAATCGCTCGTGAGCGTATTCTGGCAAGCCTGTGAGCTTGCCGGTAATCACGCGCGCCGAGGCCGAAGCCGACATTGCTGAAGCCGCGATTTGGTATGAGCGTCGCTGCGCCGGCTTGGGCGCCGAGTTCGTGCGTAGCGTTGATGCTTGCTTTGCTCTTATTTCACGGCAACCGGAAGTCTTCCCGTAGTTTATCGTCAAGCTCGCCTGGGGCTCCTGCGAAAGTTTCCATACCTCGTAATCTATCGCGTTTTCCCGGACTTTGCTTCTGTCGTCGGCGTCATGCATGAGCGGCGTCATCCACGCCGCTGGAAATCGAGAATCATCGAATAAGCGCGGCTCCTGCGCTCGAAGCGAGGCACCGAAACTAATCCAGCGGCCGCCCCTTGATGAGCAACTTCACGACGACGATGAGCATGTAGATCACCGGCCAGGCGGCAGCTAGAACGACGAGACCAAACACCCACATCTCCTTGGCTCGTTCGCGGGCGCAGACCGTCATGAATTCCCGGCTGAGACTGTAAAAGTCGCGCGCTCGGGCTTTGTCTTCGTCATCATCGGGCGAATAGCCTCGCCACGTACCGATCGCCGATTGAAAATAGTAATCCGTCGGCGGGAAATGCCGCCTTGCATCGGCTGCGGAGTGAAACGTCGGTTTCATCGCCTTGGAGCGACAGCTTGGATCGTGCTCAATCATGCCACAGGAATCGGCATTTGAAAGTCCGAGCGCGTAGCGTTTGTGCGCTGAGGATAACGCACGCTACAGCCTCGCTCACAACCCGCACCGACTGGCGTTTCCGCCTGATTTAGCGCCCAAAATGGCATCAGGAGTGCTTTCTAGTAATTATAATGCACCCGCGCAAACTGTTCCTTCCCCTCGCTTTACTCTCCTGCCAGATCCTTAATGCCGCTGACGATTCAGCGCCGTCCGTTTCGGCCAGTGCAGTTATTGCCGAGATGAATCTTGCCCGGCAAAATCCGGCCCTTTACGCAAATTACGTCGAAGAATTGCGTCCTTATTACAACGGCAACCTTCTCGTCCTGCCGGGCCACACGAGGATTTACACCAAGGAAGGCGTAAGAGCATTGAACGACGCTGTGCGCTTTCTTCGCTCCACCAGACCGCTCCAACCCTTCATTCTCTCCCCCGGGATGTGCAAAAGCGCAGCCGACCATTGCGCAGACCAGGCGAGCGGCCGGTTAGGACACAACGGCACCGACGGCAGCAGCCCCGGCCGGCGCATGAGTCGCTATGGCGTCTGGGGTTCGAGCTGGGGCGAAAATATTTCCTACGGAAAAACAACTGCGCGCGAGATTGTCCTCCAGTTGATCATCGACGACGGCCTCCCGGCCAGGAAACACCGGAAGAACATCTTCAACTCGAATTTTAATTACGCGGGCGCGGCTTACGGTCCGCATGCCCGTTACCATTGCATTTGCAACATCGACTTCGCCGGCGCGTATGCCGAGCGCGGCCAGCCGCTCGTCGCGCGCAATTATTAACCCGCAGGTCGGAAACACATTTTAGCCCCGCGCGTCGTGTCATCCTGAGCGCAGCGAAGAACCGAGATCCTTCGCTCCGCTCGGGATGACAGCGCTTGCTCGCCGTTCGAAAATCGAAAATCTCTGTTGGCGGCTGACACAGCCGCCCTACAATTGTAGGGCGTTTCTGTGAAACGCCGATAATGAACAACGCACCAGCACAAAAAACCGCGATCACGCCGCGCCGTGACGAAGATTTTCCCGAATGGTACCAGCAGGTCATCCGCGCAGCCGAGCTGGCCGAATCGTCGGATGTGCGCGGGTGCATGGTGATCCGCCCCTGGGGTTACGGGATTTGGGAAAACATGCAGCGCCAGCTCGACGCCATGTTTCGCGCCACCGGCCATCGTAATGCTTATTTCCCGCTGTTCATCCCATTAAGCTATTTCGCGAAAGAGGCCGAGCATGTGGAAGGCTTCGCCAAGGAATGCGCCGTGGTAACGCATTCCCGGCTCGAAGTTGGTCCCGATGGAAAAATGAAACCGGCCAGCGCCTTGGCGGAGCCATTGGTCGTCAGGCCGACGAGTGAGACAATTATCGGAGCGAGCTACGCAAAATGGGTGCAGTCGTACCGCGACCTTCCGATCCTGATCAACCAATGGGCCAACGTCGTGCGCTGGGAGATGCGGCCGCGTTTGTTCCTCCGCACAACCGAATTTCTCTGGCAGGAAGGTCACACCGTTCACGAAACTGAAGCGCGAGGCGCGCGAAGAAACACAGCGCATGCTCGGCGTTTACGAAACGTTTGTGCGCGATGACTGCGCCATTCCGGTTTTCAGCGGCGAAAAATCCGAGAGCGAGCGTTTTCCCGGCGCGGTGCAGACCCTGGCGATCGAAGCGATGGTGCAGGATCGCAAGGCGATTCAGGCCGGCACTTCGCATTTTCTGGGACAGAACTTCGCCCGGGCCAGTGGGATTCAGTTTCAAAACCGCGAAGGCAAACAGGAGTTCGGCTGGACCACCAGTTGGGGAATGAGCACGCGCATGGTCGGCACCGTGATCATGACTCACAGCGACGACGACGGTCTGGTTTTGCCCCCGCGAATTGCGCCTACGCAGATTGTCATTTTGCCGATCGCGCCAAAAGAGGAGACCCGCGCGAAAGTTTTTGAAGCTTGCGACAGCCTTGCCTTGCAACTGCGCGGAAAGATCTTCGCCGATCGGCCTATCGAAGTGGAAGTGGACAAGCGCGACCTGGGCGGTGGCGTGAAAAACTGGGAGTGGATCAAGAAAGGCGTGCCGTTGCGCGATCGAAATCGGGCCGCGAGACCTGGAGAAAAATTCCGTGGCGGTGAGCCGGCGCGATCAGCCGATCAAAGCCAAGGAGTTTCTGCCGATCCAGGAATTCGCTGCATCGGCGCCTGAGATTCTGATGTCGATCCAGCAAAATCTTTTGGATCGGGCGACGAAATTCCGCGACGAAAACACGCTCAAGATCGACAGCAAAAAGGAATTCTACGATTTCTTTACACCCAAGAATTCGGCGAGACCGGAAATTCACGGCGGCTTCGCGCTTGCTCATTGGAACGGCTCGGCCGAAGTCGAGCAACAGATCAAGAACGATCTCAAAGTCACAATCCGCGTCATTCCATTTGGAGATTCCGAGCCGGGCAAATGCATTTTTACCGGCGAGCCGAGCGCGCGACGCGTCATCTGGGCGAAGTCGTATTGAGACGTTGTCGATGATGCCGCCAAGCGCTAAACTCCCTCTGTGAAATTGACGGCAATTTACGAGGAAGTTGCAGGGGGCTACATCGGTTACGTTCAAGAGTTGCCCGGCGCGAATACACAAGGTGCGACTCTGGAGGAGACGCGCGCAAACTTGAAGGAGGCAGTGGAATGGTTCTTGATGCCAACCGCGAGCTGGCAGAAAAAGAGATCGCGGGGCGAAACGTCACCCGTGAACCATTCGAGTTAACCCCCGCGTGAAACGGCGCGAGCTGTTGCGCCATCTTGAATCACATGGTTGCGGGTTTTTGCGCGAAGGCGGCAATCACACAATTTATCGTTAATCCCCAGAGCAAGAAAGTCTCTGCAGTTCCGCGACATCGTGAAATCTTCGGGCGGCTCGTGCTCAAGATTTGCCGAGATTTGGGAATTCCGAAGCCATAGGCGCTGTTGACGGGACAACCGGTGCTGTTTATTCCGCATTGGCCGTGGAATTGAAGCTTTATAGCCGCGAATGGTGCTCCTGGTGCATTGACGCGAAGGACTATCTCACCGAGAGAGGGTACCGCTTTCAGGAGATCGACGTGGGCCAGGATCGACAAGCGTACGAGGAAATGAAGGAGCTTTCAGATCAAACTTACGTGCCGACCTTCGTGGCCGGCGACAAAGTGCTGGCCAATTTCGATACCGATGCGCTGGAGAAATTCCTGCGCGAGCACGAGATCAATCCCTAATGCTCTTTGCCCTTTTCCTCACGCTCGGCGTGGCAGTGCTTAGTGTCGCCCTGCGCAGCTTTGAATCGTCCTTCTCGCAAAAGGCCGGCGCGCTCGGGATCCTGATCTCGTCATATCTCGCGGTTTTCTTCATCACCGGCAGCCAGGCCCTCGGCGCGGTCGCGGCGTTAAGCTGGCTTTTCTTGCCCTGGCTGGAAATTCTCACTCGCATCCGCACTCTTCGGTTGCCGAAAGAAAAACAACTCCGCCCCAAAAGTCCGCCCTCGGCCGACACATTTCCTACGCTCGACGACATTAGCCGTGAGATCGAAAACGAAGGCTTCGTTCACATCAATGATGCTGGCTGGGACTGGGAAGATTACCGGCAATTTTTCCGCCTGTTTTACAAGGACGAAGACCGGGCCCAGGCCACGATTTGTCTGAATGAGCAGAACGATCTTTCATTTTATTATTTGCGGATTTCGTCGCGGGCCAAGAGCGGCACGATCTGGACGACGTGGAATTATCCGCTCTCCTACGGGTTGAAATTGACGCCGCAATTTCGGATCAATCGACAAGCGCCCGACCAAACGTTCTGGCAGCTTTACCAGAGCCATCGCGAGTTTCTCCGGACCAACGAGGTTGACGAAGCCGCCATCGAGGCCCTCGACGAAGACCGGATACAAACTGAGATGGAGAAAGATTTGCGCGATCAAATCGCGCACAACATCGACAAGGGCGTGCTTCGCCAGACAGCCGAAGGCGAGGTCAAATATTCCTGGCGCGGAATGTTGTATCTCTGGTGCCAGTTCCTGCTCGATCTGGTGCGGCTGTAGCTCTTGCCCTTAAACCTCGTTTCATTGGAGAGGAGAGGCAGAGGAAGAGCAAGATGCCTAAACCTTCATGATCTCAGCTTCTTTATGCTTGAGATGATCGTCGATCGATTTGACGAAGCGATCGGTCAGCTTTTGCACTTCATCTTCCGCATCGCGCAAGCCGTCTTCGGTCAACACACCCGAAGCTTTGAGTTTCTTGGCTTCGTCGAGCCCGGCGCGCCGGTTCGCGCGCACGCGAACACGGGCTTCCTCCGCCATTTTACTTAACGATTTCACCAAATCTTTGCGCCGTTCTTCGGACAACTCCGGAATCGGCAGCCGAATTATTTTCCCATCGACAGCGGGCATGATCCCGATCTTCGATTCGTTCAACGCCCGCTCGATGTCCTGAACGGTGCTGGCGTCGAACGGCTGCACCACCAGCAACCGCGGCTCGGGCGTGGTGATCAAGGCAAGCTGTTTCAGTTTCATTGTCGATCCGTAAGCTTGCACGTCGATGTTCTCGACCAGCGCGGGCGACGCTTTCCCGGTGCGCACGGAGGAAAATTCGTGAATGAGATAATCGACGCTTTTCTCCATCGACATCTCGGCTTCCAAAAGAATGTCGTCTTTGCTCATGTGTTTGATTTTTCCGCCGAACGCGCCTCGTCGCAAACGAGTGTGCCGACTTTTTTGCCCAGCACGGCTTCGCGCAGGATGCCGGGTTTATACATGTCGAACACCACGATCGGGATTTTGTTGTCCATGCAAAGACTAAACGCGGTTGAATCCATGATTTGCAACCGTTTCGTCAGCGCTTCGGTAAAGGTGATCTGGTCGTAGCGTTTCGCATCGGGATGCTTGGTCGGGTCGCGATCGTAAACGCCGTCCACTTTCGTCGCTTTAAGGATGACATCGGCCCGGATTTCGCTGGCCCGCAACGCCGCGGTGGTGTCGGTTGAAAAATATGGATTGCCAGTGCCGGCGGCGAAAATTACCACCCGGCCGACTTCAAGATGTCGAATGGCGCGCCCGAGGATGAATGGCTCGGCCACATTTTTCATTTCGATCGCGGTCTGCACCCGGGTATCGACGCTCATCTGGGACAGCGCGCTCCGTAGTGCCAGCGCGTTGATGACCGTGGCGAGCATACCCATGTAATCGGCCGTGGTGCGGTCCATGCCCCGATGCGACGCAGAAAGCCCGCGCCAGATGTTTCCGCCGCCGATTACGATCGCAATTTGCACCCCAAGATCGCGCACCTCCTTGATCCGCTCTGCGATCTCCCGCACCACAGCCGGCGAAATGTTGTCCCGCGCGTCGCGTTCCTGCAGGGATTCGCCGCTCAGTTTCAGCACGATCCGTTTATAAGCCGGCGCTTCCGTCTTCATGGGCAGCGCAAATGAAACAGGAGAGACCGATATTTGGAAAGCAAAATGGTGGATCGACATCTGAACGTCGCTCGGGTCTGGGGAGCACAGGCTGCCAGCCTGTCCATCTCGGCAGCTTGCCGAGATGCTTTGTCACTCGCGCGAAATGAATTCCTTCGAATGTTGTCGGCAGGCTGCCGGCAACTACAGGCCAGCGGCCTGTGCTCCCCAGAATCAGCGCGCCGCGTCAATAATCGAAGCGTGCCCGCGCAAGAATTCCACGGCGCTCATTCGCTTTCTTCCTTCCAATTGAACGTCACGCAATGACAGAGCGCCTTTTCCGGCCGCGATGATCAACTCGCTTTCGCTTTTCAAAATCTCACCCGGCTTTCCGCCAAGATCGACAATCGACGCGGAAAAGATTTTCAGATTCCGTCCTTCCAGGTCCATGAACGCCCCGGGCCACGGATCGAACGCGCGAATTTTTCTCTCGATAACTTCCGCCGGTTCCGACCAATCGATTCGGCCATGTTCGCGTTCCAATTTGGGCGCGTAAGTGGCGAGCGCTTTGTCCTGCGGAATGCGCGGCGCGTTTCCGCTGGAGAGCATGTCCAAGGATTCGAGGCACGCATCCGGAGCGATTTCCCCCAGCCGATCATGGAGCAAGCCGCCAGTGTCATCGGAGCGGATGTCGATCTTGCGCTGTAAGAGTATGTCGCCGGTATCGAGTCCTTCATCCATGTACATGACGGTAATGCCGGTCTCGCCGTCGCCCGCCGCGATTGCCGCCTGAATCGGCGCCGCGCCGCGCCAACGTGGCAGAAGCGATGCGTGCAGATTTAAACAAGCCAGCCGGGGAATTTCGAGCACCTCGCGCGGCAGGATTTGCCCATAAGCCACCACCACAATCACCTCCGGCTTCAGTGCACGCATCTCTTCGATCGACTGTGGATCCTTTATTCGCGCAGGCTGCAAGATCGACATCGTCGTTCCCGCCAATGCTTTCTTGATGGGCGGCGGCTCGATGCGTTGCTCGCGTCCAACCGGTTTATCCGGTTGCGTCACGACAGCGACAACTTTGTGGTCGGATTTCAGCAAAGCCTGCAGTGCCGGCACGCCGATCTCGCCCGTGCCAATGAAGACGATGCGCATTATCCTAACGAAGAGGAATTTTTGCCGGACCCCGACCGGGGCCTCGCCCAGGCATTCCCTGGGCCATCAGTTTGTCGCCGGCGGTGATTTCACGCTGGCCGACCGACGATCCGCAGCCGGTGCAGAGGTAATCGAAAATCTCCTTGTCGGGCAGAATCAGGAGCAACCGCTCGCGCACCGGCATCGCGGCTTTACATTTTTCGCAATAGAGGCTCGAGGCGGTGAAATTTTCAAACTGCTGCTGCTTCATACGCGCCGTTCATGCTGTGCAAGATGTCCAGCAGAACTTTGGCGGGCGGCTGAGTCGCGTCAATCACCGTGACAGTTTCCTTTGGGTAATAGCCCAGGACCGGTTTCGAATCTCCGTCGTAGATCTCCAGGCGGCGTTGGATCACTTCTTCATTGGCGTCATCGAGCCGGTTGTCCTTGAGGGCGCGTTTTTTCAATCGATAAAACAGCGTCTCGCGATTTGGGCAGGACAGGTGAAAAACTTTCTTCACGTCGATCATTTCCTCCATGATTTTCGCCTGACCGACGTTGCGCGGGATGCCATCGAGCACGAGGGCATCGATGTCCGGTTTAAACTTGTGCGCCTCCACCGCGGCGTCGATGGCTGCCTTCCAAAGCTCGACCGTGATATCGTCGGGCACCAGCTGGCCTTTGCTTGAGTATTCGAGGAACGCTCTGCCCACTTTCGTGCGGGTGTCGATAGAGCGAAAAACGTCTCCGCACGGGCAGTGAAAAAAGCGCGGGATCGTGCCGAGCGTTTTGCCCTGGGTGCCCTTGCCGCTGCCGGGCGCGCCGAAGAGGATGAACGTGTTGTATTTCATGGACGGAATTCGTTTATACCGCAAAAGGCCTTGGTTTAACAAGCCTCTCGTCATCCCGAGCGAAATCGCCTGCCGCGCCGTAGCTTTTTGCGAAGGCGGGAGGGATCCCGGAGTATTACCTTGAGGCTTACGGGATCTTCCGACTTCGCTTCGCTCCGCTCAAGATGACAATTACTTGCGCGTCGCCGCAGCCTCGACATTCACTCGCCGGCCACCGCGATCGAAACGGACGTTGCCATCAACCAGCGCGAAAATCGTGTAATCGCGACCGAGCCCGACATTCTTGCCAGGCAAAAACTTCGTCCCGCGCTGCCTGACAATGATGTTGCCGGCGACAACCAGCTCGCTGCCGAATTTTTTCACACCGAGGCGTTTGCTGACGCTATCTCGCCCGTTCTTAACGCTGCCCTGTCCTTTTTTATGAGCCATTTGAAAAACTTCGAGGTTGAGGCTAAGCCTTTTTCGATTTCGATCCGGCGCTGATCGATTTGATTTTCACCCGCGTCAATTTGCGCCGATGTCCGACGGTGCGGTGATACCCTTTGCGCCGTCTGTATTTGAACGCGATTACCTTCTTGTCCTTCCGCTGCTCGACGACTTCCGCAGTCACTTTGGCCCCGGAAATAAGCGGATCTCCATGCGTCATGCTTTTCCCATCGGCAAACATCAGCACGTCGCCGAAGGTCGCGATCTTGCCCGGTTCGACCTCGAGAAGATCGACGTCGAGCGTATCGCCCTCCGCGACGCGAAATTGCCGCCCGCCAGTCTTAATAATTGCGTAAGCCATAAGCATTTTCCGGGGAGAAAAAGCCGCGCAAATTCACACAGATGGGCAGGCTTGGCAAGCTCAAAGTCCAAGTCATTCCAAGCGAAAGCCGAGGAATCCCGCAGCAAAACGCACAGCAAATTCAACGGGATCCTTCGACTGCGCTTCGCTCCGCTCAGGATGACAGCGTGTTTTGCGCAATCACGAACACGATTTCACCCTTAGGCGGACGCGCCTCGTAATGAGCGAGAAGTTCGGCCGCGGTGCCCCGCCGGAATTCTTCGAATTTCTTGGTGAGCTCGCGCGCGACGCAGAGCGAGCGTTCCGGCATGATCTCGCTGCAGGCTGTGAGCGTCTTGACCAGACGATAAGGCGATTCAAAAAAAACTGTTGTCTCCTCGCGTTCGCCGGCCGCTCGCAATTCGCGTTCGCGCTGCCCACTCTTGACCGGCAGGAAGCCTCGAAAACAGAATTTCTCCATCGAAAATCCGGAACCGGCCAGGGCAGTGAGGATTGCGGAGGGCCCGGGCAATATCGTGAACGGCAGCTCGCGCCTGATGCATTCGCGAATCAAGCGCGCGCCTGGATCGGAAAACCCGGGCATGCCGGCATCGGTGATCAACGCCACGTTTTCGCCGGCCGCGAGACGCTCGACCAACTGCGCCGTTCGCATCGCTTCGTTGTGCTGGTGATAACTCAGGAACGGTTTCTTGATCCCGAAGTGTTTTAGCAAGATTCCGGAGTGTCGTGTGTCCTCCGCCGCAACAAGATCGACATCTTTCAAGACATCGAGCGCACGAAGCGTGATGTCGCCCAGGTTCCCAATCGGCGTGGCGACGACGTAAAGCATTCTTCATAATGCGACAGAAAGTGGGCGCGCGCCAAGGCTTCGATCCTCACCCTGTGTTGCCAGCCGATATCTGGGAATCGCGCTCTCAACTAGTTGACAGCGCCATGCCTCGCCCGTAGCTTCCGGGCCTTTTCCGTCCCATGAAAACCTTTTCCGCTAAAGCCAGCGAAGTGTCGCGCAAGTGGTGGCTGATCGATGCCAGGGACCAGATTCTCGGCCAGGTCGCCGTCAAGGCCGCGACTTTATTGCGTGGAAAAGGGAAACCGATTTTGACGCCTCACGTCGATACCGGCGATTTCGTCATCGTAATTAACGCCGACAAAGTTCGAGTCACCGGCAAAAAGGAAGAGCAAAAAAGCTACATGAGCTTTTCCGGATTCGTCGGCGGCCACAAATCCGAAAATGTTCGGGCCCGGCGCGCCCGGCATCCCGAATTGCTGATCGAACGGGCCGTGCGCGGGATGATTCCGCACAATCGGCTCGGGCGTTCGGTTTATCGCAAACTAAAAGTTTATCGAGGCGAATCGCATCCGCACACGGCCCAGCAACCCGCTCCGGTTACTTTCAAGTAATCCCTTTTTCCAATGGCACGCTCTGAAGAATTCATCGCTACCGGTCGCCGCAAGAACTCCGTCGCGCGCATTCGCATGACGGCGGGCAGCGGCAAGATCGACATCAACGGCCGCAACTTCGAGGATTATTTCCCCACGGCGCCATTGCAGAACATCGTTCTTCAGCCGCTTCAGACTGCGAAAGCGGTGAACTCCTATGATCTCTCGATCAATGCCACCGGGGGCGGTTCGAGTGGACAAGCCGGCGCCGTCCGGTTGGCCATCTCGCGCGCCCTGCTCCAAGTGGATCCCGAGCTACGGACGATCTTGAAGGTGGAAGGTTTGCTCCGGCGCGATCCGCGCATGAAAGAGCGAAAGAAATCCGGGCAGCCTGGCGCGCGGAAGCGTTTCCAGTTCTCGAAGCGCTAATTCTTTCTGTAGCGGCGGTCTCTGACCGTCGCATATTCAACGCCCCTCTTTGCGGCTGACAAGTCGCCCCTACACTTATTTCGGCTTTGCCGTTGGCGCAGCGGCCGGCATTGCCGCGGGCGGCCGAGCCAGCAACGGCGGGGCCGCGGGCCGGTTGCCCGACGGCGTCGGCACCATTCCCGGCCCGGATTGCGATGCGGCGCTCGGTTTAAGGAAATGCAATTCTTGGGCCGCCTCTCGCGCCCAAAAACTGTCGCGATACTGAGTCAAAATCATTTCACACGCCAGGCGCGCATCATCGTTCCGATTCTTTGCCTTCAAGATGTGCACCCGCGAAATCAGCGCCAGCGGAGCGCTGAAGCTAGTCGGATTACTGGTCGCGATCTGCTGATACATCGCCAACGCTTCATCCGTTTTCCCCAACGATTCCAGGTTGGCCGCCATCGCCATTCGGGCCGTAGTCGCCAATTCGTGCTCGGGGTTCTTGTTCACAAAAGTCTGCAGCGTCGCGTTCGCTTCGGCGAACTTCTTTTCGGCCCGTTGACGCTCGGCCAGGAATAGATGCGCAGCCGCGCTCGCGGGCGTGTTCGAAAAACGCGCGATCACTTGTTGATAATCCGGGATGCTCTTGGCACTGGCTAGCAAAGCAGCGGCCGCCGCTTCCCGGCGATCGCTGTAAAAACGGAACCCGGCGAATCCAATGATCGCCAGCAGCGCAATAATCAGCACTGCGAAGATCTCATTACGGAATCGCAGCCAAAAAACGCGCGTTTCGAGCGCTACATCTCGGGAAGGTGGTGGTGCTGTCGGCATAAATTCGATCTCGATCCTACGGATGGCAGTCCCAGCCGCGCGAGCGTGCTCTTATGCCACGCGAAGCTTTTTTGCGCAAGTCCGCCAACCGAATCGCATGGATCGATATACGCTCGCCTCGGGCCCGTCCGGCGATAAAATTCCGGGATATGAATTCATTTTACGATCTTGTCGGACCATTGCTCGGTTTGGGCGTCGACCCAAAAGACCTCACCTTCTTTCAAATCTCATTGCGCGGCGTGATCGTATTTCTAGCCACCTTGATCATGATTCGCCTCGGGCACAAGCGATCGCTCGCCCGTAAGACGGCGTTTGATGCCGTGCTAATCGTGATTGTAGCGTCCGTGCTCTCTCGCGCGATCAACGGCACCGCCGCATTTTTCGCTACGCTCGGTGGCGGTTTGGTGCTTGTTTTGGTCCACCGGCTCCTCGCCTTGATTGCCTACTACTCCCACACCGTTGGGGTGCTGATCAAAGGCAATCCGGAAGTCATTATTGAAAATGGCGACCTGATTTTCAGCACGTTGCGCCGCAATCACATCTCCCGGCACGATGTCGAAGAAGATCTGCGGCTCTCAGCCAAAACCGAGGACCTCAAGAACATCCGAGTCGGCTACGTCGAGCGCAGCGGCGACATCAGCTTCGTTGAGAAGAAATAACACCGATCTTCGTAGAGCCCCGGGCGGCGGCGCCCCAAAAAAAATCTGCGCCAATCTGCGAAATCTGCGGACAATATCTCCGTGCACCCGCACGACAAGCTTTTCACTCCCGGCCCGGTCGAGGTCTCCGCAAAAACGCTGGCGGCATTCTCGCGACCGATGATCGGTCATCGCGGCGAAGATTTTAAGAATCTTTACCGCGACATTCATCCGAAACTGCAAACGCTCTTCGGCACGAAACAGCCGGTCTTTCTTTCCAGTTCATCGGCCTGGGGCGTGATGGAAGCATCGATCCGAAATCTGGTCGGCGAGAACGGCCAGTCCGGCTCCGGACTCCTCTGCTGCATGTGCGGCGCGTTCTCCGATAAATGGCTCGACGTCGCGAAGCGGTTGCGGCAAAAACGCCGAGCCGCTCCAAGTCGAATGGGGAAAACACATCGATCACAAAGATGTCGATGCAAAACTGGCGTCAGGAAAGTTCGACACCGTCACATTGATTCATAACGAAACCTCCACCGGCGTGATGAATCCGTTGCCGGAAATTTGCTGCGTCCTCGCCAAATATCCCGATGTCGCTCTAATCGTGGACACCGTCTCCTCCTTCTCCGCGATGAAGATCGACATGGACGCGCTCGGCATCGACGTCATGCTCACCGGCGCGCAAAAAGCGCTCGCTCTCCCACCCGGCTTTTCCCTCTTCGCCGTTTCGGAAAAGGCTTTCGCTCGTGCCGAGAAACAGAAAGATCGCGGCTACTATTTCGATTTCTTCGAGTTCAAAAAACAGCAAGCCAACTGGATGACGCCGACCACACCGAGCATCGGCCACATCTTCGCTTTGCAATCCAAGCTGGAAGAAATCTTCGAAGAAGGCCTGGAGGCGCGCTATCGATCGTCACGCAAAAACCAACGCCCTCGTCCACGATTGGGTGAAAAGAACGCGGCTTCAATTTCTTCGCCGAAGAAGGCTTCCGATCAAAAACGCTGACCTGCGTGAAAAATAATCAAGTGGCATCGACATCTTGTCGATGGTCGAAAAAGCTCCGCGAAAAACATCACCTCGTCATCGACGCCGGCTACGGCAAACTCAAAGGCCAAACTTTCCGCCTATCCAACATGGGCGACGAAACCGAGGAAACGGTTTCCCATTTGCTCGCTTGCTTGGACGACTCGCTTTCTGGCGGTTGAATGACTTCGTGCCGCGCGGCAATAGACAAAGCCACCAGCCCGTTTCAAGGATCAAATTTGATGGGCATCGCGCGCGGCCCTCAGTGCCTCGGAGGCTAATTTGGCGGAGTGTGCTGGATTCTCGCCGGCTGCCCGGATCGTTTCCCGAACGGCAGCTGTTAGGCGGGCCGGCAAGGGATGCTGATTAGGTCCGAACAACGCCTTCATCCATTCAATCGCTACGGCGAAATTTCCCTCGGCGTGGGCGACTGCGATAAGTGGCCAGAGCGCCATCCAATCGAAACCATACGGGTCCGGCATTGAATGCCAATCTTCGAGCGCTTGGGTCGCCAGCGTTCTACTCTTCGAATGATCGCCATCTTTCCAGGCGACCCAGGCAAGCGTCGCATTCGCCATCGCGATGTAATGCACCATGTCGAGTTTGGCCGCCAGCAACATCGCCCGCTTCGCGAACTCCTGGGCCGCAGATTTCGAATTCATCCCGCGATGCGCCACCGCCAGATAAATCAGAGAGCGGACTTGCAAGACAACATCGCCGATCCTCTCGGCCAATTCGAGCGCCTCATTCAGCGCCGCAACTGACTCTTCCAGGTCTCCGTGCCAGAGCCGTACAAAACCCAGCGTAAATTTGAGATGAACCCGCTCGGCCGGATTGTCCCGCTCTTTTGCCAATTCGACTGCGCGTTCTGCGTATTCCACCGCGGTTGGTGGCGGGCTGTAATGATATTCGCTCAAGAGCGAGAGCGCTCGCATCATGAAGAATTTTGCGCGCTGCATGATCGTGCCGTGTTTTTCCACATTTGGCTCGACCTGCTCTGCCAGGGTGTTGAGCTCGTCGCATTGTCCAAGCCAGTAAAACAAATGCATTCGCTCATGCTGGATCTGCGCCCATGCATTCCACCAGCCCGTTCCGCGCGTGGGCAAATCTGACTCCAGTTCGAGTTCAGCGCGGTGCAAACCTTCAAGCGCTTTTTCGAAATCGCGACGATGAATCCAGCTTAAACCGATTTTCAGCTCCAAACGTGAGCGGGCAATTCGATCGGATTCGGCGACGAGCTTCTCTGCCTGCTCGAATTGATCTCGCGCTGGTGCGAATTCGCCGTTCAAGATCAGCACATCTCCAAGTCCTTCACGCAGAGTCGCCATCAAGGCGTCGAAAGAAGCGCCCGCCTGCGATTCAGCCTGCGCAAGAGCGGAACGATAAAAACCGATCGCTTCCAAATTTGAAAAGGTTTCGCGAGCGCGGTCGGCCGCCCGGATAAAGTAAGTGATCGCTTTATCGGGCACACCGGCTAGCTCGAAATGGCGGCCAAGAACTCCGGACAACTCAGCCAGGCGATCGGGTAGCAGCGTTTCAACCGCTTCTCCCACATGCCGGTGCCACTCCCGGCGGGTGACCTGGAGTAGACTTTGGTAAGCGACTTCGTGCGTAATTGCGTGTTGAAAGGTGTACGTCTGATCAAACGTGGCCCTCGAACCCGCAATTTGCTCCAAGTACACAAGATTTCGCCGACATAACTCTTCAATCGTTTCGGGCAATGCATGCTCACCCTGTTTTTTGCAGAGGTGAGCAAGAATCCCAATTTGAAAAGTGCGCCCAATGACGGATGCGCGTTGCAGAACTCTCTTGGCTGCGGCTGGCAATGAATCAATTCGGGCGGCGATAACGGCCTGCAACGTCGGCGGAATATCCGAAATATCGTGAATCGTCATTACCCTGGCGTCTCTGACCGCCCGAACTAATTCTTCCAAAAAAAATGGGTTCCCTTCCGCCCGATTAAGAATGGCCTGGCGCGTTTGAGAATCATCAATCTCACCCGCGGCGGCAATGAGGTCAGCGCTTTCGCGAGCCGTCAGTGCCGCGAGTTCGATGACTTGAACACATTTTTTCGGAAGCTGAGCCGCGAGCCGGTTGAGTCGCTCCCACACGTTGCTTTCCCGGCGATAAGCAACAACCACCAGCACGGGAGCGTTAACGACGATCGGGGCCAAATGCTCCAGGGCCTGAAGCGATGACGGGTCCGCCCAATGCACGTCCTCCCAAACCAGAACGAGCTTTTCCCGTTGCGCTCGCGCTTCCACATAACCTCGAAACGCCTCCAAAATCCGGGTTTGCAGAACTTCAGCGCTCAGGTGTTCGAGTCTCTCAACCCACGGTTGTTGAAGAGGCGCTTCAAGAATACGAGCCAAATAAGGATAAATTCGTTCGACCCGGTCCGGGGCCAGCTCAAGAATATTTTCGTGGAATGTGCTGTTGATTTTGTGCGGATCTCCGCCGGGTGTTGTAGCAAGCAACGCGTGCAAGAGATCGCGCATCATTCGATAACCCGTCGTTTCTGCGTACGAAAGAGCGCGCGTTTCAGCCCAACCGGCAAATCTGCTCAGTCCACGCGTTTCTAGAACAAGGCGACTTTTCCCCAAACCAGCTTCTCCGGAAATGCAAAGCAGAGTACCGTTACCAGTCTTTAGTTGGGCAATCGCAGACTTAATCTTTTGCAGTTCACGTTCCCGTCCGAAAAACGGCGTGCGCTTCGAGATCAGCTCGGCTGTTTTAGGTTCGACCTTCGATTCCAGTAGACGATAAACCGGAAGCGGCTCGGATTTGCCCTTGAGTTCGAGAGGCGGCAACGCCTCAAATTCGAATAGCGTAGCACCTCGGCGAAATGTTTCCGGGCCTACCAAGATTTCATTTTCTCCACACGCATCTTCCAAACGTGCGGCGACGTTCACGGTATCGCCCATGACCGAATAATCCTGACGGCCTCGCGCGCCAACCGCCCCTGCAATCACGGCGCCAGTATTGATCCCAACGTGCAATCCGAGGCTCAAACCGCGCTCGCCGTTGAACGTTTCCAGCGCTGCGACTAGTTCGAGCGAAGTGCGCAAGGCACGCTCCGGATCGTTTTCGTGGGCAACCGGTGCGCCGAACAAAATCATAATCGCGTCGCCTAAAAACTTATCGATTGTGCCGCCGTAGCGTTGAATCACGGGAACGAACCGCTCAAAGCAGGAATTAACCAGATTGCGGGCTTCTTCTGCCTCCATTTGTTCGGCCAATCGAGTAAAGCCGGAAAGATCCGCAAACATCACTGTGACGACCTTGCGTTCGTCGTCATCGCCAGTCTCAAGCCTGGTGGAATGAAGCCTGGCCAGTTGCTCGCGTAACGCTGAGATCGCTGGATCGACGACAAAGTCGCCTAACAGGGAACGTTGCGCCTCCAGATCGGAAATTGCGCGTTCCAACTGTTCTTTTGTTGCCGGCGTGTCGGCCATGTGGCGAGAAGGTTTGTCGGATGCTACCCGATCCGCGCCTAAGTTTGAATCTCGTTTGTGCTGGTAACGACCGCCAGAAGAAGAGAAGGGCGCCTTCGTTTCCGAAAGCGCCCTTCATATTTAGATGGCGGTAAGCCGAATTCTGTCCTCCGAATTTCTTCGGAGCGATGATCATTTATCTCACCCCGCCGAGGCGGGACGCCCGGCGAAACCGTGACCGGCGGTCAGCAGCCTTCGCATAAAGCTACGGCTTGCCAAGTAGACCGCCGCTACAGCATGGCCATGATGCGACGATACCCGAGGATCATGACCCCGAATTTCTTCGGGGCAGGCGGACCGGCTGTCCTCCCTCTGTTTTGTCTTGCACCGCATGGGGTTTTTCGTGCCTCGCGAATTACTCCGCGAGCGGTGAGCTCTTACCTCGCCTTTTCACCCTTGCCGTTTCCCAGACACGGGAAGCTGTCAGCTTCCCCTACAGTTGTAGTTGCCAAAGAACCGGCGGTCTTTTTTCTGTGACACTTTCCGTCACCGCGATTTTTCAACCGTGATGCCCGCGTATTCTACGCGGCATGCTGCCGTATGGTGTTCGGACTTTCCTCTGGCAAATCTTGCGATTCACCAGCGATCATCTGCCATCGGCGCATAGTTTAGCACAATCGGTACCGTCGGAAAGGAACAGATCACCCGGCTTTCGAAACACGAGAGGCGCGCCAGTTGAGTACCGCATAAATGAGATGATAAACGCCGAAGCTAAGGCCCATGAGCGCTGTTGGGACGCCGTCGATCCATTCCTCGATTCTGTTGGCTAGCACCGGCACGCTCAGACCGGTTAGAAGGAACGCCCAACCCAGAAGCGCCACTGGTCTCGGAGCGAAAAACGCAGTCGATAGCAGAATCAATCCGTAAAATACGATCCAGACTGTGACGAGATCGAGTTCCGTCCCGCCGAGATAGCCGGTAGCAAAGAACCAGCTGGTGAATGCGGCCGGGATCAATGCAAACGGCGCGACCGTTCGAAATGTGAGGGTCATCCGCGCCGAGCTGTCGTCGTTCGCGCGGACGGCCCGCTTCAGGAGCCAGGCCGCAATGACAATCGTGAGAAAGAGGACGTCGAGCCAGGCAAAGGCGAATTCGCGCGGTCGTATGGTCCGATCGAGAAAACGACTGACTTCGTCGTTTACGTAAATCGCACCCGCAGTTAGGATCGACAGGCCTCCACCGATCAATGCGGCACGGGCAAATATTCCGCGATAAATTTCGCCGCGCGCGACCAATCCACGAATCGTCGCAAGATTTTGCTCAGCCTTTTGCGTTTCGTTCATGATTAAAAAGGCGCAGGTGCAGTCATGAGGAAAATGACGATCATGGCAAGCCCGATCAGCAGTTTGCCGACCATCCCGGAGAGATTTCCAAGTAAACTGCCCCAGCCCGCGCGGCCGGCGTCGATCATTTTTTTTCCGGCAATGAACTCACCGGCGATCGCGCCGATCACCGGCCCAAGGAACAAACCAATGAGGCCAAAGAACAATCCGACAATCGCGCCAAGGATCGCGCCGAATGTTCCCCATCGGGTGGCCCCGAAATATTTCGCGCCGTAATAACCACCCAAAAAATCGATCGCATAGGTCACGAGGGTCATCAGAACCAGCACCGCGATCACGCTCCAGCCAATGCTTTTCTCCGGGCCGAGCATTACCCGGTGGATGACCGCGCCGGCCAGAATGATGGTCGTGCCTGGCAAGAACGGCGCGACAGTGCCGATCAATCCGACGGCAAATAGCACCAGCGTGAAGAACCACCAGAAGAGTTCCATTGGGTCCGTAAATCGTGAATGGTGAATCGAGAATCGACAAGGTTTCGATGCAACGATTCAACGATGTAACGAATTTCGATCTCCCTTTGACCCCGCCGATGTCGATCCTATACTGAAAGTCCCCCGTTAAATTCAACCGGAGGATTATTTATGCCCATTGCAGTTGGAACCAAAGCCCCAGATTTTTCCTTACCGACCAAGACCGCCGAAGGACCGAAGCAGATCAAACTGAGCGATAATTTCGGGAAGAAGAACACGCTCCTCCTCTTTTTCCCGATGGCGTTCACCGGCGTTTGCACGACCGAGATGTGCGAGATTAGCAAGGGCTTGAACGGCTATACCGATCTCAACGCCGCCGTTTACGGGATCAGCGGCGATAACCCGTTCGCGCAGGAAGCGTGGGCCCAAAAGGAGAAGATCGACGTGTCGCTGCTAAGCGATTACGAACACAAGGTCGCAAGCGCTTACGGCGTCGCATACGACTCGTTCCTGCCTCAGATAAATCTCGGGATGGGCGGCGTGGCCAAGCGATCCGCGTTCATTATCGACAAGAGCGGCGTGGTTCAATACGCCGAAAGCAACGACGACGCGAAACAGTTGCCAAATTTCGACAAGATCAAAGCGAAACTGGCGGAGTTGAAATGATCGCTTCCAGCGTTGTCATCCCGAGCAAAGCGAGGGATCTCACGACGTCGGTGATAATTTGCGAGGTCCTTCGCTTTCGCTCAGGATGACAGACGGATATGAACGACGAATTCAAAACGCTGAAGAAATTCGATGCCGGCAAGGGCCGGGAAGGATTTCTCCATTCACTGCCCGAGTTGGAGAAACAGGGCATCGGGAAAATTTCGCGGTTGCCGGTTAGCATCCGGATCGTGCTCGAGTCGGTGCTGCGCAACTGCGACGGCAAGAAAGTTCGGCGCAAGGATGTCGAGATGCTGGCCAATTGGAACGCGAAGAAGCCGGCGAACGAAGAAATTCCGTTCGTGGTGGCGCGGATCGTTCTTCAGGATTTTACCGGTGTGCCGCTGGTTGTCGATCTTGCCGCGATGCGCAGCGCGGTGAAACGGGTCGGGGGCGATCCAAAAATCATCGAGCCGCTGGTGCCGGTCGATCTCGTGGTCGATCACTCGGTCCAGGTGGATTTCTTTGGCTCGGCTCAGGCGTTGCGGCTCAATCTCGACATGGAATTCAAACGCAACCGCGAGCGCTATCAGTTTCTCAAGTGGGGCCAGCAGGCATTCCAGACGTTCCAACTCATCCCGCCTGGCATCGGCATCGTTCACCAGGTCAATCTCGAATACCTCGCGAAAGGAGTGCTTTCGCGAAAAATCGAAAATCGAAATTCGAAATTCGAAATTTTCTTCCCCGATACCCTCGTCGGGACCGATTCGCACACGACCATGATCAACGGGCTCGGCGTGGTCGGTTGGGGCGTCGGTGGAATCGAGGCCGAGGCCGGGATGCTGGGTCAACCGGTTTATATCCTGACTCCCGAAGTGGTCGGCGTGAATTTGAGCGGACGATTGAAGGAAGGCGTCACCGCGACCGATCTCGTCCTGCACATTACGCAGTTGCTGCGCGCGCAAAAAGTGGTGGGCAAGTTCGTTGAGTTTTACGGCGAAGGCGCGGCATCGCTGCCGGTGCCGGATCGCGCGACGATCGGGAACATGTCGCCGGAATACGGCGC
The DNA here is from genome assembly GCA_963815455.1 of uncultured Verrucomicrobiae bacterium. Taxonomy (GTDB): domain Bacteria; phylum Verrucomicrobiota; class Verrucomicrobiia; order Chthoniobacterales; family UBA10450; genus JBDTZF01. The sequence goes on from CAWFGO010000001.1 coordinate 822,894, forward strand.
GACGATGGGATTTTTCCCGGTCGATGACGAATCGGTTGGCGTATTTGCGCGCGACCGGTCGCACCGATGAGCAATGCGCCGCGTTTGAGAATTATTTCCGCGCCCAAAAAATGTTCGGCATGCCGGGCAAAGGCGACATCGACTACTCAGTCGACCTCGATGTCGATCTTGCCGATGTGCAGCCGGGCGTGGCCGGCCCGAAGCGTCCGCAGGACCGAATAAATCTTCCCGACCTCGGCGAAACGTTCCGTTCGCTTTTGCAGAAGCCGGTAAAAGACGGCGGGTACGGGAAGGCCGGTGTGGATCTTGGCGCGAAACATCTGGTTCAATTGAACGGCACACCGCCAGCCGACGGCGACATGCCATCGACGGATAAGCAAAACCAGGGCCTCGATCCGGGCGAAGAACGCAACAAGCTCGAGATGATCTCGAATCGCCCTACGCCGGACACAGCAGAGGAATTGGAGGAATCTTCCGGCGACCCGTTCCACCACGGTCAAAGTCGAATTGGTCACGGCAGCGTTTTGATTGCCGCGATCACGAGTTGCACGAACACGAGCAACCCGAGCGTAATGCTCGCGGCCGGGTTACTGGCCAAGAAAGCGGTCGAACGCGGATTGCGTGTCGATCCGGCGGTCAAGACTTCGCTGGCGCCGGGATCGCGCGTGGTGACCGATTATCTGGCGAAGACGGGATTGCAAACATATCTCGATCGCCTCGGCTTCAATCTTGTCGGCTACGGCTGCACAACCTGCATTGGCAATTCCGGTCCGCTGCATCCGAAAATCGAAAAAGCGATTAGCGAATACGATCTGGTCGCGGCCTCGGTGCTTTCGGGAAATCGCAATTTCGAGGCCCGCGTGCATCAGAACATCAAAGCGAACTTCCTCATGTCACCGCCATTGGTGGTGGCGTTCGCGCTGGCCGGGCGCGTCGATGTCGATCTTACCAGGGAACCGATCGGGAAGGATAAGGACGGGAAGAAAACGTTTTTGCGCGATCTCTGGCCACAGTTGAAAGAAATCCGCGACGCCATGCAATCGGCGTTGAAGCCGGAGATTTTCCGGAACCTTTATCGCGATTTCGCCGAGCAAAATCCGAAGTGGAACGAGATTCCGTCAACCAAAGGCGAGGTTTACGTTTGGGATGAAAAAAGCGATTACATCCACGAGCCGCCGTTCTTTGAGAATTTTTCGATGGAGACCGGCAAGATCGACAACATTACTGGCGCGCGCGCGCTCGGGATTTTCGGCGATTCGGTAACGACCGATCACATTTCGCCGGCGGGCGCGATCAAGGCCACGTCGCCGGCTGGACAATATCTGATCTCGCGCGGGATTAAGCCGGAAGATTTCAACAGCTACGGTTCGCGACGCGGAAATGATCTGGTCATGACCCGGGGAACGTTCGCCAATGTCCGGATCAAGAACCTGATGGTGCCGGGAACGGAAGGAGGCGTGACAAAACATCAACCCGACGGTGAACAGATGTCGATCTTCGATGCGGCGATGAAATATCAGGCCGCCGGAACGCCGCTCGTAATTCTTGCCGGGCACGAGTACGGCACCGGTTCGTCGCGCGACTGGGCGGCGAAAGGGACCCGCTTGTTAGGCGTAAAAGCCGTGATCGCGGCCAGCTACGAGCGGATCCATCGTTCGAACCTGGTCGGGATGGGCGTGTTGCCATTGCAATTTCTCGAGGGCACAAACGCGCAAACGCTCGGACTCGACGGTTCGGAGACTTTTTCAATTACCGGATTATCCGACGCGATCCAACCAGGGCAGGATTTAAAACTCGAGATCGCGGGTAAAAATGGACAATCGCGCTCCGTGCCGGTGAAGCTGCGAATCGATACACCGATCGAGGTCGATTACTACAAGCACGGCGGGATCTTGCCGTTCGTGCTTCGGCAATTGCTCACGGGCAAGTGAACAAAACCAGGCGAGCTCACGCATGAAAAAACTGCGCGTAGCGGTGCTGTACGGCGGTCGTTCGGGCGAACATGAAGTTTCGCTGCAATCGGCTGCATCAGTAATCAATCATCTTGATCGCGATCGCTTTGAAATTGTGCCTGTCGCGATCGACAAGCAGGGTCGCTGGCTTCTCAACGACATTTCTTTGCTGGAAGGAAAAAAATCTCTGCCCGTTTTCAAGGACGCGCCGAACGTTGTGCTCCCGCCGAATCCGGCGGGCCCAAACAGTGACAGCGCGTTAATTCGCCTGGGTGAAAGCGGAGAAGCGAGAAGCATCGACGTGGTCTTCCCAGTTATGCACGGGCCTCTCTGCGAAGACGGGACGATTCAAGGATTACTCGAGCTGGCCGATCTTCCCTATGTCGGCTGCGGAGTGCTGGCGTCGGCTGTCGCGATGGATAAGGAGATGGCGAAACGCGTGGCTCGCGACGCCGGACTTCCGATTGTTCCTTATGTCTCGTCAAAGCATGGAGTTTGGAAAAAAGACACACAGCAGTTCGCGAGCAGAATCGAAAAGGAACTTGGTTATCCCGTGTTCGTAAAACCGGCGAATCTTGGTTCGAGTGTCGGCGTGCACAAAGTGAAAGAGCCAGGCGACCTGGACGCGGCACTCGAAGATGCGTTCAATTACGACACCAAGATCCTTGTCGAAGTGGCGGTGGATGCGCGCGAGATCGAATTGTCGGTTCTCGAAAGCCCGGGTGCGGGAGCCGATCCGCTGGTAAGCGTTCCGGGCGAGATCAATCCCGCGCATGAATTTTATTCTTACGAGGCCAAGTATCTGGATGAGAACGGCGCTGAGCTAATAATTCCGGCCAAGCTTGATGCCGATCAGACCAAACGAGTTCGAAAGATTGCGAGTGAAGCCTTCACCGCGCTCGGGTGCGAAGGGATGGCCCGCGTCGATCTCCTGCTCGACCGAACGAACGGAACGATTTTCTTTAACGAAGCAAACACGATCCCGGGGTTCACTTCGATCAGCATGTATCCAAAATTGTGGGAAGCATCGGGGATCGGCTACACGGAGCTTTTGTCGAGGCTCATCGATCTTGCGATGTTGCGGCACGAACGAAAAACATTATTGGTTCGAGAGTTTCGCTCTCGATGACGACGCGGCTATTGAACTACGGGAGTCGCTCGCGAAGCAAAACTTGAATCGGCGATCCCTCCGCGATGAAAGCGGAGCGCGGGGGCACGTTCAGCGTTTCGACAAATTGTTCGCCATAGAGGGTGGCGACGTCGGCACGGAATTCGAAGCGGTCCGCGTTCCAAATTTTCCAGCGCGGATGTTCGACCCGGTATTCGCTGCAACCTTTTCGCAATGAAGTGTAGCCCCAGTAATGTTCGGTAATGAATTCCTCATGCGATCCTTGCGGGATCGCTTGCGGTTCTCCGGTCGCGCTCATTTTAAGCGATTCCCATTTGTGGCCGCGCCGCCAGGAATATTCAACTTTCAGGTTACCATCGACATGTTCGATCTCATGTTTCATCGGCACGGCGAGATAGTTCTCGCCGTAACAGGCGCGCGCGATCATCGCGATTGCGCGGCGCGGAACCAACTCGCGGACGAAGACGACTCCACGTCGCCAGGTGTCGGCCGATTTTTTGCGCACGTAGAAACGCAGATTCACTTCTTCGAAATCGCGATGCAGGGGAATTGGCAGGCCGAGAAGTCGGGTATCGAGAAAGAGAAAGCCAACAACACTCACAAATGTTTCGCCGTTTTCGAAATCGATTTCGGTGCCGGGCGGGACGAGCGGCGTCAGGATCCGCAGGATCGACAACGTAATTGAGCATGGCGAGATAGCGCCAGTTGGCGGTGAGAAATGGTTGCATACGAAGGGATCGCTTCTGCTGTAGCGGCGGTCTCCGACCGTCGCAAACGTTGCGAGAAAATCGGCAGGCGAGACGCCTACCGGCCGCCACAGGCAAGATGCCTGTGCTACGATTATCGCAGAAGCTTTTCGAGCGAGGTGTCGGGCTCGGCGCCGAGAGCGGTGGCTTTGGCGTAATGCTGCTTGGCCATTTCTCTAGCCGGCGGCTGGGCCGTGGCGTAAATGACCGCGAGATTAAAATGCGCGTCAGCGTATTGCGGATCGTCGGAGATGGCCTCGAGCAATTCTTTTTCGGCTGCTTCCTGCCAGCCTTTCTGGCTCGCGGTAATGCCGAGATAATTATGCGCGGTCGCGCTCTTGGGATTGATGGCGAGCGATTTGGTCAACTCGGTGAGGGCGGCGTCAAATTTGGACTGCCGATAATAAACGATGCCGAGTGTGGTGTGAGCAAACTCGTCCCGGGGCGAGACCGTGACCGCTTTCTTCAACGTCAGCTCGGCAGCCTTGAATCTCCCGGTGCGGAAGTAAACGACGCCGAGATTCGAGAGCGAATAAAGGTTGTTGGGACTTTTGGTTAGAATTTCCTGATATTGTTTTTCGGCCGATCGGAATTTTCCGCTCTCGAAATTTTTCTTGGCCGAGCGCGCGACCGGGACCAGCTCGTCCGGAACATCTGGTTTGAAGCCGCTTTGCGCCGTGGCCGCGCTGGCATTGTCGGTTTCCGCAGACTCGTCGTCGGATGACTCGTCATCGGCGCCATGAGCAGTCATACCCACAGAAGTCGCCGTCGTTTTTTTGGCGAAAGCAAAACTCGCTTTCATCGTGGCCGGGTTATTGTCCGAGAGAGAAACCACCGGTTGCCGGAGCAAAGCCAGTTCTTCATCGCTCAATTTGGCGACCGGCTGAGCCAGGAGCTCGATCTGCTGGTTGAGCGTGTCGGATTTGACTTTGAGCTTGTCAAACTCCGCCAGCATAAGTTTCTTGGCCTGTTCCCGGCGCGCTTCTTCCTGCCGTTCGCGCATGACGATGTTGCGCAGCATGTCGTTTTCCTTTCGCAGCCGGACCGTTTCTTCGGCGGTCGCGCCGACCAGCTTCGCTTTTTCGAGCTGCGCCGCGGTGTTATCCAGTTGGGTCCGAAGAGCAACGACTTGCGTTTCGTAATCGCGATTCTGTTTTTGGCTGGCGGCGAGCTGTTGTTGGAGCTGATCGATCTGCCGTTTTATCTCGGCCAATTCCTGTTCCTTTTTCGGTTTTTCTTCGCTCAAGTCACGGACGGCCTTTTCCGCATCGGCCAGCTTCTTCTTCAAATCGGAATTTTCGGCCACGAGCACTTCCACCCGCTGCTGCGCTCCCTTCACGCCCTTCAATTGGGTGACAGCGTCATCGCGCTCTTTCGTGATACCGGCGATCTGCCGGCTGGTCTCCAGCGCCTTGGCGTTGGATGCATCCCGTTCTTTTTCCGCAGTCGCGCGGGCCCCTTCCGCGGCGATGAGAGCATCTTTCAAGCGGGTAATCTCCGCGCGCAAAGCTACCTGTGTTTTACCGCCACCATCTCCTGAAGCCTGGATTTTTTTTAGCGACTCTTGAGCTTTGGAAAGCTGGTCGCGAACCTCTCGCTCCGATCCCTTCGTTTTCTCCAGTTCGCCGTGTGCATTTTCGAGCTTCGAGCTGATCTCTTTAAGCCGACCGTTCAAGGTTTCTTTTTCCTTTTGAGCAACGCCGAGCTGGCTACGCGACTTGTTCAATTCGGTCTGCAGTTGGTCGATTTCGTCATTTAATTTCTTGGTGGCTTCCTTGATCGCGGCATCGCTCCGGGGAGCGGCGGGCGCTGCCGGCGCAGTTGGCTCCTCGGCGGGCGGTTCCGGTGCCCGGTGCGTTGTCACTTCCACACTCGGCTCCGGCCCTGTCGTCTGCTGGGCCGCTGGAGCCGGCACTGCATCGGTCTCAGTTACCGGAGGGGAGGCGGCGGCGAGATCGCCTTGGGTCGCAAGCTTATCCTGGAGTCGCAGGATGCTTTCGCTGATTTTGCGGCCGCGATAGTCGACGATGGCCGGTTGCCAGGTGCCGTGAGCCTTGCGCAATTCCTCGATCAGGCTGCCGGCAAAGCGGTACTTGGCCAATGCGGCTTTGAATTGGTTGTCTTGCTCCAATTTTTCGCCCTGTTGGGCGGTCATGTAAGCCTTGAGAAAAACGTCGCTCGGATCCTCGGCTTGCGCCGGGAGGCGGCCAGAGGCGACGAGCAGAAAGAAACCGGCCAGCAAAATCGAGCCGATTTTTCTCATGCGATGGCGGGACAAAAAGGTAGCCCGCCCGGTTCCAGTTACAATCCAGCCTTCCACGCAAATGTGAGAATAAGCGTGGAGCGTGCCAAAGGGAAGCCTGATTGCCTTTGCAAAACAAGATTCGGAACCTAAAATCCCTATTCCCGGCAGCGGGAGCGTTGGTGGCCGTAGCTCAATGGTAGAGCTCCAGATTGTGGTTCTGGCTGTTGCGGGTTCGAGTCCCGTCGGCCACCCGCCTTCGCCGAGGCTCCGGCGGGCGGGCCCGCTTCATTTCGATTTTCGATCTCTGCGGCCACCACCTAATCCGGTCGATCCAGGCGGCATGCTGGTTGCTAAACGGGGTCCCAATGAATTCGAACATCGACTTCAACGAACAATTTGAATCTTTCAAGGCAGCTTCAACTCTTTGGGAACGAATCCTGACCGCGGAAGAGCTGCGCAACTGCGACGATCTCAAAAATTGGTGGCCGGGTGTGAGATCATAGCCGCGCTGGACGGCAGAGATCTTCTGGCCGCCTAGCATCTTGTTGCTCTAGCCAGGTCCAAGAGAGCGGCTTATAGCCGCAGTTGTCGATCTTTGCTTGAGCGAGGTGTGGTCTCGCTTACAATCGCAAATCGACAATCGAAAATCTTCTCTGTGCCTGTAGCTCAACTGGATAGAGCTTCTGACTTCGGATCAGAAGGTTGGGGGTTCGAATCCCTCCAGGCACGCCATTTCCATTTTGATCTTGGATTGGCAATTTCGGATTGCCGGTTCCCATTCGCACAATCTGCTCGAACAAATCGGATCCACAGATTACTACAATATGGCCGGAGAAAACGAACCCTATGAATGCAAAGTTCATTATCAGAATCGTCCTTATCTTGTCTTTGGCGTTGGGCTCAGTTGCTCGCGCGACCGCAAATCCCAAAAAGAAAACCGAGATCGCCGCGGCAATCGAAAATTACATCGACAACACCAGCAAGAGGTCCGCTGACGGACGATTCAATGTGAAATATCAAGGCAGGAACCTGGGATTTCCTCCTCCGTTTCTTCCAGTTGTTATGTCTCCAATCGCCAGAATCGGACATCATGTCTTGCATGAATTGACCACGCCAGCCTCTATGGGAGACACCACGTCGGCAACCAATGAAACCGCGACCTACATGGTATCTCTGCCTGACGGAAAACTCGTGTGGGCTCGAATAAAAGATGGCACCTTAATACTGGTGCATGACGAACGGCTCTTCAGTCTCGGCGGCGGAAGCTATTCTGTTTGCGTGGATATGATAGGCGGTGACGGCCGGGTTTACGACGTTGATTTCGTTTTCAATCGATCGCCCGGAAATGTGAGAGTGACCGAAACTTCCATGCATAGGGTCGACCGGAAACCACTTTACGACTGGAGAAAAGAAGGCGGCGTCTGGAAGAAATCCAAGACTTAGCATCCTCGGAGGGTACAAAACCCAATCAACAAATCTGCGATTGCGGATTAGCGATTGTCGAGCACCCCATCAAATGAAGAGTCGCGCAGGCCGCTCCCAGCTTGATTCAACGATCGTCGAGATCGAGCTCACGTTGGTCAGCATCATCCAGGGCGTCGCGCTGATGGTGTTGATCGAAAGTGCCCGCGATATCATTTCCGAGCACCGCCTGATTTTTCTCCCTTATGTCTTCAGCGGCTTGTTTATCATTTTTATTTTCTGGTCGCGAGCAGTGCTGCACATCATCACTGTCATTCGATGGCCTCTGGAATTTGGGCATAACTTTCTCTACATCGCGTGCGCGCTCGTTGAAGCGATTCTCCTCGCGCAATTAGCGAAACCCCTGACCTGGTTTGAATTCGGCGCCGTATTTATCGCCACGGGATGGGTCCTGTTCTTTTACGACCTGCGTCTTATTTACGCTCGGATGCGGGACAGCGCGGGCGAAGCGAGCAACCGCCTTTGCCAGCTAGTCCGGCGCGATCAGTGGCTCAATCTGGCGCTGCTGTTGCCCGGGGTGTTTATCCTAAACGTGGCGTGCACCATCTTTATCCGGCTGCGACCGGACTTCTTCCTGGCCCGCAACGGCCACATCTGGCTCATAGCGATTCAGCTCGTTTCCTTTGCCGGGTATCTTTTCTACATCGTAAAATTTTATACGGGTCTGGCGCCGTTTATAGCGCGGGCCCACGCGGAATGGCGGGCCAAAGGCGACACGGACGATTCTGAAAACGTGGCATAGGGGCATAGTGATCTTCGGGCTGGCCGGCATTGTGATGTCGATCCTGGCCTGGCGGTGCGTGCGCGACCCGAAAATTAATTTTTTGGCGGCTGATGACCGGGCGTCGTGGATTGTTTTTCCAACCGCCGCTGATGCCACGCTGCATCGCTTTGCCAGCATCGACACGACTTTCCGGCGCGAGTTTATTCTGAATAATTTACCGCCGGCAGCGCGCCTGAGCATTCGCGCGGCCAGGCGTGCTGAAGTGAAAATCAACGGCCGGCCAGTGGAAATCGACGCAAACCGGAATTGGAAAAATGTTTCGAGCGTTAACGTCCAGGCCTTCTTGCAAACGGGCCGGAACCTGATCGAAGCGCGCGTTTTTAACCACACTGGGCCGCCCGCACTGTCGCTCGTTTTCGATTCGAACCAGCTTACGTTTGGAAGCGACCAAGCCTGGGAAGCCTCCATTGCCGGATCGGCCTGGCGCCACGCCGTTCCCGCCTCGACACCGAAAATTTCGGGCCCGGGAAATCCGATTGCCGGCGGCGAGCAAACGTTCCGATCTTCGGCAAAGATTTGGCCGATCTGGATTGTGTTCGCCGCGATCGGCGCTGTTACCTGGGTAGCCACCGGCTTGGGGCCGATTCGACAACGGTCCACAGCGCCGTGGCTACAGAACGCAGTCCTAGTTTTCGTCGTGGGTGTCTGGCTAATCCTGTTTTGGAACAATGCACGACTGTTGCCTTATCATGCCGGGTTCGATTCCCAGGATCACCTTGCCTACATCAAGTATATCCAGGAAAACCGAGCGCTGCCGTTGCCCAACCAGGGTTACGAAATGTACCAGCCGCCGCTCTATTACGCGATCTCGGCCGCGACGCTTTCGGTGTGCGGTCTCTCCGTTGACGATCCGGCATCGGTCATCGTGTTGCGCTTTTTGACGACGCTGTTTGCCATCGCGCAATTCACCTTCGTCTTCCTGAGCCTGCGTTTCCTCATTCCGAATCGAATCGGATTGCAACTTGTCGGGTTAACGCTGGCCGCTTTCCTGCCAATGCAGCTTTATCTCTCGCATTACGTGACCAACGAAATGCTCGCCGCCGCCCTGATGACCGCGGCGATCTATCTCTGCCTCCGGTTGCTACAGGATGAAAATGCGTCGCTCTTTCATTACGCAGGACTTGGGCTGTGTATTGGCGCGGCCATGCTGACCAAAGCGACCGGAATTCTGCTGCTCCCGGTCGTTGTCGCAGCCGTGGCCGGACGATTGGTCGCCCAACGAGCAATGCTTCCAACCTGGCTGCGCAATGTTGGCGTGATGCTCGCAGTTTGTTTCGCGGTTTGCGGTTGGCATTACCTCCGCATCTGGCTGCGGTTCGGAACGCCGCTTCTTGGCAACTGGGACGTGGCCAGCGGTTTTGCCTGGTGGCAGGAACCCGGCTATCACACGGTGGCGGATTACTTTCGATTTGGCCGCTCACTGGTTAGGCCACTGTTCAGCGGATTCGCCGGAATTGGCGACGGAATCTATTCGACCCTATGGGGCGATGGATTGTGCGGGGGCGCGGCTGGTTTGGCGTATCGGCCCCCATGGAATTACCAACTCATGGTCGCCGGATATTTGTTGGGCCTGGTGCCGGCGGTGGCCATCCTTACCGGCGCAATCACGGCGGCGGCCGGTTATATTCGCAAACCTTCCGCCGAGTTGTTTCTTTTGCTCGGCCTGTCTTCGGCAGTCGCGTTCGGATTGATCTTCATGACGCTAAGGGTTCCATCGTACGCGCAAGCCAAGGCGTTTTATGGATTGTCGATCCTGGGACCACTCTGTTTTTTCGGCGTGCTCGGCTGGGAAAGGTTAACCCGAGGCCGCACCATGTTGCGAGTGGGGCTGGGATTATTTCTGGCCGTCTGGGCAATGAATAGCTTCGCCTCAGTCTGGATGGTTCGTTCGACGCAACAACGACTCTATCTGGTGCGCGGGCTAAGAGCCGACGGCAAGATCGACCTCGCCGCATCCGAAGCGGCCAAAGCAGTTCAATCCAATCCTTCAAATTCAGAAGCGCGACAAGTGCACGCCTTGATCCTGGATGACGTGAACAAGAACGCTGAAGCGATCATTGAAGCGGAGCGCGCAGTTGCGCTGAGTCCGGAGGATTCGGCCGCCCATTTGCAATTGGCGATGACGCTAAAGGGGGGCCAGAAGGAACGCGCGATATCCGAGGCGCGCCAGGCCATCGAGCTGGGCCCTGAGAATTCAGCAGCCTACAAGTTCTTGATGAGCTGCCTGCTTGAAGCGCATCGGAACGAGGAGGCAATCCATCTGGCCGAACAATGGCTCACGATAACGCCATTCAACGCCGATGTTCATTATGCCCTGGCGCTCACCCGAGGCGAGAACGGAGATCTGACGCAAGCTGCAAATCAATTTGGTTATGTCATGGCATTGCGCCCCGATCTCGACGAGGCGCATTCAAAACTTCGCCACACGCTGCTTTTTCTGGCAACGGCGCCTAACGGACCTATGGAACTTCACGCCGTCGCCGCCCAGGCACCGGATTCGCCGAGAATGTTGGATGAATTAGCGTGGCTATTGGCAACGCATCCCGACCCGAAAGTGCGCGATGGTCAGGAGGCGACACGGCTGGCAGAGCGAGCGAACGTCCTAACCGACCGGCAGGTCCCTGCCCTGCTCGATACGTTGGCCGCCGCCTACGCCGAAGCAGGGAAATTTCCCGCCGCGGTCAGCACTGCGGAGGAAGCGCTCACCCTGGCCCGTTCAACCGGCGACACGGACGGTGGCACTTTGAGCGAGAAAATTCTGGCCACGGTTCGCCAGCATCAACCGTATCGGGAGGAACCCGTCGGGGAGTAGAAATGATCGTTTGTGTTTTCGCCAAACCAGACGAGAGTCGTCGCTTATTGGATTAGTTCTGTTCTGTTCGTTGCTTGGTAGATCGTCAGGTGAGGTTCTCCTCAGTGGTGATTTGAAACCCGATTCCCGGGAACGGCTCTGTAGCTGGCAGGTATTTTCCAAGACAAATCACAATGAAACTGTATGTAGGTAATCTCTCCTTTGAGACCACTGAAAACGATCTTCAGGATCTTTTCGAACAACACGGCAAAGTTGCCGAAGTCGCGCTGATGATGGATCGCATGACCGGCAAATCGCGCGGTTTTGCGTTCGTCACCATGAACGACGCCACAGAGGCTAACGCAGCCATGGCTGCGCTCAATGGCAAAGAAGTCAATGGCCGAACATTGAACGTGAACGAAGCGCGCCCGCGTGAAGAGCGGCCGCGTGGCGGCGGTGGCGGTGGCGGCGGTGGAAACCGCGGCTATGCCGGTTCTCGCCGATAAATCCGGAGTTTAAACAGCCGGCGCTCACACTAGTGGGCGCCGGCTCGTCCGGAAGCTTAGCAACCCATCAGCGGCGGGCCTGCCCGCTCCACTTTTCCCCCGGAAAACGAATTGAATCGACAAGTGAATTCAGAAAAAGCGATCGAACTGGAAGGCATCATCATGTCGGTGCTTCCCGGCACGATGTTTCGCGTCGCACTGGCTAATCAACACCTTGTCCTAGCCCACATTTCTGGAAAGATGCGTAAACGCTTTATTCGGCTTACAGTAGGCGACCGCGTGAAGTTGCAGATGTCTCCCTACGATATCGACAAAGCACGCATTGTTTATCGTCTCTGATTATATGAAATTCTTCGCCGCCAGTGCCCGCCCAAAAGCCAAGAACGGTCCAGTTATCAAACGCCTTCTGGTTCGTTGCCCTTCGACCTCAAGACTGACCGAGACCGGCCAGACCATTGAAGAACAGCGCTGGGCCACCGCCAAAGTCAAAAGCCAGAAGTTTAACTGCACCCACTGCGGCCACGTCCATACCTGGACAAAAAAGGACGTCGTCCTGGCTCGCTGAACGGTTTTCGCATCCTCGGGAGTGCAGCGCGTTCTTTCGCCTGTGACAACCGAACCCGCTTAGAGTAAGATCGCGGTCCTTTTCTCAATGAAAACGCTCGCGACAGCCGGTGGTCACCGGCCCGTTTTCGCCCAGCAAGAGCGATGGGTGGTTCCAACCGTCGACCAAATCATGGCGGAAGAACGCGCCGCCGCGTTTGCTAAACGCAGTATCAAGACTTCGGCCAAGCTTGAAGGTCTCAAACTCGCCATCTCGATGATGGATTTGACCACGCTCGAAGGAAAAGACACCCCCGGAAAAATCGCGTTTCTCTGCCGCAAAGCGATACAGCCTCTCGATCCGCGCTACGAAGTGCCGTCTTGCGCCGCCGTCTGTGTTTATTCGAACCTTGTCCGGGTCGCGAAAAAATTTCTGGGCAACTCCAAGGTCAAAGTCGCTTCGGTTGCGACTGCATTCCCCACCGGGTTAATGCCGTTAAAATTGAAGCTCGCGGAAGTGCGTAGCGCAGCGGGGGACGGCGCCGACGAGATCGACATGGTCATCGATCGCGGCGTTTTTCTGGCCGGCGATTACGACCGTGTCTTCGATGAGATCGCCGCGACCAAAGAAGCGTGCGGCGAAGCGCATCTTAAAGTCATTCTCGAAACCGGCGAACTGCAAACCTACGACAACGTTCGTTTGGCCAGTGAGATCGCCATGCGGGCCGGGGCGGACTTTATCAAGACATCCACCGGAAAAATTTCGCCGGCAGCCACCATGCCGGTCACTCTGGTAATGCTCGAAGCAATCCGCGATTACTTTTACGAAACCGGCATTCGAATCGGAATGAAGCCAGCCGGCGGCATTCGCACCGCCAAACAAGGGCTGGCGTATCTGGTCATGCTCAAGGAGACGCTCGGCGACGATTGGCTCACACCCGACCTCTTTCGCTTCGGCGCCAGCACGCTCGTTAACGATGTCCTGATGCAGATCGTCAAGAACGTGGACGGAAACTATCAGGGACCGGATTATTTTTCGTTGCCGTAGGGCAATGCTTTGCTCCGCGAAAAGCGGCGCCACAGGCGTGTCATCCTGAGCGAAGCGAAGGACCCCGCGAGCGGGCTGCCAACGTCGCAAGCAATCATACGGTCATGCTTTCAGAGTGGCTCGATGCGTTCAATTCCGATCGCGAGATCCCTCTCTACGCTCGGGATGACCGAGCTTTATTCTGCGAGCACCGACCAAAAGCGCACCAGCCCTATTTCTTCTTCGGCTCGACCTTGCGGTAAAGTGTCGCCATGCTAATGCCCAGCATGCTGGCGGCTTTTTCGCGCGAGGCGCCGCAATGAGCAAGCGTCGCCTCGATGTAACCGCGCTCCTGCTGCTGAATGAATTCATCCAGCGTTTGGCCCACCGGCATCGCAGCAATAGCATCGTCCGTTTTCTCGCCTTTCGCCTCGCTCACGATGTTTGGCGGCAAATCGCTGGGCAAAATCAGTTCTTCTTCGCATAGGGCGCAGGCGCGCTCGATTGCATTCTCCAGCTCGCGCACATTGCCGGGGTAGGAGTAGTGGCACAAAATATCGACTGCTTGCGGATCGATCTTTTTCGGCTCGCCCCCGGCCGTACCGGCTTGTTTTTGCAAAAAATGATTCACCAGCAATGGCACGTCCTCCAAACGCTCGCGCAATGGAGGAATCTCCACCGGAATGACGGCTAACCGATAATACAAATCTTCGCGAAACGTTCCGTCCTTGAGTTTGGGCACCAGAGCTTCGTTCGTCGCGCCGACGACGCGGACGTTGACGGGCGAGCTCTTGTTGTCGCCAACACGCCGAACCTCGCGCTCTTGCAAAACCCGCAGCAATTTCGTCTGCAACTGCGGCGCCATGGAATTTACTTCGTCGAGAAAAATCGTGCCGAGGTTCGCTTCCTCGAATAATCCGCGCTTGTCCGCCACCGCGCCGGTGAACGAGCCCTTCTTGTGTCCGAACAATTCCGATTCGAGCAAGTTTTCCGGCAACGCGCTGCAGTTGATGGCGACGAACGGATGTTGTTGCCGGTTAGAATTGAAATGCAGACCGCGGGCGACCAGCTCCTTGCCGGTACCGCTTTCACCCACAATTAGCACGGTGCTGTCGGTATCGGCGACCTTGTTCACGAGATTGTAAACCTGCTGCATTTTGCGGCTCGTCCCGATAATGTTCTCGAACCGGTAACGATTCTTCAGTTCCTTTCGCAGGTAGGTGTTTTCTCGGACAGCGGCCTGAAAATCGAGCGCCCGCTGGATCGTCATTTGTAGCTCGTCGATCTTGAACGGCTTCGGCACATAACCGTAGGCGCCCATTTTCATCGCCTCGACCGCGGTATCGACCGACGCGTAGGCTGTGATTAAGATCACCGAAGTCTGCCGATGATGTTCGCGCACGTGCCGCAACACATCGAACCCGCTCATCGTCTCCATCTTGATGTCGGTGATCACAATTTGGGGCTGGATCGTGTCGAGTTGCTCGACCGCTTTCGGCGCCGCGTTAAATGGAAAAACTTCGTGCCCCTTGTCCCGACAAAGGGTCACGATCACTTCCACCATCGCCGGCTCGTCATCGATAACTATAATTTTGGCCATAAAATCTCAGCGCGGAGAATATTTCAGATTTGAGAAAAAGAAAGCGGAAATGAGAATTTCCTTCGCAGCCTACGAATTGAACCCTCCTCGACCCTCGACCATCACCCACTCGACTGCGCCGTCGAAGGCCACGATCTCCTCAAAAACAGCTGTCGATTTTGCCACCGGCACGGCGATTAGGTCGGCTTGCGAGCCGGGACGGATTCGGCCAATCGCTTCTGTCCGATCCAATGCCCGGCCCGGATTCACCGTCACCATCTCGAGAATTTCCCGGGGCGAACGTTTCGGCCTGCGTCGTTGGAATGCGCGCATCTCGGCGAATAAGCTCAGGCTCTCGTTGCTGGCCAGACTGTCCGTGCCGAGGCAGATGTTGAATCCGAGCGTACGAAACTTTCCGTATTTAAACGGGGAATGCCCAAAATACTCGTGACTACGCGGGCAATGAACGATGTGGGGCTGCGCTTTCGGCCGGAGCAGCACCTCCAAGTCGTCCATGCCGACTTCATTCAAGTGAACGAGCAGCCAGCGCTCGTCCAGCTCGCAGAATTCCGCGACTTGCTCCACCGGCGTGACACGATGCAAATCCGAATGATTACGACCGAGCTGAGAAAGAAAATCGAAGAGCGGGCCCCGAGATTCGCGAAACATCGCCGCTTCCTCGCGCGATTCCGCCAGATGCGTGGTCAACAAGATGTTATCGCGCCGCGCGATTTCCTGGCACCGCCGATACAAGTCCCGCGAAGCAGTGAATGGCGCGTGCGGTCCGAGTCCCCAGTTTGCTGCGCCATGAATTGATTCGACGGCCAGATCGACAATCTCATTTGCCCGCTGCGGCGAACGCACATCGATCAACTCGGCAAACCACCATGTCCGGATCGGCGGCCTGATTTGCGAAACCAACTCGGGAAACGCTGTCAGATTCGCGATCGTCGTGGTTCCATACTTCTTCGCCTCGGCAAAACCTTCCTCGATCGAGGCGACGTAATCCCGCGGCGAAAGTTTTTCCTTTTCCGTAATGATCGCGCGAATCCAATCGGCAAAGGATTCTTGCCGCGGAATCCTGCCGCGCAAGCAAGTGTAGTCGAGGTGGCAATGGGCGTTGATCAGCCCGGGCAAGAGCGCGCGCTCGCCAAGATCGACAACGTCGCCGGCATTGCGCGCCCTGATTTCATGGAAGCCGCCAACATCGACAATCCGATCCCCGTTGATCGCGACCGCGCCGTTTCCGATTGGTGGCCCATCCATTGTGACAACAACCCGCGCCCGGAGAATCATGCTACTCGCCGCCTTTCACAGCCCGTCTGCACTCGGCCACGAGCAAATTGCACGCTTCCTGACAAAGCAGCGGAATTGTTCGCCCGCCCTGGCCGGCCTGATCGTAAGTCGAATCGAACTTTTCTTTTGGCAACTCTAACGATGCCGGCGCCCCGGTCCGATCGCGTTTCCACAAAATTGTTCGCAAACAACCGCCTTCGGACCGGCAAAAATTCCCGGCCACGCCGTCGATCTGGGCATCGGAAATCTTGGCCGCAACGCGATACATCCCCGATTGTCGATCCAACGTTTCGCGCAGCGCCGTGGTGGCAAGGCGATTTTCCTTCCATGCAGCGAAGACAGCGAGTCTGCCCGGATAAAAATAATCCAGGGCGCGCCGCGCTTCGTTAAGATCGACAACCTCCAGTCGCCAGCCGTGCCGCAAATTGGGCGCGGTCTTTAGCGGACGATAATTTCCCGCGTCGTCATATTTCGCAATTTCTATAGCGTCCTCTGCGTTTCGAAACGTTCTTAGACCGCCTCGCCCTTCGTCGTCGCGGTGTGAAAGCACGCAACCGCCAGCAGCGGTTCTTGTAAGGAGAATCTGTCCGAAACAAATAGGATCGGCGAGCGCGGCTTCGAGGATTCGCGCGACAGAATCCGGCATGGCCGCGCCCGGTGTTAGTGCAGGCAATGCGCGATCAAACCACCCGCGCGCTCGAGAAATTGTCGATCTTCCTGGCCGAAAGCGTTCAACGTTTCGCTCTCGGCATCGATCATCCCAACGATGCGGTGGTGATCGTTCGTCATCGGCACGATGATCTCGGAGCGAGTGGTGTGAAAGGTGGGCAGGTAGCGGGGGTCGTTCTGCACGTCGCCGACGATAACCGGCTTACCCGATTCCAGCACGGCCGAGCACAGCCCCTGGGTAATGGGAAACCGTGGATAGGCCGGCGGTTCGTCCCCCGTGCCGGCCATGATCACGAAGTCCTCCTTCACAATCTTATAAACGCCGACCCAGCGATAGCCGCGTGCGGCGCGAATCATCTCCACCAATTGCTTCATGCGCTTCTTGGTACACCCGCCAGCCAGGGCAAATGCCCCTATCTCTTGTAGCTGCTTGCAGGTCGTGTCTTTCATTCGCGGGAGAGCAATCTCGTGCAAAAGAAAACAAGCGCGAGCACGATTTCAACCCCTACCTCAAGATTTCCCGGCCTGGTCGATAATGATGTCGGCGAAGCCCGGGTCGGTGCCAATGGCGCTGGCGTAAAACAGGGCACGGTCGTCGATTTTGTAGGGGTTCCTACCGAAGACTGAGCCGTTGCCGTCATCCCGAGCGGAGTCGAGGGATCCCGGGGAATTACTTAGAAGCTTCGCACCGGGATCCTTCGACCCCGAAAGCTTTCGGGGCTCAGGATGACTGGAAATTCCGAGCAGCTCTGGAATGTCGTCATAACTGTGAAGCCCGTCCGAGATAAAGAATGGGACCACCACCACGTTCGGCGTTTGCGTCAGTTTTCTCCAATCGGAAACGAGCGGCGCCTCTTCCATATAAACATTGAGCACCTCAGCGTATTTTCCGATGACCCGGATCTTTTCTGCCTCGCGCTTCGCCGCAGCCGCGCTGTTCTCATTCAAGTCGGTGCCGTGCGCGACAATCAGCAAACTGGTCATGGCAGGATCGACATCGGGCGCGACGTCGTGCGCCCGTTGCAGCAGCAAATCGGTCATCGACGGGTGATTCCCAACCGGCTCGCAATATTTCCAAACTTGTCCGGTCGTCCGTCTCGTGATCGGGCCATCGAGTTCGAGTTCACGGGGAATCACCGTCTGCGTGAAATACCCTTCGCTAATGAAATTGGGAACGACGTAAACCTTGCGAATCAATTCCGGATCGAACAGGAAAATTGCGTCGCGCAAACTCGGCTCCTCTTTCCAAAAAGCGCAGCCAACATCGACAAAAACCTTCCGGCGCCGAATTTCGGCTGCTTGCGCCAGCGTCGGCGCGCTCGAATCGGGATTCACCGTCGAACCGTGGCCTACGATAAGAAGAGCGGAGTCCGGCTTCACTCAGAAAACGTCCAACGCCCAACGCACAACGTCCAACGCTCAATTTCTATGGACGATCCAATCGCGGTCATCCCGAGCGCTGTCGAGGGATCCCGTCGGTTCGCTCAAGAAGATGGGGTGCGCACCGGACAGAGCGGTAATACGGTTTTGCCGTACAATTCGTTGAGGACCTGGGCGAGGCCGGTGTAAATGGCGGAAAAGCCGCACAAGATTCCTTCCCAGCCGGTGAAATGTTTAAAGCCTGGGCTTGCGCCGGTGTAATCGCCGTAAGCGAGCAGGAAAAAAAGAACCGTCAGAGTGAAGAAGACGACCTGGAGGGCGCGGTTGAGCCGCAGGGTCCCGATAAACATGACCGCGGTGAACAGTCCCCACATGGCGAGATATGCAGCCATGGCGGTGTCGTTAGACGCCGTGCCCCAGCCAAGTTTCGGCAAAACGATCAGCGCGACGAGCGAGAGCCAAAACAAGCCGTAGGAAGTAAAAGCAGTGGTGGCAAAGGTGTTGCCCTTTTTCCATTCCATGATGCCGGCAATGACCTGGGCGATGCCGCCATAACAAATGCCCATCGCCAGAATCATGCTGTTGAGCTCGTAAAAACCGGCATTGTGCAAGTTAAGCAAAACGGTGGTCATACCGAAACCGAGCAGGCCGAGCGGGGCAGGATTGCCGGTCGCATCCTTGATTTGAGTAAGGGGTTCGTTCATGGCGGCAGTGTGTTGAGAAAAACTTTGGAAACGCAATCACAAATCGGCTGGCCGGGGTCGGCGACCCCGGCTACAGATTACGCGTGCTCAATTACATTTGGCTCGCGCTGGTCTTGCTGGCAGTGGCGATTGGCGGCTGGAACGACCGATTCAAGGAGGTCACCGACGGAGCATTTGATGGCGCGAAAACGGCGGTGACGATCGCCCTCGGGTTGATCGGGATCATGGCGTTGTGGCTGGGGGTGATGCGCCTGGCCGAGCGCGCCGGCCTGGTGCAACGGATCGCGCGCGGATTACGCCCCGTAATGCGCCGGCTTTTTCCCGATGTCCCGCCGGCGCACCCAGCCATGGGATCAATGCTCATGAACATGGCCGCGAACATGCTCGGCCTCGGCAATGCCGCCACTCCGCTCGGGTTGCGCGCGATGCGCGACCTGGAAACACTCAATCCGCGCCCCGGGGTCGCGACCAACGCGATGTGCACGTTTCTGGCAATCAACACCAGCTCCGTGCAATTGATTCCGGCCACGGCCATTGCCATTCTGGCCGCGGCAGGATCGACAAGGCCGACCGCGATTGTCGGCACCGCGTTGCTGGCAACGCTTTGCGCGGCGAGCGTGGCTGTTATTTCGGTTAAGCTGCTGGAGAAACTACCGATGTTTCGGCTATCGGAGCCTCGCACGAATGCCCACATCGAAACGAACAGCAAGGAGGCCGGGATCAACGAGCCCGGCTGCAAGATCGACGAGCCCCCGAAGCGACTGTCGATCCTCGGTTTGATCGCGCTGATCGCACTCTTCTTTCTCTTTATCGCGATTTTCCTGCGAATGGTGACGCCGAATCTTTTCGGTCTGCCGTTGTCACCCGAAGGGGCGACTCAGAACATCTTCGTTCGCAGCGTCAACGCATTGTCGATCCTGGCGATCCCGTTTCTCCTCAGTTTTTTTCCGCTGTACGCGACGGCGCGCGGCGTAAAGGTTTACGAGGAATTTGTCGAGGGCGCGAAAGAGGGCTTCGGAGTGATCCTGAAAATCATTCCGTTTCTGGTCACGATGCTGGTGGCGATCGGGATGTTCAAAGGCGCCGGTGGGATCGATCTGCTTAGCCGGGCGCTGTCGCCGATCCTGACGCCTTTGCATTTTCCGACCGATCTCCTCCCGTTGGCTTTGATGCGGCCTTTGAGTGGAAGCGCGACGCTGGCGCTTCTAACCGACATCGTTCATCGTCTCGGGCCGGATAACATCGTGAGTCTGACCGCGGCGACGATCTACGGCAGCACCGAGACGACCTTTTACGTGGCGGCGGTTTATTTCGGCGCAGTGGGTGTGAAGCAGACGCGTCATGCGATCCCAGCCGGGTTGCTGGCCGATCTCACCGGTGTCGTTGCGTCGGTGATCGTTTGCCGGGCTGTTCTGGGCTGAACGAGGGGTTCTAGGGGATAATCGGGCCGTATTAAAATTTTTGCCTCGCCATCCGGCGAGCGGTTTCTCTATCGTCCATCTTTTCGCAATGATTCATCGCGACTACCTGATTATTGGCAGCGGCATTGGCGGCTTAAGCGCCTGCGAAGGAATTCGGCGCCATGACAAGCGCGGTAGCATCACGCTGGTGGGCGCCGAGGCTTTTCATCCCTACAAGCGCTGGATTTTATCAAAGAGTTTTTTGCGCGAGAAAGTCGCGCCGGTCAAAAAGCTAAATGTTGCCGATCCCAGCTGGTACAAATCGCGCAAGATCGAGACCCGGCTCGGCACGATGGTGACCCAGTTCAATATTGAGCGCCGCCTGGCTGTGCTCGGCAACGGCGAAAGCATAGAGTTCAAGAAAGCCTGTTTGGCCATGGGGAGCAGACCGGTGCGGCCGCCTGTCGCCGGCGTCGGCCTGGGCAACGTGATTTACCTGCGCACCATGCGCGATGCCCTCGCATTAAGGGAAATGGCCGACGTGGAAAAAACCGTCGTGGTTGTCGGCGGCGGATTGCTCGCCTGCGAGACGGCGGCGAGCCTTCGGCGCATGAAAATGAAGGTGAGCATGATGCACCGCAATTCTGCTCTGCTTAACCGCTATGTGGACCCCGAAACGGGGACCTGGTTGACCGAGTATTTCGCGAAGCACGGAGTAACGCTGTTAATGGGCGAGAGTCTCAATGGTTTTGAAGGCAAGACTGTGCTTCGCAACATTCAAACGAAGAGTGGCAACCGGGTCCCGGCGGGACTGGCGGTGGTGGCCTGCGGAGGCGAGCCGAATCTCGACCTGGTGCGTGGCACTCCTCTTTCGGGACCGCACGGGTCACCGGTCACCGAGTTTCTCGAGACCGAGGAAAAAGGAATCTTTGCCGTGGGCGATCTGGCCTTTTATCCCGACCGAATGATGGGCGGCATGCGGCGGCAGACGCACTGGGAAAGCGCGCGCGAACAGGGCTTGATCGCGGGGGCAAACATGACCGGGAAAAAGCGGATACGCTACGAGCAGATTCCGTATTTCTGGACCGAGATGTTTGATTTGCGGATGAATTTCGTCGGCGACTTTAGCCTGCCTCCCACTCGAATCGACATCACCGGCCCGCGGACGAAAAAGAAATTCACCGCGCGATATTATCAAGGCGATAAGTTGCGTGCAATTTTGTTGTGCCAGCAAAAGCCACGCGACGTGGAATCCGCCAGGACCCAGCTGCGTCACGCGCTCGGCAAGTAGGCATAGATCGGTATTTCAATAGGCCGCGGCCGGGATCTCGAGCCCCGGGTTGCTGACGCGCACCAGTTTCCAATCCCACGGTTTTCCAGAGGCATGGCGCCATTCCAACTCGAAAAGAGTGGCCAGCGAATTGACCCGTTCGTTCAGGACGCTTGCGAGCTCGCCCGGACCGGCGTCGATGTCGATCTTTCCGGTCCACCGCGCGGTGCCCTTGTCGATTTGGACCGTGACGGAAGAGGAAATGATGCGCGTTTCGCGCAGGTAGCGAAACATCTCGCGGGTGCGTTTCAGTACGCGGGTGCGATCATGACCCCACTGGTCCTGATAATCGGCAGCAATCAAATTGTCGAGGCGATCCCAGTTCTTCCGCTCAATGGCTTGGAAAAGATTCTCCACATGCTTTCTGATCTGGCGTTCCGGCTGCCAAAGCCAAAGCAAGAAGATTCCCGAGAAAAGGGCGATGCCTAGGCCGCAATAGAGTCCACCCCGAAATCCGGCCGGCATGACCACAAGCCTAGCTTAATCTTTGGCAGAAGCTTGGGTATTTCTCCGCACCCAAGGGACCGGCCAAGTTGTCGATTCTGACCGGGGTAAAAGCCCTCACTTAGGGGCACGGAGAGTGCTGATCAGAGCGTTGCCACGGTATGCTTGCTCTTGTCTCGTTCGCGCTCATCTCACTGTCGATGCTGGTCTGTCTTTGCTGGGGAAGCAGGAACGATAGCGGGCAATCGTAACCAAACATATTTATGCTGGACCACGAAGATTTGAAATGGATCGCGAGCACATCCACGAGCTTGAATTCCATTCTGCAGCAAATTGCTCGTTACGGGGACCTGGCCCAGCGCCACAAAGGCGAACACCATTATCTCGATCTGTTAGGCGAGCGAATCGAGCTTGGATCGAAAACTGCGCAGGCACTTTTTGACAGGGTGACCTCAAAGATCCTCGCCCAGACGGCTGCTAAATCCGCCGCGCCCACCGGGCCGCATCCGACGTTCAGCGTCGTGCCGCCTCCGATCGCCACGGTTCCGCCACGGCCATCCGGAAGCGGCGCTGTCATGTTTCCGGGCGAGACAAAAAGAGACCCCGCCGCGGCGGGCTCGTCACGATCAGCAGTTGTCGAAGCGAGCGTCTCGCAGGAAATCAAAGTCCGAAATCCTAAGGGCAATCGCGAGTACATCCTCATCGTGGAGGACAATATCGACGTCGCCGAGCTCGCGGTCGAGATGCTGGCGGCGGAAGGATACAAATTGATCGTGGCCCACGATGGGTTTGAGGCATTGGAAATTTATCAAAAAATGGGCAAGCAGATCGGCCTCGTCATTCTCGATTTCTTTCTTCCGGTCATGGATGGCGACGCGGTATTCGACGAGCTGCGCGCGCTGAATCCAAATATTAACGTGGTATTGAGCAGTGGCTTCGCCGAGCAGGAGAAAATCAGCGCGATGCTGGCGAAAGGGCTGCGCGGCTTTATTCCCAAGCCCTATTCGACCGAGAAACTGCTGACCCAGGTGCGCTCCACGCTGGATGCGCCCCGGCAGGCACTGCGTTGAAAACCGGCGGAGCATTGCCGGCCGGCCGGCCCGGTTACGGCCGGCTCCGAATCGGTCACTTTGGCATCGATTTAGCTTTAAAAGCACACGGAACTCCATGTCTCGCATTGACGCCTTTTTCAAATTGATGGCCGAGCAGAAGGCCTCCGATCTGCATCTGTCCACTGGCAATCCGCCAATGCTCCGCATCAATGGCGACCTCGTCCGGGTGGATTTTCCCCCTCTGAACAACGACGAACTCAAGGCGATGGTTTACGAGATCGCCCCCGAGGGAAAAATAAAAGTCTTCGAGGAGACCTCGGATGTCGATTTTGGATACGAAGTGCCCGGCGTCGCCCGTTATCGCGCGAATTTCTTCCAGCAAAAATACGGCATCTCCGCTTGCTTCCGCGCCATTCCGTCCAACGTCCAAACGGTCGAGGAATTGGGACTGCCACCCGTCTTGAAAAAATTCCCGATGCTCAAAAAGGGGCTCATTCTTGTGACCGGACCGACCGGTTCTGGCAAATCGACCACCCTGGCGGCAATGGTCGATTACGCCAACTTGAAACGACAGGATCACATCATCACGGTTGAAGATCCAATCGAATTCGTTCATCGCAGCCAGAATTGCCTGGTCCAGCACCGCGAAGTGGGCGTTCACACCCGGTCTTTCGCCTCGGCCTTGCGCGGGGCATTGCGCGAGGACCCCGATATTCTCCTCGTCGGCGAATTGCGCGATCTGGAAACGATCGAACTCGCACTTACCGCAGCGGCCACCGGTCATCTTGTTTTCGGGACGCTGCATACTTCCAGCGCTTCCAAGGCGGTGGACCGCGTCATCGACGTTTTCCCGACCAACCAGCAAAACCAAATCCGCGCCACGCTGGCTGAATCGCTCAAAGGCGTGATCGCTCAAAATTTATTCAAACGCATCGACAAACCGGGTCGGACCGCGGCCCTGGAAATTCTGGTTGTCGATATGGCCATCGCCAACCTCGTTCGGGAAGGAAAAACGCACCAAATCCCTGGCATGATCCAGGTCGGCAAGAAAAAGGGAAATCAACCGCTCGACGACGCGATCATGGACCACCTGCGCAATATGCGGATCACGCCCGAAGAAGCCTACGACAAGTCGATCGACAAGAAAAAGTTCCGCCAGTTTTTGAAAGAACCTCCATTGGATGCCTCCGAAGAATAAAGCAACACCATGAGAATACCGGACCTGGACAAAATCCTATCGGCGATGCTGAAAACGTACGACGGCATCTCGGATCTCAATTTTTCGGTAGGCCGGCCGCTTCAAGTCGAAGATTTCGGCGAACTGAAACAGGTCTTTGTCGATCCTCCCATCGAGGCGCTCACGCCCTATCAGACGGAGCAGATCGCCCTCACGCTCATGCGCGGGAATCGCCGTTTGATTTACGATTATCTCACCGGTGGCTCATGCGATTGCAGTTACTCGCTCAATGACGAGGCCCGTTTTCGTATCAGTATTTTCCGTCAACAAGGACACTTTTCCATCGTGCTTCGAAAATTGTACGGAGAGGTCCCGAGCGTTCAGAGCCTGGGACTTCCTTCCATTTTCCATGAAGTAGCCAAGGAGAGAACCGGACTCGTCCTCGTGACTGGCTCGACCGGAAGCGGCAAGACGACCACCCTGGCCGCGGTGCTCAACGAGATCAACGAAACGCAGCCGGTCCACGTCATTACCCTTGAGGATCCGATCGAGTTTGTTCACCCGAGGCGCGTCGCTACTTTTAACCAGCGAGAGCTCGGACACGATTTTAACAATTATCCAAACGGATTGCGCGCCGCGTTGCGCCAGGCGCCCAAGGTTATTCTTGTGGGCGAAATGCGCGACCGGGCCACGGTCGAAGTCGCGCTCATGGCAGCGGAAACGGGTCATCTGGTTCTCAGCACGTTGCACACGATTGACGCCGGCCAGTCAATTAACCGTATCCTTGGTCTCTTTTCCGTAGGCGAAGAAAAGCAGTTGCGGATCCGCTTGGCCGATACGCTGCGCTACATTATCAGCCAGCGGCTGGCCCCCAAGGTCGGCGGGGGCCGGCATCTACTAACGGAAGTCCTCGGGCACAACTTGCGCACCCAGGAAGCGATTGCGCTCGGCGAAGGCGAGCACCGCAGTTTTTATGAGATCATCGAGGCGAGTTCGCCGTTTGGCTGGATGACGTTCGACCAATCGATTCTCAATGCCTACGAAAACGATCTGATTAGCGAAGAGACGGCAAGATTGTTTGCTACACGCAAAGGCCGCATCGCCCGCGGCATCGATCTGATCCAGAAAGCCCGCGGAATGGACACCGATATCGATTCGGGCCTGCGACTCGATTTACCGGAGAACGCTTTTTTGTAAACGCTTACGACATGGAACAAGAATCCGAATCAACGTTTCTCGATCTCGGCGACCACACCGCGCTGGTCTGCATCGATCACCAGCAATACCAGAAGATCATCGTCCCGCAGCTCATTGATCTCACCTACAAGGTGCATCTGGGCCTGTTTGAAGAGGACGTAGTTCTCAAGCTCCAGACCTATAGTTACGACATCGTTGTGGTTTACGAGAATTTCAAAAATTCCACTCTCGAGACCAACCCTCTTCTCCGCGAGATCCGTCGGCAGCCGGACCTGCAGCGCCGCGAACATTTTGTTATCCTGCTTAGCCACCGCTTTGCCACTAACGACGCCATGAGCGCGTTCGTCCAAAGTGTCGATCAGATCATTAACGTCGCCGATCTGGCCAATTTCAAGCCCGTCGTCCGACGCGGAATCGCCCAGCATCGGGAGCTGTATCAGTCGTTTAACGAGATGTTGAAGAGCGTTCAAGCGCTCTAAATTTCAGCCTTACCCCGCATCACGCGCGTACCAGTCCACCCGGCGGGTGACATACATCACCACCGCCAGCACGATGAAAAGGGCGATCGCGCCCATCAACAGAGCATAATCCTGTTGCCGCAGCGTGATGTAGAGAAACGTGTAAACACCCGCCAGACCCGCGCCGATCACCAAAGTTCGGGCGCCGCCACCGAGGAAAAATCGGCAATACCACGTGATCAGAATTGTCGATGCAACTGCCGCGATCAGGTAAGCCCAGCCGAATCCGATAAACTCGGAGATCGACAACAGCAGTAGATAAAACAGGCACAGGGCGGCGCCGACCATCAGGTATTGGAACGGATGAATTTTCTGCCGGGCCGTGACTTCGAACAGGAAGAATGTCGTAAAAACAAGCACCAGAAAGAGCACGCCGTATTTGATCGAGCGCTCGACATAACGATAAGCGTCGAGGATCGACAAGAACTGGGCGCCGAAAAACGATTCCGAAACCGCGCTGGTGGTGAACCGCTCGTTGCCGGCGCGGCTCGTCCACGATTGCGGATAATTGCGCCCGTAATAGGAAACTTTCCACTTGGCATCGAACCCATCCGAACGAACCGAGCGTTCGGCCGGCAGAAACGCGCCCCGAAATCCGGGATCGGGCCAGTTCGATTTTAGCGTCGCCTCATTTTGCACGCCGAACGGCGCGAAGAAAATCCCGTCGCTCCCATTGAAATCGAGTGGAATCGAAAATTGAATCTCGCTCGTTATCGGCCCGGCGCCGGCAAGGGACGCGGTCGCACCGGTCGTATATCCGGGAACCTGCGAGCCGGGCAGCAGCGGACGCTTGGTGCCGCCCCAATCGAGCACGATGGCGTCGCGGGTGCCGCGCAAATCGTTGATCGCAATCGTGACAAAGGCGTCTTTCCATTGCACATCCTTGATGTCGATCTTGAGCGAACCGAAATCGGGCGGAACAAACTTGCCCGAAAGCGTAACCTGCGCGCGAAACACAGCTGCTTCGTAAATCCCCCGATACAAGGTTTGGGTCTGGGCGTCGCCGGTGATGCTGAGGGTTTCCGGAAGAAAATATGCGTTTGCTGTCGCGGTCTCCTCCACTTCGCGCCGTTCCATTTTTCCATCCGGCCCGGCCATTTCCTTCACGGCTTTAAACTTGTACTGATACGGAATCCCTAGCACCGGCCCGATGACATTTTGCTCTCGTCCCCACGACGCCGTGATATCGGTGACCGCTTCGTTGCGCCGCTGCAACCGGTCGCTCAACACGCCGGTGATTAGACCAAGCGGAATCAATAACACCAGAACAAGCACGCCGACCCCGAGCAACTTGATAATGGTGCTATTGCGCTTCCCAAATGACGGCTGCGATTTCGGTAACGGCGGCGGAGCTTGCGTTTCGGCCATGCGCGGAGTTTGAATGAATCAACGCGCTACAATCAATGAAACTTCTTAGCCTCCACCCGACTCGCACAGGATCGACATCCGGCGTGGCATTTTTCTTTCTCGTCACTTGTCACTGGCACTGGTCACTGTTTTTGCCGCCGAGCCGATGGCGAAAGGCATTCAGGACAACTCGTTCCTGGTCGAAGAGGCCTACAATCAGGAGGCGGGCGTCGTTCAGCACATCATTAACGTGCCGATCTCCTTCACGCGCGGGCACGCTGAAACTAGCCCGAGTTTCACCCAGGAGTGGCCCGTATTCGGTCAGACACACCAACTTTCCTACACGCTCCCATATGTTTTTAACGGAGATGACGATGGATTCGCCGATATCCGGCTCAATTACCGATTGCAGGCCCTGATGGAAGACGAACGTATTCCGGCATTCGCACCGCGCTTTTCCTGGTGCTTCCTGCCGGCGACGAGGACAAAGGGTTCGGTCCCGGCCGGGTCGGCTACGAAATCAATCTCCCGTTTAGCAAAATCATAAGCGATCGCTGGACGGTCCATTTCAATGCCGGCGATGTCGATCTTCCCGGATGTGCGCGGCCACGATCTGCTGAACTACAATCTCGGCGCCAGCGCGATCTACGCCGTTAGCCGCGATTTCAATCTCATGCTCGAGACCGTTGCCGGCTGGGAAGAAGATGTCGATCCTGCGCGCCGCCTCACCCGGACAACGGCCGCGCTCATTTCGCCGGGCGCGCGATACGCCTTTAATCGCCCGGGCCAATTGCAAATCGTGGCCGGCGTCGCCGTGCCTCTGGGTCTCACCTCCGATTCGCCCGACTGGGGATTGTTCTTTTATCTGTCGTTCGAGCACCCATTCGTGGGCAGCTCCAGATAGAGGCACGAAACGATTTCTGAATCCAAATCGACCCGTTCCCGCATCTTAATGAAAACAAACCGAGGTTTTCATGATTCAAGATTTCAAGTTTGCGGTCCGGCAGCTGGTCAAGGCGCCGGGATTCACGGCGGTGGCGGTGTTAACGCTGGCTCTGGCGATCGGGGTTAATTCGGCGATTTTCGCGCTGATCAATGGAGTGGTGTTGCGGCCGATGGTGCCGTTGCGGCCACAGGAGGTGGTGAACGTTTTCAATTGCCGCCAAAACGCGAACCACGATTATCGCCAGTTCTCGTACAACGAATATCGCGAGCTGCGGGAAAGCGGCCGCGATGTTTTCGCCGATGTTGCCGCGCTCGAGTTCGCGGTCGCGGGGATCGGGCGCGATCATGAGATGCGGCGCAGCTTCGCGTTTCTGACTTCGGAAAATTTCTTTCTCGTTGATGGGGGTGCAGCCGTTTCGCGGCCGATTTTACAGCGCGGAAGAATGCCGGCCGAACGCGAATGTTCCCGTGGTGGTGGCGAGCTACGGATTTTGGAAACGCATGGGCGGCCGCGAAGATTTTGTCGGCAGCACTCTTCACATCAATGGTCAGCCTTACACGGTGATTGGCATCACGCCGGATGGATTCAGCGGCGCGAGCGCGCTGATCGCGCCCGATATCTGGCTTCCGCTCGGCATGCATTCGCAGCTCGGCTCGGCTTTTGGCGACTCCGAAAGCTATGCACGATCTGGCGAACCCGAAAAATTATGCGCTGAATCTCACCGGCCCGATTGCGGCCCGGCCTGACGATTGGAATCCGCGAAGGCGCGCCTGCCGGTTTTATCGCAAAGATTCAATGCCATTCAACCGACCGATGCCGAGTTTGCGCGCGAAGTGCAAATTCAAAAGCCGTCGCGATTCAGCTTGAGCACGTCGCCCGAAGACGACGGCCCGATCACGCTGATCGGCACGCTGCTGATGTGCATGGCCGGCGCCGTTCTGCTCATCGCTTGTCTGAATCTCGCCAACATGCTGCTGGCCCGCGGCACCGCGCGCGTCGAAGGAAATCGCGCTGCGTCTCGCCCTCGGCGCATCGCGCTGGCGAATCGTGCGGCAATTGCTCGCCGAAGGTTTGTTGCTCGCGATCTGCGGCGGCGTGGTCGGACTCATTCTCAGCGTCTGGTGCAACAATCTTCTGCTGCATTCGCTGGCACGCTTGCTCAGTTCGGTGAATTTTTCATTCGTTGTCGATCTTACGCCGGATGCACGCCGTTCTCGCGGTGACATTCCTGTTTTGCCTGCTGGCGACCGCTGCTGTTCAGTCTCGGCCCCGCGCTCAAGGCGACCAGGGCCGATCTGGTCAACGATCTCAAACAACAGGTTGGCGAACCGGCGCGCGTCGGGCGCTTCAGCCGTTTCTTTGCGCCGCGCCACATCTCGGTCATGGCGCAAATCGCGCTTTCGCTCATGCTGCTTTTCGCCGCCGGATTATTTTTCCGCGGCGCGCTCAAGGCCGCCGGGCTCAATCCCGGATTCGTGGCCGCGGGCGATCTGGTGACCGAAATGGATTTCTCGCTTGTCAAAAAAGATCCGGCCGATGCGCGACGGTTGATTTTCGACATCGTGCAACGCGTGCGAGAGAACTGCCAGGCGTTAAGGCAGTCGGCCGTCGGAACAATGTTGCCCTACGGAAACTTCACCAACACTCGCCGCATCATGTCGACACGCGAGACGCTTTCAACCGATCCGAAAGCGCCGGATCCGGGCGCGAGCGCTCTCTACACCGCAATCACGCCCGGATATTTCGATGCTATCGGCGTAAAACTCCTGCGCGGCCGCGATTTCACTCAGGCTGAATGCGAAAACAAAGATGGCCGTCGCGTTGCCATCATCGACGAAGAAATGGCCAAAAAACTTTTTCCGAAAGAGGACGCGATCGGTCAGCACGTTCGCTATACCATCCCGCCTCGGGACGGTTCGCCTAACGACATCGAAATCGTCGGCGTGGTCGGCACGCATCGCCACGATGTCCAAAACGATACGACTCTTCGCCGCGTGTTTGTGCCGTTCGCGCAGGGCTACACCGGCAACATTTTCCTGCATGTTCGCCTCGACACCCAGGATCGACAGGCGTTGCCGGCCTGATTCCCGCGATCCGGCAAACATTGCGCGAGATCGATCCCGATCTTCCCATTCTCAGCATCGCGCCATTTGTCGATCTTATGCAGAAAAGCGTCGGGCTTTGGGTCGTCAAGCTCGGGGCAACCCTCTTTGGCGCGTTCGGTGGAATCGCGCTCCTCCTCGCCGTCGTCGGCGTTTACGGGGTGAAAGCGTATGCCGTTGCCTGCCGCACCCGCGAGATCGGCATTCGCATGGCGCTCGGCGCGCATCGTAGCGACGTTTTCGCGTTGATCATGCGTCAAGGCGCCATGCAGACGGCGCTCGCAGTGAGCGTGGGACTTCTCCTTTCGCTGGCGGCCGGTCGCGTCCTCTCGCAAATCTTGTATGAAGTAAGCCCGACTGATCCGCTTCGCCCTGATCACTTCGACCGCTCTGCTCGCCGCTGCCGCGCTCCTGGCCTGTTTTCTTCCCGCGCGCCGCGCGACGCACGTGAACCCGATCACAGCTTTGCGGACGGAATAGAACGGCGAATTTTCGCGGCCTCTCGCATAAAGCCCGGATTCCGGATTATCTTCGTCTTTGTTTGCTGTGATGCATCGCGGACGAACAGAGAAAAGCAGTCGATCAAGCTTCGACTGCGCCAGTTGATCAGTTCCTGATTGAGACAATGCAGGCCGTTCTGTGCGCACAAAGTGCGAAACAAGTCGGCGGTCATGCTCGGATTACGATGATGGTCCCAGTCGAGGACCTGGCTTTTCTGTAGCAGTTTGACGACGAAGGCCGGGAGGCGGTTGCGCGGTGAATTCGCATAGGCGCCGAGATTCGAATGATGGAAGAAACCTTTTCCGCCAGTCTTCAATTTCGATCCCAGTTGATGAAGATAAGCTTCGATGAACTCCGCGCCTGACGTGAACGAGCGAATCAAAGCTGAAAACGAAATCGACTGAGTTGTCCGGCAACATCGACAATGAGCGGCCGTCGTTGTGGTAAATCTTGATGCGCGGATCGCTACCGAAACGCCGCTGGCAGGCTTGGAAGCATTGCTCGGATTTCTCAACGAGCCATAAGTTATCGCAGTGATCCTTGAGATAATGCGTCCACCGACCAAACCCAGGGGCGATTTCGAGAATCGTGCCGGCAGGCAAACAATCGCGGATCCGCGGAAAAATCGCGCCAGCCCATTGCGCGGCGGAGTTTCCCCACGGTTTCGACCACTCCTCGCCGCCGTCTTTCCAATACTTCATGAATTTTGGGATGCCCGGAAAATGTGGCTGGGGGCGAGAATCGAACCGCCGACACGTGGATTTTCAGTCCACTGCTCTGCCAACTGAGCTACCCAGCCGTTGAAACCTTGCACCGTTTCGGATCGCGGGCTCTCATTAAAGCAGAAAACACCAAACGCTCAACGCCCAACATCCAACACCGAAATTAGAATTTTCGCGGCAATTCGATCGCTCTTCGCAACATGCCCAGATAATGAGCCCGCGAAATTTCGACGGCGCCAAATTGTTTTAGATGGGGCGTGATCCACTGGGTATCGAGCAAGGCGAACTTTTTCGCGCGCAAATGTTCCACCAGCGCCACCAGCGCGACCTTCGATGCATTCGTCTCTCGATGAAACATCGATTCGCCAAAAAAGGCGCCGCCGATGGCGACGCCATATAGGCCGCCTGCCAGCTTGTTCTTGCTCCACGCTTCCACCGAATGCGCGTAACCGAGTTCGTGCAACGCCTCGTAACTCTCAATGATCTCGCGATTAATCCAGGTGTCCTTGCGCTTGGCACAAGCCCGAATCACTTCGCCAAATCGATTGTCGATCCTGATCTCGAAAACTTTTTTGCGCACGATCCGCCTCAGCGCATGCGGGACGATGGAAATCGTCCAGCGGCAAAATTGCGCGCGGATCGGGCGAGAACCACTCGATCGCGCCATCGTCCATCGCCATCGGGAAAAACCCCGAGTCGATAGCCTTGTAGTAAAAGCTCGGCGGAATCATCGATTCATTCAGTTGTAGAGGGCTTGTGCCAAGCGCCTGTTTAATTACGGTTCCGGCGCTCGATACAAGCGCCGCTACAACTCTTGCAATGCTATGCCACGCTTCATAAAATGCACCGATGAAGAGCCTGTCGATCCTGTTCGCGATCGCATGGACGCTGCTGCGATCGGTTGCGCCGATCCGCTGGAACAGCGCACCGGCACCGAAGTGCAGGACCAAATCGGGCGCGGCATTCGAGGAGAAGGGCAGATCGGGCCGATTGAACGGGCGCCCGACGATCCGGCCGGGGAACATGGCGTTCCGCAAACTCATCCGTAGCGCGTGAAAACGGCCCCCGCTCACTCAAGAATTCTCATCCTCGATTTCGGTTCGCAGTACACCCAGGTCATCGCCCGCCGAATCCGCGAATGCCAGGTCTATTCCGAAATTGTGCGCCTGCGACATTCGGCGGCCGAGATCGCCAGGTTAAAACCAAAAGGGATCATCCTTTCCGGCGGGCCGGCCAGCGTTTACGATAAGGGCGCTCCGCTCGGCGATCCGGAAATTTTTTCGCTTGGAATTCCGGTGCTCGGCATTTGCTACGGAATGCAATTGATGGCCCACCATCTGGGCGGCGAGGTCGAGTTCAGCGCCCGGCGCGAATACGGCCCGGGAATTTTGCACGTAAAAAAATCATCGCCCTTGCTGGATGGCCTCGGCCAACAGATCGACATCTGGAGCAGTCACGGCGATAAACTGACCGCGCTTCCGCCCGGGTTCGAAACGATGGCGACCACGGAGAATTCGAACTTTCGCCGCCATCGAACATTCCGAGAGCAAACTTTACGGATTGCAATTTCATCCCGAAGTCGCGCACACGCCCCGCGGCAAGGAGATTCTGCAAAACTTCGTTTATCACATTTGCCATTGCACGATGGATTGGACGATGGGCTCGTTTATCGAGGAGGCTTGCGAGCGGGTCCGGCAACAGGTCGGCGATGAGAAAGTCGTGCTCGGTTTGAGCGGCGGCGTTGATTCATCGGTCACCGCTGCGCTGTTGCACAAAGCAATTGGCGACCAGCTCACCTGCATCTTCGTTAACAACGGCCTGCTTCGCGCCCGCGAGGAGGAAATGGTGCAGCGCGTTTTCGGCGAAAATTTTCATGTTCGCTTGAAGTATGTCGATGCCAGCGACCGGTTTCTTCGCGCGCTCAATGGCGTGACCTGATCCGGAGCAGAAACGAAAGATTATCGGCAACGAATTCATCGAGGTATTCCAGCACGCCGACCGAGGAATTGCTCGAAGGAGATCCAGATCGCGCAGAACGCGCGCCGGTCGCAAACACGGCGGCTATAAGTTTCTCGCCCAGGGCACGCTTTATCCGGATGTGATCGAGAGCGTTTCAATCGAAGGCAATCCCGCTCAAGTCATCAAGAGTCATCACAACGTCGGCGGGTTGCCCGAGAAAATGCATTTCGAGCTGGTCGAACCGGTGCGCGCAATTGTTCAAAGACGAAGTGCGCCAGGCTGGATTACAGCTCGGTCTTGCCGAAGGAAATTGTTTATCGGCAGCCATTTCCCGGGCCCGGCCTGGCCGTGCGCATTCTGGGCGAAGTCACGCCGGAGCGATTGTCGATCCTGCGCGAGGCCGACACCATCGTTCAAAGCGAAATGGAAGCAGCCGATTGGTATTACAAGGTCTGGCAATCGTTCGCCGTCCTGCTGCCAGTCCAATCGGTCGGCGTGATGGGCGATCAGCGCACTTACGAAAACACTGTCGCGCTGCGCATCGTGGAAAGCCAGGACGGCATGACGGCCGATTGGGTGCGGATTCCCTACGAACTGCTCGCCCGCATCTCCAATCGCATCTGCAACGAAGTGAAAGGCGTTAACCGGGTCGTGTTCGATATCTCCAGCAAACCGCCGAGCACGATCGAGTGGGAGTGAATTGTCAGAGGTCAGAATTCGGGTGGATGGCAGTTCGCCGAGAAAGTCCGCGCGCAGCGAAGCGCTAGCCAGCACCCATTAACCGCTCCATCGAGGCCGTCTGCGTGTTTAGCGCAGACGGCCTCATGGAAAGAACTAAGGCAACCCGTGGCCGATGTTCGATTTGACTGAGGAGGCGTCGGTGCCGTTTATGGCGCCGTTGGCGTTCACGTCGGAGCGGAAGTTTGCGCTGGTGACCGCTTGGCCAATTCGCCCCTTGGTCTGCGACACATCGGTGGAATTGACCGTTGCCATTGTTGTTGGTGTCGCCCAGTAGCCGGCTCATCGGTATCACTACGTTGGCCAAAGGCTCATCCGCGGTATTCACTCCATTGAGCGTGACGTTGATGGTCTGCACATCGGCTACGTTGGTGAGCGGGATCGTGACCATGTTTCCGGACACGGTTACCATCCCGCCATTGCTGACGCCACCGGTCCCGATGGTTGCTGTGCCCAACGTGACCTGCGCCTGCGGGCTTCCCGTCACGGTCACATTGCCTGAGAACGTGACCACCATCGTGTAATCGTTGGTCCCGCCGCCGCTACGGCATTCGATTCCGGGCGTGCCGGTAAGCGGCAGATCGATGTCGAAGTCGCCTGCGCCGCCGTGGGTCTTTCGTGATACCGCGCCAGTCACGCTGGCCGGGCACGGCTCGTAGATGGCGGCGCTGTCCACTCGCCACCCAGCGTGCGAGACGGAGTTGTCCGAACACATCCGCCAGCGCAGCGTCACCGGCTGGCCAACAGCGGCACCCGGAAGGGTCACCGTAGAGGTTTCGAACCCACCAGAACCCCCATTGGAGATTCCGCTCCAGCCGCCGGTGGTGGTGTGGATAGGCGCCGTTACGGTGCACGGATTGGCGAACCCGGTGCTGATCGACGTGTGGTTATAGCCCCCGCTAACAAAGCTGCCTCCTGCAGCGATGATGTCCTGATAGGCGCCGCCGTTAATGCTGATCTCTAAGACCCCTACGTCGTAGGCAATGGCGGCGGACGACTGTTCCAAGTCGTAGTTCTGCCTGAAAGTCAGCTGCGCCGAGGCCGAGTTGACCGTAAGCGTTGGCGTGTCCAGCCGGTTATCCAGGAGGTTAGCCGGATCTTGCGAGAAAACGGCGTTAGGCAGGCTATCCGCCACCGGGGCGGGAGTTCCTGAATTGGAGGTAACCCACAATGGGAATCCGCCTCCATTTACACCCTGCGTGGCCACCCATCCCGTGGGCAGCATCGGCGGAGTGACTCCATCAAAGTTCTGAGTGAATGTTGGACAG
The DNA here is from genome assembly GCA_963815455.1 of uncultured Verrucomicrobiae bacterium. GTDB lineage: Bacteria > Verrucomicrobiota > Verrucomicrobiia > Chthoniobacterales > UBA10450 > JBDTZF01. The sequence goes on from CAWFGO010000001.1 coordinate 858,428, forward strand.
AAATTACCGGTGTAATTGTAATTCCCCGAGAAGGCGAGGTTCGGATTTCCAAACGAATCCGGTGACTGCGCCGGCGCCAATGCTCGCTGTCACCATGCCCGAGAAAATACTCGTGAAGTTCAACGTAAACCGCGCGGTCGTGTTCCCGTTGATCAGGGTAACCATTGTCACGGTGCCGGGAATGCCGCTCAGCGTCAGATCGCTCGTTTGCACCGAGGCCGGATCGACGGCTTCATTGAAGTTCACGTCGTACATCGACGACCCCGGCCCCGAGAAGTTGCCGCCCACCGGCGGATTAGTCGTAGTCACCTGAAGCGCCAGAGCATCGTACCGGAACGTGCACGTGAAATCCAAAATTCCCTGGCCATCCGAAATGCGGTTCATGGCGCCAGCCGCAATATGCATTGTCTGGATACCCTGAGTTGTGACCGGCGAGGCGTTAAAGTGGAACGTTATTGTGGTGTCGCCATTCGACAGGAGAAAGCTGTTTGCCGGATTCCCGTTCACAGTGAAATCGGCGCCCTGAACAGTCGCCGCATTCACCGCGTCGGTGAGGTTGACAACAAAGTCATTTGGCTGAATCGAGATGATGCTGCCGCAGGCGGGGGTGGCGGTGGTCACGCTAAAACCCACCAGATCCCTATCGGTGAAGGCGTCCTGCTGGGATGCGCCGGCAATGGCCACGCGACCGTCCGTCCACGAAGTGACGTGCTTCGCAGCTATCGCAGAACCGTAGTCGTAATCGCCCGCATAAGTCGCTTGAATGCCGGGATCGTTTTGAGCCGGGAGCGGGGTGACAACGTCCGACAACGCCATATCAGGCAGCCAGCTTACGCCGTTGTCGTTGGACCTTCGCGAATACATCTTGTAACACGGAACGGCTGGGTTACCCGCGGTGCAGCTGGCACTGTCGCGCCCGTCATACCAAGTCGCGAACACGGTGCCAGTCGGGCTAACTGAAAGGTTAGGCTGCCATTGAGGACGGGCGGTCGCATCGGTGTTCAGCTTGAACGGCGGCGCAAAGGTCAGACCGCCATCGGTGGAACGGATGTAATAGACGTCGCCAGCATCACCGGCGGTGCCCTGCTGGGCATAGACCAGGTGAACGACGTTGTTGAAGGCAGCGGGCTCACCCCAGCCTTCGTGCCGCCAATAGGCTGGGCTAAACATGCAGGCAAAGTAACCCGAAGCCGTTACGCCCGGTCCGGGGAACGCTGGGCCGGTGTAGGGATGACTCCACGTATTACCGCCGTCGGTTGACTTGAAAATATGGTTGAAGTCGTTGTGGGGGAAGCCGCCACCGCCTTCGTCCATGCCCGCCAGGTACACTATGCCGTTGCCTATAAGGTCGCCGGTGATCTGCACATCGCGGATGAAGGGGCTGGCAGGGGCAACAGTTATCGGAGCGTGCCAAGTGGCGCCGTTATCAGAGGAATAGGTTACGGTGAGGGCACTGCTTTGGCCCCAGGAAATATACATTCGCCCATAGAATGGCGAGGCAGGGTTGTTATCAGCCCAACCAGATTCGCGGTCGGCTGAACCGGTGCTGAAAACGCAAAAATGGGTCCAGCTAGCGGGATCCGCGGGAGTGGCCGACTTGTATCCGCCGAGGCCCTGAGCGCCGCAGCGCCGTGTCGAGCCAGACGGTGAACCAGGTGCCGGTTGGTTTGTTGTACAGAGCAACAGGGTCGCCCACGTGCCGGCGAAGGGGCTTTGACCGCTGGCAGTGGTGATGCGGGTGAACGTCGTGCCGCCATCGGTGGAAATCGACGCGCCGGAGATGTTGATTGGGCTGGCGTTGCGGCCTCGCGAATCGTTGTAGGCGACGAAAATCTGGTTGGGGTTATCCGGATTAACCGCAGTGTACGTCTCCGACTGGGTAACATTGGGAGAGGTCTCGGTGCCGGTGACCAGGTTGACGTCGGCCGCCGCCAAATACGCAGTGGCGCAAACAGCTTTTTGACGGCTTGGACGAACTTGCCAAACGGAAGAGCTGAGCCCCCCTCTGCCTGGCCGCACGCAATCATGATCGCCTGGGCTCGGAAGTTTTCCTGCCTGTCGATGCCCAGTTCGCGAATCTTGGAACAGTCAAACCCGACAGGCACGAGTGGGTCCGTGGACTTGGTGATGATGGTAGTTTTCTTCCCCTGTGCGAGTGCAGAGAACCCGCCAAAGCCAGCCAGCGCGAGGAACACACCGACCAGGACTATGGACAGGCCGAATAAGACACGGAGATTAAAGAAGGCGGATTGTGAGGCGGATTTCTTTTTCATAAGATGTGAATGATCGAGGTGCAGACTAAAGCATATGCGTTTTGTGCTCTTAGCTGAAACGCGGGGAATGCGGGAAAAAGCATCAAAACGTTTCTATTTAGAATCGACCCCGTTTATCGAATCGCGGAAAAAATAGCAAGCTTTTTAATTTCTTTCGCCGGATTTAGTAATGATCGGTGATTGCCATGGCGGCAAGTTCCTTACGGATCTGTCCCTGCACAGCGTGGAGTGCGAGGGCACCGCAATCGTTCGGACGCGCTGGCGTTATCAACCCCGGTACGAATCGCTTTGAACGTGCCGCTCTTTGATGCTTTGGCTTTGGGGTCATTCGGGTTCTGACCGAGAGGAAAGAACACGGCCTCTCCCGCCATCGCGCCCTCTGTTCCAAATTTCCCTTTCAACACCAATGTTCCCGCGTCGCGCCCGACATTGCCGATTGGGAATTCCACCGTGCCAGAGACCGTCACGGAGCCGTCATCGCTCTGGGTCCACTTCGCCTCCCAGGCCCGGCGCCCCCCCAGTGCGTGCGCTCTTGGACCAACGAGTTGGAAAGAGCCTTTCCCGGAATCTCGGGCCTCAAAACGCAACTGAACGGCTCTCGCCATTCCCGAACGTGATCTCTACTTCCCAACTGCCGATGATGTTCGCGGACTGCGCCTGGAACAAGCCGGCGCCGAACATTTGGGCGAATACCATCAAAATCAATGCCGGTCTTGCTGTCACAATTACCGCCTTCTTATTTGTATTGTCATGTCCGCTCTGGCCATCCATTGGACTCCAAGAGTGATCACTGCGGGATTCGAAAAATCAGCCTTGCCGAAATACGGACACAGGGGACTTCCTCCAATGACAGCACTTTTCGATTTCAATCCACTCGCGATCGCACTCATGAATTCGCCGAAATCTTTGCCATTGCGGGCGGCCTGATTGAGCGCGGCCAGCCGAGCATCGATAGCGGCTTCGGGAAAAGCGACCCGACGGGAGCTGCGATTCGTTCGCGAAAACAATTTCGTCCCATTGGATTGACGAAATCTCGTCGTTGAACCGTGCCACCGCCCGGCCGCGGAAGAATGCGCGCGTCGTTTCCGGCGGGTTGAAGATCGACAATTTAATGTCGTCTTCGGTCGGTGAACCGGCGCATGGAGTCCTTGATGCACAAGCTCGTAATATAGGCCGCGATCAAGATCGATATTGTGATATTCCAGATCGATCGATTGCAGCCACGGATCGGTCCAGGACAGCTTTTCTTCCTCCTGCAAGGCGTTGAGCAGAAATTTCTTGGCCGCCCAATCGACCCGGTCGCGCGCCGACATCGGCATCGCGCTCGAGATCGTTGAGAACGTTTTCCCATTCCCGCAAAATCCATTGTCGATCTTCGTCCGCGACGATGCTTGCCGCGCCGTAGGTCGGCGGCGACCGAAGCGGGTCGATCTTGCTCGCGGCCCGCAAATAAATTCGCTGCACATCGATGGCCGAAATTTTTCGACCATCTTTCAGTTCGATGATCCAATCGTAAGTTTGATCGCGGCTGATCGATTTGTTGGCATCGATCGGCTGGGCGATTTCGAGCTGTGGCGCTTCGCCGCGTTCGATCAGATCGAGCACGATCGCGGTGGTCCCGATTTTCATGGCGGTGGCCCATTCGCTCATATTCGAATCGCCCAGAATGACATGGAACCGCCGGTAGCGACTGGCGTCGGCATGCGGTTCATCGCGGGTATTGACCAGCGGCCGGCGATTCATGGTGTCGATGCTCACCAGTACGCTGAAAAAATCCGCCCGCTGGGAGATTTGATAAACGCCCGGCTGGCTCGCGGCGCTCTCCGCTTCGATGCCCATCTTGCCGGCGCCTCCGAAGATTTGGCGCGTGATCAGAAAGGGAAGAATGCCGTTGACGATTCGGTCCCAGGGCAAATCGCGACGCATCAGGTAATTGTCGTGGCAGCCGTAACTGTGTCCGGCAAAATCGGTGTTGTTCTTGTAAAGACGAATCTCCTGGCCAGGCGGCAATTTCAAGTTTCGGCGGCGGGCGCATTCGGCCAAAATGCGTTCACCGGCCTTATCCTGGGCCACGATTTGCGGCAGCGTCGTGCATTCCGGCGTGGAATATTCCGGATGCGCATGATCGTTATAAAAACGGGCGCCGTTGGAAAGAACGAGGTCGCTCTTGATCTCCTCGAAACTCAATCGGCGGCTTTTATCGATCTCATAATAGGCCGATTCGTCTGTGTCCTGGAGCAATTCGCGGGCACGAAAACCGCGCGCGTCGAGATGAGGATCCTCCAGCTCGTAATCCCATTTCATGTGCGCCCCGTGCTCGGTGTAACGCCGCACCAGCTCGATCGATTCCGACACCACATCGACAATCTCCGCGCCGGTCACGGTGATTCCGTATTCGGTCTCCAGCCCGAAGACACGTTTCATAGCCTACCGACGCCTCGCGTGCGTCGCCCGATCGTCTGTAGGGGAAGCTGACAGCTTACCCCCGCTGGTCTATTCTCTGTAAGGGAAGCCGACGGTTTCCCCGGCCCGTTAATCAAGTCCAGGTAGTACGGCCAATCTTCGGCATTCTGCACGAATCGTGCCGCACTGGATTGTCTTTCACATAAATCCATTTGCTCCACAAATTTTCATCCGAGCGCAGCAGGCGATCAAAACAGCCACGCTGCCATTCCCGTGACTGAGGTCCGAGCCGCTCCCGCAATGCCCGTTTGAATCCGTGCGAAAAATCTCCAAACGACAGATTCCGATCCTCAATTGGCGCCACGATCCAATGCGCGTGATCCGGCATCACAACGCCCGCCAAAACCTGCCATTTCAGCAATTGTGCGATCGTCGTTTTGATGGCATCGAACACTTCACGGTTCGCCAAAACGGCGCGCCGATCCCTCACGCAAATAGTCACGAAACAAATAATCGATTTCTCCCAGGGAAGAAGAATCGCTGGCAATCTCGGCGGCTCGGCCATAGGCACGGGAAGCTGTCAGCTTCCCCTACAGGGATCGCGCAGCAAAGTCGTTGAGAACGTGTGCTCATTAAATCACGCCCGAAGACGGTTGGGCCGATTCCTTCCCGGGCCGGATCGGCGCGATCTTGACCACGTTCTCCGGATCGTAATCGATCAACTTTAACCAATCCTCGGTGACATCGCTCGGCGGGAAAATATCGTTCTCGATATATTCGGCATCAAAGGCCACACGCAAATCGTTTTCGGTAATGCCTTCCTCCATTCCGCTGGCGATCGAGCGCTTAATCGCCGCCGCTTTTGCCCGTTCCACAATCGAGGCGATGATCGCGCCGCTAATGAGATCGCTGCGGTAAAGCGTTTCCTTGCGGCCACTGCGTAATGTCACTTCAAGGAACTTGTTTTCATCGCGCCGCATGAATTGCCAATCAACGAAACGCTCGATCAAACGCTCGATGGCCTCGCCGATATGAGCCGCTTCCTTGGCCAGCGCGCCGTCGTAAGGTAAATCGTTAGTCAAATAAATGCGATAAACTTCTTTCGCACCTTCTTTATTCGGGCGGTTCACTTTGATTTTCCGATCGATCCGTCCGGGGCGCAAGATGGCTGGATCGATCAGATCGGCTCGATTGGAAGCGAGAATGATAACCACGTCGTTGAGCGAATCGATCCCGTCCATCTCCGAGCAAAACATCGGGACGAGCGTCGAGAGAATGTTCGAGTAACGGGAAGCGCGCCGTGTGCCGAGGATCGATTCGGCTTCGTCGATAAACAGGAATGGCATGAACCCTTCCCGTCGCTTCTCCCGCGCCGTGGAAAAAATTTCGCGCACGATCCGCTCCGACTCGCCCACCCACATGTTTAAAATCTCCGGGCCTTTGACATGCATGAAATATTCACGCATCTCGACGCCGGTTTTTTCCCGGAGTTGCTTGGTCAGATTATAGGCCGTGGCTTTGCCAATGAGCGTTTTGCCGCAACCAGGCGGACCGTAGAGCAGAAAACCTTTGGGCGTGGCGTGCTGAAATTTTCGGAAAAGATCGACATGCAGCAGCGGAAGCTCGATTGCATCTTTGATCGCCTGAAGCGCCGCTTCCTGTCCGCCGACTTTTTCCCAAGGCAGGTCCGGCACAATATCGAGATAATGTTCGTGCGACTTGGGGCTGGAAAGCATCTCGAGCGCCATCCGGTAATTCGAATCGACCCGGACCTCGTCGCCCGATTTCAAAGTTGAGTTCGCCAGATCGTCCGAACGCTGAAGCACCACCGCCTGCAATCCGTGTTCCGAACCGACGCGCAATCGATCGTTCCCCAGGACTTCGGTGATCTTCGTCACCGGTCCGCTCGTCTCGAATCCGAGATCGCCGACGATGACGAACGCCTCGTTCACCAGAACGCGCGTTCCTTTTTTCATTTTCGCCAGTGGAATGCGCGGATCGACATTGCAAAAATAGTCGGCGCCGCCCACCACGATATGGGCGGTGTTGGGCGAGGTCGCACCGAGAAATGTGCCGATCCGATTCGCCGGCGAAGTGACCTTCTTGATCACGTCCTCGAGTTTCTCGATCATCCGGCGTGCCTCGATCACCATCTCCTCCCGATCGGAAATTTCCGCCCGCAACGCGAGCAGCTCGTAACGGATCGGATCACCCGGCGGGAGCGCAGCAACAACTCGATCGAACTCATCGAGAAAATTGCGCGCGGCTGATTTATCTTCTTCGCCCTGGAGTCCTTCGTCGCTCATGATGATTTGGGTCTTTACGCCAGTCCGGCTCGGACCCGCCGAATCGGTGCCATTATAACTTTATGGTGTCTTTTGTGCAATGTTTCGACGCGATACCCGCATAAAATGTTCAACCAACGAATTGCCGCCACGTTGCACCAGAAACGCCAATTGCCTGGATGAGCGCCCCCCGCCGTGAAATTCGATCTTCAACCAACACTACGGGGAAATTTGATTGAGTTGCGCCCTCTCACCCGCGATGACTTCAACGCGCTTTTCGCGGCGGCGAGCGATCCGCTCATCTGGGAACAGCATCCGGAAAGCGACCGATACACGCGGAAGGTCTTTCAGAGCTTTTTCGACGGAGCGATTGATTCCAAGGGCGCCTTTGCCATCGTCGAAGCCAAGTCCGGCAGAATCATTGGAAGTTCGCGCTACTGCAATCTCGATCCGGCTGAGCGCGAGGTGGAGATCGGCTGGACGTTCCTGGAACGCGCGTTTTGGGGCGGGCCCTGCAATGCCGAACTGAAATACCTCATGCTGGACCACGCCTTTAGATTTGTTGATCGCGTCGTCTTTGTTGTCGGCGAGAAGAATATCCGATCGCAAAAAGCGCTGCTCAAGATCGGCGCCCGGTTCTTGAAGAAGACGCAACGGCCGGCCCGTGACGGCTCCACGACGTCCAATGTCGTATTCGTAATTACGCGGGATGAGTGAGTGCGTCCGCCGATGAAATTGTTGCAAACATTTAACCTGATGGCCACTCGCCTGTTACACGGGTGTGCCAGGATCGAGAATGCGATCCAACCACCGAAGTTGGGTCGCTCCATATGCATAGAAACGGAAACGGCCATTTTGCGTTGGAACCAACTTCCCGCCGCGCCATTCGTCGTATTCAAGATGGTGTCCGCCAAATGCCGCTTCGCACAAACGGAGTCGACAGTCCTTTTGCAACCGGGACGGTCGGCCGCACTCGAAGGTTACTGCTGGCCGCACTGCGGGTCTGGGAACTAAAACGCGGAATCCGTGACTGACCGCTTAGGAGAGCGAGAGTTCGTCGAAAAGCGCCTCTTCATCCAGAATGCGTTTGGCGTCGTCGAAGATGGAACGGGCTTCTTCCGGCGAATTTCCCACAGCAGTGAGGCCGAGGCGTCCCGCGCTGCCCAATGCGCTAAGCATATGGAAAACAACTCCCGTCTGACGAACCTGACCGAAATGCAGGCCGCGTCGGACGACAAGATCGAACAGATCATCCGGTGTGAATCCCCGGTAGCGCGGCGACTCCACGTGATCGCTGGCCACGAGAAATTTCTGGCGACCGTTTGATGACGTAAACGTCGCAGCATCCGGATCGTAAACGCCGCCGGTGAGAAATTGCAAAGTTAGGAACGGATGGGTGGTCCCGCCCTTTCGCAGATTGATTTCGATCGCATAGGTTTCCCACGAGCTTGTGTCGTTTGCGCGAGTCACCACGAAATCGAGAGCGAACCGGCCGATCACGCCCGCATCGCGCAAAAGCTCGGCGACTTTCGCCGCGTCGCGCGTGATCGCGCCAGCATACGCCGGATCGGCCGGGAAGGTGCAGCCGAGGTAGCTTTGACCGCTGGGACCACCCAGCATTTGATCGTGCGTAGAGAGAAGCTCCACTTTGCCCAGCGGCGTAATCCGGAGTTGCACGCTCGGGCTTCGCACCTCGGATGCGCCGACTCCCACACGTTCCTCAACGATCCCGCCCCGCTCGCGAAATTTTGCCGCGTATTGATCGAACTTCGTCGAACCGAGTTCGAACTGCATGGCGCGGATCCGTTCCTCGATCGCGCTGTCGATTGGCGCGGACAGGTTCGACATGTCGACGATTGCGTTCCCTTCGCCGGAAACGCCCTCGTTCAATTTCACCACCGCCTGGGCCATCGATGGCCGTTTAGCGTTCATTTGAGCCAGCGCCGACGCGACTTCTTCGAGACTCGTCAAATTATCGAACCCAAGCGGATGATTAATCCCGGCTTGAGCGAACAGTTGCCGGCACCCGGTTTTCGTCCCGAAGGAAAAATGCCGCGGGTCGGCCCCGTAAAGTGGGATGCCGAGACGCAGCGCCAGATTTCTTTCGAAAAACGTCGTGTTGTAACAGACGAGATGCGCGCGGTCTTTGTCGGCGATGCCGGCTTCGATTCGCTGGAGAAGGCGCGGCCGCTCCAGGAGTTTGAGACTGAGCGGCCGGCTGGAATCATCGTAAGGCGAGAGCAACGTAAGTCGGCGCATGGCGTGGCTGGGGATCACGCCCGGAAGAAGATCGAGATAATATTCGATCACGCTGGGATGAATCGCCTGCGAGGTCACGTAGATCATTCGCGCCCGCGGTTGAGAAAGCAGCAACAGCAGAAAAAGAAAACGCTCTTCGTAAGCCTGGACCTCAAAACCGCTGATCGACATGTCCACCGTCATCGACGGCACAACGACAATGGTCTGTTCGTCCTGATTAAACGATTCAATCGACCGCCACAGCGGCACCAGTTTTTTCTGAAGGAGATCGAACCGCCTGGCCGCTTCATCCGGAGAAACGCCATCGGAAAGTCCAATCACACTGGGATCGCTGCTCATATCGCCGAACGGTAAAACGCCCGGGAACTGTGCAAAGCACCAAGTGCCGACGCGAGCAGAATTTTCGCCAAACCTCGCGTCATTCCGGAGCCTACGGGGCTCGAACCCGCAACCTCCGCCGTGACAGGGCGGCGCTCTAACCAATTGAGCTAAGGCTCCTCGCAAAAAGCGGAGAGCAGCGTAGTCGCGCACCCGGCCGCTTCAACTGTTTTTCGCTCCATCGGAATCCTGACTGCAGGGCAACCGCAACGGCGGAACTCTGTTTTGCGGCCGACACGGCCGCCTCTACACCAATAAGCGAAACGCCCTGCGTTTCGCGGCCTATTATTGACTTATGACCTGGCCGCCGCTGGTGAGCGCGAGCTGTTCGGCGATGACTTTGCCGTACACTTTGCCCCCGCTTAGAGCGACCTTCCGTTTAACGGCAAGCAGGATTCCCTGCATCGAAGTGCCCTGATTTAGGGAAACTTGCTCTCCGGTCCCGCGAACATTGAAAAGTACGTGAGAGGCCATGAGCCCGCCGGAAAGAACGATTTGCGAGTTATTGAGCGAAAATTTCCTACTGACGTTGATGATGTAGGTCGTCATCGCCGTTCCGGAGAGGGTGAACGTGCCGCCAGTCATGACGAAGTCCTGCAAATTGAGCACGATCTTTCCGGTACCGTTGAGCGTCACATTTTGATTCCCGTTCACGGTCGTGCCGTTAAAGGTTCCCATCGTGACAACGTAGCTGCCAGTGGACATCTCCATCGCGGCCATGTCGGAAAGCATCCGCGCATCGTTCAACGCGGTATTGAGGGTCGGGTCCTGATTCAGGAAAAGATTGCCGTTGTGCTGCGCCGGACCGCTTTTCTTAAACTTCCCGTAGTTGTTCATGTAAACGTCGCCGTCAATGACGCCATTTGACATGGAGAAGTTGCCCCTGCCCCCGACACCGACGTTTCCAATGATATGCGAGGGCCCGGTGAGAGTATTATTTGTGTCGTCCAAATCGCCGCTGGTCAACACGGTGAACAAAGACACACTGCCCACGTTGATCGAGCCGTCTGGATTGACAACGATGGTCGCCTGCGCGCCGACCGCGCACAGGAAAATACCCGAGAAAAATAGTAGTTTGAGGCCGCGACGCATGTTCGTCAGATTGCGACCAAGTGTGAGCCAAATGCCACCGCAGAGTCAAGCTTCAAGTTGCGTAGTCACACCCTTCTAGCGCCTTGGCTGACGCGACTTCGTTGCGCGGGCAACGAGTTTTATGGCAGGCTAGCGGTCCCTTGGCTCTTCCAGTTGTAGATTCGACCAAATCGGTGCGCCCGCCGGTGGCGTATGCCGTGCTTGGGCTGACTGTCCTGGCGCCGGCGATGGGCGGCTCGACCGAACTCTGGGCCCAGGGCATTCTGGCGATCGGTGCGGGCCTCCTTTTCACCCTGGCTCCGCCGCGCAGATCCCTCGGCCTTATTCCCAATCTCGGTCTTGTCGCGCTGTTCCTGATTGCTCTGCCTGCCTTCCTGCCGATGAGCTGGTTCGATCCGCCGGATTGGTGGATCGACATGTCCAGGCTGGGCGCTCAACTGCCCGGAACCCGCTCCCCGCAACCCTGGCTGACTTTGCAATGGACTGGCCTTTTGTTGCTGGCACTGGCCTGGATGTATTACCTCGCCACCTTCGAATGGAGCCGTCGCTTGCGCGACAATGCCGGCGTCGTTTTCGCCATCGCTATTCTCGCCTTGGCGGTCGCGTTGACTCTATCTTTCATCCTCGCTCTTCGCATTCCATTCTGGCCCGAGACCAAGGAATTCGGATTTTTCCCGAACCGCAATCAAACTGGCAACGTTCTGGGCTTGGGTGGCGTCATGATTTACGCGCTGGGGTTGCAACGCTTCCAGGAAGATCGCAAATACTGGTGGCTTTGGCTCGCCAGTCTTCCGTTGTTGTGCTGGGCGCTTATCCTCAACTACTCGCGCGCCGGGATCATCCTCTTCTTTTTCGGCGCGCTGGCGGTGCATATTTATTGGTGGTCGATCGCGAAAGAACGGCGACGGCCAATGGTCGCGCTGGGCGGGCTCGCACTGCTCATCGCCCTTTTCATTATCAACGGCGGCGCGACCCTGGTCCGGTTCGGCAAAGAAACCGCCGGCTTCTTTTTGCCGACGCAAAACTTGCGATTGTCGATCTACCGCGACGCGATCGGCTTAATCGAAAAATCGCCCCTGCTGGGGAGCGGCCTGGGCAATTTCCGCGGGCTCTTCGCGCTCAACCGGAATTATTCGACAAATATCAGCCAGGCGGCACATCCGGAGAGCGATTGGCTATGGGCGGCGGCCGACGTTGGATTGATCGGACTGCTGCTCGGGCTCGTTCTTTTCTTTTGGTGGCTAAGACAATGTCCTCCGTTTGATGCCAGAACGAATCGCCTCGTGCGCGTCGCGGCAATGGTTTGCGGAATTGCCTTTGCCGTTCACGGAGTCTTCGATGTTTCCGGTCATCGTCCCGGCGCGCTTTGGCCAGCGATATTTCTTGCCAGCATCGCCATGCATCCGGAAAACAAATACCGTCGATCGACGGCCGTTTCGTTGACCTTTCGCGTTATTGGCGTGCTCCTTTTTGCCATCGGCAGCTGGTGGATGGCTTCCGTCTGCGGCTTGAAAACTCCTCCCACCAGCGCCACGGTCGAACGATTGCGGCCTCAAGTCGAGGCGGCAGTTGCCGCGGAAGATTTCAACAGCGTCATAAAGATGACCTCCGCCGCTTTGGTCGTCGCGCCGCTGGACTGGGAGTTTTATTTCAAGCGCGGTGTTGCCGAAGCCGGTTCGTTTCGAGCGGGTTCGGAAGTGGATCGCGATTTTGCGATCGCACGGTACTTTTTGCCCAACTGGCCGGATCTTTATTTGAAAGAGGGACAGGTGTTGCTCGCGGTGGGCGAACCGGACCTCGCTTTCGATGTGTGGCAGAAGGGAATGCGACGTATTCCGAGTGAAGCGGCGCCGCTCTACGGACAGATCTTTGGGTTGATCCGAGGCGACGTTGCGCTCATCGATCGCTGGCGACAGCTCGCGAAAACCAACAAGGAATGCCTGCTGATTTTCCTCCAAAACGCCGGGCCGTTCGAGTTCCAAATCGAGCTTCAGCGATTGCTGACGGACGATCCGGACCTACGCTCGTTTTCGGTGGCCGAATTGGCCGGGCTCTTTTCGTCCTGGTATCAAAAGGGCGGCAAATTCGATTTGGCTCGGACACTGGAGGAGCACCCCGAATGGCGAAAAATCGGGTGGCGCGAACTGGCCCGGGCCTATGCGGATCGGGAGGATTACCGCCGCGCATACGAAACGGCGCAAGAATTCTTACCGCAACCTGAGTTGCCCCAATCGGGATCGCCTCAGCCTCTCGACAAGGCGCGTGCCCGTTTCCTTGTGAATCGAACGAATCTCGATGCCGGGCTCGACGTTTATTTCGCCCAGATCAGGGAAGGCGATATCGACAACGCCCTTGTCACTGTCCGCGAACTGGCCGCGCTACCAAACAGTCCGAAATATTTATCGTATTTCGAAGCCCAATTATGGGCCCAGAGGAAAGATTGGCGCCGAGCCTGGCAGGCGTTGGCCCGATTTGCGCTAGGGCAAGGTTAAAAACGACGCTGAGAGCCGGCGCACAGGGTCTATTCCGCGCCTTCGGGATGAAACCCGTTGCGTGTAATCGACGATTATCAGTAAAATGGCGGCCTCGATTTTGATGTTTCACTTTAATCTTTTCCCCTCGGGCCGCACGGCGCTGATGCTGCTTTTCCTGGCCGTTCCGGAGCTGCTCACCGCGCAGGTGATGACGCCGCAATCGCTGGGCACTCATCCATCCGAGGATATTCCCCCTTCCACCAGCCAACCGGTTGCAACTCCTTCGCCCCCGCCGATCGATGAAGGACGGGCGGTGTCGCCCAATGTGCGCCGTCTGCATTACGAGCTGAAGCTGGATCTGCGCACCGCTTACGACGATAACATTCTCCTCAGCGCGCGCCGGAAAATCGGCGATTTCAATACTCGGATCGACCCGAGCATCGCCCTTAGTCTTGGAGACCAATCGGGCGAAGCAAACAGGCTGCATTTTCAGTACAATCCCGACATCGTCCTCTTTTTCGATCACTCCGAATTCGATACTCTTCAACACGTCATTCATCTCGATGGGCAGTCTAACCTCGGCCGATTGAAGCTGGGCCTGAGTGAAGACGCCCAATTTCTCAATGGCACCGACGTTAACCAGGCGACCAATACCGGCACATTCGTTAACGCAGTAAATCTGGACGTACGCGGACAACCAGATGTCAATACCTTCGACACGCAATTGACCGCAGCATACGATCTGACGGGAAAGACTTCGTTGAGCGGCGCGTTTCAATGGTCGATTAGCGATTACAGCCAGTTCATCAGTTCCGAGCGAATTTCAGGGAGCCTCTACTTCAACTATATCTATGGCCCCAAGCTGACGATTGGCGCCGGCGGTTTGGTTGGAAGCGAACTTGTCGATGGGCCGACGACCGACCAAACCTTCGAGCAGATAAACGTGCGCGCTTCGTATGAGCTCACCGGGAAACTGATGGCGACCGGATCGTTTGGGATCGAGATCCGTCAGTTCGACACCGGGCGGGGCGATTACGTTTCGCCGGTGTTTGAGCTCGGCATCGACTACACCCCGTTCGATGGAACGATCTTCAACCTTTCCGGTTCGCGGCGCACCACCAATTCCGCTTCGTTGGCCGGGCAGGATTTTACTTCGACGCAATTGACCGCCAGTGTTCGGCAACGGCTCTTCCAGCGTTTTTTCGTCAGCCTCACCGGCGGTTATCAAAATCAGACCTACTTCGGGACGACCGGCGCGACCAGTTCGGCTCGGGACGATAACTATTATTTTATCCAACCGGCAATCGATGTTAAAATCACTCGCTATTGGTACGGGGGCGGCTTTTATCTCCACCGGCAGAATGAGAGTTCAGCGAGCAGCTTTAGTTTTAACGAGAACCAGGTTGGTGTTCGGGCAACATTTACGTTCTAAGCGTAACTTCGTAGCGCTTCTTACAAGTGCCGTCCGGTCCCGGATTCCCTGGTTGCTGGCGGTTGGTTGGGTGATGGCGGCGGCCGCGTTCGGCCAAACCGCTCAACCCTCCGAGTCGCCAGTCAGTTCGGCGCTTTCCTCGCCGCCCTCCTCGCTTTTCAACCTCGACACCATGCGAGCGCCGGCCGCGCCGGCCTCGCCAAGCCCGGGCGCGACAGTCATTAATATAATTAGCGCCCCCACAGATTATCAGCTCAGCACCGACGACCAGATCGCCGTGGAAGTTTTTGGCGAAGACGATCTCCGTACCGGAGCGCGACTTAATGCCGATGGGGCGGTGAGCCTGCCTCTGCTGGGTTCAGTTAAGCTAGCCGGACTTACTCTGAATCAGGCTGCCACCCGGCTAACGGAACTTTACGGTCGCGATTATTTGGTAAACCCGAAGGTGAATGTAATGCTGGTCGCGTATGCCAAACGCCGGTTCACTGTGCTCGGCCAGGTGAATCGCCCTGGGAGCTACGATATGCCGGAGGGAAGCCCGAGCGGAATCGATTTGCTGGAAGCGATTGCGATTGCCGGAGGCTACACCCGCATCGCCGCCCCGGAGCGAATCAGCGTGAAACGGCGCGATCAAATCGTGCGCGTGGATGCGAAGAAGCTCGCGCGCCGCAGCGGGGCCGAAGGCAGCTTCCGGGTCGAGCCGGGAGATACGGTTACCGTTGGCGAAAGTCTCTTTTAATTCTCGTTATGCCGTTACCCGCTTCCCCCACTCAACTCCCAGCGTCGCCGCCGCCGCCGCGAGCTCCAACTGCGCCGGCGCCACCAGCGCCAATTTCTTTCGAAGTCCCCATGGAAACGTCGCGTGGAATCGACTTTCGCCATCTTTGGCACACGCTGATCGAGCGGATTTGGATCGTGGCGATCTGCACGCTGGCCGGGATCGTTCTTGCCTTGGGGTACCTGGCGCGAACCCCGAAACTTTATCAGGGCCACATCGTGCTGGAAGTCGAGTTTGCCGAACCATCAATGGTGGCCAGCGAGGATTCGAGCAGCCGCATTCGGTCGATGTTTCTGGCCAGCCAGGAAGCTCTGCGCACAATCGAGCAAAATCTTGTCAATCGCAGTTTGCTCGCTCGAGTGATTCGCGCTGAAAATCTAGCTGAAGACGGCGGGGCCATGTTATTGGGCCGCGGCAAAGGCGCGCCGGCAATGCCGAAAGGATCGCCTTCCTCGAATCCAAAGCGGGAAATTTCGTCCCTCACCGAACACGAGCCAGTCTTTACGCCTACCGAAGAAGCGCTGGCCGGGGCTCTTTCCACGATGGTCAAGCCAGTGATCCGCCGCGGTACTCGTCTGATCGATCTCTATGTCACTAATCCCGATCCGGCATTGGCCCATCGGCTGGCGGAAGCCGTTGGTCGCGAATACATCCGCAATTCGATCGAGCGACGCGCATCATTTACCCAGGACACTCTGCGCTTCCTGCTCGAGGAAGAAGAACGCCTGAAGGCAAACTTGCAAAAGAGTGAGGCTGCGGTTGCGGAATACAAAGAGCGAACGCCCGACGCGCTCCAACTTGGTGGAGGGGCGGCCGCAACCGGCTCTCAAGCCGGCGCCGGGGGTGGCCGGGGCGGTTTGGTCGAAGACAAACTCCAGGAGCTGAGCACCAAATTGATGACCGCCAAAACCGATCGCCTTCGCCTCGAAGGCGAACTAGGGCAGGTGGAGGAAGCTGGCGACAACGTCAAAGCGCTTCTGGCCGCTCCGACCGTGGCAAACGCTCCCGTGGTGGCCGAACGGCGCCGCGAACTAAGCCAGATCGAATCCGCCATGGCGACGCTCTCCCAGCGTTACAAGGAAAAACACCCCAAAATGATTGCCGCGAAAGCTGCTTTAGCCGAGACCCAAAGCGCCCTGCGCCGTGCCGTCCTCGATCAGCCTTCCGTTTTGCGCAACGCACTCGAGCAGGCGCGCCTGGCGGAGAAAAATCTCGAAACCGCAGCGCAAGAGCAGGAGAAAGCCGCGCTCGCACTCAACAAGGCCGCGATCGGTTATCAGGAATTGGCCCGACAGGCCGAAACCGACCGCGCCCTTTACGAAAGCGTCCTGCGCCAGATCAAGCAGACCGATCTTACCAAGGGCGTAAAAGCAAATGCGGTAAGCGTAGTCGAACATTCTCAGATTCCTCGCATCCCGGTCAGTCCAAACGTGAAGAAATCGGTGGCGCTCGGTTTGCTAGGCGGGCTCGCTGCCGGTCTGGCGATTATTTTCGGACTCAATGCGCTCGATCGTTCTTTGAAAACGGTCGATCAAACTGAAACCGCACTCGGTCTTCCTGTTTTGGCTGCGGTTCCCGAAGTAAAAATGGGCGAGGCCTCATTGCGACCCCCAGATGAGGCCGGGCCGCCCGGCACTGCCAGTTATCGCTTGATGGCGGAGGCGCCGGAGGGCCCGGCCGCCGAAGCCTTCCGCAATCTACGGGCCTCCCTCTCTCTTCTCGGCCCCGAAGCCGAGCGAAAAGTTTTCATGTTCACCAGTGCTTTGCCCGGTGAAGGAAAAAGTTTTACCAGCGCCAATTACGCGCTCGCTCTGGCCCAGCAAGGGCACCGCGTTCTTTTGATCGACGGCGATTTGCGACGCCCGAGTCTTCACAAGATTTTCATCCGGCCGTCGCCCGGCGAAGGCGCGCATGCCGATTTCGATGTCGATGTTGCCGGCATCGTCGACTATTTGATCGGTGAAGTTACTCTCGAGGAAGCAATCCATCCCGTCGCTGCCCGCGATGTGGACGTTCTCGGGACAGCCCCCGCTGACGAACGCACCGTGACTGCGACCGGCGGGGAGTTGTCCGTCCTTACCGGCGGTCGCCGCGCGCCAAACCCCGCCGAGTTGCTCAGCGGCAATTCTTTTGGCGAGCTGGTCGCCGAAGCGGCAAAGGCGTTCGATCGCATCGTTATCGACAGCGCTCCGGTCCTGGCCGTAAGCGATACATTGCTAATGACGCCGTATGCCCAAAGCGTTTGCATGGTCGTGCACGCCAGTAAAACCGCCCGCAACGCCGTGCAACGGGCGATCTCGCTTCTTGCCGGAACCGGACGACAACCGGCCGGGATCATTCTCAACCGCCTCCCCCGCCGGCGCGGCGCCGGCTATTACTACTACTACGCCTCCCACGGCTACGGCGCCGGCGAAGGATCGTATTCGGGCGGGTACATCACGGGGGATTAGACGCAGACAACGTCGAAGATCACAACAGACAAATCTGATCGCATTCTGTCAACCACTCCGACGCAACCGCCACAAATCAAAAATGAGATTGATTCCGAGTTTCGCCGCACTGATTACATTGATACTGGTAACGCCACCCCGGCGTCGCATAAACCGAATCGGCTCATTAACCCAGCGCACCTTGCTGTTTTGCTTTAATCGGTAAGTCAGCGCCACGTTATGAACCTCGAAGTCTGCCGGGATCTTCGCAATCGCGGCCGCCAACACAGATCGAGAAATCAGACGATAAGGAACATTGGGATCCACCATGTCGATTCCGCATATTACCATGGAACTCCACCGGCAAATCTTTGACGTCAGGGCCCGCGCCCAGCCGTCATCCCGTCGCGTCCGGACTCCAAATACACAATCAGCGTTTGTTCTGGATGCCCAGAATTTCTCTAAATCACCGGGGTCGCATTGACGTGACCGACGGCAGAAACTGAGCCGGGGTTAGCCCGAGCGAAAATAGAAAGTAGAATACGTTTTCTACTAGCCTTTCAAAGTCGTTAGCCTTTCTACTTTCGTTACCTCCCTTTGCCGAACAGCATCGTGTGCACCGTTTTCAGAACGATCATGGCATCCAGTTTCAGCGAGTAATGCCGGATATAATAGAGATCGGTACCTGAAGTTTCTCGATCGCGTCCTGCTCGCTTTCCCCGTAGGGATAATTGACCTGAGCCCAGCCGGTGATGCCCGGCTTCACCAGGTGCCGGAAATGATAAAACGGAATCTTCTTTTCGTAGCGCTCGGCGCATTTGATCCATTCCGCGCGGGGCCCGATCAGGCTCATGTCGCCCCGGAACACATTCCAGAGCTGCGGTAATTCATCGAGCCGCAGTTTCCGCAGCCACCGCCCCACACGTGTCACGCGTGGATCATCCACTCTCGTGTAGATATCGTCGTTCTCATCCGAAGCCAGCATCGACATCGTCCGAAATTTATAGGCGGTAAAAACTTCACTTTCGCGTCCAATGCGAGCTTGCCGAAAAATGACCGGCGAACCACTCGTTAACCAGACCAGGCAACCCGCCACCAGCATCAAGGGAGCGCTGATAACCAATAGCAGGCCTGAGAGCGCGACATCGCAAAGCCGTTTCAGGTAATGATAAGGCGAAATTCGGGCCAGCTGGAAACCCATCTGCAACGGCCAGAACGGATCGATCGTGTGCATCGGCACATGCCGCCAGTTTGCCTCATAAAATGATTCGAGCGTGTAAACCCGGGTCCGCTGAAACTGGGTGCGCACCAGGCGGTCGATCAATTCCCGGCTGAGCCTGTCCACGCTTTCAGCCAGGATCACCCCGCTGTAACTCCGATCGAGCTGGGCCAGCCTTTCCGCCACTCCGCCCTGAATAATGGGGGAACCATCACCCGCGATTGTCGATCCAACCCGAGTCGGATCGTCATCCATAAACTCGAGGCGCTGCTGGTTAGGCGATTGTTTGTAAACCTCGTAGAAGCGCTCGGCCAGCTCGCCGCTGCCAATTACCAGAAAAGCCCGTTGCGCAGTGGAAGCGGCAATTTTTTGCCGGAAAAAGCGCCGATAAAGTAGTGAAATTGGGAGAAAGATCACGAAGCCAAGCAACAACACACCGCGGCTCGGTTTCATCGTCGCATCGAATGCCGCCGCCGAATAAAGCAGAAACGAGCTCACCCCTGCAGCCACGATAATCGCCAGGATATGCTCGGTCGTATAAGTCAGGCCGCGCATCTCCGTATTCCGACTGTAACCGCCGACGATATAAAGCGCCTGGACCAGCACGCCCACGGTAATGAGATCGACCAGAACGAACTCAAACGGACTAACAAAGAATGCATCCCGCCGAATAAAGCCGATGAAACCATAGAGAGTGATCCAGCACACGATATCGCACATCAACAAAAGCAACGCCGCAGTCCATTCGTGGCCACGGCCCCGGGAAAATGCGCCCCGCGCCTTCTCGCCGTGCCCTGTCGTCTCAGGCGCCGGTTCCTGCCAAACCGGCGGCTCGATGAGTTCGTCGGGCAACGTCTCTGATCGGGATGGGGTTGGCGATCGTCGAGCAAACATAAACCAAGCCACTTGAGAAGCTAGCAGCCAACCTTAACCGTGCAGGAAACGTGCCGCTGGCCGCGCCGCATTTTTGCATGGCTACATTATGATAACTCCTAGAATTGTCAGGTGGATTTGACGGTAGCCACGGTCAAGGCCCGATTGTAAATTTCTTAACCTCCGATCATCTAGCTAGAGATGTCGATCGCATTTGCAGTGATAAAGTTTTCCAAAGCAAACAGGCACCACCGACGATACCAGTTTCTCAATGGAATCGGGCTTTCCGCTTCGATCCGACTGAAAATGTCCTGCCATTCTCCCGTTATCCAATCCTTAAACGGAAAGACAAAGCCCTGCTTGGGCCGCTCGCGCACCCAATCCGGAATCTCTGGCACAGCGTCGAGCAATATCCGTTTGCTGGAAGAGAGTCGAAGATCTGCCGGGATCGGCTCGATCGCCTCCATTAACCGCGTATCAACATACGGAACGCGAAGTTCGAGGCTCCACGCCATGCTCATCACATCACTATCGCGCAAAAGTTGATTACGCATGTACCGGGTCAGCTCAAGATAACTCACTTCATCCGCCAGGGTCGGCTGCGGCGGTACATGAAAGCCGACCTCAGGCGAAAATCCATTTCCAAGCGGATTACAAAAGCGCGCTAGCAGCAGCTTTACTTCGGCCGGGGTAAAGATTCCACGCATCGCCCAGTATGCCGCGGCCATAGTCGGTGGCTCGGTCAAAAAATGGCCGAGCCTGTTGGTGCGGGAGCCGGTAAATCGCATTTGCAGGCTCTTTCCCGCGGCCCGCCGGAGCGCCCACAACGGATTGAGCGCTCTGCTGGCGGTCACCATGCGCGGCACTAGTTCGAATGATTGGTACCCGCCGAAGATTTCATCCCCGCCCAAACCGGATAGGACAACCTTCAATTCGTGATCGTGCGCCAGCTTCGAAACACAAAATGTGTTGAAGCCGTCGATACTGGGCTGATCGGAATGCTCCAGAAAATCCGCGAGCAATCGCTTCGCAGTATTAGAGTCGAGTCTCCAGTCCGCGTGCTGGGTTCGAAAATGGCTTGCGGTTCGAGTGGCCGCATGCCCCTCATCGAATCGTGGATCATCAAAAGAAATACAGAAGGTTCGCAGATCGCTTTTTGCCAACTGTGAGGCCACCGCAACGATCGCAGTCGAATCCACTCCGCCACTGAGAAAGACGCCGACCGGGACATCACTGACTAGATGGCGTTCGACAGATTCAAATAAGGCGCGACGCACCCGGGCAACCGCGTCCCCGCGAGGCAGCGGTTCATCGCCAAACTGGACGTCCCAAAACTTCGTCCGTTTGGTCCTGCCGTCCCGCCAAACGAGCCAGTGCCCCGCCGGCAGCGCAAAAACATTTTCGACCAGCGTAAGCGGTTCCGGCACGGCGCCAAAGAGCAGGTAACCGGCGGTCGCCTCAGCCGACAACTGCCGCGGGACCAGTCCGGTCTGCAGCAACGCCCGCACCTCGGACGAGAACAGCAGATGTCCGTTACACTCGTGATAATAAAGTTGTTTGATGCCAAGCGGCCCGCGCGCGAGAAAACAGGACTGGTCCTGCTCATCCCAAATGGCAATGGCAAACATGCCTTCGAATTCGCGCACGCAGTCCGGCCCGTAGCGCACAAACATTTTCAGAACTACTTCCGTGTCGGAGCGCGAACTGAACACTTCGCCTTCCGCTTCCAATTCTGCGCGCAGCGCCGCAAAGTTATAGATCTCGCCGTTATAGGTGATGTGGAATCGGCCGTCCGGTGTTGACATTGGCTGATGGCCCGCAGTCGGTAAGATCCAAAATCGCGAGCCGGGTGTTGACTAACCCGCTGTGGCCATTGCCGGAGATAAACATTCCGCCGATCGTCCGGTCCGCGGTGGTGCAAGTCCCGTTGCAATTGTAGCAATATCTTCTCGAGCTCATCTCGGGAAACCTTGGCATTAATTATTCCGGCGATGCCGCACATATTAAGATTTTGAATTACCGAATCGTTCTACAATTTGGCGCATCCGTTCGGCAAATTTTTCATATCCATACGCTTCGAAGACTTCGCGCCGCAATGCTTCCGGCTGAAAAAGAATCTTTGCCGGATGTTGCCGTGTAGAGAATTTGAACGAGCGCGGTGGATATTTCTTCAACGCTGTCCGGGATCGACCAACAGGCCAAGTTTTCCGTTCAAGCACGGCATCGACCGAGCCATCTTTGTTTCCGGCAACGACCGGTTTGCCACAGGCGAGAGCCTCCAAGAATACAATACCAAAGCCCTCGCCTTTGCTCGGCATGGCGAAGACATCACACAAATTATAATGCGCCGAGAGTTCATGATCCGGAATGTATCCGGCCAGAGTCACATATTCCGTTAGGCCGAGCTCACGGATTAACGTGATCACACGCGCGCGGTCCGGCCCCCGTCCACCAAGAACATATCGCGCGGTTGGGAAACGCTCACGCACCACAGCAAACGCACGCAACACTTGATCGTACCCCTTGTAACGCTCCGCACTTGCCAGTCGCCCGATTGTCAGGATAACAGGCTGATCAGGCCGCAAACCGTAACGCTTGAGCAGGAATCGCGGCTTCGTCTCGGGCAAAAACTTTTCTGGGTCGAACGTATTCGGGAGCACTGCTATTTCGGTCCGCGCAGACTCCAATCGCAGTCGCCATCCGTTGCCGCGTGCACTCACTCACCGCCAGGAGTTGATTAGCCGCGACCAAAGCGCGCTTCACTGGTTCACTCTGGATTTCCCACACTTCGACACCATGGCCGATGGCAAGAAATGGAATCTTGAGCAATTTCTGCAACCAGCCCGCGACCGGGGCGAAATTTACGTGAGTCGTAATGATCAAATCGGGACGCTCGCGCCAAGCGCATAGTAACAACTTGAGCGTAAATGCCGCCGTGCGTTGCGACGGACTCCACCAGCCCAGGGGCGAAACTTCTGTGGCTGGCTCATCATCGAGATCGGCCGCGGAGGTGTCGTTCTTCGCGAAAACATGCAATCTGACGTTTGGCAGGCAATCCCTCAACGCGCGCACAACAAACCGCGATAGCGTCTGGATCCCGCCGATTCCGGATTCGTAGTCAGGAACCCAGACGTGTACCGTCATTTTGCGTATTGGGAGCGATAGCCTCCGGTTTGTGTCGCTCGGTCAATAATCGGATCGACAATAGCACTTCTGCGATGGTGCGTTGACCAACATAAAACCAACCCGGCCAGCCATCGAGGATCAAGCCACGGGCAAAAAGCAGATACAAAAACATCACCGGCGGTCCAAAGAACAATCCATCGACGCAACCGATCCTGGAAATTCAGTTGGCTGGAAGATATCGCAAGCAAATGTCGAGCTTCGATTTTTGCATACGAGTTCTGCGCAGCGATCCAAAGCCGGAAGGACTTGCGATCATCATGATAGATCTTGCCCACCAAGCGACTGGATAATGCCGTCGGTCCATGACACGGTGAGTGTGCCCGTCATCGCGATAGTATGCAACATCGATCCCTTCTAAATAGCACTATGCGCGGCGGATAAACAGATGCACGTAGCGGATGCCCGAAAATTCGATATTCAAATTGGCTCTCAAACCCGACGACTTCCTGGTCCGGCTCTAAAGATTGGATTTCTGGCAATCAGATCGGAAGTCACCACATAATCCGCGTCGAGTGGATAGCACCCATTCGGTCTTAATTTGTGCTCAATCCGAAATTCCACTGACCGGCAAACGAGTCGAATCCGCGGCTCAAAATGATAATGCCTGGATGCGCGACCTGGGCTATCTCAGATCATCCGTCAGTGCTGAGGCTATCAACGATCACCACCTCCTGCCCACGACAGCGCGCCCAGAGTGCGCGCAATATTTTCCTTTTCATTAAAGGTGAGAACCAATGGCGTAACGTCGATCCTCACAATCGTAGACCGCCTTCGCTGATCTCTGGCCTTTGGTCCGTGATATCCGAAACTGGCCGATCTCCCGACATCAGCATTGTCATCCAAAAATAGGGAACCCGTCCGGCGCCGCGGAAACACAGATTGATGAACCCGGTTTCGCGCAAAAGTCGAGAAAGTGTGTTGCGGCTCCAGAATTTTATGTGCCCGCCGTCCCACAGCGGATTGGCGTGTACGTCGTGCTTGTTCAATATCGCAAGAGCAAGATTTTTTAAGTAGCAATGGTATGGAGTCGAACAAACAAATCGTCCACGCGGCCTAACCGCGTGATAACAGCCAGCGACATTAACGCAGTGAGAGAAATCATTGCGAATCGCTGAGCGCGTTGAACTCGACGATCAGTCGTACATTTCTCGCAGTCGGCGGCCGACTGAATCAAACGAGTAACGTTCGGTCACCAACCGGCGAGCATTTGTTACGAGACGACCAGCTTCGACAATTTTCTTGTCTTAAAAGCCGGAATATTGCCTTAGCGATTTCCGGAGCATTTAGTTAAAACACAACAATGCCGGCATCGCCCATTTGAACATCGCCACTGATAGCCACCCCTTCACTTACAATTGTTGGCACTCCTGCAGAAAGAGCTTCGGCGGCGGCTACGCCAAAATTTTCGGAAGAAGAAGGCAAAACAAAAACGTCGGCCGCACCAAACGCTCCGGATTTACATGCGCCAGTAATGTGACCGGCCCAAACAACGGAATCCGCAATTCCCAGTTGATCTGCGCGACGACGCAAGGCGCTGACATAGTTCGAATCGCCGCCGCCCGCAATTACTAGCACAACGTCTCGGACCATTCTTTGCACGTCGGAAAATGCGGCGAGCAGCAGTTCAAGACCTTTTTTCCGATCGATCCGCGAGAGGAATAGTACTATGCGACGTCCGGCAATCTGCGGATAATGTTTCAGAAAATCATCCGGGGCACCTCGCAGGTCTTCGATCGGCGGCGGAATAACGACGGATCGTTGCTCGATAATGAAGCGGCTAATCGCATTCGCTTCCAGTCTTTCGGCCTCGGATGTGAAATGAAGCGCCGCGGCGTTGCGCAGGATTGGCAACTCGATTAACCGAAGCGAGACTCGTTTGGCCAGCGACCGCCGATTCTCAAGTCCCCACCGATTTAATACTCCCAGAGGGCGGACGATGTACGGCACGCGACGCCGGCGCGCGGCGCGCGCTGCTTGGGTGCTGCTAAATGAAAAGAGTGCGTGAATATGAACAAGGTCGAACTGTCCGATGTTCTGATTGAGCCAGCGCCCCAATCCGAACGATACCTTATACGGAAGGAAATTACGACGGAAGTAGAACACGTTTGCTCCGTTCTGCTGCAGGGGTTTGCCCAGGGGAATCTCGAGGTGCGCGTCGTTCCCATCGTCATCGGTCGTCGCGATCGTAACATCAACATCAACATCGGCGAGCGCTCGTGCGATTGCGCGTATGGCAAAGCTCGGTCCGCCATGCTTTAAAGAAAGCGACGGGATGACATGCAGCGCGCGAATGCGTCGATCATCCATGCGAAAGCAACGGTCGCAACCAAGCTAGAAAACGTTCGGCGTAATTATCCCACGTCCATTTCGCTACTCGCTGTGATGCAGCTGCGCCCATTTCTCCCAATTCCGCAGGATGCGCAAGCGCCCAATCCAGTGCGGTCGTGAACTGATCCTGGTCGCCGTAATCAATTAAAAGGCCCTCTACGCGATTAGTAATCGTGTCGGGCGCGCCACAGTTCTTGCTGGCGATCACTGGGAGGCCACGACTCATTGCCTCGAGAATTACGTGGCCAAATCCATCCGCTACAGCATTGAACACAAGAGCAGACGCCTCACGATAATGTCGATCTAGTTCTTCGCGTGGCAGGCGCGGCACATGCGTAAACATTCCGTGAAAATCTTCCAGGAATTCGCGGGAAAGAAACATGCCGCCGACCAGCCTCAATTCATGCGTGCGATAGGCTTTCAATGTTTTCCAGGCTATCAGCAACCGGTGAACACCCTTGCGCATTGTAATATTTCCCACGTAAAGAAACATCGGCCTCCGCGTAATATCTGTTGCTGTTGATGATGCGCTATCGATGCCAAAAGGAATGCATTCCGTGTTAGCCATGCCGTGCTTTTGCAATGATTCGCTGACAAACTTGGATGGACAGATCACACGGTCGGCAAGTTTGAGTTCAGCATCTTTCCTGTCCGTTCTATCGGGCGCGAACTCCCGCTGGTCCGTTGCGGCATGGCAAACCCTCGGGAACTCTCTTATTTCATTCCCCATTAATTCCTCAACCAATCGCCAGTACGCGGTCGGCAATTGATAGATAGTTTTTACTCCGATTTGCTTTGCTCGACGAAAGGTGCGCACGCAGCAATCCTCGCGCGCGAAGACTGCACCAACCGATGGATGCACACGCTTCCGCGCGAAGCGATCCAGAAATGCGAATGAAGCATCCGTGGCACGCGTTCGCGATTGTGTAAGCGCGAGAACCACGTAAAACACAATGTCTGCGGTCCATTTTGCGTCCGTGATGTTGCGTTCAACCGGCGAAGCTGGTCGCCGCGAAAATGGTTGAGTAATCCTCGAGCTTGCGAGGACACGCTTGAATGGCGGCGCTGTTCCTCGAGTAACAAGTCTTTCAAGTAATCCCGAAGCGTACAGAATCTTTGCCGTTGCCGTCGTATCCGGCCCCAGCGATGGCATCAGACAAACAATTCTCCTTTTCATCTGCGCAAGTCTCAGCCTTCGCCGCGGAATATTACCGATGGGACGCTATCAAAAACACGCTATCCGCTACCAGGCGCAGCGGTCGAAAACCAAAGGATAGCCTCTTGAGCAATTCCGATGTCCACAACAACACCTTTTTCCAAAACGGCATCAAGTGTGAATCTGCTTTTTGCAATCCTAACCCAAAGTAACAGTCACTTCTTAGATCGACAGCGTATTCGGAAGGAGAAAAGAAGTTCTCGATTGCACGGGGATCTAGATATCGGACCTCGAATCCTCGAGCCTCACGAAAACCGCGTCGGGCTTGATGATAGATGGATCGAAGGCCATAACAGTTGGCGAACTGAAGTTGCACGAAGCCGTTGCCATCAAGCACTCGCGTCGCTTCCTTTAACGTCTTCTTGACGTCTTCGATGCCGAAATGCTGTAACACGCTGTAAGAATAGACGACATCAAAAATATTATCTTTGAAAGGGAGATAACGAGCATCTCCAACAACCCACTTAACATCAAGGCTTAAACTTCTGGCGGCCCTTCGACCAGCCAGAACCGCTCCCAACGAAGGATCGATTCCAATCGGAACATAACCTTTTCGCGCACCCGCCATACACCAGCGACCCCAACTGCATCCGATATCTAAAAAATATTCCCCGCTACCATTAGGAAGATCGATCTGAGGAATTGGATATTCTTGAAGGCGCCCAACAAGGTGTTTGTATAAGATCCCGTTGGTGTGTGCGACAAGATAATTTATGACAGGGTCAACCGAGTTCTTGCCGGCTTGAAAATCCCGGAGCACGCTCTGGCGTTCTTCTTCATGAATCCCAAGTGTCTGCAGAAATAAGCAATCGTCCGTTCGATTCTTTTCTCTCGCCGCCTCGATTGAACCTCCAATCACGTGAAGCGTGGGATCGGCTTCCTCGATCAAGAGAACCGGAATTCCACTGATTATTGGAAAGCGGTGGCCGGAAGAACAGACTAGTTCTTCGTCAATCTCCTCGAAGGCTTGCCGATCTCTCGGGCAGCTAAGATGTCGCGCCAGCCATCCGTCCAACATATTGCTTCTTGATCCTAGGCAGTTGCGGCGGTGCCGTTGACGAAGCCAGCGTCACAGCAACGATGATCCAGGCAAAAAATGAAGCGATGTGATTGAAAACCACATTCGTATAGAAAAGGCTGCCTGCCAGGAATGCGCTAAGTACAAAGACCCTTCGCAAGCCTTCATCTGAGATCCGTGCTCGCGTCTTAAAAATCACATAGATCGTGCCAATGCATGTTATCAGAAATCCGGCGAGGCCGATCAAGCCTGTTTCCAAAACAAGTCGTGGAAACTGCCACTCGAAACGGTGAAAGGCCATTACTCCAGTTTCTGCAAAAACGCCCGCAACTTGCTCTGTGCCAAAGCCGAGGCCCATTGGAGCGATGGCAGCCGCAGGTCCGATTTGCAAAATCGGATCCAGGGTTCTGCTCTCAACCGTATCCCCGGCCAGTTCGTGGCGTTCGATAACGGTATCCGACAACTTGACGATCATCGGATTCAGATTGAACGCGTATCCGATGAATAGGATTGCTGTGAGTGCGGCAATTCCTTTGGCCAAATTGACAACAGCGTCCTTACCGGAAACCGCTAGCACAACAAGCATCGCGAGCGCCGTAATGACAGTTCCTCGGGAGATGGAGACTAACGCGCAAACTAATGAGGCAACATAAAATCCCCATCCTGCAATGATATACGATAGGCGACCACGAGCCAGACAAAGTACGGCCAAACCCGCCCAGCTTCCTACAGTCGCGAGGTTCGCATACCCGCTGATGTAGGAAAATGTCCCTACCGCCCGCACATTTTCTTCAAACGCAACCGCCCCTGCCACATCCTCGTTGGCGTAGTAGTTAATCGCAGCATCGATCGGACTTGAATACTGCGTGATCCCTAAGACTGCGTTCAAAACCGTCAACCCGCCGACTACAAAAACGACGACGTCAATCTTCATACCCGAGATTCGGCTTACACTCAGATATGCCAGTAAAGGCAAGAGGACCAAGGCGCGAAACGATAAAACTCCTCCGACCAAGTTCAGATCGCGCGCACCGCTAAGAACGACGCCCAAAAGAACCAGCGGAATCCCGATGGCCAAAACTCTTCCGAGATATTGCCTGCCAAATGTTTCAACAGTCGGTCTGCAAAACAGGACCAGCGCAATCCAAATAAAATCTTTGGAGAAGTAACATGCATATCGCATCAGCCCTCCAGATTCCCGGAATACCCATTTCCGAAGCGTACCTTCGAAAACGCAGGCAACGATGCTTAACAGCAACATCACCGTTGCAGGTCTCTGGCGGATCCAGCTCATTGCGGCAAGTGTCTCGCCTGCCCGAGCCACGCTTCGAAAGCCGCTACTTTTTGACATGGGCAATAGCGCAGGTCACGTGACCGTTCCCGATCGCCGACCTTTGCTGGATTGCCGGTGGCGATCCTATACGGCTCAATTCGGCCCCTTACGACGGCACCCGCGCCAACCACCGCGCCGATCCCGATCTCCGCGCCGGGCAGGAGAATCGCCCCAGTGGCAATCCACGCATGGTCCCCAATAATGATTGGCCCGGCGGTCGTTCTGAAGTCTTCGGAATCAATGTCGTGACTGGCGGTTAACAGAATGACCCCGTCATTAATAACGACGTTTCGCCCGATATCGATTCGATCATGCAAGTGGAAAGTCACTCGGCCAACAAAAGTTCCCCGGCCTACCTTTAACTTTGCGGCACACCCGTTAAGCTTACATTTGGCGACAAACGCCGGACTTTCTATAGTCGCCCCGCGAAACGTCATCAGCTTTTGAATGATAAGGGATTCCAGCAGGCGCGGGAGAGTGGCAATCCGTTTCGCCCAGGATTTCAACCAAGGCTGCGACCCGATTGGAAATCGGGTACGGTTTGACCATAAGTATTTCAACATTCTTCGAGTGGCCTGACGAGTCTTCGCCCGCGACTCCGAAGGTATATTGCGGACGGCAATGCAGCCAGCCATCTTAATAAAAGCAACGGCACTAACCACGGTCGGGAAAGATTGTAACGATTAAACACGAAATGCCGTAAGCTGGCGACGAGCAAGTGCCCCCAGTTCGCGCGGTTAAGAAAATTTAGCGTGAAATACCAATCGCCTACACAATGATGCCAGCCGGCAATTCGTTTGTTGCGGATCCAGTTACGCGATCCGCCTTCCGGCGCACCCGTAGCACCCAGGTGATAGATCGACGCCTTCGGTTCGAATACAAACCGTCCACCAGACTTTCGAAATCTCATGGCAAAATCGGATTCTTCTCGAAAAGCACCTCGTCTATAATTCGAATCCATTCCGCCTATTTCAAAAAATCGATCGCGACGAATTGCAAAATTACCGCTTGCCATCCAGGCCGTTTGGCAGCGTCCCGAATAATTTTTCGGAAAATACAACCAACCTGTTTCGGGATCTGTCTGGCGCTTCGATAATTCTTCGACCGTCTGAGCAGCACCTTCGAGGATTTGCCCGGCGACAGCTTGAGCGCTCGTATCGGAAAATGCTCGCGCATACGAGGCCAGGAAGTCCGGCTCTATCGAAATGTCATCGTCCAGAAAAAGAAAGATATCTCCCGTCGCGGCACGTGCTCCCAAATTTCGTGCGAGCGACGCGTTTGGTTCTGATTGTCGAATACGAACGATCACCTTCTCGATGGTCCAAGCGGCCAATAGACGCTCTGTCTCAGCGTCGTGCCTTGGGGTTTGATCAACAATCACAATCTCGTGCGGACGATGGGTCTGCTGTTGAAGCAGCCGAATCGTTTCGCAGAGAATGCGTCCGCGATTTAGCGTCGGAATGATGCAGCTAATTCGCGGCGTTTTCGGCTGCGGGTTCATCTATTGGGCGATTTCCGATAACCCAGGTTCGCGACGCCCGATGGCTTTCGCCGGCACGCCGGCCCAGATTTCTCCAGGCGGTAACGTCTTCATTTACTACGGCACCCGCTCCGATCACTGCACCGCTGCCGATGTGGACCCCTTTCAAAATAACGGCATTTGCACCAATCCAGCAGTCTGAACCGATATCGATCGGCTCGAAGATGCCAACTTGCTTCCGAATCACAGCCCCAGGAGCAATGGCGTGATCGTGATCGATTAACCGCACGCCGCTTGCTATCAGAGTATCTGCCCCGATTTCGATTCTCGCAGCAATATTGAATTCCGCGCCCGTACCAATAAACACTCGATCTCCTATTAAGATAGAAGGGCCTTCTCGATAGGGACCGTCATATTTGAATGATACGTCATTCTCTATCACGCAGTCGGCCTTGATATAGAGCTGATGCGGCCAGGTGATGCGGTACTCGCCCTAGCTTGAACCGCGTCCTATCTTGGCGCCAAGGGTCCGATACCAGAATCGCCGGATCATGAGGAGAACCATCCGTTCCTCATCCGAAAGACAAGCTTGGCAACGGTCGCGTTCATTTACTTGCAATGTGGACAGTGCTGCACCGCCAACCGAGCCGATTCGGCACCAAAACGTTGGGTTGTTCTGTTAACAAAAATCTATCGTGTGCCAACTGCTGTGAAGCACAAATCATTCTTGCGCCCCTATGCTGCAGCCGGCGCTAAAGATCCTCTCCGCCAACTCGTCCATAATCCTCGGCCGGTCATGTAACTCGTAATAATGAGAGCGGGGATGAGTGAAATAATGCCAAACACGAGGACACCTGCCACCGAATCAAAGTGCACAAATCGCGCACAGGCAAATTGAACCAGAACTGTGGCGACCGGAACCGTCCATGTCTGCCAGACCCAGCCCCGGGACAAGGCAAGAGTGTGCACTACCCATGTCAAACCGACCACGACCGAGCTGGTCACAAGCAGGGGGACTTCGCGCGTTAGCGAAGCATATTTCCCACCAAGAACCCACAGAATTTCACTTGGAAAAGCGATGCTACAAAACAAGAGGAGCGCTGCAAATACCAAATAAGCGACCAACGCGGTTACGAAGAGCCGGAGTAAACGATCAAGCGATTCACACCGGGCGAACGTCGGCGCGACCAATCCTGTTAGAATGCTCGCGACCAAGGCAAAGATTAATGCCAGCCGGCTGAGCGCGCCAAGATCCGCGACTTTCTCCGTCGATCCAAAGATCGAGATGATCCAGATTGTGATTTGGCCCTGGTAGGCAAAGAAAACCGTCGCCAAAGCTTGTCTTTTCATCAACCCGATCAAAGCTCGCCGATCCGACTCTTCTTCCCTGGATTCGCCGACGAGAATCCTGTTGGCGCTTCGTCGCAGCAGCATTCCTTGCACCGTCAGAGTGATCGCCGTGACTAGCACCGCGCCGATAGCGTTTAGGAAGAACCATGCCAGGATCGCCAGCAGGACGAATCGCAAGCTCGCGCCGAAGAGATCAAACTTCTGCACGGTTGTGTAGAGGGAACGCAGTCGCAATGGAACCGCGTAGATATTTGTGAGAAACGTTCCCCATATCGTCGCGAGCACGCCGGCTGTCAGTGCGACCGTGGCCGGCCAGGACGCGCCGTTTTTTCTAAGAAGATAAAACGCCGAGAGGACAGTCAGGGGCACGGCAACGAAGGCCAGGTAGGAACGCAGACGAAGTGCGATCGCGATGAGTCCGCGCAGTCGTGCCGAATCACTCCATATCCGCCCGCCAACGGCGTTCAAGCCCCAGCCGATTCCGGAGTCGGTCAACGCGTTTAACAGCGTCTGCAGGCTCGCGGCGATTGTGTAGGCGGCGTATTCCGGTTTGGCCAAAATGCGCACGATCAAGAATCCGCTGAGCGCCATGACAGCGTGCACCAGTGTCTGCAATCCGCTGAAAGTGATCAGCGTTCTTGCCTTTCTCTTCAAAACCTCGACGGGCACGCGGCGAAACTAGACTGCAATACCTGGGGAGCAACACCCAGCGCGTCTAGCCAAAGCGGCCAATCCAAAAATTCCCGAGAACCAGCACATCCATCTTGGTGCGCAGGAAACAGTCGAGCGCTTCCTCGGGATAACAGACGATCGGTTCATTTTCGTTAAACGACGTATTCAACACCATGGGAACATCAGTGAGATCGCGAAAATGCTCGATCAATCGGTAATAGCGCGGGTTAGTTTCCTTGTGCACGGTCTGTAATCGGCCGCTGCCATCGACGTGCGTGACCGCCGGAACCATGGTGCGGTGTTTTGGACGAAATTGAAACACTTGCATCATGAATGGGACGTCGTCTTCCTGCTCGAACCAGTCCGACACTGCTTCGCGCAGGATCGACGGCGCAAACGGCCGGAACGATTCCCGTCGTTTGATCTTCGCATTCAAGATGTCTTTCATGTCGGTCCGGCGCGGGTCCGCCAGGATGGAACGATTTCCCAGGGCCCGCGGCCCCCATTCCATTCGCCCCTGAAACCAGCCGACGACTTTCCCGTCGGCAATCGCTTGCGCGGTCCGGTGCAACAATTCTTCTTCGTTCGGTCATGAGTGCAATGGTGCAGCCGGCATTGGCGACTTCCGTTCTCTTCCAATCGAGCAAGGCGTGAATTTCCTCCTCGGACGAGATGAAGGGCCAGAGGTAGAGCGGAATCCAATTTCGACATCTTCCGATTTCGAATTTCGAATTGCACAACAGCGGCCGCGCCGATGGCGCCACCGGCGTCGCCGGCCGCGGCGGGCAGATACATTTTCTTGAACGGCGTCCGGCGATAAACCTTGCCGTTGGCGACCGAATTCATCGCACATCCGCCAGCCAGAGCGAGATTGTCGCTCGGGTGCAGTTTGTGCAGGGCGTGGAGCAGCTCGAAGAACGCTTTTTCGTAAATCGTCTGCACCGAACGCGCGATGTCCTTGTGTTTTTGTTCGAGCGGTTCGTCCGGTTTTCGCGGCGGGACCGAGAAGAGCGGTCAGCGTTGTTGCGGTAAAGCGTGCCCACCTCGGGCGCGCAATTTTGCCAACTGTAGGAAACGTTGTCGGTGTGGTGCCGGAAATATTTCAGGTTCAAGCGGAACGTGCCGTCCGGCCGGATCCGGACCATCTCGCGCATCTGCTCGAGGAACGCCGGCTCGCCATAGGGCGCCAGCCCCATGACCTTGTATTCGTCGCCGTAATTGGGGAAACCGATGAACTGGGTAAGCGCCGAGTAAAAAATGCCGAGCGAGTGCGGAAAATAAACGCGATTGTCGATCTTGATATTGTCGCCCTCGCCGAATCCGAAAGCGGTGCTGGCAAAATCGCCAAAGCCGTCAATGGAAAGACAGGCGGCTTCGTTGAACCCGGAAACGAGAAAGGCCGAGGCCAGATGGGCGAGATGGTGTTCGACATGATGGATCTCCGCCTTGAGCGCGACCTGATAGTGCGCTTCGAGCGTTTCCTTGATTCGCGGCGGCGCTGCGAATATTCCGGATCTTTTGCAATCATCAATTTCGGATGCGGCAGATGCGTCAGGACAAACCCGAGCCGGCGCCAATTGTTTACGCCCGGTTTTCGATTGATCGCGATATGATCGACATCGCGCCAGTTTCAGCCGCCCTTCGCGCAGGCAATAATCGATCGCCTGCGTCGGCAGACCGGCCCAATGCTTGATCCGGCGAAACCGCTCCTCTTCCGCCGCGGCGACCAGTTTGCCATCAACAATCAAACACGCGGCGGAATCGGCGTGATAAGCGTTAAGTCCCAGGACGATCATTGCTTCAGTCTCTTGCCGATACTGGCAAAGATCGCAAATAGTTCGAACGATTCTTTGTGAATTTTTCTAAATCTTTTTCGGTGGGGGAAGGGTGCCTCCGTATTTCCAGATCAACCACGGCAGGTCCAAACCGCGCGCGAGGCGTGGGATGAAAACATGCGGTTGACGCAAGAGTCTGAATGCCCACCCCAGATAGTATCGATCGGCCCAATCCGGAATGGCGACTTGATCGCCGGTCAGGAATCCAAGGGCGGCACCGATGCAATGGATCGCGGGCCGATATTCAAGACGATCTCGTAAATAGCGCCCGAGCTTTTCCTGCGGACCGCTCCCGATGCCAATGATGACATGCGCCGGTCGCCTGCTCTCGATCTTTTCGAGCAGCCGTCGATCTTCCACAACGGGTTCGTAATGTGGCGCGACATAAAGATCGACATCGGAAGACGCCGATTGATTTGCGCCTAACCAGCGCGTCGTTCTCTCCCGGGCGCTCTCGTTTGGCAGGACCCAAAGAACGCTCTCCTGTTTTTCCGCAAACAAGCGCGCCGTCAAATGCTGAAGATATTTTAGCCCTGAAATGCGAGGAATCCTTCGGTCGTGTAGAAATTTCCAAAGCAAGACCATCGCGCCGCTATCGGGGATGGCGAGATCCGCGCTTACCATCGCCTCGCGATAGATGAGATCGCGACGGAGCCGGGCAAAACATGTCCCCGATGGCGCGACCATAAAACCGCCACGTTGAAACATGACCTCGAGCGCTCGATCGACATCTCCATCGAAGAAACGAATGCCGAGGATTTTTTGCGACGCGTAATTTGGTTCGCCCGCCGGGCCGAGGATCTGCTCCACGAGGTCAGAGCCTAATCGCGTTTTCGCACCGCGAGAATCTGAATATGCTATGCCCTCGTTGACCTCTCTTGCTTCCCCCGTCGAATCGAAACCGGCTCTCAACCGAGTTGACTCGTCCCGTTCTTGTCCTTGGTGGTCTCTTTCTGGCCGGGCTCTGGTTCGTACTCTGCCGGCATCTAAGCGACGAATGGACGGTCAACGAACAATACAATTACGGCTGGTTCGTCCCTTTTTTTGCGCTCTTTCTTTTCTGGTTGCGGTGGGAGGCGCGTCCCGCGCCGGAGATCGGCGATCGGCGGCGAACGTGGGTCGCGGCGCTTATCGTTGTTTCCGCGCTTCTGTTGCTCTTACCGGTCCGCGTCTTTGAAATCGGCAATCCCGATTGGCGGCCACTCAGTTGGTTCCATGCCGGTATTGTCGTCGCGATCACTTTGTTTGCGGTCTGGTTTGCCGGGGGCCGTCCCTGGCTGCGGCATTTCGCGTTTCCAATCGTTTTCTTTCTGGTCGCCGTGCCTTGGATCACGCCGATCGAGGTTCCGATCATCCAGGGCCTGATGCGATTTGTGGCCGGTTTCGCAACGGAAGCGGTTGCGCTGCTTGGAATTCCCGCAGAACTCGACGGCAATCTGATTCGGATCAACAACGGGCTGGTCGGCGTGAACGAAGCCTGCAGCGGCGTCCGCTCGTTTCAAACCTCGCTCATGATCGGCCTTCTTTTTGGCGAGCTAAAACGATTGTCGATCTTCAACCGGGTAGCGCTGGTTGCCGGCGCGATCGCCATCGCCGTGGTCGCCAATTTGGGGCGCGCCACTTTTCTGGTTTGGATCGCCGCCACCAAAAATATCTCCGAGGTTGATCGCTGGCACGATCTCGCCGGTTACGCAATCGTCGGGATTGTATTCGTCGGCTCGATGTTTTTGGCCGGCTGGCTGGCTAGGCAACAGAGGTCACAGGTCGACTCTCCCTCTGGCCGCTCGTCACTCGTCACTCGTCACTTTTTTCGACTTCCTAATTTCTACTTTCTAATTCCGGCCGTGATTTGGATTGCGCTTGTCGAAATCGGCGCGGCGTCCTGGTACCGGGCGCACGAAACGAACCTGGCGGCGACAGCACGCTGGGATGTTCGCTGGCCGGAATCGGCGCCAAATTTTCACGAACTGAAAATTCAACAGGCAATCAAGAACACATTGCGCTTCGACGATGGCCGCGAGGTCGCCTGGCGCGAAGAAGCAGATTCGGCCAAGGGCGGACTGTATCTGCTTTATTTTTTCCGCTGGGAGCCGGGAACATCGACGGTCCTGCGAGCACGCGCACATCGCCCCGATATCTGTCTGCCCAGTGCGGGCTGGCGACAAACCGCCGACGAAGGCACTCGTATGTACTCAGTAACAGACAAATTTGCGGTGCCATTTCATCATTTCGCCTTTACCCGCGAAGGCACGGTGCACTCCCCGCCGGTCTATGCTCATGCCTTCTTTTGTTTGCGCGAAGATACGGTGCGACCCGGTGAAGCGTCGCAGTTAAGCAAGAGTAACCCGGGCGACTGGTCGCGATCAGAGCGCTGGCGTGTTGTGCGCGAGGGAATTCGCAACCCGGGCCAGCAGGTGATGGAGTTTCTTATGGTGTCGCCGCACCAGCGTTCTAGCGCAGAAGCCGCGGAGCGCTTCGAACGGCTTCTTCCGGAACTAATCAAGGTGGAAGATAGAAAGTAGGAATTACAAAGTAGGAAGTAGAAAACGAGATGGAAAAAGATCTGGAGCAACGAACGAAGCGATTCGCATTGGCGGTCATTAGATTTGTATCGGCGCTGCCGCGAACGCGCGAAGCAGACGTCTTGGGAAGACAGCTGTTGCGCTCGGCAACGTCCATCGGTGCAAATTATCGAGAGGCAAACCGCGGGGTGTCCCGGGCCGATTTCGCAAACAAGATCGGTACCGTCCAAAAGGAGGCTGCCGAAACGCAGTACCTGGCTGGAGCTGGTAACAGAATCCGGAACGGCAAAAGATCCGGCGGCTGATCTTCGCCGCGAGTCATCTGAGCTGCTTGCGATTTTTGCAAGCATTGGCAAGAAACTCAAAGAGCAGTCGTCACCTTCTAATTTCTAATTTCTACTTCCTACTTCCTTCTAATGCCTGCTGATTTCATGCTGACCGCCGACGAGCGGCGACTCAAACAGCGCAAGCGTCGCCGCGTCGTCGTGCTCCTGCTCCTGTTCGTGCTCATGCTCGGCGCCCTATTTCTTGCCGGCCGCCCAACCATGAACGCGATCAAAGCCTGGCAGGCACGGCGGCATGCGCGAAGTGCATTTGCCAATATCGAAAAGGAAAAATGGCTGGATGCTCGCAAAGAAGCGACTGCTGCCTATCAGCTTCGTCCGACCGAACCGGAGGCGTTACGCGCGGTGGCGCGTTTCCTTTCCCGTACCCACCAAGTCGAAGCGCTCGATTTCTGGAAACAACTGAAAGATCGACAATCACTCACCCGCGAAGATCTGCGCGATGAAGCCGCCATCGCAATCATGTCCGGCGAAACGAGCGCGGCCGAGAATGCGCTGCAGAAGTTAACGGCGACCAAGCCGGAGGCGGCGGATTGGCTGCTGGCCGCCCAATTGTCGATCCATAAAGGCGTGCCTGAGGATGCGATTTCCTCACTTCGAAAAATCTTTGATGATCCGCGGGCGACCGAGCGCGAACAATTTCAAGCTGCGCTGTTCGAATTGGGCTCTTCCACAGACAAGGTCCACGCAGATGCCGCCTGGTCGCGCCTGGAAAAACTTTCGCGCGGCCAAAGCGCGACCGCGCTCGATGCGCTGGTTGTGTTGGCGCGTCGAGCGCTAACAAATCAGTGGACAGAGCCCGGGGATCACAGGTCAGAGATCGAAAAGTTGAGCCGGGCACTGGAAACGCATCCACTGGCAAAGGCTTCGCAAAAACTCGCTGCGCTCGATTTGTTGGAAAAGATCGATCCAACGCGGCGCGAAGCGTTGATCGCACGCGGAATCGCCGATTGGAAGGGCGGCGATCCGGCGTCACTCGCAGCCCTTGCCACCTGGCTCAATGGCAAAGGCGAATACCAACGCGAACTCGATACAATTCCGCTGGAGAAAGCGCTACAGGACCGCGATCTGTTCCTGCAGCGTCTCGATGCGCTCGGGGCGCTCAATCGCTGGGAGGAAGTCAAACAACTTGTGGACGCGGACCGTTTCCCTCTCGAGCCCCTCGTTCAAAAAATGTATCTCGCCCGCTGCAACGCTAAGCTGGGCGAAAAAACGGCAGCCGAAAATAATTGGCAGCGCGCACTGGAAGCCGCCGGAGGCGATCCGGCAAAATTAATGACGGTGGCCGAGTACGCGGAAAAAAACGGCCTGCGCGAAGTCGCGGGCTCGGCCTACGACGCGGCTGCTACCGAGGCACCGAGATTGCGAACCGCCCAACAAGGCCGTTTGCGGATCGCGCAGGCCAGCAGCGACGCCCAAAAGATCCGCGCTGTTCTTGCCGACATGCGGCGTCTCTGGCCTAACGATCCGGCGGTGCAAAACGACGAAGCGTATATGAAATTATTGCTCCTCGGCAGCAGTAGCCGGAATGACGAAGAACGGAGGGCGCGAGACAAAGCGCTGAAAGAGATTGAGCAGGTCGCTGAAAAATTGGTGCAGCGCGACGCCGCCAGCATGCCGCATCGGACCCTTCTCGCGCTGGCGCGGCTTCGCCAAAATCGTGCGACGGATGCCCTGACTGTTTATGCGCACATTCAGGTCACGCCTCGCGCCCTCACGCCTTCCGCACTGGCCGTGCACGCCGCCGTGTTGTCTGCCAATGGCCACTCAAAGGAAGCCAAAGAGGAAGCCGCCCAGATCAAGATCGACAATCTTCTGCCGGAAGAGCGCGCATTAGTCCAAGAGGTAATCAGTAACCAGTGAAAAATGCCGCTGCTTGCGCATATGGCTTGAACGTCTAGTTTTGGTCGATGCGCTTTCGCACCTACAAAAACACCGATCTCAAAGTGAGCGAAGTCGGGTTCGGTCTCTGGACGATTTCGACCGGCTGGTGGGGAAAGTTTACCGAGGGCGAAGCGATTGCCCTAATGCACAAGGCGTTCGATCTGGGGGTAACGTTGTTCGACGCAGCCGATACTTACGGAAATGGTTTGAGCGAAGAATTGATCGCGAAAGCGTTTCCGAATCAGCGGGATGAAATCACGATCGCGACCAAGGTTGGTTACGATTTCGTTCATCATGGCGAAGCGCGCGGGCGCGGTCAGCGGGAAATTCCGCAGGATTTTTCGCCGGAGGCGATTGAACGCGCCACGGATGCGGCGTTGAAACGATTGAAGACCGACCGGATCGACCTGCTGCAACTGCACAATATTCGCATGGAGCAGATCGATGACGACGCGCTTTGGAAAACGCTCGATCGATTAAAATCCACCGGGAAAATTCGTTACTACGGCATCGCGCTGGGGCCGGCGATCGGCTGGCTGTATGAGGGAGCGAATTGCGTCCGCGAACGCGACGTGACCAGCGTGCAGCACATCTACAATATGCTCGAGCAGCATCCCGGTCGCGCCATTCACGACGCCGCGACCGATGCCGCCAAGGACACGATGTTTCTCATCCGGGTCACGCATTCCTCGGGAATGCTCGAAGGTAATTACACCGTCGACACCGTCTTTCCGCCAACCGATCATCGTAGCCATCGCCCGCGAAGTTGGCTACTCAACGGGATCAAGAAGATCGACAAGTTACGGTTTCTCGAAAATTCCGAACGAACGCTCGGCCAGGCGGCGTTGCAATGGCTGCTGGCCGACGATCGGATCGCTTCGACGTTGCCGAATATTTACAACGAAGAACAAGTCGTTGAATTCGCCAGGGCGCCGGAATGTCCGTCGCTTACCAGCGACGACATGGCGAAGATCGACAACCTTTATTCCGAGAATTTCGGGGTCGAAGAAGAACCGTCCAAGTTCAAAGGCACGATGGAGTTGCCGAAAGAAACTGCGGCTGCTTGATATCATCGTCATCCCGAGCGGAGTCGAGGGATCCCGTTGCAAAACGTGCAGATAACACAACGGGATCCCTCGACCCCGAAAGCTTTCGGGGCTCGGGATGACAGCGTGCGTTGAGTATCGATCAATCCGATTGATCTTCTTCCGCCGGTTGAGACCGATGATTTTGTTCCATCGGCCGCACATTCAACGGCTGCTGGCGCCGGCCGTTCGCCTGCTCGCCTTTGTAAACGGCCTTGAAAATATCCGCGATCATCGGCGCGGCCACGGTCCCGCCGTGCACGTTACTGCCAACGTCGCCTTCGTAAACCGCGGCGAAAGCGAATTGCGGCTGTTCGGCCGGCATGAACCCGGCGAACCACGCGGCGGTGCGCTCCTTGTCCTTCGGTCCCCATTGCGCGGTGCCGGTTTTTCCCGCTACTTCAACATTATCGAGGCTGGCCTCGTGCCCGGTACCGCCGGGACCGTTGACGACCTCGATCAATCCGGTCCGTAATTCGTCCATCGTAATGGGCGAGGCATCGAGGGTTTTCTTGGCGCGGACTTGATAGGCGGTCACGATTTCATTGTCCAGCGTCTGGACCTGCTGGACGAGACGCGCCTGATAAAACGTGCCGCCGTTGGCGACGATTCCCACCGCTTGCGCCATTTGCAGCGGCGTGACCTGCACGTCGCCCTGGCCGATCGACAAGTTCGCGACGTCGCCGTTGAGCAATTTCCGGCCGTGGGTCGCTTTCATGTATTCGTCGTTCGGCACGCGCCCCTCCGCTTCGCCGCGCAACGGGATGCCGCACTTCGCCCCAAAACCGAGCTTCAACGCCCAATCGACGATCGGTTCCGCGCCAGTCTTGATTCCGGCCTGATAAAACCACGTGTCGCACGATTCGGTCAGCGCCCGGACGAAATTCATCGCGCCGCGGTCTTCCTTTTTCCAATTCCGAAAAGTCAGGTTGCCGATCTCGATCGAGGGCACGCATTGAAATTGATCCTCCGGTCGGACCGCGCCGCTCTCAAAAGCGGCAATGCCGACGGCAATTTTAAAGACCGAGCCTGGTGGATAAGACGATCGAAACGCCCGCGGCAAAAGCGGAATGTTCGGGTCGTCCTGAAGCGCCTTGAATTTTTCCGCCGAGATCGACGGCACGAACACATTCGGATCGTAAGTCGGCCACGAAGCCAGGGCGAGAATGTCGCCGGTGTTAGGATCGACAATCGCGATTGCGCCGCGCTTTGCTCTCGCTTCGAGCGCTTTCTCCGCCAGTTCCTGGAGGCGGAGATCGAGAGTGGTCACAACGTTGTAGCCGGGCACCGGCGGCGTGATCAATTTCTCGGAAGTTTTGCGGCCGTCCTTGTTGAACGTGAGTTTGTATTCCCCATGCTTGCCGGTGAGCATGTCGTTGAACGTTTGCTCGAGACCCTCGCGCCCCTCTGTCTCCGGCCAAATCGTTTCATGATTGTCCACAATGCCGTCGGGATTGCGCCCGGTTTTCCCGGTGTAACCAATCACCTGGCCGGCAACTTTCCCGTTCGGATAAACGCGCACATAAATCGGCCGGACGACAATCTCCTCCGGCAGGTCGTCCTTCACTTTCTTGTATTCCGGCTCGCTCAGATTCTGCGCGATCTCGAACGGCATGATGCCGCGATTCCGGTAGTGCCGCAGGATCGCATCGTCGGATATTTTTATTTCCCGCCCGATCAACTTCGCGGCCGCGGCAATTTTCTCGCGAGCAAACCCGATCGCCTGAGCATCGGAAAAATCGAGCGGGGTCGGAAAATTAATGGCCAGATTGTAGCTGAGTTTGTTTTGGGCAAGTGGCACGCCATGCCGATCAGTGATCTGCCCGCGCGGCGCCGGAACATCGAGGATGTAAGTGCGAGCCAGTTTCTGCGTCTCGAAAGTTGGAATGATCGTCTCTTCTTCTTCGCTCTCCGGCGGACTCGGGGACCCGCTCGGCGCCACGCTTGGCGTCGGGCTCGGCTGCAGGTCCGGAGTTGCACTCAGGGCCGGGCTGGGCTTTGCCCCCGGTGTCGCGCTTGGAGTTGGCGACTGCGCACTAGACACTGCCGGCACAGCGAAGATCGACAACGCGATGCAGAGACAAAGTTGAGTTACCCAAATTTTCCCGAGAAACATTTTACGGTCGTCATCCCGAGCGAAATCGAGGGATCCCGCGGAATTGCGTTCCATCTTGCGCAACGGGATTCCTCGACTCCGCTGCGCTTCGCTCGGAATGACCGCGACTCTCGGCAACATCTGCGGATAAATCAATGCCTTTGCAAAAATCGATGAAGTTCGTCGGCCAGTTTGCGCCCGATCCCTTCCGTCGCAGCGATCTCTTCCACGCTCGCTTTGCGCAGTCGATTTACCGAACCGAATCTGCGCAAAAGCACGTTCTTCCGGTTCTGGCTCACCCCGGGACAATCATCGAGAATGCTTTCACCGATCCGCTTTTTCATGAGCAGTTGGTGATAGGCGTTGGCGAAACGGTGCGCTTCATCGCGAATCCGCTGGAGCAATCGCAAAGCGCCTGAATCGAGAGGCAGTTGCAACGGCATGGCCCGGCCCGGCCGGTAAATCTCTTCGTGTTCCTTGGCCAAACCTATGATCGGCAAGTCGTGCAGGCCAAGCCGCTGCAACTCCCGACACGCCATCGAAAGCTGTCCCTTTCCTCCATCGACAATGATGAGATCCGGCAAACGAACGGCAACAAAACTTTCGTCATTCCGAGCCCCGAATGCTTTCGGGGTCGAGGGATCCCGCGGCGCTGCCTCTTCGTTATGCAACGGGATCCCTCCACTTCGGTCGGGATGACCAGAACGAGCAATCGCTTCGGCCGGATTTTCCTGCGAAAATTCCGCAATATCGGGATTCGCCTCGCGCGCTTCGAGCAAGATCCGCGAGTACCGACGACGCACGACTTCCGCCATGCTGGCAAAATCATCCTGCCCCTCAACGGTTCGCACTCGATACCGCCGGTAATTATCCTTGTCCGGCACGCCGTCGCGGAAACAAACCATCGAAGCAACGATATGCGTTGTGGAAATGTTCGAGATGTCGAAACACTCCATCACGCGCGGCGGGCGCGAAAGTTGCAGGGCATCGGCCAGCGCCTGCACATCCGCCATCGGATCGATCGTGCTCGGCAGACTGCCACGGGTGAACCGGCGCATCGGCTTCGTCGTGTCGCGGACGCTTTCGATCATGTCCCGCAACTCCGCCGCTTTTTCAAAATCGGTTTTGTCGGCGGCCTTCCGCATCTCCTCTTCCAGGTTCGCGATCATCTCTCGCGATCGTCCTTCGAGAAATTCGCAGGCCTGGGCGACGCGTTCCCGATATTGCTCGGCACTGATCTCGCTCAGACGCATCGGCACTTGATAAGTCGATGATTTCAATTCACGCGCAGTGGGCGAG
This sequence comes from uncultured Verrucomicrobiae bacterium, assembly GCA_963815455.1. GTDB lineage: Bacteria > Verrucomicrobiota > Verrucomicrobiia > Chthoniobacterales > UBA10450 > JBDTZF01. The sequence goes on from CAWFGO010000001.1 coordinate 901,970, forward strand.
CCGCGGCCAAAGGTCAGCACACCGAATTTCTTGCGCATGAAATTGAGCGTCTGCCGCAACGCGCCCGAATGCGCATACGGGCCGAAGTAGCGCGCACTATCGTCCTTCTTGAATCGGGCCAGGCGAAACCGCGGCCAATCCTCCGAGATGTCGATCTTAACCAGGAGAAATCGTTTATCGTCGCGGAAGGAAATATTGTAACGCGGCCGGTATTCCTTGATCAATTTGCCTTCGAGCAAAACCGATTCCGCATCGCTCCGCACGGTGTGGGTCTCAAAATCCCAGACCGCCTCCAACATGGCGCGCGTCTTCAGATCGGCTTGCGCGATTTTCGACGGCAGAAAGTATGAGCTGACCCGTTTGCGCAGGTCGCGCGCCTTGCCCACGTAAATGACGCGATTAAACCGGTCGCGCATCAAGTACACGCCGGGCTTATGCGGCACATCCTGCACCTTCTTCTGCAAATCCGGCTTCTCTTTGGTCAATCGCATCGGAAGCCGTCAAATTACGCGAGAATTGCGCGCCCGTCATTCTGAGCGAAGTCGAAGAATCTCGTGGTGTACTTCGAGATTTCGCAACGGGATCCCTCGACTGCGCTCGGGATGACTAGGAATGTCTACGTCACCCGCTGTTTGGGCATGGCCGAATGCACCATCATCAATTCGCTCACGTTCTCCGGCGTGAGCAGACCGACGAGGCGCTTCATGCTATCGAGCACGGGCAGGGCCGGGCAATTGCACTCCTGCATGATGCGGAATGCTTCTTCGAATCGCGTCCCGGTGGTCACGGTTGGAATATCGCGCCGCATGACGTCGCCCACGCGAAGCCCGGGATCGTTTTTGCGCAGCGCGGCGATCAGATCGTGCCGGGTAAGTACACCGGCGACATTCCCGCTTTCGTCCACCACCGGAAAATCATGCTGGGAAGTGGCCAGCAACGCATCCACCGCTTCCTGAAGTGTTGCGGTTGCCACCAATGTGCGAAACTCGCGCACCATCGCGGTCGAAACGGGAAATCGGCGAGAGACATCACGCATTTGAGCGAGAGCCGCTTCCTGCGATGCGCCGATGTAAACAAAGAGAGCAATGAATATTAAGAACGGATTCCAGAGGAGCCCGGCAAATCCAAAGGCAAAGGCAAACCCCTGGCCAACGAGCGCAGCGATCTGAGTCGCGCGGGCGTAACTGAGCCGGGTGGCCAGCAGTGCACGCAACACGCGGCCGCCGTCCATCGGAAATGCAGGCAATAAATTAAATAGGACCAGCACGATGTTGATCGTCATTAGCTGCGGAATGAGAGCTCCTCCTTCAACCGTTGAGGAATCAAGCGAGGCCCGGCCGCCACCCGCGACAAATAAACCGAGCGCGATAACGACGTTCACCATTGGACCGGCAACGGCGATGATCAGCTCCTGCTTCGGGTCCTCCGGCATTCGCTCCAATCGTGCAACGCCGCCGATCGGAAGCAACGTGATATCGGGCGTATTAATGCCGAAAGCTTTCGCCGCGAACGCGTGCCCGAATTCGTGCAACACGACGCAAAGGAAGAGGAGCAAAATGAATATGACCCGGCTCGCGGCCACAGCGGAACCGCCTTGAGAGTAATAACCGAAAGCCAGCCACCCGATTAGCAGCAAGAACGTGACGTGAATCCGCAATTGGATGCCGGCGACGCGAAAAATTGGAAGAGACCAGCCCATTGAACTTAATCTCCGCTCATAATAGTTCGCACGCCAGTATTGAATGGAATGGATGGAGTGTTGGAGTAGTGGATTAATGACTTTGTGACGGAACCATTTGATGTTGCGATCGTGGGCGGCGGCCCAGCCGGATCGACCTGCGCCGCATCTTGCGCCCGGGCCGGATTGCGAACGCTTCTGCTGGAACGCGAAAAGTTTCCGCGCGAGAAAGTTTGCGGCGACTGCTTGAATCCGTCGTGCTGGCCGGTGTTGAACCGGCTCGATCTCGCCCAACGGATTCGGGCCCTGGCGCATGCGAAACTCGATCGGGTCGAGTTCATTGCCATCAGTGGCCAAAGGATGGTCGTTGATCTTTTGCCCGGTGATGAGGGCGAGTTCGCAGTCAAACGCAGTCTTCTCGATGCTCTTTTGCTTCAACGCGCTCGCGAACTCGGCGCACACGTTGCCGAGGAAACCACGGTTACAGCGTTGATCAAAGATCGGGAGTGGAAAATCGAAACAGCGAATAGCGGAAGTTTTTTTGCGCGAACGCTAGTGGGCGCTGACGGCCGCAACTCAACCGTAGCCCGCCTTTGCAACCTATTGCCGCGGCCAGAACGCGAACGCATTGGCTTGCAATCTCATCTGCCGTTGCCGGCCGATTTCGGCAACCGCGTAGTGCTGCAATTTCTTCAATATGGTTACTCCGGCCAGGCTCCGGTTACCGACACTGAGTTAAATGTTTGTCTGGTCGCGAAACCACGCGAGATAGATGCGCTCAAAACATGGGCGACAAAACGGTTTGGTGTGTCGCGCGATCACGCCTGGCGAACGATTACCCCGCTCACTCGCGACCCAATTCCGCCTGGTCACGAGAACTTGTTTTTTATCGGCGACGCCGCCCGCGTAGTCGAGCCCTTTACCGGCGAAGGAATTTATTATGCCATGCGTTCGGGTGAACTGGCCGCGGACGCAATCGTGAAAATCACCCGGGGCGAAGGTCGACAATCGATCTTACGCAACTTCGTTGGCGCCTGTACAGAAATGTATCGCGGGCGATTGTGGATCAACCGGCTGGCCCGGGCCGCAGTCGTTTCGCCGCGTCTCGGATCTCTCTTTGTTCATTCGGCACGAATCTATCCCTCGATCTTGCGGTTGCTGACCGCGAAGATCGTAGGTGGGAACTGAACGGCCTACCTGCCGCCGGAAACACGGCGACAGAGCGCCGTGGCTACAACGATTGCTGGGCCGCCTTCACCGTGTTCGACATCAACATCGCGATCGTCATCGGCCCGACACCGCCCGGCACCGGAGTGATCGCAGCCGCTTTCTTAGCGACTTCGTCGAACGCTACATCTCCGACGAGTCGATAGCCGCGCTGGCTTGTCGGATCTTCGACTCGATTAATTCCTACATCGATCACCACCACGCCATCGCGCACGTGATCGGCTTTCAGAAAGTTGGCGCTTCCGATCGCCGCCACCACGATGTCGGCCGAGCGTGTAATCTCCGGGAGATTGCGGCTGCGGGAATGAACGACCGTCACTGTGGCGTCGATTCCTTTTCGCATGAGAAGCAGCGCCAGCGGTTTACCGACGATCATGCTCCGGCCCAAAATGACAACGTGCGCGCCGGCGATGTCGATCTTGCTCTCGACGAGCAATCGCTGGCAGCCCAGTGGCGTGCAGGGAACGAGGCCGGTTGGATCGCCGAGGGCGAGCTTCGCCACGTTCTCAGGATGAAATCCATCCACGTCCTTGCGCGGATCAAGCGTGCGCACGACGGCCGCTTCATCGATCTGCTTCGGCGGCGGCGATTGAATAAGAATGCCGTGGATTGCCGGATCGCGATTTAATTCCTGCACGCGCGCGAGCAATTCAGCCTGCGTCGTCGAGGCCTGCAGCTCGAGCTTGACCGAATGCAGGCCGAGCTCCTGGCACATCTTATCCTTGGAACGCACATAGGCGCGCGACGCCGGGTTGTCGCCAACCAGAACGACCGCTAGTCCCGGCGTGAGACCCTTCGACCCCAATTCCGCGATTTCACGGCGAAGATCGACATAGACTTTCTCCGCAATCGCGCGGCCATCGATTAGATTGGCCATGGCGCAATATCCTTTCTGTTTCGCATCTGAAAGTAGTTTGTGAGATCCTTCGCTTCGCTCAGGATGACAGGGAATGCTACCGCATTTCAACCAGCGCCATCATTACTTCTTGCAAGCGCAAGCGCTCGGCCTCGAATTCCTCCGACGTGGTTGTCGATCTTACCCGGTGCGGCTGGCCGAAAATCGCTCGTACGGTGGAGAAAGGCCGCGGAATCATGAACCCGTCCCAACTGCGCAATCGCCAGCAACTCGAATATTCGACGCTGATCGGCACAACCGGCGCGCCCGTATTTTGAGCGAGCGAGATCGCGCCGCTGCCAAGCACGTAGCGCGGCCCGCGCGGACCGTCCGGCGTGAGAACCACGTCGCCACCGTTTTCGACCAGGCGGGTAAGCTCGAGCAACGCTTCCGCGCCGCGCCGCGAGGTCGATCCGCGTACATTGCCGACTCCGAATCGCTCCATCACGCCTGCGATGATCGCTCCGTCCTTGCTAGAACTCGCCAGTACGGCGCCGTGTCGATGTTTGTAAAACCGCGCATAAACGATCGGCATCACGCACATGCGGTTATGCCAGAAAATCCAGATGGTCGGTTCACGCAGGGTGCCCGAGTTCAGACCGCTGCGATCATCAACACGAATGCGGAGCGTACTTCCGAGCAACCGGAGAACCCAGGCGACCAGCCATGGAATAATTGTTTCCTTCACTGCGACGTCAGCTTTGCCAACGATAGGCGCGCGGGTTGGGCAGGCCGATCTGATCGAGAATGCGCCACACGACCGTATCGACAACATCGACAACCGATTTCGGCCGGCTGTAAAAAGAGGGAATTGCCGGCAGCACAATTGCGCCCGCTTCGAGCAACGTCACCATGTTGCGGGCGTGAATTAGGTTCCACGGCGTTTCGCGCGGTACGAGAACCAGTTTGCGGCGTTCCTTGAGAAAAACGTCGGCCGCGCGCAACAGCGCGCTATCGCTCGAGCCGGAGGCGATACGGCCGAGCGTGGCCATCGAGCAGGGCACGATTACCATGGCGTCGAAATAGGCCGAGCCGCTCACGAATGGAACGTTGAGATCTTTCTCCGGATGCTGCACGACATTCGCGGGGATTTGGAGATGATCGACCTCCTGTTTCGCGACCTGCTGGGCGTGACCGCTCATCACCAGATGCACTTCATGCGCGCCGCAATCGATTTGTTCGAGCAGGCGTTGAAGATAAATAGTTCCGCTGGCGCCGGTGGCGGCAATGACAAGTTTCATCGCAAAAGTCTGCCGGCAGTTTGAATTTGATCCCGACCCGGGGCAATAAGATAGATCATGGTCAAGAAGCTCTTACACACCCGCTATCGGGTAAAGGATTTGGAGAAAACTGTTTCGTTTTACAAGGACGTGCTCGGGCTGAAGGAGGTTGGCCGCCACACATCCGGTCGGGGCTCGCAGCTTGTCTTTCTAAAAGCGCCCGAAAGTGAAGAGGAGATCGAGCTGTGCAAATTTGATGAAAGCGGGCCGGTCGTGGTCGGTCCCGATCTGACTCATCTCGCGTTCGAGGTAGACGATCTCGACAAATTCGCCCAGGAAGCGGCGGCCAAGGGTTATCCGCTCTCAGACGGTCCGCACAAAAGCAGCAGTGGCCGGATCGCGTTCATCGACGCGCCGGAAGGTTACGAGATCGAGCTGATCGAACGGGCGCGGTAGGACACACCGGAATTCCCGCCCGCCAGTCCCTTGCGCAACGCGCAAATTCGTTTCTAGTTTTTGCTCCCGATGAAATTCAGCGGCCTCATCATTCCTCACTTCCGCGTGCTGGCGCTCATATTGAGTTTGGCGATGCAGGCCGGAGCGCAAGATGCGGTCCGGCCCACCGGGATTTCCGAGCCCTCCTCGAAGGAAGGCGCGACGAAGATTACCGCTGCTCGAACCGAATCGACGAAAAAGGAAAGACCGGCTCGGCGCTCCTCTGCTCACCACGCGCCCAAGCCGCTTGCCGATTCAGAAACGAGCCCGCTGGTCTCTCGCGAAGTGCCTTCGACCGGCGCGAAAGCGATTATGGTGGTGGATGCTGTCAACGGCCAGGTGCTGTACGAAAAAAACGCCGATGTCATGCGAGCGCCGGCCAGTACTCAGAAATTGCTGACCGCGCTGATCGTCGCCGAGCGCGGCTTTCTCGATCAGCCGGTAAAAGTCGAAGCCGTCGATACCATGGCAGAGCCGGTGAAGCTGAATATTCGACCGGGTGATGTTTACCAACGCATGGATCTCCTTCGAGCGCTGTTAGTGAAAAGCCCGAACGATGTGGCCCGGTGCCTCGCGCGCGATTATGCCGGGAGCATCGAAGCATTCGCCCAAGTCATGAACCGACGCGCCCGCGAATTGGGCGCAACCAATTCGCACTTCGTAAACCCGAACGGTCTGCCTGTCCCTGGCCAATATTCCACCGCACGCGATCTTTCCATCATCGCCCGCACCGCGTATGCCAATCCAACGATCCGTTCAATCGTTCGGATGCCTCAGCTTGTTTTTCGTTATGCCAATGGCCGTACTCGCGAGCTGACCAACACGAACAAAGTTCTGCAACGCTCACCTTATTGTAACGGGATGAAGACCGGTTACACCGAAGCCGCCGGTCACTGCCTGATCGCGAGCGGCTCGCGTCCGGGCCGCGACGTGATCGTCGTGGTGCTGGGCGACAGCAAGGCAGGCGTATGGCGCGACGCGTCGGCACTGCTTTCCTGGGGCCTCTGGATGTAGCGGAAGGTGTTGCTGCGAGAGGGAGGACCAATCCGCTCGCTCTGTCGCGCGCTCCCAGCCCGGTAGGGGAAGCTGACAGCTTCCCCGGGGCAGTTCGCCCACCCAATAATTACGGCGTGTCCGAAGCGGCCGAGAGACGAAGCAATGGTGTCGGCACCAGCTTCGGATTCCGTTTCGGATCGGACGGAGCATCCGCAGCAATATCGTCAGGTCCCTCTGCGGGCGGAGCGGGCTCTGCACCTGCCGTATTATCAACGGCAGCGTATTTGTTCATCAACCGTTGTTCGAGCGACTGGCGATCGGCCGTTTTCGTGGTCGAACAAGCGGGAAGCAGGGCGAGACTAAGCAAACAAGCAGCAATTTTGATATTCATTCTTCGGGCTCCGTATGTGTGTGTATGCGAGAGATTTGATCTAGCGTGGGTTTATAATTACCATAATACGATCGAGCAAGGCAAGTACTTTTTTAGGCCTGTTTTCCCAGCTGTAGCGGCGGCCTCTGGCCGTCGCAAATTTCCTCCTGGGAGACCGACGGTCATAGACCGTCGCTACAGAAACCGCCCTAGGATCGGGGTCAATCTCTCCACCGTCGCCTTCGGCCAAAGCTTGCGATCGGTGACCAAGGCCGAATCGAGGGCCAAGTGCTCCGGCCAATCGGCCCTCGCCGGTATCCGCGGGATTACATCGACAAGCACCCTCTTTGCCGTCTCGGCATTGGCCAGCAAATGGCCGACTACCGTCTGTGCCGAGACCGGTTCTTCCTCCCCCTTCCAGCAATCGTAATCGGTCACCATGGCCATCGTGGCCAGCGCGATCTCTGCTTCCCGGGCCAGCTTAGCCTCCGGCAAATTGGTCATGCCGATCACGTCGAAGCCGTGCCGTCGGTTCAACTCCGATTCCGCCCGCGTGGAAAACGCCGGCCCGTCCATGTTCACGTAAGTGCCGCCGTTGTGGACCTTCAGACCAAGCCGGCTCGCAGATTCAGCCAGTAAATTTCGCAGCGCCGCGCTGATCGGCTCAGCGAACGAGATATGTGCGGCGATTCCTTCACCGAAAAATGTATGGGCCGCGCGCGAACTGGTGCGATCGTAAAACTGCGACGGCAAAACAATATCCCGAGGCGCGTATTTCTCCTGCAAACTGCCCACCGCGGTCACGCAAATGATCCAACGCACATTAAGCGAGCGCAGCGCGTAAATATTGGCGCGATGATTGAGTTCGTGCGGCAGAATCCGATGACCGCGCCCGTGCCTTGGCAAGAAGTAAACGTTCCGCTCCGCAAAGGTCCCGCCAATCACGACATCGGACGGCGCCCCAAACGGAGTGTCGATCTTATGCTCGGTCGCATCATGCAACCCGTCGATTTGATACAGACCACTCCCGCCGATAATCCCGATCGCTCCGGGTCCTTCTTTCATTCCCGACATGTCGGGGTTAAACCCGAAAGATCAACAAGATGGCAAGTGCATAATGGCGAACTGGTCTCGCCCGTGTATTATTTCCGCCCGGTCATGCCCAAATTTTTCATCAAGACCTACGGCTGCCAGATGAACGAGCGCGACTCGGAACAGGTCGCGCATTCGCTCAAGCGCGGGGCTATGAGCGGGTCGCGCAGGAAATCGAGGCCGACGTGGTGTTATTGAACACGTGCAGCGTGCGCGACATGGCCGATCAAAAAGCGCTCGGAAAAATGGGGATGCTGGGACAAATCGCAAAACAACGCCCGGAAGTGGTGTTCGGTTTTCTCGGCTGCATGGCCCAGGCCCGGGGCCAATCGCTGCTGAAAAATTTGCCGCATGTCGATCTCGTCGTTGGCACCCAAAAATTTCATCGCGTGGCCGATTACGTGGATGAACTGGTCGCGCGAAAAAACGAGGTTGTAGCTGGGATCGCCGATCCCAGCCGCCGTCGCATGAACGATCTTCGTTTTTCGATTGTCGATGTTGCCGACGAAGCCGGGTCGCAGGAAACGATTCGTGAACAGCAACTCGCGCCAAAACAGGCGACCGCGTTCGTTTCGATCATGCAGGGATGCAACATGCATTGCACTTTTTGCATCGTGCCGCAGACGCGCGGCGCGGAGCGCAGCCGCTCGATTGGCGAGATCGTCCGCGAAGTACGCGATCTCGTCTCCCGCGGCGTGAAGGAAGTCACTCTGCTCGGGCAGATCGTGAATTTATACGGCCGGCACGAATTTCCGAAGATCGACAACAAATCGCCCTTTGTTCAGTTGCTCGAGGCCGTGCACGCCGTCGACGGGCTCGAACGCCTCCGTTTTACCTCGCCGCACCCGATCGGATTTCGTGACGATCTGATCGGCGCGCTGGCCACGCTGCCAAAACTGGCCGAGCACGTTCATTTGCCGTTGCAATCCGGATCGAACAAGATCCTGAAGGCGATGCACCGCACTTACACCGCGGAGAAATATGTCGATCTTGTCCGGCGACTCCGGACGGCGCGTGAGGAAATCGCGATTACCACGGATATCATCGTCGGATTTCCGGGCGAAACGGACGACGATTACAAACAGACGCGCGATCTGGTGGAAGAAATACAATTCGATAATGCATTCATCTTTCGCTACTCGCCCCGGCGCGATACGCCGGCTGCGGAAATGGCGACCCAGATCGACGAAAAGATCAAGGCAGAGCGCAACCAGGACTTGCTCCAAATCGTGAACGAGTCCAACCACCGCAGTCTCGAGCGGTTGGTCGGCCGAAATGCGGAAGTAATTTGCGAAGGGCCGAGCAGAACGAATCCGGCCCGCCTGATGGGCCGCACCCGCACCAACAAGATCGTCGTGTTCGAGGGCGGCGACGAGTTGGTGGGCGAGCTTGTCGATCTTCGGATCGAGCGGGCCAACGGATTCAGCTTGTATGGCACGCCTCTTTCGCGAACCTAGCTCGCTGGAAACAATATGATTTACCATTTCTCTTTGCACGCTGTCGGCACCATCGCGGGGTTCTTCCTCGTGGCGATGAGTTTGCCCGGCTTGATGAAACCGGATCTCGCCGTCGTCGCCCAGCGGTTCCCGCGATCGCGCTTGTCGGGCGTTGTCTTGCTTACAATCGATCTGGCCTGGAGCCTCTGGCTCGTCGCGACGATGGAGATGGGGGAATTCTCCAGTTTCCGAAAACCATTGCTGATTATTTTGCCGGTCGGTTACATCCTCGTTCTGCGTTTTGTGGACGAATTTCTGTCGGTGCGGGCCCTTGGGGTTCTTTGTTTGCTCGTCGCGGAACCGCTGCTCGATGCCGCTTTTCTCCGGCACGAGTCGAGCCGCTTGCTCGTCACCGTTTTCGCCTACGTGCTTATCGTCGCCGGTCTCTTCTGGGCGGCAGTGCCCTACGTGCTGCGCGATCAGATTAATTGGAGCGCGCGCAGCGCATTTCGCTGGCGATTCCTCCACGGCATCGCGCTGGTCTATGGCGCGGCGATTCTTGCGTTCGCGTTCACGCGGTACTAAGCGTTGAAGCGCATCCTCGTCATCCGCGGCGGCGCGATTGGCGATTTTATTCTCACCCTGCCCGCTCTCGAGGCGCTTCGTAACGCGTATCCTCATGCGCGCATCGAAATTCTCGGCTACAAACACATCGCAGCCCTCGCCGAGAACCGGTTCTACGCGCAAGCGGTCCGCTCCATTGAATACGGACCCCTTTCATCGTTCTTCGCGAAGAATTCCAAACCGCGTGTTGAGCTGGCAGATTATTTCGCGAGCTTCGATTTGATCGTCAGCTATTTCTATGATCCCGACCGGATTTTCGAGAGCAATCTCCGCCAGTGCGGCGTGGAAAATCTGGTTTGCGGTCCAGCCAGACTCAATGACGAGAAACACGCCGCGCGGCAACTCGTTCGCCCAATGGAAGAACTTGGGCTATCGGTCCGCGCGCTCGCGCCGAAGTTGTATCCGTCCGTGGAGGATCGACAATTGGCGAAGGAGTTCCTGGCCGCGCTGCCATCACCTGTTGTCGCCATTCACCCGGGAAGCGGCAGTGAGAAAAAGAATTGGCCGGTCGAAAACTGGATTTCCCTTATGGAGTGCGGCGACATGTCGCCGCTTTTCCTAATTGTCTCCGGCGAAGCCGACGAGCCGCAACGCGCGCGTCTAGAAGACCAATGGAAAGATCGACATGTGCGCTTCGCGAAAAACTTGCCGTTGCCTCAACTCGCCGCCGTACTTGAGAATGCAATTTTCATCGGACACGATAGTGGAATCTCGCATCTGGCAGCGGCGGCGGGTGCGCGCTGCATCTTGCTCTTTGGTCCGACCGATCCGGCGGTTTGGGCGCCGTTGAATAAGAACGTCAAAATCCTGCGCGCGCCGAGCGGCGACCTGCGACAGCTGGATGTCGATCTTGTGCGCGACGAAGTCGCTCAGGCACTGATGCGCATCGGCATCAGCACGTAGAGAAACGGCGTGTGAATCTTCAATACGCCGGGACTCATTTCATCGATGAGATCGAGGAAGACTTCGTCCTCGGTGAGATTGCGCAAGGGCGCCATGAAAAATTCCGGATTAAAAGCGATGGAAAAATCGCGCCCTTTGTACTGCACGGCCAACGATTCCTTCGCTTCGCCGACCTCCGGCGTGTTCGCGGTGATCTCGATGTTGTTCTTGCTGAAGTTGAGCTTGATCGAATTCGACTTGTCGCTGGCCAGCAGGGAAACGCGCCGCAACGAATTTAGGAAGGTCTCCCGCTCCAGGGTGACGCGCTCTTTCGTTTCGGCCGGAATCACCTGCTTGTAATTGGGATAATTGCCTTCGATCAATTTTGAAACCAGCAGCGTCTTGTTCAGATCGAACGCGACCTGGCCGCCGGCCACGCTCATTTTCACATCGCCCTCGTCGGTGAGCAGCCGCTGCAGCTCGGTGACCGCTTTGGTTGGCACGATCAGCTCCGCCTCGTGACTGCGCGGAAATTCCAATTCGATATCGACCATGGCCAGCCGCCGGCCATCGGTCGCAACCAAAGTGAGCTTGTTGTCCTTAAGACTGAACAAGACGCCGTTGAGCACGTAGCGGGTCTCGTCGGTCGAGATGGCATACGAAGTCTTGCGCAGCCCGTCCCGCAAATCTTTCTGCCGCATGGTAACGACTTTCGCGTTCTCAAATTTCGGCAACGGCGGAAATTCCTCCTCCGGCAAACCGAGGATTTTAAAGAAGCTCTGGCCGCTTCGAATGGAGGCCGTATTTTTTCCATCGACATCGATCTGGATTTCACTCGAGGGCAATTCGCGGACGATGTTGAAAAGGCGGCGGGCGGGAAGCGTCGTGGCGCCGGCTTTTTCCACCTGGGCTTCGCAACTGCCTCGCACTCCCACGTCGAGATCGGTCGTGGTAAGATGAATTTCACCGTCCTTCGCCTGCAACAATACATTCGAGAGAATCGGGAGAGTCGTCCGCGTGCTGACGACGTTTTGGACCTGTTGCAGGCCTTCGAGTAATTTTTCTTTAGTGATGCTGACTTTCATGAGGCTAAATGGAGCGCCTAAGATGTAAGGCTTCCGATTTTATTCGGCAACCGTAAAGTCACCTGAAGTCGCGGTGAGTTCAATGAGCGTACGAAAACAGCGATAATTTGAGGGATTCCTCCCGCCTTCGCCTAAGGCTACGGCGCGGCATGCGACTTCGCTCGGAATGACAAAATGGGATCACCGGTGAAGCGAACTGTCGATGAATGAGATTGTCTGGCGAATCTTGTCCTGCTCGCTCATCCGTTTCTTCACCAGCTTGCAGGCGTGCAGCACGGTGCCGTGGTCGCGTCCGCCAAAAGCCTCGCCGATTTCATTGAGCGATGCCTTGGTCAGGACCCGGGCCAGATACATCGCCACCTGTCGGGGAAAAGCGATGTTGGCCGGCCGTCGCTTGCTGGTCATGTCGGCCAGACGCACATCGAAATGTTCCGCCACCTTTCGCTGAATTTGCTCGATGGTGATCGATTGCCGCCCCTCCTCCTGCAAAATGTCTTTCAGCAAATGTTCGACGACTTCCTGGGTAAGCTCCTTGCCGCTGAGGGAAGCGAACGATGCCACCCGCATCAGCGCACCCTCGAGGCGGCGCACATTGGTCTTGATCCGGCTGGCCAGAAACTCGAACACTTGATCACTTAGCTTGATTTGCAGGATCAAGGCTTTCTTGCGCAAGATCGCCATGCGCGTTTCCTCGTCGGGCGGTTGAAGCTCGGCGGTCAATCCCCACTCGAAACGAGAAACCAACCGGTGCTCAAGATTGGCAATTTCCGAAGCGGGCCGGTCGCTGGAGAGCACGATCTGCTTATGCCCATCGAACAGCGTGTTGAACGTGTGAAAAAATTCCTCCTGCGAGCGCTCCTTGCCGGCCATGAACTGGATGTCGTCGATTAAGAGGAGGTCCGCCTGGCGATAACGTTTCCGGAACTTGGCCAGATTGCTGTGCTGAATTGCATCGATGAATTCGTTGATGAATAGCTCGCTGGAAACGTAAATCACCTTGGTGTTTCTCTTTTTTGTCCACACATGCTGGCCGATCGCCTGCATCAAATGCGTCTTGCCGAGTCCGACCCCGCCATAAATGAAGAGCGGATTGTAGGTCCGGGCCGGTGTTTGGGCCACGGCCAGTGAAGCCGAGTGCGCGTATTCATTGTTCGGGCCGACGACAAACGTTTCGAACGTGTTGCGTGGATTGAGACCGAGGCTACCGCCGCTGTTTCGGCTTTCGCGCGGCTTCGGCATTTCTTCCAACGCGATTGCCTCCTCCGCGACGACTTTCCCTTCCGATCCCGGCGGCAGCGCGAACTTCACGTCGCGGGGCGCGCCAAACGCAATCACGATAGCCGCCTGGAGCGCCGCCAGGTGATTACTCTCGATCCAAAATTGATAAATGTTATTAGGGACGCGGAACGTGACCGCTTCATCGTTGAAATCAATTAGTTCCACGGCCGAAAACCAGCGCTTAAACGTATCCGCGCTCACGTGGGGTTTCAGCGCGGCGGCCAACTTTTGCCACAGCTCGTTATATTTCTCTTTCATCCGAAGTTGTTAACAGCGTTACACAACTGCCATAAAGGCCCCGGCAGAGGGAAATTGACCGGCAAAACATTCCTGACGCTTCGCAAACCCGAAGTTCGTTTGGCCGGAGAGGCGGCGGGAACAATTACGAAAATGCCGAAATACGAGGGAAAATTCCGAGGCTGGCGTCCCGAGAAACCATCGATTTTAACACGATCGGCGCTGGGAGTGGTGCTTTGGGGTGGGTAGATCACTGGTTGGGTCATTCTAGCTGAGAAGGATTTACAAAAAGCTGTTCACATCTTATTCACATCGGCATCCATTCCCCCTGCCAGCGGGCTTGAGATTAGAAATCCGAACGAAGATCGACAAGCACAAATCTAAAATTTATTTTTTGGCGCGCTTCAAAAAAATCTTGACTGAAAAATCAAAACAGCATTGTCCCGGAAGCGCAAAATCCTGCCTAACACGGGAGATTATGATTGATAGGCGCGGCTGCGCCACAACATTCCTCAATAGATCCGATCGCCCCGAATACTGCGCTTGGCGGCCGACGAGAGGCAGATACCATAACGTTCACGGAGGTGTGGATTTGACCGAATCCGCGCAGTCGCGCACTTTCTTGCCCTTGCCGCACGGACCTTGCTGGCTTGAAGGCCAAAAAATGAACCCGGACGAAATAAAGTTGTCAGATTGGCCAGGAGAGCGCGTAGTGTCGTGCCCATCTCGTTAGTCATGCGCCGTCTTTTCATTTTGCTGCTCGCCGTTTTTCCAGCGACCTCGTCGCTGCGCGCGGCCGATGAGTTACTACCCCCGTTCGGCTTTCGCTGGAACGATTCCATTTCCCGCGTGGAAGCGGTGCTGAAGGGGGCAAAAGCAAAGGTCGTATTGCGGCAGAAAAAAGAAGGCCGCGATGTTTGGACGGTGGAGGGGCTCGTTCATCCCGGCTTGAAGCAAACCCTCTTCACATTCAAGAACCGTGGTCTCTACGGCGTGGAATTGCTCTACGAATACGATCGCCCCATTGAGTGGTACAACCAGCGGATGGGGGAAATCCGCAAGTATTTCGATGAAAAATACGGGACCGGGAAGTTGGTCTCTCGTACCCGCGATACCGATACCGACGTTGTTCAAACCCTGGTCGGATACCAGTGGATGGTGGGAGCCACCATGCTTCAGCTATTTTATTTCTCGGCCGAACGCGGGCCCGACCACGTCTACCGCGCGATCTCAGTTACCTACAAGGCGCTTTGATCGTTATCCCGCTTAGCCCGGATGTTGTAGCTACAGCGTTGTCTCGCTGACCACCGATTCCAGATCTTTTTTCCGAATTGGCTGTCCGCGTTTTGTTTGCTTTTGCAGCCGCTTCAACCGGCTCGATAAAGCAGCCTTCGCGGCGGAATTCATTCGATCGATGAAAAGAATCCCGTTGAGATGATCCACTTCATGTTGAATCGCCCGGGCCAGCAACCCACCCGCTTCGATCTCGATCATTTCCCCCTCCGGCGTCTCCGCGCGCGCGATCACCGATTTTGCACGCTCAATATCACCGGTGATTTCGGGAAAACTTAAGCAACCCTCCAGGCCAATCTCGGTTTCATCGGTCAGCGCAATCTCCGGATTAATCAGCACAATCGGCATCGCGCTCTTTGGATCGACCTCTTCGCCGTTCAACTTCATCGTGCTCGGCCGGTCTTCCACCTGGGAAATGTCGATGACGGTGAGCTGAAGGGCTTCGCCGACTTGCTGCGCGGCCAGACCCACGCCGTTCGCCGCGTGCATGGTCTCGATCATGTTTTGCACCAGCTCGCGAATGCGATTGTCGATCTTGTCCACGCGCTTTCCTTTCGTCCGCAGGACCGGATCGCCGTACTGCACGATCGACAACTTCATTTCTCGATCGTGTTGGTGAAGGCCGGCAGGTTCTTCACCCCGGCGAGTTTCAACGCGTCCATTATTCTAATGATCATCCCGAACGACGCCTTTTTATCGGCTTGCAGAGCCAGCGTCGATTTGCGATCTCCAGGCAAATCACGAATGGCGGTCTCCAATTCTTCCACAGTCACAGTGCGCCCATCCAACTTAATGTCGTCGTTTTCATCCACGCTCACGATGGCATGCTCGAGCTCGGCCGGCGCTTTCGTTGCGGTCTTGGATTCCGGCAGATTTATCTTCACCTCCGGCTGTTCCTTCTTGAACGTGGTGGTGACGACAAAAAAGATCAGCAGGATCGTGAGAATATCTACCAGCGAAACAATGATGATGGCCGGCGCCCGCCGCTTCTTAACCGCGAATTTCATGACGGGAAACGAAGTTCAACTCTCACGCGACCGGCTCGCGGGCCGGAGCCGGCATCGACGGTTTGACCGCAGGCTGCGGAATCTGACCAGCAAAGCGGCCGTAATAACACTTGGCAATGAGATCAGCCACGAGTGATTCCATTTCCACCGACATTGCCTCAACTTTCTTTGAAAAATAACTGAACGCGATCAGGCTCGGCACGGCGATGCACAAGCCGAAAATCGTTGTGTTGAGCGCTTCCGAAATTCCGAGGGCGATTCCTTTGGTATCCGACGCAGCCACGCTCAATCCCAAATGCGAAAAGACATGCACCAATCCGGAAACGGTCCCGAGAAGTCCGAGCAGCGGCGCGATGCCCGTAATCACTTCCAACACAACCAGCCCGCGCTCCAGCCTGACTATTTCCTGGCGGGCGCGCGTTTGCACCGCCTCGATGTTTTCCGCGCGAGGCCAGCGCAAATGTTGCAAGGCGACGCGAGCAATGCGCCCGAGCGCCGAGGGGTCATGATGAACAATTCGAGCCAGTCGCTCAGGATTCGCCCCCGGCACGAGCCGCTCAATTTCGCTCTCGATCGTCGGCGGCATCACGCTCCTTTCGCGCAATGCGATGCCGCGCAAAATAATCGTCGTGACTGAGACAACCGAGCAAATCAACAGCGGCCACATGAACAGACCGCCCCGGGCAAAAAAGGCCGTCATCGTGTGCAGCGTGCCCGACACTTCAGCAATCATCCAGGCGGCGATCATCTAGTTAGCGTAAATGGTAAACGACATGTCTTCTTCCAAACCCTCAGGAGGCAGCGTGCTGGCCACGTCTTCCGGAATGGGCGGGAGCTGAATTTCGAGCACGGATTGCAGGCACACGTTGGCAAAAGCTTCGTTCGAACTGTTATCGACGACCTTCAGATTCGCCACCCGGCCGCTCCGGTCAACCGAAAAGACCAGCCGGGCCGTGCCGATGCTGATCAAATCCCGGTCCCGACCCACATATAAATACCAGCGGGAGCCGACCGCGTCGTAGAGTTGCTTCTGGTAACGGCCGAGCGGCGTGGCCACGGCGTTGACCGACGATCTCCCGCGATTGCTGATGTTTCCGGCTATGCGTGTCTGCTGTTTCTCGGGGCGATATGCGGTCTTTGGCGGTTGCGCCTTGGCCGGCGTCGCTTTCTCGATCGGCGGCGGTGTCGGCGATTTGGTCAGCAAGGCGAACTGGTCCTGGCCCGGCGTGGGCACTGCGGTCGGCGCTTGAGATGGCTGGGGCGTTTGCATGGGCGGCGCGCTCGGCTGCGGCTGCGCGCCATCAACGGCCAGAGAGTGCTGTTGCGTCTGCATCTCAAGAAAGGGCCGCTCTTTGCCCTCTTGCGACGGCAACGGCGCCGAACCGGTCGCAGCAACTTCGCTCGCACCGACAGAATTAGCGTTCGATTCGAATGTCTTCTCGGTCGGCTCGGCTGTCTGCTTCGATTCGTCATTCTCGATGAACATCGAATTCTTCGGCACAATCGGCGCCGGCGTAGCCAGATCGACGAAGGTCAGCTCGATCGGTTTTTCTTCGGCCGGGAACGCCGGCGACAGCGCGCCGCTCCAGGCCGCCAGCGAAAAAGCCACTAAGAGATGAAGAAAAAGCGCGGCCAGGAATGCCCACAGAACTTTCCGGACTTCCTGTTTTCTTTCCGCCGCGTCATCTGCGGAATGGTCAATGATGAACTCCGCCGTGCTCATGAATCTGGAGGGCGAACATTATCTCAGCCGCGACGGTGTGACAAACGACCTGCCTTTCTCCGACGACTCGGGTGAACCGCCCCTACCTTTGCCCTTATTACCCCTAAGGCAGGGACGATTCACCGGAATCGCCCGTTTCCGGCTCTTTCTGGCATGATGAAACAAATACTGCTGGGCATACCCTCCGTGTTCACCAAAGTATTCTTGTGTGAACACCTGAAGCCGCGATGCGTTCAATTTTGGTGTGCGCGGAAAATAATTCTCCCGCAGGACACGCTCGATCCAGACGTCGATTGGAAACGCCCGAAGGCGCTCGTAGGCAAAAAGCATCACACAGTTAGCAACCTTTGCGCCCACGCCCGGGAGCTGGCACAGCCTGGCCCGAAGATCGACATCGGATAATGCCGCGATCTGTCCTAGATCGACCTCTCCATTCGCCACCAGCCGGGCTGTCCCGAGCAGATTCTTGGCCCGATAACCGAGCGCGCATTCACGCAGTTCTTGTTCGGAACTTTGGGCCAGCCGCCCCGCGGTAGGAAACGTGTAGACCGTGTGCTTATTGGTGGATCGAGCAGTCCTCAATGCCGGTCCGGCTCGGACCTCGATGTTAACAAATGTCGGCGAAGCCGAGTCGATTAGCATCGTCCGCGGAGCGGTCGATCCACCCTGCCGATTCTGAATCGAATCCTGAAAAGTAAGCTTGCTCGGTTCACCGAACCGTTCCCGCAGCGCCCGGGATATTTGACGAATGTGCGCGACCTGCTTCATCGACGAACAAATAAACATCGCCAGACACTCCCATTTTGGTTGCCGCATAATCCGCAACCCCCGGCAAAAATCGCGCGCCGCATTCATGATCGGGTCGCTCGGAAACGTCGCGCAGATCTCCGCCAACGGATGATCGAGCGCGAAATATTTGTGAATTGTGGCATGGGCATCGTGCCCATGTCTTTGTCCACATCGGCTGGAAGCCGATGCCACTTTCGCGCGCAGCGTTCCACCAACCTGCTCGACATAAGCCGGAACATCTCCAATCGTTCCCACAAATCCGTTGCCTGCGACGCCGTAGCCGCGCGAAGGCGCGTTGATCTTCTCCCAGTGGAAGACCTGGCCGGAATCGAGCGTTTTCGCGAGATCGAAGTCAGGCGCGTCAATTTCAATGACATTCATCGGAGAGTGTTTTCGCCACAGATTAACACCCGCCTTCGCCGGAAGCTACGGCGCGGCAGGCGAATGAATGGAGCGAATGGCATGAGCAACATAGAAGGCAAAGCCGCGACGGGTAGCGGCGAGCAAGTCGGGAGACGAGCGAGTTTCAAACACGGATGACGTGATTCGGATGGGAATTTATCCGTGTGAATCCGTGTTCATCTGTGGCTAAGTAAGCCCGACATGGACGCCCGGCTGGCCATCGATAGCGCGGTTCTTCTTCTCTATTTCATTACCATCATTTCCATCGGCCTTTACATGGGCCGAAAAGAGGAAAGCCTGGCCGATTTCGCCCTTGGCGGCCGGCGCATTCCGTGGTGGGCGGTGCTGGCATCACTGGTGGCGGCCGAAACCAGCGCCGGCACATTTTTCGGTACGCCCGGCGAAGGATTCGCGCTGCGCAATTACACCTACTTGCAGCTCGCGTTCGGCACGATCATCGGACGCATCCTGGTCAGTTACATTTTCATCAAACCTTATTACGACTACAAAGTCTTCTCGATCTACGAATATCTGACAGCGCGCTTCGGCGTCGCGAGCAAGAATGCGGCTTCCGCTGTTTTCATGATTACGCGCCTGCTCGCGTCCGGAGCGCGATTGTATGTGGCGGCCATCGCACTCGCTCTGGCCTACGAAATGATCAGCGGCACGCGACCAAACCAAACTCAAACTCTCTGGATCTACATCGGAGCCACGATTGCCATCGTCATTCTCACCGCGGTTTATACCACGTTCGGTGGAATCAAGGCCGTCATCTGGACCGATCTGATTCAAGCCTCGATCATGATTGGCAGCGCATTGATCGCGCTGGGCCTGCTTTACTCGGCCATTCCCGGCGGCTGGCACGAAATTGTGCAACGCCACGGCCCATTCCAGTTCTCGGATCTGATCGCAACCGGTCTCGATCCCGCCAGGCACGGGTGGGATCAAGTAAAGGGCATGTTCGAAACCGAATACACAATTTTTGCCGGCCTGATCGGGGCTGCGTTTATCACAATGGGCACACACGGCACCGACCAGGACATGGTGCAGCGAATGTTGACCGCGAAGGATATTCGCCGAAGCCGGCGCTCCCTCATTTTTTCAGGGCTCGCCGACATCCCGATCGCGTTCACGTTTCTCAGCATCGGATTGCTGCTCTGGGTTTATTATCAGGCTCATCCCGACCCGACATTGTCGAAAACGCCGAACGAAACGTTCTGCCACTTCATTCTCTATCAAATGCCCGTGGGTCTTCGCGGGCTACTCATCGCCGGAATCTTTGCCACCGCCATGGGCTCGCTCAGCACAGCGTTGAACGCGCTCGCCACCAGTTTCACTCGTGATTGGTACGAGCCCTACATCAATCCCGGAGCGACCGACGAACAGAGCTTGCGCGCAGTGCGCTGGGCCACGGTGTGGTTTTCTGTCCTGATGATCATCGTTGCATCGACAACGGCCTATCTCGTCATCGTGCATCCCAACGTCCGGATCATTCCGATCGTGCTCGGAATTTTCGGCTACACCTACGGCTCGCTGCTCGGCGTCTTTTTCGCCGGAATGCTAACCAAGCGCCGCGGAAACGACCGCGGCAACATCATCGCCATGATCTGCGGCTTCGTTGTTGTCGCCATCCTGAGCGGCTTGCCGAATAAGATTGCCGGACCTGGTCGGCGCGAAGCTTTACCAACAGCCCAGCTGGCTCCCGGTAATGGAATTTCCGTGGTGGATTTGTTTCGGAACAATCGTCACTTTTTCGGTGGCGATTCTTTTCCGGACTGGCCGTGAGCATCACCCGCCAGTCTCAAGTTGAGCGTTGGACGTTTACTCTGAAATCGGCCACGGCTTATCCGATTCGACAACAGAAGGCAAAATGATCAACGAACTCGATGACATAATTCTTAGTCGCGACCTGCCGGAGCACGGTTTGAGCGCGGGTGATATCGGGATCCATTTTCCTGGGTTCCTGCTTTCCTGATTCAATCTGCGTTAATCTGCGAAATCTGCGGTCTCTCACCAACTCAGTCTGATGCGGCTGAGGACAGCCGACTACACCTTCTTGTCGGCCAGTTTGATTCCCAAATCGCGCAACTGGCGCGGATCGACATCGGCCGGCGATTGCGACATCAGGTCCATGCCGCGATTGTTTTTTGGGAAAGCCATGACGTCACGGATCGATTCTTCGCCGCAGACGAGCATGACTAGGCGATCGAGCCCGAGGGCGATTCCACCGTGGGGCGGCGCACCGAGACGAAATGCCCGGAGCAAATGGCCGAACATCGATTGTCGATCTTCGGCGCTGATGCCGAGCGCCTCGAACATTTTCTCCTGCAAGTCCGGCTCGAAGATTCGCATGCTGCCGCCGCCGATCTCGACCCCGTTCAAAACCACGTCGTAGGCTTCGGCCCGGATTTCGCCGAACTTCTTCGCTTCGAGCAACGGCATGTCCTCCGCTTTCGGCCGCGTGAACGGATGATGGACGGCGTTCCACTTGTTTTCCTCGGCACTGAACTGCAGCAGCGGGAAATCGGTTACCCAGAGAAAATCGAGGCGCTCAGGATCAATATTCAACTTCTGCATCTCGGCGATTCGTAAGCGCAGCCGTCCGAGCACTTCGCAGGCGATCTCCCATTTATCGGCCGCGAACAGGATCAAATCGCCTTCTTCGACGTTTAGTTTCGATTGCAGCGCCGCCTTCTCCGCATCGCTGAAGAATTTCACGATGGGCGACTTCCATTCGCCGCCTTCCACCTTGATGAAAGCGAGTCCCTTCGCGCCGAAAACCTTCGCGATCTCGGTCAGTTCGTCGCTCTGGCCAATTGTCAGCTTCGCAAAATTCTTCGCGTTGATCGCTTTTACTACGCCGCCGGCGTCGAGCGCTCCCCGGAAAACTTTGAAGCTGCTTGCCTTAAAATCTTCTCCAAGATCGACAAGCTCCATCCCAAACCGGCGGTCCGGTTTGTCGCTGCCGAATCGGCCAACCGCTTCGCGATAAGTCAGCCGGTCAAACGGCGTCTTGATGTCGATCTTGCGCGTGGCCTTGAAGATTGCCGCCAGCATTCCTTCAGTGAGCGCGTAAATGTCGTCCGGCTCGACAAACGAGGCTTCGATGTCGATCTGGGTAAACTCGGGCTGCCGGTCGGCCCGCAGGTCCTCGTCCCGAAAACATTTCGCGATCTGGAAATATTTTTCGACTCCGGCCACCATGAGCAGCTGTTTGTATTGCTGCGGAGCCTGCGGGAGCGCGTAAAATTTTCCCGGCGTCAATCGGCTCGGGACCAAAAAATCGCGCGCACCCTCCGGCGTGCTCTTGGACAGAATCGGCGTTTCGACTTCGATGTATCCCTGACTATCGAGGAAGTCCCGCGTTGCTTTGGTGATCTGATGCCGCATCCGCAAATTGCGCGCGAGGTGCGGGCGCCGCAGATCGAAATACCGATAGGTTAGCCGCAGGTCTTCGTTGTGGATTTCTGCGTCGATCGGGAATGGCAAATCGTCAGCCCGATTCAAAATCTTCAATTCGTGCGGGACGACTTCAATATCGCCGGTCGGAAGTTTTGGATTCTCCGTGCCCGGCACTCGCGCGGCCACGGGCCCGGTGACTTTAATTACGTCCTCGCTGCGCAAACTATGCGCTTGTTTTGCGACCTCAGCATTCTCTTCCGGACGGAAGACAACCTGGGTCAGACCCTCGCGGTCGCGCAGGTCGATAAAGATGACCCCGCCGTGATCGCGTGAGACGTGGACCCATCCGGCCAGCGTGACTTGCTTGCCGATGTCGGTCTTGCGAAGCGAATTACAATCGTGTGTGCGATACATGTGTTTTGTCATTCCGAGCGAAGTCGAGGAATCCCGTTGGACCAGTTTAAGGTTCGCCGCGGGATCCTTCGACTTCGCTGCGCTGCGCTCAGGATGACAAGCTGGATTGCGCTTGCAAGTGCGCAAGTAACTGATCTTGCGCGACCAGTCTCTCCTCTCGCGTCGCCAATGTCTTCACTTTCACCTGCGGCCATTCGTCGCCAAACAGGATTGCGATCCGCGCGCCGAGATGTTCGGCGATTTGAAACTGTTTCCCAACCTTTTCGGCCGTGAGCGGATAATCGACTCGATAACCGCGATCACGAAGCTGCTGGATCTGGGCGAGCGCGTCGGCCCGCCGTTCCTCCTTCGCGATCACGGCGTAAATGTCGATCTTCGATCCGGCGGCGATTGCGTTTTTCATCGACTCCCGCGCGAGTGGCGTTTCGTTGATCAACTCACCGAGGACGACGTCGCCCATGGCAAAACCGAGCGCCGGCATGGAAACCGCGTTGTCGCTGAGTTGTGCGATTAAATTG
Organism: uncultured Verrucomicrobiae bacterium; assembly: GCA_963815455.1. Classification (GTDB taxonomy): domain Bacteria; phylum Verrucomicrobiota; class Verrucomicrobiia; order Chthoniobacterales; family UBA10450; genus JBDTZF01. Next base: position 925,033 of record CAWFGO010000001.1, read on the forward strand.
TCGTAACGTCCGCCGCCGGCGATTGCGCGGAATTTTCCCGCCCGATCGAACACTTCGAACACCATGCCGGTGTAATAAGCGAGCCCGCGAACGATCCGAACATCGACATCGACAAAATCCGCCAGCCCGCGGCTGCGCAGGCCTTCGACAACTTGATCGAGCTTCGCGCTCTTCCCGCCGCTTTTCAGAATCGCAAAAACCGAGTCGGCCAGCGGGCCGAGTTTTTCCCGCGTTTTCTCGGGCGATTCGCGTTCGGACTTATCGATTACTTGCAGCAGTTGGTCCCAGCGATCCGGCGCGACATTTTTCTCGCGCAGAAAATCAGTCCAAAATTCCCGGTCGCTGATTCGCACTACGACATCTTTTTCGCTGAATCCAAACGCGCGCAGGATGTCGATGCAAAGGGCGACCAACTCGATATCCGCCGCGACCGCGGTTTCGCCGACGACGTCGCAGTTCAACTGATAATGCTCGCGCAATCGGCCGCGTTGTTGCTTTTCGTAACGAAAGAATTGGCCAATGGAAAACCACTTGAGCGGTTTCTTGAATTCTCGTTCGTGCGCGGCGACCACGCGGGCAAGCGTAGGCGTCAGCTCGGGACGCATGGCGACCTCGCGTTCGCCTTTATCGGTAAAATTGAAGAGTTGATCGACAATCTCGCCGCCGCTTTTTTTTCGATAAAGATCGGTCGGTTCCAAAATGGGACCGTCCCATTCGACGAAACCGTACCTGCGGGCGACTTCGCGCCACCGTTCGAAAATGTAATTTCGCGCGGCACAATCCGCAGGCAGAAAATCGCGAAAACCGGGTAAACGATCCATAGCTCAGGAACGGAAGAATAGCGCCGCCATACAGCCGCGCCCGCCACCATTCACGAATCCAAGATAGAATCGGGCGAGCTCCAGGCCGGAGCAATAGGTTACAGGCACGGCGGGGCGCATCCGTTTAACCAAAGCAGAGGGACAAATATGAAACAAACCAGATTAATGAAAATATTGGCGGCAGGCGCGGCTTGCGCTTTTGCCATTAGCAGTGTGTTCGCTCAAGGAACGACCACGACCAGGACAACTACGACAGATCCCGCGACCGGGACGACGACAACTGCGTCGACAACGACCAGTTCCGCCGGAACGATCGTGAGCACAGTGCCGGACTCGGATTACATTACCTTCCGCACCACAACCAGTGCGGAGCCGGTCCGATATTATTACACCAAGAAGACAACCATCGTTGACCCGACAGGTCGCACTGTGACCTGGTCGGACGTCCGCCCGGATATGCCGGCGACGGTTTATTACGCCAACGAAGGCGATCGGGTGGTTGTGCGCAGGGTTGTGTTGAGTCAACCGGTGACGATCGAGAAGAAGACCACGACCACTACGACGACTCATCACGAGGATTAAAATGTAACACTCGTCCTGCGGGACGATGTGCAAATTCAAGGCGCTCGCGGAGCAATCTGCGAGCGCCTTTGTTTTGTCAGAATAATGCGACGGTCGGAGACCGCCGCTACAGAATTAGTCGCCGTAGCCGCGGGGAAATTTCTGGTGCCATGTCCAGGCGCTTTCGATGATGGCGTCGAGCGATTGAAACTGCGGCTGCCAGCCAAGTCCCTTTTTGATTTTTTCTGAGGAGGCAATCAATCGCGGTGGATCGCCGGGGCGCCGCGGTTTTTCGACGATGTCGATCTTACGGCCTGTAATCTTGCGGCAGCACTCGATCACTTCACGAACGCTGGATCCTCCGCCGGTGCCCAGATTGTAGAAGTCGCTACTGCCAGCATCGAGGGCCAGAATATGGGCCCGGGCCAGATCGGCGATGTGAATGTAATCGCGGACGCAAGTCCCGTCCGGCGTTTCATAATCGGTGCCGTAAATCTCCACGTGCGGTTTTTGCCCGAGCGCGACCTGAAGCACGTTGGGAATGAGATGAGTTTCAAGCCGATGATCCTCGCCGAATTTTGCCGAAGCGCCGGCGGCGTTGAAATAGCGCAGCGAAACAAATCGCAAAGCGTGAATCTCGTCGTACCAGCGCAAGATTTTTTCGAACGCGAGCTTTGATTCGCCGTAGGGATTGATCGGGCGGGCCGGCATGCTCTCGTCGATCGGAACCCGTTCCGGCGGGCCGAAGATGGCGCAGGTGGATGAAAAGACGAGGCGCTTTACACCGGTCGCGACCATTGCATCGAGCAGGTTCAAGCCATTGGCGATGTTGTTGCGAAAATATTTCGAAGGGTTCTGCATCGATTCGCCTACGAGCGCGTTAGCGGCGAATTGCATGACAGCGTCCGGGCGCACGCTGGCCAGGGCCGACTCGATCGCTTGTCGATCCTGCAATTCGCCCTCGATGAATCGCGCACGCGGATCGACGGCAGCGCGATGGCCTTCGCTCAGGTTATCGAAGATCGCCACATCGTGGCCTTCATCGAGAAGAATCTCCGAGCAAATGCTGCCGATGTATCCGGCCCCGCCGACAACAAAAATCTTCATGCGCCGGGAAAGTGCGGCGCGATTCGCGTTAAATCAACGCGAAGCGCGGGAAGAAGTCTGGGCAACACTGTTCCCTCGTTTTTTCTCGAGGGCGATTATCATCCGTCGAACGGAACGATGTTTGGCTCGCGGCGCCAGGACCTTGAGACTCGCTTCCTCCGAGCCCCACTGAACGATGTCAATATCGACATGGCGCATGCCCCAGCGTCTCATATCGAGCCGGCTTGGTTTGTAGAGGTCGATGGTGTTCGTCCCGATGAGTGCCGTTCCGTAATCGTCGATGATGTATTCCTCATTGGTTCCGGCAATTCTAAAACGCGTGCCGAGCGGGAAGCGCGACCAATCCGAGGCGGCGCTCATGACGTGATGTCCCGAAAGACGTTTGCCCAGCGCGTTACGCCGGCCGCCTTGTTCGGTATGCGTGTAGGCCGTCGTCCGGACTTTCGGCATGTGACGGAGACTCGTAGCAGCAGTCGGATGGGAGCGCGCTCGCGGTTGCTGCGCGCAACCGATCAGCCCACACGCGGCGGTAATGCCGATGGCCAGGCCAAGGCGTTTGGAAATTTCCAACATCAGCCGTCCTCGATAGCACTGATGCCATGCCTGGCAAGCAATTATTGCCTGAAAAGCAGGCCCGGAGTTGCGGACCGGTGGATCGGCCGCTCCGCCGGACGATTTTGAAAAATGCGGCTTTGCCGCCCAATTTTACCATCGAGCAAGGGACTGCTCGATCCACCTACGTCGCTGGCGCGCCGGAAAACTGCGTGGTGCAGTGCGGGCAGCGAGTCGCTTTGATCGGAATGCTCATGGCGCAGGCCGGACAATCCTTGGCGACAGCAGCCGCAGTCGGCGACGGCCTCTTCAATTTGTTCATCGCCTTCACCACGAGGAAAATACAGAAGGCGACGATAAGAAAATTGATTATCAAGGTAACAAAGTTTCCGTAGTTCCAGGTCACCGCGCCGGCCTTGGCTGCCTCGGCTGGAGTGTTAAACACGCCCCCGCCCGGCGCGTCTTTCAGGATCATGAACTTGTTCGAGAAATCCAGACCGCCCGTGAGCAGTCCAATCGGCGGCATCAGGATGTCTTTGACCAGCGAGTTAACAATTCCACCAAACGCCGCGCCGATGATTACGCCGACGGCCAGGTCAACCGCATTTCCCTTAACAGCGAACTCTTTGAATTCCTTCCACATAAGATGTCGGTTTAACTAACCGACCACGATGTTGACAAGCTTTTTCGGCACAACCACGACTTTGCGAACGGTCTTGCCGGCGACGAGTTGTTGAATTTTCGGGTTGGCCAGCGCGGCGGTTTCCATTTCCTTCTCAGTCGCCAGGATCGACATCGTCATTCGGTCACGCACTTTGCCGTTCACCTGAACTACGATTTCGACTTCGTCCTCGACAAGCAACCGTTCGTCATAATCGGGCCATTGTTGTCCGGTGATGTCGCCTTTCGCCTCCAGCTTTTCCCACAACTCGGAAGAAAGATGCGGCGCGAATGGGTTAAGCAGAATCAGGAAAGTGCGCATGACCGAGACCGGAATTGCCTCCGCGTTGGTAAAGGCGTTCACGAAGATCATCATCTGCGAGATCGCGGTGTTGAATGAAAGCGATTCGATGTCCTCAGTGACTTTTTTGATCGTAGCGTGCAATATTTTCAGCTGCGCTTTGGAAGGATCGACATCTTTCACCGAAGGCGCCAACTCCCATTGGCCGGCTTGATTCTCGGTCATGATCAAACGCCAGACCCGGGCGAGGAAACGGAAAACACCTTCCACGCCGCGCATGCTCCATGGCTTCATTTGTTCGAGCGGCCCCATGAACATTTCGTAACAGCGAAAAGCATCGGCGCCGTATTGGGCGATAACGTCATCCGGATCGATCACGTTCCCCCAGCGCTTGGACATTTTGCGGCTGTCTTCGCCAAGAATCATCCCTTGATTCACAAGTCGCTGGAATGGTTCGGGCTTGGATAAATAACCAAGATCGAACAACACCTTGTGCCAAAACCGCGCGTAAAGAAGATGCAACACCGCATGTTCGGTCCCGCCCACGTAAAGATCGACCATGCCAGGCGTGGCATCGGCATCCTGTCGATGAGACATGGGCTGGAAGCCCATGCCACTCCAGTATTTTTCGGCATCTTCACCAACGAAACGCTGGTCGTTTTGCGGATCGCAAAATCTTAAGTAATACCAGCACGAGCCGGCCCACTGCGGCATCACGTTGGTTTCGCGCGTCGCCTTGTCGGAATAACGAACCCAATCCCTGGCCTTGGCTAAAGGCGGCTCCCCCGTGCCCGTCGGTTTGTAATCTTCGAGCGGCGGCGGAACGACTGGAAGTTCAGACTCATCAAGCGCCCGATGATGTCGATGCTGCCCGTCCGGCTCGGACTCCCAAACCACAGGAAAAGGCTCTCCCCAGTAACGTTGCCGCGAGAATAACCAGTCGCGCAGTTTGTAATTGATCTTGCCTTTCCCCTGCTCGTGTTCCTCGAGCCATTTTGTAATCTTCTGAATTCCTTCTCTCGAAGGAAGTCCATCAATCAGGGGTGAATTGAGTGCGATCCCCTCGCCAACGAAGCAGTCATGATGGATAAAAGCTCGTTCCCCAATTGGATCAGGGGCATAACTGGCGAATTGTCCCTTCCGAATAGCTTCTTGGACATTTGCGCGATTCTCGTCGCTGATTTCTGCAACGACCGCGCGGATTTCGAGACCAAACTTCTTGGCAAATTCAAAGTCCCGTTCGTCGTGTCCGGGGACGCCCATGACCACACCGGTGCCATAGCTGGGGAGCACGTAATCGGCAATCCAAATCGGAATCCGTTCATTGTTTACCGGATTAATTGCGTAGGCGCCGGTGAAAACGCCCGTCTTTTTTTCAATATCAGCCTTCCGCGTCCGTTCTAGCTTCGATGCCGTCTCGTCTTGATAAGCCCGTATAGCTGCCAGCGGACTTACTCGTGCGGCAATATTGTCGCCCTTCCAAGCATCCGGAGTTTGATCCGGCCATTCGTCGGGAAGGCTGAAGATACCGAGAATTAGATGCTCCGGTGCAAGCGTCAGGAATGTTGCCCCGTACAAAGTGTCGGGTCTCGTAGTGAATACAGGCAGTGGTTGCGCGACCATGCCGTGCTGGCTCTTCTCAAACCAACTCTTCGTCCGCTCAAGGGAAAGAATGCCGGGAACGGCTTGAGTGGCTAAACCAATTATGAACTCTATCTCGGCGCCTTCACTTTTACCGATCCAATCTTTCTGCAGACATTTGATGCCTTCTGGCCATTCCAGTCCGTCGAGCCCATCAATCAAGCGGTCGGCATAAGTAGTGATGCGCAGCATCCATTGTCGCATCGGCCGCCGCACTACGGGGAATCCGCCTACTTCACTTTTTCCATCGACAACTTCCTCGTTGGCCAGGACAGTGCCTAACTCGGGACACCAGTTCACCGGAACCTCGGAGATGTAAGCGAGACGCACTTCATCCGGGTTCTCGCCCCGGTAGGTCGAGATCGGCTCCGCCTTGTTGGTCTTGGGGTTGAACCAGGAATTGTAAATCTGGAGAAAAATCCACTGGGTCCACTTGTAGTAACGCGGATCGGTGGTGTTGATCTCGCGCTGCCAATCGTAGGAAAAGCCGATGCGTTTGAGCTGCGATTTGAATTTGGCCACGTTTTCTCGGGTCGTGATCGCGGGATGCTGGCCGCTCTTTATTGCGTATTGCTCGGCCGGCAAACCGAACGCGTCCCAGCCCATCGGATGCAACACATTGAAGCCGCGCATCCGTTTATACCGCGCGACGATGTCGGTGGCGGTGTATCCTTCCGGATGCCCGACGTGCAATCCCGCGCCGCTCGGGTACGGGAACATGTCGAGCACGTAAAACTTCGGCCTGGCCGGATCGAAGTTTTTTTCGCCGGGATTCGTGGCGTGGAAAAGCTGGCGCTCTTCCCAGATTTGCTGCCATTTCGGCTCAATCTGATCGAATGGATACGGTTTGCGGCGTTCGCTGCTCATCGGATTATCTCTTAGGAAAGCAGGAAAGCAGGAAAAGAAAATGGATTTACTCCTGGCCACGCGGAATGCGCATAAGACTCGCGAAATTCAGCGCATGCTCGGACCGCATTTCGCCGTGCGCGATTTGTCCGATCATCCCGAGATTCCCGAAATTGAGGAAAATGGAAGAACGTTCGAGGAAAATGCAGTTCTGAAGGCGATCGCCGTATCGGGAAGATTGCCCGGACTCGTCGTCGCAGATGATTCGGGCCTGGAGGTGGACGCGCTGAACGGCGCGCCTGGAATTTATTCCGCTCGTTACGCGGGGCCAAAGGCGACCGATCAGCAGAACAACGACAAGTTGCTACACGAGCTTGAACGCACGGGCGCTGAAGAAGATCGGAGATCGGCGCGATTTTGCTGCGTTCTGGCCCTGGCCCAGGATGGACGTGTGCTCGAGACGCTCGAGGGAGTGGTCGAGGGAACGATTGTCGATGCTCCGCGCGGGCGCGGTGGATTCGGTTACGATCCGATTTTCAAGCCGAACGGATTCGATCAAACATTCGGCGAGATCGAGTCCGCAGAGAAAGATCGAGTGAGCCACCGGGCCTGCGCGCTGGAAAAATTAAGGGCGCGTTTGGCAACCTGAATGCGCAGTCGCGAAAAACAACCTCGGCCATACTGGCTGAGCGCACTAGCTGACTCGTGCACTGCAAGCTGCGTAGGCGAAATCCCTCGCTAACGCTCGGGATGACAGGCGCGGTACGGCAGTGACCGAACTGGCGCATCGAAACGCGCGGCGACAGTTATCGAGGAGGCTTTGGAGGCGGCGGCGCGCCTGGAGGCCCGCCGGGGGCCGCGGGAGCCCCGGGTGCCTGAGCAGCTCGAACCTGGTAGCCGACCTTTTTGATCTTCGCGAGCCGAACTTTGTCGAGTACCTGAGATCACGTCACCGTGCAAGGCCATCATCTCGGCGCTAATCGAAACTTTGATTTCAGGATTTGCCTGATGCAGCTGATACAACTGCGGAAGGACCTGGTCATCCTGGACAAACTGGCCATCGAAGTAAACCGTGTTGCCTTCCCGCACCTGGATCGAAACATAATCCTTCTTGGGCGGGCCCGGGGGCGGCGGCCCGGAAGGCAAATTCACGTTTATGCCTTTCATGTGAGTCTGGCTCAAGCTCACCATCATGAAGCTGGCCAGGAGGAAGAACATGATGTCGATCAAGGGGATGATCTCGATTCGAGCCTTTTTGTGAGGAAGAGGTGAAGACAGTCGCATAACTAATAAGAGGCTCCGGCCATGGTGAATGTGATGGGAATTTTCACTTTGGAGACGGTCCCCGGTTTAAACCGCCACTGTCGGAAGGTGCTAAGCGCGGAATTATCGAGAGCGGCATTGCCAATACTCTGGGCCATGGTCGCATCGGTAACGTGTCCGCTCCCTGTATCAACCGTAACCACGCAAACGCCGCTGCCGGTAATGTGGTGCGAACGCGCTTCGTAAGGATAAGCCGGCCGAGGCGCGTAAACCGCGAGAGCTTTGGCGCTGGAAATCGACATTGGGCCTGCCCGGCCAACTTGCTGGGTCTTAATCGGCGCAATTTTTTGCGGTCTGGGGACCTTCGGCGGCGGGGTCGTTTCCTCGTGAAACTCCGGTGTCATTTCCGGTTCCGGCGGGGGGGTCGGGGCAACGATTTCTTCCGGCGGCGGAGTTGGCTGTTCCTCCGCCTGCAAGGTAGCTTCGACCACCGCGCTTGGAATATCAGTAAGATCGACAGGAGGAGCTTCGCGTTTCATGGCCAGAGCCACAGCGGTCAAATGGATCAGAACAGCGCCGCCCATTGCCGCCCATACCTGCCAGCGCGGCGGTGGCTGGTAGAGCACTGGCTTCACTGATTCCGGTGAGATGGGTTGCGCCATAGAACGAATTACCGACTGTTCCCGGACCCGGGCACGCCTTTGAGAGCCTCGCTCTTAATTTCGAATGAGACTTTCAAAAAACCGGACGCACGGAGCAGATCGAGCAATCGGATAATGTTGCCGTGCACGGTGTTCGCATCGCCCCGAATAAACACCTTGGCCTCGGGATCGCCTTGGTGGACCAACTGCAATTTCTGCAGCATCGCGTCGTAACTCAGTTCCTGCTTGTCGAAGAAGAAATTTCCGTTTTGATCGACCGAGACGCTGATGTAATTATTTTTCGGCTGTATTTCGCCCGATTGGCCGGTGGGAAGCATGACTTTCATGCCCTTCATGTGCACCTGGCTCAAGCTCACCATCATGAAACTGGCCAGCAGAAAGAACATGATGTCGATCAAAGGGATGATCTCGATCCGCCCCTTCTTGTGCACGATGAGGGATGGAATTTTCATGGCTCGTTGGTCTTAAATTCGGTTGCGTCTATTTCAAGAACGCGCCGGGTTTTTATCGGCCCGAACCCGCCGTTTCCTTTCTTGCGTTTGCTTCCAACATCACCTCCAGATTGGTCGCTGCCGTTTGCAGTTCGAACTCCAAGTTAGACACTCGGGAGGTGAAAAAGTTAAACGGAATCAGCGCGAAGATCGCGATGCCAAGACCGCACGCCGTGGCGATCAGCGCCTCGGCGATACCGCCCGTGACCGCTTGCACGGCCAACTCTTCGTTCCCAAGGAAGCTGAACGATCTAATCAGACCGGTAATGGTTCCCAACAAACCGAGCAACGGGGCCAGGGTCACCAGCGTGTCCATGACGACAAGAAACCGGCCGGCCCGCTTGATCTCGATACCGGCGGCCACTTGCAAGGCGCCTTGGAGCGAAGCGTGCTGATGATTGAGACCGTTCCATAACATGCGCAGAATCGGATCGCGCTGCTCCCGGGAAAGTCTCGAGGCTTCGGCGATGTCGCCGTTCTCGACCGCGGTGAAAACCTTTTCGATTCGCTTCGGATCGCGCCGGAACCAGCGGCCCATCCACCAGAAGACTCGCTCGATCACAACCGTCAGCGCCACGATCGAGACGATCAGGATCGGCCACATGATCGGGCCGCCCTTGATGAAATTGTCGATGAGAAAATTGCCGGTGAGCTGTTTTTCACCCGCACCTGGCGCATTGGCCGGAGACGCAGAAGGCGAAGGGCTCAACGAAACAGCGATGCTCTGGCCTGGCATGGGCGAGCCAAGCGCTCCCGCGGGCGACATTCCAGGCGCCATACCGGGTGACATCGCCGCCCCGGGCGACATGCTGGCAGCAGGCGCCGGCGGAATCGGCGCGCCCGGTTGCGCGGGCGAGGCCATGGGCGACCCGCCCTCGGGCGGAGGCGGATTTTGAGCGAACGAAGTTAGCGCGAGCGCGACAGTGCAGAGGCTGACAGTAAGCGATGTTTTCATAGTTGAGGCATTGGCCGAGTTACCGGCTCGGTTTTTCTTTCGACCGCTTTTATCCCAAATGGTTTGGCTGGAAGTCGAGAAAAACTTTTCATCATTTTATTTTCTCCTTGACCGCCTGAATGGGAGGCGCGCATTCAACCTGGCCCGTTTACCACTCCGATTTGCAGGGACGGCCATTCGCCGATCCGTGCCTCGAGTTCATCGCCGGCCCGAATCGGGCCGACGCCGGATGGCGTGCCAGTCAAAATAACATCGCCGGGCAGGAGCGTCAGCGAGCGGCTGGCGAAAGCAACGATCTCCGCCACCGAGTAAATCATCTGGCTGGTGCGGGCGCGCTGTTTCGGTTCCCCATTCTGGCGGAGTTCAATGGCCAGGTCGCGAACATCATCGACATCGGCATACACAAACGGCCCGATCGGTGTGTAGGTATCGAACGATTTACACCGCCCGAACTGTTTCTCCGATTTCTGTAAATCGCGATCGCTGATATCGAGTCCAATGCTGTAGCCAAAAACGGACTCGAGGGCCTTTCTCGCGGTCACGTTTTTGGCCGTCGCGCCAATGACGACCGCCAGCTCGATCTCGAAATCGGTCTGGTGCTCCGGATAAGCGATCTCGATCCTGCCTTTGTGTGGAAGAAGCGAGCTGGGCGCTTTGAACCAGATCAATGGCGTGCCCAGCGGCGTCCGCGACATTTCCTTGATATGCTCGGCGTAATTGAGCCCCACCGCGACCAGCTTCGAGGGCGCCACTGGAAGATCGACATCTGCGTCCTTGAGCTTGCGCACCTCACCCGTCGGTTCGATGTCGATCCAATAAGGACGCGCCAAGACGTGGACGTCGTCACTAATGATTTCGCCGTAGAAAGATTTGTCGCCTGACTTGAAACCGCCAAAGGTACGCATTTAGGAATAAGAACGGTAGGGCGAGACTCTGTCGAGCCGACTATTTTACCGTGTCATCCTGAGCGAAGCGCAGCGAAGTCGAAGGATCCCGCGGCGAACCTTAAACTGGTCCAACGGGATTCCTCGACTTCGCTCGGAATGGCGAGGTGATTATTTCGGCACGATCGCCACGAAATCACGCACCGTCTTCTGTTCCGAGATTGAAAAGGCGCCGCCTTCCTCGCGAGCGAACCAGAACGCGCTGGAGGAGCCGCCATCGAAATTCAGGGCGCGCTGAATTTTGAAATCGCTCGCCAAACCGGAGGCGAGAATTCCGGCCAATTCTGCCAGCGAAACCTGGGAACAATATCCCAGCGCTGCCCGATCGCCCGTTCCGATTGCCGCAAACGTTCGCCGAGCCGAGCGCGAATCATCCAAACCGCGGATGGGCTGGCCGGCATCGACGAGGAATGGTCCGCATTGAATCGCGGCGGTCGCTTGTAGTTTTCGCGAAAACTCGCGGGTGCGCACGATCTTCACTCCGCGAGGCGAGGCGAGCAGCACGCCGGTGATCAATCTGGCCCGAACCATGGGCACCGCTGTTTTTCCGTTGATAATGCGCAGGCCGATCGGCGCGAAGTTTGGATTAAAATAGCCCCCGTTCACCCCCGAGAGAGATTTTGTCCGTCTCATCGTTTCCGCGAGATCGTTGGCTCCGTCCGCGTTATCGATGACCCGCAGCGTGCACGCTTTGGTAGAAAACAGCGCAAGATCGACATCGGCGCTTCGGCCCGTTTCCGCGTTTTCCAACGCGATGTGCCGATGGACGATTCCGGCGCGCCCCGGTTCCGATTCCGCGGAGACAGTCGTCCACTCCGCCTGCGCCGTGGCCGCAACAGCGAGAAAAAGAAGCGCGGCTCTAAGCTTTGCCACCGTATTTGGTCAGCAACGCTTGAAACCGTGGATCGTTTCGCAGCGGGTCCCACGCCGGACTCAGTTTCAGAGTCGGCACGGTTACTTCACTTGGGCGGTTTAACAGGCCATCCAAAATTGCGATTGCTTGATCGTTATCGCCGAGAATTGTATGAATCTCGGCCACTTGCGCGGTGATTTGGGGGCCTTGGAATGCGTCTTTGCTTTCCGGCCGCAGCTGCGTCGCACGTTCTGCCTCGGCCAGGGCGGCGTCCTTTTCGCCAAGCCAGGCATGGACTCTGGCCAATTGAATGTGCCACTCGGGCTCGTCGGGTTTCTGTTTCAGTTGCTCCTCACAAATGTTCTTTGCTTTCAAAAATTCTGCCCGCGCCTTGGTCTCCTGGTTTAGCCCTTTTTGGGCGAGGCCGATGGCAAAGTATTTCAGCGCGATCGATCCTGGGATCGTCGCAAAAAGATCATCGGGACAGTTTTCCGCCAGCTCCAGCACTTCCTTGTATTTGCGTTGGAGAAGCAGAAAATCCACTTGTCCGCCGGTGATCTTGAGCTTTTCTTCTTTGCTCATCGGAATTGATTTCGCCTTTTCCAGCGCCTTTTCCGCGACGCTAAGATCTCCTTTCTCGCTGATGGCGAGTTTGGCCTTGATTTCCCAAAGGCCCAGGCTCTGGGGCTTCAACTTGAGGGCGCGATCGACCGTTTTATTTGCTGCATCGAAATTTCGATGCATGGCGTAATTGAAAACGAGATTTTGCAAGACCCATGTATCATTTGGGTTCAAAGCCGCGGCCTTTTCCAGATTGGCAGTCGATTCCGCCCATTTCCCCTGGCGACGCTGGATGGCGCCGATGGCAAGATAAGCTTCTGCATCGTTAGGCAAGCCACGCTGAGCGGTTTGAAATTCGCTCAGGGCGGCGTCGTAATTGTTGTCGCCATAATAGTAGAAGAATCCCAGCGCGAGATGCGCTTCAGAGAGATCGGGCTGAAGCTCGAGTGCGCGCTGGGCCATCGTCCGCGCTTTCTCGCGGCGTTCCGGCGTCCGATCATAACTGTGGATAATCCAGCTTTCCAATTGCGAGCAGCGCGCCAGAGCGAGCGCGAAATTTGGATCGAGATCGATCGCTCGCGTGTATGCCTTTTCCGCCTGCTTCAGCTTGTCCAAGTCCTCCACAGCGCAGGAGAGATCGTGGCCTTGGACAAAGGCGAGATAAGCCTCGTCGTTCTGGGTCGGTTTGAGCTCCATTTGCGCTTTTTCCGCGGGCGAAAGTCTGGCTTGCAACGCAGCGGCGATCTCTTTCGCGAGATCTGTCTGGATGGCGAACACATCCGTCACATCGCGGTCGTAATCGTTTGCCCACATATGCTCGTCGGTATTAGCGTCGATCAATTGCACGTTGACGCGCACCCGGTTTCCAAACCGCCGGACGCTGCCCTCAAGAATGTTTGAAACACCGAGTGCTTTGCCGATGTCGCGAACGTTCGGCGCTTTGCCGCGGTACTGCATTACCGAGGTGCGCGAGATCACTTTCAAGTCGCCGATCTTCGACAAATTCGTAAGAACATCGTCCTGGATGCCGTCAGCAAAGTAAGCGTTCTCCTTATCGTCGCTTAGATTTTCAAACGGCAGAACCGCAATCGACTTGTCGATCTTGTGGGCGGCGGCGCGCGGCAGAATGAAGAGCCCGGCCAGCGCCGAAACGAGCACGCCCGCGCTAACGAGCAATATGACATTGCGACGCCGATGCGACGGCCCCGCCGCCGTGGGAGTTGTTTTGATTCCCTCAGGAGTGATATCGAACGCCCAAGCCAAAATGAGCGCGATCGGAAAACCAAGCAGCAGTGCCGCAATGACCAGACGCAGCGACCAGTTCGGCAACTCCCACGCCGGAAACGCGGCCGAAGCGAGTTGAATAATGCCGCCCGCTGCGATGATATAAGCCACCGCAACCCGGTAGACTTTTCGCCGCTTCATTTCTTGGAGGAAACCGCTCATACAAAGAGATTTGGACTCGCAGACCGAATTATGCAACGGCAGGAATCAAATTAGACACGGCGGCCGCGGGCCGCGTTCACTTTACGCCCGTGGCGAACACTGTCTGAAAATGCGGGCTGTCTGGTTCTCGGGAAACCACGCTCACCTCGATCTGCCGAAAACCATTTTTCTCCAGGAACTGGTGCAACTGGACCTCGCTAAACCCCAGCCAGTGATCGGCGTATAGCTCGCGGGCTCGATCGAATCGATGGCTGAGAAGATCGAGAATCACCAGGCGGCCGCCACGTTTCAATATCCTGTGAGCCGAGGCGATGGCCCGTTCCGGATGAATGGCGTGATGCAACGCCTGACTCAAAATCGCCAGGTCGACACTGTTTTTCGTTATTGGCGGATCTTCGATGTCGCCCAGCCGATATTCCAGATTTTTGAATTCGTGCTTTTTCGCCAGCTTGGCCCCGAACTCGACCATCTTGGGCGAGTTATCGATGGCAATGACCTTTTTCGCGTTCTTCGCCAGCAATTGCGAGAGAGTTCCCTCGCCCGCGCCGAGATCGGCCACTGTGAGCGGCGGGAGCAGCGTAATCAGCGTGTGGGCCAGCGCTTTCCAGGAGCGGCCCGGGACATAACTGCGACCAAATTTCCCCGCCAGCTCGTCGAAGTACTCGCGCGCTTTGTCCTGACGCTTACGCAAAACGAGTTTCAGACTCGTCCGATCGCGCGAAGCTTCCGGAATTTCTCGCGCCAGAATCCGCGTCAATTCAGCCACACGCGTGCGCCGCGCATCGTGTCCATTGTTCTTGGCGCCGTAATAGACGTTCTTGCCGGCCCGCCGATCAGTGACCACGCCGGAGCGCTTCAATTGGGCGAGATGACTGGAGATACGCGATTGGCCCATGCCGAGAATTTCCTGCAGCTCGGCCACGGAAAGTTCTTCCTGTTCGAGCAGAAGCAGCAGTCGTAACCGGGTCGGGTCGGCCAGCAAACGCAAGAAATTAATGGTTGACGCCATGAAGGGACTAAACCATATATCGACGTATCATGATTGGTCAATATGTTGGCTAAGATTTGATTTCGGTTCCGTTTCACTCGTCACAAATCACCATCACTTTCCTTTATGTCCCGTCGTTATATTTTTTCCTCCGAGTCGGTTGGCGAAGGCCATCCCGACAAAGTTTGCGATACGATTTCCGATGCGGTGCTCGATGCCTGCCTCGCGCAAGATCGACATAGCCGGGTCGCGTGCGAGACCTACGCCAAGTGCAACATCGTCATCGTGGGCGGTGAAATTACGATCCCGAGCCTGGCCGAGGACGCGCCGCTCGAAAGCGTTGTGCCGATTTCGGAGATCGTGCGCAACACCGTTCGCGAGATCGGCTATGTGAACGACGACGATGTGTTTCACGCCGATCGGATCGGCATCCAGAACATTCTCACCAAACAATCGCCTGATATCGCACAGGGCGTGGACGCGCGCGCAGCCGATGGAAAAGACACGGCCGAGCAAGGCGCAGGCGATCAAGGGCTGATGTTCGGATTCGCCTGCAATGAAACGCCGGAGCTAATGCCCGCGCCGATCATGTTTGCCCACCGACTCGGACGCGAGCTCACCCGCATTCGCAAGAGCGGAAAAGTCGGCTGGCTGCGGCCGGATGCGAAATCGCAGGTCTCAGTCATCTACGAGAACGACAAGGCAGTCGGCATCTCCTGCGTCGTGGTTTCCACCCAGCACTCCCGCGACGTGAAACATTCTGAGATTCGCAGCTTCGTCATCGAAGAGGTGATCAAAAAAGTTCTGCCGGCGGAGATGTTGAGCGAGAGCACACAATTTCTCATCAATCCCACCGGCAATTTTGTCGTCGGCGGGCCACAGGGCGATACCGGCCTAACGGGTCGCAAGATTATCGTGGACAGTTACGGTGGCATGGGCCGCCACGGTGGCGGCGCGTTTTCGGGAAAAGATCCGAGCAAGGTAGATCGCAGCGCAGCCTACATGGCGCGCTGGGTGGCGAAAAATGTCGTGGCCGCGGGTCTGGCGTCGAAATGCGAAATCCAATTCGCCTACGCCATCGGCCATCCCAAACCGCTTAGCGTTCACATCAACACATTTGGCACCCACACGGTCGATGAAGAAGCGATCGAGCGCGCTGTGCTCGCGACCTTCAGTTTCACCCCCGCCGACATCATCAAGCAGCTCGATTTGCTCCGCCCGATCTATTCAAAGACGACCAACTACGGACACTTCGGGAAGATCGATGATCCGGATATTACCTGGGAGAAAACCGACAAAGCCGCCGAACTGAAGAAAGCGGCAAAATAAATTTATGAGCATGACAACTACCGAACCCAAAACGAAACAGGATTATAAGGTCGCCGATATTTCTTTGGCGGACTTCGGTCGCAAAGAAATTTCCATCGCGGAGAAGGAAATGCCGGGATTGATGGCGATCCGCGAGAAATATGCGCCGCAGAAGCCGCTGGCGGGCGTGCGGATCACCGGATCGCTGCACATGACGATCCAAACCGCGGTGTTGATCGAGACGCTTGTCGATCTTGGCGCGAGCGTGCGCTGGGCTTCGTGCAATATTTTCTCGACCCAGGATCATGCCGCAGCGGCGATTGCCAAGACGGGCGTTTCCGTTTTCGCGTGGAAGGGTGAATCGCTCGAAGAATACTGGTGGTGCACTTACCAGGCGCTTTCGCATCCGGACGGCAAAGGTCCGCAGCTGATTGTCGATGATGGCGGCGACGCCACGCTGCTGATTCACAAGGGCTACGAGCTTGAAGAGGGCAGCGATTGGGCCAAGTCTAAATCGGCCAACAAAGAAGAGCAGGTCATCAAGGATCTGCTGCTCGATATTCAGCGGGAGAACCCGTATCGGTGGCATGAGATCGTGAAGGATTGGCAGGGCGTTTCCGAGGAAACGACTACGGGCGTGCATCGTCTTTACAAGATGCATCAGGAAAACAAACTGCTCGTTCCCGCGATCAACGTGAACGATTCCGTTACCAAATCGAAGTTCGACAATCTTTACGGCTGCCGGCATTCGCTGGTCGATGGATTGAATCGCGCGCTCGACGTCATGATCGCCGGCAAAGTTGCGGTCGTGTGCGGTTACGGCGACGTCGGCAAAGGCTGCGCTCAATCATTGCGCGGCCAGGGCGCACGGGTCGTGATCACCGAGATCGATCCGATCAACGCGCTGCAAGCCGCCATGGAAGGCTACGAAGTCACGCCCATCGAAAACACACTAGGCCGCGGCGACATTTACATCAGCGCGACAGGCAACACCGACGTCATTACGCTGGCGCACATGGACAAAATGAAAGATCAGGCTGTCGTTGGCAACATCGGCCACTTCGATAACGAGATCCAGGTCGACGCGCTTAACAACGCCAATGGCGTTAAGCGAACGAATATCAAGGCGCAGGTCGACAAATACACATTTCCAGACGGCCACGAAATTTTCCTGCTGTCGGAAGGTCGGCTGTTAAATCTCGGCAACGCCACCGGTCACCCGAGCTTCGTGATGTCCAACTCATTTTCCAATCAAGTGCTGGCCCAGCTCGACCTCTGGAAAAACCGGGACGCCTACAAAGTAGGCGTCTACGTTTTGTCCAAAGCGCTCGACGAAGAAGTCGCCCGCCTTCACTTGGAAAAGATCGGGGTTAAACTTACCAAGCTCACGAAACTGCAAGCCGATTATCTCGGCGTGCCGGTCGAAGGGCCGTATAAGTCCGAGCATTACCGCTATTAACGCCAGCGGCGGTCTCTCAGAGTTTGCTGAGCTTTGGCTTGTGCAGTTTCACTGGCACGGCTCGCAGCTTTCTTAGCTTGAGATTAAGCATCTCCACGAACACGGCAAAGCCCATCGAGAAATAGGTGTACCCTTTCGGAATGTGAAAGCCGACGCCGTCGGCGATCAGATTCACACCGATCAACAAAAGAAAGCTGAGCGCCAGCATTTTGATCGTGGGATGGCGCTCAACAAATCTGCTGATTGGTCCGGCGAAGAACATCATCGCCACCACGGCCAGGACCACGGCGGCGATCATGATTTCGAGCTGGTCGACCATCCCGACCGCAGTGATGACGGAATCGAGCGAGAAGACGATATCGAGCAGGCCGATCTGCACCAGCACCGATGTCAGGGATGGGACCACGCGAACTCGACGCTCCTCATCTTCTCCCTCAAGGTTGTTGTGAATTTCGTGCGTGCTTTTCGCCAGCAGAAACAGACCGCCAGAAATCAAGATCAGCGCGCGGCCAGTCACTTCGAATCCGCCGACCACGAGCAACGGCCGGGTCAAATCCATGATCCAAGTCAGCGAAAGAAGAAGCAGCACCCGCATCACCATCGCCAGAGCAAGACCGGCGCGACGGGCGCTGGCCTGCCGGTGGGCCGGCAATCGGCCGGAAAGGATCGAAATAAAGATGATGTTGTCGATCCCGAGGACGATCTCGAGCACGGTCAGGGTGAGCAGACCGATCCAAATATGCGGGTCAAATAGCCATTCCATATTTTATCCTCTCCAGGTTGAACAAATGCGGAGTGCAAGGCTAGCCGAGGCCGGGCAATTCGCACGCGCGAGACGGATAGAATCTCAGTTCAAAGCCGGGCGGAAAAATGACCTGGTCAGAACACTACCGCTATTGAAAGCGGCTCCACCCTGGTCACGCTGACGTAATCGCAATCGCCGTCGGGGTCGCGCTTCCAATTACCCCAGATCCGGATGCGTCGCTTGCGACCGGCGGCGTCGGTCAGCAGTCTGCTTTCGCGCATCGGCGCGCCGAGCCAGATCGTTGAAATTTTTCCCGTGCTGTGAAAATCGAACATGATTGGCGAAGCACAGGGCTGACCCTGGTGCAGCGTAACTTTCCCGACGCTGGCAAAACGCGCACCAGCTTCCGGCGCTTTCGACGGCGCGACGATTCGCGACGGTTGCGCGCAACTGGCGAGCGTTATGGCAACGAACGCAATCGCACAGAAGCGAAAACTTGATTTCATTTCTCGGCTTGAATCTTCTCGGTCGGTCGAGACGCGTTCGGCAATCAGCTCAGCGTCAGCGTAACCGCGTCGCTCATCTGACCGATCTCGTGACCCTCCTTAATGGCGCGGGCGGTGTAAGTGAGCTCGCCCGGTTTTCCAGGCGCAATGTCGATGGCCGGTGTGCGCATAAAGAAACCGATTTTTTGCGGCTCGCGGTCGCCTTTGCGCTGACGATACAGGTTGATGCCCGAGACTTTGCCGCCGGCTTTACGAAATGGAATCGTCACGGTGGGGCCGGTTTGACGCGGCCGGCCCAGTTCCGCCTTGTAACTTTTTTCATCGAGCGCCGTTACGCCAATGTGAAGTTGTTGGCGGACGGCCTCATTGTAATTCGCGTGGCGTTTGATCCGTTCCACCCGGGCCTGCCGGCGAGTATCGATGCCGGGCCGCACCGCTGGCGGCGCGTCGGGTCCGCCCGGAAGATCGACATACTTGCTGGACGTCTGGCCTTCGAGAACGGCGAATGCCGGATGGTCGGCTTGGGTTTCCATTTCGGGACCAAGCGTGGTCAGCAGATAAGCGGCGTACTTGGAATCATTCACCGCGCTATCGATTTCCGGCGGCGTGAAATCGAGCTTTTCTCCGACTTTGGGAAATTCAGCCGCAAAATTGTTGTGCCAATCAATTTGGCCGGCACGATTTGTTGGGAGGTAAGACTTGCTCATGCGTGAAAGCGGGTCGGGATAATGCCAACCCAATACTGACGGGTCAAGCTGATCCGCATAAACTTTTGGCACGCTCCAAGCTTTGAAATTCTTTATATCTCCTTGCCCATGAAGCTTTTTCGAAGAACCGAAAAGCCGCAGCAGCCCGCTGACAACCCTCCTGTACCGACCCCGGCGACCTCGCACCGGGCCCCGCCTCATCGCCCGGCTCCCAAAGCAATCTCGCTGAGTGCCGAGCAGAAAAGCATCCTGGCAAAACCGGTCGATCCGCGGGTGAACCGAATCCTGCAAAACATCTATGCAGACAAAGCCGCGGCAGAACGGGCTCTCAACGCCCAACGCGTTATTGACTTTCCCCGCGGAACCACAGGCAAGCCGCATGTCGTTCAGGAAAGCGACGGATTTTGGCGCATCGTGCCTGGCTCCGCGCCGGTTGAGCCTGTTAGTATGATGGATGCGCTGTAAGCGATTCCGATCATTCCCAGCACAGCGAAGATCTCGACTTCGTTCAGGAACGAGCGATTTTCCGGACAAGATAGGCCGAAAAATAGCCGGCGAAACGTTTTTGCAATTCCGGGCGCTGCCAATCCTTGCCCTTCAGAATTTTGCGGCAATTCGGGGCGCCACATTTGCATTCTATCGAATAATCGTCGTCATCGGTCATGGCCCAATCGTGAGTGAGCTCTTCCCCCGGCTTAATGTCGCGCATGGCCACAAACGTGATCTCACCGCGCAGGCCGAGGTTTGGATCGCACGAATGATTTGTGTACAACATGGACAACTCGCGCTCTTCCTCCGCGACGGGCGCGATAAACAAATTGTCGTCGATTTGAATTTCGACTGGCCCCAGCCGCGGCGTGATCTCGCGCCGCAAGGTCTCGCCGTCGACGATATGTCCGCCTTTCACCGCCACGATTTCGCCCTTGTCGATCGTGGCTACGGCAAATAATCCGCGCCCGTGGATTTTGCTCTCGCGCACTTCCGTTTTGGGCGAGCGATAGGAAAAGGGCATCATGGAAAGAAGGCACGAGTGACAAGTAACCAGTGCCGGGTAAAGATAGCAGCGATCTCACGCTAATCATTGGTCACTCGTCACTAATTTTCCGATGAAACATCGCCAGGCGGCTCTCATTTTTATTCTCGTCACGGTCACGCTCGACATCCTGGCGATGGGCTTGATCATTCCCGTGCTGCCGAAACTCATTCTCGATTTTCTCGGCGGCCAGATGACGGACGCGGCGAAATGGAGCGCCCGGTTCGCCGTCGTTTTCGCTCTGATGCAATTTTTCTGTTCGCCGCTGCTCGGCGTGTTGTCAGATCGCTTTGGCCGACGTCCAATCATTCTGCTCTCCAACCTCGGTCTCGGACTGGATTACATCGTGATGGCATTGGCGCCGACTCTTAGCTGGCTTTTTCTCGGGCGAATCATTTCCGGTATCACCACTTCCAGCATTCCCACCGCGATGGCCTACATCTCCGATGTCACACCAAGAGAGAAACGCGCCGGAGCTTTTGGCATGATTGGAGTTGCTTTCGGAATCGGATTTACTTTTGGCCCGGGCATTGGCGGCTTGTTGGGCAACGTCAATCCACGCCTCGCTTTCTGGGTCGCGGCCGGACTTAGCCTGGCCAACTGGCTTTGGGGTTATTTTTTCGTTCCGGAATCGCTCGCCCTCGAGCAACGCAAGACGTTCGAGTTGCGCCGGGCCAACCCGGTCGGCTCGCTCAAGCTGCTCCGCTCGCATCCCGAACTTTGGCGGCTGACCACGATTCAGTTCCTCGCCTATATCTCACACAACGTCTTCAGTGTTTGGGCGCTCTACGCCATTTATCGTTACGACTGGAGCCAGGGAATGATCGGGATCTCGCTCATGATCGTCGGAATTGTCACGGCCATCATTTCCGGGGGATTAACGGGGCGAATGGTCAAACGGTTCGGCGAAAAACGAACGCTCTACATCGGGCAGTTTTTCGGCTCTTCCGGCATGTTCGTTGCCGGGCTCGCCAGGACCGGTTCCTGGCTACTGGCGTCCATCCCGATCATTTCTCTTTGGAACATCTCAATGCCGGCCGCCCAAAGCATGATGACGCATCGGGTAAGCGCGCGCGAGCAGGGCGAGTTGCAAGGCGCGCTCCAAAGCATGCGCTCCATCACGTTCATTGTCGGTCCGTTCTTGTTCCTGCGAATTTTTGGCTGGTTTATCGATCCAAAACGCTCGATCCACTTGCCGGGCGCGCCCTATTTCCTCGCCGGCGCGCTTCTATTCATTGCGATGTTAATGGCTACGCGGGTCGAGCAACCGCAGATCGTACCAGCATCGACCAGCGAGATTCCCGATGTCGTGCCGCCGGAAAGCGTTCCTTCGGGACCGATTGCGCCCATCATCGATCAAGAAGAAAAAATTTGAGACTTGGCCGCGGCTCGACGATTGAAGTCGGCGTGAGAGCTTCTGTGCGCGGCGTGATTGTCTCGCTTGCGATCTTCTCCTGGATCGCAATTTCCAATCATTGCGCCTTGAGCGCGATTGCAGCCGCAACTGGCCCGGCACAAGGCGAATGTCCGTTTCATTCCAAACCGGCCAAGCCCAAGAGCAATTCCGCAAGTGTGCAGTGTTGCAAAGTCTTGCGCGCGACGGTCGCACCTGGCGACAAAAATTGGGCACGCGACGACGCCCATTTCTCCGATGTCGATCTTGCGACAGACAGGTTTTTCGCCTTACCGGACTCGCGTTTCGCGGCGCCGCTATCGCTCGATACCGGACCACCCGGTGCGCCCTCGTTCGCTGAATTGATTTTGCAGCGGAGCCTTCTCGTTCACGCTCCGCCGGTTTCCAGTCTGGTGTAGAGACGGGCGTGCCGCCCGCTTTGTACGGAATGCGGCTGACACAGCCGCCACTACACCCAGCAATTCCAGCCACTTCGGGCCAGACGTGTGCCCGACGAAATCAAATTTAACCTAACTAATTTCAAAAATGACGAAACGAGTCCTGATATTGTCGATCTTATTTACCATTTGCGCGGGGAGTGTGGTTTGCGCCCAAACCATGCAACCACCGAAAATTTCGGCTCCGCCGCAGCCTGCGCATCACGAGACATATACCTGCCCGATGCATCCGGAAGTGGTGTCGGACAAACCGGGGAAATGTCCCAAATGCGGGATGACACTGGTGCTGATTGAAAAAGGCAAACGCCCACCCGTCCGCCGTAGCTTTGGCGAAGGAGGAACGCCCAAGGCCGAGCAGCATGCGACCCACGACGCGAATGGGATGGCGATGCCGCATTCGCCGGCCGAGCACGCGAGCGAAATGAAGATGTCGATGCAATCTTCGATCAACATTGCCGATCCGATGGGCCGCGAAAGTTCGGGCACGGCTTGGAATCCGGACTCCACGCCGATGTACGGACACATGATGATGTTCGGTGACGACATGCTCATGTTGCACGGCGGAATTTTGCCGCGTTATACCAATGTGAGTTCGCGCCGCGGCGACGACCGCATCGACGCGCCGAACTGGTTCATGGCGATGTATTCGCATCCGTTCAACGAGAACATGCAGCTTGGCGGACGTCTCATGATGAGCCTCGATCCGTTGACCGAACAGGGCCGAGGCTATCCGCTGCTTTTTCAAAGCGGCGAGACCTGGCACGAACGGGCGCTCCACGATCGCCAGCATCCGCATGATTTGTTCGACGAGCTTTCCCTTTCCTATTCGCAAAAGTTCGATCTCGATCTTAGCGCGTTCATTTATTTCGGCTATCCGGGCGAGCCGGCGCTCGGGCCGCCGACGTTCATGCATCGACTCAGCGCGATGGATAATCCCGACGCCCCAATCGGACATCACTGGCAAGATTCGACGCATATCACCTTCGGCGTCGCCACCGCTGGGCTGCAATGGCGCAATCTGAAAATCGAGGGCAGCATTTTCACCGGACGCGAACCGGATGAGGATCGCTACGACTTCGATCGCCCGAAGTTCGATTCCTACAGCGGCCGGATTTCGTGGAATCCGACATCAAATCTCGCGCTCCAGGTCTCGCACGGTTACCTCCGAAGCCCGGAAGCAAGTGCCAGTCCGGCTCGGACCGAGCCGAACGTCAACCGGCATCGCACGACCGCGTCCGCCATCTGCAATCTCCCGCTCGGCCCCGATCGGAATTGGTCGAGCAGTTTCGTCTGGGGAAAGAACAACGACGCAGGCGAGAAGACGCAATCGTTTTTGCTCGAATCAAATTATCAACGTGGCCGCGACACCGTTTACGGGCGCTGGGAACTCGTGGAAAAATCGGGACACGAACTGGTACTTAAGCCGATCGACCAGGAAAAAGTATTTACGGTCAACGCGCTCACCGCCGGTTACGTGCACGATTTTTCGCACGGCGATAAGATCGACATCGGACTCGGCGGGCAATTCACGTTGAATGTTTGGCCGAGCGAACTTGATCGTTATTACGGCGATGGGGTCGGTTACGGATTCCAAGTTTTTCTTCGCCTTCGTCCTTCACGGCATGGTCATGATGCACATGAGCACGGCAAGCATGTTCCCGGATTCGAAAAATAAACAATCGCTCTGTCACTCCTGAGCGCAGCGGAGTGGAAGGATCCCGTGGAATCGCCTCAGGGTATCGCCACGGGATTCCTCGACTTTCGCTCGGAATGGCGGGTCTAGCTTCTCTTGTCATCGCGCGCGAAATGCGTGAAGCTGGACGCTCCATGGCGCATCGCCTGCCGAAGCAGAATTACCAGGACATCGAACGAATCATTGAGTTCGATTTTGTGCGCGCGACGGAAGCAGCGGCGCTCAATTCGTTACGCTGGCTCGGCCGCGGCGATAAGGAATCGGCCGATGCCGCTGCCTGCGACGCCATGCGCGGGATGTTCGATCTCATGAACATTTGCGGCGAAGTTGTGATCGGGGAAGGAATCAAGGACGACGCGCCGGGCATTTTCAAAGGCGAACAACTCGGCACCTGGATTCCCGGTTCGCCGCCGTTCGATATCGCCATCGATCCGATTGACGGCACCACCAACATTTCCAAGGGATCGCCGAACTCGATCAGTTGCATCGCAGCCGCCAGCCCGGAGGAAGGTGTAAAGGTTGCGCTGCGCGACGTGCCTTCGTTTTACATGTCGAAGCTCGCTTACGGGCCGGACGTGATCCATTACACGCAAAAGCGAGGCGACTCGCTCAACCTCGAGGCGCCCATTCCCGAAACGCTCGCCATCGTGGCGCGCGCGCTGGAGAAACGAGTTCAGGATGTCAACGTGATGATGCTCGACCGGCCGCGGCACAAGGAGATTGTCGAGGCAATTCGCCTCGCCGGCGCGTCGGTGCGGATGATCGGCGACGGCGATATCGCCGCGGCCATGGCGCCGTCGTTGCCCGAGAGCAATATCGATCTCTACATGGGAATTGGCGGTTCGCCCGAAGCGGTGCTAGCCGCGGCGGGAATCAAATGCCTCGGCGGCGAGATGCAGTGCAAAATGTGGCCGCGCGACGACAAAGAACGGAAACAGCTGGTCGATGTGTGCGGGAAAAAAGAACTCGACCGCATCTTTTTTGCCGACGATCTGGCCAACGGCAAGAACATCGTTTTTTGCGCAACCGGAATCAGCGATAGCGCGTTATTGCGAGGGGTACGGGGCCAGGGAACAAGCGCCATTACGCATTCGATCCTGATGCGGGCCAAGAGCAAGACGGTCCGTTTCATTCGCGCCCGGCACGATCTGCAAACGAAAACGATCCGGCTCCGCTCGGACAAACGTGAGCACCTGATTTAGCGTTGGCGTCATCCCGAGTCGCGTAGACGACGAGGGATCTCTCATTCGGAGGCCACGGTCGCAAACAATTCTGAATCCTGAGCGCTGTCGAATCGCAGGGGTTACATTCCATCGCGAGGTCCTTCGCTTCGCTCAGGATGACAGCAGCGTGATACACGTCCTAGGTCATCCCGCGTCACCCAGTCGACCGGATGCAGAGCGGATTGTTAAAGTGCTCGACAGCACGCGTTCGATCGGTTCAAGATCGACATCGAACCTTTCCCGCTTATGAGACAAATACCGAAAACCGAACTGTCGCCGGACAACGGCTGCGTTATCGACATGAAATGGAAACTCGGCGCGCTCAGTTACCACGCCAGCGCCGCCGGCAAAGTGCAAGAGGAGCCGAGCAAAGAAGTCATTCGTCTGCCGGAGCTGGTGCTTTACGATCACATCGGTTTCAAAGGGACCTACGCCCGCACCAACCTGAGCTTCCATTACGTGGGCGATTATTGGAACGACCGGATCAGCTGTCTCATTGTCGTAAACGGCGTCTGGCGGTTTTATCGGGATGAATATTACAAAGGCCCATCGTGGGACCTCGGTCCCGGCTACTACGAAAGCTTTTTCACCGAGAAAGGCCCGGATGACGTTATTAGCTCGTTCCAAGCAGTCGCGCTGACCTAAGATTTGCTCCGGCCGACAGCGAGATCGACAACGTTTCGCGCGCAGCCCCAGGAAAGGGTGAAACCGGAGCCGCCGTGCCCGTAATTGTGAATCACGGCGCGGCCGTCGCGCAGTTTTTCTCGCTCCAGTCGCACCCCTGATTTTCGGAACGGGCGGAGCCCAACGCGCTCGGCGAGAACGGGCGGATGATCGATATTCAAGACGCGACTGCATTCGGCGACGATTGCCGATGTCGCACGCGGATCGGCCGCGAGATTGTTGCTGATTTCGTTGGTCCCGCCGAAAACGCAATCGTCGCGACGCGGAATCGCATACATCAGGGGCGCGTCGTCGCATACAACTGCGCACTCTAGATTGTCGATCCTGGGCACGATTGCGACTTGCCCGCGATGCGGTTCGAGATCGACATCGTGAACGAGCTCGCGGGCGCCGATTCCCGCACAGTTGATTGCCAGATCGAAGGCTGGATCGACATCTTCGAGCTGATCGAGGCGAACGTTGTTCTGCATTTCACCGCCGGCCGTGACGAAGCGGTTCTCGAGGTAATTCAAATAGATCGTCGTATCCATGAGCGGCACAGTAAGGGCAAAACCGCTCTTAAATCCTGGCCGCTCCACGGCACAGCGAGCACCCAACGGGATTGCCCATTCTGGAATTTGAATCTCGTCGGTGCGCGAAAATTGACGCAACTCGATCATCGACACACCGCTGCGCGGGTTCCGGCCAAGATCGACAAGGGCTTCATAAGTTTTGAGCGCCCACGGAATCACTTTGGCGGCCGGTTGGGCATCGTAGGGAAACCAAAGCGCTCCGGCCGCTGCGGACGTTGTTTGCTGACCGGTTTCTCTGGCAAAGATCGCTGTGCGATATCCGGCTTCGGCAAGAAGAAGACCGCAGGTCATTCCTGAAACACCGGCCCCCACCACGGCTATGGATTTTGGCATGGACAAACCGTAAGCCAGATTCAATGCGTGCGGAATGCCAACCGATCATTTAGGATGCGATCGAGATGGTTGCTTTAAATCGAGATGCGCTCACTGAGAAAGTACTGGCGGGAGAAAGAATTTCCGCCCAGGACGCGCTTCAGCTTCACCGCTTCCCGCTCGAAGAATTGGGTTCCTTGGCCAATGCCCGGCGCGATTTGGCCAAAGCGAAATCATACGGCGGCCGCGGCCGAGAGATTGTGACTTATATCGTCGATCGCAACATCAATTACACGAACGTGTGCAATGTTTATTGCAAATTCTGCGCGTTCTACCGAACCGAGCGTGATGAAGATCACTACGTGCTTTCCTTCGAACAGTTGGACCAAAAATTGGACGAGCTTTCGGCTGCGGGCGGTGTCCAAATCCTGATGCAGGGCGGGCATCATCCGAAACTCGGATTCGACTGGTATATCGATCTTCTCCGGCACATCCGCGAAAAATACCCGCATATTAATATTCACGGGTTCAGCCCGCCCGAGTTTCAACACTTTGCCGAGACGTTTCGAATGCCGCTGCGAGAAGTGATTTCGCAATTCAAAAATGCCGGGCTCGGCTCGATTCCCGGCGGCGGTGGGGAGATTCTGGTCGACCGGGTGCGCCAGAAGATTTCGCCATTGAAGATCGACAGCGATCGATGGCTTGAAGTGATGCAAGTTGCGCACGAACTAGGGTTAAAATCGAGCGCGACAATGATGTTCGGCCATGTCGAAACCATCGAGGAGCGGATCGAGCATTTGCAGCGTATTCGCGATCAACAGGACCGCAGCGGCGGGTTTACCGCATTCATTTGCTGGACGTTTCAGCCCCAGCACACCGTCCTGAAAGTGGATCATCCAACCGGGGTGGCCGAATATCTCCGGACCCAGGCGCTGGCCCGCATTTTCCTGGACAACATCGACAACATCCAAAGCTCCTGGGTGACGCAAGGACCGGACATTGGCCAGATCGCATTGAAGTATGGAGCGAACGACTTTGGCTCGGTGATGATGGAGGAAAATGTCGTGAGCAGCGCCGGGACGACGTTCCGATTAGACGCCGCGAAAATCGAGCTGCTCGTTCGCGATGCGGGCTACGAACCTCGACGCCGGAACAACTGGTACGAGCTTTTGAACTAAAGCCGGGGGCATGTTGTCTATGGTCAAGCCTCCTGGGTGCATGGAAAATCCTGTCTTGACGATGACCCTCTTCTCCATCTAATACCGGCCTGTCCCGCGCCCGGTTTGCCGCGCGGGACTCGGCATTACTTTATGGGACTCTTTCACGGATCGATGGGACGGGCGGCCTGCTTATTCTTGCTGACCGCCGTGTGCGGACTTGTTGGCACGGCCCCGGTCTGTGGGCAACAGGGAGAGCCCCCGACGCCTCCGACGGTCAAGTCGATCGAGGTCGAATACACCGGCCCGGCAACGATCAGCAAGGATCGAATTATCGCGCAGATGCGCACGACAGTTGGCGAGCCGTATTCCGATCAAGTGGTCGAGCAGGACATCAGAAACCTCTACAAGACGGGCCAGATATTGAATGTGCGCATCTTTGCCAAGCCGCAGGACGAAGGCGTGAAAGTGATCGTCGCGGTGCAGACCCGCTCCATATTGCGCGAGATTGTGATCGACGGTTCGAAGAAGGTGGGGGCCAAGAGAATTCGCAAGGAAATCGGGTTAAAGATCAATCAGCCGGTCAATGAAGAAGAGCTGGAAAAGTCGCGCCAGAAAATCATCGACGTTTATCGCGGACGCGGTTTCAACGATGTGGACGTCGAGTTTCACGTCGATCCGATCGATCAGAAGCGCGGCACGGCGCGAGTTGTTTACACCGTTAATGAAGGCCTAAAGGGCGCGATTCGCCGGATCCGGTTCGAAGGAAACGAGCATTTCAGCGAACGGGTTTTGCGCAAGCAAATGAAAACTCGGGGCAAGACCCTCATCTCATTTCTCGATAAATCCGGCCGGCTCGACGAAATCCAGTTGCAACAGGACTTGGATAGTGTTCGCGAGTGGTATCAGAACCACGGCTACATCGACGTGGAAGTAAAAGATGTTCGCAAGGAACGCGAAAAGGGCCCGATCACCATCGTCATCGCCATCAAGGAAGGCACATTGTATCACGTCGGCAAGATTGCCATCTCGGGTGAGAAGGTGACCTCGGAACAGAAAATCCGGGCATTGCTCAAGATGAAAGAAGGGAGTGTTTACTCTCCCAAGACGCTACGCGACGATGCCAAGGCCGTGGCGGACGCCTACGGGAGCGGCGGCTATGTCGATCTTGTGGTCGTGCCGCAAGGCGCCCCTGCCGGTCCGGGGAAGATCGACGTCCATTACAAGATCGAGGAAGGCGATCGCTCGTTTGTCCAGCGTATCAATATTGTCGGCAACACGCGCACCAAAGACAAAGTGCTTCGGCGGGAGGTCCTGGTCACACCCGGGGACGTGTTTAACACCGTGCGGGTGGATAGGAGCAAAAAGCGCCTCGATAATCTGGGCTATTTTTCGAAGGTTGAAACCTATCCCGAGGACACCGGCATCGCCGGGCGCAAAGATCTCAACGTCCTGGTGGAAGAAAAACGGACGGGATCGCTGAGTTTTGGCGGCGGTTTTAGCACAATCGATCAATTGGTCGCCTTTGCCGAGCTGACCCAGGGCAATTTTGATATCGCGAACTGGCCCGGCTTCACCGGCGCGGGGCAGAAATTCCGGATGCGTGTTCAGCTGGGCACGCAGCGCAAAGATTTCACCATTGGGCTGACGGAACCGTGGTTCCTCGACCGCCGCCTATCTTTGGGGGGCCAGGCGTTCTACACCGAGGCCAATTATTTGAGTTCGTTGTATGACCAACGTAATTTCGGTTTCTCCATTGAGACGCGAAAGCCGATCAGCGCATTTGTTTATGCGACATTGGGCTACCGGCTGGAAGACATCGATATTTTTGACGTAGCCGCGAGTTCCTCGATCGAGATTCAGGCCCAGGAAGGCTCTCGAGTAAAAAGCCAAATCTACAGCAGCATCGTTTTTGATCGCCGGGACAATCCGATCCTCACTCGTCGAGGAGAGCGGGTGTCGTTTTCACCTTACTTCTCCGGTGGCCCGCTCGGCGGCGACACCCAGATCTACGGCTGGGACCTGGAGGCATCGCAATATTATCATCTTCCCTGGGATTTGATTCTTCTGATTAACGGCGAAATGGCCACGGTCGATTACTGGGGGAACGGGCGAGACCCATACCCGATTCCAGGTAGCGGAACTCCCCGCGCGACAACCTCGGCCGTTCCGATTTTCGATCGGCTCTTTCTCGGCGGCTCGAATAACCTTCGCGGATTCGACTTTCGTGAGGTTGGGCCAAAAGACAACCGCGGGGAACCGCTCGGAGGCAAATCGCTGATCCGCAGCACCGTGGAACTTACCTTCCCAATCGTGGAAAAGGCGCGCGGCGCCTTTTTTTACGATGCCGGTTACGTCAATCCTGATGCGTACGATTTCAGCCAACACGTCGTCGTCATCAAACATCCTGGGGGGCCAAGGGATAATGGCAGCCACCGGCCGTCCAAGTTTGACATCTACGATAATCTCGCTACCGACATTGGGTTCGGGCTCCGGCTTGATTTGCCAATTGGCCCGCTCCGCCTTGACTATGGCTTTCCAATCGACCGTTCTGGAAATCCGGGCCACGGCAAATTCAACTTCAACGTCGGCTACCAATTTTGAACGAATCTAATCGGTTGCAGTCTAAACGGTTTCCATCGAATCTAGTCTCAGTCATATGAAAAAACTCCTTTCCATCACTCTGGCGTCCGCCCTTCTTTTCCCGGCTGCGGCCTTTGCCCAAGCACTCAAAGTCGGCACCGTCGATATGCAACGCGCGTTCAAGGAATACGGCAAAACCAAGGACGCGGAAGCCAAGATCAATGAAGCGAAAAACTCGGCCAAAAAAGAGTACGACGATCGCGCCGAGGGCTACAAGAAGGCCCTCGATGACATCAACAACCTGAACAAGCAGCTCGAGTCCTCCGCGACCAGCGCGGACAAGAAGACCTCCCTGGCCAAGGAACGCGACGACAAGATCACGAACATCAAGAACATGGAGAGGGAGATCAACGAGTTCCGTCAAACCCGGGAGCGGCAACTGCAGGAACAAGCCTTGCGGATGCGCGAAGGGATCGTCAAAGAAATCTCGGACATCGTGATGGAGAAGGTAAAGGCCAACCACATGGACCTCGTGTTCGACAAATCCGGCATGAGCCTCAACGGTGTTCCGGTCTTGATGTACGCACCAGAAAACACCGACTTTACTGCTGAGGTCATCGCCTCTCTCAACAAGGGAGGAAGACCAGCCGCCAGCCCAGCGAAACCTTAATTTTAACTCGGACAATTTCGAAACACACGCGGGCAACACTCGCGTGTGTTTTGCCGTACAGATGAAACGCCGGATCGAGGAACAACCGTTTCTGTGCCGGACCAGAAGGGCACCCTGCCTCCCGGCCCCCGCCAGGCGCAGCGCTCGCTCTCGAAAGGATCGACATCCTCTTCCACTCTGGTTGGGAGCAGCCATCCTGCTCCATCTCGCCTCGGTCTCAACTTGGGCCGCGCCCACCTGGCAATCGACCGTTACCAACGAGCCGCCCGGCAATTTCCCGGCACTCCAACCGCTCCGGGCTACCTATCGCTTCGGGTGGTCTGGATTTACCGCAGCGACGGGCGAGCTCCACTTCACCGGATCATCCGGTAATCGGTTTCAACTCGAGGGAACCGCTCGAACAATCGGCCTTGTTCGCGCTCTGTGGAAGCTGGATGCCAACCAACATGCGCTCGCTGATGCGGACACGCTACGTCCGATTGAAATGAAGCAGATCGAAACCTACCGGCGAAAAAAGTTGGTTACGCAGCTCACTTTTACCCGTCAGGGCGTCACGCGCGCCCGGACTGAAGGCCCGGACCCAGGAACGACAAAGACCAAACAATTCAGTTTTCCAAACTTGTTCGATTTACACTCGGCCGTCCTTTATCTGCGGAGCCAGCCGCTAAATAACGGTAGCGTGTATCGCCTGGCTGTTTATCCGGCCAGCACCCCTTATCTGGCCACCCTTACAGTGTTGGGACGCGAAAAAATTTCAGTGCACGCCGGAAATTACGACGCCATTAAATTCGATCTGAAACTCCAAAAGATTGCCAAGAACCTGGAGCTCGAGCCGCATCGGAAATTTCGCCGCGCTACCCTGTGGGTCTCAGATGATACCCACCGCCTCCTGTTGCGAGTCGAAGCCCAAATTTTTGTTGGAACCGTTTTCGCGGAGCTGCAATCGGTGGAGTTCGACAAGCCTAAGTCGTAAACAGGATCGACAATTTACTCCCGAATCCACTCGCCGCGCACAGGCGGTTCGGGACGGGGCCGCACAATGGATCGGCGCGGGCCGAAGACCGGCATTCGGGCGCCGGGCAGCAGATCCAGCGCGGCAAGCGTTCCCAGGTCCAGCCGGCCGGTGACTGGAAGCCCGACCCGCGACTGGTAGGCCCGGAGCGAGAATTCCATGCTCGGGCCGTAAACGCCATCGATCTCGCCGCGGTACAAATCGCGCCGTTCGAGTATTCTTTGCGCCGACGCGACCACGTCATGCTGCACTCCGGGCGGCGCTGTCGCGTAAGGCGTGCCGGCAAAAAGCCCGCCGGCCGGCGGAACAACGGTTACCGGACTCGAAGGAAAAACTTGTGGAGCCGTCGGTGCATTTGAAAAGGGTTCGGTCTGCCTGCGGCCACCGCCGTTATCTGATGGCTCCCTCGCGAAAGGTTGAAGCTGCGTTTCGGGCTCGGGCTCGGTTTCCCGGGAAGATTGTTCGGTGGGCTCCGAGGCGCTTGGGCGGGGAGAGGGCGAATATTTGACGACCGGTTGGGTCGGTTCGGAAGCATTGGCCCCTAACGAGCGCATAGTTTCAGCGTCGAGATCACCAGTAACCTGCAAACCGTTCCGGATTTGAAAACGGCGAATCGCCGCCGTGGTGTCCGCATTTTTGCTGCCGGTAATCTCGCCATAGTAAAATCCCTGGTCCTTCAGAGCCAGTTGCGCCCCGGCAATCGTGTCGTCTGCCCGAGTCAGCGCCACCGAGCCGAGAAAAATCACGAGAACAATCCTAAGATTCATGTCGATAGATGTTCCCTTTTGACGGAGTCTTTTCTTGCTTATTCAGCGCCCGGCGGGCGCAGTCACTGCCAGCGTCGTCTGGCGCTGTTTCAACAGGTCGCGATAGCGCAAAACACCATCGGTGATGGCGGCGGCAAGTTGCTCGCGGTACTCGGCATTCCCCAATTTTGCGATGTCCTCCTTATTGCTGAGAAATCCACCCTCGACCAGGACGGCCGGGCGAATCACGTTAGCGATCACAAAAAATTGCCGGGGCTTCGCTCCCCGATCGACAGCTCCGGTTCGCGCGACGACTGCTTCCTGAATAAAACCGGCCAGGCTTTGGCTTTCCAAATTGGGGGCTTCGCCGGCACTTGGCGGCGACAAAAACGGAATCCACGAAATCAGCGACGACGCCGGCGCGATCTGATGATCCGCGTAATATGTTTCCACTCCGCTGGCCAGGGGACGTTCGCCTTCGTTAAAATGAATGCTAACAAAAATGCAGTCGCGGGCGCGGTTGGCGAACCGGACACGATCGGCCAGCGAAATGAACGCGTCGTCGTAGCGCGTCATCAAGGTGGCTACGCCTTCGGCCGCCAATAGTCGATCGACCCGCTGGGCCACGTCCAAGGTCAGGTCCTTCTCCAGGACTGTTCCGCACATCGCGCCGGAATCCTCACCGCCATGGCCGGGATCGAGGATCACCATTTCGACCGATCCCCGCAACGGAGACGAGCGCGCAATTCCTTGTCTGCCCTGTGGCGTCGGCATCGACACAATCCAGACAAAAGAGACCACCATCAGCAACAGCCCGATCCACGCCGCTGTGTCTCGCATCGACCGCCCGGTCCGAAGTCGCCGCAACATGATCCGTCTCCTACTTGTTGATTAACGCACGCGCTTCGTCATCCGACAAGGCACGATACCGAATCGCCCTGCCCGAGTCGCGCTCCAACACTCCAGCTTCGATACCCATCCTGGCAAGTTGCTCCTGTCGATGCTCGGCGAGCGCGGCCCGTTGCGGTAATTCTTTCACGCCATCTTTTTGTAATGCCATGTGCCCAATGCTCCAGACATCGATCGCAGAGCTCAATGCCGCCGCCAGCGTCGCACCCGGTGCATGCTCCGTTTTCAGAAACGTTTCCATCAGCTCGGCTGATTGTCGCGTCCCGCTCAGAACAGCGAAATCCTGTCGGGTCTCGACAAAGGTTCCACCGTTAGTGGCGATCGCGCCGTCGTAATCAACTCGCAAAAACAAATCGTCCTCAGCGCGCGCGCCGACTTCAGCAAAAAGCATTCGGGCCAGATAAGGCGCCCCGTAAACCTGTTCGAAAGCGCTTTTCATCGCCGGGCTCAAGGAATAATGGGCCAGCCGGCGCAGAGAAACATCCGCCGCCGATCGGGTGAAACCTTCCGTGCTGGCCAGTTCGATCGCGGCCATGCGCAGTCGCTCGATATCACCGGGATGACCGATCGCCCCCATGGCAATGCGATCGTAGATCTCGAAAATTTTCTGACCGGCCCGGCCAAGCGTGAGAAACAGAATGCCGTCGCTGTAACCGACCGCCGCAATTGGACTGCCCGAAGCCAACTGCGTCTCGATGTACTCGCGACGATTGGCAATCGCTTCAACCCAACGATAAGGTTCTTCGATCATGCCACCGTTCTCTCGAATACCGCCGCGATCTGTTCTTCGGGCATCGTCTTGATCCCCTCGCCCGAAACAATCTTGATCAGGGGATAAATCTTTCCACTGCGATCGACCCCGCCCGTGGCCGTGTCCGATTCGGCCGCCGTATCCAAGGCGCGCAACGCCACCGTGATTGCCTCTTCTTCGCTCCGCTCCTGCAACGGCCTGGCCCCCCAATGATTTTCGTAATAGAGAATGCCGCGCACCGCCGGCGATCCCGACCCGGTCGCAGCATAATCGGCCACCTCAAATTGCGCTCCCATCGCGTCGTAGAAATAAAGACGCCCCCCAGGTTTTGCGCTGGAATCGTAGGTGGCAAAAATTGGCACCACCATTCCCAGGCCCTGCAAGGCCAGGCCGAAATTGTCTCGCAACAATTTCGAAAGCGCGCGCACTTTTCCATCCACGCTCATCTCCTGCAATTGGGTTCGCCGAAAATATTGGAACGAATGTTCGAGCACCCGCGCCATCTCCCAGGCCGTCGCCGGCACGCCGGCAATGGCCATGATAGAATGTCGATCGATCTCGAGAACTTTATCGGCTCGATCGTAAACCACCGTGTTCCCCGACGTGGCCCGCCGGTCTCCGGCGACTAGAACGCCGCCGGAAAACTTGAACGCCAAAATCGTCGTCGCTTCGGTGGGCGCCCAAGGCCGGTGATCGGATGCCGTTCCTCGGGCGGCAGGATCGACAATCGTCGCCTGGCCGAGCAATCCTTTGCGCCGAAGAAGCGCGGGAAACTCCTCGCCCGCGCCAGAAAAATTCTGGTCCAGTCCCACGGGGCCCGCTTCCATTATTGCCCCGTGCGCTGCCGGTAGCGCTTGGACTGGTTCGGATCGACCTTGCGCATTTTCTTCAAAAGATCCTTGGTGTCGGGCCTGGAAATGTCCGGCGAACGCGGCCCGCCGCCATCGCCTTGTTTAGGCCCCCATGGCGCCGGATCCATCGGCTTTTGAATGCGCTCAGGCATGGTAAAAAATTAAAGCCAAATGCTTGAAAGGCAAGCTGGCGAATCGCGGTCCTCTTCGCTTCAGGACGCTCTGGTGTGGCACGCGGTGCCCTCCCAATTGCCGAGGACGCTTGCCAGATAAACACGCCGGTGCCAACATTGTCGAGGAATGAAGCTGGTCCGTGTATTTGTTGGCATTTTCGCTTTTGGTCTGTCGTTCGTTTCAGCCCAAACCTTTACTCCCACTCCGGCCAGAGACATTCCGGCCAAACCAGCGTCGGCGGAAAGTTTGCAACTCCAGGCTTTGACCAAAAAAATCGCGGAGCAAAACGCGAAGATCGACATCCTTTCCCAGCAAATTCTTAAGCTCGAGCAGCAGCTTACGCACATGCGTCCGGGAGTCATGATCGGTGAAGCCGAACGATCGGCGGCAACGTCCGCACCGGCGGCAACGCCCATGCCGCGCCTGCCAGGAATAACTACGCATACCGTAGCGCGCGGAGAGACGCTGACCTCTATCGCCAAAGTTTATGGCGTTTCAGTGAGCGAACTGCAGCACTTCAATCGCATCGAGGACCCGCTGAAGTTGCGTGCAGGTCAGACGCTCATGATTCCCCCGCCGGCGACGCCCGTTTCGTCATCGTCAGGCGAGTGATCGATGGAACAGCCGTCGAACCAGCACTGGTTTTTACGCAAACACGGCGACGGCAGCATTTTTGGCCCGCTGTCGTTCGAGCAACTCGCCCTCTGGGCATCGACTGCGCAAATCGCGCCGCATGATTCGCTCTCCACCGATCAGCAATCGTGGATCAAGGCACCCATGTTATCCCATCTCGGGATGGATTGGCTGGTTGAGATTACCAGCGAACATTACTACGGACCGACCACCCTCGGGGCCATCCAGGAATTCATCCGGCTCGGCGAGATCAACGAAGACACCTTCGTCATCAACACGTGCGATGGAACTCGCCGCCAGATCCAGGAAATGCCTTCGTTACTCGAAATGGCCCGAGCCGAGGCGGACGCCGACACGATCGAAAATGAATCGTTGCCCGCCAATGAGCCTGCCGCCACCGGCATTTCGATTCGGCTCCAGGAACGTATCCGCGATCTCGAACAGGCCCTGCGCGAAGAACGCCGCTCACTCATGGAAGCGGAGCAACGGTACCAGGAGCTTGAACAAAAATACCTCGAACTGGCCCAGCAGGTTTCCGAGCCGGCCGGGTAAATATTCTGCCAGGGAGGGGACTCGAACCCCTAAGGATTGCTCCACCAGATCCTAAGTCTGGCGCGTCTGCCAATTTCGCCACCCTGGCGCGAGTGTAAGGAATGTTTATCGGAAGCGACCAATCTGCAAAGGCCCTGCTTATGAAAATCAATAATTCTCGCTTCGATAGTTTGGTCGCTCGATATTATCCCGCGGTTTATGGAATGGCCGTCAGGCTGACCGAAGATCCGCGTGAAGCCGTTGCGCTTACTGCCCAGCGTGCGCGGCCCGAAAATCATCGCCGATACCAATGGCCGGTATCGCGACGAACCGGCGCGCTCGAAGGCTCGGCCAAAACCCAGTGTGACGAACACATCGGAACATTTCTGGCCAGCCTCATGCCCGGCGATCGCAGCCCGAGCCCGGCTTCCGTTGGGCGCGCGCCCGCTCCGGAGGAAGCTGCTTGCCTCGTTGAAGCCGCCTGATGAATTAGATGTACCTCGACGCCTCCGACAACTGCAATGGCATCGACAAGCAGATCGAGGCTCGCCCGCCCGCGCAGCAATCGCAAGATCGACAACGTTCTTCGTCGCGCCTACCGAAGATTCGACAGAAGCAAGGAAACTGAAAGACTATTGCGACGATATCTCATCGCGTAGCGGCGAACGGCACGACCGGCGCCGGGCTCGACAACCGACGAAACGCAGCTATTCCAGGCCGGTCGAGCCATCTAGGTTCCAGCTTGGTTTGCCGGAGGCAACCGCGCGTGCCGCCATTTCCGCCGGAACCCTGTCATTCAGCGCGCGATAGCGAACCCCACCTTCGTAAGCGTAAAGCGGAACGTATTTGTTACGCCTTTCCTTTTGGAGCCTGACCGCATGCCGGCTGAATGTCGGATCGAGAACATACCTTCCGTTTGTGGTCTCCCATTCCAACCAGGCATGGGTAAACCAATCACCGGCCCGGCGCCTGCCGATGATCAAACGAAAATCCGTGGCACCGATCTGACGCATGATTTGGTAAAGAGTCACCGCCTTGCCCTTGCAATCCGCCCTCTTCGTCAGACCAACCTCAGCCGGCGTCTTCCATTCTTTTGAATATCGATAGGGAATCCGGCGCAGCCGGCTCATCCATTGATTGACAACCGCCAGAGAAACTTCGTCGGCCGGCTCAGCTTCAACCGCGGCCAGGATCGGTTGCACACGCAGCATCTGACGATCGTAAGGTGTGGAGTCGACCACAAACAATATCGGGCGGGCCAATGCGGTAGATGCCAGGCCGACAACCGCCAGGAGTGATAAATGAAAGCACTTGAATCGTCGGGATGAGAGCGATTTCCGGACCATGACGCTCTCATAAAGCAGTGCCCATGCCGCGCGGATTGGCTGGTCAGGTAGATAAAAAAGCAGACGGCATTTTGCAGCATCGACAACGGACAGGCTCGAAAACCATTGCGCGATCCCCAGTTGGGCTGGCACTGTATTCTACGTCAACCAAGAGGTAAGGATGACCGCAGAAAGGGTGACTTTTTATTCTCCCACGCTGGTGCCGGCATTGCACCGCATCCAGCGACAGTTCGGCTATCTAAAGCCGGAGGCCCTCGAGGAGTTTTCCAAAGAAACGGGCGTGCCGCAGTACCGGCTTCAAGCAGTAGCCAGTTTCTTCCCTCATTTTCTGCTCACTCCTCCTAAGAAAGTTGTGTTGCGGGTCTGTCGCGATTCGTCCTGCCATTTGGCCGGCTCGGGGAGGATGCTGCGAGAACTGGATGCCTTGACGAGCGAACACGTTGCGATTGAGGGAGTGTCGTGTCTGGGCCGATGCGATCGAGCGCCGGCAGCGTGCGTCGCGATGCAGGGCCGCGAGCACGATAACTATTATCTCGGCCGATCAGTTGATGAATTAAGGACGGTCGTTGCCGCGACTCTCGCTGGTGCGCCGCCAGCGCCAGATCGAGATACGGATCACATCTCGGTGAACGACGACGCCGTGATCGACCCCTACAAAGGAGAGTCACCCGATTATCGCGCGGTGCGCGCGGCGATAGCGGCGCGCGATGCCTCGCTGAACGGAGCCATCGAAATTCTAAAATCGAAGGCGGGATGGACTCCGGGAATGCTCGACAACTTCCGGGCCGCGGCCATTCGCCAAATGCGCGTTGATTTCGAATTGGCTCCCCCTGTTCGCGAAGCCGTGCGTCATTGGCAGACAGAAAATGACTGGGCCAAAGGTCCGGAGTTGGGCGGCTGGTCCGACATCATTCTTGATGAGATCAAGGAGGCCGATCTCCGTGGACTGGGCGGCGCAGGAATCCCGGCAGTGCAAAAGTGGCGGGATGTACGCGATGCCGTGCGCACGGCCCGGCTGCGGGAGGAAGACGATCGCGCGTTTATTGTGGTCAATGGCGACGAGAGCGAGCCGGGCACATTCAAAGATCGCGAGCTTCTGCTTCGCACTCCTCACCTGATCGTGGAAGCGGTGATCCTGGCGGGCATGATGACCGAGGCCACTCAAGGTTTCATATATATTCGCCATGAATACACCGAGCAGATCGAGGCCTGTCGGGCCGAGATTCGCCGGGCGGAGCAGCTCGGCTTTTGCGGCGAAAACGCGGCCTCGATTGGACGGCCCTTTCTCGTTTCCGTATTCGTTAGCCCGGGCGGTTATATTTGCGGCGAACAGAGCGCGCTCATCGAGGCCATGTCGGATCGGCGTGGCGAGCCGCGAAACATGCCGCCGAAATTGGAGACCAACGGCCTGGAGGACCTTCCCACACTGGTGAGCAACGTGGAAACATTTGCCTGGGTTCCGTTTATCTGTCTCAACAGCGGAAAAGCATACGCGGAACAGGGAGCGAATAGCTGGAAAGGGCGGCGATATTTTTCTGTCTCGGGCGACGTCAAGCGTCCGGGTGTTTACGAAGTGCCGATGGGGATGACGCTGCGAGAGTTGATTTACGGCGAGAAATATTGTCAGGGCATCGCGGGCGATAAACAGCTCAAGGGGTTCGCGCCTTCGGGCCCATCCGGCGGATTTCTGCCGGCGAAACTCAAGGCGAACAAGGGTCTGCCTCGCGATCTTGAAAATAATAAGAGCTGGCAGGCGTTGGCGGGGCGGCGCGGTCTCAATCCGGTCTCGACCGAGCTCGACATTCTCGATCTCGAGCTGGAGCTAAATCTTTTCCGAGCCTTAAGCCCCACTCAGGCATTGGGCGCCGGGCTGGTCGTCTACTCGGAAGATCGAGATATGGCCGAGCAAGCCGTAAATTCCGTGGAATTTTTTCGCAATGAATCGTGCGGCAAATGTGTGCCCTGCCGGCTGGGATCGCAGAAGCTGGCGTCTCTCGGATCGCATCTACTCAACGGAAAGATTGCCGAGCAACACTGGAACGACGAAATTTTTCCAATGATTAAAGAGATGGGGCGAGCGATCGAACTGGCCTCGATTTGCGGACTGGGGCGATCGGTCCCGGTGCCTCTCACGACAACCGCCGCCTTTTTCGAAGAAGACGTGACCAAGCATCTCTCGACAGGATCGGGAGCCTAACTAAACCAAACCAAATGGCTGTACAATCCGATTTCGTCGCCGGGATGTTCGTTCGCGACGATGACGAAGGATTATTCAGCCGCGACATCAACGGCCAGCTCGTTCGGTTGGATGCGCCTACCGAATCCGATTACGAAAAAAATGTAACCCTCCAGATCGATGGCGTGCCGGTTACCGTGCCGCTGGCCGAGCCGTTGACCGATGCCAATGGCAACATCGTCCTCGATTTGCAGGGACGCACCACGCCGCGCTACACCACAATTTACGATGCCGCTCGCAAGCTTTACGTCGAGCAGGTCGGCGACGAAAAGAAAATTCCGATTCCGGTTCTTTGCCATCAACCCCACATGCATCCGGTCGCCGTCTGCCGGCTTTGCGTGGTGCAAATCTACGGCCAGAAACGAGGCCGTCGGGCGGCCGAACGCAAGTTACTGCCCGCCTGTCAGCACCAGGTCAGGGATGGGATGGAAGTCTTCACCATGAATGCGCCGGGGCCCGATGGCGATCGGGTCCGGCAAACTGTGAAAGTCGTGACAGAACTCCTGGCCGCCGATCATCTCAAGCCAGCGAGTCCCCCCGAGTTGGAGAAGGAACTCGCGGAGTTTAACGAGCTTCGGCAAATGACCGAACGCTGCGGCGCGGACCCATCGCGATTCAAACTGGACGTCTTGTCGGATCCGCCGCCGCTGGCGCGGCCGCGGGCCGGGCGGCGCGAGCCCGATTCTTCCTCGCCGGTCTTTCTTGTCGATCACACCGCCTGCATTTTGTGCGATCGTTGTGTGCGAGCATGCGACGACGTGAGAGAAAACCACGTCATTGGCCGTACCGGAAAGGGAATCACCGCCGGCATCGGGTTCGATCTAAACGGTCCAATGGGTCAATCGACCTGCGTTCAATGCGGCGAATGTCTGGTCTCCTGTCCTACTAGTGCGATCACATTTAAGTCCGTCGCTCAGGTCAATATTCTCACTCATGACCGTTCGTCAGAAGTGTTGACCGCGAGAGAATTGATCTCCGATCCCATCTTCGCCGGAATTTCATCCAAGTTTTTGCTCTGGCAGCGGGGCCTGGTCATCCGCCGTCGAGTCCGGGCCGGTCAAATCCTGTGCCGCCAGGGAGATCCCGGCAACACTGCGTTCATCATCCGGCGCGGTAAATTCCAAGTGACCGTGTTCCCGCGGGCACCCAGATCGGGGCGAGCCGTTTCGTGGTTCGATCGCCGGAAGCCGGTCTTCGAAGCGCAAGTGACTCCCGCGGATATGATCCTCGGCGAAATGGCGTGTCTGAGTGGATCGCCTCGATCGGCCAATGTCACCGCGCTCGAAGAAGGCGAAGTCTGGGAGATTCGTCGCAATGTCCTCGACCGGCTGATGCGACTTCCCAGCCAACGGCAGCGTTTTGAATCTGAATACCGGGAGCGCTCCCTGGATCTCGCTCTGCAGGACACCGATTTGTTCAAGGGAATCGAGCCGGGTGAATACGGCCGGATCGTGGATTTTCTTCGACACCGCCTCGTCTTCGTTCGAGTTCACGCCGGGCAAACTCTCTTCGAGTATGGCGACGTCGCGACTCACATGTATTTCGTTCGGCTGGGGCACGTCCGTATCAGCGTTCCTCAACACGGCCGCGAGGCCAAGGTCATTTCGTCCGGGCCGGGCGCAGTTCTTGGCGAGATCGGGTTACTCGCCTTAACTCCAGCCGATGAACGAAAAACGGCCGATGAAGTCGATCGCGCGGTGAAAGCAGCGCTCGATCAGGCGGGCGACGACCTGACCCGGGTTTTTCCGCCAGGCCACCGTTCCGCAACCTGTTCTGCCTTGAATCATCTGGAATTGACTCAGCTTAGCCGCGCAGATTTTCTCGAGATGTTGCGCAAGTTCGGCGTGCTGCGCCGACGAATCGTCGAACAATCTCTCGCCCGGTTACACAGCTCAACCGTGGGTCATCGCCTCCTCGATGAGTACGTCGCCCAGGGTCTTTACGAGGGTCAAAGCGTTCTCGTTCTCGACCTGGATAATTGCACCCGGTGCGACGCCTGCACCCAGGGCTGTGTCGAGCAACACGGGACCGCCACCCACGGTATCCCAATCCCGCGCCTTCTCCGGGACGGACGGCGCCTGGATAACTTTCTGGTCGCGACCTCCTGTCGATCCTGCACCGATCCGCATTGCATGGTCGGATGTCCGGTCGACTCGATTCATCGAGGCAAGCACCTGCAAATCGTCATCGAAGATCATTGCATCGGCTGTGGCTTGTGCGCCGAAAACTGTCCCTACGGCAGCATCTTCATGATTCCTAACGAGCGACATCGCTTCGCCGTGGCCGATGTGGGACACGCCGGACAAACGCACCTGGTCGGTCAACTCAAGGCCGCTAATTGCGATCTCTGCGATGCCAGAGGCGACCTATCCTCGCCCGACCCAGCATGCGTAGCCGCATGTCCACACGATGCCGCCTTCCGTATGACC
Source organism: uncultured Verrucomicrobiae bacterium (assembly GCA_963815455.1). Classification (GTDB taxonomy): domain Bacteria; phylum Verrucomicrobiota; class Verrucomicrobiia; order Chthoniobacterales; family UBA10450; genus JBDTZF01. Next base: position 967,806 of record CAWFGO010000001.1, read on the forward strand.
GGCCCCCAACTGCTCGAGCGCGTCATGAAATCGCACGTCCACGAAACGGACTGGTGATTTTCTGGGCGCCGCTAGGGTTGCCCCTGGAGGGACATGCTTCCGCATGTCCGGGACGCGCCGAAGCGCGTCCCTCCGCCTGAACAGAACCTCGACGTCGGAAGAGGTTAACTTGCGGAAGGTGGCCCGGCTGGCGGCGATATACCCGGCGCCGATGTTGAGCCTGATGTTGTAGCCGCCTCGCTCTGTCGAGGCGAAGGTGCAGCACTTGGCGTTGTGGCCGCCTTTGCCGCGGCCGCTTCCGCGGCGGCTTTCTTCTTTGCTTCCGCCGCAGCCGCGGCTTGAGCAAGGTTTGCATCGACATCGGCAGCTTCGATCGGATGAATCTTGTGATAATAACCGTTCGATTTCGCGAGATCGTTCTTGCGCATCAGCAACGCATCGAAGCGCTCCCGCGTACTCAATTCGAAATCCTTATCCATCTTGATCGCTTCGAACGGGCAAACCTCGACGCAAATCTGGCAGCTCATGCACACCGATATGTCGATGTCGAACACCGCCGGATAAAACTGCGGTTTGCCCAGGTAATCGGGCTTTTTGTCTTCGCTCTTAATAATATAGATGCACTGCGGCGGGCATTCCTTCTCGCAAATCTTGCACGCCACACAGCGCAAACCCGCCTCCGGGTCGTCGGTGTCGTAAATCAGAAACGGAAAGTTCCGGTAATTTTCCGGCAACGGGTTCCGCTCTTCCGGATATTGCACCGTGATCAGCCGATCCTTTTCGAAATAACTCCCGGCGAAGTTACGCAACGTAACCGCCATGCCCTTGAGTATGCCTGTGCCGATCATGCGATTCTCATCGATCCACCTCTCCCATGACGATGTCGATGCTGCCGAGAATGACCATCACATCGGCCACAGTATGGCCAAGGCACAAATCTTCGAGGACGGTCAGATTGATAAAACTTGGCGGACGGACCCGGTAACGATAAGGGTTCGCGCTGCCGTCGCTGATTAAATAAAAGCCGAGCTCGCCCTTTGGTGCTTCGATCCGCCCATACGCTTCGCCCACCGGCGGTTTGAACGCGCGAATCTTCACCTTTGGATTCGCGATTGGCCCCGGTTGAATCTGGGAGAACGCCTGCTTTAAAATTTCGATGCTTTCGCGCATCTCCAGCGCGCGCATCATTAAGCGATCGTAGGTGTCGCCATGATCTCCCAGCGGGACCCGAAACTTGAATCGGGGATAAATTCCGTAGCCATCGACTTTGCGTACATCGTAATTTACCCCGCAGGCGCGAAGCATCGGGCCGGTGATGCCAGCGTTGATGGCGAGCTCGGCCGACATTTTTCCCACGTTCTGGGTCCGCGCGATCACGATCTCGTTTTGCAAAATCAGTTGTTCGAACTCATCGAGAAACTTCGGGAAAGCATCGACAATCTTCTTCGCGCGGCCAAGCCAGGCATCGTCGGCATCGACTCGGCAGCCGCCGAACCGCATGTAATCGCACATCATCCGCGAGCCGGCGAGCGATTCGAACAGATCGAGAATTTTTTCGCGTTCTCGAAAGGCATACATCAGCGGCGTGCCCCACGCCCCCATGTCGCTCAGCAAGAATCCGAGCAGCGAGGCGTGATTCTGCAGCCGGGTCAGCTCAGCCAGAATGACGCGCAAATATTCGGCGCGTTCGGGAACTTCGATCCCGGCCAGTTTCTCTACGCTGAGCGCATAGGCCCAGTTGTTCGTCATCGAACAAAAATAATCGAGCCGGTCGGTGTACGGCATCGAGCCGAGATAACTCGTGTTCTCGCCGATCTTTTCGTGATTCCGATGCAGGTAGCCGAAAACCGGCTTGAGCTTGCGCACAATCTCGCCTTCGAGCGCGACGTTCATCCGAAACACGCCGTGAGTCGATGGATGTTGCGGTCCCATCGACACTTCGAGCAACTCGCCGTCGAGTGAAGACGTCATCCCGAGCGCAGTCGAGGGATCCCGTTGCGTAACCTTAAAGCTATCGCCGCGGGATCCGTCGACTACGCTTCGCTCTGCTCGGGATGACATCATTGGGCCGTAATATTTTCAGCGCCGTCCAGTTGCGGTCGCTGTGCGTAATGCCCTTTGGCTCGCTCCAATACTTCATCGTGCGGGGTCGGCTCGTATTCGTAATCGTCCGGATCGCGATAATCTTTCCGCATCGGGAAGTCCTCGAACTCGTCCCACATCAAGATCCGCCGCAAATCCGGATGACCATCGAAATGAATCCCATAAAGATCGAAAATCTCGCGCTCTTGAAATTCGGCGCTACGCCAGATCGGGGTGAGCGACGGAAGTCGCGCGCCCTCCCTGCGATCGGCCGTCCGCAGTCGAATGATGATCGGGCCGTGTCCGCCGCTGGACGGATTCGCCGTGGCGAACTTGAGCGTCATCGAAAAGAGGTGATACACCGCCTCGAGATAGCCCGGGATTTTTTCTTCCGTGGTTTGGTCCACTTCCTTCTCGACGCCCTCAACGATCGTTTTCACTTTGCTTGTCTTCTTCACCGTGCGATCGAGCCAATCGACTCCGGTCACGTTCGAACAATGATCGAGTCGCAATTCTGGATCGTCGCGCAGAAACTTTGCGACCGCGCCCGCATGTTCGTTGTCAATCAAGAGCGACGATTGTTGCGCCGGCCCGGGATTAACGACGATGTCGATCTTCGCTCCGGGCATCGTTGATTCGGCGCGCGCTTTGATTTGCTCGAGTGTTTCCATTAGTCAGTGCCAAGGTGGATCGGCCTCTCCGAGGACGATGCTAAAAATAATGCGGCTTCGCCGCCAAATTCCAACATCGCGCTCGGAGATCGCGATCCACCTTTCATCGCTCAATTTTCATCGGACGAAACACATCCGGGTTCGCCGGCGGTTCCAAATCGTGTTTGCCAAACGCCGGCACCGGAAATTCGCTCGGCTGAGTTCGATCCAGATGCGGGGCCTTTTTGTCGCCGGTCAATTTTTGTTCGTCGATCTTGCGCTGCAATTCCATGAACGCGTGGAGCAACGCTTCCGGCCGCGGCGGGCACCCGGGAATGTAAACATCGACAGGAATGTAACGATCGATCCCTTTGAGCACGTTGTAACCCTGCTTGAACGGTCCGCCGGAAATCGCGCAGGCGCCCATCGAGATCACATATTTCGGATCGGGCATTTGGTTGTAAAGCCGGACAATTTGCGGCGCCATTTTTTTGGTCACAGTCCCGGCCACGATCATGAGATCGGCCTGACGCGGCGATGGGCGAAACACTTCGCCGCCGAATCGGGCGATATCGTAACGCGATGCCGCGGTCGCGATCATTTCAATCGCGCAACAGGCCAGGCCAAACTGCAACGGCCAGATCGAATTCTTCCGGCCCCAGTTGTAAAGCTCCTGCACCGACGTCACCCAGATTCCTTGCCTTTGAAGCTCGCTGCGCAGCCCCTCGTCAATTTGGTTATTCATCCGATTTCACTGTAGGGCGTCTCTGTGAACCCCGAAAGCGTTCGGGGCTGACGCCCTACAACCTCCGATTCATCTGCCCCACTGTAAACAACCTTTGCCCCAGGCCCAAACCAGACCTTCGATCAATAGCAGTAAAAAAACGAGAAGGGCGATGAACGCGCCGATCGGCAACCCGGTGAACGCCACGGCAAACGGCACCAGAAAAATCGCTTCCACGTCAAAGATCAGAAAGATGATCGCGTAGAGATAATACTTCGATTGAAACTGCACGTGCGCTTCGCCAATCGATTCCACGCCGCATTCGTAGGTCGCGTTCTTCTCCAAGCCCGGCTTCGGCGGCTGAAAAAAACGTCGCCACAGCCAGGCCAGCGCCAACGGGGCCAGCGGAAAAGCCAGCGCCACGCCAACAAAAATGACGATAAAAAGGTAAGGATTGGGACTCATCGAATCTCGATCAAATTCGCTCGGAAAGATGTGCTGCCAAGTCTATAATTGGGTTGTGGACAAGACGGTAAAAAAATTCCGGAGTTTTGACGAGGCCGAAAAGGCCGATCGCGCTTTTTACAAGAAGCTCACCGGCAACCAACGACTGCAGATTCTGCTCGAACTTCTAGACCATGCGCCTGACCAACGACTCGAGAGAGTTTCTCGAATTACTAAACTCCCGCGGCGTTGATTATATCATCGTCGGCGCGCACAGCCTGGCGTTCCACGGACGTCCACGCTATACCGGCGATCTCGATATTCTCGTGCGGGCCACATCGGAAAACGCCGGCAAACTCGTCCAGATCTTGAATCAATTTGGGTTCGAGCGGTCTGGCTTCAAGGAATCTGACTTCACCGAGCCGGAGCAGATGATCCAGCTTGGTCGTGTCCCCAGCCGGATCGATCTACTCACCACTATCAGCGGCGTCACGAATGACGAAGCTTTTGCTACAAGGATTTCGGCCGACATCGATGGCATTTCCGTTTTCGTTCTAAGCAAGGATCTACTAATTCGCAATAAACGCGCCGTCGCTCGACCACAGGACTTGGCTGATCTCGATGCGCTGGAGCATTGAGTTTTGCTTGATTGCGCGTGAGGCAATCGCTTTCCTTCATCGAAGATGAGCGATGCTGTCGATCAGATCTTCGTCCGAGCGAAAGAATGGTTACTCTCGTTTCTCGCCGGCGCGCCTGACTGGATCGTCCAGATCGCCTCGGCCTTGATCAACATTTTCACGCTCCTCGGAGTGTTCCTGACGCTCTTCGCGCTGATGTCGGTGCTGGAGAGAAAAATTCTGGGGCGGATGCAAAATCGCTACGGACCGAATCGAGTTGGGCCGTTCGGACTTTTCCAGCCGGTCGCTGACGGCATTAAGATGCTGATCAAGGAAGACATCGTGCCCGCGCGGGCGGACAAGATCGTGCATTTCCTGGCGCCGATCCTGATCGCGGCGGCGGCGATTCTCGCTCTCGGCGTAATTCCCTATGGCCGAAACATGACGCCGTTTAGCATCGATGGCGGCATTTTGTTTTTCTTCGCCGTTGGATCGACCACCGAACTCGCGGTTTTCATGGCCGGTTGGGGCAGCAACAATAAGTTTTCGATGCTCGGCGCAATGCGGGCGATCGCGCAGATGATCAGTTATGAATTGCCGTTGATTATCACGGTGATTCCGGTCGTGATGGTTGTCGGTTCGCTCACGCCCGACGCGATTGTCTCGGCGCAAGGCGGCTACACATTTGGAATTGTGCCGCGCTGGTTCGTGTTCACCCCGTGGGGCGCGGCCGCGTTTATTTTGTTCTTTGTTTCAGGCCTGGTCGAATCGAACCGTACCCCGTTCGATGTGCCAGAAGGGGAATCGGAAATTGTCGCCGGTCACATGACCGAGTATTCCGGCTTCAAATACGCCACGTTTTTTCTGGCCGAATACCTTGGCATGTTCGCGGTCAGCGGGCTCGCCATCACATTGTTTCTCGGCGGCTGGCACCCGCCGCTCCGCGTCCTCGAATTTGTTCCCTCCTACGTTTGGTTTTTCGCGAAGTTGTCGATCCTGCTTTTTGTTTATGTCTGGCTCCGTGGAACTCTGCCGCGCACCCGAGTCGATCAGATGATGAATTTTGCCTGGAAATTCATGCTGCCGATGGCATTCACCTGCATGATCGCCGCCGCCGTGTGGCATTATGCCGGACGCGGCTTGCGCGGCTGGCTTTGGTCGCTTGTCGTGGTCGCGATTGTTTATGTAATCTTGTCGATCCTGCTCGACACGCGGCGAAAATTTGCGCCGCGCACATATCGTTTTGCCGAATGAACAGCGTCGCCTTCGTCTTCATCGCGATTTTCATTCTGGCCGCGGCGCTCGCCGCCGCCACGCTAAAGAAGTTGATGCACGCAGCGCTCAGTTTCGCGCTCGCGCTCGTCGGCCTGGCTGCGTTTTTCTTTCTCCTCGGTGCTGAGTTCGTGGGCCTGGTGCAAATCTTCGTTTACATCGGCGCGGTCGCGGTCCTGATCGTGTTCACAATCCTGCTCACGCGACGCGAAGCGGAAAAGGACCATGGATTCAACTGGGGCGGCGCTGTTATCGCTGTCGCCGTTTTCGGAGGATTGATTTGGGCGATCTCCCGAACGCAATTGCTCGCAGTGGGCGCGCCACAAATGGAAGCGCTCACCGTGAAGGGAATTGGCGAAACATTGATGACGAGTTATGTATGGCCGCTGCTTTGTGTCGGCCTCCTGCTTACCGCCGCGCTGATTGGCGCACTCATTCTGGTGATGGAGGACAAGCGGTGAGAGCAAATTTCTTCGTCTGGGGAGCACAGGCTGCCAGCCTGTTGCATTCGGCGGCCTCGCCGAATGCCTCGTTGCCCACGATGCAAGGTTCTAACAACGCGCCAGAGCGGTTCGCGGCAAGCTGCCGCGAACTACAGGCTCGCAGCCTGTGCTCCCCGGAATCGGAGTGACCCCGCGATGAATCCCACCTTGCAAACCTTCCTCATCGTTTCAGCGGCGTTGTTCTCCATCGGCTTGCTTGCCGTCCTGAGCCGGCGTCATGCAATCTTCATTTTGATCGGCATCGAAATGATGCTGGCGGCGGCGAATCTAAATTTCATCGCCTTCTGGCGGTTCGGCCCCGAACCGCACCCGCCGACCGGCGTGATCGTCTCAATTTTTTCAATCGCCATCGCCGCCGCCGAGGCCGCCGTGGGACTCGCACTCGTGATCGCCGTTTATCGTCACTACCGCACGACCAACGTCGATCAACTCGATCGACTCAAAGGATGAATAGCTGGATCGCGGCAAACATTTGGCTGATTCCGGCGGCGCCGCTCGCGGCTTCCCTGGCCATTCTTAGTTTTCCGAAGTCCGCGCGTGTTCCTGCCGCCGGCCTTGCCGTCCTTGGCCAGATCGCCGCGTTGATGATGTCGATCTTTGCATTTCTGGCGACGCTGCGAACACCCGGAGCTGGCGCCATTCAGAATTTCACCTGGTTCACGTTCGGCGAAAATGCGCTGCGTGTTGGTTGGATTCTCGATCCGCTCGCCGCGGTGATGTCGATGATGATCACATTGGTTGGGCTTTGTATTTTTGTCTTCAGCATCGGTTACATGGCCGAGGACAAGAATTTCAAACGCTTCTTCGCTTATCTTTCGTTTTTCTCGGCTGCGATGCTCGGTGTCGTTTTCGCGAACAGTTTGCTTTTACTCTTTATTTGCTGGGAACTGGTCGGGCTCGCGTCCTATCTGCTGATCGGGTTCTGGATCGAAAGACCAAGCGCGGCGGCGGCGGCAAAGAAAGCGTTCATCACGACGCGGATTGGCGATCTCGGATTATTCCTGGGAATGCTCTGGCTTTACAACCGGAGCGGCACACTTCTGTTTTACGACAACGGTCACGGTTGCCTGGAAGGCGGGCTCGTTCTTCTCGGTGCGAGCGCAACTTCCATCGCGCTCCTGATTTTCTGCGGCGCAGTCGGTAAATCGGGGCAATTCCCACTGCATGTCTGGCTCCCAGACGCGATGGAGGGTCCGACGCCGGTCAGCGCATTGATTCATGCCGCGACCATGGTCGCGGCCGGGGTTTTTCTGGTCGCTCGCGTGTACCCGATTTTTTTGGTTGGCGCGGTCAATGGGATCACGGTGTCGCTCACCGTAGTCGTGTGGATCGGTGTGATCACTGGCCTGATAGCAGCGCTCATCGCCATCGCCCAGCCGGACATCAAACGGATCCTTGCCTATTCCACAGTCTCGCAGCTGGGCTTGATGATGGTTTCGTTAGGTGTAGGCGGCATCGCCGCCGGAATTTTGCATCTGCTGGCCCACGGATTTTTCAAGGCCCTGTTATTTCTCGGCGCGGGCTCCGTAATTCACGGCGCTCACCACGAACAAGACATTCGCAAGATGGGCGGACTGCGGCGCGTCATGCCCGCGACATTTCTCACCTACGCCGTCGGCACGATGGCGCTTAGTGGGGTGCCGATCTTCTTTTGCGGCGCGTGGACAAAAGAGGAAATAATTCACGAAACCGCGCATTGGCCGGCATCCCGCGTGCCGTATTTCCTTTTGCTAGCGGGAGTCGTTCTCACCGCGCTCTACATGACGCGGCAAGTCATCTACGTCTTTTTCGGTTGTAAACGAGCTGCGTCGGAGAAGGCGCACGAAAGTCCGCGGGTGATGACGATCCCGCTGATCGTCCTCGCGATTTGCACAATCGCGTTCAGCGCGGTGCTCACGCCCGCGTGGCCCTGGTTGCATGGTTATCTCACCGGTGAGCAAGTGCATTTTGATATCGCGCGATTGATTCAACCGATGCTGTTCCTGTCGCTCGCGCTCGTCGCAGCAGGCATCGGACTCGGCATCGCGATCTATCGGAAGATTGCGCTTCAGAAAGCGGTCGAGATCGATCCGCTCGAGCGCGCGCAGCCAGCGTTGTTTCGCTTTCTCGAAAACAGAATGTGGCTCGACGAGTTTTACGATCGCACAGTGATTGCATTCGCCACGATCTGCGCACGCGTCTCCGATTGGATGGATCGCTATTTCTGGGACGGTCTCGTGCGCGGGTTCGGCGGCCTCGGACAGCTTTTCGGTATTTTCACGACCGGCATCGACGAACGCGGGATCAACGCCGGAGTTGACGAAGGCACCGCCGGCACACGCGGTCTGGGCCGGTTGATTTCCATCGCGCATTCGGGACAAATCCAAACCTATCTGGGCATTGTCGCCATCGGCATGCTCGCGCTGTTGCTTCTTTACGCATGGTTGGCCTGATCACAGCGCTCATCGTTATTCCGATCGCTGGCGCGCTCGGCCTTTACATCGGCCGCCCGCGAAATCCGCGCGTGATCGCGCTGCTCTTCAACGCACTCGCGGCGTTTTACGCGTTCATGCTGTGGCAAAAATTCGATACCCACGCCGCAGGCCTGCAAATCGTCGAGCGCCACGAATGGATTCCAACCATCGGCGCCGAATATCTCGTCGGTGTCGATGGGCTGAGCCTGCTGCTCGTTCTGCTGACCACGCTCATCATTCCATTCGGGCTGCTGGCCCAGCGATTGGAGCGCGGAGCGTGCGCGCTGATGTTGATCACGCAATCGGCCCTCTATGGCACGTTCACCGCCCAGAATTTTGTCCTTTGGTTCTTGTTTTACGAGATGAGCCTGATCCCGGCGTTCCTGCTCATTAAGATCTGGGGCGGAGAAAACCGGGACCGAGCCGCGACGAAATTCTTTCTTTATACATTCCTCGGCAGCATCGCCATGCTGCTGAGCTTTCTCGGCATTTACTTCGCGAAAGGAACATTTGATTTCGCGACTCTGGCCGATCTCGGAAAAGGTGGCCTGCTCACCGGCAAGTTCGCCTGGCTCGCCTTTGCCGGAATTTTTCTCGGACTCGCGGTCAAGGTTCCACTGTTTCCATTTCATACCTGGCTGCCCGACGCCTACGAAACCGCGCCTACCGGCGTGTCGATGGTCCTGACCGGCCTGCTTTCAAAAATGGGCGTTTACGGTTTCGTGCGCCTTTTGCTTCCGCTTTTTCCTAACGAAATCAAAATCCTCGGCCCATGGCTGCTGGCGCTGGCGGTCTGTTCGATCGTGTTCGCCCCGCTGGCCGCGTGGGCCCAGCGGGATTTGAAACGCATGGTCGCCTACCTGTCGATCAACCATCTCGGTTATTGCATGCTTGGCTTGTTCGCCATCACCGCAGGATCGACATCCTCGTCGATCGATACGCACGCCGCATTGAGTGGCGTGTTCCTGCAAATTTTCAATCACGGCATCACCGCCGCCGCTTTGTTTTACTTCGTCGGCTTGCTCGAACAACGCCGCGGCCTGCGCGGTATCGACGATTTCGGCGGGCTGATGCAGCGAACGCCGTTGCTCTGCGGCTGGATGAGCGTGGCCATGTTTTCGTCGCTCGGTCTGCCGGGCTTGAACGGATTCATTGGCGAATTTCTCATTTTCAAAGCCTCGTTCGCCATGGTCGCTTCGTTCACGGCGGTGGCCGTGCTCGGGCTGCTGGTCACGGCAATTGTTTTTATGCGAATGATGCAATCGCTCTTCAGCGGACCGCTCAGCGAGAACTGCAGCGGATTCCCCGATCTTCTTCAGAGTGAAAAAATTATCATCGTGCCGGTCACGCTGCTCATGTTCGCCATCGGCATCGCGCCGCAGTTCATGTTCAGCATCTTCAACACAACGGTCGCCCAAATGGCGCGACTATTTGCCTGAGGTTTGATGGAATGAGTAAGGCAATCATCCCGATTGAGCGCATCGCTCAGCGAATTCTTGTCTTGCGCGGTGAGAAAGTACAAGGGACCGCCATGTTGTCGAGTGTATTCAATTGCAATCGGATTGGGAAGCGCACGCGCCTCCCGTGCTGGCGATGGCGCCCTCGCCATCGCGAACTTTTTCTCAGCATTTCACCGTTGGGTTCCGACAATTCGTCAAAGACTTTTCGGCGAGGGCGCCGAAAAGAACACGCGAGGCGCGTGTGCTCCCCAGAATGATCGCCTGGACCATTTACATCACCTTTGGCGGCGCAATCGCGCTGCTGTTCCTGCCGCGTGCGATGTCGCGTTGGAACGCGCTTGCCACCGCGGCGGCCGGACTGGCTGTCAGTCTGGCTACATTCTTCCAAACGCCGATTGTCGATCTTGCGCAGTTCCAAACAGTCGTGAACGTGCCGTGGGTGCCGATTCTGGGGATGAATTATCATCTCGCGGTCGATGGCATCAGCCTGACCCTCGTTTTGGTCACGGGCATCACCGCCGTGAGCGCCGTGCTCTTTTCGTGGGATGTCGATCATCGCCAGAATGAATTCTTTTTCTGGCTTTTGCTCGTGGTCGGCGGCTCCTACGGCGTCTTTCTCAGCGCCGATCTCTTTTTGCTCTTCGTGTTCTACGAACTGGTGATCGTGCCGAAGTATTTTCTCATCGCGATCTTTGGCTCGACGAACAAGGAGTATGGCGCAATGAAGCTGACTCTTTATTCGTTCTTCGGCGGCGCGCTCGTTTTTATCGGGATCGTCCTCGCTTATGCGACGTCCGGCTCGCTCGACATTGTCGGCTTGTCCCGTTTTCAATTTGAGCCCGAAATCCAAGAGTGGGCGTTTCCCGTTTTGTTTATCGGATTCGCTGTTCTGGCCGGCATTTGGCCATTGCATACTTGGGCGCCGACCGGCCACGTGGCCGCGCCGACTGCAGGATCGATGTTGCTTGCCGGGATCGTCATGAAGCTCGGCGGCTACGGCGCGCTGAGGGTCGCCATGAATATTTTCCCGGACGGTTTCCACATGTGGAGCAAATGGATCGCCGTCTTCGCCGTGATCGGGATCGTTTATGCCGCCGGCGTAGCGCTCCGGCAACGCGATCTGAAATTCGTCATCGGGTATTCGAGCGTCAGCCATATGGGTTTTGTGTTGCTCGGCCTGGCTACGGCGAACGCTCTTGGCGTCTCGGGCTCGGTGCTGCAGATGTTTTCCCACGGCGTGATCGGCGCTCTGCTCTTCGCCGTAGCTGGACGGATGATTTATAGCCGCACCCACACGCGCAATCTCGATGAATTGTCGATGTTGCAACTGAATCGCGCTTTGCCGTTTGCCGCGTTTACGTTTGTGATTGCATCTGCCGCGTCGATGGGAATTCCCGGGTTCAGCGGGTTCGCGGCTGAAATCACCATCCTTATCGGCACGTGGAAAACCTACCCGGCGGCGGTATTTATCGTCGGCGCAGGCATGGTGCTGGTGGGTGCGTTCACGCTGCGCGCGTTGAAGAGAGCTTTTTTCGATAGCGCCGTTTCGGCAGATGGAGGAACGCGCCCAATATGGTCCGACAAATCTGCACAAAATTTGCCGCCGATCACCCTGGTCGAGAAACTGGGAGCCGGCCTGCTCATGTTCGCGACCCTCGCCGTTGGACTTTATCCGAAACTATTGCTCGATCGCATAATGCCCGCGATTGAGACAATGCGTTTTCTTAATCCCCATTAACGCGCACGTACTTGCGCACGCTGCCGTCGGCGGCCTCGATGACGAAATGATCGTGAGTAATGCTGCGAAGCTTATCGCGATCTCTTGTTCCCGGAGGGATATGCCCCATTTTATCGCCGGTGTATTCGTAAACAATCGCTCCCTCACTCAGTCGCCATTTGCCTGTGAATTTCGAGAGAAGCGCGTCGTCCCCTGTGACATAGCCGGAGAAGTTTCCGTTCCTGAGAAAAACGTATTCAGCAGTATGCCGGCTGTCGATCCATCGCCATCTGCCCACCAATTTGCTTTCGGCTTTTTCCCCGATGGTCGAACACGACGCAGCAAAAAATGCGGCCAGCAGAAGAACCATTTTAACCATCGTGGACAAGAGGCGACAGAATCACACGCGGCCAACGCAAGCGCAATCACCTCTCGACGGATCTGCGCAGGGAACGAAAAGGCCGGCTCTTGGAGCCGGCCTTCAGGAGGAAACAGTAATTCTATATCGGCCCTAGTTCTGAGCGATTAAGGTCGTGGAAGCGCGGAATTTCTTGCTCCCGGCGTAGGCGTAAAGTGGGACATAGCAGTTGCGGCGAATTTTCTCGGAGCGAGTCGCGGTATGATTGAACGTGGGATCCAGGACGTAGCTACCACTGTCGGTCTGCCATTCGAGCCAGGCGTGGGTCCGGCGGCTCGTCGGAGCGCGTTTCCCAATGACCAAACGAAGATGGGTCGCACCCTGGCTTTTCATTCTTTTATAAAGGGCGACCGCTTTGCCTTTGCAGTCGGCCGGTCGCCGTGACTCCACCTCAGCTGGCGTTCTCCAGACCTTTTGGAAACCGTAGGGAATATCACGCAGATCGCTCATCCAGATGTTTACCAAGGCAAGTGAGGTATGATCTGTTGAGGAGCCGGCTGTGGTCAGGACCTCGCGAATAGGGGTCATTTGGCGATCATAGGGGGTGCCTTTGACGGTCAGCATCAAAGCGTCGGCAAAAGTGTTTGCGGCAGGCAGGCCGACGAGTATAAAGGCTACAAGGAGAGCTGGTTGGATCTTGGAGAGGCTTATATGTTTCATACTAATTATAATTACCATAAGCATTGCCCATGCCAGATCCCAGGGGAGAAGTTCTACTGGATTGCGAGCCCGGATCGTGACGGCGTTAGGCCCGAAGTGGAGGCCCGACGCGACCAGCGCTGGCAATCCGTTTTGTCAGAGCGACGCGCATCGCCCTGAAGACGTAGTTAATTCGATTCTCGCTTTTTCAGGACGTAATCCGTTCAATGAAGCCAATGTATCTCGATCTTTTCAAGCTCGCGTCGCCTGAAGCGGTCGTCGCTCTGTTGGCGCTCGTTACGCTCGCGATCGGGCTCGCAAGTGCCCGCGCATCGGCGCTCTGTTCATTCGTTGCCGCGGTCGGACTCATTATCGCGATCGCCGCCGTGCTCATGCTCCCACAACACGCCACGCTGTTCGGCGGAATGCTCGTAATTTCCCCGCTGACCTCGCTTTTCAAAATCATCTGCCTCGTACTGGCCTTTTTCACGGTGATTCTGGCGAACAGCGACCGCACCTCGCGCAACCATGGCGAATATCTCTCGCTCCTCCTGCTCGCGACAATCGGGCTGATGCTCCTGGTAGGGAGCGAAGAGCTGTTAATGATCTTCATCGGGCTCGAACTCACCGGCCTCTCGCTTTACGTCATGGCCGCTTTCGACAAGACCGACATCCGTTCAGCCGAAGCCGGCCTGAAATACTTTTTGTTCGGCAGCACCGCCAGCGCCTTCACGCTTTTTGGAATCAGCCTGGTTTACGGCCTGACCGGCAGCACCGGGCTCGGAGCGATTGGCCACAGCCTTGCCGCCGGCTCGCTCCAGCCGCTGCTCGCCGCCGGCATTATCATGACCCTCGTTGGATTTGCCTTCAAGATCGCTGCCGCGCCCTTCCATCTCTGGGCGCCTGACGCATATCAGGGCGCGCCCATCCCGAGCGCGGCATTTATCGCGTCCGGATCGAAAGTCGCGTCGTTTGTCGTGCTCGGAAAAATTACTCTCCTGGGTTTTGGCCCCGCGCATGGCAGCGCCGACTGGCACGAAATGGTTGCCGGATGGGCGCCGGTACTCGGCGCTCTAGCCGCATTGTCGATCCTGTTAGGCAATCTTGTTGCGCTGGCCCAGTCCAATGTCCGTCGCTTGCTGGCCTATTCGGCCGTCGCCCATGCCGGGTACACTTTGCTCGGCCTGGTCGCCGGCACTCACAACGGATTTTCCGCGACGTTATTTTACACCACCACCTACGCAATCACGCTCGTCGGCGCATTTGGTGTTGTCGGCCTGGTTCGGCGCGAAACCGGCGGCGACGATTTGCAGAATTTCGCCGGGTTGTCGTCGCGCTCGCCGCTGCTGGCGGGTTGCATGTCGATCTTCATGCTCTCGCTGGCGGGCCTGCCACCTCTGGCCGGATTTTTCGGGAAATTCTATTTGTTCAGCGCAGCGCTGCAGGCCGGCGCAAATCGCGGCCTGCTTTGGCTCGTGGCGCTCGCCCTCCTCGGCAGCATCATGTCCCTCTATTATTATTTGATCGTGCTAAAAGTGATCTTCACCAGCACCGATCCGCGCTCAGCCACGCAATCCCTCAACCACTCACACTCCTCTGCCTGGTTGCAACAAATCGCGACAACCGCGCTTGCCGCCGCTGTTTTGCTGCTCGGAATAATGCCGTCTGCGCTGGTCGCCCGCATCGCAATAGCACTCCCCTAGCCGGGCCCCGTTTCACGCTCTGCCACCGCGAGCTGCGCTCGCAAAAGATCGTGGAGCGTGACAATCCCGAGAAGGTTGGTTCCGCTGTCGTCCGTAACCATCAGAGTCCCGGTAGTCGATTGGATCACTCTTTTTTGCGATTCGCGAATCGATTCTCCCGGTCGACAGGTCATGGCGGGTTGCAGCTTGGGCGCTCGATTCTCTGCCACAGCAGCGGCGATTTCCGTTCGCGGCGCAACGCCTTTCAATTCGCCATCTTCCACCACCGGAAAATGCCGATATGGATATTGATCGATCAACCGGGACAGGGCCGCTTCGGACAGATCGCTGACCGCCACCGGTTTGAAATTCGCCAGTGCGGAGATGGGGAGATTCTGCCATTCGCGCAAGTCGCGGGGCGGAATGACATGGTCTAGATCGTGTCCATCCTGGGAAAGCACCTGTTCGTAAAAATTGATGTGATTAATCGAGCGTGCGATGACCTGGCTGATCAAGCCCGCCAGCATCAATCCCGGCACCAGGGCGAACTGGTGGGTCATTTCGAAAATGATCAGAATGGCGGTAACCGGGGCGAGGACAACCGCGCCAAGACAGGCGCTCATTCCGCCCACTGCCAGAAGGAGAGTATCGCTTTGGTTAAGCTGCAAAAAATGCCCGCCGAGACCGGCCACGACCGCGCCGCACATGCCACCGAAAAACAGATTGGGCGAAAAAATTCCGCCGCAGCCGCCAAATCCGTAGCAGGCGATGGTGACAATCAATTTGCCGGCGAGCATCACCGCCGCCAGTTGCCAGGCAAAGCCATGGTTCAGTGCGTCGGACAAATCCTCGTAACCAAGCGCGAATACTCCGAGACGCGCAGTCGTTAGGAAAACGGTGGCGCCGATAATCCATGTAATCAGTCCGCCAGCCAGCGGGTGCAGCCAGCGCGGAACGGCGCGCACTTTCTTCATCGCCGCTCGCAAACCCAAGGATGCACGTTGAAACAAGATTCCTACCAATGCGGCGAGTCCGGCTGCAATCGGCATTAACAAATATGAGCGCCAGGTCGGTTCGCCAATCTGGGGCAAAACAAACGCCGGCTGCGGTCCGATCAGCGCATGAACAATGAATGCGCCGATAACCGCGGCGAGAAGGACGGGCCCAAGTGATCGGCTGTTCAGATCGCCGATTATCTCCTCCAGCACGAAAGCGACCGAAGCCAGCGGCGCATTGAACGCCGCAGCCAAACCAGCGGCGGCTCCAGCCGCGCTGGCCGCGCGCCGGTTCTGTTTCGAGACACCGAGCCATCCCGCTATCGTCGAAGAAAAATTTGCGCCGATTTGCACGGTCGGGCCCTCCCGCCCGAGACTTTGGCCACCGCCGATACAAAGGACCCCGGCGATAAACTTAACAAACGCGATCCGCCGCGGCGAGTGCCCGAACTCCTTCCAGAAATTTAATTTCACCTGCGGCACGCCGCTACCGGCAGCATCGGGAGCAAACGAATTCAAGAGCCATCCTACAATCAGGGACGAAACCACGATGGTGCCCAGACTGATCGAGAGAAAATTGCGCCCGGTAGCTGCCGGCATCCTGAAGGCGTGGGAGTAAAGCCAGTTGATTGCCAGTTGAAATCCAACCGCGGCGATGCTCGCGGCCAGGCCGTAAACACACGTTCCCAAAATGGGACGCGCCTTGTCATGCAGCCGATGAAATTCCGCCGCCAACGACTTCACACGCGACCATAGCGCAACCTCGCCCAACTCGAAACTTGAGGGGGAAAAAAACGCGTGCTCAACAGCGAGCCATTAAGCTATAACTTTTTTGCATCGACACCGAACGAGACAGATAGCAAAAGTGATCGCGTGAAGACCGGCAGCATTAGCCAGTTCATTGATCGCCATTATCGGCACTTCAATGCCGCCGTTCTGAAAGACGCCGCCGACGCCTACATCGCCTACCTCGATGGCGGAGGAAAAATGATGGTTACACTCGCCGGCGCCATGAGCACGGCCGAGCTGGGAATCTCCCTCGCGGAAATGATTCGCCAGGACAAGGTCCACGCCATCACCTGCACCGGCGCCAATCTGGAGGAGGACCTCTTTAATCTGGTGGCCCGCACCAAATACGAGCGCATTCCAAATTATCGCGAATTGACCTCGCTCCAGGAGGAGGAGTTGCTCGCTCGCCATCTAAACCGGGTGACGGACACCTGTATTCCCGAAGAGGAAGCCATTCGCCGGATCGAGAAGGTCGTGATCGAAGAGTGGATTGCCGCCGCGAAAAATAACGAGCAATTTTTCCCGCACCAATTTCTCTTCAAGATCCTAAGAGAATGTCGACTAAAGAAATTTTACGAGATCGACCCGGCCGACAGTTGGATGATGGCAGCGGCCCAGAAAGATCTTCCGATGTTCGTTCCTGGCTGGGAGGACTCAACGCTCGGAAACATTTATGCGGCCCGTTGCATTACAGGCGACATTGCCGCCGTCCACACCGTCCGCTCGGGAATCGAATATATGATCGCACTGGCGGATTGGTATCGTCGGATCACGGCCGATTCGTCGATCGGCTTTTTCCAGATCGGCGGCGGAATCGCGGGCGATTTTCCGATCTGCGTGGTGCCCATGCTCAATCAGGACGTCGTTCGCACCCTGGTTCCGGAATGGGGTTATTTTTGCCAGATCAGCGATTCGACAACCAGCTTCGGATCCTATTCCGGAGCCGTGCCTAACGAAAAAATCACGTGGGGCAAACTCCGCGCCGAAACCCCGAAATATATTATCGAGTCCGACGCCACCATCGTCGCCCCGTTGATCTTCGCAAAGGTTCTCGGCTGGTAGCTTCAGCAGCGCCGTTCCGTCTGGATCTGCTTGACCCACTGACGGTTCCTGAGAGAATGGCTCGCATGAAAACTTCTCTGTTCTTAGCTATTGTTTTTGCGGCGGCGTTGCTGGCGTCGCCCTCATTCGCGCAAGAAAACGCTTCGTCCTCTTCGAGCCCAGCCCCGGCAACGGCGAGCACGGGTCAACCGGTGGCGGGGGCCCCGAACGAAGCTGAGATGATGAAGCAGATGATGGAATTGGCCAAGCTGAATGAAAACCACAAGCTTCTCGCCGACATGGCCGGTACCTGGAACTACACAGTCAAAATGTGGATGAATCCGGCCGATGCCAGCGCCAAACCGGAGACTTACAAAGGCACGGCGGTGCGAAAACCGATCATGGAGGGCCGCTATTATACCCTCGACGTGAGCGGCAAAATGGAGATGCCCGGAGCCGATGGAAAAAAGAAGGAGATGATGTTCAAGGGAATGTCCATTGAAGGCTACGATAACGTGAAGAAGAAATTCATCGGCACCTGGATCGACAATATGGGCACCGGCATGATGTTCTCGGAAGGCACGTACGATCCGGCCACCAAAACGTTCACGTATACCGGCGAATTCGAAGCGGTTCCGGGAATGAAACAACAAATCCGTGAAACGCTAAAGTTGGTCGATAAAAACCATCACGTCATGGAATGGTACGAAAACCGCGGTGGCCAGGAAATGAAGACAATGGAGATCGATTACACGCGCAAGAAATGATGCGGGCGGTTTAACCAGCGGCAAAAGCAGCGCGGCGGCGACCAGGACGATCGCCGCCGCTTCGATGTGCCGAAGTAAAAGCCGCTGTTATTCCTTTGCCGCGTCGTGAAGCTTTTTCCGGGCGTTCCGCATTTCTTCCCGCGCTTTCTGCATTTCGTCGAATTTCTTCTGCTGCTCAGGTGTAAGCAGCGGACGAATCTGTGTCGCGGCGTTGTCCATCACCGCTTTGGCTTTCTGCATCGCCTCCTGGTGGATCGCCATGATCTGCGGTTTCGCCTGATCGACGATCGGTTGAACCTTGGCCTGTTGATCCGCCGTCAGGTTCAGCCCCTGGGTTAAATGTTCCATGGCGAATCCATGGCCGCGATGTCCACGGCCGTGCCAGCAACTGCCGCTCTGGCCCGATTCCGCCCGCGCCAGGACGAATCCGCTTAACACGATGGCGCTGATCCCTGCGATTGTTAGTAAGTTTCGTTTCATAATCTTGATTTTGATCTTGTTTGGTTGTTTAGCCCGGAACGTTTCCGAGCCGTTGGTTTCATACGTGATGACCGGTCGTCCCCGACACGGGTTACAATTTTTTTGCAGAAACGGACGCAACGAACTTTTTTTAAGAAATTTGTAACTATGGCCCGTCTAAGGAGGTCTTGGCTAGTAGTGTGGACGCGTTCTCGACTACATGGAATATCCTGATGCAAGCGCGCTGGTGGAAGCCGCGCTCCGGCACGACGATGAAGCAGCTCGCGAATTGGTTCGCCGTCTTTATCCCTTTGTGGCAAAAATCGTTTGCTCGCATCGGGCCCAGCGCACTCCAGAGGAGGACCTTTGTCAGATGATTTTTATCAGGATGTTTCAAAAATTGAATCAGTTTTCCGGCAAAGTGCCGCTCGAGCACTGGGTCTCGAGAATCGCGGTCAACACTTGTCTCAACCAGATTGCCGCCGAGAAAATCCGTCCCGAATTGCGCCACGCCGACCTGAGCGAAGAGGAACAAGCCGTCGTGGAAAACCTGGCATCGTCGCCGGATGAGCTCGCTCCCGACCAGCGCTTTGCCGCGCGCCAGCTGGTCGAACATTTGCTCGATCTGCTAAAGCCAGCCGAGCGCCTGGTGATTGATCTGCTTTATTTACAGGGGCGGTCCGTCGAAGAAATACGAAAAATTACTGGATGGAGCGCTCCACTGGTCAAAGTGCGTGCTTTTCGTGCCCGGCAAAAAATGAAAACGCAACTCGCCAGGATTTCGGCAAAGGAGAGTTCATGAACGATGTCGATCCAAACGTAGACCGGTTACTGCGAGCGGCCGCGCTGTCACAACAGGAAGCGTCGGTCGAAGCGCCGTTCGGATTCGACACGCGCGTGGTTGCGCTCTGGCGCGGGCTTGAGAAAACCGAGTTCGTTGGCCTGGCCCGGTTGTTGCGGCGAGTCGCCCTCGTCGCCGCCGTCATCACCATCATCACCGCCGCGGGCGTTTACTGGGAAGCGAATGAGAGCCGGGAAAGCAGCGAGCCGTTCGCGAACGAATTCATGATCGCGGACTCGACAATTCAATCGGAATTTTCGCCATGAACCGCGCGTTACAATGGAAACTGATCGCGGGATTTCTCCTGGTCTTTATCGCGGGAGGGACCACCGGCGCCTTCTTTGGCGCGGCGCACGCCCGCCATCAGTTTCTTGAATCGCCGCACCGTGGAATGATGAGCGCGCGGATTCGGGATCGGCTGCGATCCCAACTCGATTTGACGCCGGAACAACTGGCCAAGATATCGCCCATCATCGACAAGACGGCAGCCCAGCTCGAACAAATCCGGCGCGAAACGGGCCGGCGGGTGCACGACCTGATGCAGAATGCCCACAAAGAAATGACCGCCAATCTTACCGACGATCAGCGCGCCAGATTACAAAAGATCGAAGAACGGCATCGCCACTGGCGTCATCATTCGCCTGAGTTTCACCGGCACCAGCCGCCGTCACCCTCCGGACACGAACCGGAGCCATAGAGTGTAGAGGCGGCCGTATCGGCCGCGTATGACGGGGGAACCAACCTTCAGGTTACGTCACCTTTTTCCCGACCCACGCGCCGGCAATGATGAAGATCAAGAACAGCACCAGGAATAGGAAAAACAGGAATTTTGCTATGCCAGCCGCCGCCGCGGCGATGCCGGTGAATCCCAGGAGCGCTGCGATCAGCGCGATGACCAAAAATACTGCAGCCCAATATAACATCTTAATTACCTCCGCTGTTGATTCGTATCTGGCGGCGCGGTTGCGCGGGTGTCCAGTCACTTTCAGCCAGGTTGGCGCCTGGCACAGAACGCCCTACAAATTTTCCGCAATCTCGCGCAGCAGTCCCGGTCCCCGATAAATAAAACCGGTATAAACCTGAAGAAGCTGCGCGCCGGCGGCGAATTTTTCCCGGGCTGATTCGGCATCGAAAATTCCGCCGGAGGCGATGATCGGAATTGTCGATCTTGTCGCAATCGCGCGCACCAACGCGGTCGATTTTTCGCGCAACGGTGCTCCGCTCAAACCACCTGGCCTGTCGAGAGCGGCCGGAATCGTAGAATGATCCAGTGTCGTGTTCGTGGCGACGATCCCGGCAACTCCGTTTTCTTCGCACGTCGCGATGATCTCTTCGAGATCGGGCGGCGAAAGATCGGGGGCAATTTTTACCAGGACCGGTTTCCGAGTGCCTCGATTTTCTTCGGCTATCGCGCTCAGCAATTGCGAAAGCGCCGCTCGCCCCTGCAAATCGCGCAAACCCGGCGTGTTGGGCGAACTGACATTGAGCACGATGTAATCGGCAAGCTCGCGAAGCTGGCGAAAAGAATGGAGATAGTCATCCGTCGCTTCTTCCAACGGGGTCGTTTTCGATTTGCCAATATTGATCCCGATCGGGACCGCCGGCCATCGATCTGTCTCGCGCAATTTACAGAGCCGCGCGGCGATCGCTTGGGCGCCGTCATTGTTGAATCCGAGACTATTAATAAGCGCCCGCTGCTCGGGGACACGAAAAATACGCGGCCTCGGATTTCCCAGCTGCGCCTTCGCGGTCACCGTGCCGATCTCGACGAACCCGAACCCGAGAGCAGCCAGCGCGGGAAGAGCAACGCCGTTCTTGTCGAAGCCCGCGGCCAGACCGATCGAATTCGGGAATGTAATCCCGAAAAGCGTTTTCGGTTTTGGAGCCGGCTGAAACGAGTCGAAAAGTTTCAGAACAGGATCGACATGCGACGCGACGCGCAACAGCGAGATCGCAAAATGATGCGCCGTCTCGGCATCGAGGGAAAACAAGAGCGGCCGGACGAATCGCTCGTAGGCATTTTTCATTTGCCGATGCAGAACTGACCGAAGACGGAGTCGAGAATTTGCTCCACGTCTACCGAGCCTATCACTTCGCCGACTGCACGGAGCGCTTCGTTAAGATCGACAACGGCATACTCCGATGATGCGCCGCCGACCAGGGTTGAACGAGCCCGGTCGCACGATTCCAAAGCACGGCGGAGACAATCGCGATGTCTCGTATTGATCGCGACCGCGCTTTCCGCCCCCAAGTTTTCTCTGCAAACGCGAGCCAGTATTTCCTTCTCCAATTGCGGCAGACCTTCACCAGTCACGCATGAAATCCGCAGGGCAACGAAATTTTTCCAGTCATTGTGTTCGGGTAGATCGTGCTTATTCAAAATTACGACCTCATTTGCGCTGCCGGCGCGTTCGTCGAAATGCGGCGGTTTGGGCGCGCTACGATCGGCGATGTGCAGCAACAGGTCAGCCGTTTGCAGCGATTTTTCCGTGCGAGCGATTCCTTCCCGTTCGATGTCGCCCGCTGATGTTCGCAATCCGGCGGTGTCGAGCAGTCGAACCGGGACGCCGTGCAAATTGATCGTTTCCTCGATGGTATCCCGGGTTGTGCCGGGCATTTCGCTCACAATGACGCGATCGTAGCCAAGCAGACGATTGAGCAGACTCGATTTGCCGGCATTAGTCGCGCCGTAAATCACAGCGCGGATGCCTTCGCGCAAGATTCGGCCGCGATCCGCGGTCGCGAGCAACATCGACATCTTGTTCCGGACCGAATCAAGCCGCGTCTGCAGCGACTCGCCCTGGTCGGGGTCGATTCCCTCCTCCGAGAAATCGATCGACGCTTCGATATGCGCGATCGAGCGAAATCAGCTCGTCGCGAATCTCCTTAATTTTCTGGCCGAGACTGCCTTCGAGTTGTTCGGTGGCGGAACGAAGCGCCAGATCGGTCCTGGCCCGAATCAAATCGATAACCGCCTCGGCCTGGGTGAGATCCATTTTGCCGTTGAGAAATGCCCGCTCGGTGAATTCGCCCGGCCGCGCCGCGCGCGCCCTGGCGCGCAAACAAACCTCAAGAATTTTCGCGGTCACCAGCGTTCCACCGTGGCAACTGATCTCGACCAGATCTTCACCGGTATAGCTGGCCGGCTGGCGATGGACCGAAATCATCACCTGATCGACCATGCCACCCTTTTCATCGACGATTTCGCCAAAATGCTGAACATGTGACTCAAAACGGGACGGCGTTTCTTTCCCGCGAAAAATCCTGTCCGCCAGCTCAATTGCGTCCGCGCCCGAAATCCGGACCAGCGCAATCGCGCCCTCCCCCGCGGGCGTCGAGATGGCGGCAATCGTTTCGCCGGCGAGGATCGACCGATCCTGCGCCTCACCTAGCGGGTTGGCGAGAGCACTTCTTTCAGCGCTTCGATGCATTTCTTATTTTGCTCCATTGTTCCCACGGAAACGCGGACCCATTCCAGCAAGCCGTAGCCTTTTAGCGGGCGCACGATGATTTTTTTGGCGAGCAGTTTCTTGAACACACCCGGCCCATCGCCCACGTTCACCATCACGAAGTTGGCCGCGCCAGGAACGAAGCGCAGATTCATTTCGGCGAATTGCGCTTCCAGATAAGCGCGGCCTTCATCGACAACCTCCTTCGTCTTGCGCTGATGCGCGGCGTCGTCAAGCGCCGCCAGCGCGCCAACCTGTCCAATACCGTTGATGTTGAATGGCTGTCTCGTTTTTTGGAGAACATCGATCAAGTCGCTCGACGCGATTCCGTAGCCCACGCGCAAACTGGCCAGGCCATGAATTTTCGAAAACGTGCGGAGCAGTATGATGTTCGGGCGAGAGCGCACGTATTGAAGCACGTCAGGCGGATCGTTGATGAACTCGAAATAGGCTTCGTCGAAAACAGCGACAACGTCCTCCGGCAGCCGCGCAATGAGATTGTCGATCTTCCGCTGCGAAATTAGCGCGCCAGTCGGATTGTTCGGATTCGCGATGAAAATGATTTTGGTTTTGGGCGTAATCGCATCGAGCATCGCTTCCAGATCGGGCTGAAAATTCGGGGCCGCCGTCTCGATCGTGCGAGCATCGAAAAGCGTTGCGACCAATTTGTAGGCAATAAACGCGTGCTGAGTCGTGATCACTTCGTCGCCCGGCCTGAGAAAAGCGTGGCCGAGAAATTCAATGATCTCGTTCGAGCCGTTGCCGAGGATGATGTTCTCTCGCGCGCACCCAAGTTTTTCCGCGAGCGCGTTCCGTAAATAAAAACCGCCGCCGTCCGGGTAAAGCTGCGCGCTTTCCACCGCGGCGCGCATCGCGGCCAAAGCCTTGGGCGACGGTCCAAGCGGGTTTTCATTTGAGGCGAGCTTAATGATCGCGGCCGGATCGACATTCAATTCGCGCGCGGTTTCCTCGATCGGTTTGCCCGGCTCGTAAACGACGAGGCTACGCAATTGCGGGCTGGCCTGGTCCCAGATCGAAGTCATGGGCGCAATCTAGACAGAATTAACGAAATGAACAAAACGCGGGAACTCACGCAGGCAAAAGATTGCAGCCGACGCGGCTGGCTCTACAATGGAGCGTGATGGCCGAAGAGAAGATTATCTATCTTGATAATAACGCCACGACCCGGCTCGATCCGGCGGTGGTGGAAGAGATGATGCCGTTTTTGACCGACCATTACGGGAACCCTTCGAGTGGGCATCAGCTCGGCGCTCGTGCGCGGAAAGCCATCGATCTCGCTCGCGGGCAAGTAGCCGCGATGCTCGGCTGCGAGCCCTCCGAGATCGCCTTCACGAGCTGTGGAACGGAGTCGAACAATGCCGCGATCAACGCCGCCGTTCAATTCGAGCCGCGCGGGAAGCATGTTATAACGAGCGCAGTCGAACACAGCGCCGTGTTGCGGCATTGCGAAGATCTGGCCAAACGCGGAGCGGAGGTGACATTTCTCGGTGTTGATCGAGATGGAAATGTCGATCTGGCCGAGCTGGAACAAGCCATCCGGACCCAGACGGCGATTGTTTCGCTGATGTGGGCAAACAATGAAACAGGCGTTTTATTTCCAGTCGATAAAATTGCCGAGGTTTGCCGGAAAAAAGGCGTTTTCTTTCATACGGATGCTGTCCAGGCCGCTGGAAAAATTCCGATTCGGCTCCGCGATACCGCAATCAATTTCCTCTCGATTTCGGCCCACAAATTTCACGGACCGAAAGGCGTCGGCGCACTTTACCTGAATCGGCGGGCGCGGTTTCGTCCAACGATTATTGGAGGCAGCCAGGAAAACGGACGCCGCGCGGGAACCGAGAACGTGGCGTCGATAGTCGGGATGGGCAAAGCCGCTGAACTGGCGGTGAAATGTTTGCCAGAGGAAGAGACGCGGGTTCGGGCGATGCGCGATCGTTTTGAAAAGGCGCTGTTGAAAACCGTGAGCGGCAGCTCAATCAACGGCACGGGAGCTTCGCGTTTGCCGAACACATCGAGTTGCTCATTCGAGGGAATCGAATCGCAGGGCGCCCTCATTTTGTTGGATCGACATCGGATTTGCTGCTCGGCCGGCTCGGCCTGCAAGACCGGGTCTGGTGACGCTTCGCATGTTTTGCGGGCCATGCATGCGGAAGATCGGGCGCAACGCAGTCTGCGTTTTTCGTTTGGACGTTTTAATGCCGACTCCGATACCGATCACGGAGTAAAAGCGGTTCGTGAAGTAGTGACGAAATTGCGGGGGTTGGCCTCTGCGACGGTGGGTGAACCGGTACTAAATCGGTAGAGCGCTGATTGCTTCCACTTTTGTCTTGTTTCCTGCCAACGCTATACGGTAAAAACGCTTAACTATGACTCCACACGTTCGACTCCCCCGGGGGTTTGTTGCGGCGATGGGATTCGGCCTGCTTTGTTTCGTGTCGTCACTTCAAGCCGTCACACTCCAAGGCAATCCGTTTACTCCGCCCGACGCCAACTATCAGATCTATGCGCTGCAGGGAGTCGACTCGTCGCACCCACTCGGGCTCACTGGTTTTTCGCCCCAGGTGAACACCGACTTCGAGTTCACCCCTTCGATCGGCGTTTCCTACGATAAAGGCGGCGGCCAGCTGAAAGATTTCGGGCTCGGGTTGTTCAAAGGCAGCGATAACGCCGTATTTTCGACGGGGTTGAACATCTTGTACAACAACCCGGTGGACGCTTATAGCGTGAGCCTGACGGTCCAAGACTTCGACATCAAGCCGGGCCAATACTTCAAGCCCAACAAAGTCTCACCGGCAATGCTGATCCTTGGCGCTAACAACGCTGTGATCGCGAACCTGACACCGGCTCAGATTTATCCCTATCTCGTCGCACATACTACCGACCCGAAGGACGATATTTGGGACATCAACTTCTCGCAGCTGCTCGGCGGGAACAGTATCGCCAACGGCGCGATCTCGGGCTTTGTCCTCTATGCAAACAAAACCAATGGCGAGAAGGCCAGCAGCGATCCCTACCTTCTTCTAACCGTTGGCAACGGCAATGGCATCCCGGAAATCCCGGAGCCGGGCAATTTTGTTGCCGGTCTCGCGGCGATTGTATTCGCCGTGATCTTTCAGCTGAGGAAACGCGCAAGCCGCAAAGTTAACGCCTGACCGTTGCGCTAACGGCGGTTGGTGCCTGTTTTGTTGCGAGCCTCCTGGAGGAGAGCTTTCTCTTCAGGAAGGAGCGGGGCCTGGATGCCCTTCTCGATGAAATCGGCTGCTTTGGTTTTTTCTCCCGCCGCCGCGAGGACGAGTCCGTAATAGGCCGCCGTGCCCGGCTCTTGAAGGTCCGCGGCGTCTAATTGATTCATCGCCTTGACGGCCAGCGCGTGTTGACCTCTCCGATAGAGAGAGAAAGCGTACGTTGTCACAAACAACCGGTTTCGGGGATCCTTCCGATACAATCGATCCGCGATTTCGCAGGCCGCTCGCACATTCAGATTCAGAAGCAGCGAAAGCTGAGCCAGATTGTTCTGCGCTTTATCATCATCGGCATTCCTTTCGGAAAAGCGCGCTACGACCCGGTAAAGATTCCTCGTATCGCCCTTCTTTGCGTAATAATCATAGAGTGCGCTGAGGGACTGCGCCTGTCTCCGCGGATCCTTGGCCATCATCCACAGGACGTTTTCGGCTTCGTGCTCCCAACCCCACTTGACGCAGACTTGTTCAATCGTGTGGAGTCGCTCGGGGTCTCCTCCTGCCAGTTCCAGAGCTTTCTTCCAGTGGGCGTCGAAGCCCTGGCTATCCCCCCGTTTGCGCAGAGCCCACGACAAATAAGTCTCGCGGGCGAATTCGAGATCGCCCCAGGGCGATTGGTTGCATAATTGTTCCATTTCATCAGGATCGTTGACGGCGACATAACAATCCGCGACGGCAACTGGTACCGGTCGTTTGTTCAAAATCTCAGGCGGAAGGTCTTTAATCCAGTGAAGCGCAACCAGTGCCAGGCCGTCCGCGCTCATCCATGACAGCAATTCCGCCATCTTTTCCGGCTCAGTAGCCGCTTCGGTCTGCAATTGGCTCAGGGTCGTGGCGAACCCCGCTTGATCCAAAGCATGCAGGATTTTCGCGTGGGCCAACCGGTCGCTGAACGCCGCCTCCTCGTAGCCGGCCAACAGCGCGCTGGCCTCCAGCAGAGCAGGCGCGCTGTGCCGGCGCGCGGCATCGTCCCGGAGCGCGCGCGCGGCGGAAGTCCTGAGCTCGCGATCTTCGAGAAACTGTTCCAGTGAGTTGCGTCCAGCCGTTCGCGCTCCAGACGAGGTCGCCTGCAATTGCGCGATGGCACGATCGAAACGGTAATGTTTATTCCCAGGATCGAGATCGGCCGCTTTGGCGAGGTAGGGTTGAGCGGCATCGGCGACTCCACGGGCCAGGGCCAATTTTCCGCGCACTTCGTAGTACGCCGCGGATTCTCCGGCCTTCGCCTCCATCTTTTGGAGGGCTTTTTCACCTGCGTCGAGCTGGTTGAATCGAAGAGCCGATCGGCCGAGTGCGACGGCATCATCGAGCGAATCCGGAGCATTCTTCAAGACCCGCTTCCACCATTCAACCGCAGCCGGGTCGCCAGTGCGTTCAGCCGTTTGAGCCATGATCCGACAGGCGCGCGTGTTCGATGAATCGAGGTCTAACAAGTGCCGCGCGAGGATCGATGCGGATTTGAGATTGCCTTCGTTCAAGTAAGACTCCGCATGGCGGGTGAGGCGTTCGGTTTGCCAGCTTCGGTAAAAACGGTGCCCGCCGGTGACGAGCGCCGCTAACAGGATGAGAACGGCAATTCCGCCAAATAATAATTTGAGGTAAACACGTTCTATCCGGCGGGCGCGAATCATGAGCCCTATTTAAACGCACACCGCGGTGGTGCGGTCAAAAATCGATTAGGAAAAGTGTTTTCTCAGGCGCCGCCACCCTGCAGCCGGGGATGACTCGTCAAATAGCCCTGTCCTCCGGGCCGTGGGTTAGCCCCCAGGAAGGAGAAAGGCTTTGGATTGTCCTTGGCTCGGGGTCGGGGGCCTCTGCAGACAAACCAAAGTTCGGCCTTGGCACAAAAATTGTTATTGACGCTGCGACTCAAATATGACAATTATGGGAAATAACGGAAATTAACACTACACACCTTATGAAACATACCAATCGCTTTCATCCCTTCTTGGCTGGCTCAGCTGCTTTAGCGGTCGCCGCCCTTGTCGCCCTTTCTGGCACCGCCGAAGCCTCTGTTGTCGATCTTGGGGACGCCGCGGGTTTCTCCGTCCTGACCTATAACAGCAACAATACATCCAACTCCGCCTTTCAGGGCGGGCCGATTGGCGTGGTTAATGGTAACTGGACGCAAAGCGGCGGTGGGCAGACGAATAATCAGCAGCCGACGCAAGTGATCCTTAGCCCCGGCCATACCAACAACGGCCCTCCTGTTTTGACCACGGTTTATAACGCTGCGCTACTGAACTCGGCCTGGACGGACGCAACGAATGCATCCGCCATGCTGGCTTCGCTTACGCCCACTCAGGTTCTTGGGGCGATTACCTCGGGCATGACCATTTCGGAGTCGGCCGTTGGTCATTACGTCCTCAGCATTACCAACATCAACCTGAATCAATCGGCGCTCATTCTGAACGCTCCGGCAGGTTCCACATTTGTGTTGAATATCTCCGGCAACATCACACTGAACGGCGGCAGCCAGGGCAACGGACTGCTGCTGGCCGGCGGTCTGACGCCCAATGATGTGGTCTATAACCTTACTGGCGCGAACAGCAATCTGACCACTAGCGGCGGTGGCAATGCGCAGCAAATTAACGGCATTGTGCTGGCCACCGGTGCAAACGCTTCGGTCAATCTCCACCCGGGACAAATCAACGGGGAAGTCATTGCCAGAACGTTTACCACTTCCTCCGGCGCCCTCGTAAATGCTCCTCCTGTTCCCGTTCCGGAAGTGGCGCCCAGCTCGGTCATCTTCGGTTTCCTTGGCTTGGTTGTGGCGTTCAGTTCGCGGCGGGCGTTGATGGCCCGAGTTCGCGCAATCTCCATGGAACGGAAGGGACGCCTCGGTTAAGTTCCTTGTTTGGTTTGTTTGTGCCAAAAACGGCGCTCGTCTTGAGCGCCGTTTTTGTTTTTGCAGAGGCCGTTTATCGGCAGCAGCAAGTGCAATCACCGATTCGGCGAGGGCGGCAGAGACTATTGCCGATTGCCGAGTTTTTTTTTCTTGCCAAACAGGCGACAAGTTTGGTAAACGGGGAGAGTAGAAAATTTTCTAACGCTACCCGCATGAAACAACTAATGCATGTCACCTCGTATCGGATCCTTCTCACCGCCGCCGTGGCCGCCTTGTGCGCCGTCACGACGACCAGGGCGTCGATGATCGGCCCGGTCAATCTCGGCACGGCCGGTGATTATGCTTTGCTCGCGCTCTCGGGCGACATCCAGGATTCCGGGCCGACCGGGCCGGATGCGAACCCCTACAGCGTGAACGGCCCCATTGGCGTCGTTTCGTCTAGTGGGCAGTTCCAGACGTCCGGAAGCCGCACTTACAACGGTCCGATTTATCTCCACACCGGCGCGACCTATCACAGCTCGGCCCAGGGGGCGCCTCCTCCGATGTCGGGCCCGGCCATCGACGCCATGCTGGCCCAGGCCAGTGCCGATGCCTTTGCCGCTTCTGCTTTTGCTTTGACTCTTCCGGTCACGGCCAGCTACGGCACGATTAACAATAATCTGACCATTTCCGAGGGCGACGCAGGCAACTACGTTTTCAATATCGGGAACATCAGCTTTTCCGGCGGCAAGACGCTGACTCTGAGTGCTCCGGCAGGCAGCAACTTCATTTTGAATATTTCATCGGGTCTGACCTTGACCGGGGGAAGCATCGTTTTGGCCGGCGGTCTCACCCCGGATAACGTGTTGATCAACTATACAGGCACTTCCAACATCCGGTTTAGCGGCGGTGGAAACTCCTCCAGGGTTTACGGGACAATCCTGGCCCCCAACGCTCATGTTCAGATTACGCCTGGTTTTGTGGCCGGTTCCATCATCGCCGCGAGCATCCAGATGTCCTCGGGCGCGAACGTCGGCGGCCCGGTTCCAATTCCCGAAGTCACGCCCAGTTCTGTAATTTTCGGTTTCCTTGGTTTGGTCGTGGCGTTCAGTTCGCGCCGGGCGTTGATGGCCCGGGTTCGCATCGGGTCCGCCCAGCGAAAAAACCGTCTTACTTAGAATTACTTGTTTGGTTTGTTGCGCAAAACGGCGCTCATTAACGAGCGCCGTTTTGTTTTTTTGTTTGTAGGAGCGGTCTGTCCTCAGCCGCAATGTCTTTCGGGCTTGCGCGTGGGGACCAGCCTTCTGAGAGCCACGGCTCGGCCAGCACGCGCCCCTATAGTCGAAGCGCAGGCTTAGTAGGTAATGGCGCGGGTCGGATCCAAATTGTCTTCGAACCAACCGGCATAGGCGAAATTCGGAACGTTAGGCGGAGGGTTGGCCTTGCAAAATGGCGTACTTGATTCCATATTGAGACTCATAATGGAATTGGTTCCCCGGTTCTTTCGGCCGCCTGTCGGCAGCTACTTCTTGTTCGGTCCTCGAGGCACCGGAAAGTCACTCTGGACGCAAACCTATTATCCCGGTGCGCTTCGGCTCGATCTTCTCGATCCAGCAGTCTTCCGAACCTACAGTGCGCACCCGGAGCGGTTGCGCGAGGTAGTCGAAGCAACCCCGGGGACGCGCGACGTGATCATTGATGAAGTGCAGAAGGTTCCGGAGTTGCTCTCGCTCGTTCACGCTTTAATCGAGAAAAAACAAAAACGGCAATTTATTCTTACTGGCTCCAGCGCGCGCAAATTCAAGCGTTCCGGCGTAGACCTGATGGCAGGCCGCGCAGTGTTGCGGACGCTGCACCCCTACATGGCCGCAGAGCTAGGCCGGCGATTTGATCTATCGCGCTGCCTGCAGATTGGCATGGTTCCGCTCGTGTTCGAGGCCGCAGCTCCGCAGGATGTGCTGGCCTCGTATTCGGCTCTGTATCTCCGTGAAGAGGTTCAAATGGAAGGTTTGGTAAGGAACATTGGAGCCTTCTCCCGATTTCTCGAGGCGGTTAGCTTTTCCCACGGCTCGGTGCTCAATCTCAGCAACATAGCGCGCGATTGCCAGGTGGAGCGCCGAACGGTTGAAGGTTACGTCGAAGTCCTTGAAGACCTTCTCCTCGCCTATCGAGTCCCGATGTTTACACGCCGGGCCAAACGCGAACTGGCTGTGCATCCCAAGTTCTATTTCTTTGATGTTGGCGTTTTCCGTTCATTGCGTCCGCATGGGCCGCTCGATCGTCCTGAACAGATCGATGGCGCCGCACTGGAGGGACTTGTGGCCCAGCATCTTCGCGCTTGGATCGCTTACCGGGCTAAAGACGAGCAGTTCTTTTTTTGGCGGACCCGCTCCGGGGCCGAGGTGGACTTCGTGATTTACGGCGCCTCCGGCCTCACTGCGATCGAAGTTAAGAACAGTGCTCAAATCCGATCGGAGGACCTGCGCGCCCTCAGAAGTATTCGGGACGATTATCGAGGAAGTCAGTGTCTGTTTCTCTATCGCGGAAACGAGCGCCGGAAGATCGACGACATTCTGTGCATTCCCTGCGTGGAGTTTCTGAAAAAACTGCGCCCGGATCAGCCCCTCTGGGTTGAATAGCCTCTGCAGGAGCCCGAACCGCGGATTACCCAGCGCGGCTCCGCCCCAACCAAAACGCGATGAATTTGCCTATAGCAGTGCTGATGACGCGGATGGTTCATGAAGAAATGTTGCCCACGGAATACACGAAGCACACCAATGAAGCGGAATCTGCCTGATCAAGCTTTCGTGGCTTTTGTGTGTTTAGTGGGCAAACTCCTGTTACCGAACCTGTGCCCATCGTGGTGGGAATCGCCGCCCCTAAAATCTTCGCAGGACGAGATGAATTTGGCCTATAGCAGTACGGATGGCTTCTAACTTTTCAACGCCAGCTTCATCCGTTTAATCCGCGTTACTTGTTACGCCGTCTTGTCGAGTCGTAGCCTTGCGCGAAGGCTGAAGCCTCGGCGGACGCAAATCCGCGGGTTTCAGTTATCCGTTCGTCCCCGAAGTGGCGCCCAGCTCGGTTATTTTCGCTTTCCTCGGTTTAATTGTGGCCTTCAGTTCGCGCCGGGCGTTGATGGCCCGGATCCGCACCGTGTCCGCCCAGCGAAAAGGGCGTCTTGCCTGATTCCTTTGCTTGGTTTGTTTGTGCCAAGAACGGCGCTCTTTACGAGCGCCGTTTTTGTTTTGGTGTAGAGGCGGCTGTCACCAGCCGCAATGCTTTTTCGGCATGACACGCCGGGCTCGCGCGCGGCGACACGCGCCTCTACATCAGTATGTAATCCCGCGGGCTGGATCGGAGTTATCCTCGAACCAGCTGGCATAAGAGTAGTTGGCCACGCCGTTGGTTCCACGCAGGCTTGTATCGAAAGAGAACGTGGCGCTTCCCGACAAGGTTAGATTGTCCGCCAGGACAGCGCCGGTAAAATTTCCGCTGCCCGAGATTGTCACCTGGGCCCCAGGTGCATTGACCGTGCCCGCAAAATCGGAGCTGCTTGATATCGTGACTTTGTTGTTGCCGACGCCGATTATTTCGAAGTTGTTAGCCGTGGAGCTCTGATTATTGTATGAGCCCCCACTGATGGTCACGTCCTTGTCCACGATCCAGGTTACGGCAACATTACTATTTTGATTAATCGAGCTGCCCCCGGAGAGGGTGAGTTTGCCCGTGACCCAGATAATGACGTATTTGGTAGCGCCGCTCGCGTTTGCGACCAGGTTGAAAAGGCCGCCGCCCGAAACCGTGAAGTCGCCGCTGACTTTGATCAACGTCGGATTGGCCGACGGACCGCTGGCGGTGAAAGTGCTGACCGTCTGGTTCAACGAATTCTTGGGAAGCCCACCGCCGCCCGTGTAGTTGGTATAGTTACCAACCGCATAAACAGGCAAATTTACCTGCTCGGAGCTCGTATACTGCTGCAAGTTATTTTTCGATCCCCAGCCGCTCACGGTGGGATCGACTGTCGCGACGAAGCCAGGGTTAAACGGCGATTCGATGTTACCTTGAACGTTGGTGGTGCCCTTTATCACAGGGCCGCTGTACTGGATGCCGCCGTAAACGTACATACCCCTAAGATCAGAGCTGGCGCTGTCCGCCAGGCCAATGTCGCTATAGACAGTCGCGCTGCCACTCATCGAGATCCAGTTGGCCAGGGTGATTCCGCGGGGCCAGTTGTTGTTATTCAGCACCGGTTTTGCCACTAACTCGATCCGGCGCACCGCCTGCGGCTGTGTCACGCTTCCGCTACCGAGGCGGTCGTAGCGCAGACTAATCTTGCGCAAATCGTTATCCAGCTTGTTCGCAGATACCCGGGCTGGTCCCGGTGCCGGCACATACCCGGCCGAGCGGATACGATAGGCCTGACCGCCATTGCTGAGATTCGACGACACCGGGGAGATCGACCCGTTATCTACGGTGACTCGCGTGGTGACCGAATTGCCCGCCTCGCCCTCGAGAGCTAAGCTGGAAGAGTAATAGTAATATTGGTTGGCCCCCGGCTTGACTGAATAACCGCTCGGGAATGGAGTGGCGGTGGGGTTCGGCTGGCCGCCGGGTAACGACGACGAAGAAACAGGATACCATCCGGTCCAGTCTCCCTTGTTAAGTGCATTCATGGCCAGATCGACGCCAGCTTCCGCGCCGCACATGGCTTGCTGCCAGCTCGTGGTTTGCGTCGTCGCGTTCGCATTCTGCGACGTGACATACAAACTGGTCGCACAGATCAGCGTCAGGATGGTGATCGTTATCATCGCCATCATCAGGATGCTGCCGTTTTCTCTTTGGTTAGATTCTGTTTTCATCATTTTTTATTGGCGGGCTTTTCCATTTCTCAAAAAAGTTTCGGCATACACCGTCGTGCCGGCGATGACCGGATTCACGGTCTTGAACCTCGGTGAAAAAGTTACGCTGCATTTGACCGTGCTGGCGCCGGATCCGGCGGTCACGCTGGCATTGAAGCTCGAGACGTCGGTCGCGATCGCCTTGGCGCAGTTGCTCCAGGCGGCCCCGGCACCGCATTTGGTT
The DNA here is from genome assembly GCA_963815455.1 of uncultured Verrucomicrobiae bacterium. Lineage (GTDB taxonomy): Bacteria > Verrucomicrobiota > Verrucomicrobiia > Chthoniobacterales > UBA10450 > JBDTZF01. Next base: position 1,001,980 of record CAWFGO010000001.1, read on the forward strand.
GCGCTGCCGCCTACCTGGCGCATGAACTCGTTGCCGGTCGCGCTTTTGTAATAAGAAATGTCTGTCGTGCCCGAACCGTACTGAAGGGAGGAACCGTTGTAGGTTGGGGCCACAGGATTGCCGTTTGAATCGTAATAGTTCGGCACTGAGACAGTGAGGGTCTGCGTACCGCTGTTCCACGAAACGCTGGTGGCGCGGCGGCAGTCCATGGCGATGTAATCCTGGACGCGGAGCTGATCGCCGGTGGCGATCGAGTATCCTTCCACGGCGGCGAAGCTGCGCTGCAAAGCGGTACTGGCTGCCAGCAATGCGGCCAGAACCATCGATCCGCAGCCCATTGCCATCATCATTTCAACGAGGGTAAACCCGAAACGGGTGTGTTTTTGAGATCTCTTCATTGGCCAATGTTTCCAACAGTGAAAATCGAGGAGAGTTGGCGCTTACGCTCGCGGCCGTTTGCGCTGGTCCACGTCTCAAGAATGTCCACCTTTAACATGCTCACCGTTCCGGCGGCTACCTGGTTATCGAGATCATGATTCTCCGAGATTGTCTGCCCCCCATTATGCTGTTTGTCCCAGGACAGGACGGTCGGCGTGGGTGAGGGACTGGGGACCGGATACTGATTGACTGTGAGTTGCTCGGTGACCGAACCCAGGGCCGCGAACGGATCGATCGTCGCTCCGCTTCCATCCGTGGCGGTACACACCTTCAAGATGTGGTCCTTAACGTAATCCTTATGGGCGATATCCGAGAAAGCCGTGGCCCGGAAGACTTCCATCCGCCATTGCATAGCCATGGTCGCGGCGGTGGTTTCCTTTTGCGCTTTAAGGGCGATAAGCAGGTGCTGGTTAGTGGCAAAAGCCGCCAAGCCAAACAAGGCGGTCACGCCCATGGCAATGGCCACCTCGGCTATGGTGAACCCGTGAGAGGCTCGGGAACCCCTGGCCAACCTGGCAGGTTGCATTGGCTTAGTCATCATTTGTCAGCCTATAAAAGCAATAAATATGCCCAACAACCGTAATTCAACGGTTCGGCCGATTCTACGGCGCCTGGGATTGCCTTACGCGACTGACCGGCCCCTATCGAACAGTTGAGCCCGGCTTTCGGCCCCGACGGCGTTGCGCCCGCGTCAATTCAAAGAACACGCAAACGAACACTGGGATCAGCGGCCAAAGGCTGGAGGCTTCGGGCACGGAGGAGAGCACCCCATAGGTAGCGACGTTGTCCAAATAGAACTGCCCCCCGGGCCCGCCGGCATTCCAGCCATAAAAGAGGAAAGTCGCCGAGGTTACATTATCTGCATCGGTCAACGGAGTGAAGTTGAAGGCAAACGCGGTAAAACTGCTGCTGTCTGGCGGCGCAAAATCAAATGTGGCGTAAGCCGTTGCCGATCCATTCAGGAACAAGGCAACCTCGGCGTTGGCTGGACCGGTACTGGAAATTCGGCCTTCGAACGTAAGGCTGGTGAGATTCAAGACCAAACCCACGTTAGCCGTAATGGTAAAGCCTTCATATTGGGCTGGATTGATCACTCCCGTCTGGTTCCAATTATTGGTGCCAAAGGTGTTGTTGCCGCCGGCGCTGGACACAACGCCCAGATCGGCCGTGCGGGTAAAGTCGCCAAAGGTCGCACCGGTTGGCTGGGGAAAGGATTGATTGGCGGCGAGACCCGAGCCCGGCGAGCCTGGAAAATCGTAGAGGAACAACAGGCTGGCCCGCAGTGTCGAACAGGAAAGCGCAGTTGCGAGGGAGAAAAGAAGGAGAAGCTTTGAGGAGCGCATAATCACAAAATCACGATTCGGTTGAGCAAATGGCAGGCCAGAAACCTTTCGTTCAAAGCGGACTCACAACGGCGACCGGCGGCAGCCCGGGGACATCGCCTGCAGTTCCAAATGGAAATGCCGAATAGCCAAGCTCGGCCGGAACAAAACTGAACGCGCTGACCTGAGCCACATCAAACGGGCGCCGGGTCTTGAGCCGAGTCCATCTCAACGCCACATAGCGGGCGTTAGTCGGCTCAAAATCCACGGTGGCGTTGCCGGGGTCCGGAGGATCGACAATGGACGCAAACGGCTTCACGTATTCAAGGCCGGCCGGATCCTTTGGTCGCTCGTTCAACAGATAAATATCGAGGCGCACAACTTCCGCGGTAAATACCGCGCTGACCCGGTGCAGCCGCTGGCTTTCGGCCAACTCGACGATAACTATTGGAGACGTGTCGTTACCGGCAAAGCGAAAAGCGGTCCCGAGGTCGTCATCGATCATGCGAACGGCCAGGAGCTTCGGGCCAGAGCTGACGTAGGCGATTCGAGCACGGGCGTGCAACTTGGCCCAATTATACTGGGGCGTATCCGCCCGAACCAGGACGCTGGGAACAACGGCTGGGTCGGCTTCAACAGCCTTGACAGGGGAAACGCAAAGAGTTCCGGCGGAGATTCCGGCAAGACTGCCTACGACGAGAGCCCGGCGGAGAGAGCAAAGGAGAAATCGCATAACGATCCCTCCCAAAGCTTAGATTGGGCCAACCGCAGTGATCGGACGTCAGTTGCCGGCGGCTATTTCTTTTTGGGCTTTTTCCACGAGCGCTTGTTCTTCCGGCAGCAAATTCGCCTTCGCGCCAAGATCGAGATATTTTTTTGCCTCCGCTTTTTCGCCCACGCCGACGAGGAACACGCCGTAGTATGCTGCTACGGACGGATCATGCAGTTGCTCGTCCGTTAATCCAGCCATGACCCTGGCTGCTCCCGTGGCGTCGCCTTTTTCGTAGAGGGAGTAAGCGTAAGTTGCGGCAAAGGAAGCATTGTTCGCCTCCTTGCGATAAAGGTCCGCGGCAAGTTTTCGGGCCCGATCCACGTCGGCATCGAGCAGGAGCGCAATCTGCGCGAGATTATTTTGCACCTTAAGATCGGCCGGGTTCATCTCGAAAAGGCGAAGCAAGACGCGATAGAGTCCCTGCGTATCTTTTGCCTGGGCGTAGTGCAGATACAGGCCCTGCAGAGCTTCGGATTGCGCGTCGGCATTTTTCGAAATCTGCCAGAGCAAATCCAGCGCTTCTTTTTTCCATTTCCATTCCGCCGCGGTCCGAGCCAGCGACAGCAGATATTCGCTCTGGCTTCCGGCGGCTTTGATGGCAGTCGACCACTCGCGCTCCGCTGCCACCGTTTTATCTTGTTCTCGCAACGATCGCGCCAGATACGCATGTCGAAGGTAATCGGCTTCCCGCCAATTCGCCGATTTCGTTGCCTCTTCGAGATTCCGCCATTCGCCGAGCCGCGTGTAAATGTCGGCCACGGCCAGCGGCACGGGCCATTTTTCCATGGTCTCGGCGGGCACGCTTTTCACGAAATCGAGGGCCAGGAGATTCAGGTTACTTTGACTCATCCAAGCCAAAAGGCCGGCCAGATCGGTAGGTTTTTCCGCGGCGCTCTTTTCGAAATCGGTCAAATATTTCGTGAACTCCGGATTCTGAAGTTGGCGCAAGAAGCCCAGGAAAAGAAGCCGATCGCTTAAGGTCGCATCCGGGTAAGCCTGGAGCTCGCGCGCGAGTTCGAGCAAGTGCTGCGCGTCTTCTTGGCGCGCGATTCCGTCGTTGATCAGCGCCCGGGTGGCGGCGCCGCGATGTTGTTGATCGTCGCGCAGGGCCGTCAAGATCGCCTTGCCCGATGCATGTCGATCCTCATTCGTCGCGGGCAATCGCAGGATACCGAGTTGAAGTTGATAACTTTTTTCGCCCGGCATCAGCTCCAACGCCTTGGTCCATTCGCTGTCCGCTTGTTCCTCCTGGCCGTGAGCCTGGGCCAAAAGCGCGCCCACGGCGTGGTAACCGGCACTGTGCCGGCCGGCTTCATCGATCGAGGACAGGACGCGTTCGGCCGTCGCGGGATCGTTGAACTGAAGAGAGCATCGGGCCCAGGCCAGCTTGTCCTCTACCGAATCGGGCTGCAAATCCGCCACCCTGTGACGCCAGTCCAGTGCGACCCGATTTCCAGTTTTCTCCGCCAATTCGGCCATGACCCGGGCAGCCGGCACACTGCCCGGTTTGAGTTCCAGGACGTTGCGCGCGGCCAGGCTTGCCGTGCGTTGGTCGCCGTGTTCCAGCGCCACCAGAGCCCGCCGAGTCAACCGCGTTTCCTGCCACCGAACATAGAGATTGTGGCCGCCCCAAATCAGCGCGATCAACAAGATGAGCCCGGCCAGGCTGCCGAGCGAAAGTTTCAGATAAAAGCGCTCCGTGCGTGCGTGCGAAACTTCCGCCCGGCCGGCCCGCGTTTTGGAAATTGGAACCTGCAATTTGGGATTCATCAGAACAAAAAACGCCGCACCCGACCTAAGCATCTGCTATTCCGCCAACCGTATCAAACCGGGCGAGGCCCTCGGGATCGCCTCGGAAACGCCCTCCCTGTGGGGCCAAAAACGGGACCATTTTTCCCAAGAAAAATAGTATTGACGTGATCGGGCAAAATCCCTAAAACCGAGCCTGAATATAGGGAATTCATCATGAACATACTCCACTCGAATCGTCTTTTGAGAAATTCACTCAGGGTTTTGGCCGTTGTCGTTTGCCTGGCGGGGTCTTCCGCCTGGGCGGCATTCACAACTTGGGATTTGAATCCGGACAACCTCAACGCGTCGGTCAACTCGCCCAGCCACCCTTTTACTGTCGATGGACACACCATCACAGCCTACGGCTACGATAACCAGAACGGCGTCGGGAATGCGCATGTGCTCTACTTCAAAAGTGATCCGAGTGAGCTCGACGAACGCGGCCTTGGACTGATCGGCACTCCGCATAACGAATTACAGGCGGGCCCGAACGGACCGCTTCATTTCATTCAGCTGGATCTAAGTTCAATCATCGCGGCCGGCTTTATTAACGGCAGAATCTCGGTCGGCAGCGTTCAGCCCGGAGAATTATTCCAGATTTACGGGTCCAACCAGCTCGGCATGCTTGGTACCGCGTTGTTCGCCAACCCGCTCGGAAGCGATTCTGATACTGAATTTGTGGCCATCCCCGATTTTGGGACCTATCACTACATCTCGATCGCTGCTCTGGCGCTCGATGTGCTCCCGGTCGCATTTCAGGCTGAGCTCGTCCCGATCCCCGAAGCCGCCAGCTTTGTTCCGGTCGCTCTGTTGGCCATCGGCATAGTCCTGGTCGAGGTTCGCCGTCGGCGTCGCGCCACTGCGTAGGCCAGCCATTGTCGATCTTGCTGCCGGGGACGACCTCTAGGTCGTCCCCGCTCAGTTTCATCGGCCCTCGGTCACACGTAGTGCGGCCTACTTAAGAGAGTCTTGCGCTTTCGCGACCAGTTCTCTTTCTTCCGGCAGAAGTTTGGCCGAATCAACCAGGCTCAGGTACTCGCGCGCTTTCTCGGTTTCCCCCACCGCGGCCAGAAGCACACCGTAGTAGGTAGCCAGAGCCGGTTTGCGCAGTTCCTCCTCGCTCAGATGACTCATGACATTCAGGGCCTCGCTCGCATCGCCTTTAATGTACAATGCGAAGGCGTAAGTGGACGCATATTCCGGGTTCGACGGTTCTTGCGCATAAATTTCAGCGGCAACCCGGCTGGCCCGCTCGACATCTGCATTCAAGAGCAGGCGAAGTTGGGCGAGATTGTTTTGGACCCGTCGATCTCCAGGCATCAGCTCGGCCAGTCGCGTCAGAACTCGATATAGACCCGGGGTGTCGCCCGTTCTGATATACTCTCGATAAAGGCCATCGAGCGCTTCCAATTGAGCCTCGGGATGCTTCGATAACATCCAAAGCAAATCCAGACTTTCTTTTTTCCAGCCCCATCGCAACACCGTTTGCGAAAGCACCGATAGCAACTGCGTTTGGTTACCAGCCAGTTTTTGAGCAGCGGTCCATTCCCGATCCGCGTCTGTAACTCTGCCTTCCTCTCGAAAAGCGCGGGACAGATACGCGTGGCGAAGGAAATCGAACGGTCCCCAGTCCTTGCCCTTTAGGAAATCCTCCAGTTTGTCCCAGTCGGCCAATCGATCGTAAGATCCCGCGATTGTTAATGGCACCGGCCATTTCGTCACCACATCGGTTGGCAAACTGCGCACAAAATCGAGTGCCACCAGACCCATCCCATTTGCGTTCATCCAGGAAAGAACAGCGGCCAGATCCGCCGGTTTGGATGCCGACTCGTTTTCGGTTTCGGTAAGATACCGAGTGAACTCCGGATCGCGCAGTTGTCGCAGAAAATCCAGATATAGAAGACGATCGCTCAACGTCGCCTCCGGATAACTTTGAAGCTCGCGCGCCAGACCCGCCAATTCCAGGCCCGCCGCGCGATGCGCTACGCCATCGAGAATCAGCGCTCGAGTCGCAGCGGCCCGCTGACTCTTATCGCCGCGCAATTTCTCCAGCATGGCCAACCCAGCTTTGCGTTTGGCTCCATTGTCGATCTTCAACAGAACCAGCCCGAGCTTCAGTTGATAAAATGTGTTCTCCGGCGCCAGCTTCACGGCCTGGGCCCAATGGTTTTCCGCCTCGGCCATCTCTTTTTTTGCCTCCGCCAACCGTCCAGCCGAAGCGTGGAATTCAGCCGTCTGACGCGCTTTCTCGTCGAGTCGGCCGAGGGTTTTTTCGGCAGCGGCGACATCGTTGAATTGCAATAGGCAATTCACCAAAGCGAGGGTGTCTGCAGTTGAATCCGGTTCGCGCTCGCTCGCTTGCCGCCGCCAGGCCAGGGCGCTTCGGTCATTCGCGCGTTCGGCCACGTCAGCTACTACCCGAATGGCGGCAATGCAGGATGGATCCAATTGCAAGGCCCGGCGCGCGGAGAGCGCCGATTGCCGCAAGTCGCCGCCGCTCAGGTAGGCCGCAGCCCGCCGGGCCAGGTGTCGCGACTCAAAAACACAGTAGAGACGATATCCGCCCCAGCAGACAAAGATAAAGAGGACAAAGCCTATGAGGCCCCCAAGCGCCAGTTTGATAAACGTGCGCTGTTTGCGTTCTTCCGGCCGTCCCACAGAGCGCCACAGTAATGTGTCGCGTTCGGCAAAGTCAATTTACTCCGCGGCTGCGGAGTGGAATCGGGCGTGCAAGCTGCTATGGGTTGCGCATGTCCGAATTAGCCGCCGCTCCCGCACTCGCCGGGTCCGCCTCGGTCGAAAGAACAAACCGGTGGCGGATCGGATTGCTCGCGGCGGTTTTTCTTTTTCTGTGGATTGAGGTCGTAAGACATCTGAGCGGGGAATGGTCGCTCAACCCCCAATACGGGTATGGCTGGGTGGTCCCTTTTCTTGCCCTTTTCCTTCTGTGGCAACGCTGGCCCGGTCGTCCCGCGCCCCAGTCTCCGGAAATGCGCGCCCTGCCCATCGCGCTCGTATTTGTTTGTGCTTTTCTTTTTCTTCCAATCCGATTTGTGGCCGAAGCAAATCCGGACTGGCGTCTGCTCAGTTGGGCGCTTGCCCTGGTTGCGGTGACGATGTCGATCCTGCTCGTCTATCTGGGCGGCGGAGGAAGCTGGGCACGATACTTCGCGTTTCCATTTTTCTTTTTTCTCGTCGCTGTCCCGTGGCCGGCTCGGTTTCGAGGAAATTGTGATCCAGGGCCTCATGCGCGCGGTCACGGCCATCAACGTGGTAGCTCTGAACATCGTCGGAGTGCCCGCGCTCCAGCACGGCAACGTGATCGAAGTCAGCTCGGGCCTCATCGGGATTGAGGAGGCCTGCAGCGGCGTCCGCTCCCTCCAGGCGACACTGATGATCTCGCTCTTCCTGGGCGAACTCTACTCATTCACCGTCGGACGACGCTTCTTCTTGATTGTTGCGGGGGTGACGCTGGCGTTTGTCACCAATGTCATCCGGACAGCCATTCTCGTTTGGATAGGCGCCAATCAGGGGATCCACGGCATCGAAGGCTGGCATGATCCGGCCGGCCTAACCATTCTGTTGGTATGCCTGTTTGGCCTCTGGGCAGTGAGTTTGTTCTTGCGACGACGGTCTCCCGCGCACTCGATGCCGCCTCAACACCAGATGACAACACCGCATTTTTCAGCGCCGCTCCTGGCGACTCTGGCCGTCTGGCTGGTCCTCGCTGAAGCCGGAGTCCAAGTTTGGTACGGACTTCACGCCCCGTCGGCAAGTTCGCGCTGGGTCGTCTCCTGGCCAGCCTCAGAATCTGAATACAAGACTGTCCCGATCGCCCCGGAAGCAGCGAGACTTCTTCGTTACAACGAAGGCGGCGGTGCACGCTGGAGCGGACCGAATGGCCATCAATGGATGATGTACTTCTTTCGCTGGCTTCCCGGCCAGACCGCCGCCCGCTTCGTCAAAGTTCACCGGCCCGACATTTGTTTGCCCGCCAGCGGCCTCACCATGGTCCGCGACAATGGCATCCGGGTAATCACGGTGAATGACGTGAACCTGCCTCTTCGCTCCTATCTTTTCGATGACAGCGGCACGCCCCTTCACGTCTTCTACTGTTACTGGGACGCTCGATCCTCCTACGAAAATGCCGCTGCTGCGCAGGAAGAAGATTGGACGCCGCGCGGCCGGGTGCGTTCCGCGCTGCGCGGCCGGCGCGAAGCCGGTGCGCAAATGCTCGAAATCGTGGTGTGGGGTTACGAAAATGATATCGACGCGGAAGCCAGCGTGCGTCGGCAACTGGAACAAATGATTCGTTCGAGCTAAACCCGAGCGACCTTACCCCTCAGCCGACTCCGGCACGGCTTTCTCGGCCGCCTGAAATCCGATCTTCGAGTGCGTTCCGTCGCAAAACGGTTTTTCCGTGGACGCCCCGCAACGGCAAAGCGCCATCCGCGGCTCGACCGGATATTTGTTTCCATCAGCGTCTTTGATTTCGACCGGCCCGGTCACGATGTAAGGCCCGTTTTTCCGCACCTCAATAGTTACTTCAGCCATAATTGATTACCTCTCACGATCTCGACTCGCTGACAAGATTGAGCCTACTCTGGGCCGATGGCGTCTCGCAGCCAGCCTTCGATCTGCCGAAACAGAATCCCCAGCGCCGCGCCGGGTGTTTCTTTGATCGCTTCCACGATGCGCGGACTCAAATCCTGCTCCGGGTTATCGATTGTTCCGGAAAAATGCACTGTGGTCCACAAATAGCCGTCGTGTTCGCGCGGGAAAACTTCTTCCCAATTCGGCAGCCAGTCGAGAAGGCGACGCGCCACGCCTAATTCGATTGCGCCGCCTAACGCTTTATTGTCGATCTTGATTATTCCCTCCGCCCGAAACTTTCCTTTGTCTTCGATTGCGATGTTCTTGAACTCTGCCCGCGGATAATCCCAGTCCAGCCCGAACGAACAATCATTTAGTGTCAGTCGCTCCAGCGCTTTCTCATTCGTTAACGTTGCCAGCTTCTTCAGAAACGGCAGGTTGCTGACACGCGCCTGATCCACCCTCAATTCTGCTTCAATGCGCGACGCCTCCAGCTTCGGATTCCTGCCTTTCCAATGGACCCTGCCCGTTGCCGCACCGGTAACATGTTCGCGCCAGCCGCCCGGCAGCCAGTCGTCGATCGGCATTTGGCGGATGTCGATCCTGCAATCGACACTCTTGTCTGCGCCGGTTCCGGCTCGACCTTCCATGTGAATGCTCCCGGTCTCGCCCGTTTGTGGTTTCACATCGAGTTGGTAAAGCGTCAGCCATTTTTTCGTGATCAACATCCGCGTTTGCTCCAAGCGCAGATCGGGGATCAATGCGCTCTTCATCGTTCCGCCTGTCGCTTGATAATCAAAATCGCGCCCATGCGGCGTGATGAGCAATCGCGTCCCGAAAAATCCGCCCTGTTTGCTGCGAAACATCCAGGTCACATCCGCCGGCCCCGATTCCACTCTCTTCAAATAAACGCGGGCGGGCAGAAGAATGTGATACCACGGCTTCGCCGGCGTCGGTTCCGGCTTCGGCTCGTAAACCTGGATCCCAACTTCGCCGCCCTCGATATGAACCTGGTCGAGCTGCCAGCGCCGCAGAAAAATCCCCCACGGATTAAACTTGGCCCTGATCCCGCGCGCATCCATCGACCGCAACGCTTTCCATCCGTCGTGCGCTTCAAACCCCGCGCTCTCCGCCGTCCACATCCCGGTCTGCCGGATCGCCTCGTAATGCCCGTTGGGGAAATGCAAGCCTTTGGCCGTTTCCCGTTCCAGCATCGCGCGAAACTTGTCGCTCTCGACGTAGCGATCGATCCTCGAACCAAAGACTGCCGTTGCCGCAAAAGGCAATCCGACAACAATCAACAACAACCCAGCGATCGCGATGGCACTGATTCGCCAGAGTTTGTGTTGCCGAAAAAATCGTAGCATCACATACCAATCGTGCCAGCGATCCGATAAGCCGGAAATAGATCAGGGCAAAATCGAACCCGCCGGATAGAGCACGCCATTTTTCATCACGCTGTCGATGTCCGACGCGTGGGCGATGTCGTCGAGCGGATTGGAATTCAGGATGACCAGATCGGCGAAATTGCCTTTGTCGATCCTGCCGATATGCGCGCCGGTTTCGCCACCGAAAAATTTCGCGGCATTCACCGTGGTGCATTGAAGAATTTGCATCGGAGTGAGCCCGGCTTCCTTCATCAGCTGAAACTCGCGGAACAACGCCGGGCCATGAATCGTGCCGATGTTCCCGGCATCGGTGCCGGCTGCAATCGTCACGCCGGCGTCCTCAAGGGTTTTCAGATTCTTCAAAGCGACATCGTAGGTTTTCTTTATGCGATCCAGCGCCGCGTCGGGATCTGCCAGCGCGGTCTTAATGCGGTCAGGCAATTGATCCTTGGGAATCTTTGTCACGTCTAACGTGGCGATCACTTCCGGGTTGCCCCACGCTTTTTCTTCCGGCGTCAAATTCAACTTGTTGGCGAAGGTGCGTCCGTAACGCTCGAACACCACCAGCGTCGGCGTAAGAATCACATGTCGATCCTTCAACAGCTTCACGAATGCGTCATCGACCGGTTTATCGATCACGCTGTGGACGAGCACATCGGCGCCTTCTTCGACTGCGGCGCGGGCCGTTTCCAGTTCGGTCGCATGCACCGCCACCCGAATCTTGTGGCCATGGCTTTCCTCGATCGTCGCCCGCACAATCGGCCGGAAACTGTCGACCGGATGATCCTTGTCGACGATGTACCAGATTTTCACGAGGTCCGGATTTTGCGGGACCAGTTTGCGCACGAACTCGCGGGCCTGCTCCGGGCTGTCGATCTTCACAATCGGCGGATCGCCCAGGTCGAGCTGCGGTCGCGACACGCTCGAGATCAACGGCCCGGCCACGGCCACGCGGGGAGCTTTCGCGGTCGCGTTGGCAATCTTGCGCACCTCGAAATTCCAAAACGGCCCGCCGACATCGACGACGCTGGTGATCCCGCTGCGCAGATAGCGCGAGAATGTGTCGGCCAAATGCGATTTGATCCACGCCACTTCGTCCTGGTACGAACGCACCTTGGTCAGATCGACAACGTCAGGCCGGGTAAAAAGATCGCCCGACTGAAAGAAATGCACATGGGTGTCGATGTAGCCGGGCAAAATGAACTTGCCGGCGCAATTGATCTGTTTCCCGAGCGCAGCCGCATCCTGTTTGCCGGCAGAGACGCGTTCAATCTTGTCTCCGTTGATCACGATCGTGGCGTTCTCCATTTTCTTCCCGCCCCCAGGATTGATGACCGTGCCGCCAATTAACGAAATCCGCTCGGCCCGCGCCGCCACACTCGCTAACGCGATCGCGGCGATCGTTATCAAATATAATTTGCAATGTTTCATTGGATTTTCGCCTCCTCGGCAATTTTCAGAACGATCTTGCCACGGGTGTGATGGGTCGCGGCCTGCTCATCGGCCTTGGCGGCATCTGCTAATGGCAATACCTGCGTGACGATCGGTTTCAGTTTTTTGTCGTCGATCAGTTTCGTGATCTCGGCCAGTTCTTTCGCATCCGGATGCGAACCGAGCGATTCCCCGCGAATCTCATGCTTCTTCAACTCGGCTGGATCACAGCGCGCAACCAGCGTGACAATCATTCCGCCTTTCTTCACCACCGCGTAAGAGCGGGCCAGGGTATCGTGGCCGACCGGATCGATCACCACATCGACATTGTTGGCCACCTCCTCGAACTTCGTTTTGGTGTAATCTATCGCTACGTCGGCGCCGAGCTGTTTCAGCAAATCCTGGTTTGCTGTCGAAGCGGTGGCGATCACTCTCGCACCGCGCGCCTTGGCGATTTGAATGGCGAAGCTACCGACGCCGCCGGAGCCGCCATGAATCAGCACCGTCTGGCCCTTGTCGATCTTTGCCACGTCAATCAACGCCTGCCATGCGGTCAGCGCAGCGAGTGGAACAGACGACGCGTCGACCAGACTGAGCAACTTGGGTGTAATCGCAGCTTCACCTTCATTGGTCACGCAATACTCGGCCCAGCCGCCGCCCCAAAGCAGGTAAGCATAAACCGGATCGCCAATTTTCAGTTTCGCAACTTTCGCGCCGGCCTTTACCACGATGCCCGCCATGTCGTAACCAAGAATCAGTGGTAAATGCGTCCCGAACTCTTTCGCATACTTGCCGCCAAGAATCAGAGGATCGGCTGGGTTCACTCCGCTGGCAATCACTCGGACCAGCACTTCGTTTTCCTTCGGCTCGGGCAAAGGAATTTCTTCCAGCTTCAGGACTGCAGGTCCGCCGTATTCGTGCGCTACGACGGCTTTCATTACCTTCGGGAGCGGTTGCGTAAAGGCCATTCCAGGTACTGCACAAACCAACAGCGAGATAGCCACACGCGATCGGAAACTCATATTATCCGAACCTTCCGCGACGCGACCATTAACACAAGGTAGGGACGTTTCTCCGAAACGTCCGTCGAAATTTATCGGACGGCCTCGGATATTGCCGCTGACAGCCCTGCGCCCTAGCGGCTAAGCTCTTTCACCACGCTCCAACGGCTCAAGGTCCCGTCGAAGATGCTCTATTTCCCCGACGAAGGCCATTGGGTGCTCAAGCCGCAAAACAGCCGGCTCTGGTATAAAACGGTGAACGATTGGGTAGATCAGTGGTGCAAGCGGTGAGCGCCCTGTCATCCTGAGCGAAGCGAAGGACCTCGCGAGAGGTAACTGGCAAGCCGAACTATCGTTGGCGCAGCCATCAGGAAGGCAAACGAGCGGGACTTCTGCAGGGAGCGTCTGCGCACCCTTACTCGTGGGTTGTGGGGAAGTTCGAGAGGTCCCTCGCCGTCTTCGCGGCTCGGGATGACAAGGCGGCGAAGTTGACATGCAACTAATTGGTTGCATAATTCACGCGTTCGATGGAAACCGTCTTTAAAGCCCTGGCCAGCCCCGGCCGGCGAGCCTTGCTCGACCAGTTGCACGACCATAATGGCCAGACCTTGGGCGAGCTTTGCCAGCACCTCGAAATGACCCGACAAGGGGTGACCAAGCACCTCGCCCTGCTCGTAAAGGCCAACCTGGTCGTCCCCCTTTGGCGGGGCCGGGAGAAACTCCATTACCTCAACCCCGCTCCGATCCTTCAGATCTCTGAGCGCTGGATCGACAAATACCCGGGCCGAATTCCGGTCGCCTTGCGCGAACTGGAGCAGGGGCTCGATGCGATCGGTTCGGGGTAAGCCTCGTACATGTCGATTCCCTTTCTGGGGAGCAGTCGCCGCGGCGACCCAGCCTGTCATTGCCGGCAGCTTGCCGGCAACATTCCGCGACCGCGTTCGCGCGAAATCCGGAGACATCCCGGCAAGCTGCCGAGATGGACAGGCTAACAGCCTGTGCTCCCCAGAGTCGAAGACTTGCGCTAATCGAAGGTGAACGTGAATCTCTTAGTTCTCCGGTGGAACAACTCACACAAGCATTCGTATTAGGCGCCGGACTCGGGACCCGTTTGCGCCCGCTTACGGACGACATACCGAAACCGTTGGTACCGATTTTTCAAAAGCCGTTGATCACTTTCGCTTTCGATCATTTGATTGGCCTCGGAATTTCGAAGTTCTTCGTGAACACCCATCACCGGCCGGAGCGGTTTTCGGAATTATTTGGGGGGCAATTCGACGGACGGCCCGGAGATCGGTCCCTACCTGGATATTGCAATCGCCCAATCGATTTTTTTCACGAGCCGGTGTTGCTCGAAACTGCCGGCGGCATCGCGAACATCGCCGATTCGCTAAGCGCCGAGCCGCTCCTGGTTTACAATGGCGACATTCTAACCGATCTGCCGCTGGCTCCGTTGATCGAGAATCACTTCCGGTCCGGCAATTTGGTTACGCTCGCGCTGCGATCCGAGCGCGGACCGCAACACATTTCACTCGATTCGAATACTGGCCGGATCATCGACATCCACAATCAGCTCGGCACCGGATCTCCCGAGGAATTCGTTTTTACCGGCATCTACATTGTGAATCGGAAATTTGTCGATGTTCTCGAGCGCGGCGTGACACGCTCCGTCATTCCGCATTTCATCGAGCTGATTCGACGCCGGGAAAAGATCGGCGGCGTTGTCATCGACGAAGGGCATTGGTGGGATGTGGGTAATCGGGAAGCATATCTGCAGCTGCATCGCGAGTTGCCGGCCCTGAGTTTCCCAGCTTATCCGGTGCACGATCCGGATTGGCGGGAATCAGTTCACCCGACGGCGATTGTCGATCCTACCGCGCGGGTGCGCGGTTGTTCGGTCATCGGAAAAGATTGCCGCGTGGAAGCGGACGCGATTCTCGATGACACGATTCTGTGGCCCGGTGCACAAATTGCTTCCCGAAGCGAGTTGGTTGGTTGTATTGTCCGCTCCGACAAAAAAGTCAGCGGCGTCCATCGCAACATCGACATCTGATCCCATGCGCACCGAACTCCTTCTTCGGCAAACCCGGATCCATTTCCCGCGGTTCGACGTGGACAAGGTCGAGATCACGCCGATCGAGAAAGGCGGCTCGGACCGCAAATTTTACCGGGTCCGTTCCTCGCCGGATCAAACGATCATTCTTGTTAAGTACAGTCTGGAACGCGAAGAGAACCGGCATTACGTCCGGATCGCGGAGTTTCTCGACCGAACATGGGATTCGTGTGCCGAAGATTTATTTCCACGACCCGGCCGAAGGTCTGATCTGGATCGAGGACCTGGGCGAGCGCGATCTTTTCGGTTATCGCGACGAAAGCTGGCTGGTGCGCCGCGCTTTCTACGAATCGGCTCTGGACGAAATCGCGAAGCTGCACCGTTTACCTGGCGAGCTCGGTCAGAGCATCAAGGAAAGTTTGCCTGCTGAATTCAACGCCGCGCTGTATCGCTGGGAACAGAATTACTTTTTCGAGAACTGCCTGGGCGGTTACTTCAAGATCGACAGTGGAAAGCTCGGCGCGCTCACCGCGTTGCCGGCGCTAAATGAAATTGCCGAGCAGCTCGGTCGGCTGCCGCGGGTTCTTGATTCATCGCGATTTTCAGTCGCAAAATATTATTATTCGCAACGGGCAGGCTTGCCTCATCGATTTCCAAGGGATGCGGCCCGGTCTTGGCCAATACGATCTCGCTTCGTTGCTCTACGATCCCTATGTCGATCTTACCGATGCGGAGCGGGCTGAACTGACCGCTTATTATCGCGACGTGCAGACCGAGAACGGAGTTGCGGTGGACGGCGAGTTCGATTTCACATTGCGACTTTGCGCAATGCAACGCCTGATGCAGGCACTGGGCGCTTATGGATTTCTCGGGCTCGTTAAAGGGCACAAGAGTTTTCTCCAGCATATTCCGAAAGCGCTGAACTCGTTGCGCGGCGTGATCAGTAGAATTGGCGGCTTGAGCGATCTGGAAAAAGCGCTCGCACCGCTAAAGTGACGCAGCAGACGAGCGCGGCAGCCGGGCCGGGCGCAACAGAAGTGCTCATTGTCGGAGCTGGCCCAACCGGCCTCTCGCTCGGCCTGGAATTGCACCGATTCGGCGTTCGCTTCCGGATAATCGATAAGAACATCGCGCGCTCGACCACTTCGAAGGCGATCGGATTGCAGCCGCGACTTTCCGAGATTTTCGCGGTGCTCGGCGTGGCGGAAAAATTATTCGCCAGCGGATTCAGCGACATCCGGGGCGTCAACTTCTGCGCCGGGGCGAGAAAGGTTCTGTCGTTCAAGCTGGAGAACCCGCCCGATCAAGCCGGGCGCGAAGCGTTCCAGCCACGGATGATCATTATTCCGCAAAGCGAAACGGAACGGATTCTCGAGGAAACGCTGCACGAACGCGGCATTCGCGTGGAGCGCGGGGTTGAGTTTTTGGAGTTCCAGCAAACTGCGGATGCAGTGATCTCGCGTGCTCGTCACGCCGACGGAACTGAAGAATCGATACCCTCGCAATTTCTGATCAGCTGCGAAGGCGCGCACAGCGTGATCCGGAAGCAGGCCGGTCTCGGCTTCGTGGGGAAAGCTTATCCGCTCCGTTTCGTGATGGCCGATGTAGCCATCGATTGGGATCTGCCAGCCGATCAGGTCCACATTTGGTTTCACTCTCAGGGATCGCTCGGTGCGTTGCCGTTCGGGGCCGGCCGTTGGCGTGTGATCGTCGAGTGCGCGCAAGCGGACGAACCCGAGGCCGAGGTCACGCTCGATCTGATCCAAAATTTTCTGGCAGAGCGTACCGCAAACGCCGCGATTCGAGCCAGAGATCCGGTTTGGCTGACCGACTTCCGCATTAATTGCCGGATGGTCGATCGATTCCGAGCCGGACGCATTTTCGTCGCGGGGGATGCGGCGCACATTCACAGCCCAACTGGCGGCCAGGGAATCGCTACCGGAGTGCAGGACGCAACCAATCTGGCTTGGAAAATTGCGGCTGTGCTCAACCAAAACGCACCGGACGCGTTGCTCGACACCTTCAGCGAAGAACGGTTGCCCATCGCCCGCGAAGTCCTCGAACGCACGGATGCGATGTCGAAGATATTTTTCGCCACCAATCCGCTGGCCCGATTTTTTCGTGAACGACTGTTGCTCCCGCTGTTGCGCATTCCTTTCGCCCAACGGCGCATGTTTGGGAAATTTTCGCAGCTGCAAATGAATTACCGCCAATCGTCGCTCTGTCTTCATCAGGATCGACAATGGTTCGGGTCGCGCATTCGCGTCCGGGCCGGCGATCGCGCGCCCGATGTCGTGTTCGAAAGCACGGGCAATCGAGTCACGCTCTTTGAATTACTGACGCCGGGAAAGCCGGTCGTTCTCATGAATAATGTGCCTAACCCAAACGCCGTTGCCAACGCGCTGGAACGGGCAAAGATCTCTGCGTTCGAAATCGTTTCGCGGACATCGGTTGACGCGCCATCTGGTCGATTACGCGACATGCACGGCGATTTCTTCCGATTGTACGGAGCGGAGGGAGAATTCATCTACTTGATCCGTCCGGACGGCTATGTCGACTTCTTTCAACGGCCGGCCAACGTTCGCCGCCTGGTCAATTATCTGGAGAAGATCCGCGACCCGAAGGAGATCGAGCGGATTTTCGAACTCCAGTAATTCTGCATTAGCTTTTTGAATGCGGCCCGGCCATCTTCGTCGAAGTCTACCAACAAGGAGTTCGATATGAGGAATTTTTTCTTAACGATGGTGATCGGCTGCGGCCTGGTTGTTGCAGGGGTTTCAGCCTCAGCGAGCGATACTGACCAAACTAATTACCGACTCGGGCTGACCTGGCCGTGGTCGCACGGGCTCCAGGAAGAAATCAATCATCTCAATCGCATGCGCGGGCATGTTCGCTGGCAACTCCGCAATTACAAAGGGAATCGAGAAGTCCGTCGCGATTTTTTTCGCGTTTCCCACGACATCGACCAGATCAACGCTCGCTTCCGGTCGAGTGACCGCAATCGGCGCCGTCTTCGGCACGACGTTGAACGCGCCCATGTCGAGCTGCATCGGATCGAGATCGCTTTGCACGTTAAAGCGCGTGATTTGTATCCCTGGCGGTAACGATCTTCAAAGCATCGAGCGACGGAGCGCTCGATCCACCTTCTCAACTTAAGAACGGATTACTCCGTCGTTCCGCGCCAATCGTTGTCGACGGCCCGTGACCGCACAGCACGGTTACATTATCGCCCAGCGGAAATATCTTTTTCCTGATCCCGTCGATGAGAAGATCGACATCGCCGCCGGGCAAATCGCCGCGCCCGATGCTGCCGGCAAAAAGAACATCGCCACCGATGAGCAGTTCGTCGTTTCGCGAGAAAAAGCAGAGGCTGCCGGGACAATGCCCGGGCACTTCGAGCACTTGCATTTCCAAGCCGAGAAATTGTCGGGCCGGCGTTTCTTCAATGAAAAAATCGGGCTGTGCCGGCTCAATCTCCAGTTCAAAGCCGAAGCCGCGGAAAAAATCGGGTTCGGAAATCATCGGCGCGGTGACGGGATGACAGCCGATCTGGCATTTGAAGCGGCGTTTGATTTTGGCGACATCGGGAACGTGATCGAAATGCCCGTGGGTGAGGAGTAAGAGCTTGGGGTCGATATTGAGCGACTCGACCCAGGCGCAGGCGCCATCGGGCGCATCGAACAAAATCCAGCCCTCGGGCGCCTCGATGAGGTAGCAATTGGTCTCGAAGATGCCGCCGCAGAAGCTCTTGTAAGTGATCACGCGTCCAGTGTAATCGCAGACGCGGATTCCGGCCAGAGCTGCCAAAAGTAACCAATTCTCCTATTAAAAGAGGCGAGAGGGCCCGATCCTAGCTAGCAATACGATACATCTGCGCACGGGACTTCTTACGATCTTTGAATGTTCCCGCCTGCCAATTGTCTCAACTCCTACCATGTCGATCTTGCCTGTCCTATTGCGTTCCGGGCCGAACTCTGCCATGATTGCACTCCTCGTTCCAAGTCGATGAAACAACTTCGTGCATTGCTGGCGGCTTCGGCCGTCGTTTTTGTCTTCGGGCTTAATCCTCAACTCGCCCTGGCCAAGTCGGATTCGGAGCAAATTGCCGTCTCCGTTGGCCGGCTCCTCGAGGAGGGCCATTACACCCACCAGCCGCTCAACGCCGAGGTCTCGAAGAAGTTTCTCCAGACCTATCTGGAAATGCTCGACTACAGCCACCTCTTTTTCACCCAAAAAGATGTCGATGCTCTGACCGCGAAATACGGCACTTCGCTGGGAGATGACGTTTTGCTGGGCAACCTGAAACCGGCCTACGAAATTTACGATCTTTACACCAAGCGCCTGGACGGCCGCGTGGCCAAGGTGAAGGAGCTGCTCAAACAGCCGTGGGATTTTAAGTCCACGGCGACGATTGAAGTGAGCCGCCAAAAAGCGCCCTGGCCGAAAAACGAAGCCGAGGCGGACGAACTCTGGCGCGGCCGGATCGAGAACGAGCTATTGCAGGAGAAGTTGAGCGAGCACCCGATCGAGCCGGGCCCGCAATTGGTCGCGCGCCGCTACGATCGAGTCGCCCGAAACGTTCACGACCAGGACAAGAACGAGCAATTGAAAATCTTCCTCGACGCGCTGGCCCAGACTTACGACCCGCACTCGGAATATCTGAGCAAGTCCGATCTGAAAAATTTCAGTATCAACATGGGGCTATCACTGGTCGGGATCGGCGCGATGCTGCGGACTGAAGACGGCTACGCCAAGATCGAGAGCCTCGTGCCCGGCGGTCCCGCCCAAAAAGACGGCAACTTGAAAGTCGGCGACCGGATCACGGCGGTCGCCCAAGGCTCGGCCGATTTTGTCGATGTTCGCGAGATGCGTCTGGACAAGGTCGTGGAAATGATTCGCGGCAAGAAAGGCACCCGGGTGCGCTTGCTGGTAATTCCGGCGGACGCGGCCGATCCGTCCAAGCGCAAGAACATCGAGATCGTGCGCGATGAAATTAAGTTGAAGGATCAGGAAGCGCGCGCGGACATCATCATCAGGAAAGACGACAACGGCAACCCGGTAAAGCTCGGCTGGCTCACTCTGCCGTCGTTCTACGCCGATATGGAGCGGCACCAGAAAAGCACAACCAAGGATGTGCTCGCTTTGCTGAAGCGATTGAAAAAGGAAAATATCGCAGGCCTGGTTGTCGATCTTCGCCGCAACGGCGGCGGCTCGCTCGAGGAAGCGATCTCGTTGACCGGGCTGTTCTTGAAATCGGGTCCAATCGTGCAGACGAAAAATCCGAACGGCAACACTGTCGTATCAACCGATCCCGATCCGGGCATTGCCTACGCCGGACCGATGGTGGTCCTGACCAGCCGGCAGAGCGCCTCCGCCAGCGAAATTTTTGCGGCCGCTCTCCAGGATTACGGGCGCGCGGTGATCGTGGGCGATGGCAGCACATTTGGCAAAGGCACCGTGCAGACGATCCTCGAGATTGGGCGATTCACTTCACTGCTCGGCAGCCGTTCCCAGGAAGACGGCGCGCTCAAACTGACCATCCAGAAATTTTACCGTGTCGCCGGCGGCTCGACTCAGCTTCACGGGGTGACCTCCGATATCGTTTTGCCGAGCCTGACCGACCTGCCCGAAGTCGTGGGCGAAGGCGCGCTGAAGAATTGCCTCCCTTACGACGAAGTGCCCAAGGCCAGGTACACCAAATGGTCGGATAGCCACTCGCTTTTCATCGACCAATTGAAACGGCGCTCGGCCGAACGAACGCAAGCCAGTCCGGAATTTCACTACGTGATGGAAGATCTGGAGCGTTTGCGCCAAAAGCTCGCCGATAATCGGATATCGCTGAACGAAGATGTGCGGCGCAAAGAGCTGCAGGATGAAAAGACCCGCAAAGAATCGCGCTCCAAAGAGCGCCTCGCCCGCCACGAAGAAGAACCGCGCATCTACCGCGTAACCCTCGACACCGTGGACAAGCCGAACCTGCAATTGGTCATGTATCCCGGTAAGCTGGCCGCGGCGAAGAAGAATGGCGTGGCCCAAAAAGTTTCGCCCGAAGCGGCGGACGATGCCGATCCGGACGCGATCGGCGGGGCCGATGACAACACCAAGGAACCGGCCGTCGATCCCGAGCGCGACGAAGCGCTCAATATTCTGGCTGACCTTGTCGATCTTACCAAGGGCCCGAAGACCGCGAGCACGAACGTCGTCGAAAAAGCGCCAGTCCAGCGGCCGTAAAGCTGATCGCACCGCGATCTTTCTCTCCACACGGTTCGCTTTCCAAGTCGGACGCGGCTGTTTAATGTTTGCCCATGCGGTCTCGCCTCAGCCGAAGTGTCCTTTTGAATCGGGCTGTGGCCTTTGCCGTTTTCGCGGTCGCAGTGACCGCGCTAGCGCAGCAAAATCCGCCGGCCGCAGGAACCGGAGCTGATTTTGCGAGCCTTTATTCCAAGGCGATGGCGGAATTTCAGGCCGGCGATTACGCCAAAGCCGCAGCCGATCTTGATGCGCTGCTGACCAAGGCGGAGTTTAATCCGCAGCTCGAGCCGGCCTTTTTTACTCTCGGCTCCGCCTGGTTCAACGCCGGCGATTACAAGAAAGCGATCGTCGCATTCAAAAATTATCAGGCAAAATTTCCGAGCGGACCGCACTCCGGCGACGCAGCCTACGGCATCGCCCAATCGAATTTGCTGAGCAAGAATTACGCGGAAGCGGCTGCTCAGTTTACGGCACTCGAGAAAGATCCGCATTACCGCGACCAGGCATTGTTCTTCGCCGCCACTACCAGCAAGGAAGCCGGCAAGATCGATCAAGCGATCGCGACCCTGGAAAAACTGGTCGGCGCGGAATTGAAAACGCCCGTGGGCGTTCGCGGGGCGATCCTTCTGGCCCAACTGTACGTCCAAAAAGGCGATGCCGACAAAACGATCGCTCTGATCAAGAAAATCCACGAACGGATCGGGCTGGTAGAAAACCTGGTCGAGCTGAACGGGCTCACGGTTCAATTAGGCGACAAGCTCTTCGAAAAGAAGCTCTACGACGGCGCGCTCGAATGTTACCGCGCCGCTTATCCGCGGGAGCAACTCATCCGGGCCCAGAACGATCGCCTCACCCGGATGCAGCAGCGGATCGACGACGATCTGGCTGCGGCCCGGCGCGATCCGTCGCAGTTCGGACAAATCGCCACCGCCATCAATCAGCTCAAGATCGACATGGCGCGCACCCGTAAGTTACTGGAAGATTTTGAGAAGCTGCCATCGATCACGCCGGCCATTTACACGCGTATGGCCCGATGCTTTTCCGAAACCGACCACAAATGGGAGGCGGTCGTTGTTTATCAAGAGCTGTTCGATCGCTTCCCCCAGATTCCCGAGCGCGAGTCGGTGCTGTTTGGTCAGATCGTGTCCCTGGCGGACGTGAACCAGGGAAAAAAAGCGGAGGCGCTGTGCGAACAATATCTGCGCGAATTCAAGAATGGCCCGAACGCGGAGACGGTCGGCTACATGCTCGGCGCAGTCGCGCTTCAGGCGAACGATGCCGAGACGGCGGCGTCGCATTTTGTCCAGATGCTGGAGACGCAACAGAAGAGCAATTTTCGCGAACAGATGCGTTACCTGCTCGGTAACGCCAGGTTCATGCAGGGCAAATACGACGAGGCGATCGCCGAATACAAAAAGTATCTGACCGAATTTCCGCAAGGTCCAAGTATCGAGGACGTGAACTACCGCCTGGCGCTGACCGCGCTTTTTTCCGGCAAGTACAAGGAAGCCATGGACGAGCTGAATGGTTATCTGAAGAAATATCCGCAGGGGCATTACGTGGCCGATGCCAAATACCGGCTCGCGGTTTGCAAGTATGCCGCTTCGCTTTACGACGAAGTGGTGACGGATTGCCAGGCGTGGGAGAAAGAGTTCGGGAATCATCAGCAGCTCGGCGAGGTCCTCGCGCTCCAGGGTGACGCGCTCGCGGCCAGCGACCACCCGAGTGAAGCCACCGACATCTACATCCGATCATACAAGACAGCGACGACGGATGAAGTGACGAATTATTCGCTCTTTGCCGCGAGCAAGCTTCTGCAAAAAAGCGGCGACTGGGACAAGGTGGCCGAGCTTTTCCAGGGTTTCATCGAGGAGAAACCCGACAGTCCCACTTTTCTTTCCGCGCTCTACTGGGTCGCAAAAGCCAAGGCGCACGAAGGAAAACTTGATGAAGCCAAACAAATCACTGCCGATGCGATCAAAAAGGGCATCGCCGATCCGCATCGCGAAAAAGTGGAATTGCTGCTCACGCAGTTAGCCCAGTTGTGCACGAAGAAAAGCAAGACCGAGGCGCCAGACGAAAATCCAGGATCGACATCGCCTCCCGATCCCGGCGCCGAGCTGGATGCGTTGCTCGGCTCCAGCGAAAAAGATCAAAATGCCACTGCGCGAGCCCGGATCATTTTTGCCCGGGCGGAACTGGCGCGGCTTCGCCGGCAACCGGCCGAAGAGGAAAAAAACATCGCGCGTTTGGCAGAAGAGTTTAAGCCGGACGATTTGAGCGCGCTCCTGCTGGGCCGGGCCGGCGATTATCTGCTGAGCAAACAAAATTTGGATCAAGCGGCGCGTTTTTATCAGCGATTAATAGATGAATTCCCTAAGAGTGATCACTTGGATTTCGGTTACAACGGCCTGGGCGAAATTGCGTTCCAGAAAAAAGATCTGTCTGAAGCGCTGCATTATTTCTCCGATGGCGCGGACAAATTGAATCCGTCGCTCAAGCTCAAGGACCTCACGGTGGGCAAAGCGAAAACGCTGCTGGCGATGGATAAACTGGATGAAGCCAAGAAAGCGTTCGAACAAGTTGCTTCGGTCCGGGAATGGCGGGGCGAATCGACTGCGTTCAGCGTCTATTCGCTGGGTGACATCGAAGCCAGACGCGGCCACTGGGCCGAAGCCAACGCTTATTTTCAGCGCGTTTACGTGGCCTATCGGAAATTCCTGCCCTGGGTGGCGAAAGCTTATATCCGCAGCGGAGAGAGTTTCGAAAAACTCGGCAAACCGCAGGAAGCGGCGAACACGTATCGCGAACTGCTGCGCAACGAGAAGCTGTCGGATTTTTCGGAAGCGGTCGAAGCGCGAAAACGTTTGGAGGCGATGGGACAGGGATGAAACAGAATTGCGGATTTCGGATTGCGGACTGCGGATTGTCGATCTTGCGACGAGTCATGCTCATGTTCGTGCTCATGCTCATGATCGATGCCTCAGCATTCGCTCAATCCATCATTCTCAAGACCGGGCAGAAAATCGTTACCCTTGGAGTCCGCCGAGACGGTGGCCTCGTGATGGGAAAAGTGCAGGTCGGCAGCGGCAGTGGCGAAATCGGATACAAAGTCGAGCAGATCGCCAAGATTGAATTCCCGGAGCCGGGCGCGTTCAAAACCGCCTCGGACTTACTGACCCAGGGACAACCGGCCAAGGCACTCGCCGAAATCGATCCGGTGGTGAAGTATTACGAACCGTTCAAGGAAATCCCCGGCGCATGGTGGGGACAGGCGGCGGCCATCAAGGTCTCGGTGCTCTCGGCGCTTCACCGCGAGGCCGAAGGCGAAACGCTGACAAACCAAATCCAAAAGACGATCACGGATTCTGAAACGGGGCGCTCGGTCCAGCTTCAACTGGCCGCGGGTCTGATCCGGAAAAAAGAGTTCGAAAAAGCGATTGCGATTTGCGACACTGCCATTGCCCAGAGCAACGATTCGTCGGTCCTGGCGGAAGCGTGGACCAAAAAAGGCGATGCGCTGCTCGCCCAAAGACAATTCGATGCTGCGCTGCTCGCCTATCTGCATGTTCCCGTTTTTTATGATGACGAAAAATCGTTTGTGCCGGCGGCGTTGCTGGGAAGCGCGCGGGCCTATGCGCGGTTGGACGACACGGAAAGAGCAAGGAAATCGCTGAATGAACTAGTCGCCGCGTATCCGAAATCGGCCGAGGCGGCGGTGGCCCAAACCGAATTGCAGAAACTGCCGAGCCCCGGCCAGGAATGAAAATGAGATCTCTAAAAACACTTATGAAAACACGCGCGCCCCATCTCATTGCCCTGATCTTCGTTGGCCTGTCGATCTTCGCCACGCCGGCGCTTGCCCAATCGCCGCCGGCCGGCGCGGCCGCCGAAGGAGTGCATTCCAAAACGCTCTGGGCCCAGATAAAGGAAGGCGGCTGGGTCATGATCCCGATCGCCCTCTTATCGGTCGCGACTCTATATTTGATCGTCGATGGCGTGATGCGCACTGCGCCTGCGCGGGTCGCACCGCCCGGGCACGAAGAGAGATTGAAGGAACTTTTTCGCCACGGCGATTACATTGGCGCCTACAAATATTGCAAAGATAATCCGTCCGCGTTGACCAACGTTTTGCGCGTCGGGATCGGATTATTGGGTGAAGGCAAACAAATCGCCGAGGACGGCATGGTCGGACAACTGGCCAAGGAAAACTCAGCCATGCAAACTTACATCAGCTATTTGTCGGTAATCGGCGTTTGCGCGCCGATGATCGGCCTCCTCGGCACCGTGACGGGAATGATCAAGGCTTTTGCCAAGCTCGGATCGTCCGGCATCGGCGATCCCTCGGGATTATCGGCGGCAATCGGCGAAGTGCTGGTGGCGACTGCGAGCGGTTTGTTCATCGCGATTCCGGCGTTCATCGCTTTTTATTTCCTGCGGAACCGGGCCACGGCATCGCTTCATCACATTCAGGACAGTATTAACAGTTTATTCCGGAAAATGCCCTACGAATCGCTGGCCGGCGTTCATCTGGGCGAGGAAGAATTGTATGCGGCGATTCCGAACTGGCTGGTCCAACCGAAAGGCTCGGGGCAGACCGGAAAGATCGTGAACAGCTAATGAATCCTAATGAGCACATATCTGTCGGCTTCGGCGCGGGAAGCTGTCAGCTTCCCCTACAGGCCTCTCGATTCGAATTCATGTTTATTGACGTGCATTCGTGGTTCAAACAATAGGATCGACATCGTATGGCTGCTGGCGCAGGAGGAATTGAATCGGGCGAACCTGAATTCCAGGTCGCGCCGATGATCGATGTGTTGCTGGTGATTCTCGTCTTTTTCATGACGATCACGTCGGCGGCAGTCTTGAAAGTCGACAAGACCATCTCGTTGCCGGTCGCGCCCAATGCGCAGAAAAAAGATAACTCGCGCGCCGAGGCGGTGGTGAATGTGCGCTGGCAGCCGGCGACAAAAAAGGCGGCATTCGTTTTTGACGATCGGGTTTATCCGCAAGCGTCGGCGATGCTGGAACAGCTCAAAGCCGCCCGAATCACCGGCGAAAAAAAGGTGAGCGGCACGGCCAACCCGACCTTTCGCGCCGTGATCCGGGGCGACCGCGATGTGCCTGCGATTTATGTTTCGCAGGCGATGAACGCCTGCGCCGAGGCCGGCATCACCGACATTTCATTTTCGGCAGTGAACAAGGAGTAATTGATGCGACTGGAGCTTGATCAAGGCCAGAGCAATTTCGGTTTTCAAATTGCGCCGATGATCGACGTCGTCTTTGTGATCATGCTTTTTTTTATGGTCATGGCCGGTGCGGTGAAGGTTGAAAACGAATTGAACAGCCAACTACCCGGGGTCGCGGAAACCGAGAGCAGCACTGATTTTGTCGATGAACAGATCATCGCCATCTCCGATGCGGGTGAGGTGAGCTTAAACGACGAGCCATTCGATTCGCCCCAGAGCAAAGATTTGCCGCAATTGAAAGCAACCCTGATTCGGCTAAAGCAAAATGCGGACGCAGCGAAAGCGCCGGCCGTCGTCACCATCATCAGCGACGAGCAAGCCAAATACAGCCGGGCCATCGACGTGCTCGACGCGTTGGCGGTCGCGAAGATCGACAACGTCACCTTTACGATCAATGAAGAGGAATAAGACGATCTCTACTGAATCGTAAACGCTGCGCTGGCTATGGCACTGTCGTCATAACCGGCTTTGGCCGCCTTGGCTTTGATCGTCTTCATCCCAACGCCGCTCAGGGTAAAGGCCCTCGAGTACTTGGTCGACGCCGTAGTCGGATCGGAGCCATCGGTGGTGTAATAAATTTTCGCCTTGGAGATGGAGTCATGCAGGGTCACTTGCACCGAACCGGTGAAGGTCCCGCCGTTGGGCGAAATCGTCGGCGTGGCTACGGGTTGCCTGGTGAAGGTGGCCGAGGCGATCCCGCTATCGTTGTATCCGCTCCTTACCGCTTTGGCTTTGACCGTGGAGGGCGTGGTCAGCGTGAATGCTTTCTTATACTTGGTTGAGCTCGTCGTCGGGTCGGTCCCGTCCTTTGTGTAATAAATCGTCGCTCCCGAGGTCGTGTCGCGAAGGGTGACTTTGACCTTTTTAACAAACGTCCCGCCATCAGGCGAGATGGTGGGCGTGGCGACAGTAGGCAAAACCGCAACAAAGTTTGCCACCAGAGTGCGATCGGAATTGGCAGTAAAATTGTAACTGGCCGACGTGCTCACGCTGCTGCCGCCCTCTGTCCAGTTCACAAAATTGTAATTGGCATTCGCCGTAGCGATAACGGTCACACTGGCACCGCTGGCATAACTCCCGCCGCCGGTCACGGTACCGCCTGCTCCCGGAGAAGCGCTGACTGCGATCGTGTAAGTCGGCGTTGCGGTCGGTGTCGGCGTCGGCGTTGGGGTCGGAGTCGGAGTCGGTCCTCCGACGACTGTGAAGGTGAAGCTGCCGGCCGGAACGATATTGTTGTCGTTGAAATCGGTGTCGACGACTTCCGACGCATGCGGCAGGACGGTTCCGGATTGCAACGTGTAAGTGCCCGAAGGCGTATTGGGATCAATCGAGAGGGTAACGTCGGCAACATGGTACATCCCGGCCGGCACCGCATTGGGCGGGCTTACAACGTCCACCGTCGCCCCGAGGTCGCGATTTTCAGTGAGGAATCCCGATGTGGCACCGCTGGTCGAACCAAATGGCGCCGGATTCGGCACGGCCTGGTTCGGGTCGGAAAACGTCGAGTAAGCGACGCCAGTGACAGCGACAAATGGCGCGACGGCGCTGTTCGCTTCAAACCAAAAGGAGAGGCCGTACGAACTGTAGCCGGTGAAAGTCAGATCGACCGACACTGTGAACTGCGTTGTCGCGCTGACATCGATTACCGGCGGACCGCTTAGCGATAAGGATTGCATGTGCGGATCGAGGCTCCCGCTCCGTCCCATCCGGTCTCCACCGCCTGAGCCCGGCAAAGTGCTGCCGGATTGCGCCCTGATCATTGCGATATCGGAAGCGTTGATCTCGCCGCTGGCGTTGATGTCCGACCGAAAATTTGAGTCCGTTACCACGGCGCCGATTTCTGATTTGGCGGCGATGATGTCGGAAGCGTTGACCGCGCCGCTGGCATTCGTGTCGCCCAACAGCGTTTGCATTGTGATCGTCGCGTCCGGCAGCGATTGTCCAAAATTATCCGTGACTTTCGCCAGGGACAAAACGAGCACCTGCCCATTCGGCACGCCGGCCAGAGTGATGGTCATGGTGTTTCCCGACACCTTCGTCTCGGCCACCGTCCCGGTTCCGTCGGCGATTGCCGCGACGCCGTCAGCCAGAGGATTGCTAAAAGTAACCACGATCGTGTGGTCGCCAGCAGCGCCCCGGCACTCGATGCCAAACGGCGGTGTGGACGGCAAATCGATGTCAAAATCCCCCGCGGCGCCATGGGTTTTACGCGAGACCGCGCCCAGCATTTGCAGGGGCTGGGCGGGGGCAGCTATGGCCCGACGACCGCTACCGGCCACCGGTGATGGAGCAACGACCAGAACCGCCGCGCCAAAGACGCAGCCCAGAATGAGTGGGAACAAAAAGAATTTTTTCACAAAAGCACGTTAAATCGAAGCAGGGAGCGCGCCCAAACTAGACAAATCTGCCCGCGAGTCGAGACCGATTTTACACCGCGATCGGGGCTTTGATCGACGGATGCGGATCGTAACCGACCAGCTCGAAATCTTCGAACCGGAAATCGCGGATGTCCTTGACCGCGGGATTCAATTTCATCCTCGGCAAGGATCGACAATCGCGGCCGAGTTGCTCGCGTGCCTGGTCGAGATGGTTTTGGTAAAGATGGAGATCGCCGAAAGTGTGGACAAAATCGCCCGGCGTGAGATCGACAACTTGCGCGATCATCATCGTGAGCAACGCATACGAAGCGATATTGAACGGGACGCCCAGAAAAAGATCTGCGCTGCGCTGATACAGCTGGCAGCTCAATTCGCCTCTCTCTTCGCCATTGGACGAATCCGCCGCGGCGGACACATAAAACTGGAAGAGCACATGGCACGGCGGCAATGCCATCTGTGTCGATCTCGGCCGGGTTCCACGCGCTCACGATCAGGCGCCGGCTGTCCGGAGTCTCTTTGATCTCCTGATTACATTGTCGATCTGATCGACCCGCACACCGTTTTCTCCGCGCCAATCGCGCCACTGCGCTCCGTAGACCCGGCCGAGGTTGCCGTTTTCATCGGCCCATTCGTCCCAGATGGTGACGCCGTGCTCCTTGAGATAGCGAGTGTTGGTATCGCCGCGTAGGAACCAGAGCAGCTCATAAATGATCGATTTGGTGTGCAGCTTCTTTGTTGTGAGCAGCGGAAACCCGGGACCGTCGGAACGCAGATCGAAGCGGGCTTGAGCGCCGAAGATCGACAATGTGCCCGTGCCGGTGCGATCGGTGCGGGGTTGGCCATGCTCAAGAACGAGCCGCAAAAGATCGTGATATTGCCGCACGCGACAAATTACTGAAAGTGGCATCGGCTTCCAGCCGATGTTTCTTGTATTTCATCGGCAGGATGCCGATGCCACACTTACGCCTTTAGCGCCGTTAATTCTCTTTCCAATTCGGCCTTGCGTTCATTCAACATCTGCAAACGCAATTGCCACCGATGCAGCTGAATCGATGTTTGATTGATGTAACCGTTGATCTCGGTCCGTTGCGATTCGTTTTCCTTCATTCGCCGCTCGATTTCCTGGATCTGATTTGCCGAACTAATCGCCGGCGCTTCAATTTTCGGAACGACGATCGGTTTGCCGCACTGCTGGCAGTTAAAGGTCATTCCCGCCGCGTCGCGGCCAACTACCAGCGACGTGTTACAATGATCGCATCGAAAAACGATGTTCGAATCGTTTGCCGTTTTCGAGAGTGAGGGCGTTGCGCCTGCTATTTGCACGAAAATGGAACAAGCAACCGTTATGCCGCCGGCTCTGGGGTCCGGGTCTGGGGAGCGCAGGCTACCAGCCTGCGATTGCCGGCAGCTTGCCGGCAACATCCTTGCATTCTTGCGGCCGATTTGTTGATTGCGCGATCTCGGCAAGCTGCCGAGATCAACTGGCCGGCAGCCCGTGCTCCCGAAGCGGACTCTCACCCGTGCCGCATTGGCACCAATGGAGTCACAAGGAGGCATGAGGTCGTGTCGAGTTGTCCCACTTTGGCCTATTCGGTTTCAGCATCTTTCAAACACTAGATCCTCGCGTTCAGACACTTAACACTGTTATCACTTTGGTGGCTCGGCCCCTGCTAAAGACCCGCGTAGGTCGAGTTCCTGGCCACGGTCATTGATCTGTCGGCGGACTCGACCATGAAAGGACTCAATTTTATGGCAAAAGTTTTAGGTATCGATTTGGGAACCACCAATTCCTGCATGGCAGTGATGGAAGGTGGCGACCCGGCAGTTTTGGAAAATAGCGAAGGCGCGCGCACGACGCCGTCGGTGGTGGCGTTTACGAAAAATGGCGAGCGACTCGTCGGCCAGGCGGCGAAACGTCAGGCAGTGACCAACCCGCAGAACACGGTTTTTTCGATTAAGCGGTTCATGGGCCGGAAGTTTGATGAGGTCCATGAGGAAGAACATCGCGTCCCTTACAAGATCGTGAAGGCGGCGAATGGCGACGCTCATGTGCAGCTCGAAGTGAATGGACAGAAGAAGACTTTCTCGCCGCCGGAAATTTCGGCGATGATTTTGTCGAAGCTGAAGGCCGACGCGGAAGCGAAGCTCGGCGAAAAGATCACGCAGGCGGTCATTACCGTCCCGGCGTACTTCAACGACTCGCAGCGCAACGCAACCAAGGACGCGGGCAAAATTGCCGGTCTCGAAGTTTTGCGAATTATCAACGAGCCGACCGCGGCCTCGCTGGCCTACGGCCTCGATAAAAAGAAAGACGAGAAGATCGCGGTTTACGATTTGGGCGGCGGCACGTTCGACATCTCCGTCCTGGAAATCGGCGACGGCGTTTTCGAGGTCAAAGCGACCAACGGCGATACCCATCTGGGCGGTGACGATTGGGACGCGAAAGTGATGGATTGGATCATCGCCGAGTTCAAGAAGGATTCCGGGATCGATCTGACCAAGCAACCGGACGCGGTCCAGCGGATCAAGGAAGAAGCCGAGAAAGCGAAGATCGCGCTCTCCAGCTCGCAGGAATACGAAATTAATCTGCCGTTCGTTACGGCGGATGCGAGCGGGCCGAAACACATTCAGAAGAAGATCACCCGCGTCGAAACTCGAACAGCTGACCGACGATTTGTTCCAGCGGACGATTCCGCCGGTGAAGGCGTGTTTGAAAGATGCGCAGCTTTCCGAAAAGGAAATTAACGAGCTGGTGCTCGTCGGCGGCATGACCCGTATGCCGAAGGTGGTCGATACGGCGAGAACATTGATCGGCAAAGAGCCGCATAAAGGAGTAAACCCGGACGAAGTCGTCGCGGTTGGTGCTGCCATTCAAGGCGGCGTACTCAAGGGCGACGTCAAAGACGTCCTCCTCTTAGACGTGACTCCGCTCACGCTGGCGATTGAAACCGCCGGGGGAGTAGCTACGCCGATGATTCCGCGTAACACCACGATCCCGACCCGGAAATCGCAGATCTTTTCGACCTACAGCGACAATCAGCCGGGCGTGGAGATCAAAGTGTTGCAGGGCGAGCGCCCGCTTTCCCGCGACAACAAGAACCTCGGCACGTTCCATCTCGATGGAATCCCGCCGGCTCCGCGCGGTGTTCCCCAGATTGAAGTGACGTTCGACATCGACGCCAACGGCATCCTGCACGTCTCGGCCAAGGATCTCGGTACCGGCAAGGAACAGAAAATTTCCATCACCGGCAGCTCGGGTCTTTCCAAGGAAGAGATCGAGAAGATGCAGCGCGAAGCCGAATCGCACGCTGACGAGGACAAGAAGGCCAAGGAAGCGATCGAGATCAAGAACAACGCCGACATGCTCGCTTACCAGAGCGAGAAACAACTCAAGGAGTTGGGCGACAAGATTCCGGCCGACAAGAAGAAACAGGTCGAGGACGCCATCGCCGCGGTGCGGGAAGCGATCAACAAGAACGACACCGACGCGATGAAACGGACCTACGACGATCTTGCAGAACAAGTTCCAGGAGATCAGCGCCGAACTTTACAAACAGGCGTCAGCCCAGGCCGGCCCTCAAGGCGGCCCGCAACCTGGCCCCGGCCCCAAGCGCAGCCGCGGCGCGGTCGAACAAGGCCAGGCCGGCTCGCCCAACAGACGGCGACGTAGTCGATGCCGAGTTCGAAGTCGTGGACGAAGAGAAGAAGAAGTAATTCTATGCCACGATTCGAAGATCACCCTCTTAGCCGATTGACTATGAAGAACGGCAAACTTCAGCTCGTCGGCAAACCCGAGAGCGAATACCTAGAGTACGGCCCGAAGTGCACATAGTCTCAAAGGAAAGTCTGCACGAAGGCGACGCATCAACTGAGGTGACGTATACGTTCCGACTCAATTGTCAGCCTGACTCGACTTGGACGGCAGTACTCGAAAAAGTCCGGGGAACCGAGAACGTGATCGTCGATCGAGATTGCATGTACCTGCGTTGCATACCGGCGAATCTAGAAGGCCGTTATCAAACGGCTAAAGATGCGATTTCACAAACGAATCGGTCGTACGCGGAACACAAAGCTCTCCTTACCACCAAAGTCGCCGAGCTCGACATCGAGCGGGAGCAGATGGCGAAGGCCCAGTCCGCAAGAAGCTTAGCAGTCAAAGAACAGTTTACTAACCTGCAACTATAACCGTGACGTGAACGCTTCGAAACACCGACTCTATTTTAGTTAGGAGAAAAATCATGCCTACGGAAGAAGCTAGCCAGAAAAGCAAGGTAGTTGAGAAAAAAACTCCACTAAATCACGACGCAGCGCACGAGCATTGACGAAACCGCCATGGACATTTCCTAAAAATACGTTGGAGCAAGCCATTCTGATTCCAAAAGCGATTGAAGAACAAAACGCTGGGAATCCAATGAAGGCCGATGTGCTTTGCAAAGCCGTCGGATTTCGGCAGCCCGACTGGCGCTTTCTGGAGCTACTAAAATCAGCGAACCAGTACGGAATTGTAAAGGTTCTGGAGCCGCGTCGACCGTGCGGCTCGAACAGAGTTGGCCAAGACGTCGTCGCGCCAAGCTCGCCTGAACAACGACCGAAGGCGTTATTGAATGCGTTTCGCAGTGTCGATGAGTTCAAGAAAGTTGAAGACTTCTACAAAGGCAAAAGGCTTCCCGAGGATGAATTTTTTGAGAATAACCTAGTGCGTGAATTCGGGATCCCGCGCGAGCGGGTCAAAACATTCATCGAAGTCTTCACGACGAACCTAAGCTTTCTGAGAGCTTTTCAAGCAGCAGATCGCCGAGAGCCTGCCGAAGAAGCTAAACCGGCGGGCAACGGCGCAGTGATTCCATCTAAGTCGGTGATGGCCGAAGACGCTACGAAGAGCCGCACATTCCTTGATACTTGCTTCGTAATGATGCCGTTCGGTGAATGGTTCGATACTTACTACAAGGAGCTTTTTGTTCCTGCAATCAAAGAGGCCGGAATGGAAGAATTGCGCGCGGACGAATTATTTTCGACCGGTACGGTGATAGAACAGATTTGGGAGACAGATTCAGAAGTCGAAGATATTACTGGCCGATCTCACGGGAAAGAATGCGAATGTTTTTTACGAACTCGGATTGGCGCATGCTGCGACAAAGCCGGTTGTATTCACGTCTGGCAATCTTGATGATGTACCGTTCGATTTACGGCATCTGCGCGTCATCATTTACGACGTTAACGATCCATTTTGGGGCGAGAAGCTAAAAACCAATCTGAGTGCCTATCTCAAGAACGCGAAAAACGATCCGACAAAGTCCATTCCACAACCATTTCGACAAAAGGCTGAAGATCAGGAGGAAGAAGAGAAATAACTCGAAACGAATTTGCCGGTGGCGGTCGCAACATCGACAGTCGCCGGCTCAACCCAAAAAACAAGAAAGAGAAATAACAAACGCTTATGGCAAGCGTTAATGTAAGACCTCTCGGAGACCGGGTGCTGGTGCAGCCGATCGAAGAGAAGGAAGTAAAAAAAGGCGGGATCATTATTCCCGATACCGCAAAAGAAAAACCGCAGGAGGGCAAAGTGATCGCTCTCGGCACCGGTAAAGTGAACGAAGAAGGCAAGAAAGTCGATTTCACCGTGAAGAAAGGTGACAAAGTGCTGATCTCAAAATACGGCGGCACCGAAATCAGGATCGACAGCGAATCTTACCTGATCATGCGCGAGGACGATATCCTCGGCATCATCGGCTAAGGAATCCACGAAAATGGAACTAATCTGGAAACCATGAAACCATGAAGGGATTTTGAACTCAGAATCCTTCCGGTGCTCTTTTCCTGGATTCCTGGGTTCCAGATTCATCTTCAATCTCAACTAGAAACTAAAAACTAAAAATATGGCAGCTAAACAATTACAATTTGATGAAAATGCGCGGCACGCGTTGCTGCGCGGCATCGAGAAACTGGCGAGAGCCGTCAAGGCCACGCTCGGACCAAGCGGTCGGAACGTGATTCTCGACAAGAAATTCGGCAGTCCCACGATCACCAAGGACGGCGTCACCGTGGCGAAAGAGATCGAGCTCGAAGATCCGTATGAAAATATGGGTGCGCAGCTCGTTCGCGAAGTCGCGTCGAAAACGTCCGATATCGCCGGCGACGGCACCACCACGGCAACGGTATTGGCGGAGTCCATCTATAAAGAAGGCCTGCGCAACGTCACCGCCGGTGCCAACCCGACCTCATTGCAGCGCGGCATCAACAAGGCCGTTGAAGCAATCGTGAAGGAACTGGAGAAAATCTCCAAGAAAGTCAGCGATCGCACCGAGATCGCTCAGGTCGCAACCGTTTCGGCCAACTGGGACAAGACGATCGGCGAGATCATTGCCGACGCCATGGACAAGGTCGGCAAGGACGGCACGATCACAGTCGAGGAAGCGAAATCGATCGAGACGACGCTCGACGTGGTCGAGGGCATGCAGTTCGACAAAGGTTATCTGTCGCCCTATTTCGTGACCAACGCGGAAGCGATGGAAGCGATCCTCGACAACGCTTACATCCTCATTCACGAGAAGAAAATCTCGAGCTTGAAGGACATGCTGCCGTTGCTTGAGAAAGTGGCGAAAGCTGGGCGTCCGCTTCTGATCATTGCGGAAGACGTGGAAGGCGAAGCGCTCGCGACACTGGTCGTGAACAAATTGCGCGGCACGTTGCAAGTCGCCGCGGTCAAAGCCCCGGGATTCGGCGATCGTCGCAAGGCGATGCTGGAAGACCTCGCGGTCCTCACTGGCGGTCAATGCATCACCGAAGACCTCGGTATCAAACTCGAGAACGTAAAGCTCGAGGATTTAGGGCGTGCTAAACGCGTCACGATCGACAAGGAGAACACGACAATTGTCGAAGGCGAAGGCAAGAAGGCCGATATCCAGGGCCGAGTCTCGCAGATCCGTCGTCAGATCGAGGAAACGACCAGCGATTACGATCGCGAAAAATTACAGGAACGTCTCGCGAAACTCGCGGGCGGTGTAGCCGTCGTAAACGTCGGCGCAGCGACCGAGACCGAGATGAAAGAGAAAAAGGCGCGCGTCGAAGACGCGTTGCATGCGACTCGCGCAGCGGTCGAGGAAGGCATCGTCCCTGGCGGCGGTGTCGCATTCATCCGTGCGCAGAAAGCGCTCGATAATCTCAAGGGCCTGGAAGGCGACGAAGCCGTCGGCGTAGCAAATCGTCCGTCGCGCGATCGAAGAGCCAACCCGCCAGCTCGCGGACAACGCGGGCCAGGAAGGCGCGCTCATCGTCCAGGAGATCAAGAAACGCAAAGGCAACGAAGGTTACAATGTCGCCACCGGCGAATACGAAGACCTCGTCAAAGCCGGCGTAGTCGATCCGACCAAGGTCACCCGCAGCGCGTTGCAAAACGCCGCGTCGATCTCGGGCCTGTTGCTCACCACCGAAGCCATCATCACCGAAATGCCGGAGAAGGAGAAAACTCCTCCAATGCCCGGCGGCGGCGGAATGGGTGGCATGGGCGGCATGGACTACTAAGAATCCGAAACAATATGTGAATTCGAACAGCCGGACTCGAAAGGGTCCGGCTGTTCTGTTTGGCAATCTTGATTATGACCCCTCCGATTTACTCAGCGGTTAGAGCAGTAGGCGTTTTGAAACCGAAGTTTCAACAGGTTCCTGGCGGGCAAGTGTTTGCAGATTCTTTGGACGTTCGCGGCACCGCGTTTTGGTTGAAGAACGAAAAGCTCCTTATTACTTGTGCACACGTAGTTCACGGCCTTGTGGGTGCTCCGTTAGAAGTGGCGGGACTCTTGGTTGTCGGCAATCAAGGAAACTTTCAGCGAGCGACAATCGGAATCGTCGACTACGCTCGTGATCTCGCTATTTTGAATTTGTCGCTTCCGCCAAACGTACTCGCAAATGTTGTTGAATCGGAAGCCGCTACTGGCTTGCTAATAGCCAATACTTATCCTGAAGTCGGTGCTCGGGTTGGGTAAGCGGGATTTCCACTGGGACAACAACTTCTCGCATCGTCGCCTTCATCCGACATATGCAGTCGGAGTGATCGGAACTCAGGTTCGCCAACAGGGGAATCGCAAAGATGTGCAAATTTCCGGTCCAGTTGTGGGCGGCTACAGCGGTTCGCCTGTGGTGCTAGAAGATTCTCCGAGTTCAGTTATCGGCATTGTTAGCAACAGCCCATCCCCAGAGGCTGGCCAAGCCGGAATCTTTATGGCGACATCGTGGGAGCACATTGCCGCCCTCGCGCGGCTTGCGAACTCCTAAAGCAGCCGTTATGCAACATCGTGACGAGGCGCGGGGCCTTGATCTTGCTTCCTAAAGCCTACGACTTATATTTGGCTCGACTCAACCCGATCCCGCCCGTATAGACAGTTGCCAGCATTGTTCCCCTCGGATTACATCGACGTGAAGGCAAATTTGGTATTTAATTAACTGCATGCCAGAAGCCGACCCGAACGCTCGAGGCGTTGTTGTACTCTCGCCCGACAAAACACTATATTTTAACGGGTTCCAAATCGCGATTGGAATGGGAGATGTGATTGTCACATTAATGCGCAATGGAGCACCTGTGACGACACTTAACGCTTCTTACACAGTGGCGAAATCCTTCGGCGAGTCTGTAACGACGGCAATAAAGAAGCTGGAAGAAGGTACGAATCACCAAATCATGACCGTTGAGACAGTCATTAAGGGAATGGAATCTGCAAAAGAGCCGCCAAGATCTAAATCCGCCGCATGAGCTACGCGATTATTGAAGAATTGCCGCATCGCGTTTGGGTGATGGGTGGACTATTCGGTGCCGCATCGCATCAATTCGGTCCAGCTACAGCACTAGAAAAGCTATCGACTTTTTCGCGCTTGGGCCCTGGATGGTCTAACGGTATCGGAGACCCTATCTCTCCGATTGCGTTGTCGGTCGCGGCTATGCTAATAAACAAGATTAGCGATGCTGGTTTCACACAAACGGACGCGTTTCCGGCCGTGGATGGCGGTGTTAGCGTTGCGCTGTATTTTCCGTACGGTGGAGATTTATCTTTCAGAATCAATCCTAACGCTTTGATTGACATCGACAGCGAAGCTGAACCTGATTTTGAACCGATAGAGAACAAAAACTTTCTTGAGGTGTTCGAGCTACTCGAACCATTTTCAGTAACGCCATGGAACTCATCCTATTGCTCCACATCTCCAATTATGATGAACACGAGCAACGCTTTCACAGCCAATCGTTTGAGAGCTCAAGTGATGGGAGCGGTATCTCGGTTATCGACAGAGAATGCATTGACGGCACAGGTCGTTCCGTATGCGATCATGCGGTCGTGTACCTATCGGCAAATAACAATCGACCCTGTTATTTTTTGGCAGTTCGACTCAGCGATTCTGCCACAGGGAGTTCAGCTCGTTCATGAGCGCAGCGACACGAGCGATCCCTGCCACGTAAACATCAAAGGATTAGAGAAGCGTCAATCCAAGAAATTCTTCAAGCGGTTGCAAAAGCAACAACAACTGATCTTTCGAATTTGCGCATCTCAAGGAGAACAGCTCGCGACTCCCGAAGATCTGAAGCGCGAGAGAGAGGCCTTCTTCAGTCAACGCTGAGCGATTTGCACCGTGGTCGCGTCTAAGTATTTGGACATTTGCACGGCCGAGAAAACTGGCCGCAGATCAGCCTTTGCCAAGGCTTCCGTCTTCGCTACCTCCTTCGCTAAAGCTACGGCGCGTCAGGGAGGCTACGACGTGACGTGCCGGCGTGGCAGGCGCAGATTCGACAATTGCTGAAACCGCGGCTGCAGATTAAACTTAATCGATGATTGATTGGAACGCTTGTCAGGCAGTTGAACGCTCGCCAGACGCTGAGCGGCGCATGGCGATTCAAAAGCACACGCGTACCGGTCAAGGCGCTGTTTGAAAACCTTGAGTCTGGCGCAACGGTCGATCAGTTTCTGGAATGGTTTCCCGGAGTGAAACGGGAACAGGTACTGGCCGTGCTTGAGTGCGCGGAGCAAAGCCTCGCGGTTACGTAGTTCTCGTGCGCA
Source organism: uncultured Verrucomicrobiae bacterium (assembly GCA_963815455.1). GTDB lineage: Bacteria > Verrucomicrobiota > Verrucomicrobiia > Chthoniobacterales > UBA10450 > JBDTZF01. The sequence continues at coordinate 1,040,688 of CAWFGO010000001.1, forward strand.
TTCTCTTTGATCAGGGGACGCCCGCGCCGCTGCGCGATCACCTCGCGGAGCATGAAGTCACAACCGCGGCAGAAAAAGGCTGGTCGGCGCTTTCCAACGGCGAACTGCTCGATGCAGCCGAGCGCGAGTTTGATTTGGGCGAAATAAGTAGGGCGAAATAAGTAGGGGTCAGGCATCAAATCTTGACAGGTTTTTTCAGAGGACAGAAACGGGTCGGTCCTTTTTTCTTACATTTTGGCTGACAGAACCCAGGCAAGGGCCGACACGGAACTAAAGATCGCCATCGTCGAAATCCCGTCGCGGGATCGGGGCTAAGCGCAAACCGAAACTACGTTTTGCTTTGGCGAGAGGGTCCGGCTGTTTGCTTTTGATCCACCTTGCCTGGTTGTTCCTTTCGGCTAATCTTCAGTCATGCACGCGACCGCGATAGTGGAAGGGAAAGTCGTCCGATTCAAGCTCTCGCCGGCGCTAGCACGCGCGCATCGCGAAAACCGCGGCAAAATCATGACCGGACAAAAAGCGGTCGCGGTCGTAGAAGCTAAGCGGCGCGCGCGGACATTGCGGCGCGCCAAACCCTATCTTGAGAGTCGTCCTTGATACATGCATCCTCAAGCTGGCCACGTTCCCTGCCGAGAACAATGCTTCGGCGCTCGTCTTTGAGCTCGCGCGATCCGGTTTAATCGAATCTTGGGCCAGCCCTGCGATTTTCGAGGAATACGCCAACGTCCTCGACGACCGCCCTGATCTTGTTGCGGAAATCGTGGAAAGCTGTCGTCTTTGCCACCCGCTTACAGAACTGCGCATCATCCGCCATGAGCCGGACAATCGTTTTCTGGAGTGTGCCTTCGCCGCAAACGCCGACTACATTATCACCGTCAACACTGCTCCCGGACATTTCGATCGGAAAGAATTTCAGACTGTGCGTGTTATCACGCCTGGCGAATTCGTAAATCTGCGGGGTGTCGCGCTCTTAGTTCAAAAACTCGCCGACCGCTGAGACCCGCTGCTCGATCTCGGAAAGACAGAAAGGGGTCGGTCGTGAAGCCCCGAGAAATCTAACCACGGATTGCGCGGATTACACGGATACGGAAATTGCTGAAACAGCGGCTGGGGGTTAAACTTGGTCGATGATCGATTGGAGCACGTGCCAGGCAGTTGAACGTTCGGCCGATACCCTGAGCGGCGCGTGGCGATTCAAGAGCACACGCGTTCCGGTCAAAGCGCTGTTTGAGAATCTCGAGTCGGGCGCAACGGTCGATCAGTTTCTGGAATGGTTCCCCGGGGTGAAACGGGAACAGGTGCTGGCCGCGTTGGATTGCGCGGAGCAGAAGAACTAACCGCAGATTTCGCGGATTTACGCAGATTCGGAAATTGCCGAAACACCGGCGGCGCGGTAGAATTGTCGATCGGAAGAAAGATCGAAAATGACCGCGGAACAAATACTCAAGGAAATCGAAGCACTGCCAAAACCGGAGCGAGAACGCTTGGTTCAGCGGATGCGTGAATCGCAATCGACCGAGATTCCTCAGGATTTCATTGATGCCCTGGAGGACTTCGATAAACAGCGGTTCGTTTCCATGGAAACGGCGCTCAATGAAAAGCCGCCCGGCGCGTGAACTATCAGTATCGCGCCGTTGAAAAATTCTGGCGGAATTTCTTACAAACTCAGAAGCGAGCAGAAAGAGTCAGTCCGACAAGCCTGGCAAGTTTTCAAGCGCGATCCGTTTCATCCGTCGCTGGGATCACATGAGATTCAAGAGCTCTCCGCCAGGGCCAAACACACGATTTACAGCGCCGTAGTCGAGGCGGACCTGCGCGTGATATTCCGAATCGACGGGTCCTGGGTAACCACGCTCGATGTCGGCACGCACAAGATGTATCGAGGCTAAGACGGCTGTTGAACTGAGTGAGCGCAATCGTAGGTTCGAATTGATGGCTCACGTCCGTAAAGACACGCTCGCGAAGACGGTGCAATGGTGGAAGCATTTGCGGCCGTATTGGAAGCGCCGGCAACAGCGTCGGGAACGAGTCGCCTCAAGCAAACTGATCCGCGCCGAATGGGACACGCAAACGCAGCTTCGGAAATAGGCTCCTTTTGTGGACGTGCTTTACTGATTGTTTGCGCTGAAGCAACCAGTGACGCAGAATTGAGGCATGAGCGTCCGGGAGATTGAATCCGCAGTTGAACGCCTGCCCAGTGACCAGCTGGCTGCATTTGCCAAATGGTTTGAGGAGTTTGTGGCTGAAGCATGGGATCGCAAGTTCGAAGCGGACGTTGCTGCGGGTAAGCTCGATCATCTTGCCAAACAGGCCGACGAAGACTTTGAAGCTGGCCGCTGCACTCCGCTTTGAAGCATTTTGCGACGCCGCAATTCTGGTTTTGCTACAGAGAGCTCCCACCGGATGTCCGGCAGCTCGGGACGCGAGAGACGGGGTCGCGTCTATAAACATTCGACATTTGCCCGGCCAAGAAAACTGACCGCAGATCAGCCTTTGCCAAGGCTACGGCCTGACAGGTTGCGCTGATTACGCAGATTAGTAATCGCAGTTGAGGGAGGTTTTGCTTTGCGCGCTCCTCTGTTTGAATGACAATACGGAAATGAATCTTCAGGAGCTTGAAGCGGCGATGCGCACTCTCTCGCGCGAAGAACTGGCTGCATTCCGCAAGTGGTTCATTGAATTCGACTGGGAGGCATGGGACAAGGAAATCGAGGAAGACGTTGCCGCCGGGCGATTCGACGCGGTGATCCGGGAAGTTGATGAGGACGTCCGCGCCGGTCGACTCACTGATCTTCCGCTGCCGGCGAAGACGATAGTGCTCGAGGCAATTCAGAAATTGCCGGATCGATCGACGTTCGAGGAAATCCGCCAACGGATCGAGTTCATTGCTGGCGTGCGAAAAGGATTGGACGAGATCGAGCGCGGGGAAATCGTGTCGCTCGATGAAGTGGAAAAGAAGATCGACAAGTGGGCTACCAAATAGTCCTGTCGCGAACGGCTGAGACCGATCTGGCAGAAATTGTCGAGTACATCGCCCGCGACAATCCCGCCGCCGCAGCGCGGTTCGGCCACGAACTCGTAAGACACACTCGCAAGCTCGAACATTTCCCGCAGATAGGCCGCGTTGTGCCCGAATTCCGAGTCAACACACTGCGTGAATTAATTCATTCCTCGTATCGAATTGTTTATCAGATCAATGAGCAACAGAAGATAATCGAAGTTGCCCGGTTCTGGCATGCCGCGAGAGGAACTCCGCAAGTGGGCAGCTAGCAACGCAAGTCTCCTTGAGGCGCTAATAAGGAAAGCTCGCCACGACGAGTTCGTCCGTTGGCGGACAGGAAGGCAGGAAATGGTTTCCTTTCCGGCTTCCTGGGAGTTTTGGTACGCATCCCTTCCTGCGTTCCTGCTTTCCTTATTCCTCCTAATGGCTACGCTCGGGCGTCATGGTTGCTGTGGCTGAGCCGGAAGATGCGGCGCCGTTAACGGGCGAAGAACATGTGCCCGATTTTCTCGGGCACCCGCGCGGGCTGTGGTATCTCGCGTTCACCGAAGCGTGGGAACGTTTCTCCTTCTACGGGATGCAGGCGCTCCTGGTTCTCTACATGTCGAAGTACCTGCTTCTTTCGGGGCACGTCGAGAATGTCGTCGGGTTCGGCTTTGTCCGATGGCTGTATCCCAATCTCAACGGTCAACCGCTCGCCTCCGAAATCTTCGGCAATTACACCGCGTTCGTTTATCTGACACCGATCCTGGGCGGGTTCGTGGCCGACCGGTTCCTGGGCCGGCGCCAGGCCGTGCTGCTCGGCGCGCTCACGATGGCCGCAGGCCATTTTCTCATGGCCTTCGAGGGCGCTTTTCTTTTCGCGCTGCTCTGTCTCGTCATGGGGTGCGGTTTGTTCAAAGGGAACATCGCCAGTCAGGTCGGCGCGCTTTATAAGCCGGAAGATCGCCGGAGCGACGACGCTTTTCAGATTTTTTATCTCGGTATTAATTTCGGCGTCATCGCGTCGCCCTTCATCGTTGGAACGCTGGGCGAAAAAGTCGGCTGGCATTACGGATTCACCGCTGCCGGGGTGGGCATGCTGCTCGCGATCGCTATCTTTCTGTCCGGTCAAAAGTACCTGCGCGGCTCCGACAACAAACCAACCGGGGCGGTGGCGGTGAAGAAGCAGAAACTCACCGGGCCCGAATGGAAGGCGGTGATTGCCCTGGTCGTTCTTATTCCGGTGCTGGCCGTCTCGATCGTGCCTAACAATCAGATCTTCAACGCCTACCTGGTCTGGGCCGATCAGCAGTTCGACCTGAAGTTCTTCAATTACACCGTGCCGACTACCTGGCTGGTGTCGCTCGATGCGGTGGTCTCGGTCAGTTTCCTGGCGATCGTCGCGCTCTTTTATCGCTGGTATGGCAAGCGCTGGAAAGAACCGGATGAAATAACAAAGATCATCATCGGCTCGATCTTCTCGATCGGCGGCATGCTGTGCCTGTTCATCGCCGCCAGCAGCCATGGCCCCGGCCAAAAGATCGGTCTTTTCTGGCCGGTGACGTTTCATTTCGTCAACAGCATCGGTTTCGCTCATCTGTTGCCGATCAGTCTCGCGCTCTTTGCCAAGTGCGCGCCGAAAGCGGTCAACGCGACCGTTATTGGCCTGTATTACATTGCCTTCTTTTGCGCGAACAAACTGGTGGGGAAAATCGGCGCGCTTTACACGACCATGCCCACGCCGAAGTTCTGGCTGCTGCACGCCGGGCTCGCGGCTGGAGCGGGTCTTTGCTTTTTGATCTTCAAACTCGTGGCCGGCCGGGCGCTGGCAGGGAATGCAGCCGCTGAAGCCGCGGTGAGTTGATCCGCCTGCGCAGAACTTCCGCCGACCTAATTCCTGGCTTCCTGGGTTCCTGATTAGAAGGCGTTCTTTGCTTCGCGAACTTCGTGTCCTTCGTGGGTGAAAACGGAAGTGATGAGTGACCGGTGACGGACGACGAGAAATTTGAATTAGGAAAATATGAACGCAGGAAGATGGATCGAGACAGAATTAGCAGAATTTACATGATCCGAAGAAAGGGATCCGAACCGGCCATCCGTGATTCTGTAGAATTGTGTAAATCCTGTCTGATTTTCCTCGCTTCCTGGGTTCCCGATTAAACAGAATTATTTAGACAATTCTCTTTGTGGGCGGCGTCCTCTTTGGATGGCCAGAGCATGTAATCGCAATCTGATTTCGGTCCTCATTGGATCGGTCCTCGGCGTCGCACTGTTCGGCTGTAATCACGCTGCCACGACGACCGAAGAAGTGATCGACTTGAATACCAAGGCGATGGGTGGTCGAGCTGCGATCGAGGCGGTGAACTCGATCCAGGTTGATCTTCACATTGTCGATCCTGGTTTTGAAGTGGATGGCATCTATCGCGCGGCCCGCCCGGGCCGGATGCGAATCGACGTCATGATGAAGGGCAAACATGTTTTTACCGAAGCTTTTGATGGGAAACATGGGTGGGAGTGGACCGGCAAAGGCAACCAGGTTCCTGCGTCAGATAAAGCCACTGCCGCGTTACGCCACGGTGTCGAACTTCCCGGGAAACTGTTTGGCTTGCACGAGATCAAGAAACGGGAGCATCGCCTTGAGTTGGTCGGACGAGAGAACGTGGATGGCGTTAATTATCATGTGCTTCGGCTCACGCTGAACGATGGTTATACGACCACTCTTTATGTCGATCCTAGGAGCTGGTTGATCACGCGACGTCGGGATTTTCGGCCGCTGCATGTCGATATCGACCCGACGCCGACCACGATCGAGCAGCGCAGTTCGGATTTCCGGGAGATTTCCGGGGTGCAATTCGCCTTTGCCAATACCGAGATTGACCTGAAGACGGGCAAGGTCCTCGAATCCACCAAGGTCAACAGAATCGAAGTTAATCCGTCGATCGATTCATCGATCTTCGAGAAGCTCTAAGCGCGAGCGCATGGGAGAATTGACCGCGGATTACACAGATTCCGCAGATTCGATAATTGCTGAAACGACGGCTGCACCGGAGCGCGTTGCTTTTCGGCAGGTGCCGGTTATCGTGCGACCCTCTTTATGAAACTGACAATCTGCACTGCTTCGATTTTCCTTTCTCTTCTACTGGGCGCGTCCGGCGCGACGCCGACGGATGAATCGATTGACCGGATGATGGCGGCCATGCACGTCGAAAAATCACTCGATCAGATTTTTCTCCAGTTAGACGCCGGGGTAAAAAATGGGCTGGAAGAAGGCTTGCAGCGGTCCCTCCAGGGCCGGGACCTTAGCGCCAGTCAAAAAGAAGCGGTCGACACATTCGCGAGGAAACTGAGCGTCACTCTGAAAGACGAACTGTCGTTCGCCAAGATGAAGGCGGTTTATCTCCAGGCTTATCGGGAAACTCTTACCCAGGAAGAGGTAAACAGTCTCACCGCGTTTTACAGCTCACCGGCCGGCCAAAGTGTGGTGGACAAGATCCCGCTAGCCATGCAAAAGGCCGGTGTCCTGATGCAACCGCGCATCCGACCCGTCCTCGAAAAAATCCAAGGCATGGAGCATGATTTTGCCAAAGAGCTGGCGAAAACGAAGTAGACCTCTTCGAGCTCGATCTACTGCGCGCTCTGTAGCGAGCGAAACCAGCGCAAGGCGGTTACTGTTTCCGCGCGATTGACTTCGTGGCGGCCGTTGAAGGTCTCGACCCGGACCTGCTTGAAACCGGCCTTCTTGATCGAACTCATGACGCCGTATTGCTGGATGAGCGTGGCAATTTTGTCGTCGCGACCGCTGCTGATGAAGACTGGTGTCGCGAGAAAGCATGCCCCGGGTTGGAACTTAAGATAGCCTTCGCTCAAGTGATCCTCGTTTACGCCAGTAAGATAAATTCCGATAATGTGGCAACCGAATCGCGCGAGAAGAGGTGCAATGAACGCGGCGCGTCTCGCTCCCCCGGAAAAACCGGCAAACGCGATCGGCCATTTGTCTGAGCCGGCAAAGCTACGGTGGAGGGCGTCCACGGCGGCGAGGGTCATCGCCGCGCGCCAGGCGGCGATGTCGAAGCGGGCCGGTTGAGGCCCATCGCCGGCCAGCACGACCCAGCCTTCGGCGAGCGCGAGGCTGCGATAGAACTCGGCGAGATCATCCCGGTTTTGACGGTGGCCGTCACTGGTCGATAGCACGATTAACACCGGCCAACTTTTTCGCGGATTGAAACCCGGGGGAACAGCCAGAACCGCAACCGCGCTGGGCGGCACGGAATTGCCGCCTTCCGCGGCGAATGATTTTTCCTGCGGGCTAAGAGGCACGTTCGCGCGGACCGTCGAGCCGGGCGACAAGGGAACCCCGGCGAACTTCATTCGTTCCTCTGCTGATGCGGTTAGGGGGGCGCTTAATAGAAGAAGCGCGTGCCCAATCAGGAGAATCCTATCCACGCGAGGATGAGAGATCGACATGGGAAATATCGAGGGTTGATGCCTGTTGCTTCGTTCTTTGAAGAATCGTTGCGGCGCCAATCCAGATCGTAACCAAAAGCAGGAGAAGCGCGCACCAGCTCACACCGGCAATGGCCCGCCAATTCTCGAGAAGATCGTCGTGGCCAAACGCGCGTAATGGAACTGAGAGACCCGCAACCGCAATTAGAATCGCACTTAACAACGCGAGTCGACGTCCCCGCTTTACCTGAGCGGTGAATATCCCCAGCGCCACGATGTAGACCAGGAATAATAGCAACATATGACGCGCCATGATTTGCGGACTGAACACAAGGGCGATTACGATCAAGGCGGACCATTCCAGGCTCACTCGAGCGCCGCGGGTTCCATGCTCATCAGCATCGGCTGGAGCGAAGAGTTGAACACGATAATGACGCGCAATGAAAATAATCACACCGACGACGACGGCGAGAGCTAAAACAAGAAACACAACGGCAATCAATTGTGAAACCCCAAGTATCTTGACTGTCCTAAAAATGGCGGACGTCAGCGAAACAGAACGATCCCACCCGACTGGGAGTATTCTCAGGCCCTCATCCGGCCCGCGCGGGGCCAGGTTAACCAGCTTGGCCAAGCCGCCCAAGGCGTCAGCGGCGTAAAGGCCAGCCAACCGAGGGCCAACTTCAACGGCAGGCAACATCATGAAGAAACTAAACGAAACGACGGAGGCAACCGCCGCGCGGTAATTGCGCTTGACGATGAAGTAAGGAACGAAAATGAGAGCCAAATACTTGATGTTGGCGACCAAGCCCACGATCACGCCCGCTATCGGCGTTTTTCGATCCATCCATGGCAGGATGAGAGCGAAGCCAAGGATCAAGAGGGCATCGATCTGGATCAGGCGGAATTCGGCGTGGACTTTATCGTAGCTGAGAAGGAGAGCTGCGGCCGCGATCAGCCAGGGAAGCGAATCATCAGGTCCGCCCGCCGCCGCGGGCGGTCGCCACCGTTTTACAACTTGTTTGGCCGAGATGACCGCCGAAGCAAAAAGAAGGGCCGCGCTCAGAGCGAGCCAGACCAGGGCTGCGTTGTGTTCGGACAGGACCGCAACGGGTTGAAAGATAAAGGCCACGAACGGCGAATAGATGTAAAGGCCATTACTGGCTTCGCGGATATCCTGATGATTCAATACGGCGCGCGCCGCGCGGTAGGTGGGAGCAAAGTCTTCCGTGTTCTTCTCTCCAATCCAAGCTCGCCGGGCGCTGGGCGCAGCCGCAATAATCAACAGGGCCACGATGACGGCAATGGCGACGAACCGTCGCCCAGCACCGGAAAGCTTTCTGCCGGGTGTCATAACATTCGTCTCGATTAATCGGCAGCCGCCGGGTTCTGTCGATGACTTTTGTTAATGGATTCTCCAGAAAGACGCCGTTTGGCCTCCGCCAGATAAGTTTTGTCAATTTCGAAGCCGATAAAGTTATTGACGCCGCATTTCTGCGCGGCCACTGCAGAATTTCCAATCCCGAGGAAGGGATCGAGCATCGTGTTCACCCGGTCGACGCCGTGCAACTTGATGCACCATTCCGCGAGCTCGACCGGAAACGTGGCCGGATGCGGACGCTCTTTTTCGCGGCTCTGAATGGTTTCATACGGAATGAACCAGGTATTGCCGCGGCACCGAACATCCTTGCCGCCGGTATGTCCCCAGCGCGCGACATTGCTCTTGTCCTGATACGGCACGCCGAGCGCGAGTCGGTCGATTTCTACCGCGCCCGATTTTGTGAAGTGAAATATGTATTCGTGGCAATCGTTGAGAAATCGTTTCGAGCTGATCGGCTTAAAGTGACCATGGGAACGAACTTCACCTTGTCGATCCTCAATGGCGATCGATTTGATCCAGTGAATCGTGTTTTGCAGGACGAAATCCTCTCGCAGCAGCATGACCATTTCGTGCGGCAACATCGGGTTTGACGGCGCGGCGCCGACATTCAAAAAAAATGAGCCGCTGGATTTCAGGATGCGGCGAACTTGCGCCGACCATTTCTCGCACCATTGCAAATACGATTGTCGATTCTGTTGATCCGAATATTTCCGGTAGCGGATCCCGAGATTGTAGGGCGGCGATGTCACGACAAGATCGACATGTTCTTCGGGAAGTTTGGCCATTCCCTCCAGGCAATCTTGCAAGCGCAGGTCGAGCTTGGTCATCAATGATCTGTCGCACAAAAGTGAAAATTGTACAAGCGGCGGTCTGGTTCTGGGGAGCACAGGCTGCCAGCCTGTAGTTCGCGGCAGCTTGCCGCGAACCGCTTTCGCCGCTTTGCATATTGACGCGCCAGAGGCATTCGGCGCAGCGGCCGAATGCTACAGGCTGGCAGCCTGTGCTCCCCAGAACCGAGATTCGCGGGCGTAAAGAAATTCGTTATTGTTCCCTCAATGTCGGACAAGCCTTCCAAACTCAAGATCGCCGATCGCGAATTCACTTCGCGGTTTCTTGTCGGCACGGGCAAATTTGCCTCCAACGAATTGATGCGCGATGCGCTGATCGCCAGCGGGACCGAACTGGTGACGGTCGCGCTACGCCGGGCCGATTTGTCCGGCAAGGGCGATCCCTACGCGAACATTCTCGATTTCATCGATCCGAAACGGTTTTTGCTTCTGCCGAACACGAGCGGCGCACGCAACGCAACGGAAGCGGTGCGGCTGGCCCGGCTGGCGGCAAGCGCTGGCCTGCCGACATGGATCAAGCTCGAGATTCATCCCGATCCGCGCTACCTGCTCCCCGATGGGGTAGAAACATTGGCTGCCGCGGAAATTCTGGTAAAGGAAGGATTCACCGTGCTCCCCTATATCAATGCCGATCCGGTGCTGGCAAAGCGATTGCAAGACGCCGGTACCGCAACGGTGATGCCGCTCGGCTCGCCGATCGGGAGCAATCGTGGAATTGAAACGCGACCACAGATCGAGATCATCATCGAACAAGCGACCGTCCCGGTCGTTGTCGATGCCGGCCTGGGCGCGCCAAGCCAGGCCGCCGAAGCGATGGAGATGGGCGCCGATGCCGTGCTGGTCAATACCGCCATCGCGATCGCTTCCGACCCGGTCCGCATGGCGCAAGCGTTTCGCAAGGCCATCGAAGCCGGCCGCGACGCCTACGAGATTGGTCTGGCCGAAAAATTGTCCGCTGCATCCGCGACCAGTCCGCTCACCGGATTTCTAACGCGTGAATCATAACCGCGGATTACGCGGATTTTCACGGATTGTCATCCTGAGCGGAGCGAAGGATCCCACGAGTGCATTCAACGTTCTCGAGCAACCGTGCGCTCTACCGAACAGAACGGCTCGGAGAGTGAAAGACGACCGTGAGGTCCCTCGCTGCGCTCGGGATGACAAACGGTCAGTAGCAGGTCGCATCCACTGGCGCGATTGACTCGATCGGCTAGATTCTGCGGATGTTTTCCGAGACGATCGAATTGCGCGGTCATATTATCGACTCGCTCATTCTGCCCAAGGTGCTGGACCAAATCCTCACCCGGGGCGCGAACTTCAAGATCAGCGAGATCAAGATCGGCAAGAAACGGGCCGACCAGAGTTTTGCCCGGATCGAGGTTTCAGCCTCGACCAGCGAAGCACTCGACGAACTAATTTTGCGGCTGCGCCAGCACGGAGCGGAGGCGGCGAAGAAAACCAATGTGCAGTTGGCCAAGGCCCCGGTGGACGGAGCTTTCCCGCGCGATTTTTACGTAACCACGAACCAGCAAACGTTTGTCCGGTTCGATGACAAGGAAATGGAAGTGCATCCGGCGATGATGGACAGTGCGATCGCGCTCGATCGAAAAAAGAAGACCGCGCGGGCGGTGAAGTTTTTCGATGTTCGCAAGGGAGACGAGATCGTTGTCGGCCACAAGGGGATTCGCGTCGTACCGGTGCAACGCTCCACCTCGCACACGGATGTTTTTCAATTCATTAACGCGATCATCGGACCGGACGAGCCGAAATCGGCTGTGATTCGCGAACTGGCCCGGGAATTGCAACACGCCCGCGCGGCACGGGCAAAAATTGCAATCGTCGGCGGCACGGCAATCGTCCGGACTGGCGCGGGCGAACATCTCGAACGATTGATCGAGTTAGGTTACGTCCATCGTTTATTCGCCGGAAACGCATTCGCAGTGTGCGACGTTGAGCGCGCCCTCTTCGGCACTTCGGTAGGCGTGAGCGCGGAACGCGCTTTCGAAACAGGCGGCCACGAAAATCAGATGCGCGCCATCAACATTCTTCGCGAGTCGGGCGGAATTATCGAAGCGGTTGCGAAAAAGATCGTGACCCGCGGTGTCATGCACGCCTGTGTCCGGCACAAGGTGGATATCGTTTTGACCGGCTCGATTCGGGACGACGGACCGATCCCCGGTGTCACCACCGACATCGTTAAAGCGCAAAAACTGATGCGAGACAAACTGGCCGACGTGACTCACGTGTTGCTCCTGGGCGCGTTCCAACATTCGCTGGCTGTTGCCTCGATGCTGGCGCCGAACGTGAAAACGGTTTGCGTCGATATCGATCCTTCGGCCGTGGAACGGGCGATCGAGCATCAACCGCTACAATCGATCGGCATGGTAACGGACGTCGAACCGTTCCTGCGCGAATTGGCCGATTGCCTCGCCCGCGCTAGGTAAATTGTCGATCTTATGCGCGAGTTATTGCTTTGCCCGCCGGACCACTACGGCATCGAATACGAGATTAATCCTTGGATGAGTCGCGCCCGCGGCGCCGACGCGGAGGTCGCGCAAAAGCAGTGGAAAGGTTTGCATGACACGCTGTCAGGATTGGATTGCAAGATCCATTTGATCACGCCGCAAAAAGGATTGCCCGACATGGTCTTTACGGCCAATGCCGGACTCACAGTCGGCAAAAAATTTATCCCGAGCAATTTTCGTCACCAGGAGCGCGCCGGCGAAGCGCCGCTTTTTGCCAAATGGATGGAACAGCACGGTTATCAAGTCGATTGGTTGCCGGAAAATCTTTACTTCGAAGGCGAAGGCGACGCGCTTTTTGGCGGCGACGCGCTTCTTTGCGGTTACAAATTCCGGTCCGACATCCAATCACATCGAGCGGTGGCCGATATGCTCGGTTGCCTGGTCATCTCGGTGGAACTTGTCGATCCTCGCTTTTATCACCTCGATACTTGTTTTTGTCCGTTGCCGGACGGCGGAGCATTTTGGTTTCCCGAAGCATTCGATGAATACGGCCAGCGCGTAATCCGCGACCATGTGCCGGACGTGATCGACGTGCCGGCCGATGAAGCGGCGCATTTCTCGTGCAACGCCATTGTGATCGATCGGGACATTGTTTTGCCCGAAGGGGCACCCAATCTGGTAGCCACGTTGCGGGCACGCGGCTATCAATGTCACCCACTACCGATGACCGAATTCATTAAAGCCGGCGGCGCGTGCAAATGTCTCACCATGTTCATGCCGCAGCGGGCGAGCGCGGTGTAGAGAATGCCTACCGCGACCAGCTCGGCTCGGTAATTTTGCCGAGGCCGTCCAGGATCTTGTTTTTGCGACTGTTTACCGTGTCGACCAGATAAAGCGCGCCGCCCTGGGTGCAGATGATGTGGCGCGAATCGGCGCCCCAGGCTGGATTCTCGCCCGACGTCACGATGCGCGATCCGCCGCCGCCAGCATCGACAACTGCCACTTGAAACTCGCCGCCGCCGCGAACATTGAACGCGATCTTCTTTCCGTCCGGCGACCAGTTCGGTTCCGTGCAATAACCGTGACCGGTCGAAATCGGTGAGCCGCCGCCGCCGCCGGATGAGATTCGATAAAGCTGCGGGCCATGGCCGTCATCGAACGAGTAAACAATCTCATCGCCGCTCGGCGACCAGCTCGGTCCCGATTCTACTCCGCGGGTCTTGGTCAATCTTCGCGCACTTCCGCCGCCGGCGCTTACGGTGTAAAGCTCGGGATTGCCGTCCTTGCTCACGCTCAGCGCGAGCTTCCCTCCATCGGGTGAAAACGCGGCGCCGCTGTTCGTTCCCGGGAAATTTACGATCCGATTGCGTGCACCGCTGGCCAGATCGATTACGTAAACATCCGGGTACCCGCTCTGATAACCGGTATAGGCAATCCGGCGACCATCGGGACTGATCGAGGGATGCACGCTGATCACGCCGTCGTGCGTCATCTGACGCGCGTTCGATCCGTCGTAATCGGCCACATACACTTCCTTCTTGCCGCTTCGGGTGGCGATGAACGCGATCTTGCTCGTGGCAAAACCTTTGTTGCCGGTCAGCGTCTCGATGATGTCGTTGGCGAATCGGTGCGCATTTTCACGCGCGCTGCCGTTGTAACTTTTCGACAGCACCGTGCCGCCGCTGTGATCGACCACTTGTCCCTCCAAATTGCCGCCGCTGGCCGACCCGCGCGCGGTGTAAGCGGCGTTGCCGCTCAAAATAAAGTAGCCCGAGAGTGTGAGATCGTTCTGCAATATTTTGGTCGCGGCCGATCCTTCGCCGCCTGTCAGCGTCGAGATCGTCAGATTGATCTTGTCGGCTTTGCTAACAGTGATGGTCGGCGGTTCCTGCGCGAACGCCGCAGTGGACAGGATCGACAGCGCCGCAAGCATGGTGGATCGCGATCTCCGAGCGCGATGGTAAAATACAAACCGCGAAGCGGTTCCAATTTGATCGCTGCGCGATTTTGTTCTGTCATCGTGCCCGGAGGTCACGATCCACCTCGTCAGTATTCTCATTGTTCGGAGTTGAGTTCGAAATTGATTCTCACGTCGTAATGCCCGCCACTGCCGAGCCCATCCGGCAGAGGATCAACTTGAGTCACTCGTTTCGCAACCGCCGACACCGAGCCGTCCACCACCGGGTTACCCGATGGTTTGATGACTTCAAATTGAGAAACGCTGCCGTCCTTCTCGATCCGAATCCTGACGAGCACGGAAAGTTTTTCACCGGACGAGATCTCGTTCGTGGGCTGGATCCATTCACTGTGAAACCGGTCGTGCAACATGTTTCCGTACCAGCCGAACTGTGAGGCCGCACCCCCGCCGCCCGATTTTCCTCCCGCGCCGGACGAAGTTCCCTTGCCGGTTCCGCTGTGAGCGGCAATCGCTTTCTTCGGCTTTTCGTCATCGGCATCGCTCTTTCCCAAGGCCGCCTTGGCGATCCGCTTTTTCTCAGCATCGACATCTTCCTTTTCTTCATCGTCGTCCGACTTCTCAGGAGTAGGCTTCGCCTTCGGTGTCGGTTTAGGCGACGCTTTTGCCAGAACGGTTTTTTTCGGTTTGGGTTTCGGTTTCGGCGTCGGCTTTGGGGTCGGCTTCGGCGTGGGTTTTGGCTTTGGCGTGGGTTTTGGCTTTGGCGTTTCTTTTTCTTCAGGTGTGGGCTTCGGAGTCGGTTTCGGCGTAGCCGTTGATTTCGGGGTCGGTTTGGGCGTGGCCGTTGTCAGCTGAATCTCGCTCTTTGCCGAAGCTAAGATCGGACGGTCTTCGTCCGGCTCCTCCTTTCGTTTTGCTTCGGGAGGCGGCGTGGAGACCGACTCCGGCTTGGCCGCGCTCTTGGCTTCAGCGACATCGCCATCGCCCGCGCCGCCGGTATCCATCCAGACCATGCTTTGGGGAGTTACTATTTTCGGTTCACGACTCCAGCGGATCAATCCAATCAGCAACGCCACGTGGGCGAGCCCGATAAGGACGACATTCCGCCAGAAGCGAACCTTCTTCGACATCGTTATTTCGACTCGGCTTTGGTGGCGATGCCGACCTTGGTGATTTGCGCGCCCCGCAACGCGTCCATGAGCGCGATCAACTTTTGCACGGGCAACTCGCGATCCGGCCGGATCACCACCGCCACATCAGGAGTCGTCCGTTTCAGCTCGATCAATTGTTCGGTGAGTGTGGCCAGATCGACAGCCTGATCATTGAACTTGATCGTCTCGGTCCGGTCGATCGAGATCGTTTGCACCTGCGGCGAATTCACCGGCGGATTTTTCTCGCTGCTCGATGGAATCACGAGGTTCATGCTGCTCTCCATCAGCGGGGTTGTGATCATGAAAATGATCAACAGAACAAACGCCAGATCGAGCAAGGGCGTGATGTTGATCTCGCTCAGCGAGGAGAGGCCCTGGCGCTGAGAATAGCGTCTCATCTCCGAAAACTCCCTTCGCGCGCGCTGTGATCGACGTATTTATGCTCGAACTCTGACGCCAGCTCGGCGGCGAAATTGTCCATCTCGACGATGATGGCGCGAATGCTGGTGACGAGAAAATTGTAACCGAACATCGCCGGGATCGCGACGCAGAGCGCGGTCACAGTGGTGATGAGCGCACCGGAAACGCCGGGCGCCATAGCGGCGAGATTAGGCGAACCGGCCACCGCCACGCCGGTGAACGCATCCATCACGCCCCAGACGGTGCCAAGCAATCCGAGAAACGGCGAGCCGCTGACCGCGGTTGCGAGCAAAATCATTTGCGATTCCAGCTCGAGCGCGGTCTCGCCCACGGCGCGTTCCATCGCCGCGTTCACGGCGCCCATTTGCGCCGGCGAAATCTTGTCCGCGATCTCGAGCCGGGCCCGAAAAGTTTCGTCCACCTCGGCCGAGCCTAGCAAATGAAACGTCATTTCCTGGCAACCTGCACGATAAACACTGAAATCGGGCGCGCCGGGGAAACGCGCATTTTTCTGGAACAGACGAAGCGGTTGTCGATCCTGCCGGAAGGCCGCTCGAAACCGGGCATTCTGGTTTCGAGCGAACTGGACCACCCGCAGTTTGGTGATCATAATCGACCAGCTAAAAATCGACGCCACCGCGAGAAGCAGCAGGACAAGTTTTCCCGCCACCGTCGCGTGATCGAATGCGAATAGCAGACCCCCTGCTGCTAGCAAATCTGGAAGGAACATATTTGCTTCACCTGGAGTAAGTAATAACGCACTACGGTGAAAGTGCTACTGAAAGAATGCACCACAACGCGGTCATCCTGAGCGAAGTCGAAGGATCCCGTAGAGTTGCCGACAGCTTGGACAACGGGATGTCTCGACTTCGCTCGACATGACACTAACGCTTCTTCGGATACGTCGGCCGCATTCTGGCCGCGATCACGAACGCGATGCCGATCGCGATCAAGAAGAATGAGAAAAACTGGCCGCGGGTGAATCCTGCGATCATCGACGAATCCGGCTCGCGAAAATATTCGATCACGATCCGGAAAATTGCGTAACAGATAAAGAAGAGGCCGATTAAGACACCGTTCGGTTGCCGCATGCGGGTGCGCACGAACCAGAGGATCGCGAATAGAACGATCCCTTCGAAGAACGCTTCGTAGAGTTGGGACGGATGCCGGGGAGTGAGAATCGAGCCCAAGACCTGTTTCACCTGCGGTTGTCGATGCACCGCGGCAACAATTGCTTCCGGCGTGGTCAGCGCGGGATCGGCCTGGGCACAGGCAGTCACCGCTCGCTCGGCCTCGGCCGGATGATCGAACAACTCCTTGGGAAACTGTATCGCCCACTTCACGTTTGTGGCGCGTCCGTACAGTTCGCCATTAATAAAATTAGCGCATCGTCCAAAAAACAAGCCCAGAGGCGCGGTCACGACCAGATTGTCCCCCAGATTCAGCCATGAAGTCTGGTGGCGGCGCGCAAAATACAAGCTGAACAACAAAATGCCCATCATCCCGCCGTGGCTCGACATTCCGCCTTCCCACACCCGCAAGATCGACATCGGCTCGCGCAGCATCTCGGGTTTATAGAAAAAAACGTAACCGAGCCGGCCACCGAGAATTACCCCGAACAGGGCGCAGCCGGTGATATAATCGGCGACCTTCTCCACCGGTAGATCGGCATACCCCATCCTCGAGAGCGCTCGCAAAAGGACGTAACCGCAAATGAATGCCAGCACATAGGCGAGTCCGTACCAACGCGGCCCGACATTGTCGTAAATCCGGAAAATGATCGGGTCGAGATCGTGGATGTAGTAGGCGAACACGCTGGTGATTGTCACTGATCTTCCGAATTCGAGCAATACAATCGCGCATCGTCATCCCGAGCGCAGTCGAGGGATCCCGTTGCGAAAGCTTTAAGGTTTCATCACGGGATCCTTCGACCCCGAAAGCGTTCGGGGCTCAGGATGACAACTGTAGCCGTCGCCCTGCGGGCGACGCGCACGCTTCGCACAGCGAAGCGGCTACAGAGCGGACGACGTCTCTAGAACTTCCCGCAAAAACGGCGCGGTGCGGCTGAGGCGATTCTTCGCGACCTCCTCCGGCGTTCCGGTTGCCACGATCTGCCCACCATCGGCGCCGGCTTCCGGGCCAAGATCGACAACGTAATCGGCTTCGGCGATCACGCTGAGATTATGCTCGATCACGATCACGGTGTTCCCTTCATCGACGAGTCGATGCAGCACATTGAGCAGCAGTTCTACGTCGGCCATGTGCAGGCCAATGGTCGGCTCCTCCAGCAAATACAATGTCGATCCCGGTTTCCGCATTTTGCGAATCCGTTCGTTAGCCGCGCGGCTCACTCCTCGTTTGAGTTGGGTCACCAGTTTCAACCGTTGCGCTTCGCCGCCGCTCAAGGTCGGGCTCGGTTGGCCCAGTTTCAGATAGCCCAATCCGGTATCGACCAACAACGAAAGCGCGCGACCGATCTTCGGATGGGCCGAGAAAAAGTCGGCTGCTTCCTCGATCGTCATCTCCATCACGTCGCCGATCGATTTCTCGTTGTAGAGAACCTCCAGCGTTTGCGGATTATAACGCCGTCCCCGGCAATCCTCGCACGGCACATAACTGCTGGGCAAAAAATTCATCTCCAGTTTGATCACGCCCTGGCCCTTGCAGGTCTCGCATCGGCCGCCCTCGGAATTGAACGAAAACCGGCTGGCCGAATAACCGCGGACCCGCGAGACCGGCAGTTGCGCGTACAAATTGCGGATCTCGTCAAACACTTTGATATAAGTGGCCGGCGTCGAGCGGGACGTCTTGCCGATGGGCGATTGATCGACTTCGTAAACGGCTTCGATTTTCTCCGCGCCGCTAACGAGATTGAACAACTCGCCGTTGCCGTCACGTTTTCGTTCTTCCAACTCGTCCCGCACGGCCGGCCAAAGCACGTCGTGCATTAATGTCGATTTTCCCGAGCCGGAGATCCCAGTAATGACCGAAAGTCTTCCGATCGGAAAGCGAACATCGACCTCTTTCAGGTTGTTCGCGCGCGCTTTGCGAATTTCGATCCAGTTCTTGACCTCGCGCAGGGAGCGCCGTGATTTGCGAATCGGGTGACAAAGCGGCGCTTTTAGATAGCGCCCGGTCTCGGAATTTTTCGCGCCTTGAATATCGCGCAATGTTCCCGTGGCAACGACTTCGCCGCCGTGAACGCCCGCGCGCGGGCCGAGATCGATGATATGATCCGCGCGCCGCATCGTTTCCTCGTCGTGCTCGACGATCACGAGAGAGTTTCCTTTCTTCCGTAATGCGGTGAGCGTGTCGAGCAAGCGCAAATTATCTCGCGGATGCAAACCGATGGTCGGTTCGTCGAGCACATAAAGCACGCCGCGCAGATTGGAGCCAAGCTGCGCAGCCAGACGAATCCGCTGCGATTCGCCGCCGCTCAATGTTTTGGCCGAACGGCCCAGCGCCAGATAACCAAGCCCGACGTTCTCCATGAATAACAACCGCTGCCGAATTTCCGGCAACAACTCCGCCGCGATAGTTTTTTGCGTCCCGCGAAATTTCAGTCTGTCGATCTTGCTCGCGGCTTCGCTGGCCGACAGGCTGGTGAACTGATCTACGCTGAAACCTTGCACGCGCACATGACGGGCGACCTCGTTCAAGCGCGAGCCGTGACAGCTCGGACATTCCCGAGCTTCCTCTTCATCGATCCATTCCGACTCGCGCTCGGCGGCCAGCTCGTTTTCCAGAACCGATTCGCCATCGTCTTTTTCGCCGGTTTGCAAACGTTGATTCCAGATTTCGCCGAACCCGCCGCACTCCGCGCACGCGCCATGCGGCGAATTGAACGAAAACAATCGCGGATCGAGTTCCTCGAAGGCCCGGCCACATCCCGGGCAACTCATCTCCGTGCTCATCACAGCTACCCGATTTTTTCCATCGAGAAGATGGGCCGTGCCCCGGCCAATCTCGATCGCGCGCTGGGTAAGATTGCGCGCCTTCAAAATTCGCCTGGCATCGATCACGCCGACGACCACGTCGATGGTGTGTTCTTTGAATCGCTCAAGCTTTCGAAACTGCGAGATCGGCATGAGCGCGCCATCGACATAAAGCGTGTCGAATCCCTGCCGCTCGGCCCAGCGCGCAACATCGGTGTGAAAACCCTTGCGAGCTTTAACCAGAGGCGCGAGCACCTTCAACGGCCCGCGTTTCGCCGCCGTCTCGACCTGTTTCACGATCGCGGCCAGACTCTGCTTTTCCACCGGCAAATCGCAGTCCGGGCAAAATTGGGTTCCGGTCTTGGCGAAAAGCAACCGGAGGAAATGATAAACCTCCGTTACCGTCGCGACAGTCGATTTGCCGCCGCCGCGGGTGACGCGTTGTTCGATCGCCACGCTAGGCGGCAAGCCTTCGACCAGATCGACATCCGGCTTTTCGAGTTGCTCGACAAACTGTCGCGCATAGGGCGACATGCTATCGAGGAATCGGCGTTGTCCTTCGGCAAAGAGAATATCGAACGCCAGCGTGGATTTGCCGGAACCGCTAAGGCCGGTGATCACGACCATTTGATCGCGCGGAATCTGCACATCGATGTTCTTGAGATTGTGTTCGCGCGCGCCGTGAATCGAGATGGCCCCAGTGCTGCCGTATAGCGGTGAGTTTTCTGCGGCTCGGGCAAGCTCAACGCCGTCATCCCGAGCGAAGTCGAGGGATCCCGCGGAGCCACCATCCGAGTATCGCAACGGGATCTCTCGACTGCGCTGCGCTGCGCTCGAGATGACGGAGCGCAAGAATTGCCCCGTGTGCGACCTGTCGATCTTCGCAACTTGCTCGGGCGTTCCAATTGCAACTACCTGCCCGCCGTCATCGCCCGCTTCCGGTCCGAGATCGATGATCCAATCGGCGGACTTAATGACTTCAAGATTATGCTCGATCACTACGATCGAATGGCCGCGATCGACCAACCGCTGGAAGAGTCGGAGCAATATCGCCACATCATCGAAGTGTAAACCAGTCGTCGGCTCGTCGAAAATGAACAAACCGCCCCTGGCTTCCTTTTGGCCGTTCGATTCCTCGCCTGAGCGAGTATCAGACAGGTGCCGAACCAGTCTGAGCCTTTGAGATTCGCCGCCGCTTAATGTATTCAGCGGTTGCCCCAATTTCAGATAACCGAGCCCGACTTCCTCCAGCACATCGAGAGGTTCGGAAAGAGTCTTCAGCTCGCCGATCTCGGCGAAGAATCGGGTCGCTTCGCTGACGGTCAGCTCAAGCAAATCGTGAATCGATTTACCTTCCAGCATTACTTTCAACACGTGCGGTTGAAAACGCCGGCCTTCACACTCGGCGCATCGCACATAAAGATCGCTCAGGAATTGCATCTCGATCTTTTCAAATCCTGTGCCCGAACAACGCTCGCAACGACCGCTGCCGGAATTAAACGAAAATGCGCTGGCGGTCAGCCCCTGGGCCATCGCTTCCGGCTGCGCGGCGAACAATTCGCGGACCCGATCGTAAAGTCCGAGATACAAAATCGGCGTCGAGCGCGGTGTGCGGGCCAGCGACGATTGATCGACCATCACCACTTCACCGATCCGGTGCGCGCCGGTGACAGATTTGCACGCGCCCGGTTCTCCTGCCGAGCCGTAGCCCTGCGAAGGCTGGTGATCGGATGCCTGGCCTTTGGCTACGAGCAGGTTTCGATAAAGCACATCGTGAATGAGCGTGGATTTCCCGGAGCCGGACACGCCCGTCACGCAGGTGAAAACGCCGAGCGGAAGATCGACATCGATGTTTTTCAGATTGTGTTCGCGAGCGCCGGCGATCTTGATCGACGATGTCGATCTTCGTCGCTTCTTTGGGATCGAAATCGATTTATGACCGGCGAGATAATCGCGCGTGAGCGACAGGTGGATCGGCCGCTCCGCGGGCGATGCTAAATCCGAAGCCGCGAAGCGGCTCAAATTAGATCGCTGCGCGATCTTGTTTGGCATCGTGCGCGGAGCGCCCGATCCACCAAGGAACCTCGCGAGACTTCCATCCCACACCAATTCGCCCCCGTCCTCGCCGCGACCCGGACCGATGTCGATCAAGTGATCGGCCGCGCGAATAATTTGCTCTTCGTGCTCGACGACAAGGAGCGTATTGCCCTTGTCGCGCAAATTGTGCATCACTCGGACGAGCCGGCCGATATCGCGCGGATGGAGCCCGATGCTGGGCTCGTCCATCACAAACAGCGTGTTGACCAGCGACGCGCCGAGGCAGGTGGTGAGATTGACCCGTTGAACTTCGCCGCCGCTCAAGGTGCGCGTGGAACGATCGAGCGTCAGATAACCGAGCCCGACCTGGCAAAGATAATTCAGCCGCGCGCAGATTTCGGTGCGCAACATTTCCGCGGTCGAATCGCTTCCGGCGAGGTCGATCTTCCCGAGAAAATTGCCCGCATCGGAAATGGAGAGAGTCGCGAATTCCGGAAGCGTGATTGAAGCCACCTTGTAATTCAGCGCTTCCGGTTGAAAACGGCCGCCGTTGCAACTTGGGCAGGTCGTGTAAGCACGATAACGGCTGAGCAGTACTCGCACGTGCATCTTATAAGTCTTGCTCTCGAGCCAGCGGAAAAATCCGCGCACACCGTACCAACGATCGTTCTCGTAATCGTCATCGATGTATTCGCCCGATCGCTTTTCCCCTTCGATCACGAAGGTTTGATCGCTCTTGGGCAATTCCTCGAACGGAACGCGAATGTCGATCTCCTCGCGAGCACAAGCCCGGAGCAAATCCTTTTGGGATTCGCCAAACTCCGTGCCGCGAAAAGCGCGGACCGCGCCCTGGGCAATGCTCAGGCTGCGATCGGGGATCGCTTTGTTGAGATCGATGGCGATGGTACGGCCGAACCCGCGACATTCCGGACACGCGCCGAGCGGATTATTAAAACTGAACAGACCCGGACTGGGCGCACGAATATCGAGGTCGCAATGCGCGCAATGCCAACCGGTGGAGAAGGGATGTTCGTGTTCCTGGAGGGACGAGCTTCCGCTCGTCCTAAGACGTGCAGAAGCACGTCCCTCCGAAGGAGTCTTGATGACGTTGACTTTGCCTTTGCCGAAACGAAGCGCGGTTTCGATCGCTTCGACCAGGCGCGCGCGATTCTCGCTGCTGATCGTGATCCGGTCCTGAATAACCTGGACCCGCGCGCCGAGGCGTAATTTTTTCTTAGGATCGACATCAACCCGCACAATTTCGTTGTCGATCCAGACGCGCAGATAACCCTGTTGCTGAAGAAACTCGAAGAACTTGCGCGGCTCTGTCTTTGCCGGAACGGAAATCCAGAAAGTGATCAGCGCGGTTCTCCTGTCATCCTGAGCCCCGAACGCTTTCGGGGTGGAAGGATCCCCTGGCGAAGCCTTTGCGCTTTTTCCACGGGATTTCTCGACTCCGTTCCGCTTCGCTTCATTCCGCTCGAAATGACAATAAATTTCATCCGCGATCGATTTCGCCGTTTCCGGTCGAATTTCGCGGCCGCAGCTTGGACAGAACGCATGGGCGATGCGGGGCCAGAGCAACTTCAGGTAATCATTGATCTCGGTCATCGTGCCGACAGTGGAGCGCGACGATTTGACCGGGTTCGATTGTTCAATCGCGATGGCAGGCGGAATGCCGCGGATGTCGTCCACGCGCGGCTTGTCCATGCGATCGAGGAATTGCCGCATGTAGGGGCTGAACGTTTCGACGTATCGCCGCTGCCCTTCGGCGTAAATGGTTTCGAAGGCGAGGCTCGATTTCCCGCTGCCGCTCGGGCCGGTGACGACGGTCAGTTTCCCGAGCGGAAGATCGACATCGATCCCCTTCAGGTTGTTCTGACGCGCCCCGCGAATCTCGATGCAATCAACTTCAGCGACGTCCACCACGCGTTCTTTTTCGGCAGCCTTTGAACCCACTGGAGATTATCCGGGCGCATCGGGGTATTGGCAAATTTCTCGCGCTAAAAACGCGCGTCGTCCTGATCCCGCCTCGGCGGGAGAAGGACCTCGCGATGAAGAGATAACGTTTTCGAGCAACCATGTCATCATGCCTTCAGGGCGATTCGGTCCGTGAAACACGACCGCGAGGTCCCTCGGTCCGAGCCGGACTGGCAGTGTCTGCGCGACTCGGGATGACGGACGTTTATTGAGCGAACCGGGCGGCAAGTTGATCGCGCTGCTTTAGCAGTTCATCCGGGACCACGCCGCCGAGGGAATCGAAGAATTTTTCGTGTTCGGCCAGTTCCTTTTGCCATTCCCCATGATCGACACCGAGCAATTCGGCCACGTATTTGTGATCGATGTCGAGCTCAGCCAGATCGAGATCGTGCGGACCGGGCAGCCAGCCGACGGGCGATTTGACCGCGCCGCCTTTGCCTTCGCATCGGTCGATCATCCATTTTAGCACGCGCATGTTGTCGCCAAACCCGGGCCACAAAAACTTTCCGCCTTCGCCTTTGCGGAACCAGTTCACGTTGAAAATAAGCGGCGGATTGGTGAGCCGCGCGCCAATGTCGATCCAGTGACGGAAATAATCGCCGATGTTATAGCCGCAGAATGGCAACATCGCCATCGGGTCGCGCCGGACCTGGCCGACTGCGCCGGTGGCCGCCGCCGTTGTTTCCGAGGCCATGGTGGCGCCGAGATAAACGCCATGGTTCCAATCAAATGATTGAAACACCAGCGGCATCGTCCTGCTGCGACGGCCGCCGAAAATGATTGCGCTGATCGGAACGCCTTCGCCTTTTTCGAAATCGGGATCGAGCACGGGATTGTTGCGCGCCGGGGTGGTAAACCGGCTGTTCGGGTGGGCGGCTTTATCTTTTGACGCCGGCGTCCAATCGTTGCCGCGCCAATCGATCGCGTGCTTGGGCGGGGCGTCGTTCTTTGCCTTCCCACCAGACGTCGCCGTCATCGGTGAGCGCGACATTAGTGTAAAGCGTGTCGCGCTCGATCGATTTCATCGCATTCGAATTCGATTTGTAATTCGTCCCGGGAACGACCCCGAAGTAGCCGTTCTCCGGATTGACCGCATACAGTCTGCCGTCGCGAATCTGCATCCAGGCGATGTCGTCGCCCACCGTCGTGACCTTCCACCCGGCGAAATGTTTCGGCGGAATCAGCATGGCGAAATTGGTTTTACCACACGCGCTCGGGAACGCTGCGGCGACGTAATGTTTTTTTCCGTCAGGCGATTCGACGCCGAGGATCAACATATGCTCGGCCAGCCAGCCTTGTTTGCGCGCCAGATAGGAACCGATGCGCAGGGCGAGGCATTTCTTGCTCAGTAAGACATTCCCGCCGTAACCCGAGCCGACCGAAATGATGGCATTGTCCTGCGGGAAATGACAAATGAACCGGCGGGCAGGATCGACATCTAATAATGAGTGCACCCCGCGGTTCCATTCCGCCTTGGGATCGTTCCCGAGACGTTTCACCGCGACCGAGCCCATCCGGGTCATGATCCGCATGTTGAGCACGACGTAGATCGAATCGGTAATCTCGAAACCGACCTTGGTCAGCGGCGATTCGGGCGGTCCCATGATATAAGGGATAACAAACATGGTCCGGCCGCTCATCGCCCCCTTGAGCAGACCGTTCAGTTTCGTGTAAGTCTCGCCCGGATCGGCCCAGTTATTGGTCGGCCCGGCTTCTTGCTTCGTGGGTGTGCAAATGAAAGTGAATTGCTCGACCCGGGCGACATCGTTCGGATTCGACCGATGCAAATACGAGCCGGGAACTTTTTTCTGGTTCAGCTCGACCAGCCCATTCTGCCGCATGGCTTGATCGATCAGAAACTTGTTCTCCCGCTCGGAACCGTCGCACCAAAAAATGTTGTCCGGCTTGGTGAGTGCCTCGACTTCCTGCACCCAATCGAGCACCGCTTGATTAGCCGGCTTGGCGTCGCCGATGCCGGCAGGCGGCGAAATGGCAGGTGCGATATTTTTCATGGATAAAGATGTCGATCCTACTGAATCGACCCGAAGAGAGGTATGTTCGCCGGAGCGGGCGCGTTCTCCAAGAAATTTTTCGCCTCCCGTCATCCCGAGCGAAGTCGCCTGCCGAGCCGTAGCTTCATGCGAAGGCTGGAGGGATCCCGCTGCGGGACTTTACGGTAACATCGCGGGATCCTTCGACCCCGAATGCGTTCGGGGCTCAGGATGACAGAGCGAAGATGCCGCTCCGGTCGGGATGTTCGCTTGCGCGAGCGTGCGCGCGGCCCTTTATTGAGATCATGTTTGGGGTGACCACCTCCGACGATTATCGGCCGGTAACATGGATCGGACGCTACCCGGTCGGCATGATTACGATCATCGTGGCTGTTTATGTGGCCGGCATGTTCGCCACGGTCATCCTGGACACCGCGCACATTTCACTGATGCCATTCGCGTTTGACGCGCAGCGGTTTGTTCACGGCGCGTTGTGGCAACCGCTGACCTGCACGCTCATCCAAAGCGCTTCGTTCTTTTTTCTGATCAGCATGTTGTTCCTGCACTGGTCCGGCGCCGAAGTCGAAAAACTTCTGGGGCGCACCCGGTTTCTGGCATTTTTCGGGCTGCTCCTGCTAATCCCGCCGTGCCTGATGCTGATTTGGAGCGCGCTGGGGCAACACTGGATATATGCCGGCTCCTACGAGCTAACGATCGGAATGTTTATCGCTTTTGCCACGCTCTACCCGAACATGGAGATGTTCGGTTGGGTGACATTGAAGTGGCTCGCCTTTGCCGGTCTCGTGCTGGCTTCGATGCAGTACCTGCCCAATCACCAATGGGGTCATCTCTCCATTCTCTGGGGAATGTGCCTGGCGTCGTTCGGTTACATCCGTTTTGTTCAGGACCGTTTTCACATCGATCTAAACCTTGCCCGTTTCCGCCCGTTCCGGCGGAAGCCGAAGTTTCAGGTCGTGCCGAAACCGCGACCGCGTCGCACGGTGGAACCGGACGATTTTTCCGAGTCGGTCGATGCTATCCTCGATAAGATCTCGAAATCGGGAATGGCGAGCTTGACCGAGAGCGAGCGCAACCAACTGGAGCGCGCCCGAAATCGTCTGTTAAAAAACCCGGAGTAACCGGATCTACTTTCGAGCGAGGCGCGACTCGACGGTTTCGCAGAGAACGTGGAGAAGCAGTTTGTGCGCTTCCTGGATCCGGGCGGTTGAATCGACCGGCACCAGAAGATCGACATCGGCCTGGCCAACGGTCGAGCCGCCGTCGCGGCCGAGTAAAGCGATCGTTTTCAGTTTGCGCGTCTTGGCTTCTTCCAACGCGCGCTTGACGTTTTTCGAATTGCCCGAGGTCGTGAGACAAATGAGCAGATCGTTTTCGACTCCGAAGGCGGCGACCTGACGGGCAAAGATCTGGTCAAACCCGTAGTCGTTCCCGGCCGCGGTTAGAAGTCCGCCGTCGCCGGTGAGACAAATTGCCGGATAGGCGGGACGATCCTTGATGAAACGGACGACGAACTCGGTGGCAAAATGGGCGGCATCCGCTGCACTCCCGCCGTTGCCGCATACGAGCAATTTATTTCCGGCGCGCAAACATCGCTCGATCAGATCGGCGGCTTCGGCAAGCTGGGGATCGAGATCGACAAGCGATTGCAGCGTCTTTGTCGCCGCGGCGATCGCGTTTCTCAGATTTTCAGAAGAATCAGACATGGCCGTGAGCGTTGATACAGCTTTTCCGGCAAGGAGGCAAAAAGTTTACCTTGTGGCCGATCTTAGGGCTGGATAACAATTCCGCCAAGCCGCGCGAATCCAGATCGAGAGGCTTTCCACAATGAAAACCCAGGAAGCCATTCAATGGTTTAAAACCACGTTTATTAAGGAATTGGAAGCGGCCGTGGCCGGGACGCCTTTCAGCGTGGATCTATTGTCGGCCATTGCCAATCAGGAGACCGGTTACATCTGGTCGGTCTTGGTTGAGCACAAGCTGCCGGTTCCGAAAATTCTCGAACTCTGTGTCGGCGACACAATCGACAAAGGGCGCAGCGCATTTCCGACCAACAAGTCGGCACTGATGGCCGCGCCCGGTGGCGCGAAGATGTTCGACGTTGCGCGAAAAGCGCTGGTGGACATGGCTAAATATGTCCACGGATATGATGGCGCCGTGGCAAATCCGGACAAGTTTTGTCACGGGTTCGGCATTTTTCAGTACGACCTGCAATTTTTCGAGGATGATCCGGATTATTTTCTTAAAAAGAAATGGCGCAACTTCCGGCTGTGCGCGGCCAAATGCATCGGCGAGCTGAACGCGGCGATGGAACGGCAGGGTTGGGCGGGCAAGAAAACGCTAAGCGATGAAGAAAAGGTCTACGTGGCGATTGCTTATAATAAAGGGCGGGCAAACCCGGCCCTCGGTTTCAAGCAGGGATATCAGTCCGATGACGGCAAATACTACGGCGAAAACATCGCCGCATTTCTGGCGGTGGCGCAGACCATTTCACCCGGCGCTGCCAAGCCGAGAACGAGGCGGGGCGCCGTTGTCAGACCCGGGCCGTCGATTTCGGCGATGCCGGAGCAGCCCCATTCGTTACTGAAATTTGGCGATGAAGGCGATGAAGTGAAGGTGCTGCAAGCTCTTCTGCAATCGCAGGGCTATTTCGCCGCGGCGGTGCTCGGTCATTATCAGGAGAAGACGCGACAGGCCGTGATTTATTTTCAGCAAACCCATCTCGGCCCGGACGGAAAACCATTGGAATCGGACGGCGAGGTCGGCGACGACACCTGGTGGGCGCTTTATCATCCCAGCGGTGCGCCGCAGAAATCGAATATTCCAGCGGTGTTGCCGGCGGGGTTGACTCCGATACGCACGAAAGTGCTCGAGATCGCGGCGGCGGAACATGAAGCCGGTGTTCACGAAATCCCGGATGGAAGCAATTGGGGCGACGGGGTGATGAAATACCTCGAGGAAGGCGGCTCCGCGGCCAATCCGTGGTGTTGTTTTTTCTGGAGCTGGTGTGTTCATCATGCCACCGGCAAGTATCCTTTTGGCGAGCCGATGGGACACGTGTTAACGACGTGGCGGGAAGCAAAGAAGAAAGGCTGGGCCATGGACAAGGCGGGTTACGCGCCGGTCCCGGGGGACGCGTTTGTGCTGCTCTTCACGGACGATTCCGGAAGACTGAAAGGCACGGGTCACATCGGTCTCGTACTTCGGGTGGACAAATCGAAAAATGCAACCGCGTTCAATACCGTCGAAGGCAACTGCGGGAATCGGGTGAAGGTCGGGCGTCGCGGGATGGATCAATCGACCCTGGTGGGATTCATCAATCAATACCCGACCGGGGAACAACCGAGCGGCTGGGAGACCGGCCTGGTCAGCGCCGACGACGTCGGCGGCGAAGGGACGCGCTAAAGAATGGTGCGCGGTAGAGGTTTCGAACCTCTGACCCCTACCGTGTCAAGGTAGTGCTCTACCCCTGAGCTAACCGCGCTTTTGCAGGGAGTGAACAGTGATCAGTGAACGGCGATCAGTCAAGCAGACCATCTGTCGCGTCGCAGAAAGCGCGCTACGGAAAATCATTCGTCAGCGCGCACCGGAACTGGTCCGCCTTTCCATCGGAAAAAGCTTCGGCTCCAATTGCGCTTCCGCTAAGCGCAAAGTGTGTGATACAGGTTGAGTCTTAATGCCGCTCACCTTCGAATGGGATTCGCGCAAAGCGCGATCCAATCTCGCTAAACACGGTGTTACGTTCGAAGAAGCGGCCACAATTTTCGGCGATGTACGGTCGCTCACTATTCCCGATCCGGAACATTCACGGACGGAATTACGGTTCGTCACTATGGGTAAGGCGTTCGGCGACAAATTGGTCGTTGTCGTGCATACAGAACGCAGTGATAATATTCGAATAATTAGCGCCCGACGAGCCAGCCGGCGAGAACGGACATATTATGAAAAAGAAATCTCGTAAATCTGAAGAGCAATTGATGCAGAACGATTACGATTTCTCGCGAGCAGTGCGCGGAAAATACGCCCGTCGTTATTCTCAGGGAACAAATGTTGTGATTTTGGAGCCTGACGTCGCCAAAGTGTTTCCAAATTCGAAGGCGGTGAATACCTCGCTACGGAAAATCATTCGTCAGCGCGCACCGGAACTGACGAAATAATCCGCGCCGACTTCTGACGTGCGACATCTTCGCCAAGGGACGAAGCTCGCGAAAGCTTTCGGAGCTTACACTTGACCGATCCGGCCGCTAAATGGCGTTCCGGCTTGACCAATAACTTGACTTACGCTTGACTAACCGCGTGAGCTATTCGCCGGCCTATACCATCACACCGCTCCTCCTCTCGCGAGTGGAAAAGGTCGCGGCCCTGCGTGAGCGGATTCTGGCCGCGGCTGTGCAGGTGCCCTGGATTCCGGCATTGCAAAAAGATACCCGGATTCGCAACGCTCACTCGTCCACCGCTATCGAGGGCAATCCGCTCACTCTGGAACAGGTCCGCGCGATCGAAGAAGGCCGCGAGATCCCTGCGACCGCGCAGCGCGCCCGCCGCGAAGTTGCTAATTATTTTGCCGGCCTGCGCCTCGTGGAGAAGAACGCGAAGGCAGACACCATCACTCAAGCGCACGTCTTGAAATTGCATCGCATCATGGCCGGCGACGTCATGGACCAGGGAAAAGCGGGCGAATACCGGGACATCCGGGTAAAGGTGGGCCATTACATTGCGCCGCGCCCTGAAAAGGTGAAGCCGATGATGTCCGACTTGCTCGAGTGGTGGAACAAAGAGGAGAAAGTTTCTCCCATCCTCAGTTCAGCCATCGTTCATCATCAGTTTGAAATCATTCACCCGTTTGCCGATGGCAACGGACGGGCTGGTCGCATGCTGAGTCTATGGGAGCTTTACCGGCGCGGCTTCGACAACCACCACATTTTTTCGATCGACGAATTTTATTGGGAGGACCGGCCGCGGTATTATGCCGCTTTGGAAAACGTGCGGCAGGAAGAAGGCGATCTCACCAGTTGGCTCGAGTACAGCGCGGAAGGATTGCGGGTCACACTGGAAAAAGTCTGGAGCCGGATCCAAAAGCTTGCCGCGCGCGGCGGGAAAGCGAAACTGGTCCTTCGCCCGAAACAGGAGCAGCTCCTCCATCTCTTGCGCGAACACAAAGCGCTCACGCCGCGGGAACTCTGGGACGCCATCGGCGTATCGAAACAAGGCGCGCTCGATTTGTTACGGCCGTTGATCAAAGCTGGTCTGGTCCGCCGGATTGGAACAAAGAAATCCGGCCGCTACGTCTTAAAATGAAAGCCGACAAGGAACGAAGCTCGCGAAAGCTTTCGGAGCTGCCCTCTTCGCCAAGGGACGAAGCTCGCGAAAGCTTTCGGAGCTGACCTCTTCGCCAAGGGACGAAGCTCGCGAAAGCTTTCGGAGCGACCTCTGTTTTCTGTTCTCTGTCCTCTGTTCTTTGTCCTCTGTCCTCTGTCCTCTGTCCTCTGACTTCTGTCTTCTGACTTCCTTGTCGCGCCGACTTGCCTGCCTCGCCGTAGTCCCAGACGCAGGCGGGTTACGCCGAAGCGCACGGAGGAGGAAGCCTCGCGCATAGGCGGATCACCGACTCAACATCTTCCGCGCGGCATTTCGCTTTTGTGCGGAAGCGATCTCGGTTAGGATTCCGCTCCGATAAATGGCCAGAGCAAGATCGACAAAATCATCCAACAACTCGTCGGCCAGCCTCGGCTTCGAAGCAAAGCTTTGGCTCGCCGCCGACAAGCTTCGTTCCAACATGGACGCGGCCGAATACAAGCACGTCGTTCTCGGCCTCATTTTCCTCAAGTACATCTCCGATGCCTTTGAGGAGAAGCACACTCAGCTCCTGAGCGAGCCCGGCGCTGATCCCGAAGATCCCGACGAATATAAAGCCGAGAACGTCTTCTGGGTTCCGCCCGGTGCGCGTTGGACCTACCTTCAGAACAGCGCCAAGCAGCCCGAGATTGGCAAGATCGTCGACGATGCCATGGTCGCGATCGAGCGCGACAACCCGCGCCTCAAAGGCGTCTTGCCGAAGGAATACGCCCGCCCGGCGCTCGACAAACATCGGTTAGGCGAACTCATCGACCTCATCGGCACCATCGGCATGGGTGACAAAGCCAGCCGATCCAAAGACATCCTCGGTCGCGTTTACGAATATTTCTTAGGTCAATTCGCCAGCGCCGAAGGAAAGAAGGGTGGCCAGTTCTACACCCCGCAGAGCGTCGTCCGCCTCCTCGTCGAGATGCTCGCCCCGTACAAAGGCCGCATCTACGATCCCTGCTGCGGCTCCGGCGGCATGTTCGTGCAATCGGAAAAATTCGTCGAAGCCCACGGCGGCCGGCTCGGCGACATCAGCATCTACGGCCAGGAAAGCAACGCCACCACCCGGCGCCTCGCCGTCATGAACCTCGCTCTGCGCGGCATCGAGGCCGACTTCGGCCCCGAGCACGCCGACACCTTCCGGCGCGACCTCCATCCCGACCTCCGCGCCGACTACTTCCTCGCCAACCCGCCCTTCAACGACTCCGACTGGTTCCGCAAAGACGACGACGTGCGCTGGCAATGGAGAGAAGCGACATGGACGACCAACGGGAGCCCGAAGGGTGAGCACAATCAGGCTCATCAATATCCTTCTCCCCAGCGGGGCAACGCCAACTTCGCCTGGGTGCAGCACTTCATCCACCACCTCGCGCTCCACGGCATGGCCGGCTTCGTCCTCGTCCGATTCTGGTTTTGGGTAAAACACAGATTCCACAGGGCCGGATCACGCCAGGAGACAGGCAACGCGTTGTGCGCGTTCAACGAAGCATGTCATCGATCTGGGCTAATTTGATGTCGGCTGATTCCTACTTACAAAATATCTTGAATCGCGAGGCGGTGGACACTGGTCCCTATTCGCCGGTTCGTAGCGTCCAAGCGACCGTGCAGCCGGTAATCTCAGAATGGGCGGGTAATCTACTAAATGGCATCGGAGTGAGCGGCTCGTTCATGAAAGGAACTGCCAACCGCAGCGGTACCGATATTGATCTGTTCATCTCACTTTCGGCGAACACACCCGAAAGCCTGAAAGAGATTTACGAATCACTCTTCGCGCGCATGAGCCAGAAAGGCTACGGCCCGAAGCGCCAAAACGTTTCAATCAACGTGAAGGTCAACGGCTACAGCGTAGACCTTGTGCCGGGGAAGCAACAGAACGTCTATACGACTGATCACAGCATTTACAAACGTCGGGCGGATACGTGGACAAAGACAAACGTGGCAACTCACATCACACATGTGAGGCAGTACAATCGCCTTAACGAGAGCAGAATTCTCAAACTGTGGCGCAACCAGAAAAGCCTGGAGTTTCCATCCTTCTATCTCGAGCTAACCGTCATTGACGCCCTGCCATGGCAACTCGCGCCGGAAGCGTTATCGGGCAATGTGTGGCGCGTTTTCCAATATCTGCGGGACCGTTTCGCGAATGCTCGCGTTGTCGATCCGGCGAACACTAACAATATCATCTCAGACGACCTAACGGTCGCTGAGAAAGGCAAGGTTCAGGCCGCTGCTGAACTGGCGCTCAGCGCAGCAAATTGGAACGAGATTGTGCAATGAGCTGGTCGCTTTCGCAGATTTTAGCAGGATTGCATGATGACATTGAGCGCCGGTTAAAGACGACTCGGGAGACTTTAGCCTTCTCCGTAGCGAAGGGCGATGCTTCCGAAAATGTGTGGCGGGACCTCCTCGAAACTTATTTGCCTCGGCGTTACCAAGTCGAGACAGCACATGTCGTGGACAGTAACAATGTCTTCAGCGACCAAATCGATGTGGTCGTGTTCGACCGTCAGTATTCGCCCCTAATGTTTCATTTCCAGGGACAGAAGGTCATCCCTGCCGAAAGCGTCTATGCCGTCTTCGAGGCAAAGCAAAGCATCAATGCCGATCTGGTCGCATACGCACAGAAGAAAGTAGCAAGCGTTCGCGCCCTTTATCGAACGAGTCTGCCAATTCCTTCTGCCTCAGGGCTGCAGCCCCCGAAGGTGATACCGCATATCATTGGTGGGCTGTTGGCTTTTGAGAGTGATTGGAATCCGCCGCTCGGCCAAGCACTAAGTGACGCTCTTAGTCGTGGCGAGATGGGCGGTCGTCTTGACCTTGGTTGTATCGCCGCGCATGGAACGTTCGGCTGTGATGAAAACGGCTGTTACAACTTCACGCCGGCCGGCAAGCCCGCTGCGGCATTTCTACTGGAGTTCATAGCTCGACTACAGGCGAGCGCAACCGTGCCAATGATCGATATTCGCGCGTACACAAAATGGCTGTAGTAAGAGACTCACGCGCCAATTTGGGAGGGTCGCTTGCGAAAACCCATCCGCAGATAGCTGCGCAGTGGCATCCGACAAAGAATGCGCCTCTTACGCCCGACATAATCAAAGAAAACAGCTACAAGCTGATTTGGTGGATATGTTCTAAGGGACACGAATTTC
Organism: uncultured Verrucomicrobiae bacterium; assembly: GCA_963815455.1. GTDB lineage: Bacteria > Verrucomicrobiota > Verrucomicrobiia > Chthoniobacterales > UBA10450 > JBDTZF01. Next base: position 1,074,747 of record CAWFGO010000001.1, read on the forward strand.
CCTGCCGCGTAAACAAACGCACCCGCCAGGGACATGGCTGCTCGTTTTGCGCCGGCCAACGAACTGCCGTCGAGGATTCCATAGCTGTCCTCTTCCCCAAGCTTGCCGCAGAATGGCATCCGACGAAAAACGATTTGCGGCCGATCGATGTTCGTCCGGGCAGCAATCGCATGGTTTGGTGGCTTTGTTCGAAAGGTCATGACTGGGAGGCAACAGTTTGTCGACGTGCGCGCGGTAGCGGTTGTCCGAAGTGCTCTGGCCGATTATTGTCTCGCGAAAATTCGTTTGGTGGAAGATATCCACAGCTCGCCGCGCAGTGGCATCCGCTGAAAAACGGTTCGGCGACACCCTTCGACTATACATCAAGTAGCCAAGAGAACGTTTGGTGGCAGTGCAATGCAAGGCCACCACATGAATGGCAGAGTAAGATAAGGTCCCGTGCAGCTCATCCTTCGTTGGGATGCCGAAAGTGCGCACGTGCTAAGCAAGGAAAAACACACCTAGGCGCGCTCGACCGATCTCACCCGATCCTATGTGCCGAGTGGGATTATGAGGGAAACGCGCCGCTTGTGCCATCGGACTTCAAAGCAAACAGCCACCAGATAGTCGCCTGGAAATGCTCCAAATACCCTGAGCACATTTGGTCCGCTTCGATTCGCAATCGCGCGGTTCTTGGAAACGGCTGTCGGTTCTGTGCGGGGCAAGCAGCATGTCCGCAAAATTCGCTAGAAGCCCTGCGGCCAGATCTCGCTGCACAGTGGCATCCGATGCTGAACGGCAGTCTGACACCTAGCATGGTCACTGTTGGCAGCGACAAGGTTGTTTGGTGGCAGTGTCCCGTCGATTCGGAGCACATCTGGCGGGCAAAGATTCAGCCTCGTGTAAAGCGCGACATCGGCTGTCCTGACTGTCGACAAAAAGCACGTCCTGAAAGATCGCTCGCAAAGGTGTTGCCCGCCCTTGCTAACGAGTGGGACACGAAGAAAAACAAAAGGGGGCCGGAAACCCTCACGATTGGTTCCCAGGTTTCCGGATGGTGGCGATGTTCGAAAGACCCGTCCCATGTTTGGCGGGCGACGGTAAAGAACCGAGCGGCGTACGATCGTGGCTGTCCTCGTTGCCGCGTCGGCTGGACTGTTCCCGCCATCCGCGCGTTTGTTGATGGGCTGAAGCATCACCTAAAGGCATTCACGCCAGCGGAGTTGTATGTGCTTTTTCAGCAGAATGGCTTGCTTAGCGGTGATCGGAAATCGCAAACGTTCATCGATGCTTTGGGAACTGGAAGATTTCCGTTTGGAGAGATAGAGAAGTTTTGTCGTGGTGAGAAGTCGCTCGTGGACAAGTTTCTCGCCGATCAAGCGACAACTCTCGAAAGCCTAACAAGTGAAAAGGCGAATGCTGCGGAGAAGCAGGGCGAGTTAGGGCTGGTCGATGAGGCACAGGCGGACGAAACCGCGCTCCCGGCCGTCCAGACAGTGGATGTGCTGCGGTCACTGCAATCTACTGTTGTGATTTCGGCAGATCAGGAAGCCGTGGAGTTTCTTGTCGCATCGGCTTTAGCGAAGATTTGGAAGCACGCCTTTCGCGACGAAGCAGCAGCGCTGGAACAGGCGCGCGGGTTTGAAGGCGATGCTTATGCCGATCGCGTGCGCACAGATTTCCTTGCCGAGCACGAGCGCGCCGCAAAGCTTCCGATTCCGGCGGGCTATGCCTTTACTGTGGATGGAAAGATCGCGCTGCCGAATCTGATGCAGCGGCTCACGGCGGCGCGCGTTCTGCAACGGCGGCGTGTCGGCAACTGGTCGGGGACCGGCGCGGGTAAGACGCTTTCCGCCGTACTCGCTAGTCGCGCGTCAGGCGCGGGGCTGACGCTGGTGTGTTGTCCGAACAGTGTCGTCGAGGGTTGGCGCACCGCGATTCTCGCGAGCTTTCCCAACAGCGTAGTCGGCACAAAATCATTCGTGCCGGATTGGTCCGCGCTCGCGGGCGACGCGACGGGGTTCGGCGCCGCGCCGAGGCACCGCTACCTGGTGTTGAACTACGAGATGTTTCAGCAGGAGGACTCGGAGGCAAAGGTGCGGCGCTTCGCCGAGGCGGAGACGGCGGACTTCATCGTCGTGGACGAGATTCATTTCACCAAGCAGCGCACGGCAGAGAATCTTTCGCGGCGCAAGCGGATCATCGCCGCGCTCATCGCGCTTGCCGCGGTGAAGCAGCCGCGGCTTTGCGTGCTGGGCATGTCGGCGACGCCGGTGATCAATAATCTTCAGGAAGGCCGGAGTCTTGTGGAGATGGTCAGCGGTCTGGAGCACCCGGACATCGAAACGCGACCGACCGTCGCGAATTGCATGAAGCTGCATCAGCGGCTCGTCTCTCTCGGCACGCGCTGGGTGCCGAAATACGACGCCGAACTGGAGCAGTGCGAGGTTCCGATCGACTGCTGCGACGCGATCGAGGAAATCCGCGCGCTCGGCCGCGCCGGTTCGCCGCTGGCATTGGAGCAAATCCTCACGCGTGTTCGGCTGCCGATCATCAGACGCGAAGTGCGGCGGAAGACGCTGCTATATACCCACTACCTCCAAGGCATCGAAGGTCCGCTGCGCGACGCACTCACGGAAGATGGATGGCGTGTCGGCTTTTTTACCGGCGACGACAAGACTGGGCTCGATGGTTTTCTGCATGGCGACGTGGATGTCCTTATTGGCTCAAGTGCGATCGGTACAGGCGTAGACGGTCTCCAAGATGTTTGCGAACGGCTCATCGTAAACGTGCTGCCGTGGACAAACGCGGAGTTTGAGCAGCTCAAAGGACGAATCTACCGGCAAGGCCAGCGCGCAGAAAAAGTAACGGTGGTGCTGCCGCTCACGTTTGCTGCCGTCAATGGCGAACGCTGGTCATGGTGCGAGTCCAAGATGCGGCGGCTGAAGTTCAAGAAGTCCATTGCCGACGCCGCCGTCGATGGCGTCGTGCCCGAGGGACATCTGCGTTCGCCCGCACAAGCATATCAGGATGTGATTGGCTGGCTGGGTCGCCTAACGAGCGGCGAAGTGGAAATCGTGAGCCGCACGCCGATCGCGGCTGCGCTTTCACCCGACGCCGCCGAGAGCGAGCGACGCTCGTGTAGTTACGGCGACTTCTCGACGATGAACCGCAACTGGAATCAAACCGGCAGCGCGAAGATAGCGGAGCGGCTTCGCGCAGACCCAGACGAGTGGGCGCACTACCACACGCTTTATCGCGAGGCGCGAAAGACGTGGGCAGTTGTGCCTTTCGAGGAAGTGATCCGCTGGGCAGAGAAGCGCAGCGGCTACGTAATTGGTGACTTTGGTTGCGGTGAAGCAAAGCTCGCGACGGCGCTCGGGGACCGGCACACAGTTCACAGCTTCGACTATGTCCCGGCAAATGAGGACGTGATCGCTTGCGACATCGCGCACATCCCGATGGAAGACGAATCGCTCGATGTCGCCGTGTTCTCTCTATCTCTGATGGGCGCCAACTTCACGGACTACCTTCGCGAAGCGTGGCGCTTACTAAAGCTCGATGGGCAGCTGCACATCTATGAAGCGACATCCCGTTTCACAGAGCGAAACGCGTTTGTCGACGGCTTGAAAAAAATGGGGTTTGCGGTGGCCGAGGTGCGCGACGTTTGGAAGTTCAGCTACATCCACGCATTGCGAACCGACCGCGCGCCCGCCACGGAGTATCAGTTGAAGTTCTAACTGCACCGGCACGCCGATCGAGAAGACCGACGCCAATACGCGCGCGGTCTTCGGCGATTTGCCTTCCCAGGCTCTACGGAAGTGCCGCCCTTTGTTAGAATGCGCTATCGCGCGGTAGTCATCAGCATCTACGACATCCAGCGCGCCGTGGTCCCGCAGTCGCGGGATGCCGATCTATTACGAGAGCCGCGTGGCCAAGCTGGGGTTGAACCAAAGCGAGCTGCCGAAGATCGACGAGGAATTCGAAGCGATCACCGAGGGCGAAGAGTTGACGCGCAAGGAGAAGCTCAAGACGAAGTGGGCCGCACTCGAAGCGCTGGTCGGAAATCCGAGGCGGATCGATCTTGTCGCCGCCGATCTCGTGCAGCACTACGAGCGCCGGCTCGAAGCGATGGAAGGCAAGGCGATGATTGTGTGCATGAGTCGCCGCATCTGCGTGGAGATGTATAACGCGATCATCAAGCTGCGGCCGGAATGGGCGAGCGGACCTAACGATGATGACACCGGAAAGTCATGCGTCGCGAAGATCGTCATGACGGGCAGCGCGGAGGATGGGCCGGATTGGCAGCAGCACATCCGTAATAAAGATAAGCGGCGCGCACTCGCGGGACGGTTCAAGGATCCAAAGGACCCGTTCAAGATAGTGATCGTCCGCGACATGTGGCTAACCGGATTCGACGCTCCGGTCCTCAGCACAATGTACGTCGATAAGCCGATGCGCGGGCATGGGCTCATGCAAGCGATCGCGCGCGTCAACCGCGTCTTCCGCGACAAGCCGGGTGGCTTGGTCGTCGATTATCTCGGCCTCGCCGATCAACTGAAGCAAGCCCTTGCCACGTACACCGACAGTGGAGGCAGAGGAACTCCGAGCCTGGACACTGCCGCGGCTATCGCGGTGATGCTCGAGAAACACGAGATCGCCTGCGGAATGATGCATCCGTTCGACTGGTCGAAATGGCACGACGGAACGCCCGCGCAGAAGATGGCGCTTCTTCCGCCTGCCCAGGAGCACATCCTTCAACAAGAGAACGGCAAGGAACGGTTCATCCAAATCGTGACTGAGCTATCGCAAGCGTTCGCTCTATGCGCCGGGAGCGAAGAAGCGTTAGCGATCCGCGACGACATTGGATTCTTCCAAGCCGTCAAAGCAGCGTTAGCTAAACCGCGCGGCGAACGAAAATCCTCCGAGGTTCTCGATCACGCAGTCCGCCAACTTGTCGCGAAAGCGATTGTGCCCGAAGGCGAGATCATTGATGTCTTCAGCGCCGCAGGCTTAAAGCAGCCAGACATCAGCATCCTGAGCGATCAGTTCCTCGCCGAAGTTCGCGGACTCAAATACAAAAACGTCGCTGCAGAGCTGTTAGCGAAGCTGTTAGGCGACGAAATCAAAGTGCGTTCGAAGCGGAACCTTGTCCAAAGCCGCGAGTTTTCCGAGATGCTGAAGAAGACTCTCAACGCCTATCACAACCGAGCAATCGCAACGCAGGAAGTCATTGAAGAGCTAATCAAGCTCGCCAAGCAACTAAGCGAAGCAGACAAGCGCGGAGTCGACTTGGGATTGAACGATGACGAAGTCGCTTTCTATGATGCGCTAGCGGCAAATAATAGTGCTGTCGAGGTCATGGGAAAGGATTCGCTAAAGATCATTGCCACGGAACTCGTTACGCAGGTTCGCAAAAGCGTCACGATCGATTGGACTCTTCGCGAAAGCGCTCGCGCGAAGATCAAAGTCCTCGTGAAGCGCATCCTAAGAAAGCACGGCTATCCGCCCGACTTCCAAGACGAGGCGGTCAAGACCGTCCTAGCCCAAGCCGAGCTTCTCTGCGCCGAATGGGCGGCGTAAAAAATTGCTAAGCGACTACGAACAATATGAACCCGATAGGCAAATTGGAATCCGTTGAACTAAGGGTTGCTTGGCAAAACGAAGCGACCGGTTTTACGCCTTGGCTCGCGATGGAAGAGAACATCGCTTTGCTGAGCGAAACACTCGACCTGCAGCTGGAACTGGAGAAGGCAGAAAAAGATGTTGGTCCATATAGCGCGGATATCGTCTGTCGGGATGTTCAGACGGATAGGATCGTTCTGATCGAAAATCAGCTAGAAAAAACCGACCACGGGCACCTCGGCCAACTCTTCACCTACGCCGCCGGCGTCGACGCGGTTATCCTTATATGGATTGCAAAGAAGTTTACAGAAGAACACCGCGCTGCCGTTGACTGGTTGAATAAAATTTCTGGACCGGACTTTCATTTCTTCGCTCTAGAAGTTCAGCTTTGGCGAATTGGGGATTCCCCACCTGCTCCGAAATTCAACATCGTATGCAAGCCCAACGACTGGAGTAAAACGCTGAAGACTCGATTGGACGACGAAGGCCAAACAGAGCATCAACTCTTGCGTCTCCGTTTCTGGACCGCCTTCAAGGAATGGGCAGAAGGACATACGTCGCTACATTTGCACAGTCCTAGCGACTGCCACTGGTTAAATATGTCAGCGGGGCGCAGCGGGATGCATTTCGCCGCTATAATTTCCAAATGGAACACTTTTCAAAACAAGTATTCACCTGAGATTCGAGCCGAGTTGGTCTTAACGTCAGATAAAGCGAAGAAGCAATTTGCGTCGCTTCAAGCACGTAAGGATGAGGTATCCCTAAACCCGGATCGAATCGGCCGTTTGAATATTACATTATTCCATCTGAGGTCATGGCCGAGAATGTTTCGAAGGCGCACAAACTTTGGCTATCGACTCCCGGAAAGAAAGGTCAAGCACACAAGGACAACACTGTGCGCACAGTTCATCTTCCCCCTCACAAGTCTTTCAGCGGTTGGGATATTTCCCCTTATCGCGATCGCTGGGATCTGATTGAGAAAGTGCTTAAGGCGGCTGCCACGTGAGGGCGGGAACTATGGCGTTTTGCCGCAGGTCGCAACATTTCTCCGCAAATTGCGAGATGAAGATTGGCATCACATCGGTGAATAATCGCTCGCGAATACGTTGACACAGGTAAGCGATCCCCAGTAATTTTGACGCTCGATGGCTTCAGCGGATAAACCGATCGGAATCGCATTGATCATCTGCGATCGCGTCATCACCGATGTGGTCACGCATGAGAAAACCCTCGTTAGCACATTCAATCAGCTCCTGGCAAGTCGCTTCCCATGCGTCCACCCGCGCCTGACGATTTTTGTTGCAGTAACCAACGGCCGCGGAACCGCGGAAGCGGAGATCAGGTGCGTGAATGAATCAGACCAAGATACTGCGATTTTTGGCATGAAAGGCGCGATACCTTTCTCCGATCCGAACCACGTCGTAGAGATGAGCTTTCAATTTAACAATCTCACATTCCCAAAGCCCGGCCCGCACAGCGTGGAGTTTCTCTGTGACGGGGAGCTGATCTTGCAGAGCCGGTTCCAAGTTGGTATCCTCAAGAAAGCCTGAACCCAATATGCCGACCGTTACACAAGAAACGCCTCACTTTTATCGGCTCAACGACGCGCCGCCGGCTGATCTGACGAAGGGCGAAGGGAGCAAGCTTCATTCGACATATTTCGAATTTCGACTCACTCTTCCGGTGATCGTAGCGGTGGCAGCGACCGAATTGTCGGACTCTGAACTGCTGGTTGCTGCTGAAAAGGCGGGCACATTCGAGTTTCTTAACGCTGCGGAGGAAGATGGCTATAACGACCTGCTCAAAAAGAATGAATGAACAAATGGGACGTGGTCGTTCTCAGCTATCCCTTCACCGATCTTTCGGCGACTAAAGTCCGCCCGGCGGTCATTATCTCGCCGGATTCCTACAATCGAACCAGTCAAGATGCGGTGTTCATTTTGATCACAACGAACACTTCGCGACGAAGTCCATTCGATTTCGTTGTGCAAAACTCTCACCCGGAGTTTATGGCAACGGGATTACGATTCGATTCCGCCGTGAGAATCGACAAAATCTTTACCCTCAACAAGAAGCTTGTCGTTCGTACCATTGGTCGGTTCGGCTCGCAGTTAATTAAAGAGATAGAAAAACAGTTGCGACTGTTTCTCGAATTGCCGGGAGAGCAGCTGGCGCTTAAGATCTGACAGAACTCGGCTGGGGGGGCAAAGCCAGGGTCGGGGGCAAAGCCAGGGTCAAATCTTCGAATCTTGACCGCGCTGGAATGGCAGCGCGAATCATCAAAGAGCCAAAGGGGTCAGTCTGGGCTTGCCCTGATTTCTCGGACAGTTAGGTAAGGGTAATTTGGTTTAGTGTGAATTCAAAGTTGATAGGGCTTTGGTAGTCAAGACTGGAGAAAAGACAGAAGGGCTCATGTCTTTATTCTTGCACCTGGGGGGCCGGGGGCAGCGCTAACTATCGACGCGGAGCGCGCGCTGCGCGCGTTATCGGTTAACTGGGAGCTGGGGAGTTGGGGTTGGTTTTGCTTTCCGTTCAGCACCCGCGTCGCCCTGCTCCCGTTGCCTGGATTCCATCTGCCTGTCGTGGCGGTGTTGATGACGGCCTCGCCCAGCGTCTCCTTGTTCATCGGCTTCGGACATTTGGCCCTCCCTGGCATGGTGCAGTTTTCTTCCGTGATCGCCGCCAGCGGTTGCGGGGTCGCTCGGTTGTCCGTGACCTTTTCGTTTCGTTTTTGGATGTTGATTGATCTTCGCGTTCCCTGCATCGCCGGCGTTGATTGTGTTACCCGGCGCGGCCGTGGCCGTCGGGTTGTTGTCGTTGAATTGACTGTTCTGGATGATGATGTTCTTGCTCGGCGTGATCGTTCCCGTTCCGGTTCCCGTAGCGTGTGACGCGTCATTTATTTGGGATCCCTGAATGGGAACATTCTTGGTGGGCGTTATCGTTGCCGTTTCCGTACCTGCGTCTTGGGTGGCCTGATTCACCTGCGATCCCTGAATTTGGATATTAGTCGGTGCCGGGGTCGCCGATGCAGCGGGCGAGCCGCCCGCTTTGGCCGGGTTAGTATTGACGATTCCTTCGCCGACCTGCTGGTTTTGTGAAAACCTCACTTGGGGGCCCATGAGCGAGAGACCCGGATTAGCTGAAGCAGCTGGTGAAATCGACGTTGCCGGGCTCGGCGAAGTGGCAGCAGACGCCCCGGAGTTTTGAGGCGGAAGCGTGATAAGCGAAGACAAACCGGCTCCGGAAGTTTGGGGAGGAGGAGTATCTACAGGAGTCGAAACCGCGGACAAATTCGGCAGATTCGGTTGCGGAGGGCCGGACGGTGTACCGACAACCTGGACATTCTGGACATTGGTTTGCGCGACCGCTGATAGCGCCAACGCCAAGGCGCCACTCGTTGTCACGAAACAAATGAAATTGCCGATGGTTCTCTTCATTTGTCGCCATGTGTAAATGAATTGGTTCGCTAGGTCAATCCTGTTTGCGGGCCGTAGGCGGAGCGCGCGCGGGGCGCGCGCAAAGAGCCAAAGGGGTCAGTCCTCGGGTCAGGCATCAAATCTTGACAGCGCTGGAATGGCAGCGCGGATTATTGATTAATTGTTATCCGTTCCGTTGCTATACGTGACTCACGTATATCGTTTGGACGCAATAGAACAATAGGGTTCAGGCATCAAATCTTGACAGGATCGACAACTAAGAAGTCGAAAGCTGAGACACTGAAAAACTGATCGGCCGTTGCTGACTACGGCGGGGCCTGCCGCCGTAAAGGTCGCCGTAGCACCGCGGCTCGGGATGACAAGATCGGCCTCAGGCCGCGAGTTTGACGGCGTCCTTGTGACCGAGGATGCGCACGGTCTCTTTCAACTGCTCGACCTTGAGCGGTTTTTTCAACACCGTGATCGGACCTTTGGCCAGAATCCGGTCGAGCATCTCGCTGTCGGGATAACCGGTGATGATGATGATCGGGCAATGCGGCTGCGATTTCTTGGCGCTGTCGTAAACGTCATCGGCCGGACCATCCGGCAATTTTAGATCGAGAAAGATGAGATCGAACTTTTGCTTGTCGAGCGCGACCAGCGCTTCCTTGACCGTGCCAACCACGACCCGGCTGAATCCAATCTTCTTCAAAAAGAGCTTGAACAAGTTTTGCAAACTCTCGTCGTCGTCCACGACCAGGACGGTGGGCTGGCCCGATTTGTCCTCCTTAAGGATGTCCTTATCGAGCGAGCTCTTCTTAATCCGCCAACGCCCGCCGATTTGAATGGCCGGCAATTGGCCGCGCTGAACGAGATAGTAAACGGTCGGCAACGGGATGCGAAGATACTTGGCCGTTTCCTTGACCGTGAGGAGGTTATGCATGTGTGAAAATCATCAATTTGGCAGAAACTGGGCAAGACATTTCGCTACCCCAAGCATTATAAATTTTAGAATCAATGTCAATCCTTTGTTAGAAGTTCCCGGGAAAAGGTGAATTTCGGTCGATCTCGCCCTGGGGGGCTCCCGGGGTAGCCAGCGAGGCAAGCCACTTCGTGACTGGACAATGCGGGGACGGCGGTGGACTATTCGGCCTCGAATGAGCGCGCTGTTCTTTAAACGGTTTTTGAAAAGACCGTTCCAGGTTGCCTCGATCATGCCCAGTTCAAAGGCCCTGGTCGAGCGCGTCGCGGGCAAGATGGATTTCACCCAGCCGCGGGTAATCGCCGAGTACGGCCCCGGGGAAGGCGTTCATTCCCGCGAGATCGCCCGACGGATGGGGCCGGGGTCGCATTTGCTCCTGTTCGAGCTCGATGCCGCGTTATCGCGCGACCTCGAACGACAATTCGCGGGCGACCCGCGTGTTCACGTGATTCACGGAAACGCCGCGACCTTGCCGCAGGAACTGGAACGGCTCGGGTTCGGGCACTGCGATTACGTCCTTTCCGGCATTCCGTTCAGCATCCTCCAGATCGACAAGAAACGCGCCCTGCTCCAAAAAACCCACGACGCGCTCGCGCCCGGCGGCAGTTTTATCATTTATCAGGTGACCAATGAGCTGAAGCAGCACGCCACGCTTTTCGAGCACGCCGAGTCGGAATACTGCCTGCAAAACATTCCGCCCATGTTCGTCACCGTGTTTCAAAGAGCGGTGTCGCTGAATGGCCACGAGCCTTCCACGCCGCGCCCGACGCGCCTGCACGCGAATCAATCGGCCTAATGGGCGGCACAACGCGGATGGAAAAGGATTCGATGGGCGAGATGTCCATCCCGGCCTCGGCCCTTTACGGCGCTTCCACCCAACGCGCGGTGCTAAACTTTCCGGTGAGCGGTTATCGGTTTGCCCGGCCGTTCATTCGCGCGCTCGGTTTAATCAAATGGGCGGCCGCGCAGGCCAATCACGATCTCGGCCTGCTCGATGCGGAACGCTCGGCCTTGATCGTGCAAGCCGCCGAAGAAGTAGTCGATGGCAAGTTGGACGAGCATTTCCCGCTCGATATTTTCCAGACCGGCTCGGGCACGAGCACGAACACGAATGCAAACGAAGTGATCGCGAATCGCTGCGCCCAACTGGCGGGCAGACCGATCGGTTCCCGCGAGCTTGTGCACCCGAACGATCACGTCAACATGGGCCAATCCAGCAACGACGTGATCCCCTCGGCCATTCACATCAGCGCCGCCGAACAATTGAAGGACTGCCTGGTTCCGGCGCTGGCGAAATTGCACGGCGCACTTGAAGCGAAGGCGAAAGAATTTTGGGAGATCATTAAGATTGGCCGAACCCATTTGATGGATGCAACCCCGGTGCGGCTGGGCCAGGAATTTTCCGGTTACGCGCAGCAGGTTGCTTATGCGAAGGCGCGTGCGGAAAGAGCCACGGATGTTTTGCGCGAGCTGGCTTTGGGCGGGACGGCCGTGGGCACGGGCCTGAACCGGCATGTCGATCTTCCCGGGAAAATCATGCGGCATCTCGAGCAGCGCACCGGGATCGCATTTTACGAAGCGCAAAATCATTTCGAAGCGCAGGGCAGCAAGGACGCAGTGGTGGAAGCGAGTGGCCAGCTCAAAACGATCGCGGTCAGTTTATTCAAGATTGCCAATGATATTCGCTGGCTCGGGAGCGGCCCGCGATGCGGGATTGGCGAAATTCAGTTACCGGCCACGCAACCGGGCAGCTCGATTATGCCGGGGAAGGTCAATCCGGTCTTGTGCGAATCGCTGATGATGGTGTGCGCGGAAGTGATCGGGAACGACGCGACGATTACCTGGGCGGGCGCGAATGGAAATTTCGAGCTCAATGTCATGATGCCGGTCATGGCCCACGATCTCCTCGAATCGATCCGGCTCCTGGCCAACGTGTGTGATGCATTCCGCGAAAAATGCGTGACCGGCATCGTGGCTAACAAGAAGCGGTGCGAAGAACTGGTGGAACTGTCGATGGCCATGGTCACGAGTCTCGCCCCAAAAATCGGCTACGATCGCGCGGCAGAAATCGCCAAGGAAAGCGCGAGGACCGGCAAGACGGTACGGCAAATTTGCCGGGAGAAGAAAGTGTTGCCCGAAGCGGAGCTCGATCGCGCGCTCGATCCGGTCGCCATGACCGAACCGGGCGGCGAAGGCGCCGCCGGGGGATGAAGCAATTTTCGCCTTGGCATCCTGAGCGAAGCGAAGGACCTCGCTAATGCAAAAGCTTGTCGTTAGTCTGAGCGGTCTAATCGTCGCGGCGAGCTGGCTTTTCGCGGCCGACAAGCAAATCGATGTTTCGCAAATCATCGACCAAGCCACGGCCGAATCAGTCCTGGATACAAAAGTAAAAACGGCGACACCGCGAAATTTCCGGGGCAGCGATGGTTATTATTCAAAGTGCAATTATTACGGCCTGACTCCCGGAAAAACGCTCGTCCTTCGTCTCTATCAGGCGGCAGACGGTTACGATCCGCTGGAACAACTCAACGTGATCACAAAGAGTACTCCGGCCCTGATCGAGATTCTGGGACTCGGTGACAAAGCCTTTGCCACAGATGGAACGGCCAGCGGTTTATCGAACAGCGCGGTAATGCTTTACATCCTCAAAGGCAATTCGCTCATCACAATCGGTCTAAGCGGTGTCGAGGATAAGACCGCGGCCTTGGAAAAAGCAAAAGGCGTCGCTGCAAGAATCGTGGGCCAACTTTAGCGCGCCCGGCGTTCCGCTCCGCGTAACTTGTCATCCTGAGCGAAGCGAAGGATCCCGCGGGAAGAGATAACATTCGCAAACGACGAAGCGCGCGCGGATTCAAGGTTGCTCGGCGCGTTGCCCCGCGATTGTGAGATCCCTCGCTTCGCTCGGGATGACAGTGCAAGCGAGGAAGCATCAACTGCCAGTTAGCGAATCCCGCCTCACGCTGCTAAGATCGACAAATGGTTGCCAAACTCGAAGGTCCGCAATTTTCCGGTGGCGCGAATATCGCCATCAAATGTCCCAGCCACACTTACGAGCAAACGATCGCGTTTTATCGCGACACGCTTGGACTGCCCTTGGTCGAGGAAGAAGCGGATGGCTGCATATTTCAGTTCGGCCCGAACCGGCTTTGGATCGACAAAGTGCCGTATCTGAGCCACCCGGACATCTGGCTGGAACTGGAAACGAACGATACCGAAGCCGCGGCCTCGTTTTTGAAAGTGCACGGCGTCACCCGGCGCGACGAAGTCGAGCAATTGCGCGAAGATTTCAACGGCTTCTTCATTGCCGATCCATCCGGCGTGGTCCATCTCGTCGTCGGCCCCGAGGAAGCCTGACAAACTTGGATTTTCGATCCTAAACCCGGCGACCCATGATGGTGAGGTCGCGCTCGACCCCGTCGAGGCGAGCCACTCCCGGCAACAAGCCCCAGCGCTCGAACCCGAGGCGCTCGAACAATCGCAAGCTCGGTTCGTTGTGGGCGAAGATGAGGCCGACCATCGCGGAGATTTCCAGAGAAGGCGCGCGGCCAATGGCCTCCTCCAATAATGCCCGGGCAATCCCGCGCCGCTGAAATTTTTCATCGACATAGACGCTCAACTCCACCGTGCCTGCATAGGCGCACCGGGGCAGAAAACTCTTGAAATTCAGCCAGCCGGCAACCCGACCATCGACCTCGGCGACCCAAAACGGATGGCAATCCGGCGTATGTTCGCCCAACCAGTCGCGCCGGCTTTCCACCGTAATCCGATCGAGCTGGGCCGTAGCCGTCCGGGTGGCAATGCCCGCGTTGTAGATCTCGATAATTGCCGGCAAATCCGCGTCGGTCGCATCGCGAATCGTCGTTGTAGCCGCGGGCGCTGACCGCGGCCTCTCACTCGTCATAGAATTCACCCTGTCTGCAGAAGCGCGTTCTCGAACGTCGGCTGGAACGCGCCGCGGATGGTGTCGCCGATCCGAAATCGCGGGCTGAGCACCGACTGGGTGGCGCAATAAATCTCGATGTCGATCTTGCCGGCTTTTTCCAATTGTCCCCGCACCGCCTCAAAAGCGAGCGCGGGCGTGTTGCAATCGCGGCTAAGGTGGCCCAGCACGACCCGCTCGATCTTTCCCGGAAGCAATTGCTCGATCACGCTCGCGGCCGCGGTATTGGAAAGATGACCGTGCCGCGATTGAATCCGCTGCTTCACCGGCCAGGGCCGATGTTTGTCGTTCTGCAAAAGTTTTTCGTCGTGATTGGTTTCGATCACAATCGTGCCCACCTCGCGCAATCGTTCCACGATCATCTTGGTGGCATAACCAAGATCGGTAATGAACCCGAGGCTGCCCGAGCCGGCATGGAATGCGAATCCCACCGGATCGACCGCGTCGTGAGGAACAGGAAAACTTTGCACCGCGATATCGCAAATCGAGAAATCCGAGCCGGTGCGAAAAATCCGCCAGTTCCGATGTCGATCCAGACCCGCGGAAGCCGGGCTGTTCCGGACCGCTTCCGCGGTTAGCGCGTTGCAATAGATCGGCACGGAAAACTTCCGGCCAAGCACTTCGAGCCCGCAGACGTGGTCCCCGTGCTCGTGGGTGAGAAGGACACCATCGAGCTGCTCCGGAGCGACGCCGCATTGATCGAGGCGCAACACGATCTGACGCGCGCTCAGCCCGCCATCGATCAAGATCTTGCAGTGCTCGGTTGCGACCAGGGCGCTGTTTCCCGCGCTGCCGCTGCCGAGCATGGTCAAGCTGAACACTGTTCTAATTAGAGAAGGCGCGCGTTTTTAAGCAAATGGAATTTGAATCAGGAACGCAGGAATCAGATTGGGAAAAGGATTTCTTGGACGGTCTCTCGATCCTCGGAGTCTTTTTCCTCTTTTCCTGCTTTCCTGATTAGTTTTCCTTCCTGGCTTCCCGATTGTTTCTTCCAATATTGGGAGATTTTTTCGCCCGTTCGATCTTGGCTCAGGACGAGTTTTTGCTCAGAATGACAAATGTCGTGAGCCCGCTCGAGGAACGAATTGGTTACAAATTTCGCAACCCGTTGTTGCTGGCGGAGGCGCTTACTCATCCCAGTCTCGGGCATGAGACCCAGCGGTATCATTTTGATAATCAGCGCCTGGAGTTTCTGGGGGATGCCGTTCTGCAACTGGTGATAACCGAATATCTCTACGGCCATTTCAGCGGCGAAGCCGAAGGCCGGCTAACCAAATTACGGTCGCGTTTGGTTTCGCGCGACACATTGAAGACGCATGCCGCCGCGCTCGATTTAGGAAGTTTTCTCTTGATGGGGCGCGGGGAAGAATCGAGCGGTGGCCGGGAGCGGGCCTCGACATTGGCCGATGGGTTCGAAGCGTTGATTGGCGCGATCTATCTCGACAGCGACCTGGACACGGCGAAGAAGTTTATTCTCGATCAAGCCCGGGCCGATCTCGACCAGATCGCGGAGGAGCCGGTCGACATTAATCCCAAGGGACATTTGCAGGAATTATTGCAAAGCATTTCGCCGCAAAGTCCGGTTTACGAATTGATCTCGCAAACCGGCCCGGAGCACGAAAAGACATTTATCTCACGCGTGACCTGGGAGGGAATAGTCCTTGGCCAGGGCAGCGGCCGGAGCAAGAAACAGGCGGAAACGGCCGCGGCGGTCGAAGCGATGGAGTTAAAGCGTTGGGAAAAAACCGGCCGGCCGGATCAGTAAATCTGGAGAGACATCACGACCGGGCAGGGCGCGAGTTTGTAACGCGCGCGGCAGGGATCTGGTGACCGAATGCCAGTTCTGTCATCCCGAGCGGAGCGAGGGACCTCACAGTCGCACGTCACCGATCCAAGCCTTTCTGAAAGCTGGGTCGCATGGTTGCTTGCGCCACAATCAGCTGATTTTTATTCGGCGCGCGATAAATGGTTGAGGGCGTCGAGCGTCTTCCCGGCGGACGATGTCCACCGGAAATGCCGTTGTATGGACGATGTGACAAATTTCTTGGCACGACCGACGGCGTCTTCGAGAGTCAACCCGGAAGCCAGCCCGGCCGTAATCGCCGCGGAATAAGTGCAGCCGGTGCCGTGGGTCGCCACGCCGGGAACAAACGGCTCGGTGAATTCGGTCAGCTTACCATTCGCAAAAAGCAGATCGGTCGCGTCGTTACCCGCCAGATGTCCGCCCTTGAGCAGGATCGACACACGATATTTCCGCGCCAAATCGCGGGCGGCTTTCTCCATCGATTGTCGATCATTGATTTTCCGGCGGAGAAGTTTGCCGGCTTCATCGAGGTTTGGTGTGATCAGCGTGGCTAACGGAAACAATTTTGATTCGTAAATCTTGATCGCGGCTGGCTTCAAAAGAACGTCGCCGCTGGTTGCAATCATTACCGGATCGATCACCAGCGAAACGCCTTGCTTCGTCCGGGCAAGATCGACAATCGCCGCCGCAACCACTTTGACAATTTCAGCCGAGCAAAGTAGGCCGGTCTTGATCGCGGCGATCGGAAAATTCTTCGCGAGCACATCGATTTGCTCACGCACAATCTTCGCGCGGACCGGCTCGATCCGGGCAACTTTTCCCGGTGTCTCCGCGACCACACAGGTCACGGCCGTCAATCCGTAAACGCCCAGCGCGCTGAATGTTTTCAAGTCCGCTTGCAGGCCCGCGCCGGCGCTGCTGTCCGATCCGGCGATCGTGAGTGCGACCGGGATTTCGGGATTCGGCATCGAAGGGGGCCCCGAAAGCATCCGGGGCTGCTACGAAACTAAGCGCCGTCGCTGCCGATGGCTTCGACGGGGCAACCTTCCATCGCTTCTTTGCAGAGAGCTTCTTCCTCGGGGGTCTCCGCTTGCTTGTAAACGTAGGAATGGCCGCCATCGTCATTACGTTTAAAATTGGCCGGCGCGGTCTCGCGACAG
Organism: uncultured Verrucomicrobiae bacterium; assembly: GCA_963815455.1. Lineage (GTDB taxonomy): Bacteria > Verrucomicrobiota > Verrucomicrobiia > Chthoniobacterales > UBA10450 > JBDTZF01. Next base: position 1,091,656 of record CAWFGO010000001.1, read on the forward strand.
AGATCACAATCGATGCATTGATCATCGACATAAAATTTTCCCGCTACGTTTTCGGCGTATTTGTTTGCAGCATCAGCCATGGTTTGCCCCGGTCAAAAGCGAAGTGGAACGTTAGGAAGAAATGCCTCCCAGGCAATAGAATTTGCACGTTGACGATTCCCAACGCAACCGGCAGAGAGAGGCTGAACGAATTGAACTCGAACGGTAGATGAAAAAGGAAGCGCTCAAAACATTTCGAGCATTTGCGATTGAGCTGGTGGTCTACGCCGTTCTGGTAGTGGCTTATTTCTTTCTGGTGCTCCATTTGCTAGGCGGCTGGCTCCACCGCCTGCAAGGCGAACACCGGTATTTTTATGCCACTGTCGCGATCCTGCTGATCATTGGTCAGGCCGTGGTCTTGGAAAGCGTCACAACCTTTCTGATGCGTCTTCTACGGGGCGGCCGTTCGGAGTAAGCCGATGTTTTTCCCAATCTCTCACTCCCATATCAGTCCAGTTTATCTGGTCATTGTCGGGTTTCTAATTGGGATAATGGGCGGGTTCTTCGGCGTGGGTGGCAGCTTCATTGCCGGTCCGGCTTTGCGCGCCGTCGGATTGGACTGGAATTTCGCGGTGGGGACCGATCTCGCCCATATCGTCGGCAAATCGGTGGTGGCGGCGAAACGGCATCGGGCGCTTGGCAATGTCGATCTTAAACTCGGATTGATCATGGCCCTCGGAACGATCGGCGGGGCCGAAGCCGGCGCGCAGGTGATTCAAGCCCTGAAACGCGCCGGGAACGTCAATCTGGTCGTAAGCATCGTCTCGATTGTAGTCTACGTGAGTATTTCGTTCTTCATGTTTTGGGAGAGCAGGAAAACTTTGGCTTCACGAAAAGGGAAGAAAGCATCGACCAAGGATCATTCCGCGTTAAAGCCGATGACGCGGGCGATTCAACGCCTGAACATCGGGCCCATGGTTTCGCTGCCCGTTTCGGGAATCAAAGGCATTTCCCTTTGGGTCATACTCGTAGTTTCCTTTGTCGGTGGATTGTTCAGCGGTTTCCTGGGGGGCGGCGCGGGATACATTCGGATGCCGTTGATGGTTTACGTGCTCGGGATTCCCACCCATCTGGCGGTCGGCACGGATCTGTTTGAAATCATTATCTCAGCCAGCTACGGAACCTTCAGCCACGCCGTCAAAGGCAACGTCGATATCCTGATTGCGCTGGTGATGAATACCGGCGCGGCCATAGGCGCGCAGATCGGCGCGATCTCGACCCAGTATTTTACCGGGCCGAAAATTCGGCTGGCTTTCGTCCCGCTGCCAATGATCGGGGCAGCCATTGTCATTTACACCCTGGTTTCCGGCCACAAACTGTAATTCATCCAATGAAGATTCTGATCTGCAGCGATGGAACGTCCACCGCCGAAAGCGCTATCCGGCTCGGGGAATCGCTGGCTGCGCCGCTCCGGGCCGAAACCATGCTCCTGGGCATTGCTGAAACCGCAGATGATGAGGCCCAGCTGCGCGAGACCCTCGAAAAACAATCGGCATCTTTACGGGGAAGCGGCGTCGCATTCCAAACGGTTGTGCAGTCCGGCGAACCCGTTCGACAAATTGTCGATCAAACATCGAAAACGAATTTCGATCTCGTGGTCATCGGCGCGCGATGGACTGGCGCGAGCGGGCCCTACTGGCGCTCGGCTAAGACCTACGACGTAATCAAATCGATCGTGCCGCCGGTATTGGTCGCGATTGGCGAACAGAAACAACTGAAACGTTTTCTCGTCTGCACCGGTGGAAAAGAATTTATCGGGCAGGCGGTGCAACTCACCGGAAGACTCGCGGCTGCGGTTGGCGCCTCGGTCACATTACTTCACGTCATGGCCGAGCCGCCGGCCATGTATGCAGATCTCGTGGACATGGAGGAAGATGTCGAGCAACTCCTCGGATCGACATCGGAGCTGGGAATGAATTTGAGCCAGCAAAAAAAGGAACTCGAACGCCTGGGCGTGAAGGCAGAGGTCCGTCTTCGGCACGGCATCGTGATCGACCAGGTTTTCGAAGAAGCACTCCAGGGCGACTACAGTTTGATCGTAACCGGCACATCGCACGCGCGCGGCTTGGTCGGACATTATATCATGGGCGATCTTACCCGCAGCATCTTGAACCGGGCGCATTGCCCCGTTCTGGTGGCGCGCCCGGGGAAAGCGAAAAGCGGACGCACTCTTTTCGGCGCGTTCCGGCAACTATTCGGTCCACGGACCACGTAGAGCGGCGCTTGCGCGAGGGTTCGGAGGCGTTATTCTGCGAAACCATGACGAACCAATCTTCCTCCCTCCATCGACATTTTCTCAACTCAATCTGGCCGGTTGCGGCGCTTGTCCTGTTCCTCAGCGCAACCGGGTGCGCAAAAAAGGGAGGCGGCCAGGGGGCCGGTTCGACCGGTGACTACGTAAGCGGCACGCCACTGCCCGAACGCCGGGAAGGCACCTCGTTTTTCGGCGGCAACGTCGAGCGCGGACAATTCCAGCCGATCTATTTCGATTTCGACAGCCAATCGATTCGCGGCTCTGAAACTGGAAAAATTCAGGAAATCGCCGATTCCATTAAAAACGGCGGGACCGAAATTATCATCGCCGGGTTCACCGACGAGCGCGGAACGGCCGAATACAATCGCGGCCTGGGCGATCGTCGCGCGGGCGCGGTTCGCGAAGCTTTGATTTCGCAGGGAGCAGACGCCGGCCGAATCCAGACGGTGAGTTTCGGTATGGAAATGCCCGCCGATTCAGGTCACAGCGAATCGGCCTGGGCAAAAAATCGCCGCGCCGAAGTCGGCGTGATAAAGTAGCGCGATTGTAAATCCGAGGGTTGTAGGGCGTCTGTGTCAGACGCCAGTCCAAGTGTCGAGGCGCTTGTGCCGGGGGCCCAGGAGTGCAATCTTTTGCCCGCTCAAACGCCGACGTAGCTCAGCTGGTAGAGCAACGGTTTCGTAAACCGTAGGTCACCGGTTCAATCCCGGTCGTCGGCTCTCTCTTTGCATTCATTGGACGTTAAGCGTTGAGCGTTGGACGTTGGACGTTTAACGAACGCCATGCCAACGGTCTCGATCATCGTTCCCACTTTCAACGAGGCGGAAAATATCGCGTCGCTGGTGTCGCAGATTGTTGCTGCCGGCGTCCCGATTCGGGAGATTCTCTTTGTCGATGGTGGTTCGACCGATGGAACGCTTGATGCCATTCGAGCGGCCGCGACAAATCATCCGGTCCGGTTGATCGAACAGGATCCCAACGCGCCCGGCCTGGCCGAGGCGATCATGACCGGCGCACATGCTGCCGAAAGCGACATCCTGGTGGTGATGGATGCGGATCTCAGCCATCCGCCGGAGCGGATCAAAGATTTGCTCGATCCACTGTTCGCGGACGCGGTCGATATGACCATCGGCAGTCGCTATGTGCCCGGCGGATCAACACCGGGCTGGCCGCTCTGGCGACGAATAATGTCGCGCGCTGCTTCGGCGCTGGCATATCCACTCACCGGTGTTCGCGATTCAATGTGCGGATTCTTTGCCATCTCGCGTTCACGATTACTGGCCATCGCGCCGCCCACCAGCGGTTTCAAAATCGTTTTCGAAACCATCGTCCGCGGTGGAAGCGAGTTGCGGGTGCGCGAAGTTCCAATCGCTTTTCGCGATCGCGCCCGAGGCAAATCGAAAATGTCTTTCGGGGTTGCCCTAAAATTCTTCTTCCGATGGTTGATCGCGATATTGCGGCATCCGTTTCGCGGATAATCGACAACTCGTCATCCCGAGCGACGTCGAGGGGTCCCGTTTTGCTACCTTTAAGGTAGCATCGCGAGATCCTTCGACTTCGCTTCGCTCCGCTCAGGATGACCGGTGGCGGAGACGTGTATTTGGTATTTCACAGCACCGGCCGCGCTTTGTGCCAATCGGTGCTCTGCTCGTAAGCGTGGGCGATTTGCAGGAGGCGCGCTTCATCGAGTGCCTGGCCGAGAAATTGCAGCCCGACCGGAAGCTGATGGCCGTTCACTTTGGCGAAGCCGCAGGGAACGCTGATACCGCAGATGCCGGCGAGATTGGCCGCGTTGGTGAAAATGTCGGCCAGATACATTTTCAGAGGATCGGCGGTGCGTTCGCCCAGCTTGAAAGCGGTCTCGGATGTGGTGGGTGAAACGAGCGCGTCCACTTTTTCAAATGCCCTGGCGAAATCCTGCCGAATAAGTTCTCTCACCTTTTGGGCGCGCACGTAATAGGCGTCGTAATACCCGGAGCTGAGAACGTAAGTCCCAAGAATGATCCGGCGTTTCACTTCCGGGCCAAAACCTTCTTCGCGGGTGCGACCGTAAAAATCGACCAGGTCTTTCGGGTTTTCGGCGCGATGCCCGTAACGCACACCGTCAAATCGCGCCAGGTTCGCGGAGGCCTCGGCCGTGGCAATGATGTAATACGTGGCCACCGCGTACTCGGTGTGCGGCATCGAAACAAAAACGATTTCCACGCCGAGCGATTGCAAATGAGCGATGGCGTCGTTCACCGCCCGTTTTACCTGAGCATCAATTCCGTCGACCAGGTACTCTTTGGGCACGCCAAGCTTGATCCCGCGCAGATCGCGTCCAAGCGCGGCGGTGTAATCCGGGACTGGCCTATCGAGTGCGGTGCTGTCGTTCGGATCGAGTCCGGCAATCGCCTTCAACAACAGCGCAGCGTCGCGCACCGTCTTGGTCAAAGGTCCAACTTGATCGAGCGACGAGGCGAATGCCGTCACGCCGAAGCGCGAGACGCGACCATAAGTTGGCTTGAGGCCGACCACTCCGGAAATGGCCGCCGGTTCGCGAACCGAGCCGCCGGTGTCGGTGCCGAGCGCACCAATCGCTTCGTCGGCTGCGACCGCGGCGGCGGAACCGCCGCTCGACCCGCCCGGCACGCGAGATAAATCCCACGGGTTACGCGTCGGCCCGACACTCGAATTTTCCGTGGACGAGCCCATGGCGAACTCGTCCAGGTTGGTTTTGCCGAACGGGATCGCGCCGGCCGCGCGCAATTTGCGGATCACGGTCGCGTCGTAGGGCGCCCGGTAATTGGCCAGAATCTTTGAAGCGCACGTACACGGTTGCCCGGCCACGTTGATCATGTCCTTGATCGCGATCGGTACACCGCCCAGTGGAAGATCGACATCGGCCTTGTCCGCCTCTTTCAATGCGGCCTCGAAATCGATTGATAAGTAGGCGCTGATCTTTGGATCGACATCGTCGATGCGGACGCGCATCGCTTCGATCACCTCGCGCGGCGCCACCTCGCGGCGGCGCAAAAGAGACTGAAGATCGGCGATGTTGAGCGCCGGCAGATCTGGCCGGCTCATTCGACGACTTTGGGGACGATGAACAGGTTGTTCGGTCCGGGCTCTCCACGGCGAGTCTGCGACCGGACCGGCATATTACGGGGCGCGTTGCTCAATGCCTCCTCAGCCGTGAACCAATCGCGCGGTTCGTCTTCGCGAAACACATCGAAAATCGGAATTGCGTGTGCGGCCGGTTCCACCCCGGTTACATCGACGCCGCGCAATTTGTCCGCGTATTTCAGAACGTGGTCGAGTTGTTTCTGGAAAAGCGTCGTTTCCGCTTCGGTCAAATTGAGTCGCGCCAGTCGCGCGACGTAGATCACATCGAGATCGGACGCTTGCGCCATTACTAAAACCGCAAATGAGTGATCAGCCAGATCACCGCCACGGCCAGGGCCAGCACGAGCACCAGAAAAATGATCCGGCCTTCGCGCCGTTGTTTTCTTAGGGATCCTCGCCGCCTCGGCGCACTTCCAGCAAGGCCATAACGTCTATCCTGGAGGGCAAGGGACACATCGAGCCGGCTGCCGCCTTCGTTCGCGCGCATCAGCAATTCCTCGCGCTGACGCCGGGATAATTCCTCGGCCACACGGGGCGCATTCTCGATCATGCGCTCGAGCTTTGCCATCTGATCGCGCAGCTCCGATTCGCGACGCGCCAGGTCTCCTTTGCTCTGATCGAGCGCAGTAGCCGATTTACTCCAGCGACGAAGCATGAAGGATTACGGGGCTTTCGAGGCCATCCAGAAAAAAAGAAGAATCGCGAGGAACCCGAAAACGATCAGCGGCAGGCTGAATGCGAATCCGATCCTCATCCAATCGCCAAAAGTGCGACCACCGCCACCGAGCAGATCGGAAACATCGGGCGCAACGTCCGGCAAGTCGACATCGGTTCCGGTTTCATCCGCCTGCAACCGGCTGCGTTGCGTGCTGAATTCGGCCCGGGCGTCGTCCACCGCGCTCAAGGCCTTGCTCAATTCCTTGTGCAGCTCCGCCGGATTCCAGTTTTTCGGATCGATCGCCTCGATCAATTCCAGATGTTGCCCAAAACTTTCCCGCATTGAGCGAATCTGTTCGAGCCGCTTTTGGGTGTCGTATCCCTCCCGCTCCAGCACCACCAGCGAGCGCGTGAGCTTATCGGTCATTTCCGCGCGGCCCCGTTCCAGCTCTTCCTGGCGCCGGCTCAGTTCCTCGAGCTCGCGTTTTTGTTTTTCAATTTGTTCCTGCTGGCGCTTGAGCTGGAGCAATTGCTCGTGCGCTCTTTGCACCTGTGAATCCAGATGCTCGGACGAAAGCCCTTCTTCTTCGCTCAGTTCCAGCATTTGTTCCATCGATCGGGCTTTTTCAGGCATGACGTTCTCGGATGCTCGTTGCTGTTGCCACATTAGTGAGAGCGGTGCGAATTTCCACACTCTTTTTTAACCGCCGGGCTTTAAGGACGCCTGCCTGTCATCCCGAGCCGCGAAGACGGCGAGGGATCCCGCAGTTGCATTTACGACCAGGCAAGCGTTCATGAAAGTTTCGCTGCTGTAACAGCTCTCGCTATAAGCAAGCCGTAAACTGCTTTCGCGAGATCCTTCGCTTCGCTCAGGATGACACGCTCCTTTAACGTCCCGGCATCATTTCCAACAACACGCCTGCCTGTCATCCCGAGCCGCGAAGACGGCGAGGGATCCCGCAGTTGCATTTACGACCAGGCAAGCGTTCATGAAAGTTTCGCTGCGGTAACAGCTCTCGCTATAAGCAAGCCGTAAACTGCTTTCGCGAGATCCTTCGCTTCGCTCAGGATGGCACGCTCCGTCAGCGTCCCGGCATCATTTCCAACAACACGCCTTTGAAGTATTCCGTTTCGGGAATCGTTGGCAGCACCGGGTGATCCGGCGCTTGCTCGAATCGATGCAATCGCCTGGCGGAACGCCGCGCATCGACCAGCGCATCGCTAATCGTTTGTGAAAATACTTCTTCGCCGACGTGATGGGAGCACGAGAATGTCGCCAGCAACCCGTCCTTCGACAACAGCTTGAACGCGCGCGCGTGCAATTCCCGGTAACCCCGCAACGCGTCGCGCAATCCGCTTTTTGTTTTCGTGAACGACGGCGGATCGAGAACGATCAAATCGTATTGCGCTTCCCGCTTTTCCGCCGTGCGCAGGAATTGAAACACATCCTGCTCGATCCATTGCACGCTCAATTGATTCCGGGTCGTATTCTGTTTCGCCGCCGCGATATTGTCTGCGCTCGCTTCCACGCCGGTCGTTTCCGCCGCGCCGGCGCGGGCACAGGCCAGGGTGAACGCTCCCTGATTAGTAAAACAATCAAGCACGCGCCGCCCTTTGGCATATTGGGCGACGATTTCGTAGTTGTGGCGTTGATCGAGGTAAAAACCGGTTTTCTGCCCCTGGAGAAGATCGACATCGAATTTCAAATTACCGACATCGATCTCGATTCTTGAAGACGCAGCTCCGCGCAAAACTCCAGTTCGCAGTTCCAATCCTTCCGCGCGACGGACCGGCGCATCGTTCCGTTCGATGATGGTGATTTTCTCCCCGAAAAGATCGACAATCGCGTTCGCAATCGAATCTTTTCGCAGGTCCATCGCCATCGTGAGCGTCTGGAGGACGAAACAGTCGCCGTAACGATCGATAATTACGCCGGGGAGCCCGTCGCTCTCGCTCCAGACGACTCGTCGCAGTTTCGGGTCGACCTCGCGCCGGTCGCGATACTCGGAAGCCTGGGCGATCCGGCGCTTGAAAAAATCCAGATCCAGATCCTGTTTCCGGCGCGAGAACCGCCGGGCGACGATTTGCGATTTCGAATTATAAATCGCGCTGCCGATCAAATGATCGCGCCCATCCTTTAGCGAGATCACGTCGCCATCCGCCGGGTTCCCGAAAACTTTAAGGACTTCACTGGAAAAAACCCAGTCGTGTCCATGCAAAATTCGCGCGCGCGGTTTGACTACCAATCCAGCCATAGGGAACAATCCTAGATGCAAACCTTGCCACAATCGATTGTCGATCTTCCCGGTATCAAGAAACTGCGCAGCGGCAAAGTCCGCGAGGTTTTCGACCTTGGCGACACGCTCCTCTTCGTCGTGACCGATCGCTTGTCCGCTTTCGATGTCATTTTGTCCGATCCGATTCCGCAGAAGGGCGCGGTCTTGAACCAACTCTCAGCCTTTTGGTTCAGGCGCTTCGACAAGATCGACAATCATTTTGTCACGGCCGATTTCGAAAAGTTTCCGAAAGAGCTTCAGGCATTTCGCGATCAACTGGCCGGGCGCTCGATGATCGTGAAAAAAACAAAGCCGCTCGCGGTAGAATGCGTGGTGCGCGGTTATCTGGCTGGCTCCGGCTGGAAAGAATATCAGGCGACGCAGAGTGTTTGCGGGATCAGGCTCCCGCCCGGATTGAAACTCGCGTCCCAATTGCCGGAGCCAATCTTCACGCCTTCGACAAAAGCGAACGAAGGACACGACGAGAACATCGACATGAAACAGTGCGCCCAGATTCTCGGCGACGAAATGGCCAATCGCGTGAAAGATCTGAGTCTGGAAATCTATTCGCGGGGCCGCGATCATGCGGCGCAGCGCGGGATCATCGTGGCCGACACGAAATTCGAGTTTGGAACAGTCGATGGGAAATTGTTGCTGATCGACGAGTGTCTCACGCCGGATTCGTCACGTTTTTGGCCGCGGGATCAATACGTGGTCGGGAAGAGTCCGCCCAGTTTCGACAAACAATTCGTGCGCGATTATCTGGAGACGCTGGATTGGGACAAAACGCCGCCGGCACCGAAGCTGCCGGAGGAAGTGATCGAGAAAACGTCGGCGAAATACGTCGAGGCGTTTGAGAAATTGACTGGCGAGAAATTGAGATAGGCACGGCAAACTGTCATCCCGAGCCCAGCGAGGGACCTCGCGGTCGCACTCAAGCGATCGAGCCGCCCCGAAAGCATGACCGCATTGGTTGCTCGAGAACGTTCTCTCTTCTTCGCGAGATCCTTCGCTCCGCTCAGGATGACAGAAGGAGATGGGACGACAGCGCGGCGCCTGGATTCGAGCGTTGTGGAACCGTCCGCTTAGCGATAAGTTGCGAAGACTTTGAAAATTCGATTTTTCTGGCTTTGCGTATTGTCGATCCTCGTTGCCACGGGCGATCTTTCCCGCGCGCAACAAGCGATCGCCGATAGCTCGTCGCTCGATTTCAAGCAGTTCGGTTTGCTCGCTATTCAGGACGGCGGCCGCCGCAAACCGCTGGACACGTTTGCCAGAGAAACACTGATCCGAATCACCGGAAGATCGACATTCACCGATAAAGCAGGCCGGACATGGCAGCCGAACGATTTCGTCTTGTCGGCAATGCTGGAGACGCACGACTGGAAAAACGAGCCGATGGTGCTGGTATCGTTGGGAAAATTGAAGGAGCAACTCGGGCTCGATCAAACCCAACGGCGATTTTCGTTTGCCCAATTGATCGCCGCGAGCGAGCTGCAACGAATCGCCAACGAAGCGCACGCGTTGAAACGGGCGGAAAAACCGCTCGATCGCGTCCAGCAGGAAGCGCTCAGCGTAAGCGATCGGCTGGCGCTTTTGGCCCATGTAATGGATGGCAGCGCCCTCTTGATTGTGCCCGCGCCCACAAATGAGACCGATCCATGGGTCGATCCGCCGGGCTGGTCGAAATATTACAGCGAAGCGCAATTCGCTCCGCTCCAGGTTCAACTGCAAACCCTCGCGACGGGTTACGTGAACGGCGACGGCTTCAATTTCAGCCGCGCGGGAAATCAGCTCCGCGACAATCTGCGCGCGCTAAGTCCATCGATCTATCCGCAAGATCGACAATTGCGCCTCGAATATTTTTACAATCATTTCGAGGCGTTCTATCGCGCGATCTGGCTCTACGGGATCGCATTGGTCGTTTTGCTGATTGCACATCTGCGTGGACGCGGCAACGCGTTGCGGAACATCGGGGTGGGGATTGCCATTCTCGGGCTTCTCTCGCACGCGGCTGGCATCGCCATGCGTTGCATGATCGCCGGGCGACCGCCGGTGACGAACATGTACGAATCGATTATCTGGGTTTCATTCGCGGTTTCATTTTTCGGGATGATCTTTTTCGCGAGATACCGGACGCCGGTCTATTTGCTGGCGGCGTTGCCGGTGACACTGCTGGCCCTGCTCCTGGTGCATCAGATGCCGATCGCGATGCCGGCGAGTATCGATCCGCTGGTGCCGGTGTTGCGCGATAATTTCTGGCTCACAATTCACGTTCTCACGATCACTCTGAGCTACGCCGCCTTCGCGCTGGCCATGGGTTTCGGTCATATCCTCCTTTATCGATATGCGCGAGACCCAGCCGCGGCCCGGGCCGATCAGCCGATGCATTTCTGGCTTTATCGGGTCCTCCAGCTCGGCGTGATCCTATTGGCGGCTGGAACAATTCTCGGCGGCGTGTGGGCGAATTATTCCTGGGGCCGATTCTGGGGCTGGGACCCGAAGGAGACCTGGGCGTTGATCGCGTTGCTCTGTTATATATTGACGCTGCACGGACGACTGGCCGGTTGGTGGACGCAATTCGGCCTGGTGGTAGCGAGCGTGGTTTGTTTTCTGGCGGTGTTAATGGCGTGGTACGGAGTGAATTTCGTTCTCGGCAAGGGATTGCACAGCTACGGATTCGGCATCGGCGGCGAAACCTACGTCGCGACATTTGTGATTCTCGATCTTCTGTTCGTCGGGTTCGCGATTTGGCGATATCGCACCAGCAAGAGCGAGCCGAGTCCGGCCGGCGAAATTGCTGACGAGCCAGTTGCGGTGTGAGCACAACGGAGGGACGTGCTTCTGCACGTCCTGGACATGCAGAAGCATGTCCCTCCCGTCACTGCCCGCGGCTACAACGACGCCGTTAACGCGTCGAGAAATTGTCGCGCCGTTGCGGCTTCGAACAGCGTGGCCCGGACGACATCGTCCCTGAGCAGCCGGGCCAGTGCGCCGACGCAAATCAAGTAATCGTTCACGAACTGTTGCGGCACACCGATGAGGAAAAGTAGCCGGGCGCGTTTTCCGTCGGCAAAGGGAATACCGGACCGGCTGCGCCCGATCCCGATCACGATTTCCTTCACTAAATCGGTGCGCAGATGGGGAAAAACCACGCCGTTCTCGACCTCGCTGGGCTTGACCTGCTCGCGGGCGAGCAGTTGCTCGCAGAAATTGCTCCGGATTGTCGATCTTCCCGCTGGCCGCCAGCAACCGGATAATCTTGCCCAAGGCCACCGGCGCCTGGCGGGTGCGCAATTCCAGCACTACATGCTTTTCATTAAGAAGATCGACAAGGGCGACGGCCATGGCTGAGATTTATTGGATTATCCCGTCAAACAAGTTATCCAGTTAAATAAAGAGACGTGGCAACAGAAAACAATCCAGACCAGCCGACCAACGAAGCGACGATTTCGTTGCAGCCCAGTATTTACGACCAGGGCTACGTCAATGCCATGTCGCATTTTTATCGGGGCGAACTCGGCCGGATCATGGTCTGGCGGCAACGGCTCGATATTACGACCAACTGGGCCATCACCAGCAGCACCGCCATCATTACCATCGCATTTTCCAATCGAGGCGTACCGCACATTATTTTCTTTTTCAATCTGGCCATTGTCTGGGTGATGCTCTGGATCGAAGCGCGACGCTACCGGTTCTACGACGCCTTTCGGGCGCGGGTCCGAATGCTGGAAGCGCATTTCCTTGTTCCGATGGTGATGGAAAACCGCGACCTGCTGCAGGGCGAATGGAAAAAACTTGTTTGTGAGGACCTGATCCTGCCCTCGTTTAAGATTAGCAGACTCGAAGCGGTCGGGCGCCGGTTGAAGCGCAATTACGTCTTCATCTTCATTCTCATCATGGTCGCGTGGGTGACAAAGATTTTTCTGCACGCCGAGCACGCCATGGACAGCCTGGGTGGATTCTACGGCGCGCTGCGGATCGGTCAGATTCCCTCGTGGCTGGTCGCATTTATCTTTGGCGGAACGCTGATCAGTGTGATCGCGATCACCATTTACGTGAGCAAGAAATCGTCCGGTGAAATCTCCGAGTTCGGCACGCACAGGTCGCTCTGGCGGATCTAATGTCATTCCGAGCGAAGTCGAGGAATCCCGCCATGACACGCAAGAACGACGCAACGGGATTCTTCGACTCCGCTACCCTCCGCGCAGGATGACAGCGTTTGAAAAGCTCTGCGACATCGTGGCCAGGTTGCGCGGGCCGGACGGTTGCCCGTGGGATCGCGAGCAGACGAACGAATCGATTCTGCCGCAGTTAATCGAAGAAACCTATGAACTGGTCGAAGCAGTGCGGAAGAATGACACCGCAAATTTTCGCGAGGAACTGGGCGACCTCCTCTTGCATATCGTCATGCATGCGGAGATCGCGCGAGAAACGGGGCGATTCGATATCGACGATGTTCTTCGGGAGATTTCGGAGAAGTTGGTCCGCCGACATCCTCACGTTTTTGGAAACAGCGATGCCCGCGATACCGGCGCGGTGTTGAAACAATGGGAAGCGATCAAACGCGCCGAGAAATCGGGTGGGCATTACCTGGACGGTTTGCCCAAAGCGCTACCGGCTTTGATGCGGGCCCAAAAAGGGCAATCGAAAGTGGCCCGGGTCAATTTCGATTGGGCCGAATTGCGCGAGGTGATTGCAAAAGTGGACGAAGAACTCGCGGAAACGAAAGCGGCCATCGAGAAGTGGCATCGGCATCCTGCCGATGTCTCATGCGCTGGAAGCGCATGCCACGACGTCGAGGACGAGATCGGTGACCTGCTTTTTGCGGTGGTAAATCTGGCTCGAAAATGCAAGCTCGACGCGGAAAGCACATTGCAAGCGGCCACGGACAAATTTGTCGAGCGATTTAACCGGTTAGAGGACGCGCTGCAAGGGCAGGGCAAACGGCTGGGGGACGTCGATCTCGCCGGGCTGGACAAGATTTGGAACCAGATCAAAACGGAAAACGTTCAACGCCCAACGCCCAACGCCCAACGTTCAACTTCTGACTTGGATATTGAGCGTTGAGCGTTGGACGTTGAGCGTTTGCTTCTCCTCCGGCTTTGGCCATATTCCCCGTCCCGATGAACCTTCTCATCAACGTCTGTTTGGCGATTTTCGTGCTCGTCGCGCTCCTTTTGGTGCTGTTTATCCTGATGCAGCGACCGAAGAGCGAAGGATTGGGCGCTGCCTTCGGCGCGGCGGTTACGGAAAATATTTTCGGCGCGCAAACCACCAATGTGCTGACGAGAATTACGGCCTGGCTGGCCGGAATCTTTTTTGTACTGACATTCGCCTTGTCGATCCTCTATGCCCACAAAAGCATGGGCGACAGCAGTCTCCGGCGCGAGCTGCTGAAGACGCAAGGCGCCACTTCTCCGTCGCCTGCTGCGCCGGTCTCTTCCCCGGCACCGAATGCGACCGCAAGCGTCTTGCCCGTTGCCGCAGGCACCCCAGTGATCTCGCCATCGCCAGCCGCGACGCAGGCGACCTCGGCGACCGTTGCACCAGTGGCAAGTCCCACCGCGACGGCGAAGCCAAAGCGGAAACGACCTTAGGCTGCGCGTTTCGCACGGCGGCGGGCACCGGCAGAATTTGCCGAATCGTCACACTGTCGCCACACGCTTGTAACAATGGCCGCATAGCGTGCGGCGCATGTCTATCAAATCATCCCTGGCCCTTGTCCTGGCAATGTCGTTCTTGTCCGCGCCGCTCTTGAAGGCGCAGGACGCGGGTGCATTGCTCGATCTTCTCGTCAGAAAAAAAATCATTACCGATCAGGAAGCGGAAGAAGTCCGCGCGGAGTTGACGCAGGAAGCTTCCGCTACTTCCGCCGGAAAATGGAAACTCTCGGCGCCGATCACGGAACTGGAACTCTACGGCGATGCCCGGGTCCGATACGAATACCGCGGCGGCACCAGACCCGGCAATGTCAGCCAGCCGCACGATGCCTATGAACGGCAACGCGAGCGTTATCGCCTCCGAATCGGTTTGCGCGGAACACTGGCCGACGATTGGTTCTTCGGCGTTCGATTGGAGACCAGCACCAATCCGCGCTCGACCAATGTGACTTTCGGCGATGACTCCGGTCCGTTCGGAAAGTCGAGCGATGGGATGAACGTTGGCCAGGCGTACCTCGGCTATAAGGGATTCAAGGATATCACCTTGATCGCCGGGAAAATGCCGCAGCCGCTCGTGACCACGCTCATGACCTGGGACGGCGATCTCAACCCGGAAGGAATGGCCGAGCAGTGGAAACATACGTTTAATCTCGAGTTCGGCGGGGGCGCTCCCGCCGAACCGATCCAGAGTTATACCAAGGAAGGCGACCGGATGGCGTCGGCGGCAGCGCCTTCGTCCGAGCCGACCAAGATCAAGATCGACATCTTCGCCAACTTCGGCCAGTTCGTTTACGACGATTCGAATCCGGAGAACCCGCTCGGACCGCGCTCGACCACGACGGCAAACGGCGGACATCAGCTCATTCCAAACACGGATGCGTTCATGCTGGCCTGGCAGGTCGGGACACGTTTTACATTTCCCAACGGTCTCTACGCGCAGGTCGCGCCGACCATCTACAACTACACCGGCAACGGCGACACGTTTAACGTTCATTTCCGGGGCGGCGATCCGGCGTTGAGCAACAGCTCTTCGATGAGCACGAATCAAACTGGGATCAACAGCCTGCTCGTGTTCAATCTGCCCTGGGAAATCGGCTGGAAACTGGGCGAGTTGCCCATGAAGTTGTTCGGCGATTTTGCCGTCAATCTCGAGGGCGACGATCGGGCCCGGGCTGCTGGCCACCCGGACAAGGGAGACCAGCGTTACGCCTATCAAGTCGGCATCGGGATCGGCCAGCTAAAGGCAAAGAAAAACTGGCAGATCAACATTTTCTGGCAGCACACCGAGCAATTTTCGCTCGATCCCAACCTGGTTGATTCCGACATTTTCGACAGCCGGGTCAACATGGAAGGGGTTGCCATCCAGGCCGGCTACATGTTGAGCGATGCCGTGAGCTTCAACCTCACTTACGGCTACGGCTGGCGCTCGGATAACTGGTTAGGCACAGGCGGCGCCGGCGATATCGCGATCAACCCTCTGGATGAATATCAAATTTTCCAGGCCGATCTGAACGTGAAGTTTTAGACGGTCCCTCACCATTTCGAAATCAATCTTACCAAACCCACACTATGAAACTTAAATACATCGTCACAATTCTTGCGTTTGCCCTTGGTTTGACTGGAGCCAGGGCCGATCGCCTCGTCATCAAAGGATCCGACACGCTCGGGGCCAAGCTCGTGCCGCAACTGGCCGAGCAGTTCAAGGCACAACATCCCGGCACCACCTTCGACATCGCGGCCGAAGGCTCGACCACCGGCATTGCCGCCATCATTGACGGCACCGCGGGGATCGGCATGTCCAGCCGACGGGCCAAATCCAGCGAAGTTGGAACGGCTGCGAGCAAGGGTAAACATTTGAAACCAACCATCGTGGCCTACGACGGGATTGCGGTGATTGTGAACTCGGCCAACCCGATCAAGGGTCTGACCAAGAAACAGGTCGAGCAAATCTTCACCGGCGAAGTCACCGATTGGAGCGCCGTCGGCGGATCGGGCGGCAAAATCTCGGTCTATACACGAAATACTTCGTCGGGCACGTATTCCGACTTTAAAGAGCTGGCAATGAAGAAACGCGATTACGCCAGCGGCTCGCAGAAAATGGCCGGCAACGAACAGATCGCCTCTGAAGTCGGGAAAAATCCGAACGGCGTCGGCTACGTGGGGCTCGCTTACACGAAAGCTGGCGGAATCAAAGTGATGCCGATTGACGGTACCACGCCTTCGGTGCAATCGGTCCTGAACAAGTCGTATCCCTATGCCCGGCCGACGTTCTACTACACGAACGGAGAGCCGAGCGGACTGGCCAAGGATTTTCTCGATTTCACCATCGGCCCGGCCGGACAAAAGATTGTGTCCCGCGTCGGATTCGTTCCGATCAAGTGAACGGCTTGGCCTGAAGGCTCGCCACACAATTGTAACAATAGTCCTTTTGCCGGAGTCGCGCCCAGCCGTTAGGTTTGCGCGCAACCGGGAATGCAGTCACTAATCCTCCCCCCAGGGAACGAACAGACGATCCTCGGCGCGCCGGAGCAGCCTTTGTTCGGCGGCGACGAGCCGCCATCGATCTCGCCCAAAAAATATCGCACGGGCTGGATCTCCGATGCGCACCTGGGGACGCGCGGCGCGAATGCGGCGGCGTTGCTCGATTTTCTGCGAGAGCACGATTTCGAGACGCTCTACGTGGTGGGCGATTTGATCGATATCTGGTCGATGCGACGTAGCCGATACTGGCCGCAGGAGCACAACGATGTGATCCAAAAGATTCTGCGCAAAGCGCGCAAGGGAACGCGCATCGTTTACATTCCTGGAAATCACGATGAGATGGTGACGGATTTTTGCGGAACCTACGGCAACATCGCGATCCGCCGGAGCGCGATTCACGTCACCGAGACCGGGCAACGCATTCTCGTTATTCACGGTCACGAGCTCGATACGGTGGTCCAAAACGTGAAGTGGCTGGCCTTTCTCGGCGACGTTGGTTACCAGTTTCTGCTTTCGCTCAATCCGCTTATCAACTTCGTTACGACGCCGATTCGGGCTCGGTTACTGGTCGCTTAGCGCTTACGCGAAAAAACGGGTGAAAGACGCGGTCAGTTTCATCGGCAAGTTTGAAGCGGCGGTGGCCCATTACGCCGAGCTCAACCATGTCGATGCTGTTCTCTGTGGACACATTCACAGCGTCGCCATTCGGGAAATCGGAAATACCCTCTATTATAATAGCGGTGACTGGGTCGAGAGCTGCACCGCGCTGGTGGAAGATGACGCCGGTTGCATCTCGATCGTCGATTACCTGCCCCGCGTCCATGCCGTCGCGCCGGCGGCGCGGGATCTGAACGCGGTCACGGCGTCAGCGTAGATCGGCATTGTCGATCTTACCCAAAAAGGAAGCGCCCCAGGCTTTGAACCTGGGGCGCCCAGCTCGACGCTATACCTCGCGAGCTTTTGTTTGCCCTAACCCGGTCGGAATTGATCAGTCGCGAGGCAAGATCTGGAAGAGGTTGTTTTCGCCATGCTGCTGAGTGAAAAAGAGCGTGGCCTTGTCTTTGTTCAGTTGTTTTGTGCCGAGCAGCCCGTTGATCGAAGGATCTCCGTCGGACATGTGCAGCCCCGTCGGCTCGTTATCTTCGTCGGTTACGATCGGGGCCATCCGATCCTCACCCAGTGCGACCAATCGAGCCGCGATAGTTTTGCGCGGTTCGTCTTTTTTGAGAAAATAGGCCCAGATCGAATCGAGCTTGTTTAACTGATCGTGCAACGTGTCGCCGCGATCTTCCGCCAGCAACAGCGTGTCCTTCTTGTCCGAGAACGCCATGTTATCAAAGGCCGCATGATCGGCGTCGCCCAAAACAACGAGCGTAATGTTTCCGGCGGTGCGGGTTTGATCGAGATCGACTCGGAAAACTCCGCCCCAGGCGCCACGGGCAGCCAGCGCAGGCTGAATCCCGGCCCGATTATCGGTGTCGCCGGTGATGCAAAAGAAGAAGGTTTGAAAATGGGAATCCGGTTGGAACTGCGCGTTCTCCGGTCGCTTGAACGGAGTGGCACCGGCAGCCTTGGCGGCAGCGTTGGCATCGAACGGGGCGTTGCCGTTTACTGCGGTATCGTGAATCGTGATCCAGGTGACGGGCCACGAGGCGCCGATCGTATGCAACAGGAGTTGATTATTCGACAGCGTGTCGCCATTCGGATGGCCCGCATCGACCGGCACGAACACCACCGGACTGCCGTTGATCGAGACTTGAAGCGCTTGCAACTTACCCTGCGACAGGTCGGCGGGATTCATCGGCACGAATCGATAGACGAATGAGTTCGGATTTCTTCCGAAATTTACAGTAGTGCCGCCAACGTCTTCAATGATGAGAATATTGCCCAAATCATCAGGATGAATTCCTTCGAAACCACCGCGGCCCATGCTGCCGTAAAGAGTGCGCAAACCTGCGCCTCCACCGCTCACAGGATCGAAATCGGCGCCCATCTCGATGACGCCTCCGGTCGTGCCCGCTTCCTCGGCAAAGAGCAGCGTTTGACTAAACGGGTCCCAGGTTGAGCCGTCGATGCTGTTGAACCCGGTCAGGCCTCCGCCGTCGACCGGTGTCAGCAACGTGATGCGATGATCGGGATGCGCAACGTCGAGATTGATCCGTGTAATGTAGGCGCGGTTGCCACTGTTCTCGTGGCCCTGGAAAAGGAAGCGCCGGCCGTAATCATATCCGGGCGTCGGACCGCCGGGATTATGATCGAGAATCAGATAGGTGTTCTCGTCCGGTTCCGTGCGCGTGTTGCTCCCGTCGTTCAGATTGCCGAACTTCGTGATCACGCCGGAAGGATTTTCCAGCAGATCGAGGCCCTCGGCGACCAGACCGGGAGTGAACTCCGGCGACAGGACGTTGTCTGCGATTACCTGGGTACTGGCCGCGGGCACGCCGCTGACTTTCTTGTCGAATATCTTGGGATCGTCGGCGAGGACGTTGTTGGCGAGGGCAACGACTGCCATGATTGCCAGCGCAAAGATGGGTCGCCGCGTGCTCGCCAGCGGTGAAGATTGAATCGTTTTATTCATTTATTGTGGATTTGGATTAATTGAATGAGTTGATGTGTTTTGTTAATGGCGGCATTTCGCCGCGCACATGACTGCTACACAACGTGTGTCACGGACCGGTGGAGAATGGGTAAAGAATGAGTTACTTCGAGATGAAGAATAATCGCCGAGGGAAAAGTCGCCCTGACCGGCTCTATCGCGAGGGACAGTGCGGTACCTCGGACAGCGTCAGGAAACGCTACGAACTTGTAACGCGGCTGTCACTGGCCCGTTACCGCCGAATTTCGATTCCAGTGTCGTTCTGCCCAGTGTCGTCCGAAAACCTCCGACCAAGCGAAATTTTCACGACCAGCAATTGCCAAGTTGCCGTCTTCCCGAATTAACCTGTTTGTCGCCTGCGTTTTCTCACCTCCAGGGCGATGGAAGAACAGGCATGAAGCGAATTCTGATTATCGATGACGAGTCTGACGTTGCTGATCTCCTCGCCATCAATCTCTACAAGCACGGACAATTCACCATTTCCACTGCGGTGGACGGAGCCGTCGGTCTCCGGAAGGCTCGCGAAGAGGCCCCGACCTTGATTGTTCTTGATTTGATGCTGCCGGGCATGTCTGGATTCGAGGTTTGCCGGTCTCTCAAAGAGGATTCGATCACCGAGGGAATACCGGTCATCGTTCTCACCGCGAGGGCCGAAGCAGTCGACCGGGTTCGCGGTCTCGAGCTGGGAGCGGACGACTACGTAACCAAGCCCTTTAGCCCGCGCGAGGTTGTCTTGCGAATAAATGCCCTCGCCCGTCACAATAGAAGCACCGGAGGAGAACAGGAATGGGCGGTTGGGAATATTTCAGTGAATCCCACCCGTCACGAGGTTTGTGTTGGCGGCAGCGCGGTGCGCCTCACGGCGATTGAATTCAAACTATTGAGCCACTTGATTCAAACACGCGGGCGCATTCAATCGCGCGATCACCTTCTCAATCAGGTTTGGGAGTATTCGGACTTGATGACAACGCGAACGGTTGATGCGCATATGCTTCGGTTACGAAAGAAGCTGGGTGAAGCTCGCGACGTGATCGAGACCGTACGCAGCTACGGATACCGCTTTCGGGAATAATCTGACTTGCGCCCTGGCCTTCCTTGAGTGGCCGCGCGCCGCGTGGAAAAGCTACCAATTTGTAACCCGGCTGTCACCCAACCGTCACGGCCGATTTCGATTCACGGATATGCAAAACTCCCTGTTCATTCGATCGCTCTGGGCCGTTGCCTGTCTGTTCGTTATCAATCTTGCAAGCGACGCGCGCGGGCAGGGTAATTCCCTTCCATCGCCCGAAACCGCCGGATTCGAGCATGTCGTGGTGGTAATGATGGAGAACAGATCGTTTGATCATTTCTTCGGCTGGCTGCCCGGCGCAAACGGACAACAAGCGGGTTTGAATTACCTAGACAGCCAGGGTAACTCGCATCCGACCCATTCACTGCCGCCGGATTATCAAGGGTGCGGCTTTCTTGATCCCGGCCATTCCTATTCGGACGGCCGGGTCCAATTTCACAGTGGCGCCTGCGACGGGTTTCTGCTGGACGGGTCGAACGCGATAACGGGAAATCCGAACCAGGCGAACGACATCTTCGCGATCGGATACTATGGCCAGAACGATCTCGCCTTTCTGGGAGCCGCCGGTCCGGCCTTCACTGTCTGCGACAATTATTTTTGCGGCATCATGGCCGAGACCTACCCAAACCGCTTTTACATGCATGCAGCCCAAACCGATCGTCTCGAGAATAACTATGACATCTCGACGTTGCCGACGATCTGGAGCAGGCTCGAAGAAAAAGGGTTCAGCGGCCGATATTACTTCAGCGATCTGCCGTTTCTCGGCTTGTGGGCGACGCGTTACGTCAACATTTCCAAACCGTTTCCGCAATTTCTGGCTGATGCGGCAAATGGGACGCTACCCAACGTCGCTTTTATCGATCCGCGCTTTGAAGACGAGAGCAGCGGAACTTCAAACGACGATCACCCGCACGCTGACATCCGGAACGGCGAAGTATTTCTAAATCAAATTTACGACGCGTTACGCAATAGTCCGAACTGGTCCAAAACAATTCTAATCATCACCTACGATGAGTGGGGCGGATTTTTCGATCACGTGCCGCCACCGATTGCACCGATTCCGCCTGCTTCAGCGGCGGCTGGCGACGTGGATGGTCGTCTCGGGTTCCGTGTTCCATGCGTGGTGATCTCACCGTACGCGCGGCGAAATTTTATTGCCCACGGCCAGTATGATCACACATCGATTTTAAAGATGATCGAATGGCGATTCGGTCTGCCGTCGTTGACCGTGCGCGATGAGATCGCAAATAATTTGGCAGACGTGCTCGACTTCTCGACGGCGAACTTGAGCGCACCGGCATTCAGTGTTCCAACTGGGCCATTCGGCGCGCCTTGCCTGCCGGCGGGAAATAATTCCAAGGCAACTCGGCGGTCGCGCGATCTTCAACAGTTACGCGCCCTCGCGATTCAATCCGGATTTCGAGGAGTTAAATAATATGAAGCGTTATCTCATCGCATTTTCGATCTTCGCGGTATTGCTCGCAGCAGTTCATGCCGCCAAAAACAAACCGCAGTTAATCAACACTTTCGCATCCGGACGTTGGTGGGGCGAGACTCCGTCGAGCCAGGCTTCACCGCAACAAATTGCCACCGCCCCTGTTCGGCCGGATCACATCGTCATCGTGATCATGGAAAACCATTCGTTTGGCCAGATCATTGGTTCGCCGGAAGCACCGCATATCAATGCTCTCGCTGCGGAAGGCGCAAGTATCGTCAATGGCCCAATGGACCCGGCCGGACTCCATAGCGGTTCGCACGCCGTTCGCCATCCGAGCCAGCCGAATTATCTCGAGCTGTTTTCCGGGAACAATCAAGGCACGATCCAGGATGGACATCCCGGCACGAGCAGCGAACCGTTTACTTCGCCGCCGCCGTTTGCGACACCAAATCTGGGAGCGGCCTTGCGACACGCCGGCTACACCTTCGCCACCTATTCGGAAGATCTGCCTTCGGTTGGATCCGATGACGACGGCGGCGGCGGCTCGTCCGGCTATCAACGAAAACATAATCCGGCGGTGAACTGGCAGAGTGCCGACGCCGGCCCGGCTAACAATCATCTCCCGCCCGAGCTGAATCAGCCGTTCTTTCCGTTGCCCGGCCAACCGGCTACCGGTTTCCCAACGGATTTTAATCAGCTTCCAACGGTCGCAATCGTGGTGCCGAATCAGCAGCACGACATGCACGACGGCACGATTGCGGAAGGCGACATCTGGATAAAACAGAACATCATCGACACCTATTATCGTTGGGCCAAAACGCACAACAGCCTGCTTATCGTTACTTTCGATGAAGACGGCGATGACACGGCGTCGAACCAGATCACGACCATCTTCGCCGGCCCGATGATTCAACCGGGTAATTACACCGAGACCGACCTCAACATTGGTAATCCCTATGTTGGAGCGCCCGGCGATCCCGGCATTCAAACACCCACGGGCACAGCCATGAATCACTGGAACGTGCTTTCGACCATTCTCGATCTTTACGGGCTGGCTCATATTGACCGCTCGATCAATCGCCCCGCGCTCACTGATATTTTTCTGTCGCCCTTGATCGTTAGGCCACTGGTCGTGCCCAACGCGCTCACGGGAAGACAGGGCGATCTCGGAAACCTTTTCCCTCTCTTCTCCTCCCAGCCGATTCGTTACCAGCAGGTTTATCGCAGCTTGGAATTTTCGCGTTTTGCCGCCGGCGGGGAAATGATCACCAGCATCGCTTTCCGCGCGCACTTGCCCGGCCTGCCTTTCACCGGCACGATCCCGCAACTACAAGTTAATCTTTCCACCACAAACCGATCTCCGGACAATCTGAACACAACCTTTGCAGCGAACGTCGGAGCGGATGACGCGCAGGTTTTTTCCGGTCCCTTGAGCATCGTTGTCACCGATAGTGGTCCGCAGGATGGCCCAACGAACTTCGATGTGGTGATCAACTTCAGCACACCGTTCCATTACGATCCGAGCCAGGGAAATCTGCTAGTGGACATTCGGAATCTTCAAGGCGGAACCCAGACGCCACCGCTCGATCAACAACTTGATGCCACCAGTACAACGGGCGATGCCGTTTCTCGCGTATTCAATTACGGCGATGCCAATGCAACTTCGGCGGGCCAGACCGGAGGCGTTGATGAACTCGACACGATAGGATTGGTCGCGCAGTTCGGCACGAACACCAGTCCGGGAGTCACCCCGGTCCATGTGATCACCGTAGTTTCGAGGAAAATGCATGGCGGTGCTGGAACGTTCGATGTCGATCTTCCCATGTCGGGCCAGCCGGGAATCGAGTGCCGATCCGGCGGCGCGAATGGCGAGCACACCATCGTCTTCACATTTGGTGATACCCTCACTCAAGTGGACGGCGCGACCGTTACTAGTGGCACGGGCAGTGTGAACAACAGCATGATCGACAGCGCCGACTCCCATCGCTACATCGTCCATCTCACCGGCGTTGCGAACACGCAGACGATCACAGTTACCCTGACCAACGTGACCGACTCGGCCGGAGACAGCAGTAGCGGCGTCTCAGCATCCATGAGCGTTCTGGCCGGCGATAGCACGGCCAACGGTTCGGTAAATTCCGGCGACATCGCCCAGATCAAGTCGGAGTCAGGACAGGCCGTCACGGCGACCAATTTCCGCGAAGACTTGAATGCCGACGGGGCGATCGACAGCAGCGATATCGCATTTGCCAAGTCGAAATCCGGCGCTGGATTGCCCTGAACGACAATGATCGGTTCGCTCTTCGTGAGGGCGAAAGATCAGGCGCGGTTTCGGTGGAAATCGTGTCACACAATTGTCACACAACGCGCGCCGAATTGTTACCCTTCACTTCTCGACTAAAACGCGCGCGACGTTCTAGCGTTGAGTCAATCTGAAAGCGCGTTCCCGGAAGTCCCGCGGCCGCTTCGGTGGAACCCCAAAACGAACCCAAAAACAGCGAACCATCTATCTTATGAGACTAAAAAAACTCGCAGCACTCACCGCTCTGGCACTCGCGGCCACGGCGCTCATCGCACCCTCGGCCAAAGCGCAGGTAGTTTACAATAACGCGAACGGCGATTTCCTACTCGGTTTCCGCAAGGAAGGAAACACCAATAGCGTCCTGGTAGACATCGGACCGATTCTCGATTTTAACGTCGGCCAGGTTTTCCAGCTCGGTAATTTGGGCACGGTGTTGTCCTCGACATTCGGCGCCGGCTGGAACACCGATCCCACGGTCTGGTGGAGTCTCGCGGCAACCACTCGGCCCGGGGATCCAACCAGAACGAACTATGTCACATCCCCCACTGGTGTTCCTTGGAACCGGCTCACCAGCACGACCGCGCTCATTTTGCAAAACAAGATCATTGCCATGGGCAACCAGTATAACGCTTTCGTCGGCCAGCAAACAATGGGCAATCCCGCCGTGGTGGAAGCGCAAGCCAGCGCGCCGGACGGATACCGGGAATATCACCCGGGTGGCACGAACGACGCGGGACACGCTCAAGGCGACATCAGCTTCGGTTTCTTTAATCCAACCACCGAAACCAATTTTGGCGCAGGGGGCTCTGTAACCCACAGCCCACAGCAGATCGATTCGTTCACCCTATCTCTTGTCCAACTCGTTCCCGGTTCCGGCCCGGGAAGCATTCTGGGCACGTTTACGCTGAGCCCCGATGGCAGCAGCCTGGGATATCTGCCGATTCCTGAGCCGTCCACTTATGCGCTGTTGGCCTTCACCCTAACCGGTCTCGCAGTTTTCCGCCGCCGGTTCTTCAGGAAAAAAATTCAATCCTAAGCATCAACCCACAACAACTACTCAGAAGAACATCAAATCCCATACTTGTATGAAACTCTCTAAATATATAATGGCGGGGATACTCGCCCTCACAATTGTGTCGAGCACATTTGCTCAGACCAAAATTTACATCACGGGATCGACCGCCTTTCGGGCGACCGTGACACCCGCGATCACCGCGGTCCTGGCAGGCAGCCTAAGCATCGCCTACGATGGAAACACCGCAGGCGTGACTTCCCAAAACAACGCCAACGCCGTCACCTGGACCGGTGGAAACATCGGCGGAACAGCCGTGACCATTAAAGCGTCGTGGTCGGGTTCGGCAGGCGGCATCCAGACCGTGGCCGGAGCACCGACGTTCAACGTACGTTTTCTCCCGGACGGCGCCGTAGGATCGGCCAACAGCGATCCGAGGAATCCGGCCAACCCGGCCGAGTCGGCCGTGCCAGACATGGACATGAGCGACGCCTTCCAGGCTGCAACGCCGTTCCGCGGGACCTTTCAGGGTGTGACCTATTCCAATCTCGTCGATAACAACGTCGGTGTAGTGACATTTGTTTGGGCGGCGAGCAAGAACTTCCCGCTGGGCACCGGCAGCGGCACTTCCTCGTCCTATTCGATGACGCCGCAGTTGGCTCAGGCGCTGTATCCGGGCGGACTGATTCCTTTGTCCATGGTCACTGGACTTCCCGCCGATCATAATACCGGCGTGATCGCCACCGGCCGCGACTTTGATTCCGGCACGCGAATCACTCAGGTAACTGAAAATGGGATTGGCGTAAGCACGTTGCTTTCCCAATACAAACCGACCGTTTCTGCCGGGGTCATTACCCACCTGGAACTTTATCCGGTTACCACAATCAACGGCGTGAGCACGCAGGTTCCGGGCAATGGCGGCGAATCGAGCGGCAGCACCCTGCGAGGTTACCTCGTGAATACGATGGCTGTAGCTGCTGCTCAGGAAGTTGATTCGAGTCTAACCGGCGGTTTCCTGATGGCGTTTCTCGGCGTCAGCGATTACAACAACGTCTCGGCCAACGCCGTGAAGGTGCTTCACAACGGCAACGATTTTTCGCAACAAGGCGTGATGGAAGGTAAGTACACACTCTGGGGCTATGAGCATTTGCAATACAAGTCCACCCTCGCCGGTATCAAGCTCACCTTCGCTACGAACTTGAAGAATCGGATTCTGACGTCCACCTCCGCGGAGCTGAATCCCAGTGTCGCTCTCAGCGACATGCAGGTCCAACGCTTCGCCGACGGCGGAACGATCTTCTCGCTGCTGCACTAGGCTTTGTTAGGGAGGTAATTGATTCTTAATCCGACAATAAGGGTTAGGGGCGTTAAGGGAAACGGCGCGGGCGGCAAGCCCGCGCCGTTTCTTCCTTTAAGAAAGCAGAAAGCGTAAATCATGAATATCTCCCGCCATTTCCTGGTTCCTTTTCTAGGCATCGTTTTTTTGGGCGGCGCCGCTTTTATTTTTAGCGCCAGATCGGGCTCGACCAATGTTGAACAAGTCACAAGGCAACCGATGCAGCCGGCTCCGGGTAATCTGGCTCAGGACTCGCTTGAACCGTCGATGCCACCGGAAAAATCGCGCGCTTTCACAGGGACAGAGGATTCATCTCTCGCTACCGTCGCTTTTGATACAACGCCAAACGAGGCGACGAGTGGTCCGCAACGCAATGGAGCATCCGCGATTGTCGAGGTGCCTGCGCCCGAGGCAAATTATTCGCTGGTGAACAGCCGTTCCCTTGCCGATTCGACGCAATCGCAATCGCTCGCAGCGTCCGCGACGGCCGCGGCTCAAACGGCGCAACCAGCAATCAATCCTTCGCTTGATCCGCAATCATCGGGTGTTACTCCGGGCGGCGTTCCGCGTCGCCAGGGTTTCACAGTGGAAGAGCAATGGTATCGGGCCTGGCACGGGTGGGCTTCGATCGACGCCTATCGCGAGGCGCAATCGAACGGAAGCCATTAGATCCGTTCCGCGGCTGTCAAAGAAAACACCCGCGAGAAATCTATCTTTCCCGCACCGGAGGAAACGACGTTGGTTGACGCATCTTGTTGCCGAGATCGCGAGCCAATCGTTCCGCTTCTTGAATCTGCGCCGGAGTCATTCCCTTTTTGATTTCCGGAAGCGGCACAGCGCCGGTGGCTTCGCCCTGGTCGGCGCTGAGTTTCAACCATGCGTAGGCCTGAACCAGATCTCGCGATTTGCCAGAGCCGCTGGCGTAAAGACGGCCGAGGTTCGCCTGGGCCTTGGCGTCGCCCTGCTCGGCTGCTTTTCGATACCAATCGATCGCCCGTTTCTCATCGCGCGCCACGCCGAACCCATGCTCAAACAAAAAGCCCAAACTGTTTTGGGCCGACGCGTTTCCAGCTGCCGCAGCTTTTCCCAGCCATTTCGCCGCTTCCGAGTAATTGCGGTCGCAGCTGTCCGCGCCAAAGAAATACAAGCGGCCCAAGTGAAGCTCCGCTTCGACGTAACCTTGCTCCGCCGCCTTTTGAAATAGCCGGACCGCCTCACGACAATCCTTTTTCGTTCCGTTTCCCGATAGATACAGTTGCCCTGCCATATCCTGGGAAGCGGCGATTCCCTGATCGGCGGCTTTCTTGAACCAGGATAGAGCCGTCGTTGGATCCTTCTCCACCCCGAACCCTTGTAGATACATCATGCCGAGATTGTGCTGCGCCTTGGCATGTCCCTGGACAGCGGCGGCGCGAAATAGTTCGACTGCCTTGGCCGCGTCCCGGGGCACTCCGCTGCCCTCGGCGTAAGCCAGCGCTTGCTCGAACTCAGCTTGGGCATCCTTGGTTGCGTTCTTCTCGATCTTGGATTCAGCAACCGTCCAGGCGATCGCGGCGGCGAGCAGGAGCAATGCAGTTCTGGTGTTGATCATGGCCGTTTGGCGCGAAGTGCGCCGTTAAGGTTTGCCCGGGCCTCGGCATAGTCCGGCTTCAACTTTAGGGCCTGCTGGTATTCGCCAATCGCGCGATCGATCTGACCCAACAGAAAGAGCGCGCCAGCCAGATTGTTGTGCGCCACCGGCGAACCCGGGTCGAGCTTTACCGCGCGCCCGAACTGGACCTTTGCTTCTTCAACGCGATTCAGCTTGAAGTAGAGCGCGCCGAGATTTTGATGTGCATCGAAGTAATTCGGATCGAGCCGTAGTGCCCTTGAATATTCCTCGATCGCCGGGTCGATCTGTCCCGTTTGTTCCAAGGCCACGCCGAGATTGCCATGGGCCGCGGCAAATTCGGGGTCACGTTGGATTGCCTTTCGAAAAAGATCGGCGGCTTCGGCAAAGTGATTCAAATTCTCGAAAACGACGCCGGCTTCGAAATACGGTTTCCCGGCGCTCGGATTGAGTCGGATCGCCTCGTCGAGTTCGTCGATCGCGGCTTCATAGTTGCCGGTTTTTTCAAAAGCGGTTCCCAAAGCAAGACGGGCATCGGCGTAATGCGGGGCCAACTCAACCGCAGTTTTCAATTCCCGAAGACCTTCATCCGATCGATGTCGATCCAACAGCGCGATGCCGAGATTCATGTGCGCCACCGGATTTTTGCCCGTGACCGCAATTGTGTGCCGAAAAAGAGTTTCACTGTCGTGCCAGACGCCGATCTGGCGTTGCGTCAGCGCCGTGCAACCGATCAACACCAGAATCGACATCGATGCGACAGCCGGCTTCTGCCAGGAGCGATTTCTCGTAAGATCGAAAAAGCTCCAGACCACGACAATCGCCAGGCCGATCGACGGAAGATACGTGTAACGATCGGCCATTGATTGCGCACCGACCTGCACGAGACCGATCACGGGAATGAGCATTCCGACGAACCAGAACCAGCCCACGAAAAACCCGGGATGCGCGTGCCGAAAATGCAACGCTGCGATTGAAATTGCGATCAGCAAACAGCCGGCGCCGATGATCGACAGTAACGGCCAGTAAACCGGATGCGGATAAAACGCGGCCAGATTTATGGGAACGAAAAACTTCCCGAGATATCGAACGTAGGAGATGAGCGCGTTGCCCAGTCGAGCGTCGATCGGATAAATTGCGATTGTCTTTACCGCACCGACACTCGTCTGGACGATCAGCGTGATCGCGCCGACGACTGTGGCGAGGACGAAGAAGGGAAGCTTTTCAATTAGCAGCGCTGACAGCGAACGCGCCGTCATTCCGAGCGAAGTCGAGGAATCCCGTGGAGAAAGCTTTAAGGTAACTCCGCGGGATCCTTCGACTTCGCTCAGGATGACACTGCCTGCACGTTGCAACGGCCAATAGTCGAGCAACAACATGACGAAAGGCAGCGTGACGAGCATCGACTTGCTCATGAGACCCAGCGCGAAACAGACGAGCCCCGCACCGTAATAGATCGCTGGAGAGCGTTTCGTTCGAGACAGACAACTGTCAGTTTGACCGCTTAAAGCGGTCAAACTCCAAAGCGCATAAAACAAGAGGGTGAGCACGGCAAAGAATGCGGCGAGCACATCTTTGCGTTCGCAAATCCAGGCGACCGATTCGACCCGGAGTGGATGCAATCCGAAAATGGCGGCCAGCACGAAGCTGCGGCCAAGCGCGCCGGTCATTTTCCAAAACAATAAGAAACAACAGGGCTGTTGTCAGCGCGTGCAGCAGAATGCTTGTGAAATGGTGACCGATCGGGCTTTGCCCAAATAGCGTGGAGTCGAGCATGTGCGAAAGCCACGTGACCGGATGCCAATTGGCGGCGTGGTCTGTTCGAAACGCCCATGACACATTTTCCCAGGTCAACCCCTGTCGAACCCGCGAATTGGAGGTCACGTAATCCGGATCGTCGTAGTTAACGAAATCGTTTCGGAGCGCAGGAGAAAAGACGGCGAGGACGAGGGCGAACAGGAGGATCGACAGGAGCACAGGCATCCTGCCCGGTGAATAATCCTCAAGACGCGAGTGGGCAGGCGAGACGCCCGCCCGCCCCACAGGCAAGATGCCTGTGCTACCACCAATCGTTCCAACCTCGTTCGACATCAGAACGAGCCGTCTTGGGATTTTTTTGGCGGGAGCTGCGACAAGCGAACAGTGTTTTCGTCAGCCGATGACTGGGGCTGATCTTCTTGTTCCTGTTCCTTTTTCTTTTTCTTGCGCTTCTCGTCGTCGTTCTCTTCTTCGCCGCCGCCGTAACCGATCACTTCAACAGAGATAATTGACGGAACGTCCTCCTGGGGAGCTGGAGCGGTCTGACCCGCGAGCTGTTGAGCCGCGGTGCTGGCCGCGCCGGTTGCATTCGAGGCAACGGCCAAGCCACCGAGGTTGGGGGCGGCAACGGCCGGAACGCCCGCGCTGGAGCCGCCCACCTGAATGTTGCTCGAGTTAAGGACGATCACCGCGGCCAGGTTCAGATTACCCGATACGCGAATGCCCGCATCACCGGCATCGATCGTTCCGTTCGGCGCGATTAGATCGACATCGGCCGGCGGAACACCGGCCACCGTTTCGAGTACGCCAATGCCGCCGCCGGTGGCGAGTCCGGCCAGATCGGTTTGCACGTCAGCGCTCTGCGGATCGATCAGGACGCGCGTGGGCGGGGCCGATTGTACAGTCTTGGAGGAAGCACCGGCCGCGATGTCGCCGAATGAGGACCAGATCATTTCGTTCCCGCCGCGCAATGTAAATATACGGGACGTGCCGACGTTGACGCTGTTGTGAGTGAAGATCGAGATGTTGCCGCCGTGTTCGGTGAGAATGCCTTGATCGAGCGCGTTGCCGCCCACGGTCAATCCAACAGTCAACTGGCCACCTGGAGCGAAGATGTCGATGTTGCCGCCGTTCCTGGTTTTGATTTCGCGGGACGTTAACGAAATATCGCCGCGCCAGCTTACGCTCTCGGGAAAGAGCGCCGCGATGGCGGCGAATCCGTCGTCGAATCTTCCGAAGTTGAGACTGCCCGGGTCGTTGCGGTCGCGGCCGGAATTGCGCAGCACCAGGTAGAAAATATCGAGCGCGAGCGCGTCCTGTTGTTCGTCGGGCAATAATTGGAACTGCTTCCAGATATGGGCATTTGTCGCTCCAGTCAGGCCTAGCAGCTTGCCCAGCTCCGGTAGATAGCGGTCGGCCTGATCGCCGGCCGTATTAGGATTGAGAAATTGGGATTCGAACGCGGCGAAATCGAGATTGCTCTGCGATAATCCGCTGGAAATTCCAATGCCGGCGCCGGCGATGATGTTGGCTCCTTCAAATGGAAGATAAGGATTTCGTCCGTTGCCGATACTGACCAAGCCAACCGCGGTGCCATCGGCATTGTTCGGCCCGACGCCCAGGTCGAAATTGCGTCCGGCCAGCACTTCGATCGTTCCCGGCCCGCTAATCTGAATATCGCCATCTGCCGGCGGACTATCGGTCAAATTGCCGGGCGCATTCGCCAGCAGGCGCAGCGCGGAACTCGGATCGTAGGCGACGAGATCGCGACCAGCGGCGACGAGGCTGATGTCGTCGATGCTGACGTTCTGGATGTAAAACGCGATGTCGGTAATGTCGCGTCCGGCAACGATCCGGGCCGCCTTCCCAGTAAACAAAGTGAACCCGGAGATATCGCCGCTGCCGGCGTAAAGATGAATCGGGTCGGGATCGTTTAGGTGAAGCGGTCCGGGCGCGTGAAGTGCCTGTTTGTTTTGCAGTACACCGGCGGCTCCCTGGGTCGAGCCGGTTTCCGCGAAAAACGCCGAAAGTCCGTTGAGAAAATCGGTCGTGCTCGACGAATTGAGCGGTCGCGAACTGGGCACCGCAAGCGTACTGCGGTAGGCAAATGGTGTCGTAAGCGCCGGTAGGCGGTTCGGGTCTGCGTCGGAAAGATTAATTCGGCTCGGAATCCATACCGTATCAGCATTTCCGAACACACCATCGGGCTGAAGTCCGTTTATCCCGCCTCGAGCGACAAGATCGACAGTGCCAATTGCCGCCGGAAACAGCGTCAGGCCGCCCTGGACATTTAGATCGCCGGCGAAAGCGGTCACGCGCATCGCAGGCGCCAACAGAGACAGGACTGTCGGAAAAGCGGTAACGTTCGTTTCGTCCAACCGCAGCCACGGCTGAACCCACGAAGGGCGCGCATTGCCGGAAAAAAGTAGTACCCGATCGAACCACGCCTGCAAAACGGGCAGTATCGAGCCATCATTCAGCGTAACAGTTTGCCGGAGGTTCACATCGCCGGTAAGCGACTCCGCGGTGACTCTGGACGACGCCGCGTAGGTAGAGAAGTAGGTCTTGTACCAATAGGAATTGTTTATACCGCCAGGCAGAAGAAATGGATTCGCCACCGGACCGAGAAGCAAATCTCCCCCGGCCGCGACATCGAAACTTCCCTTGCCCACGAACAATGTCGTCGGAAGCCAGGTTTCCTCTGCCAGGACGCCGCCGATCGGATCGAGATTTCCGAGTGAGGGCGAGCGGGAAGCATTTGTCCGAATCTCGTTGCCCGCCACGAGCGACCCGTGGCCGCGTTCGACATAATATGCGCCGCCATCGAGGTTGTTGCCGGCGCGGACGATCACGTCGCCGCCACCCAGCTCGACCAGGCTAGACGCATTCGGCACGACGCCCGGCATTCGGGCATTGGTCGGCGCGACCGCATCGATATTGCGCACGTCGTGTCCCGCGGTAAGCGAAACATTCCCTCCGCCCAACGCACCGACGCCCTCAAAAAAATTGCTGAAGTCGATCCACCATGTCGTTGACCCAATGTCGTTGGTACCGTTTCCGGTTACCTGTCCAAAAAGGCCCGTGCTTGGATCGACAAACCCGCGCCGGTATAGCCAGTTGGCCGGAAGTTCGCGCGAGGAATCATCCACCACTTGCCCGGCGATTTGTGTTTGATGAATGATATCGCCCCGCGCGGCGATGGTGATATTTCCGCCCGCCAAACTGTACTGTGCCGGATACGCGGGGGTCTGCTGGGCTATCCCAAGCGGAGAGAAGGCATTCTGACCAGCAAAATTCGGAACCGGAACGTCAAACATACCGCCAAGGCCAGGATCCGCCACTTGCGTGCCAGCGGTGTAGATGGTGGCAAGCTGATTCAACAGTCTCACATCGCGACCGGCCGCAATATCGATGTCCCCCGAGCCGGTTCGGATAACCTGATAGCGCGTCGCTGCGACCGTCGAAGTCAATGCGCCGCCCCCGCCGTTTGAAACCGTATTGACGCCATAATCTTTGCCTAACAGAACTGAGCCGCTGTTCGGTCCGAGGATCGACATCGGCTGGACCTGATGGAAATCGGCGGCGCCCAAATCCGCGCCCGCCGCGAGATGGAACGACCACGATTGTTCGTTCGCGGGCAACAGCGGATTCTGTATGAGAAGCGAGGAGTTGTAGGCGCTCGAATCGAATCCGTCGCTCAGGGCATTGTAGAAGACGATATTGCCGGCGGCCCGCAATGTGAGCTGCCCCGGCGCGCTATTCGGCCCGAACCGGTAGGTCGATAAATTCCAATCGCTGCTTGAACTCGAGCCTGTAGAACCGAGAGTGAGGTCGCCGGTTCTATTAATGATTTCCGCTCCGGCTTCGATGATGGCGACGGGGACCAGGCCCTGATTATTGGCGAATAGCCGGTTCAACATCGCTGTGTAATTGCCGGTCGTTGTCCCTGCCGGACCGACAAATGTGTTCCCGTTAGTCAGGATCATGTTTTGCACCGTCGAATTAAGCGCCCCGCTGCCGGTGAGATCGAAAAGCTTGTAGCCCTCCACCACAATCTTCGACGGATCGATGATCGTGGCGTTGATTGGATTGACCTGCAGATCGCTGCTATCGGCCAACTGCGGCGCGCGCAGGTGCAGCGAACCGGTGAAATCGCCGAGTGCTGCAATGGCGATCACCGAGAGATCGATTGTCGATCCCGTTTGAAGATCGAGAACCGCGCTCGAATCGAAGATGCCATTGATTTGCGATCCGGCGGCGAGCGAAACGGCGCCACCTTTCCCGGCCGAATCGAACTCCTGCGCCGCGACGGTGAGAAGAGCGCCGGATGGCAAGACGAGACTGCCGCTGGCGTTGAGATCGATCGATCCGCCAGTCACGCCGGAGGCGTCGATGGTTCCGGAAACGGTGATCGAACCTTGATCGGTCGAAAGATTGAAGTCGTGACTGGTCGCGGTGCCGTCCACGAGCACATCGCCATTTCGGACTCGAATCGAGCGCGACTCGTTGAATGCGGCGGCGTTGAGAATTGAACTCAAAGAGCCGAGCGCCGGCAAACTTCCAACATCGAGGACAAATGTTCCGTTTCGACCATTCGTGCCGCCAGCGCCGTTCAATGTTGCATTATTATCGACAATGAATGATCCGTTAGGCGTGCTGACCGAGAGAATCCCGGCATTGCCGCCCCCGGGCTGGGCGCCAACGTTGATCGAGCCATTTGCCCCGATATTCACCGAGCCCTGATCGGCTACCAGATTCACCTGCCCGCCGCTGGTGTATTTGACCAGATCGAAGAACGTCTGAGCGGTGCCGCCGACATCGATGCTAGTTGTAGAGAGATTGCCAACCGTCACGTCGCCACTGGTTGCGTGAAGGGTCAGCGCGCCGCTGGGCAGGACGATGTCGATGTTATCGGCAATGCTCGAACCCGAAATATTCAGGCTCGCGCCCAGGCCACTCGTCGGAGCGGGCGACGCGCCGGCCAGCGGTTGCAGATCGACCATGCCGGTGGCGGAAATTGTCTGCGACGCTCTCTGGGCTCCGACGATTACAGGAGCGGCAATCGTCAGATCGCCCTGGATTGCAGTTCCGCCTGCCCCCTGCAGCAAAACCTTTTCCGAAGCGTTCAACACTACATTCGCGAACTGATCGATGTTCAATTGATTAGCGCCCAATTGAATCGTCGCGGCATCGAATTGCAGTGTACCGTTTTGGCCGGCCACTGGTCCCGGCACAGTCGCGTTGGCCGAATTATCGAGGGTGATTGTTTGACCGACGAAATCGACCACGCCGCCATTGTTGAATCCGCGAATCTCGCCAGCGTGCAGGGCAAGACTGTTCGCCGCGGTGAGCGTGCCGGTGCCATAGATATCGATCGACGAATAACTCAGCAGCGAAAGGGCATCGACCGATTGCAGATTTTCCAGAGCAACGCCAGACAGAATAAGACCCGACGTGCCCTGCGGCATCGCGCCGTCGGGCAATTGGATACTGATCTGGCCGCTTCCGAGATTCACGGCCGAGCCGGAAAGAACGGCCGTCGGGTCTAACGAAGTAGCGAAGGTGGAGTCTAGGGTAACGCTCGTGCCGGAAATGATCGCATTCGCGCCAATGTTTTCGTGCGGGACGTTGGACGAAGTGATGCTTACCCGAGTAAACTGCGCTAACGGATCTGCGCTTACTCGCAACAACACTCCGTTGCCGCTGCCGGCCACGGCGGGATCGCCTAACAGGAGCGAATCAGCCGAGGTGAGCGAGCCGATCGCTTCAATGTCGGCGTTGTCGGCCAGAGTCAAACTTTGGTTCGCCACCACAATGACATCCGGCCCGGTCAGCGGCGCGCCGGCATTATCCACCGTAATGTTGTTGGTCGTGACGGTGACGGGCGTTCCATCGGAAGTGGTGCCGCCGCGGAATCCGCCGATCAACAGACTTTCCGCGCCGAACCCGCTTAGGCCGGATGAATCCAAAACCAGTTCGCCGCCATTGCCGACAACGCCCGGCCCGGCAATCAGGATGTCCAGCGGGCTGCTGATATCGACGAGACCGCCCCGGCCACCCGTCGGCGCCTGAGACAAAAGCGAGCCGAAGATCGACATGGTCTGGGTTGCGTCGAAGAGCACATGCCCGGAATCGATCGGCAACCGCTGAACGGCCAGGCCGCGATCGAGCGCGTTCTGGCGGAGAAAGGCGTTGGCGAAGAAATCGATATATTCGGCCCTGTTCCGCACCACTTTTTGCGACGCGACCTCGAACAGCGAGAAAATTGGCTGGCTCGAAGGAGGATTGAATCCGCTGAAGCGATAACCGGAAACGATGCGCGATCCGTCCGGTTGCCGCGAATTGCTCGTCGGCACGCCTGATCGCGGTGTGACCAGAAACGCGCCCGGCAACAGCGCGTATCGGGCGGGTAGCAATGTGTAGTTCCCAGCAGGGACTCCTTTGCTGCCGGTCAAATAAACCTGGTCGCCGACCTGCAGATTCGTGTTTACGTAACCCGGCGTTCCCGCAGCGGAATTGAATGCTCCGTAAGGAGAATAAGTGGCCTGGTACCCAGGGATGATCGCAAAACTGTTCGAGGAATCGAGGATGTCGATGGTACCGCCGACACCGGAGTTGAATTGATAGGCGTACTCATTACCGCCGCCCCGGATGTCGATTGTCGATCCTGCCTGATCGGAAACGTTCGCGGCGGCGATGGTTACGGATTTCTCTGGTACACCGACAAGCGCGATGTCGTTTCCGGCCGGGTCGAGCCAGGATGCACCGGTCGCGTTGACGCCGAATGGAATGATCAAGCTCTTGCCGGTAATCGGATCGACAGCGGAAACAGATGTCACGCTGCCGTCGAGAAGATTGACCTGTTGAGTGATGCCAAACGGTTGGCCCGAGATTTGATTGATCGGCGCCGTGCCGGTGCCATCGAATCCAATGTTGATGGCGCCGAGCGGCGCGCGCAGAACACCGGCGTCGTTGATGGTCGCTGCGTACAGATTCAACTGGCCGCCGGCGGAAAGCGGCAGCGAACGCGTACCGCTGCCGGCGAGCGTAATTGAATTCGCGGAAATTGTGAATTGGGTCTCAGTCGTCGGATAAATCTGTCCCGCAGTGATCGAGATATTTCCAGCGACATCGAGCGTGCCGTCACCGCGCACATCGCCCTCGTCAGCGACAAGCGTGAGGTTGCTGATGTTCTGGAGCGACAGATTCCCAACGTCGATCAAGTTGGCCGTCACCGAGACATTGCCCGAGCCCGGGGTCGCCGGGAAGTAGAACGGTGCGCTGCCAACGGTGAATGCATTGGTTGGCTCTTGCGCAGCAAAGGGCGGCCGGAACGCGGTGCCTAAGGCAACATAAGGCGCATTGAGATTCACCACGTCGTTTGCGCGAATGACTCCGCCGAGCGCAACCACCAGGCCACGATCGGCGTTGATCGTGACCGGTCCGCTAAACCGGACTGCACCGTTGGTCTTGGGCTTGAGCGTTAGCGAAGCGAGACCGGAGTTGTTAAACGTATCCGCAGCGAAGTAACCTTCGCCAAAGATTGGGTTGCCCAGAGTATCCACCACCAAATGCCCAATCGCGTTTTCGCCCGGGCCGTAGAATGGAGCCGGAATTGTGGGGCCGGATTGAGTGACCACCAAGCTGTCATCCAGCGGCGTTGCAAACGTTCCAGGCGCCAGAAAACGCTCGGAGGAAATTGACAAGCTCCCACCCATCGCGCCGGGACCACCCGCAGCGCCGAGGAGAGTGGCGTCGGTGAAAAGTTCCTGCGCTCCATTGAACGTGATCGAGCCGCCATTGGAATCGACCCGGGTGGGAATAAAACGCGCGCCGCGAATTGATCCGTTAGGCGAGCGCCCGCTATAACCGGGCGCGAGATCGAGAATCCCGCTGGCGCCGGACACGTCGAGCACCGAACCGTTCTCAGCCACAATGTTGCCGGAGACGGTGATGTTGCCTCCGGCCAAAACGCTTCCTGTTCGCAGACCCAATGAACTTGGGGTGAGCAAGGTCGTTCCAGCGACCGATAGCAAACTTTCCGGACCAAGATCGATAGTCGGCAGGGGGTGTGATGCATCGTGGAAGAGGGCAACTGTAGTTCCGCCGCCGGCGATCGAGATTTGCCCCCCGGGCGAAATGATGCTGCCCAGAACTGCGGCCGTATCGGCATTGATAGATATAGTCGCGAGTGGATCGGTCTCGATGATCGCGCCGGCTCCCATTACAAAGTCGCCGCGAACGAATTTCTGATCGGTCGGTCTGATGGTATCAACAACTCCCGCCGCGCCAAAAGACAGATTCACCGGCCTGCGCACACCCTGCGGCAATATTATCGGCGTTAGCGCGAGTGTTCCCCGGCCGTTTGGGTCCAGTTGGGCAAGGAAGCTTTGCTGAACCGGCTGAATCGTTGTGTTCTCAGCAATGACGACCCCGGGCACAAACACATCCGTCTGCCCAGTCGGCGCGCCGATTCCAGCGATCGTGAAATTCGTGAATCCCCCCTGATTGAAAAAGTCCGGCGCCAAAAGGAGTGCATCGAATCCCGGCGGGGTTCCACCGATCTGGACGGAGGGCGCGAGAATGCTTAGCGATGCGCCCTTACCGCCCGAGAAACCGGACAGCGCACTATTAAGAGCAAAGTCGCCGCCGATTACAGATGGGATACTCAAGTCCTGACCGGCCCGGATCGAAATTGCGCCACCCGAGCCGTAGGTGATTTGGCCGGCGCCGCTAACCGTTACGCCCCCGGAAACGTCGATGGTGCTCCCGGGCGCGAGCGTCACGTCGTAGCCCGCGACAGTAATATTGCCTCCGTTGGCGGTATAGGTGTCCCCCGGTGGCGTTATAGCCGTAGGGCGCAGGTCGGTAATCATCCCCGCCGCACTCAGTAATGCTGTCGAGCCGAGAACCAGGTGACCGCGAGTCGGATCTGGCGGCGGCGTCATCGGATTGGGATCGATTGCCAACGCGTTGAGCGTTGCCCTCGAAATGTCATACACGTTCAAAGCGATCATTCCGCCGGGCACCGTGATCCGACCTTCAAGATCGAGATTGGCCGCTTTGATTTGAACCGAGCCGCCCACCGAAGTCGTCAAACTTACGTCCACTGGAATCGAAACGTCGCCATCGCGGTTATCGACGCTCAGATTGCCAAATCCGTTCGCGTTCACGAGATCGGGCGAAAGAATCACTTGCTGGCGACGATCGTCGCGCAGCGGCAATGGATTGCCCATGGCATCAAGCGCGAACGGATCGGCCGGAGCAAGTGAGCCCGTTCCAAAAGTGATGCTTGGCGGAAACGGCGAAATCACAAAGAACCTTGGCGGCGTGGGATCCTCGGCCTGGAAATTTAAATTGAGCCCACTGGCAACCGGCGGCGCAGTTTGCTGACGGATGCCGGAGACTGTGTTCCCCAAAAGCGTGCCGTCGAGCGCTACCGACGGCGCTGTAATCATCAGGTTGCCGCCGTTGCCACCCTGGGTAAAGCCCGCCTGGTAACGAGTCGGCCCTGGAAGCGGACTCCAGAATCGTTCGACCACTCCCCATTTCGGGTGAAGCACGTCGAACGTGCCGACGATTCCATCGTAAGCGCGGTCCGGCGTTGCCTGCGAAATATCGTAGATATGACCGCCCGACAAAACCTGCGTCGTGCGAACGACGCCGCCTTCGAAATTAATCCAGCCGCCGGATGTATTGACGATCGCACCCGGTTGCAACACGACGGAATCGCCGGCGGTCATCGTTAGGTTTCCGCCGTTCACGGTCAGCTCGCCGACGTTGCGCTGGACGAGGTTCACGTAACCGGCAACGTCGGCGAGCGGAGTCCCAATCCAATTCTGGCCGTTGTAGGTTCCGGTGTTGAGGATGTCGATGTAAACGCTCTGGCCCCGCAGCGGCCCGTTCCGCTGCAAAGGAAAATTCGCCAGCTCAGATCCGAGGAGTTGCGCCGCGACAATATTCTCCGTTACGGATCCAGTCACAGCTTGCGACCCGGAAAGATCGATCAGAGCATCGGCGTCGAGATAAATCTGGCCGCCCGAAGCAGTAAACCGGCTGGCCTGCGCGCCACCGCTCTGAAACGAAATCCACTTGCCGGCGGAAATCGCAACATTGGCGCTGGGCGCGAACAGGATCGAATCCGAAACTGCGTGCACAGCCAGCGCCTGGATGTTCATCTGGGAAGCCAGAGCCAGCCGGATCCCTACGATGCGCTCCGGGCTGGAATACTCCGGGACAATTTGGGTGACGCTATCCTGTCCCAGGTTAACAAGTCCGCTCGCCGTGAACAGGAATGACGGCGGATTTGTCAGGTTCTGCGTGTTCACGAACGGGACCGCATTGTAATCGCCCAGCAAATCGATCCGGCCGTTGAGTGAGACCGACGTGCTGCTGTTGATGAAACCGATCTGATTTACGGTCTTGCCGACCAGCGTGACGTTCGCGCGCTGCGCTTCGATCAATCCGCCATTCGTCGCCCTACCGGCGTAAGGCGGAATAATCGCATTCGGATCGACAACGGCACCGACAAATGTGTCGAGACCGCGCAGACTCGGATCGTCACTGTTGTGCGCGGCGAACCCGACCTGCAGACCGCCGGCCAGAATCGTCTGGCCATCCGGTGTTGAAATGATGCCCTCGTTATCGACATTTGCGCCGAGAAGCGCGACCCGCCCGCCGACGTGATCCTCGGAAGTCGGCGACGAGATCTGCGCACCCGCCTGGACCGTTACGTCGCCATAATGGCCGTCGGGCGTGTTCGAGGCCGGCGGGGTGAACGCCGGTGTGCCATTTACCCCGGCCGGAATCGGCAAGGCGGTGAAAAGAAACTGATTGTCGGGATTATTGAGAAGCCCGCGCGTGATCAGGTTCGTGTTAATCGGGAGCGCCGAAGCGGTCAGAGTGTGAACGTTGACCTGCGACGAACCGCCAAAGATGATTCCATTCCCGTTCATCAGGTAAACCTGACCGAGCGCGTCGATCGAGCCGAGAATCTGCGACGGAACGCCGGAGGGATCGTTGATGAAGTTGAATGCGATCCACTGGTGGACGTTGGCGCCGCCGGCCGTTTGATCGTACAAAAGATGCGTGTCGCGGCCGATGTTGAACGTTTGCCAGTTGAGCAATGCCTGTTGCTCGGTCTGAATGATGGTGACGTTCGTCT
The DNA here is from genome assembly GCA_963815455.1 of uncultured Verrucomicrobiae bacterium. Taxonomy (GTDB): domain Bacteria; phylum Verrucomicrobiota; class Verrucomicrobiia; order Chthoniobacterales; family UBA10450; genus JBDTZF01. The sequence continues at coordinate 1,132,415 of CAWFGO010000001.1, forward strand.
GGCCGCCGTTAATCGTCTGTGTGGGCAGATCGGCGCCCTGCCAGGCGGGATTCGGCGCTACCTGTAATCCGCCGATACCCAAACCGTTCGGCACGTTTGGCAATTGCTGGCCCGGATGATTCGGATCGGCCCCGAGATTGTTCGGACCGTTCCGGGCGGCCGCTCGGGCGGCCGCTTGCATCGCGCGCACCGAGTTCAGCGCCTGGGTCGTGCGGGCGAGCGTGTCGCTGCCATTCGGTGCGCCGGCCTGGACGGCCGCCGCAGTCGGATTTCCGGCCGCGCTCCCGTGCGCTTGATTGGCCGGAGTTCCGCCGCGCAAGATGTCTCCGGCCAGCAAAACGAATCGCGGCGGAACGGCGAGGAAGAACACTAGGAAAACGCTCAAAGCGATCAGCACCGAATTCGGTCGGTGCCGGTTTCGCTTGAAAACCCCAAATCCCAAACCCCAAATCCCAGGGAAATCCCAATCCACAAATCTCAAGAATCGCTTAACGTTTCTTGAAGATTGAAGCTTGATGTTTCCCCGGTGCTTGGGGTTTGGCGATTGGTGCTTCATTGCCCATCCGATTTGGCTCGATGATCGTCGATCTTGTCCTTGTAATCCTGGACAAGGTTTTCCAGTTTTACTCGCGAAATACCGGTGAACGGTTCCCGTGCCGCCAGCGCGTCGCCCAATCCGAACTTTTCGTAACGGGTCAGGATCTCGTTCCCGAGGCGCCACAGCGCGAGGTTCTTTCGCTCTCGATCCTCCACTTTCCGTTTGAGAATAATGTTCTCGCCCGCCAGCCTCGCCCGCTCCGATTCGCTCTTCTTTGCATCCGTGCTCAACTGGTCGTAGGCGGTTTTCCATTTGGCCAGCGATTCTTTCGTATCGGCCAACTCCTTTTCCTGCGTCTCCGCTTTAGTGGTCAGCTCGTCGAGCTCTTTCTTGTCCTCGGCCGCCTGCTTGGTTAGAGCGTCCACCTTTGCCGTAAGCGTTTTCTTTTCCTGCTCGAACTGCGCTTTGTCGCTCAGGAGATTGTTGCGCTCCGTTTCGGCGGAACGCAGACGTTGAGTAAGCGCTTGCAACGTTTGCTTGAGCCGCGCGTCATCGGCATTGGCGTTGTTGGCAAACAAACAAATGACAACGATCAGGGCGAGGGATTGGATTTTTCTTTTCATTAGAATTTGGCGTTGAAGTCGCAGAACAAAATGTTGTTACGGAAAGGCGGGCCGCCGATCTCGTCCGCGCTGGCCCAACGCAAGGCCAGGGAAACGTGCGGAGAGAGCGCGACTGCGCCGAAGAGGTCATACCCTTTGAGGTTGGTGCCGCCGCCGCCGAAATCGGAGTCGTTAAACACGTCGGGAGTCGCGTCCGATTCGATGTAGCGGTAACTGATGCCCGCTGTCCAATCCCAGCGCTTCTCCAAGGCGGCGTGACCAACTCTCATTCCAACAATCCAGCCCACATTGCCGCCATCGAACCGTCCGGTGCTGGTCGGTTTTGGATGTGATCCCGTCAGGATGCGGTTATTGATGCCGATCGCGTTCACATCGCTCCAGTCGAACGCCGTGTTCACAATAAATTCGCCAAACAGCGTCAGGTGAACAGGATCGAAGTGCGCGTAATCGAGACTGGTGGCGATATCGAATACGCGAAATGGCGTGGCCAATCCGAAATATTGGAACTGTTTTGAGTGACCGAAGTCGTTGTCAGCCACAGGAAGAATGTTCCGAATCGGGAAATAGGTGTTCCCTTTCTGCGCGAACGATGGCCGGCTATCGTCGGTGTTTCCCTGGTCCGAGGTCGTTAGCGGAACGAACGGATCGGAGAGTTTCCCTTCGATGTTATAGAAGTGGTAGAAGGCGGCCGCGATCTTGGTGCTGAAATCCTTGTCGCAGCGCCAGTTCACACCCGCCTGGAGTCCGTAAAGGAATTTGTCTTCGCTGGAGAATTTGTCCGGCTGATTCGATGAAAAATTGAAGTCGGTGTTGAACACCGGGAAAATACCGGCGGCTCCGAACCCGGTTATGCCATCGGCAACCTGATGCTTCCCCGTGAAAGCGAGGCCGTCCCAGCCAAGATCGACATCCCACATCAACTCGCTGACGGTGTAGAACGGGTTGTCGAACCGGCCGATCTCGCCCATGTAATCGCCCAGTTCGTTGTTGCTATAATCGTAGCGGACAAACGCGCGATCGAGCCAGATGGCGTACTTGCTGAAGTTGCCGCCCTGCCCGTTGTTGGCGACGCCGAGCGATCTGGTTGGTTGAGGTTGGCGTGCTCGATTCGCCGGTGGCGATACGAACGCCCATGGTGAATCCGTCATCCAGCGCCATCGAGGCACCGCCGCGCAGGCGGATTCGCGCCCGGTACCGATCCTCATCGACATTCAACTGCGGAGAAAAAACGATTCCCGTTACATCGTAGGGCGAGCCGGTGTTGATCGCGTTGAAATTTGGAAATGCGCCCGTGTTATCGTTGCCGGCAGGAAAGAAGGTTCCTTCGAAACGAAGACGGAGATCGGCGAAGGGCGTGATCCGCGACACCCACGTAGGAAATGTTCTCGGGTTCGCCCAGTTTTCATTACGCGCCTGCTCCATCACGTCGGCCCGGATTTCGTCGCGTAATTGCTGCTTCACGACTTCGGGAACGTAGGAAACGCTCACCGCGTCCTCTTCGTCCGATGAGTCGGCTTCCGTTCCTCCTTCAGCCGGTGCTCCCGGCTCGGCGCCGGCGTTCGATGTCGATCTTTTTCCTTTGGCTGCCGCGCGCGCGGTGGCGGCGTCACTTTCCGCTACCTTGATCAAATCCTCGGCGTCTCCTTCGTTGAGCAAGCCGCGCTCCACCATTCGGTGAAGCAAATTGATCGTGACATTCTCCGACGGCGTTGGCTTCGGCGCAGGCGCCACGTCGGCGACGGAGAGATTCGGCTCCGTGGCCTGGGCCGCGCTGGAGCCCGCCGCGAAAAGATTTGGGGCGGCCGCCTGTTGCGCCATGGTTGGGGTCGCCGCGCAAAAGAACGAGGCGAGGATCGTGAAGATGAATCGTTTGTTAGGTAGAAGCATTGTGAAATGGATCGGTTAATGGGGACGTCGCGCGGTGACTCGCAGCGTGATCGGTGATGGCATCCCGGGAGGCGGCGGTTCCTGCAATTGCAAGCCGGAGAGGACCTCGTTGCGCAAGGCGCTGTCGAGCGATGGATCGCCGGTCGAATCGGCGAGCTGGACCCGGTCAATTCGTCCGCTCACATCCGGCCAGACCCGCACCTTGATGCTCATGTTGGCGGTGCGCGTTTTCGGATTGCGCTGCAACGCCTGTTGAATGCGCGACTGCACCTGCCCGGCGTACCAACTCCATTTGCCGGCGTCGCCGTTGCCGCCAATGCGACCGTTCCCGCTCCCGCTGCCAAGGCCAAAGTTGTCCCCGTTGCCATCGCCTTTGATCCCGGTGCCCAGCGGCGGCTCGTCTTTTGGCGCTTCTTCCTTGGGCGCTTCTTCCTTAATCATCGGTTCTTCGATCTTACGCTCGTCCATCTGCGGCGGCGGAGGTGGCGGCGTCATCACCGGCGGCGGTGGCGGTGGCGCGATGCTGACCAGCGTAAGTGTGTCGCGCTTGGACGATCCGCCGCCCGAGGCGAACTTCGCCATTACAACAATGCCAGCGAGCACAACGCCCGTGACAATGATCGCGATCCGGAACCGCTTTAAGAAATTCTGCGGCCGCGCCTCCGGCTCATCGTCGAACTCGTTGTCGATGTCGCTCATTTGCCCTGCGGTTTTGTAGCCAGCCCAATTTGCGAAATGCCAACGCGGCCGACCACGTCGAGCACATCCATCACCGCCTGGTACTGAGTAAGACTGTCGCCCCTAACGACTACCGGAAATTCCGGCGTCTGGGCTTTTTGCGAGCTCAGTCTTTGCTCCAACTCGGGGATGGTGACCGGAACAGTATCAAGAAAGATTTTCCCTTCGTTATTGATCGTGATCGCCTTGGTCTGCGGTTTGGCCAAGCTCGGTGTCTGGCTCGCCTTGGGCAGGTTCACCTTCAATCCCTGCACCGTGGCCGTGGTCATCAGGATGAAGATGACCAAAAGCACGTAAGCGAGATCCAACATCGGCGTGATGTTGATCTCATCGTATGGTTTGTCTTCCTGGATTTGCATGACGCCCGGGTGGTGTCGATCTTCGGTTTCGCGTCAGGCGATCTCCAATTCCATCTCGGTTTCGTGATGACGCTGGCCGTTGCCGTTATTGCTGCGGCCGCCGTAGTGCTCGGCGATTTTGGTGACAAATTCGTCGATGAAGATGTGCATGTCGCTGGCTGCTTCCTTCACCTTCGATTGGAGATAGTTGTAGCCGAACAACGCCGGGATCGCGACGGCCAGGCCGGCCACGGTGGCGGCGAGCGCGGCGGCGATGCCGGGAGCGATCGCGTTCACGTTCACGTCTCCCTGCGCGGCAATGGCGGCGAACGTGATCATCACGCCGATAACCGTGCCTAACAATCCAAGGAATGGACCGCCCGAGATGGCGATCGTTAACAGCACCATCAAGTCGCTCAGCTTTTGCGTTTCCTTCACCAACGCGCCATCGAGCATCGCCCGGATGGCCTGAATCGATCTGGCGGAGAGGAGATGCGATTCCGCCGCGCCTTCCACGGCCAGCCGGTGCCGGACTTCTTCCGCGCCGATCTTATAGATCCGATAAACCGAAGCGAATCTTACGATTTGCCGTTCGCGATTGTCGATCCTGCCACCCAGCGAAAGAACTTTGCGCGCGTCCCGCTGGTCCAGAAAACTCAGGTCTGCGGCCACATCCTTCCAATCACGAAAGAACTGATTGTTCCCGGCAATAGTGGCCGAGAGATACTTCGCCTTGTTCACCATCACGACCCAGCTGATGGCGGACATCACCACCAGAACGCAGATCACCAGCCAGCCGTCGAGAGTGAGCGAGCTGAGAATAATGCCGACATATCCCCCGCTGAACCAGCTCGTGCGTGTTTCGTCATTCGCAAACGCGAACAGCTTCGAGCCTTTGTCCGGGCCCTGATTCATCGCCGCGACCTTGATGAAGCCGGCCGAGCGCGCCGTATTTGAAATCTCAAGCTCATCCATCTCGCCCGCGAACCCGGTGCCGCCATTGGCATCGCCGCCCAATGAAAGCGCCGCCGTGGAAGGCGGCAGGGGCGTGTTCAAGGTGGCCGTGCTCTGGCCATCTATATATAGAGTGATTGTCGATTCTTTGGCCGTGGCCGCGATATGATGCCAACCCCCAGCCGTCAGCGGCGGTGCGCCTGCCGTTCGCGTGCCGTTTACGTCGACAAACGGAACGCCGTTGTCGGCGCCGATAACAAGATTGTCACGCCGGAAAATGATCGCATTTGATTGATTGGCCACCGGTTTCACCCAGATCGACCAGGTCATCTCCCCGCCTTCGGTCCAGGCCAGCGATTCCGAGTTTGGAATCGTGACCGGGTTTGTCCCGTCGAACCGCACGCCCGGCCCAATCAACGCGCCCATTACCGGAACGGCAGCATTCTGCGCGTTGTTAGCGTAGGTGGTGAAATCGTGCGCCGCCGCGTTGTTTTCGTTGAAATGATAAACCAACGCCGTTTTGACGTCGTAGGTCGCTTTCGGATCGTCGGCCCGGATCGCTTTCGAACCGAGATTGCCATAATACATCCAGAACGTCGTCTTCGCGCCCGCCTTGATGTCGGGAACGTTCACCCAAACGAACGCTTCATTGAGAATCCCATCGTATTTTTCGATGTGATAGCTCAACAGCGTCTTGTCGTCGGCGGCCACAAACCGGATGTCGCTGCCGTCTTCCTTCGCCTCGGTGAATCGGAAATTGCCGTCATGCAGACGGATCAGAATCGGCGTGGCGCCAATCGGATCGGCAATGGCCGCGCCGTTGGTCGAGGTATCGATGTCGATCTTCTTTCGAACGGTCCACTCCTTGTTCCACCACGAAGCATCGGCGTCGCTCGGGGCCAGAAACAAAACGGCGGCGACGATTACAATGAGCGGGCATGTCGATCTAAAAAGATTTGTCTTCATATGGATTGGCTGTGGCAGGAGTTTCAAAAATCCGCCCAGAGACGGAACGTGAGTCGCAAATCGAGCGCGGCGGTTTGTATTTGGCTGATGAAAGGCAGCGCTGCATCGAGCGAGCCGTTAAAGTGATTTCGAAAACGAATCCGGGTGCCGGCGCCGATGCTGGCAAGGGCAAACGTCGAATCCTGTTCCGGCAACGGATCGATCAGGCCGAGATAGCCGCCATCGGCAAAGGCGTAGAAACGCCATTCGTCGGCGGCGTCATCGCCCGGCGAGGGAAGCAACGACGGTCCTCGCAGCTCGATCATCCCGATGAACCCGTTGTCACCCAGTGTTTCCGCTTCAAGATAACCACGCACCGTCGAGAGCCCGCCGCCAGCGAACTGCTCGCTGCTGACCAGCGCTTGATCGGAAACCTGGCCCTGGATTTTTCCAAACGCCTGCCAGCCGGCCGGCAGATCGCGTTGGTGGGAAAGATCGGACCGGATATAAATGAAATTCGGGCCCGCTTTGTAGCGATTGAAATCGAATTCGACCGTGTCGCTCCCCACTTCGCCGACGTTGAAGGTCAGTCCGAAGTTGGCGTTTGTGATCGCGCCCTTTTGCGCCCAGGTCGCGCTGTAATTGGCGCTGAGCGGATAATACGTGACCGGGGTCTCCAACATCTCACCAGAGATGACCAGGTTCTGAAGAAAATGTTTGTAATCGACGCCCAGCGTTAACGAATGATAAAAATCGTTCAGCTGCGGAAACGTGATAATGGCACGGGCCCCGATAATTTCGCCGCGGCCTGCGACATCGATCGTGCCAAGGGTGGAGACGTTCGATTCCTGTTTGATCCCCTGGACGAGAAGGGTCAGCCAGCTCGGATCGTCGAAACGCACGACATAGTAGCCGGAATAAACTTTCACCTCGCTGATGTCTTCCGGCGAGATTTGCAGACTGCCCCCGATGGAGTGACCGAGCTGCCAGAGATTGTTGTAACTCAGGGACGCATTAAGCCGCAGCGATGTGGTGTCGGCGCTGTAGCGATTGTTCAACTCCAGGCCGCCGTGCAGCGGGAACGTGTCCGTCACGGTAAGATCGACATCGACCGTTCCCGGAACCACCCCCGCCTTGAGCGAAGGCGTAACCCGACGGTCTGGCCATCGGTTTAACGAGACAACGTCTCGCGTGACCTCGTTAAAATTCGGCACGCTGCCTTCGGCCAGAGACGGCGTGTTCTGCTTGATCTTCGAAAGCAGGTAATAACGCGATCCATGAACCCGCAATCGTCCCACGGTGCTCTCGACGACTTTCAAAACGATAACGCCACGAGCGCCCTGTTGCGGCGGGACCTGCACCGACACCGTCTGAAAACCTTTGGATTGATAGGCTTTTTCCAGCGCCGCCCGTGCTTGTTCGACATCTTCCGGACCACGGGCCGGCCCGAGGAATGGATAAACAGCCTCTTCGATCTCGGCCTTGGTCAAACGGTGCGCCCCGAGCACCCTGTATTGTTTGATAAATAGCGACCCAATCTCCGGTTTCGATTCGACGCCCGGACAGGGCATTGCGCCCAGAACCAGAAGGATCGACATCGCCACGAGAATGCGGCCCGCGATCTGCCCATTCTGCCTCGGCGCACAAGGAAAGGAATTTTTGAGAGTCCCCACGCGCTGATTATGCGGTCGCGACGGGGGCTCTCAAGACGTGGGTAGTTACATTTGTGCGACCAAATGTGACAACCGCGTGACGATTGCAAGATGTCACCGAATCTTAACAGAACGGTAACGCGATTGCCATTTTGATCCGCTTAGTATCGGCGAAGCGTCAATGACAGAGCCCGTCTGCAGTTTCTATGAATCAACCCATCCAGTTTGCCACCGACACCCTCGTTGCCAGGCAGGGGCGACACGGCTTTTCCACCTCGACCACGCATATGCCCGCGAAACCGAGCAAAAACATTCTCATAATCGAGGATGAGCAGGACGTGATTGATTTGCTTGGACTACACCTCTTAAAAGAGGCCGCCTATACCGTCTCCACCGCGACCAACGGCGTGGCCGGCTTGGAAAAAGCGCGAGCCGAGCTGCCATGGATGATCATCCTCGATCTGATGCTACCGAAAATGTCGGGTCTGGAAATTTGCCGAATTCTTAAGGCCGACCCAGTGACCCGTCATATTCCGATCATCATGTTAACGGCCAAGGCCAGCGAAGCGGATCGAGTCGCCGGACTCGAGTTGGGAGCGGACGATTACGTCACCAAGCCGTTTAGTCCGCGCGAAGTCGTCCTGCGAATCAAGGCCATCGAGCGTCGGCGCGTCGCCGAAGTAACCGATGAAAAGCTGATTGTCGGAACCATCACGCTCGATCCGGTACGGCATCATGTCGATGTTGCCGGGAAAGCCGTGCGCCTAACGACTGCCGAGTTTAAGTTGCTTACCATGCTGATGAAAAAACCAGGACGCCTGCTTTCCCGCGAGATGCTACTCACCGGCGCGTGGGGCTATGAGACGTTGATTAATACCCGGACTGTCGATACCCACGTCCGGCGCCTGCGACACAAGCTTGGCAAAGGCGCCCGCGCAATCGAAACCGTCCGCGGGTTCGGTTACCGGATGCGGCAGGATTAACATGTCTCTCGAGGCGATTCGTCCTCTGTCAGTGTGCCTGATGGCGCTGTCTATCGTGCTTTCGCTTGGGCAAAGCGCTCCAGCGCTGTCACCGGCCGCAGAGATTATTGTCAGCGTTCCGGACCAGGAGCTGGCATTGATCGATCGAAGCAGATTGATCATGCGGTATCGGGTTTCCACTTCGAAATTTGGAACTGGCGACGGCGTGGGAACTTATCGCACACCGCTCGGCACGCTGTTCGTCTCCGGAAAATTTGGCGATCGTCTGGCCGCCGGAGCCGTGATCAAGAACCGCGTGGCTACAGGCGAGCTTGTCGATCCTAACGCGCCAGGCCGGGACGCGATTGTTTCGCGCGTTATCTGGTTGCGCGGGAAAGAGGCGCAGAACAGCGCCGCGCACGATCGCTGCATTTACATTCACGGCACCCCGGAAGAACGTCGCATCGGCAAACCGGCCAGCTTTGGTTGCATCCGAATGCGCTCCGCGGATGTTATCGCGCTTTATCGGTTTGCCCACATCGGAATGCACGTCACTGTGACGCGGAAACGGATCGTCGATTTTCTGCCCCCGGAGGAATCGAGCCTTTTCGCCAGAGCGGACTAAGCGAAAATGAAGAAGAAAGTTCTGTTTATTTGTGTTCATAACAGCGCTCGCAGCCAGATGGCGGCAGCGTTACTCAATAAGATCTGCGGTGACGATTTCGAAGGCCACAGCGCCGGACTCGAACCCGGCACCATCAACCCGCTGGCCGTGGAAGCGCTGCGCGAAATCGGAATCGACATTTCCAAGAACAAGCCCCAGAGCGTGTTCGACGTCTTTAAATCCGCGCAACTTTTCCCGTTCGTAATCACGGTTTGCAGCGAGAGCGAAGCGCAAGGCTGCCCGATCTTTCCCGGTGTATCCACCCGTTTGCACTGGCCATTCCCCGACCCGGCCAAGCTTACCGGTTCGTGGGAAGAGAAACTGGCGGGCACCCGCAAGATTCGGGACCAAATTCGCGCCCGGATCGTAACCTGGTGCAAGGAAACGTCCGTTTCCGGTTAACGCGTCGGAGCCGGGCGAGCCTGGCAGTTGCCAAAAAAATTTCTTGTTGCCTGGCGGGATTGCCGTGGTTATATATTTAACCATATGGTTAAATATCCGTCGCCCACATTGGATCGCACCTTCGCCGCCCTGGCCGATCCCACCCGGCGGCGAATCCTGGCTCATCTGGCCCGCGGCTCCAAACGGGTCACTCATCTGGCCCGGCCGCATGACATGTCGCTGCCGGCGGTCTCGAAACATTTGCGGGTTCTCGAAAAGGCGGGCCTCCTTCGCCGCCGGCGCTATGGACGAGTGCATGAAATGCAGTTGGAAGCCGAGCCGCTAAGAAGGGCAGCGCAATGGGTCGAGGAGTATCGGAAATTCTGGGAGGCCTCGCTCGACCGGCTCGCCGACTATTTGGAAAAAACAAACAAGGCTGTGGCCAGGAAAGGAAAAAAATAGCCATGTGTCCCGTTTGCTTCGCCAATCTCGTCTTGGTGACACTTGGCGCGACTTCGAGCGGCGGGTTGACGACGTTCGCGCTCGCGAAATTTCTTAGACGAAAAAAGCAAAGAGAAAATCAGAGGAACCAAAAATGAAACTCATGGAAATGAAAACACCCACAATCGTCTCACCGCATGAGTGGGAGGCTGCACGCCAGCAACTGCTGGTGAAAGAGAAAGAGTTAACCCGGGCCCGGGACGCCCTCGCCGCCGAGCGTCGCCGGATGCCGTGGCTGGCGGTGAAGAAGAATTATGAATTCGACGGACCCGGCGGCAAGGTGAGTCTGCTCGATCTGTTCGAGGGGCGCCGTCAGTTGATCGTCTACCGCGCGTTTTTTGAACCCGGCGTGAAGGGCTGGCCCGAACATGCATGTGTTGGCTGTTCCATGGTGGCCGACCAGGTTGCCCACGTCGCCCATCTGAACGCGCGCGATACGACTCTCGCGTTTGCCTCACGCGCGTCGCAGAAGGACATCGAGCGTCTGAAAGCGCGGATGGGCTGGGAGATACCCTGGTATACCATAACGGACAACTTCGACAAAGACTTCGGCGTGGACGAGTGGCATGGCACGAACGCATTCATCCGCGACGGCGACAAAGTGTTTCGCACCTACTTCATCGACAATCGCGGCGACGAGCAGATGGGGAACACTTGGAACTACCTCGATATCACCGCGCTCGGGCGCCAGGAAGAGTGGGAGGACTCGCCCGAGGGTTATCCCCAGACTCCACCGTACGAATGGTGGATCTGGCACGACGAACCAAACGAGACGGGCCAAAATCGACCCGGCCTGGTGCAACTCCACGCCGCCCGGGCCTACTCGCAGGGCGACTAGAAATATGAATCGCGTAACGCATTTTGAGATTTACACCGACGATCCGGAAGTGGTGCAGCCGTTTTATCGGGATGTTTTCGGATGGAAGTTCAGCAAATTCGAAGGTGGCCCGATCGAGTATTGGGTGGTGACAACCGGCGACGACAAGGAACCGGGAATCAATGGCGGGATCACTCGGCCGCGGGAGGGCCAAAGCGCCGGCACGTTGAACACGATCGCAGTCCCGTCGGTCGATCAAACAATAATGAAGATCGAGCAGCGCGGCGGAAAGATCTGTGTGCCGAAGATGGCGATCCCGAAGGTCGGGTGGCTGGCTTATGCCGAAGATCCCGGCGGCAACGTTTTCGGAATCATCGAACCAGACGTTAAGGCAAAGTAGCATGACCACAAAAAACGAACTGACGGAAGCGGTGATAATGGAACGAACCTTCGACGCACCGGTGGAGCGACTTTGGAAAGCGCTGACAGATGTCGATCAAATGCGCGAATGGTACTTTGACCTTGAAGAATTCAAACCCGAAGTCGGCTTTGAATTTGAATTTATCGTCGAGCACCAGAGCAGGAAATATCATCACCTGTGCAAGATCATCGAGGTCGTTCCCCAAAGGAAGATCGCCTACACCTGGCGATATAAAGGCGAACAGGGCGACTCCCTGGTCACGTTTGAATTGTTCGCCGCTGGCGACAAGACGCGGCTGAAACTGACTCACACAGGCCTGGAGACTTTTCCAGACACTCCGGCATTCGCGCGCAAGAATTTCAACGAAGGGTGGACACAAATCATTGGCACTTCGCTGAAGGAATTTCTTGAGAAAGAAAAATCATGAAAACCGATGATACGGCGAAAACGAGTCTGGAAATCAAACGTCTGATCAAGGCTCCGCGTGAGCGCGTTTACGCCGCCTGGACCGATCCCGCGCAGTTGAAACAGTGGTTTGGCCCGGAGAATGTTCAGACTCATAATCTGGTCGCCGACGTTCGGGTCGGCGGCAATTACCAATGGGACCTCAGCAATACCGAAGGCGAACGAATGACCGTGCGGGGCGAATACCGCGAGCTGGAGCCAGGCAAGAAGATTGTCTTCACCTGGCAATGGGATGACGACGAGGTTTGGGAAAATCGCACCAGCATCGTAACGGTCGAACTCTACGATGCCGACGGCGGAACGGAACTTCGTTTAAGGCACGTCCAACTGCCGAGTGAACAATCGCGCGATCGCCATGGCGAGGGCTGGAACAGCGTCCTCGACCGGTTGGAGAAATTATTTAGCACATAAATTGCCTGGCCCGCCGTAGGTCCGAGCCGGACTGGCATTTGGCGAAGGCGGGTCGATCCAAATAACAGTGGAGGAAAAATGAATACCGAAGAAGTGGCAAGAAAAGTGGTGGAGCTTGTTCGCAAACAGGCTTGGTACGAGGCGCTCGACACGCTTTACGACAACGACATTGTCAGCGTCGAAGCGTTCAGCGCAGGCGGCGGTCCGGCGGAAACTCGCGGCAAAGAAGGCGTTCGCGGCAAAATCGACTGGTGGGTGAACGCGATGGAGGTTCGTAGTTTCAAGGCGAGTGAGCCTTTTGTCGCCCATGATCGTTTTGTCGTGCAATACGATGCCGATGTAACCGACAAAAAGTCCAAACAGCGACGCCAGATGTCGGAAGTCGGCGTTTACACCGTCAAAGACGGCAAAATCGCGCGCGAAGAATTCCTGCCAAGAACCGTAGCGGCATCATGATCCGGGCCGAGACTCCGTTTGTGGTCTCGGCGACGCCGACGGGATTGTGCCCCGAATCGGCGCCGCCGTTTCGATTTACCGAAGGCCTCCGGCGATTCGCAGCGTCTCGCCAGTAATGTATCGAGCATCCGAAGACGCGAGAAAAACCGCGGCTGGAGCAATGTCGTCGGGCTGACCGATCCGGCCAAGCGGGGTCTGCTGCTCCACATTTTTGCGGAACTCGCCTTCGTTGAAACCGGCGGAGACCACGCCTTCGGTTTCCACCATGCCTGGATTGATGGCGTTGACGCGAATTTTCCGCGGACCGAGTTCCTTGGCCAGCGTCCGGGTAATTCCGTCCACGGCGGCCTTGGTGCCAGTATAGACCGACGAGGCCGGCGGAGTCAGCGACGTAACCGCCGAACTGATATTGATGATACTTCCGCCGTCAGAACCGAAGTGTTTGACGGCTTCCTGGGTAGCCAGGAGCAGGCCAAGAACATTCACGTCGAAATGCCTGTGGAAATGTTCCTCGGTGATTTCTTCCAGCGGCGCGAATTCGTAAATGCCTGCGTTGTTGACCAGGATGTCGATCCTGCCGAACGCTTTCTTTGCCGCTGAAAAGAGCTGTTCGACGTCCGCCTTCTTGGCCACGTTTGCCTGGATGGCAACGGCTTTGCCGCCGCGTTTGGCAATTTCGTCCACGACCTTATCCGCACCTTCCTTCGAGGAAGAGTAATTGACCACGACCGCTGCCCCTTCGGCGGCGAGATGTTTGGCGATGTCGGCGCCGATTCCCTTTGAGGCGCCCGTTACCACCGCTACCTGACCGGCAAGTTTCTTGTTGTTCATTGTGTTCCTTTCTTTGTTTGTTTTTCGAAGAATTCTTTTTCGGTCTCAGCACGCAGCGGCGAACTCGTACTGCGCGAAAATCGACGGTGTTACGATTTTATCGTTCGTCGTGTTCGCCGGCTCGAGTCCCAGCGTCGCGATGTGCGCCTCGACCAGATCAGGCAGAAACAAATGCGGGAAAAATGAAAGATCCCACGCCTTTGCCTCTTCCTCGTCGAGGACCAGCCGGATGATTTCGCCGAGACCCGGATAGGTCTGTTCGTAATCGCGCTGGAGTTGCTCTTTCAGTTCCGCCACTGCGGCGGTCAGTTTCTGGAGGAAAACTGCTGCTGCTTCAGAATGCTCTTCAGTTTTCATGAGGTTGGTTTCTGGTTGAGGGTTTTGTATCATCGTAAAAGGAGGGGGATTTGATCGTGTCCTGTCGGGTGCGCGAATGAGACGAGGGCGAAGAAGTTCATGGTTCTCTTTCTGGATTAAACCGACCAGTCGGTATGACTCCTGCCATAAAAAAATAACATTGTTAGGGTCGCAAACTGTCCAAATAGTCGAAGAGGCCCTGGCTCGACTGCGCCATCAATTCCTTGCTTTGCGCGTTCTTGGCCGTGCCCACGATCCCTGCTTGTGCCGCCACTATGAATGCGGCCGCTTTCGCCGGAGCAACGTTTTTCCTTACCTTGCCCGCCTTGATTCCACGGACGAACGCGGCCGCGATAGAGTCTCGCCATGCGCCATAAATCTGTTCCAGGGATTTCCGGAATTTCTCATCCAGGGGCGACATCTCCTGGGCCAGGTTGTTCAGTGGGCACCCATGCTCGAGCTGCCCATTCGTGAGCTCGGTGGTCAGGCATTGGCGAAAAAGCCGTTTCAAATCGGTAATGGGATCGGTTGACCGGGCCAGAGGATCCGACCAGCGCTCCTTGAGATGAGGGTAAATGACTTCTCTCACCACCGCGTAACCCAAATCGTTCTTGCCCCGGAAATGATGAAACAACGCGCCCTTGGTCGTTCCCGCTCCGTCCACAATGCGATTAATGCTGCTACCCTGGAATCCGTTCCTGTAAAACTCGTCGAATGCCGCTTCAAGAATTTGGCGGCGGGTTTTCTCGGAGTTTCTGGTTGCTTTCATTGAGGATTATCAATACAGACCAGTCGGTATGTAGTCAAGTTCAAAGTTTGCTAAAATCCGGGGTGCCCTGGTTTCAGAAACGGTTCGGTGAAGATTCACCAGCGCCTTCTACAATAACGCGAAGGGATCAACCAAACCGGCCGGTGATGTAATCCTCGGTTCTCTTTTCCGTCGGGCGCGAGAAAATCTTGTCAGTCGGGCCGAACTCGATTAGGCGGCCGAGATAGAAGAAGGCGGTGTGATTCGAGCAACGGCCGGCCTGTTGCATATTGTGAGTGACGATCACAATGGTGTAGTTGGCGCTCAGGCCGTGGATCAGCTCCTCGATCTTGGCCGTGGCGATCGGATCGAGCGCGGAACAGGGCTCGTCCATCAGGACCACCTCCGGCTCGACGGCCAGCGCGCGGGCAACGCATAAACGCTGTTGCTGACCGCCGGATAGCCCGAAGGCGTTGGATTCGAGCCGATCTTTGACCTCGTCCCATAGCGCGGAGGCGCGCAGGCTTTTTTCCACCGCTTCATCGATCAACGATCGCTTCGTCACCCCCGCGATGCGCAATCCGTAAGCGATGTTTTCGTAAATCGATTTCGGGAATGGATTCGATTTTTGGAACACCATCCCGACCCTTCGGCGAAGATCGACAACGTCCACCTCCGGAGCGTTGATGTCGATGTTATCCAGTCTAATTGAGCCCCGAGTGATCCCGGCGCCGTCGATAAGGTCGTTCATCCGATTGATGCACCGGAGCAACGTCGTTTTACCGCAGCCCGATGGGCCGATAAAAGCCGTGACGGCCCGCGGCGGGATTTCGATTTTTACGTCGAAAAGGACCTGATTTTTACCGTAAGCGAAATCGAGATCGCAGATGTCGATCGCGACTTCGCGTTCCTGTTCTTCGGGCACAGGGTTGGGTTGGCGAATAAATTGCGATTCGGTTTCGGGCATCCTTATTAAGCTCACCATGATAAGCGTCTCCGGTATCGGTCGCGCAACAGAATCGAGCCGAGCGCGATCAACATCACTAACCCAAGAAAGACAAACGCGGCGCCGTACTGGACCCGCTCGGTATATTCGTTCTGCGGGATTTTCGAACTGACGACGTAAATGTGATACGGTAACGCCATCACACCCTGGAAAAAGAAATCGGTCCAACGGCCGACGTGCCATGGCATTTCGTCACGCATGGCGTAAGCCGCTGTGAACATGATCGGCGCGGTCTCGCCCGCAACTCGCGCAATGCCGAGGATCGACGAAGTCAGGATTCCGGGACCGGCGTATGGCAACACGTTTTTTCGAATGGTCTGCCATTTGGTCGCGCCGAGGGCGAGCGATCCTTCGCGCAATCCCTGGGGCACGGCCCGCAACGATTCTTCGCTGGCGGTGATAATGGCGGGAAGCACCATCAGCCCGAGCGTAAACCAGCCGGCCAGGAGCGACACGTTCCAGCCGAAAAAAATCACGAACAGTCCGAACCCGAACAATCCGAAAACAATGGAAGGCACGCCGGCCAGGTTCAGGATGGCGACGCGAATCAGGCGAATCAACGGCCCGTTCCGGCTGTATTCGCTCAGGTAAATCGCACTGCTGATTCCGACGAAAAGCGCCAACGCCATCGAGCCGATCACCAGCAGCGCGGTACCAACGATGCAGGGCCAGATTCCGCCGGCCGAATAAGCGATCGTCGTAACATCGACATCTCCCGGGTGCGTCGTTTTCCAGGCCCGAAATTCCTGATCGCTCAGTTCCATTTTCTTGCCGTGATAATCGAATACGTAAAGTGTTTGGGGCCATTCGGTGAGAAATTTCACGTTCACGAACGGCGCGGTTTTGGTAAACACGGTCCGCCCGCCTTTGATCGCGATATCGAGAAAAATGTAAGTGGCGCAGGCGAGCACGAAGTAGGTGGCGAGCCGGAACGCCAAAAACATTCCACGTTCGAAAAGGCGAACGCGTTCTTGACGTGAAGCGAGCGCGATCATGTCAGCCAATGCTCATCCGGTAACGGGTGACGAAACGTTGGGCGAGATAGTTGATTCCCAGGGTCAGCATGAACAACACCAGGCCGACCATGAACAGGGCGCGATAATGAATACTGCCGCGGACCACTTCGCCCATTTCCTGGGCGATGATGCCGGTCATGGTGTGGACCGGTTGAAAAAAGGCGCCCAGTCCCTGGGTGAAATCGGGGATGGCAATCCGGTTTCCGGCACACAGCAGGACGACCATGGTCTCGCCAATGACGCGGCCCAGGCCGAGCAAGGCCGCCGACACGATTCCGGAAAGCGACGCCGGCACCAGCACTCGCACGATCGTTTGCAGCCGGTTCGCGCCTAAAGCGTAAGACGCTTCCTTGAATCCCCGCGGCACATTCTGCAGCGCGTCTTCCGACAGCGTAAAGATTGTCGGCACAGCCATCAGCGCGAGCAAACAACCCGCCGTGAAAATGTTCAGGCGCTCCTCGATTGGGAAAAAAGGCACCCAGCTCAGGAAAGCCATTCGCGACAGGGCACGAATCGTTTCCCCAAACACGGCGATACCGAAAAATCCGAGCACCACCGATGGAATAGCGGAGATGAATTCGATGTACGGTTTGATGAAGCTTTTCTCGCCGCGACCCGCGACTTCGCTCACATAAATCGCCGCAGCGACGCCGAACGGTACCGCGATAACCAGGGCGACCGCCGCCACCAGTATCGACCCAACAAAGAGCGGAATGATCCCGTACCAATCCTGCCAGAAACTCGCGGTGATCCATGCCGTGCCGAAAAGAAACGAGGTTACCGCGCGATAGCCGGCCACCGGTTTATTAGGATTCCACTGATGCAGCTCTTGTGAGGCGGCATGAAGCTGAGTCAAATATTCACGGGCGTTGGCTTTCCATTTCGCGAAAGCCGCCTCCGCGCTCGCGCCTGACAATTTCGGCGCGTTCTCGATGAGGTTGTCGATCTTCTCCCTCATCTCCGGCGCGATTTGATCGAACCGTGTTTCGGCAGAGCGCAGTGGCGTCAGATCGACGGTTGTATTCGGCGAAGCGATGATCCTTTCGCGCAAAGCGACGGCTTCATCATTCGCATCGGAAAGAAGAGCGTTTAACCCGTCGCCCGAGTCACTGAATGCATTGGCGAATTGGTCGAAAGCGGTCAGCGCCGCGGGATCACTTTCCTGTAAACGAATCTGGCTCAGCTCCCGCGACAAAGCGGCGTGCTGCTCGGCCTGGGCGCGAATGATGCCCACATATTCGAGACCGGCTCGGCGATAGAGCCGCAGATTATTGAGATTCTCGCCAAAGAAGCCGAAGCCTTCGCGAAACAGGAAAATAGTGATGAGCGCGAGCACCACAATCGCGACCAATGCGTTGCTGCCGAAGAACGCTTTGATCGCGCGTTCGGAAGCGATCCGGCGCGATCGCGACACGGCCTGGTTGCCGGGCACAAAAGATGAAGCGGGAGCGATGGCTTCCACAGTCTCCCACGATCTGAAACCCACCCGGCAGCGGCAACGCAATTAGTGTTACGTTTCTGTGACAAGACCGCGCCGTGACATGCTCGTCACGCGATCTTGACAATTCGTAACCTGACCCGGCCTCCGGACCATTCTATGGAACGCTCAACATGACAACGCTCATTGAAAAGAAAAAGGCGATCGCGCGGTTGCCAAACCAAAGACCACTAAATCGCCGGTCGTTCCGGGACATCAGCCGGCGCTACCTGGCAAAGGAAAAAGACTTGGAATTCGTGATTGAAGCACTGCTTTTCGCGATAATAGTGGCCATCTCAGCCTGGCCGATTCTCGCAGTCGTTGATGCGCTAAATCGTTCCATCTAGGACACCATTAAGCCACTTCGGCCATCCGTTGTCGATCCAGCCAGACTTTGCAGATACTCTTGATCCGGGTGAGGACGTAGTAGGTGGTCTGGCTGCGGATGCGGACCAATTCCGCGCCGACGATCCGGGTGACGAAATCGGCCGGCAGATCGAGAATTTCCTGCGGGGTGGAACCTTCGAGGCCTTTGCAAAGAATCGCCGTCATCGCGCGGGTGAGCGTCTGCACTTCCGGGCCGAGCGTGATCCGGATGTGCGCTTTGCCCTTCGCATCGACATGGAGATAGACGCCGACCGTGTCGGCGCATTCTTCGTCCTTGCGAACATCGACCAGCTCGAATTTTTCACCCTCCCGCGGCTCTTGTTTCTTCGCGTTGTCCGCATACGAGACCAGCGTTTCGCGCCGCTCATCGTCAGGCAGCGATTCGAACAGGTTGATGATCTTGTTTAGTTTGTCCGGATAGTTTCCGCCGGAACCCGGCGCCGAACCCGCCTCATCCAGCTTCCGGCAATCTTTGCTCATGTACCGCTCACACGCCTTTCTCGATCGGCACGTCGGAGGCCTGAAAGTAGATGACGCGCCACTGGCCGTTACTTCGTCGATAGACTTTCGTGAACTGCCAGTTGTCGTCGATTGCCTGTCCATTCAACGTGCGGGAGCGTTTCAGACGGCCGGTTACCAGGGCCATATCTCCATACATTCGCACCTGAACATTGCTGGTTGCGTAGCTTTCAAACTTCATCCGACCCGAACGCGCAAATGCGAGCACGTCCGCTTTTTTCATCACCGGCATTTTGGGCACGACGACTTCCAAGTCATCGCTCCAAAGCTGCTCCAGAGCGGCGGCATCGCCCTTCAAATGCGCTTCGTTCCAGACTTGCTCCAATCGCATTAGTTCGGCCGTTTCGTCTGCGGCGCCGACCGAGGTCGCAATGGAAAGACAAAGGAATGTCCCAAGGAGGATCGAGATCGGCTTTGTTTCGCTCATTATTATGAGTAGGACATTGCTGCGTGTTGCCTGCTTCGGCAGGCGGGACGCCCGCCGGCCCCACAGGCAGGATGCCTGTGCTACGCGGATTTCTCAATCGGAGCGCCGACCTTGTTGCCCCATTCGGTCCAGGAACCATCGTAATTACGAACATTCTCAAGCCCAAGCAGATACGTGAGCACAAACCAGGTGTGGCTCGAACGCTCGCCGATCCGGCAATACACAAGTGTGTCCACGCCGGGTTTGATGCCGCATTGCTCGAAATAAATTTTCGCCAGTTCCGACGCCGACTTGAATGTGGCGTCGTCGTTTGTCGCCGTCTTCCACGGGACGCTCTTTGCCCCGGGAATATGGCCGCCCCGCAGCACGCCTTCCTGAGGATATTCGGGCATGTGGGTGACCTCGCCGCGGTACTCGCCGGGTGAGCGCACGTCGATCAGCGGTTTGCCGGCCTTGCTGTGTGACAGCGCTTCGTTAAAGAAAGCGCGAATCTCCTTGTCGAATCGCTTTTTCGGCACCGGATAATCCGACTGGGGATAGGTCGATTGTTCGCGCGTCATCTTCCGGCCTTCTGCTTTCCATTTGTCGCGGCCGCCATTTAAGATCTTCACCTTGTCGTGTCCTTGGAGACGGAATGCCCAAAGCGCGTAACAGGCCCACCAGTTTGCCTTGTCACCGTAAAAGATGCAGGTCGTATCCGGCGTGATGCCGTGCCGGCTGCAAAGCCGCGAAAATTTCTCGGGGGAAATGTAATCGCGAACGACCTGGTCCTGAAGATCGGCCCGCCAATCGATGTGGACCGCACCTGGGATATGACCGGTGTCGTAGAGGAGCAAGTCTTCGTTCGACTCAACAATCCGGATCCCGTCGTCATTTAGATGTTTCTCGAGCCAGTCGGTTTCCACCAACGCCTCCGGATGCGCGTATTGGGTGGGATGCATAGCCATGCAGAACTCTGCCGCGACGTGAAGGTTGTTGCAACCCGGTTGCGGCCGGGCTTGTCCGAAGAACTCTACGGCTTCTTGATTAAGGGCGTAAAGATGTCGATCGGGATGGGGAGAAATGTCGTGGTGTTATGCTCGCTGGATATTTCCCGCATGGTTTGAAGGAAACGCAGTTGGAGCGCGATCGGTTCCTTGCTCATCATCGCCGCGGCCTGCACCATCTTTTCCGCGGCCTGAAATTCGCCCTCGGCGTTTACGACCTTGGCCCGCCGCTCCCTCTCCGCCTCGGCTTGCTTTGCCATCGCGCGTTTCATCGTATCCGGCAGCGCGACATCCTTGACCTCGACCGCGGTGACCTTGATTCCCCACGGGTCAGTTTGCCGATCGATAATCTCTTGCAGGGTGAGATTGATTTTTTCGCGGTGGGCCAGCAACTCGTCCAACTCGGCTTGACCGAGCACGCTGCGCAGGGTCGTTTGGGCGATCAGCGATGTGGCTTTCAGGAAATTCTCGACCTTCACCACAGCCGCCTGGGGATCGATCACCCGAAAGTAGAGCACAGCGTCCACGCTCACCGGCACGTTATCGCGCGTCATGACTTCCTGGCGCGCTACGTCGATGGTCACGACTCGCAAATCCATTTTCACCATGCGATCGACGATCGGGATGAGAAAAATCAGGCCTGGTCCCTTTGCTCCGAGCAATTTTCCGAGCCGAAAAATCACGCCGCGCTCGTACTCGCGCAGGACGCGGATTGCCTGCGGCAGAATGATGATTGCGAGAATAATGACCGGGACGGCCCAGCTGAATAATCTTGGCAGTGCTTCAATGAGTTCCATGGTTTTATGCTCCTCGGTTCTTAACTTTCAGCGTGAGTCCTTTTACCGCGACAATTTCCGCCGGCCCATCCTTTTCGATGGGCGAATCGCTCACCGCGTTCCAATACTCGCCTTCGACAAAAATCCGGCCGCCGTGCAAATCGATAGGCGTAAGAGCGGTAACCGCTCTCCCAATCAGCGATTCCGCTCCCACCTTTACTGACAGACGCTGGGCCCGGAGACCTTTCCCTATCACGAAAATAAAGAACGCGGCCGTGACCAGTGTTGCCGGAATAATGTAACTGAGAGACAATCGAAAGAGCGGGCCGGCGTGGTTGAAAAGCATGAGCGAGCCAATCAGGAATGAAATGATGCCACCCACCGTGAGCACGCCGTGCGTCGGCGCGAAGACGTCGAAGATGAAAAGCATGATTGCGAGCGCGATTAATACTAGCCCGGTCGTGTTCACCGGAAGGATCGCCGCCATGTAAAGGAAAAGGACCAACGCAATCGCTCCGGCAACCCCGGGCAGGATCGCGCCGGGTGTAGTCACTTCGGCAATGATTCCGTACATGGCAACGAGCATGAGAATGAACATTACTTCGGGCCGCCAAAGCCTTTGGAAAATGCGTTCGGAAGGCGACATCGTGATTTCCACTACTTCCGCGCCGGCGGTCCTGAGCGTTTTGCCGTCGACGACGCGCCCATTGATCTGCTTTAGCAGATCGGGCAGATCGCTCGCGATAAGATCGACAACCTTCAATTCGAGCGCTTTGGTGGAGCTGATCGAGGCGCTTTCTTTTACGGCCGACTTGGCCCACTCGACATTCCGCTGCCGTTTGCCCGCGATCGCCTCCATGTAGCTAACGGAAAAATTCTCGAGCTTTTGCTTCATTGTGTCGTCGGTCTTTTCTTCGCCACCGCCGGGAAAGCCGCCGATCGAAACAGGATGGGCGGCGCCAATCGTTGTAGCCGGGGCCATAGCCGCAACGCTAGCGGCGACGGTGATGAAACATCCCGCGCTGGTGGCTGTCGCGCCGGTCGGAGCGACATACACCACCACCGGCACCGGTGATCCGAGGAAGCTCTGGACAATTTTCTGGGTCGAATCGAGCAGCCCACCCGGCGTGTTGAGCTGAAGAACCAGACATTGCGAGCCTTGGGTGTGCGCTTGGTCGATGCTGCGGGCGATGTAGCTGGCCGTGGCCGGGCCGATAGCGCCGTCGATATTGATAAACGAAACTTTCTCCGCCGCGAAGACCGACGCACCCAACAACCACAGGGCCAAGCCTGCAAAGACAGTTTTCATCCCAATGCGACTAAGTTCGTCCCGGTCGTCTGTTGAAACAAGCGCAACCACGCGGCCGCCTGGAGCGCTGCTCTTCAGCTGATACAGCGCCGGGGGGAACGGCTTCTGCTTTGGCACCCACCATGAAGTATCACGTTAGCCTCCTTGGCGCGTTCGCCTTCTCTTGCCTGTCCATCGTTCAACCCGCCCAAGCAACCGTGGTACCGTGGGGCTCTCTTACTTGGACTCCTGGTTCGCTCAGCAATTCCTACGATGTCGATCCTGGCAGTGCCGGTAATGACGTGACCGTGACGGCAACCGGCGATACCGGCCAGTTCGTGCAAGCCTTGGGTAGTGGTCAGCAAACGCCGGCCATTACGTCGGATCTTACCGGTGGCTTCAGTCCGGTTCATCCGTCACTTCAATTCTCGATGGACCAGACGACCAATCTGCAAAGCATCACCATAACGATAGATTTCTCGAACATGTACGCCACGGGCGTGGCCAATGTTTCCTTCAACTTGTTCGACATCGATACCCGAAACAGCGGCGGCAACACCTACCAGGATCTGATCAGCAACATCATCGGCACTTCAGCGACCGGCACTTCAATCGCTCCCACGATTACAGGTGTTGGATCCGGCGTAACCCTCAGCGGTTCGGGCCTGGCTCAGCTTCTCACCGGGAATGCGACGGTCGCGGATAATTCCTCCAACGGCAATGCCACGATCACATTCAGCGCCACAAACATTCGCTCGGTCTCATTTACTTACGGCGGGACCCCGCTTTACCCGACTCCCACTTATCAGCACATCGCGCTCGACAATATTACTTACAGCGTCGTGCCCGAAACCAATCCGGGCTGGGTCTGCGCGGCCGGATGCGGTCTGCTTGCCTTGGGGACGTTGCGGCGCCGTCTGAGCTGGCACCGGCTGTAAGCCGCCCCAGATAGCCGAAACTCCGGCGCACCTTTACCTGGCCGCGGGCCTGCGTACCTTGGTCGCCCATCCATGGCAGTAACGGAAGAACAAATTAAACAGGCGCTCAGCGGAGTGAAGTACCCGGGGTTTAGCCGGGACATTGTTTCATTCGGCCTGGTGAAGGGCGTGAGCATCGACAACGGCGATGTAAGAGTGCAACTGGCCCTGGCCACGAACGATCCAAACGTCCCCGCAACGATAAAAAACGATGCCGAAAAAGTTTTGCGCGGCATCACAGGAGTCCAGGACGCGCGGGTCTTAATAGATATCCACGCGCCCCCGGCCGGCGCGGGTGCGGCTGGGATGGTGACAACGCGAATCCCCGGCATCAAACACGTGATCGCAGTGGCCAGCGGCAAGGGCGGCGTCGGCAAATCGACGGTCGCGGCGAATCTGGCGGTCGCGCTTCACGAAAAAAATGCGCGGGTCGGCCTGTGCGATTGCGACATTTATGGACCGAGCATCTCGCTCATGTTTGGCATCCGGGAGCGCCCAATGGCGACGGAGGAAAACAAAATCGTTCCGATCGAGCAATATGGGCTGCGGCTGATGTCGATGGGTTTTCTGCTCGATGATGCGTCACCCGCGATCTTGCGCGGGCCCATGGTCACCCGTTATACCCAGCAGTTTCTGCGACAAGTCGAGTGGGGCGAACTCGATTATCTGGTGCTCGATCTTCCGCCCGGCACCGGCGATATTCAGTTGACTATTGTCCAAACCGTCGCGCTTTCCGGGGCGGTCATCGTAACTACGCCGCAGGAAGTCGCTCTGATCGACGCGCGCAAGGCGGCCACGATGTTCGAGAAGGTCAACGTCCCGGTCCTTGGTCTCATTGAAAACATGAGCTACTTCGTCTGCCCGGGAGACGGCAAACGTTACGACATCTTCGGCAGCGGCGGCGGCGAACGCGAAGCGAAGCGGTTGCGGGTCCCGCTGCTCGGCCAAATCCCAATCGATATTCCCACTCGGGAAGCGGGCGACCGCGGGATGCCGATCGTCGGCGAAGATCGAAAATCGCCTGTGACGGCGGAGTTCCTCAAGATCGCCCAAGCGCTTCGCGAGAAGCTGGCTTGATACAGACCGCTGCGGCGTGCGCTGTCCTCAGCGCATCGGCGGAGGGGCACCGCAGGGAATCCGCTGAGGACAGCGGACGCTACATCCTGGCATTCATCGATAACATGCTGGACGAATGGTAATTGGCCGCAGATCGATACATCCATTTAGATAGGTATGGCCGATGCTTCGTCAAAAGAGGTGGATACTTTTGATTGACCAATTCTCGTTTTTATGGAAAAGAATTCCTCCATGCCTCCTACTCAAGAGGAGAAGTCCCAGTTCGTTAAGAACTCGGTGCTTTACAAACAGTTTCTGGCGGAGCGCGAGGAGATCCTGAAGCACAAATGGATCGAGAGCGAAAAGGCCGGTAAAGACATCGGCTTTGAAAAGGCTTTGCTCGACTGGATCGTGAAACATCGCTCCAGTTGGCGAGACCGGCGAATCAAGGAGGCGCGCACCGAAAAAGCCGCCTCCTAAATTTTTTGTTCCTTTAACGCGATCCGGTGAGATCGCCAAGGAGCTCAATGAAAGACCGACCAGAAAACTCTGCCTCGTCACGCCGTAACCTGGCGAAGGAGGACGCCGTGCCGATCATGGACGCGGCCGCCATTCAACGCGCCCTGCGCCGCGTCGCGCACGAAATTGTCGAGCGCAACCCCGACTTGCGTTCGGTGGTGCTTGCGGGAATTCCGTCTCGGGGCATTGAGATCGCGCAACGCATCGCCGAATTCATCCACGGGATCGAGAAGATCGACATCGACACCGGCGTAATCGATGTGGCCATGCACCGCGATGACGTTGGCACCCGATCGGAATTGCCGATTGTGCGTGAATCGAAGCTGCCGCTGCCACTCGAAGGCCGCACCCTGATCATTGTCGATGATGTCCTTTTCACCGGCCGGACTGTGCGCGCGGCCATGGACGCGATTAGCTCGTTCGGCCGGCCCGCCCGGATTCAGCTGGCCGTGTTAATCGATCGCGGTCATCGCGAGCTACCCATCCGCGCCGATTACGTCGGAAAAAATCTACCCACCAGCGCAAACGAGAAAATTCGCGTCCGCCTCGAGCAAACCGACAACGCACCGGACACAGTGCATTTGGAGAAGGAATGAACGCAATGATGCAATTTCTGGGGAGGGCAGGCTGCCAGCCTGCAGCGTTTGGCAGCCTGCCGAACGCATCCGCGTGCGATTTATCGTCAATTAAGATCCCAGGTTGGCGGCAAGCTGCCGCCAACTACAGGCTAGCAGCCTGTGCTCCCCAGATATGACTACCCGGTGGATACGAAAAGATCTTCTCGGGCTGCGCGAACTTTCCGCAAACGAAATCAACTTCATTCTCGAGACAGCCGACGCGTTTAAACAAGTCGGCACCCGCGAAATCAAGAAAGTTCCGGCGTTGCGCGGCAAGACTTTGGTTAACTTTTTTGTCGAACCAAGTACGCGGACGCGCATTTCTTTCGAACTGGCGGCGCTGCGCCTGAGCGCGGACGTCATCAATATCTCGGCGGCCACTTCCAGTCTCACCAAGGGCGAAACGCTCAAGGACACGGCGCGAAACCTCGAGGCGCTGCACACCGATATCCTGGTACTGCGCCACGGCTCCGCGGGCGCGCCGCAATTTCTGGCAACTCGTCTCAAGACCAGCGTGATCAACGCCGGGGACGGCGCCCACGAGCATCCGACCCAGGCATTGCTCGATCTTTACACCATTCGGCAAAAACGAGGGAAAATCGCCGGACTGCATGTCGTTATCATCGGGGACATCCTGTTTAGCCGCGTGGCACGCTCAAACATTTTCGGGCTGCTCAAACTCGGGGCCCGCGTCACTCTGGTCGGGCCGAGCACTCTGGTACCGCGCGAATTCGAAAAACTTGGCGTCACCATTTCGCACAACATTGACGACGTCCTGCCCGGCGCCGACGTGGTGAATCTTCTGCGCATTCAGCACGAGCGGCAACGAAAGGAATATTTTCCCGGCATCGGCGAATACCGGAGCCTTTTTGGACTAACAAAAGACCGCGCGAAAGTCCTAAAGCCGGACTGCTTGATCATGCACCCCGGGCCGATCAATCGCGGCGTCGAGATCGACAGCGATGTCGCCGACGGCCCGCAAAGCGTCATTCTCGATCAGGTCACCAATGGCCTCGCCGTGCGCATGGCCGTTCTTTATTTGTGCGGAGGGATCGCCACGTGAGCGCGCCGCGGATCGTTCTCTCGCTGGGGAGCGCAGGCTGCGAGCCTGCAGCGTTTGGCAGCTTACCAAACGCATTTGGGCGCGAGCGAGCGCAGAAAAGACGAAGATGTTCGCGGCAGGCTGCCGCGAACTACAGGCTAGCAGCCTGTGCTCCCCAGACATGACGACCACGATCATTCGTAACGGCCGCATCATCGATCCCGCGAACAAACGGGATGAAGTTGCCGATCTTGCAATTGTCGACGGGCGCATCGTCGACGTCTCTCAACTCTCAACCCTCAACTCTCAACCCGAAGAGATTGACGCCACCAATCTCATCGTCTCCCCCGGGTTGATCGACATGCACGTGCATCTACGGGAACCGGGATTTTCACATAAGGAAACCATTGGCTCCGGCGCGCGCGCCGCAGCAGCCGGCGGGTTTACCACGATTGTCTGCATGCCGAACACGTCGCCGGCGGCGGACAACCCGAGCACAATTGCCTGGATCAAGGATCGCGCTGCGGAAACGGCATGCGTGAATTTATTGCCGGCGGGAGCGATTTCAAAAAACCTCGCTGGCGAAGAACTGGCCCCGATCGGTGCGCTGGCGCGCTCCGGCGTGGTGGCAATCACCGACGATGGTCATTGCATCCAAAATCCGGAATTGATGCGACGCGCAGTCGAGTATGCGCGCATGGTTGGTCTGCCAGTGCTGGATCATTGCCAGGATTACAATCTCGTCGGCAACGGTGTGGTAAACGAAGGTTACTGGAGCACGCTGCTCGGTTTGCCAGGCTGGCCGGCAGCGGGCGAGGAAACAATCGTGACGCGCAACATTCTGCTGGCAGAAGCGTGCGATCATCACATTCATTGCCAGCACATCAGCGCGGCGGGCAGTGTGCGTTTGATTCGCGAGGCGAGGGCGCGTGGCGTCAAGATCAGCGGCGAAGTTTGCCCGCATCACATCGCGCTGACCGACAAAGCGATCGAAAACTTTGACGCGAATTACAAGACGAACCCGCCGTTGCGATCGCAAGCCGATGTCGATGCGATTCTCGAAGGAATCGCCGACGACACGTTGTCGATCTTATGTTCCGATCACGCGCCCCACGCGGGCTTCGAGAAAGAAGTGGAGTTCGATGCGGCCCCATTCGGCATCGTCGGACTCGAAACCGAGCTGGGACTATTCATCGATTTGCTCGTGCACAAACATCGCAAGATCGACATCGGCCGCTTGATCGAGATGTACACCATCGAGCCGGCCAAGTTGCTAAAAATCGAGGCCGGGACGCTGTCGATTGGCGCACGGGCCGATGTCACATTGATCGATCCCGATCTGGAATGGACGGTCCGGATCGACAAGTTCGAATCAGCCTCGCGCAATTCACCCTTCGATGGGTGGAAACTAAAAGGTCGCGCGGTGCGGACAATTGTGGGCGGAGAGACGGTCTGGAAATTGTAGCGGCGGTCTCTGACCGTCGGTCATTCTGAGCCGGAGCGTAGCGGAGTCGAAGAATCCCGAGATGATAGCTTAAAGTGTGCGCCACGGGATCCCTCGACTCCGCTCGGGATGACGAGGCGAACGAAACTACCCGGTGAATCCGCCGTGGATATAACTTTCCAGGTGGGCGATGGCCGCGCTTTGGCAGGAAATCACGTGCTTCACCAAATCGCCGATCGAAATTACGCCAACGACTCGATCGCCATCGAGCACCGGTAAATGGCGAATGTGTCTGTCGGTCATGAGCCGGAGACATTCATCTACGCCTTCATTCGGATGGGTCGTGAAGACATCAGTCGACATGATCTCGGCAACGTGCGTTTCGCGTGAGCGTTTTCCTCGCAAAATCACTTTCCGCGTGTAATCGCGCTCGGAAATGATCCCAACCAATCGTTCGCCTTCCATCACCAGAAGCGCGCCGACATTCCGGCCGTCCATCATCTCGATCGCTTCGAGCACAGTCGAATCAGGCGAGATCGAAAAAACGTTGCCGTCTTTTTGATTCAAAATCCCGCCGATATGTCCGCTTACGTCCATAATTGGATTAGCCGGAAATCCAAAATAGGCCAACACCGCCGCGCGATGCAATCCAATTCTGACGCCGGCCGCAACGGAAAATCAGCACCCTCCGCGGCGCCGCTGCCTCAGCGACGCGGCGCGAACTTCCCTTCAATTAATCGATGCAAATGCGCTGCGATGGCGGGGTGATTAAGGCGCTGGATCACTTCATCCAGGAACCCGGTGACGAGGAGGCGTTGGGCGACTGGAACTGGAATACCCCGGCTGCGAAGATAGAAGAGTTCGTCTTCGTCGATCTGGCCAGAAGTGGCCCCGTGGGTGCAACGGACGTTATCGGCCAGAATTTCCAGGCCGGGCATTGAGTTGGCTTCGGCATCGTCGCTCAAAAGAAGGTTGCGAACTTTTTGATAGGCGTCGGTGAAATGAGCGTGGGGTTCGACCCGGATGAGGCCGCCAAATGTGCAGCGGGCGCGATCGTCCAGCGCGTTCTTGTAAAGAAGATCACTGGCAGTGTGCGGCGAGATGTGGTCCTGCAACGTGCGAGCATCGAATTCCTGCTCGGCGGTCGCGACGGCGACGGCGAGCAGGTCGCTGCGCGCGCCTTCGCCAATGAGCCGGCTCAGGCTCTCGAACCGCGAATATCTCGAACCGAGATTGAGATTCAAGCTCATGGCCGAGCCGTCGTGATCGACGGTGGTCGTGTTCATTTGCAATGCGCGCACGTTGTCGCCCCAGGTTTGGGCGCAAACGTAGGTGATCTTCGCGCCTGGCCCGGCGATCAGATCGTTCACTCCGCAAGCGAACCCGGCCGCTTGCCGATCGCACGACCGGAAATGCTCTACGACGGTGACCTTGGCCAATTCGTCGGTGACAAGCAACAGATGCGGAAATACGGACACGCCTTGACCGCGCAACCAATGAAAGATTTCGATCGGGAGTTCGATCTCAACGCCGCGCGGCACGAAAAGGAAGGTGCCGTTCGATACCAGGGCCCGGTGTAGCGCGGCGAACCTGGCCGAGCCAAGAACCGCCGGTTGCGACATAAAATGTTTCTGGAACAGATCGGCATGCTCGATGATTGCGCGTTCGAGCGGTTGAAAGATCACGCCGCGCTTTTTCAGATCGTCTGAAACGATTTCGCGCTCGATCAGTTGATCGTTCGCGAAAATCAGGCGGGCGGCGAATTTGTCGAGCCCGACCGAGTACTTCAGGACGTTCTTTCGATCGTCATCTGAAAGCGGCCCGCCGAACTGGAATGGCGATAGATCGAGAAGATCGACATTGGAAAAGCGCCAGAGCTGGTCCTTACGCGTTGGCGACGGCAACGCTTCGAATTCCTTCCATGCTTCGCGTTGCTGATCGCGAAACCAGTCGGGAAATTCGCGCGACTCGGCCGGGCCGGAGAGGATCGATCCGGGTTTCGCTATTTCAGGATGGGCTACAGACGGCATGTTTTTGGCAGTGCGACCCCGAATGCTTTCGGGGCCGCAACAGAAGAATCGTCGCTAACTAGCCGACTGAGCCTTCCATCTCCAGCTCGATCAGTCGTTTTAGCTCGACCGAGTATTCCATGGGGAATTGGCGGACGAGATCGTTTACGAATCCATTCACGCTCAAGCTCATGGCTTGCGCTTCGCTCAGGCCGCGCTGTTGCATGTAGAAGATTTGCTCGGCGCTGACCTGGCTGACACTGGCCTCGTGCTGCACGGCGTTGCCGGTGCCGCGCACGGTAATCGCGGGATAGGTGTCGGTGCGCGATGTGGAATTAATCAGGAGGGCGTCGCATTCCGTGTTGTTCTTGCAGTTCTTAAGATGCTTCGGCACGTGGACCAGGCCGCGATAGGTGGCACGGCCGGTTCCGATCGAGATCGATTTTGAAATAATATTCGAAGTCGTTTCGTCGGCGGCGTGAACCATCTTCGCGCCGGTGTCCTGGTGCTGACCGTTGTTGGCCAACGCGATAGACAATACTTCGCCGCGGGCCTTCCGGCCTTTCAGCACGACCCCGGGATATTTCATGGTTAGACGCGAGCCAATGTTGCAATCGATCCATTTGATCTCGGCATCTTCGTGGGCGAGCCCGCGCTTGGTGACCAAATTGAAAACATTCGCGCTCCAGTTCTGCACGGTAATGTATTGGATCTTTGCGCCCTTGAGAGCGACGAGTTCTACGACCGCGCTGTGCAATGTGGCGGTGTTGAACTTCGGCGCGGTGCAGCCTTCCATGTAGGTCAGTTCGCTGCCTTCATCGGCGATGATAAGAGTGCGCTCGAACTGCCCGAAGTTTTCGGCGTTGATGCGGAAATAGGCCTGTAACGGATGTTTCACTTTCACCCCGGGCGGGACGTAAATGAACGAGCCACCGCTGAAAACCGCGGAGTTGAGCGCGCTGAATTTGTTGTCGCCAATCGGAATGACTTTGCCGAACCATTTCCGGAAAATTTCCGGGTGCTTCTTTAGGCCTTCGGTCGATCCAACAAAGATAACGCCCTGTTCGCCGACGGCTTTCTTGATATTCGAGTAAACCGCTTCACTGTCGAATTGCGCTTCCACACCGGCCAGGAATTTCCGTTCCTGTTCGGGAATACCGAGGCGCTCAAAGGTGCGCTTAATGTCCTCGGGCACATCGTCCCAACTGCGCTTGGCCGCGTCGCCGGACGAAAGATAATACCGAATCTTGTCGAAATGAATCGCTTCGAGATCTTTGCTCGCCCAGTGCGTGGGGAGCGGTTTCTCCAGGAACGTTTTCAAGCCGCGCAGCCGAAATTCGCGGACCCAATCCGGATCTTCTTTTACATCGGAGATGTAATGGATGGTCTTTTCATCCAGGCCGTAGCCGGCGTCCTTCGCGTAATCGACCTTGTAATGGAAGTCGCCTTTGTTCCGGTCGATATCGACTGCCTTAGTTTCAGTGTCCGTTTTCATGGTGGGTTCTCCTCCTATCTGCTCAACGCCATATCGCCGGCCGATTCTCGGGCCCAATCGTAACCGCGTTCTTCGAGTTCGAGAGCGAGCTCCTTGCGACCGCTCCTGACTATTCGCCCCGCGACCATCACGTGAACGTGATCGGGCACGATGTAATTCAGGAGGCGCTGATAATGCGTAATCAAAAGTATTCCAAGTTCGGGGCCGCGCAAAGAGTTCACCCCGTGGGCGACGGTCTTGAGCGCGTCGATGTCGAGACCACTATCGGTTTCGTCGAGAACAGCGTATTTCGGTTCCAGCATCGCCATCTGCAAAATTTCGGTCCGCTTTTTTTCGCCGCCGGAAAAGCCTTCATTGACCGAGCGCGAGGTGAACGAGCGATCCATGCCGAGCAGCTCCATCTTTTCGTAAAGCTTCGCGTAATAATCCGTCGCCTCGAGCTCCTCGCCTTCGGGCAGGCGCGACTGCAACGCCGCGCGCAGAAAATTCGCGATCGTCACGCCAGAAACCTCGCTTGGATACTGGAATGCCAGGAACAGCCCGCGCCGGGCGCGATCGTCGGGCTCGAGTTCGAGCAAATTCTCGCCGTCCATCGTGACCTTGCCCGCGGTGACTTTGTAATCGGGGTGCCCGGCCAGCACCTTGGCCAGAGTGCTCTTGCCCGAACCATTCGGCCCCATGATCGCGTGGACCTCCCCCTTCGGCACAGTCAGACTTAGTCCGCGGACGATTTTCTGGTCGGCGATCTCCACGTGCAGGTTTTCAATGGTGAGTTCCTTATTCATCGGGAACAGAAAACATACTCCAATCGCGGCCCTTGGCGAATACCGATTCGGCAAAGAGCACGCAGGGGGAATTTGCGGGAATTTGCAAGTCCCGAGAAGAAACTGCGACGATTTGGCGCACCCCGGAGCATTGTTAACATCGACAACCCGTTAGGCGCGAGAGCGACCCGTTAACGAAACCAGGGAAGCATTCGGTGTCTGATAAGACTGCTACTTTTCGCTTGTTAGGGACGGCGGCGGCACCCGGCTTGCTCTAGCTACGACGCAAATATTAGAGCTATGCCGCCTCAAGATCATGAACCGAACATGAACGCGGAATCGACGATTCCGCTGCCCGACTCAGTCGTGAAGGCGACCAGCGAGCTGAACAATTTACTGCAGATTATTTCCGGCACGACCTCGCTGCTCGACCAATCCTGCAAGGGCAACGAGAATTCGGCAAAATATCTTTCGATGTTGCACGCCAGTGTCCTGCGCGCGGAGAAAGTGGCGGCCGAACTGGTCCGCCGAGCGGGCGGACCGGAGGAAAAAGTGCTGATGAATCCCGACTCTTCGGCGTTTGGCAAAAAGACCAAGCCGCAGCCGGCGGGAAAGAAGACATCCGTTCTTCTGGTAGACGACGAGCAAATGACCCTGGCCCTGGTGGCCAGGATACTGGGCGAAGCGGGGTATCAGGTCACGACTGCACAATCCGGGTTTGAGTGTTTGGATCACGTCCGGCGCCGTCCCTACGAATTCGATTTGATCCTGCTCGATCTCACCATGCCTTTCATGGACGGTGAGGAAACCTTCAACCGACTGCGCGAACTTCGGCCCGACGTGGCGGTGTTGATGTGTACCGGTTTTATTCAGCAGGAAAGATTAGAGCGGCTCATGGCTACGGGGCTTGCCGGTTTTCTGCGAAAGCCATTGTCGCCGGACGAAATCGTCGACCATGTGCGCTCGACTCTGGCCCGCGTAAAATATTCCCGGGACAGCAGTGGTATCCCGGCGAGTGCCTAAACGCTCCGCCGACTGCTGGTCTCTTATTGCCAGGAAGTTGGAGTCTGGGATTTAATTGTTTGGCAGGCTAACCGCCGCTCGTTCGCCCACTGCGTCTGAGCAGCCGGCCTCCATCTGTGTTTCGCTAGCTGAACAGGAGATGGCGTAAACCTCGATCATTTCCTTTACACCAGGAAGATCGACAAATCCTAGCGAGCGCAAGCCTGACCGGCCGCTGGTCACGGCTTGTACGTTTTCACTGACAATAAAATCGCATCCCAGCTCCTTGGTCAGTTCCTGGAGTTTCCAGGACACGTTTACGGCGTCGCCGATAACGGTGAATTCCATGCGCTCGGGCGATCCGACATTGCCGACTACGACCTCGCCATGATGAATCGCGATGCCAGCGCGCAGTTGCGGCCATCCTCGGGCCAACCACTTCTTGTTTAAAGCGGCCAATTCCGTTTGCATCGCCAGACCGGCCTGCACCGCATGGTCGGCGTCGCGGGCCACGCCCTGGCTATGGATATTTCCCCAGACAGCCATGACGGCGTCGCCGATAAACTTGTCGAGTGTGCCGCCGAATCGAAAGACGCACTTGACCATGGCGCCGAGATATTCGTTCAGCTGATTGACGACCTCATGCGGGTTGCTTGTCGCGCTGATGAGGGAATAGCCCCGGATGTCGGAGAAGAGAATGGTGACCGGCTTGATTGAACCCCCTAACGACTCGGTATAATGTTTGGGGTCATCTAACATTTCGTGCACGACGTCGCGGGAAACGTAGCGCTCCAAAGTTCGCCGGAGCCGGCTTTTGTCGAGGCGCTCCACCGTGAAGTCGGCCACCAAACCCAGCAGCGCGGTGGCGTTCAGCTCGATCAGCGCAGGAACCAAGGGCAGATAAATCGAAGCGTGGTTGAAAAGGTAAATCGCAGCCCAACCGGCCCCGGCATCAAGAGCGACCAAGGCAATAAGCCGGAGCCACGGAGCGGCCAGGTTCATGGACAAGGCGACAGCAAGGACTGCAGCGAAAGTGGTTAACAAGATCACCGTCCCGTAGGGCACTTCGCTGATAAATTCATTGTGCAGAGCAGCATTGATCGCGTTGAGGTGAATCTCCGGCCCGGGCATCGAACCGAACGGCGTTTCGTGTTCGTCGTGCTGCCAATTCCCTTCGGCCCCGATAATGACAATCTTATCGCGAAAAAAGTCTCCCGAACGGTAGTTGTGCTTCCAGTATTCGGGCACGAATATCTCAAACACCGAATACGGCGGAAATCCGATCTTCGGCGGACCCGCAAACCGGATCGGCTGTGGCGTTAGTCCTCCCGGCACGGAAGATCCGTAGCCGGCTTTTTCCAAGGCGACTGTTGCCAGCGAAAGCAATCGCTCGCTCCCGGGCGCGGGGTCGTCGCCACGGACCTGCTCGAACGTGACCCGGTAGGCGACTCGACGGACCACATTATCAGCGTCAGGCCAGTAGTTGGTGAAGCCGACGCGATCGTCCAGGGGCGAGGTCTGCGGGATTAGAGATTCCGTTGGAAGGGTGTGACTGGCGCTGATTATCTCCAAACCGTTCCGGCCAGGATCGACAAAATTGCTCCCGATAACGACTTGGTCGCGATACTTATCGAGCGTTACCCGGAAGGCCGCATCGTCCTGGCTTGCCGTGGGAAAAGTCAGATCGAAAACGACCACTTTCGCTCCAGCTCCCAGCAAGCGTTCTGTTATAAGCGCGTAGATTTCGCGGCGCCAGGGGAAGGTTTTGGTCATCAATTGAAACGCCCGCGCTTCGATGCCGGTCTGTCCGGCCAGGCCATACATCTGCCGGGCATCCATTTCGTCCTCCAGTCCCACCGAGTCGGCGTCGATGGCGAGAAAGACGAGATTGGGGTCCGGCTTGGCCAGTCGTCCGGCCCGGGTGACTCCGTCGCGATAAATATTTCGCAGCCGGATGTAAAGGAGCGGTTGGGCCCGATCAATCTCGACCACGACAGCTCCGCACAGCACTGCCAATCCAATCATCATCCGAAGCCGCTTTGGCCACATTCCATCGGACGGAAGCCGGAATTGTGCCCTACTGGAAAGGGGCGCGGCACAGCGACTGCTCAACGAATATCGTGTCTAAGCTTTTGCCTGTTGGAGTGTTCGGCGCGCTCTTTGGATTCCTGCCCCTCGGCCAGGGGACTGCCTCGGCCCAGACCCAAACGCCTTTGGCCATCCTAACGGCCGCCAATCTTTATGCTCAAAATACCCAGATTGAGCAGGCCCGCCTTTTCGATCGTCCGCCCGGAACGGAAAACGTTGGCGTCACCGCCGATGGCACCCCGCTTCCGGACACGGGCACAACCTCGGACGACGACAGTTTTGGCGCCCAACAAATCCTCAAAAGCCAGGAACGGGCGCGCGAATTCGTGCTCACCGGGAATGCGGCCGTGTTTTACACGAACAATGTCGCCCTGACGCCGCACTCGACCATTGACGATGCCTTCTTCGTCGCCAACGCCGGTATTGCCTGGAACAAGGCGTTAACCAGCGAGGTTCAAATGCAAATCGGGGCGGGCGCTTCGTTCTTCCGTTACTTCGATACCACCTCCCTTGATTTTGAGAACCTGGGCGGGGGAATTGGCTTCACCTGGGCGCCCCGGAACTGGAACGGAATCGGAATGTTTGCCCGATACGATTTCGCCGAATTGCTCGATACCCACAGCAACGAAATTCTCCAGGATCATGAATTCTCACTCGGGGTGCAGAAAACGATCGTGCTCGGCCGGTCTCACGCGGTGACGCTGGGGGTCACCGGTTCGGCCGGGATATCCGATCCGTTCGCGGCCCAGCGTGACCAAATCGCCGGGTTTATCGGGTACCAGATCGCCTTGACTCGACAGCTTCAAGCCGAAGCGCTATTTCGCGCGGCCGGCAATTTCTACAACGACGATGGCCGTAACGACTACAACCAGATTCTCAGCATCGGCCTGCATTATCGGGTAACGAATTGGGCGGAACTAAACGCGCTCTTTTCCTGGGGACTGAACCGTTCCAGTCATTCCACTTTTGATTACGACGTTCTCAACACCGGCGGAGGGGTGGGATTGACCCTGCGATTCTAATGAAAAACTCGATTGTTCTCTGCCTTCTCGGCGTCGCTCTGTCATTCGCCCAAACTGGCCACTCGGCACCCCTGACCGAGGCGAGGGTTACCAAGATTATCAACGATGTGAAGATCATCGATCCGAGCGCCGTCGCGCATCCCGCCCGCCTCGACGATGTCATCAAAGGCGACCTCGGTTTGAAGACCGGCATCAAATCGCGTTCTGAACTTCTTTTTCAGGACGACACGCTCACCCGGATCGGCCCGGAAAGTTATTTCAGTTTCAAGCCCGGAACGCGCGACATGGTTCTCGAGCGCGGCACAATGCTGTTGCAAGTGCCGAAAAACATCGGCGGAGCCAAGATCCACAGCGGAGCAATCACCGCCTCCATCACCGGGACAACCATCATGATGGAGCATATTCCCAATCGAAGTCTCAAGGTTCTCGTTCTCGAAGGAAGCCTGCGATTGTCGATCGACGGAAAAATAGGTGACAGCCTCCTTCTTCTACCGGGCCGGATGATCATCATGCCGCCAAAGGCAACTCGCATTCCGGACCCGGTCACGGTCGATTTGAAGAAAATCGTCAGCACATCGGGTCTGGTGAAAATGCGCGGCAAGAAGGACGCCGCCGCCACACCTCTTCCAAGCCTGAAACTAATCGAAAAGGAGATTAATAAACAGGAAGCGGAACGAGCGGCAAACGAGCTGGTGGACACCAATCTGGTAATTGCGGGCAAAGGCACCAAGGTCCTGCTCGGTTCGGACGAGTTGTTAGACAACCTGGCCAGGCATAGCGATGCGACACCTCCCTCGAGGGCATCGTTGCCCGAGCCAACGCCGAATCCGACGCCGAATATCAATCCGACACCCAATCCAAATCCCCCGCCCAGCGGAACACCGCCTCCACCACCGCCCGGGCTTTATACTACGGATAGCACGACCACCATCACGACTCGTAATAACGCTCTGACAATCGTGACCCAGGGCGTAACCCAATCCGGAGTAGCTTACAAGGACTTGCAGACTAACGGTTCGCCTGCCGGATTTCTCTTTGGCGGTCCTTCGGCTTTCGATAACGAATTTGGTTTCGACACTTTCTATCTCCAGAACTTCGGCCAAAGCGCGGTCTATACTTTTGATTCGCTCCAGCTGGGAGGAGGCTTGACCTTTGTAACCAGCGACGGGGCCAATCGGGTCGCTCTGATTGGAAATAATGGCATAACAAATAGCGCCGCCGGCGTGATTCAACTCGGAGGGATCGACAAACTGTTATTCGGAACCCGGAGCGGAAACATCACCCTCGATTCCGGAATCTCTTTTGCGGGCACGGGCGAGAAACCTTCGCTTCTGCAATTTTATGCTCGGAAC
The DNA here is from genome assembly GCA_963815455.1 of uncultured Verrucomicrobiae bacterium. GTDB lineage: Bacteria > Verrucomicrobiota > Verrucomicrobiia > Chthoniobacterales > UBA10450 > JBDTZF01. The sequence goes on from CAWFGO010000001.1 coordinate 1,170,373, forward strand.
GGCGACCTGAGCATTGGATCAACATTCACCCTTCCCAATACGACCTTCCGATTTGGAGCCGAGAACAATGCCCTTCTTGATTCCGGTGTTGCCATTATAGGCAAGAATTTAACCATGACCGGTTTGCAAACAGCGCGCTTTGACGGCAACGCCAATCTTTCGTCGCTCTTTCAACTCAACGGCGGTGATGTTGCCCTTGGCGGCACTGTGACGGCAAAGACCGGCTTTCTTTATGGAAGCTCCGCCACAGTCAATGGAACCTTTGCGGGTGAGAATCTGACCGCCAATGTGACCGGGAACTTTAGCTTGGGCGGCTCCGTCTCTCTCCACGGAACCAGTCTCCTCCAGATTAACGCCGGCGGTACGGCAACAATCGCAGGAACCGTCGGTGGAAATCTAACAATTAACGCCCACGACATTGTTTTTGGCATCGACATGGCATTTGCACCAAACGCGAAAGTCGAACTCACCGCCTCGGGCGGCAACATCGATGCTACCGGTCACAGCTTGAGCGGCTTCGACCAGATTTCGCTGGATGTCGGCAACCTGATTGCGGGCAGCTTGATGGCCAAAACGCTTCTGGTCGGCGGAATCTTGGGCGGCGGATCGATCAATGCCGAGACGATTACGACCAATGGATTGCACGTGGATAACGTAACCGCCACCAAAACGCTCACCATCAACAGCCCGGATCTGGCCCCTTACTCTGGCAATACGATTTCAATCAACACACCGAGCCTCTTGTTAGTCGCAGGCGCGACCCTGGATGGAGCAAATGGAACCCTGGTTCTCCCGCCTGGAAACGCGTCGAATCTCTCGATCACGACGGTTAATCTCACGCTGGGCACGAATATAAGCCTCAACGGCGGCGATGGCGACATTAACGTGAGCGATGCCGGCGGCAGCGGCGGCCAGTTGTCCGTCATTACCAGTAACTCCCTCACCGTAAACGCGCCTATTTCCGCAACTACCGGCCAGAATAGCACCAGCGGAATGACCGGCGGCGACGGCGGAACCGTAAACCTGAGCACCAGCGGCACCGTGACGCTAAACAATCGGATCGAGGTTTCATCGAACGACGGAAACCGACGACGCAGTGCCACCGGAGGCAACATTACTGTGACCAGCACGAAAACGAGCGGCACCGCCATTTCTGTCGGTAGCAGCGCCCAGCTGCTCGCTCTGTTGGATGCGGCCGCGCCGGGCCCGGGCGGTTCGATCAAGTTCATATCCGCCGGAGGCGACATCAACATCAGTGGCACCGCTCAGGCCGATCGCGGCACCGTGCAGGTCGATAACAATGGGACCAGCGGCAAGGTGAATCTCACTAACGCGATGTTGCACGGGGACGTCATTAAAATTGGCGCGCTGGGAAGCAATGGCACGCTCAACATCGGCGGCGGAACCATCGACGCCGATTCGGTGATTAAACTTTATGCCGGAAGCAGCAACGGCACGATCAACTTCACCAACAATGTCACTCTGAGCGGGAACAGTGTTAAAACCATCGCGGCCAACACCGTCACCATTTTCAATGGCAAGATGGTCACCATCCTTGGCCCGGCCCCGGCCAATGTCTTTACCCAACATCCCAACTACATGGGCTCCGGAGGAAACGGGACCACGACCGGAACCTTCGGTGGCCAAGGCGCCGTCACATCATCCAGTTCACCGCCGGGGTACTGAAGGTGAAGGTTCTGCCGGCAACCGAGGGTAAAACGCTTTCAGGGTTAGGCGAGGCAGGCGCATTTCAGCTTTCCCTGTTCGCTTCTCCTCAGCGCGAGTCTTTCCGCGACAACGATCTCCTCGCCGGAGTCAGCGACGAAGCCTACGCAGAGATCGAGAAGGCCATCGAGACCGTTCATTACAGCGGAGGCCAACCGATTTTCAATGAAGATGAGCTGGGCGATTGCCTCTACCTCATTGGCAAAGGCTCGGTCAAAATTTCAAAAAAAGGCCGCGGAGGTCAGCAGGAAACTCTCGCGCATTTGCCCGAACGAGATTTCTTTGGCGAGATGGCGCTGGTAGACAGCGGCAGGCGTTCCGCCCAGGCGTCCGCGGTCGGGTACACGATTCTCGGGCGGATCGATCGACAAGGTTGGGATCTTCTCCTTCATCTTTCCCCGCACGAAGTGCTCGGAAATTTTACCCGGGCGGTGACGAAACGCCTTCGAAACAACAATCAGCACTTCATCGAACAAATGATGCGCAACGAGCGGCTCTCTCTTATTGGCACGACCGTCAGCTCGATCGCGCACGACATGAACAACCCGATCAATTGCATCATGCACGCCTGCGAAGTGATTCACTCCAACATTCGCGGCGAGCTGGCCGAGGAAATGACCGGTATTATTCGCAAGTCCGTCAAGAGCATGGAAACGATGACCCGCGAGCTGGTCGATTTTTCGCGCGGCAAGACCCAGCTCCATTTGGAATCAGTCAGCGTCAAGGATTTCCTGGCCGACCTTCAACCGCACTTTGCCAAGTGCCGGCCGTTCATTGACGTCGAAATCGATGCTCAATACACCGGCTGTCTTCACATAGATCGACATCGGCTCCTGCGCGTCTTTGCCAACCTGATCCGCAATGCTCGCGAGGCGATGGGGACGGGCGAAAACAATCAGCTCCGGTTTATCATCGAAAAAATTCTATCAAACGTCCGATTTATCGTTTCGGACACGGGTCACGGCATTCCCAGCGAACTCCTGCCGCAAATTTTCGAACCGTTCGTGACTCACGGAAAAACGGACGGCACCGGGCTGGGTCTGGCGATTAGCAAAGCCGTGGTCGAAGCGCATCACGGCACGATCTCCGTTTCCAGCAGCAACAAAGGCACATCTTTTCGCATCGATTTGCCACTGAACGGGAAAACGACCGGCTAATGATCTCCAACGCCGCTGCCTGTCCAATCACGGTTCGTTTTCGCGGCGTCCGCGGCTCGATCCCTTCGCCCGGAATCGAAACCGCGCGTTACGGCGGTAACACCTCGTGTGTCGAACTCCGGTGTGGCGACGATCTAGTCATCTTGGATGCCGGAAGCGGAATTCGAGGCCTGGGCAGCGATCTCCTTAATGAGTTCGGCTCGCAATCCATCGAGGCAAATCTGTTAATTTCTCACACCCATTGGGACCACATCCAGGGGCTGCCCTTCTTCGCACCCGCTTATTCGCCCGCGAATCGGTTCCAAATTGTCGCCGCCCATGGCTACGGTTCGCGAGTGCAGCTGGCCCTAACGAACCAAATGAGCGCATTGAATTTCCCGGTCGCGTTCGACCAAATGCGGGGCCTTGCCGGCATCGAAGAGCTCGCCGCCGGCGCAACCCGGCTCGGAGCTTTCACCGTTCGAACAACCGAACTGAATCACCCGGGCGGCTGCGCCGGATTTCGCCTCGAGGCCGGCGGACTTTCCATAGCTTATCTGCCCGATCACGAACCGTTCCATGGAAAGAACGATGGCGAGCTGCTCGATTTTATCCGCGATCTCGATCTCCTGATTCTCGATACCCAATACACGGAAGAGGAATACCGCCGGCGCGCGGGCTGGGGTCATGGCTGTCTGCCCGAGAGTGTCCGCCTCGCCCTTGCCGGCGACGTTCAAAGGCTATTGTTATTCCACCACGATCCAACGCACGACGATCAGCAAATCGACCAGATGGTTCGAACCGCGCGCGATTTGGCAAAGGGTTCTGCGTTGATTGTCGATGCTGCGGCGGAAAACCAACCAATACGCTTGGCCCGGCCTCTCCCGGCCCCTGTAATGCCGCTCTCGGTCAGTGCGCCGCTTCGCACCTCGGTAGCGGTCTGAAAAACAGGTGTTCGCCCGCAACGGCTTGCAAATCCGCAATCCGCCATCGAAAATCCGCAATCACATTACCCCGTGGTGTAACGGTAACACAGCGCCCTTTGGAGGCGTTATTCATGGTTCGAATCCATGCGGGGTAGCCACGTAAACCTAGAAATTCGTCCCGCATGCCTCCCTGGGGTCTTCCCAGGGGCGCCAGCCCCTCCCGGGGTGGCCTAAAAAAAATGCTTGACCCCCTGTCAATAATTTACGAAACCTAGCCGCCTATGAATATCTCCTTGACCCATCGCTCTCTATTATCGGCTGCTTCTCGGCTCACTTGGTGCGCTGTTACAGCCATCGCGCTCGCAACCACGGCCGCTTTTGCCGGTCCCACGGATTACGACAAGAACGTCGTTCCACCTCTTCCGCCACCGTGCGATTGGCACGGCTTCTATATCGGCTTGAACGTCGGCGTGGCGGGTCTCCAGACCGAGATCACCGACATAGATGATTGGTGGGATTATGGTACCTGGAGTCCTGAAGACACCAACTTCGCTGGCGGTGGACAAGTCGGCTACAACTGGCAAAGAGGAGCGTTCGTCTTCGGATTTGAGGGTGACGGCGACTATCTGGCTACCGACCACACCCAGACGTATGAATCTACCCCATTGGATAGCCGCTGGAGAGCCATGGTTGATTTCCAGGGAAGCTTTCGCGCACGCGGCGGTATCTCGGTCGATAAGGCTCTGATCTATGCCACGGCGGGTCTGGCTGTCTCGCATGGAAGGTCCGCCTACCTAAGCGAGGAACCTGGCTACAATGCGTATCAGGACGAGTGGCAGGCCGGCTTTGTGGGCGGCGTGGGCGTCGAGTACATGCTCAATTGTCACTGGAGCGCACGGATGGAAGCTCTTTACTCCCACTATCCGACGACCGAGACCACGATTAGCGGCGACGACTCTTATCACTTCGAGATCCAAAACGAAGTCTGGAGTGTGCGTGTCGGCGTCAACTATTTGTTTGGCGGTCCGTAGACATCAGGCAAAAAGTTAACTTTGAGCAGCCGGGCCTTGTGCCCGGCTGCTTTTTTTAGCGCGCCGTCCGCGCGGTGGCGCGTTCTGAAACGAAGATCGACAAGCTTCGCAGCTCTGCGACAATCGCCAGACCGAACGCGCCAACGCACCACATGAAGCTGTCTGGAATTCCGCGCTTATCTAATGCGTCGCCATTCTGGCAATGGGCGCTGATGCTCTGCGTCCCGATCTTGTCCCTGCTCATCGTCGGCCGGCACATCTATCTCACCAACAAGCACGATCTGTCGACCTGGAAAGGGGGCGGCATGGGGATGTTTGCCGACGCCGATGGGCTACAAAACCGTTACGCGAAAGTATTCGTGGTTGCCCCTGATGGGAGACGTAACCCGCTCACTCAGTTTTCGACTGAACAGATTGATCTGTTAGAACGAGCCCTTTTGTTTCCGGTCCGCGAAAATTTCCTTCGAGCCGCAAGATCGCTCGCGCAAGAGAACTGGACCGCTACCCGTCAGCGAATACCGGTGTCCATTTTCGACGTCAAAGGCGAGCCCGTCGGAACTGGCGCGGAGTCATTTTACATGATGGTGCCCTACGGACGACAGTCCGCCGAGGAAGAACGGAAATGGAGCATGCAAATGCAATTCTGGAAAATGGCCTACGACCCGTTGAAGAAACGCGCCCGCGTTGTCCTGGGTGAAACCTTCACCTTCGGGCCGGAAGAGCTTTGGCCCAAGGCAGTCCAAACAAAATCATGACCAACGCGGCCGAAAACGACGCGCCCAGCGCCGAGGCAGAGTCTCGCGCTTTGTCGCCCCGGAGCGGACGTTTTCCCGGCGCGTCGCAATTCCACGCGCTGGTGGAATTCGTGCAAGGTCTCGATCCGCTCCAAGGCGTAAGTCTGCTTACGCTGGTGCTGGCGGTGATTTTTGGTTTCGAACACTGGCTCTTCCAAATCGTGGCGCGACTCTGCCTTCTGGTGTTTGTGCTGCAGCCTCGCTCCATTCGCAGAGGGGAATTCTGGCTGGCCCTTTCGCTCGCCGGAACCATCGTCATCGTTCTCGACTGGGAAGGTGCCGATAATCACAAGTATCTGCTGGCTTACTGGCTCTGGGTTCTGTTTATCGCCCATCTTTTTGCGCAGCCTGAGCGCCAGCAACGTACTGTTCGATTCAATGCGCGGTTCTTTCTCTGCTTTATCTTCCTTGCTGCGTCAGCGCAGAAGCTCTCTTCGCCCGCTTATCGCTCCGGCGAGATGTTTGAGCACTTGCTCTACGTCGATTCGCGTTTCACCGCATTTGGCAAGCTTATCGGTATTGACCCGTCCGTGCCGGACGCAGTCCAGAAGAGAATCGCTTTGTTCAGGAGCCCGCTTGCGCAGGTGGAGGATAATGAACTGGAGATTCCCGGCTCCGATCGCGCCCGCGTCGCCGGGCTGGCGCTTACGTGGTGGGACGTCTCCCTTCAATTGCTAATCGGTTCGCTGCTGCTCGTCCGGCGACCGGTGACGGACAGATTCGCGCACATTCTCCTGCTGTTCTTCATACTCACAACCTATCTCCCGGCACCGGTGTTCGGCTTTGGCTGGATCCTGGGCATTATGGGGTTCGCTCTGGCCAAGGAGAAATTTCCCAAAATCGCGGCCGCTTATCTGATCTGCTTTGCGGTGATACTCATTTACCAGGTGCCCTGGCGGGATTGGGTTCTGGCGATGTGAATGGGGAAGGCCTGGCTACTTATTTTCTTTTTGAAAGTTCAGCAATAAACGATCGGCCATACGGCCTTTAAATTATTCCGGCAAAAACTTCTTCTGTATTTGCCTTTCGCATTGGCTGCTTTCTCCAATACGTCAGGCTCCGCCATAACCATTCCACCGGTCCAAACCGGAAATAACGCAACCAGATATGGCTCCAGATGATTTGAAGAATCCATACCACCGCAACCACGTAGTACAATTGGTAAAACTGCAGTTTGCCGAAATAATCCAGCCCGATTCCGTAAAAGAAGAAACCGCAAAGCAGTGATTGCATCAGGTAGTTTGTAAAAGCCATCTGGCCCACGGGACGCATCAGAGCAAACAGCCCTTCAAACCAACCGGATTTATACGCCAGCATGAGCAATCCGAATATTCCAACCGAATGAACGAAACGCTGCAGTTCATAAAAATCGAATACTTTGGCCTTGGTAATCTCAAACCAGTTGAAATCGTGACGCACATCGTTACCGACAAACAAATAGGATAATGATAAACCGGCGCCTAATCCGATAACTGTCATCCATATATATACATTCGTATTCACTTCGCCCTGCAAGATGCGGAGTTTAAAGAATGCCATTCCCACAAACATAAAAAGCAGGATATCCCACGTAAGAAAACGAAACATGTCGGTTGTTTCCCCTTGCTGGGCCAAGCTGCTGTGGAACTCATAAATTTCGGCATAGCTTCCTCTTACGGCCTGCCGCTCTTGTTCGACTACTTTGATTTTCGACTCCCGTTTTGATCCCTCTTTATATCCCTCCATATCGGCCAGCTGTTGTTTCTGCTTGTCCGTTAGCCGGATGTTGGCGCTATCAATTGCCGCTGCCACTTCTCCTTTTGCGATCATTGATTTTTGTAAATACAAATCCCTGTTCTCCCTCGCTGTCATCAATAAGAGGCATACGCCTGCTGCCATGAGCAAAGAACGGGGTTGCAGTCTGCGGAAGGCAAAGAGAACGATCCCGCAAATGGCATAGGAATAAAGAATGTCCCAAAACCAGAGCAATACATATGCATTGAATAGACCGAACACCAGCAGCCATAACTGCCTCCGTAAAAACAGTTCAGCTGGCATCAAGCCGGTAGTTCTTTTTTCAAGACGGGTAACAAACATGATGACTCCGGCGCCAAACAACATGGAAAAAATGGCCCGCAGGCTCCCTTCAAGAACGCCGCGGCCGAAGACATACCAGCAAAAATAATTCAGAGGGCTTTGAACATTTAATGAGTAATCAAAAATAGCATCATGGGGCAGTCCGAAAGCCGGAATATCCATCAGCAAAATTCCCAGGATGGCGAATCCCCGGATGCTGTCGATTAAGGCAATTCTTTCCTGCTGGCCAATGGGTGCGGCACCGGCGTGAATCTCAGTCATGGGATTTGTCCAAATTGTCTAGAAGCGAAGCGATCTCATAAATATTCCCGCTGTAGCCGCCCCGTCCCCCACCGGACGGACTCGCCGTGGCGAGCTCTGTCGGGGCGTCCCCGGCCTCGGAACACGGCGACAGAGCGCCGTGGCTACAACGTAAGACGCCATTTATAAGATTGCTTGGCCGAGGAGAAATTTAAGGGGCCGGGAGGCGGCGATCCTGGCGGTGAAATGGTTCGCGGTCGCGTTGGCATTCACGGATTCTTCCTCAACACGGATATTAAGAGAATGACGCGCGTCGCGTGATCACGCTTGATCCGGCGTGGGGCGAAGCCGTTTACCGGCTACTTCTTCTCTTTTTGAACAATCTGCGACGGCTCGGTTACCACGATCTCCGGCTTGCCTTCATGCATCTTGATCTCGCCCGAAACACTGATCACCGCGCCGTCGTACTTCTCCGCGTCCGCGAACTTTTCGGCATACTTTGAAGGAATAAAGGCGGTAAATTCTTCGTTCGGGTGTTTGCCGCCCATGTTCAGGAAAATGCTCCCGCCCGGGGCCCGATGCATGTCCTCAACTTTGCCAGTCACACTGGCTTTTTCTCCGGCGTGTTTTGCCGCTTCAGTCGGCGTGTAATCCGGTGTGTCCTCGCCGAACGCCGTCCCCATTAACGCGAACGTGAGAAGAGTAATCGCGCTTGTTCTGCCAAGTCGTTTGAGCATCATTCCGGGAATTTGCCAGAAATGGATTCGGTGTCGAGCGCGCTTTAGGGCGTAGCTGTCGGGCTCGGGCTCACACTCTCCAGCGGATAAGCAAACGTCGCCGACGGTGATGCCGATGGAATTGTCGATGTTGGCGACGGCGTCGGGGTGGGCGTCGGCGCAATAATGTTTTCCCATCGATGCAGTGGCACGGTCGCGCCGCCGATTTCGTCCACCAGCTTTTGGCAGCGCGCCTGAATTTTCTCCAAATCGGGCGGACCAAACGGATTGTCGGCAGTGCCCGGGAAAATCAAGTAGGTCGCTTTCAGATCGCTCACCGGACGGCTGTAAGCCGTCGCCGCCGGGTTGATTTCCTTGGCAATTCGCAGCGAGGCTTCGCCCATCTTATCGTTAGGGCCAATATCGCCGACCAGTGCCGGGTAAATCGCCTCCCCGAAAATAACCAGCGCGTAATCTCCCACCTTGGCCGCTTCGCGTCCCCGCGCGAACGTTCCCGGAATGACGATGAATGGATCAGTCGCGCCGATGAGAAAACTGAATTTTTTGAGCGTAAAAACCTCCGACCGCAGTTGCCCGATCGCCGCCCGCAGCTCACGTTTCCGTTCGGGAGTTATCGACGCCAGCGCGGATTCATCTTCGTAGCGGTTCAACCGTTGCTCCGTCGGCGCCAGATAGGGATTCGGAACGGCCGTTTTCTTGGGCCAGCGATAGCTCGTGAACGGCTTGAAATTTGTCGGCGCGCCGGCGCCATCCGGCATTCGGTCGGAATCCGACCCGTCGGCATCGACATCCATGTCGGCCTGGAGCAGCAGGGCCTTGCGATGGCTTTCAGGATGGAGCAATTGCAGCACCGTCTGGCAGTCGTAAAAATTGTGGCGCGAGAGCAAGAGATCGAGCCGGGAGAGCCGGTCCCGCAAACCTTTCACCTTCGCCGCGTAAAGTTCTTCGAACAGCGGTGAAACCGAATCGGGCGAAACCATCGAAGCCAGGCCCGGCAACAGTGCTGGCAATTGCGGACTCACTTTGGCCAGCTCGTCGATTGTTTTGTTAGGCTGGGGAAAATGCGCCTGCAATTTTAGATCGACAACGTAGCTGTCCGGGTCCAGCCGCTCCGTGGTCGCGTCGGCGCCGGGAGGTGTCTCGACCGTGGAATGAAGCGTGAGTCCGTTGAAAATCTTATTCGTGTCGAGCTTGCCGCTTATAAGAGGCGGACGGGTCGGGCTCGGTTCGGGCGTCGGAGTCGCGGTGACTTCCGGGGCCATATGCAATAGTTGCTCCAGCGAGATCCAGCGGTAAACAATCGCGGCGAAAATCGCGATTGCCAAAAGCAGCACCAAACGCCTGACCCGAAGTCTTGCCACGCGCGCGGGTTACTTTTTCATCCAGGCAACGAGCGCCACGATAATGCCGATCGCGCTCAGGATCGACATCATCCCGGCAGGCATCGCTTTTCCGGTCCGGACAAACTTAGGAATGAACTGCGCCGCGAGGAGCAACGAAACGATCAAAACCGTCAGGAGGCCAGCCTGGCGATGCTCCGGCAAGATGAACGCGCCGATCAACAGCAAGATTCCCGTGATCGATCCGGCGATGATTGACGGCATGCTGCCGGCCTTCACGTAACCGATGATGCCGCCGGCGATTGTCAGAACGCCGAACACGATGAAATAAATTTTGGCCGGAGGTAACATGCGTTTGCCAGAGCACTCGTAAGCCAGCAGCCGCGCCGTGTCCAGCTTCTTAGTCTGTCATCCAGAGTGAAGCGCCCATTTCCTTCTGTCATCCTGAGCGGAGCGCAGCGAAGTCAAAGGATCCCGGTGCGCTGGGCAGCCTGGTGTAACGGGCTCCCCGCGACCTCATTTCGTTCCCAGATCTTCGATCTTTAACACCGGATGAATTTCCCAGGCGCTCAATCGCCACGGATTATGATAACCGTTTGGACTGAATCGTTCGACTTTCGTCCCGATATCGTAAGTGCCATTATGCTCGTCGTCCCACAGCAGGTAACCGGTCACCTTAATCTTGTGCGCTTTGCCCCCGGTGGTCGGCGTCGTTGTGTTATCCGGCAGTCTGAGGAACGCCGCCAGGTCTTGAATCCGAATGCCGCTGCGATAAATGCCGCGCTCGGTTCGAGGCGTGATTTCCGCGACGAGTGCTGTCGGGTCGCCGATCCGCGGCGGGTGATCGGACGGCTCGGCCCACAATTCCAAATGCCAGTCGCGAATCTTGTCGCTCTTGCAATTGGCCGTCTCCGGCGGCCACGACGGATACGCCATGGCCAGCCAGCCGGTGACCGAAACGATTTCCTTTTCGAAATTCGCCAGTTGCTCCTTTTGCTCGGGCGTAAGATCGCGCCGGTGTTTTGCTCCGATCTTTCGATCGTAGTCGGCCACATGCGCCAGAAATCCGGCGATATCGAGCGCGGGAATGTTCCTGCCGGCAAGATCGACAGGCGCACGATTCTTCTGCGGGTTGCGCTCCTTGCCATCCGGCGTCTTGGCCGCGCCTTCCGGTTTATCAACGCAGTCCCAGTTGGTAAGATCGAGGTCTTTCAGTTCGAGATCGCCCGGCCCCGGGACCGGCATCTGCCCGGACAGCGCCACGAGAGCGGAGGCCAGCAACAGAATGATCGCGCGCAACATCGACAACGGATTTCGCCGGAATTGGTAATCCGTACGGTCCTGGGTGGCAAGCGCGGGCAAAATTCGCTTGCGCGCTTCTTCAAGCGGACAGAAAGTCGCCTCGCGATGAGCACGAGCACGCCTTCACTGAACCGCGGCCGCGCTTTGGTCGCGACACTGGTTTCGGCTGCGTTTCTCTGGACTCTTCTCCTGAGCGTTTCGCCGCAACTGCATGCTCGGATCCACTCCGATGCCAACAGCGTCGAGCATATCTGCGCGGTCACCCTTATCACCGCCGGCAACGTCGAGCACGCGGCCCATCCACCGCTCGTTAGCGCATCGAATCCAGTCGTCCAGTTTTCCAAAGTCGCGGCGTTGAATCCGCTCTGGGTCCCGTCGCCGTTCTTGAGCGCGAGCATCTTCGAGCACGCGCCACCGGCGCATTCTTAAATTGTAGGGCGTTTGTGCTGGACGCGGCCTTAATTTAAGTCGCGTCCGCCGCGGTAAAGGCTCTGCAACAATCGCGCTGTGTTAATTGGCCGTGCGCATGTCGCTGGCCTAACAACTAAATCACATTTGTGAAAACAACATTTCGAAAACATTCCAATGAACAAGTTCCTAATTTTAATAGTCACGCTGTTGATCGGGGCAGCGGTGACGAAAGCACAACAACCGTCTCCTTCCGCCAGCCCGGCCGCAACTACTCCGGATGGAACCGCGACAGCTGAACGCGTCGTCGTAAGCGGCGGCGCAATCGAGAGCAGCGAAACGGACAAGGCCCAGTCGGTCGCTATCCTGAACGAGAACCATCTGAAACTGGCCACTACGCCGACATTGGGCGACACACTTTCGGCCCAGCCGGGCGTGTCTGCCAGCGGATTTACCGCCGGCGCGAGCCGGCCCGTCATTCGCGGCCAGGCCGATAACCGCATTCGCGTTCTTAATAATGGCACCGAAGTCTTCGACGTTTCCAATCTCAGCCCCGATCACGCGCCGAGCGTGAGCACGCTGCTGAGCCAAAGCATCGAAATCGTTCGCGGGCCGGCCACGATTCTTTACGGTTCGGGCGCCATCGGCGGGGTTGTTAACGTAGCCGATAATCTTATTCCGGTTGAGCAACCCTCCGAGCCGATCAGCGGCGAAGCCGATGGCCGGTTCGATAGCGTTGATCTCGAACGCAGCGGCGCGATGGCGCTGACCATCTCGCCCTTCAAACACTGGGTTTTTCACGGTGAAGGCTCATGGCTGCGCACCGACGATCGCCGGATCCCGGGATTCGCGCTGGATGAACGCATCCGGGCGCTGCTCACACCGGCGCAAAAACACAACGACGATTTTGGCGGCAATCCATCTGGCGAAGTGCCGAACACTTTTATTAAGACGAAAAATTTCGGCTTTGGCGGGTCCTACGTGTGGGACAAAGGCTATTTCGGAGTTTCTTACTCGCGGTTCCTGTCCGAGTACGGCGTGCCGGACGATCCCGAAGTGGACGATCCCATGGTGCCGCCTGCGCGTGTTCATCTTGACCTGCGCAAGGACCAGTACAACGCTCGCAGCTCGATTGTCGATCCGTTCCCGTGGTTTTCGGTGGCGAACCTGAAATTTGTTTACACCGATTACAAACACGACGAGATCGACAACAACACCGTCGGCGCAACATTCAAAACCAAGGGAGTCGATTCCCGCATTGAGCTGGTGCATCAGCCGGTTGGGCTATTCGAGGGCTCGATCGGCTCGCAAATCTTCTACAAGAAATTGTCGATCCTGGGCGAAGAAGCATTTTTGCAACCGAGTGAAACGCTGGCCGTGGCCGGCTTCGTGTTTGAAGAAGTGAAATTAACGCCGGTGCGCCTCCAGTTTGGCGTCCGGGTCGAGAACGATTGGATCGACATCGACTCGAGCGATCCGGATTTAACTTCGTTGACATTGCCGAGCCAGAAGAGTCAGGACTTTGTCCCGGTTAGCGGCGCGGCGGGTGCGATCTACGATTTTGCGGAGGGCTGGCAGGTCGCGCTCAATCTTTCCTGGTCCGAGCGGGCCCCGACCGCCGAAGAGCTTTTCGCACGCGGTCCGCACGATGCGACGTTCCAATTCATCGTCGGCGATCCGACTCTCGATGTAGAAATCAATCGCTCAGCCGATCTTAGCCTGAGAAAGACCGCCGGCGTCGTTACCGGTTTCATCAGCGGCTTTTATACAAACTACGACGGCTTCATCGATTTCTCGCCGACCGGAGATTTCGAAGACGGGCTGCGCGTTTTTGTTTACACACCGAAAAAGGCAGAGTTCTTTGGGGGCGAAGCTCGGGCCGACATTCATTTTCTGCCGTTAACGCTGACCACGATGAGCGCGCCGGCCGAAGATTCGAAATCGGTGAAGAACGTGATCACCAAAGGCGAGAACACGACCCAGAAAAACCCGAACGATCTCTATCTGCGATTACAAGGCGACTATGTTCACGCCGAGGACACGGACACAGGAGAGCCGCTGCCACGGATTACGCCCTGGCGTTGCAGTGCCTCACTTAACTATGAGTCGGAGCACTGGACGGCGAGCATTGAAGGCCAGCGGGTGAATCGACAAAATCGCACCGCGGAATTCGAGACATCGACGCCGGGCTACACTTTCCTCAACGTGAGTCTCGGTTACAAATTCCAGTGGGGACGCACTTACAATTTCCTCTACGTTCGTGGCACCAACCTGACCGACGAGGAAGCGCGCGATCATCTCTCGTTCCTGAAAGAAGTGCTCCCGCTAGCCGGTCGGGGCGTGACGGTCGGGTTCCGCACGACCTTCTGAGTGACTCGATCAATGCTCGCCTAATGACGCGATCCGGCTTATTTGCCTTTCTCTGCATCGCGGCGGTTTGCGCCACCTCGGATGGTCAGGATTCGGTCACGGCTGCGGCGTCGCTTGAACCGAACCCTCCGAGCACGGAGAAGATTACGTTTAGCGAAGTTAAGGTCGATGGACCGTACATCGCTATGACTTTTGATGATGGTCCGCAGGCGACCTACACGCCCAGGCTGCTCGATTTGGCAGCGCAGAGGCACATCAAGCTCACCTTCTTCGTCATTGGCCAATGCGTCGAGCAGAACCCGGCCGTTCTCCGCCGCGAGGTTGCGGACCGCCACGAAATCGGCAACCACACCTGGTCGCACCCCAATCTCGCGAAACTTCCAGACGACGGTATTCGAACCGAACTTCAGCGGACCGAAGACATCATCGTGAAAACCGTCGGTATCAAACCGAAGTTGATGCGCCCTCCCTACGGCGCAATAACCCAGCGCCAGCGGCAATGGGTCAATCGCGACTTCGGTTACAAGATCATTTTGTGGGAAGTCGATCCTGTCGATTGGAAACGGCCTGGGGCTAATGTCGTCGCGCAACGCATCATCGCGGAAGCACGGCCTGGTTCGATCATTTTGTCCCACGATATTCACCCGGGCACGATTGCGGCGATGCCGCAGGTTTTCGATACCCTCCTGGCCAAAGGATTCAAATTCGTGACCGTCTCGGAGTTGCTCGCCATGGATAAGGGCGGCGAGCGAAAACCGTCGAAATAATTCTGCTAGTTTTCAACGGATGCGCCGGCGGGTGCGACCATCGTTTGAACCCTCGGTGCGTCGTTGATCTCAATTTCATTCGTCGCGATTGTGCGTCGGCGCACGAAAGTGTAGGGGCGAGCGTGTCACCCGCTTTCGAAATCATTTGCGGCCGACACGGCCGCCACTACACCTAGAACGTGCATTCGTTCCATTATCGCGATGGCAAACTTCACTGCGAAGATGTCGATCTTGCCCGGGTGGCCGAGAAATTTGGCACGCCACTCTATATTTATAGCGCGAGCACGATTCTCGATCATTTTGGCCGGCTCGATGCGGCACTCGCGCCGCTCGATCACCTGATCTGTTATGCGGTCAAGGCCAATTCGAACCGCGCCATCCTGAAGCTGTTGGCCGAATCCGGCGCCGGGTTCGATATCGTTTCGGGTGGCGAACTGTTTCGCGTGCTTAAAGCAGACGGCGACCCGGCCAGATGCACCTTTGCCGGCGTGGGAAAATCGCGCGAGGAAATTGAATACGCGCTCGATCGGCGCGTTTACAGTTTCAACGTCGAAAGCGAAGCGGAGCTGGATTACATCGACAAAATTGCCGGCGCGAAAAACTTGCGCGCGCCGATCGCGCTGCGAGCCAATCCCGATGTCGATCCGCACACCCACGAATACACCTCCACCGGTTTGGAGGAGAATAAATTCGGCATCGCCCTCGGCCGGCTCGCCGTCGTTTACGAGCGCGCCGCGCAGATGCACCACATCGACATCGTCGGCCTGCAAATGCACATCGGTTCACAAATCACCGAGGCGGGGCCGTTCGCCGAGGCGATCAGGAAAGTGGCACCACTGGTGCGCGAGTTGAGATCGAAATACGGGATCAAGTTTTTCAGCATTGGCGGCGGCATGGGAATTATTTATCGCCGGGCGCTGGAAAGCGGCTCAGGCAAATGGTGGCATGAGCACGATGGCGAAGCGTCCGCTTTTAGCGTCCGTGATTATTCTCAAGCGATTATGCCCGCGCTGTGCGATCTCGGCGTTCGCATCCTGGTCGAGCCGGGTCGCTTCCTGGTTGGCAACGCCGGCGTCTTGCTCACCCGGGTCCGCTACGTTAAGAATACGGGCGCGAAGCGATTCGCCATTGTCGATGCCGGCATGAACGATCTCATTCGTCCCGCGCTCTATCACAGCTATCACGAAATCGTCCCGGTCGCCGAGCCGCGGCCTGTAGGGGAAGCTGACAGCTTCCCGGGCAAGAGCATGAGCAACGAAAAGATCGACATCGTCGGGCCGGTGTGCGAATCGGGCGATTTCTTTGCGATCGACCGCGAAATGCCCCAACTGCGCGAGGGCGATCTGCTGGCCATCATGAGCGCCGGAGCCTACGGATTCGTTATGGCCTCCAATTACAACTCCCGTCCGTTACCCGCCGAGGTGCTCATCCGCGGCGAGAAATTCACGCTGATCCGAAAACGCCAGGTCTGGGAAGACCTGGTGCGCGACGAAATCGATCCGGCATAACCGCGTTGTCGTCCTGAGCGGAGCACATATCCCAGCTGTCATCCTGAGCGGAGCGAAGCGAAGTCGAAGGATCTCGCGGAATCAGGCCGCAGGTTCGAATCGGGATCCCTCGACTTCGCCCGGGATGACGCCGCGGCTGCCGCTTGCGCAAATTCGTGGCGCGCGTAAATACTATTCCCACTAAAATCAATGAAACGGTCCCTCGCCATCCTATTTGCCCTGCTTGCTCTCACCCAGATCGCGCCCGCGCGCCAGACCCAGAGCGAAGCGGTGCTCCTCATCGGCGGACCATCCCTTTATCAATGGGAAAAATATAAGGCGTATCCGCACGATCATTGGTGGGCGAATTTTGTCCGGGCCGCTCGGATTCGCACCGAGCAATTGCGCGGTCAGCTTGGACCAAACGCGACCATCACCTGGCTTGTCTACAAGCAGGGCTACATCGATCGAGCCGAGCAGGAACACCAGGACTTGATCGCCCTCATCGATTCCGTGCGCGAGAAATTCAATCTCAACCTGGTTTACTTCGACAAGGGCGGCGAGGTGATCAACTACCTGAACAACGGCCAGCCGCGCGACCGGGTGAAGATCGTCGATTTCGAATACTTCGGGCATTCGAACAAGGCTTGTTTCATGTTCGATTACAGCAGCCATCTCGACAGCGCCGCCAAGTCATGGTTGCACGAGAACGATCTGGTGAGAATCAATCGCCGCATTTTCGCGCGGGATGCCTATATCAAAAGCTGGGGCTGTCACACCGGCGAAAGCATGTCGACAAAATGGTATCGAGCCACCGGCACCCATATGATCGGCGCCATCGGCAAGACCCAGTTCATGATGGAAGAACTGCCCATCCTCACCTCCCAGAACGGCAAGTGGGTGAACTGAATTTTCGACTAGATGGCGACTCGGCCGCGCCGGTAGATTTCCTGCAAAAATTCGTGTTCATTCGTGTCCATTCGTGGTTAACATTCCGGTGATGAAGATCTCTGCCGAAGATCAAAAAGGGCTCAGCGTGATTCTGATCTGTCTGGGCCTCCTTTCCTTTCTGCTCGGGATCGCCGGTCGAACCAAAATGGATTTCCACTACGCCAATCAAATCTTCACCACCGGAATGTCCGTCGCGGCTGTACTGGCCGGGCTGGGTGTGATCGTGTTCCTGTTTTCCCTGCGGAAAAACCGGGGCTAGCTCCGGCTTCCGCCTTCGAAGCCGATCCCTTTCTGTCATCCTGGGCGAACGAAATCGAAGGACCTCAAATTCTTTCGCCTGGTCCTCTCCATCGTCGCTCGCTCAATTGTCGATCTTGCCGAACCTCTCGGCACATACGAGCATGCGCGATTCCGTGAGCGAAACGACAACGCCACCGCGGCTCGACGTCGATCCGCGCTTTCAAAATCGTGAACGGCAGCCGGGTCTCGATCTCCTCCGTGCGCTCGCAATCGTTGTCGTCGTGGTTTATCACGCGGGCATTTTCGGGTTCGTCCTCCCGGGCCGCATCCATCGCTTTGGCTGGATCGGTGTCGATCTCTTCTTCGTCCTCAGCGGTTATCTCATCGGCGGTCAACTCCTCGCACCGCTTGCCCGCGGCCAGAACATCAATTTCGGGCGCTTCTTTTCCCGACGGGCATTGCGAATCCTGCCCGCATATCTTGTCGTGCTCGCGATTTACTTTTGGCTGCCGTCGCTGCGGGAATTTCCGGACATATCTCCGCTCTGGAAATTTCTGATCTCAGTTCAAAACATTGACCTGCGCGGTGGCACCGCTTTTTCGCACGCCTGGTCGCTCGCCATCGAAGATCAATTCTACCTGGCCCTGCCGCTGGTCCTCATTTTGATCAGTCGCTGGCCGCGCGCGGGGATTGTAGTTCCTTGCGCGATTGTTCTTGGTGGCATCGTTCTGCGCACGTTTCTGGCCTGGCAATTTCCCGGCGAGTCCGGCGGCGTTTCCTTCCGGGGTTTCCAAAGATGGATTTATTATCCCACCTGGACCCGGCTCGATCCGCTGGTCTTCGGCGTTGCGCTCGCGGCGATCGAGAAATTTCGACCTAATTGGTGGCAGCGACTGATGAATACCGCGATCTGGCTCTGGCTACCCGGCCTGGCCGCGATCGTTTACGGTCTTTACCTGGGCGAAGGAGACATCCTCACCGTCGTCGCCTGCGTCTGGCAATTCCCACTGATCGCTCTCGGAATGGCCGCGTTGCTCGTCTGTGCCGTCAGCCCGCGACTGCCGTTCCGGCGAACCGAGATCCCGGGCGCCGCTCTTTTCGCCAGCATCGCGTTCAGCGTTTACCTCAGTCACAAACTCGTCATTCATCAGGCAATTCAATTCTGTTCGGGCCACGACATCGCGCTCACCTCCGTTTGGGCGCTTCTTCTGGTCGAGACCGGCATCTACATCGGCGGACTCGTCTTGTTCATGGCTGTGGAACGACCATTCCTTCAATTGCGACACCGAATCGCCCAACGCCAATTGCGATAACCGCACGATTTTCTGACGCTATCCGGCCACTTCTTTGGTCGACCTGACTTCTGACCTCCTATCCGCCCTACTTCTTAAATCTTACATCATAAATCTGCCTCCCCTCCGCCCTCGCTATTTCGCGGATATCGGCTATAGTGCGTGATGTCCAAATCTGCTGGTGCTTCTTTCTCACGCCGTGCGCCCGATAACATCACTGAAGAGCTCGTGGCCGTGCTTTCGTCCAAGGCCTCGTTTGAATTCAAGGCCTTGTTCGACGTGATCTTCCTGAACCTCAAGGAGCGGAATGCCGCCAGTGGGGGAGAAGAAATGCTGCGTTTGCGCACCTATGAGAAACTCCAGAGCCTCGTCCACCAGGGGGCCGTCACCAGAACGGTCAAGGGGATCGTGAAGAACTACAAGGGTGTCGGCTCGCGCCTAGTCGCGCTGAGCGCCGAGATGGAAGTTCTGCGCAGCGAATGGAACCAGAAAGTTCTGGCCAAAGCCGCGGCCCGGGATTGAGGTCGACAATTCCCGGGGACGCTCTCTTGATTTGCGCTCCGGAGCCCATTGTAGGGCGTCTGTGTCAGACGCCATCCGCACGGGGCTTCCCGAGAAACGCCCTGCCCCAAATCGGGCTTGAATTCGACTTCTGACATCTCGTTGCTCATCACTTTGCCAGATGCGAAACCGGATCGCTCCAATCGCCTTGCCCGGTTAAGCCGCCCAGCGCGCGCACTTGAATCGTGTAGACCATGCCGAGCGTGAGTCGATCGAAGATGATGTGCTGCCAATCGCCTGTGAACACACTCGGCAGCCAGGGACCATCGGCTTGGGAGCGACCCTCGTACAAGTTGCTGTTCCTCACCGGGTGCCGAAGTCGCCCGATCAATTGTCCGGTAACGCCGTTCTCGACGATCGGGCGCTCCGGTTTCTCCAGGGGCCACAGCGCCCGGTTCGGACTTCTCGCTTCAAATCCGGAACTCCGCAATTGCTCCATGTCTTTGGCTGTGGTCTGCACGTAACCGGCCAGCTTGCGCAAAACCCCAAGTAAGGTTTGGCGGGACAAATTTTTCGTCGCGGTGTCGATCGATCCGCCCATGGCTGCTTTCTCGATCTGGAGCGCAAAATCAGCACTTGCCGTTTTGAGCATCGGCAGCATTGCCTCGATGAACGGCACTGAATAGGCCGGGTTTCTCCTCATGCTCCTGTCGATTCTCATCGCGAAATCATCCAGGTCCATGTCCGATAACTTCGCGAATCGATACGAAACGCTGATTCCCATTTAGCTCCCTTGGTTGTGGTTAATGGTTGAAGCGAGATCCCCCGCCACGACAACCCGGCTTCCCTCGCCGTTGCCAGCGCAAAAGGCAGCAATAGGCGTTCCCATATTATGAAAATTATAAGGCGAACCGGAATCCGCGTCTCAAGATGCATCCGGCCAGAACGACGAAAACTTTTCTTACTGCGCTCAACGCTGGGCAGCAGGTTTGCCCCTCAGCAATTCCGCCAGCTTGCGCGCCGTATTAGAGTTTCGGACCGTGATCCGGCGATAGATCGGATGGCTTGGCAATTTGCCGCTCGTCGTGCGTCCGAACAACGCGATGGAAAGCGACTGATAAATCACGCCCCGGCCCGGCGTCACCATTTCGATCTCCGGTTTCAATCTGCCCATCGCCTCAATCACATCGCCCGTCTTTGTTCCCGGCAGGAGCGCCAGAAGATTGTGTTTCCAATCCTTGTTCGTTCCCCACGATTTCGGCGCGCGCCGCACAATTTCCCGCCATTCACTTTCCGCGAACACCACCACACCCACCTGCATCGCAAACGTCTTCTCGATGGACGCTTCCATCTTGCGTGCCAACCGGTCCACGTCCGTTTTCGGCGCCGCAAAAAGCACATTGCCGCTCTGGATATAAGTCTGCACCTCCGCGAAGCCGGCTTTCTCCAGACACTTTTTCAACTCGCTCATCCGGATCAATCCCTTGCCGCCCACATTGATTCCGCGCAACAACGCCAGGTAGTTCATTCGTTCCCCATCATATTCAGAGAAATGGACGTTTCTATTAAATCGCGACGCGCTCTCCGCCTTTCAGCGAATCGAATTGGATTGACATTTGACCAATTTCTTCTCAGCCTTGGGCTCGCTCTTTAACCTAACCAACCGCCTTGTTGCTTATGAAAAAAGCCACTTCCTACTGCCTTGTCCTCACATTCCTGTTCGCCAGTCTTCTGGTTTCCACCGCTCGCGCAGACCTGATTGCCGTCGATTCCAGTCGCGCGCTGTATTCGATCGACATGACCACCGGGGCCAAGACCCTGATCGGGACCGTGAGCGCAAATGCCAGCACCACCGCAGAACTGGCCTACAATCCCGTGAACGGCGTTATTTACCTCAGCTCGACCGGCAACGACTCGCTTTTCAGCCTCGACCTGGCCACCGGGAACGCCACGCTCATCGGCGCGTATGGCGATTCCGCGGTCGTCATGCACGGGCTCGAATACGACGACAGCACGGGGATTCTGTATGGCGTCTCTTCCCACAACAACGGCCTTTACAATATCAATCCGTTGACCGGTGTCGCCACATTGATCGGCACCTCCGGCCTCACTTCGTTCACCAATCTCGGTTACAATTCCGCCACCAACCAGATGTTCGCCACCAACAGCGGCAGCGACAGTTTCTATCTGATGAATCGCGCGACCGGCGCGACTACGCTGATCGGGGCGTTGAATGGGCCGACCAACCCGAACGGCGTGGCCTACGATCGCGACAACGGGTTGATGTACATGGTCGATAACAGCACGGACAATCTCTATACCATCAACATGATCACCGGCGAGGCGACTCTGATCGGTTCCACCGGCCCGGGTAATCTGCTCGGACTGGTTTACATTCCCGTGCCCGAGCCCAGCTCGATCATGCTGCTCGGCGTCGGCGCCGCTTTGCTCGCCGCCCGCCGTTGGCGCGGATCACGTCGATCCAAACAGAGAGCCTAGACTCCCTGTAGCGGCGGTCTCTGACCGTCGATTTTCGGCGACGACTCCCCGCTTCCCCTGAATATTTCCTCCCGATTGGCGTAATCCGCGGTAACTTGTCACTCGCCTGCCAAGCCATAGCCAGGCGAACGCTGGTCACATGTCACCTGCCACTTCTTCAACGCAACGCATCGCCCTCGTCACCGGCGCCAACAAAGGAATCGGTTTCGAAGTCGTCCGCCAGCTCGCGCGCAAAGGTTTCCGCGTCTTTCTCAGCGCCCGCGACTCCGATGCCGGAGTGGCGGCTGTTAAGAAACTCAATGATGAAGCTGGTAGTACCGCGGCCGATCTTGCCACTGGCCACGCGTCACTTGTCACTTTCCTTAAGGTCGACATCTCCGACCCGGACAGCATCGACAGCGCCGCTCGGGAATTTTCGCGTCAGGCCGATCATCTCGACTCGCTCGTGAATAACGCCGGCATTCTGCTCGATAACGACAAAGACGTGCTCACCACAACGCCGGACATATTCGAGGACACTCTCCGGACCAACACGCTCGGTCCGCTCCTCGTCGCGCAGGCCTTCGTCCCGATGCTGAAAAAGAGTAACGCCCCGCGCATCGTCAATGTTTCCAGCGGCGGCGGCCAGCTCGCCGACGGCGCCGATGGTTGGGCACCGGCCTATTGCATTTCGAAAACAGCATTGAATGGCGTCACCGTCCAACTCGCCGCCGCGCTCCCGAAATTCGCGGTCAACTCCGTTTGCCCTGGGTGGGTGCGAACAGATATGGGTGGGTCGAATGCCACCCGCTCCGTGGCGGAGGGTGCATCGGGAATTGTGTGGCTTGCATGCGAAGCTCCGCAATCGTTAACAGCCAAGTTCGTTCGCGACCGTAAAACAATCCCCTGGTAGTTGTCGCCGCGTCGCTCTGTCGACGCGTTCTTCAAAACAGAAAAACCACGAATAATCGCGAATCTACGCGAAGACGAGAATATTAGTGTCTCTTCGAATTCAAGCCCTTGTTCGACATCATCCTGCTTAATCTTCGGGAACGAAACGCGGCCAGCGGGGGGAAGAAATGCTCCGGTTGCGCGTTTACGAAAAGCTTCAGGGCCTGGTCCATCAGGGCGCGGTCGATCGAACAGTAACGGGGATCACGAAAAAATATAAAGGCGTCGGTCCGCGCATGAACACCCTCAAAGCGCAAATGAAACTCTTGCGGGTCGAGTGGAGCAAGAAGCTTGCGGCCAAGGCCGCGGCGCGAACCTGATCTTTGTTCTCTGATCCGCCGAAGGACGGATTGACGAACTCGCGCCCGCTCGCTTCGGCCTCTCGGCTTTTCCCGTCAATGTCGCTCGCATCCCTTCGGCTCCATTCGCCGTGGCGAACTTCCGTCGTCTGATTTCTGTTCGAAGCATTCGGTAAAATCGGGTACACGTTCGACCATTAAGCTAGGAGTCATATTATTCTCCGACACGCCTCTGGACGCCGGCTCACCGTTCCAAATCATCGTGAGTTGGCCAAAGGAACATTGCCCGCCCTGGTTTCGTGAAGCTGGTTTAACCAAAACACAATTCGCTGAATTACTTTTGATCGAGACAAACTAAGACTTTCCAGAGTCACGAATTCTGAATCCAAACACCTGACTACGCGCGTCCAAGCATTATAATTAGCCATGGAAACGACTAGCTCACTCCCGACGCCGCCACCGCTCCCAGCCAGTGGCCCTCCGACCACCTCCATCACCTCTTCGAGCGTCCGCACCTGGTGCATTCTGTGTCACGCCAGCGCGTTGCTCGGCGTTTTTTTTCATTTCCCCGGGCACCTGCTCGGACCGTTCATTGTCTGGCTGGCCAAACGTGACGACTCGCCCGAGATCGATGCCCACGGCAAGGAATCGCTCAATTTCCAGATCTCGATGCTTATCTACAACGTTGTCGCCGCAGTCTTTTGCCTGGTCCTGATCGGCTTCTTTTTCCTCGCCGTCCTTTGGGTGCTGAACGCGATATTCGTCATCGTCGCCTCCATCCAGGCCAGCGATGGAAAATTTTACCGCTACCCGATCACCATTCGCTTTATTCAGTGAGCTGCGGGGAAAGTAAGGCGGCGCATTCTGTCGTTTCCATTTCAGCTTGTCAGCTTTTCCGCGTTTCAGAATTTCAACGTGTGACCATCCGGTTCATCCAATAAAGGGATTCTTAACCGCGGATTACGCGGATATCACAGATAAAGAAAGGTTCGTGATTCCCATCATCTGCATCCGCGTAATCCGCGGTTGAAATCTTGTCCTTGTCGCAGCCTTGCGCCCATGCCGGCATTCATTCTGTCGTGTCCCATTTCAGTGTTTCAGCTGTCATCGTGTCAGCTTTTTGGAATTCTCGTTACCCAATGACGATCCGGTTCATCACCTGATCGAACACGGTTTGGATAACAATTTTCGTCGCTCGATTTCCCTGAATCGTTGCCCGGCTTCCTAGTCACATCAAAGGCTCAGTTCCAATAGAACGCCGTGCCGTCGGCTGCTACGCCGGAGATAGGAGCTGGAAGTTCGCAGCCGGCCACCCGTCCGGCCCTATCTTCTAACTCCAATCTCCCTTCCGGGGTTAAATCCTGCCTCTCTGTGTGCGTTCAAGGACTCGCTGGCGGTAATGCTGTGCCCGATCGTGATTTCACGAGCGAGATATCCGTGGCGTTGATTTCGCCGTTGATGGTCACATCGTTCGGGCAATTCGACTGGCTGAGAATGACACCGGACTGCGATTTCGTCTGACCAATATCTGAGGCGTTAACCAACCCATTCATGGTCGTGTCGCCGACCAGGAATCCCATCGTTATGTTCGCTGAGGGTAGCACCCCGCCGTTTACCCCGGTGAGATTTGTTCCGGTTACGGTCAGTGTCTGCTGGTCTGCTACTCCAGCGAGGTTCACAAGCATGTCGTTGCCGCTGAAGCTCACCGAGCTCACACTTCCCACACCTGACGTAACCATCGCGTTTCCGCTCTGCATCGGCATGTCGAAGTGCAGCACCATCGTGTAGTTGCCGCTCCCATTGCGCGGCTCCACTCCGGAGCCGTCCAATGGCATTGGTATGTCAAACGGTCCCGCAGCACCGTGGGTTAAACGCGAGGCTGCTCCCGTGAACGCCGGCGCTGCCGGTAGCGTCGCGCAGTCGCCAGGTCCCGCGGTGTTATTAATGAAGCCGGAGACCGTGCCACTGAATGGCGAGGACACTGGCCCTGAGGGCGGCTCCCCGCCCGTCGTATTCACGACCACCACAAAGGTATGTCCCGCGGGAACCGTGAACGAGTAACTGGCATGGTCGACGGTTGTCCCCAGACCGCTAATACCAGTGTCTCCAAGGTAGTTCGTGTCGAGCATGGTTGGATCGTACACTTGATCGTAGGCGACACTTTCGATGTCACCCGGACCGCCGAGTGCGGCGTTGATCGTTACGGTGTAGCAACGAGCCGCGCCGCTCGTGTTAGTGAAGTTGAATGTTTTGTAGTAGTGCGTTCCCGCAAAACCGCCTCCAGGGCTGGCTTTACCGCCGCAGGGGCTTGGCCGTCCGTCCCGGCCAATACGATCGGCCTGCGTCGCATCACTCGTCATGAGCTGGCTGGGCGGAATTTGTTGATCTGGACCGCCGGCACAGGTCGGGATGATGTACTGGATCGTCTTCATCCCGCCCGCGTAAGTCAGGTTGAGTGAAAGCATGATTTCCGTGCCGCAGACAAACGAGTCCGAGACGGAGATTTTGAACGGCGTCGCGTTCGTGCCGCTCTGGTCAATCGCCATGTCCGGATACGTCGAGCTACCCTGGTCGATCGTAACTCCAGCAGTCGATGTTGTGAGTGTCGCCTGGATCGCGGTCTCGGGCGCGCAACCGTTGTTCTGGACGCCGAGGTTTAGCTTCACGCATTCGCCCCGATTGACGATGCCGTTGTTGTTACCTAACGCATCGTCAATCGTAAATCCATTCGCCTCGAGCTTCGATGCGCCGGTCACGGTGAAGTTTTGGGTAACCATCCCGCCGCCCGGCGGTGAAACCATGGCGGAGGCCGGCGATGCCGCCGTGCAGTTGCGATTCGCGTCCGCGGCAACGGCCGTATAGGTGCCGGCCGGAACCAGGATTGTGTACAGGCCGTTTACATCAGCCGCGCCCGCATAGCCATTGCTCAAAGTCACTGTCACCCCGGGAACCGGAGCACTTGTCGCGCTTGAAGTAATTGTGCCTTTGACTATCCCCCACAGACCCGCGGCCGAAGCGCAGGATGGGAACTTGAAGCTGGCAATACGGGTCGACCAGTTGAAGCCGCCGTTGGCCTGCAAGTACTCGTTCGTATAATAGAAAGTGCATTGATCAATCGGATCGAGTGTCATGGCGGTGTAGTCGCCCCATCGGTTGCCAGCGCCTAACTGCGAGCCCAGGCCGGCTTTCATTTCTGTCTCCGCTCCCATCGTGCCAACCGGATCGTCAGCCAGACGCCCGGTCAGGTAGATGCCCGGTTTTATCGTCGGACTCGATTTGCTGTAGCCCAGCGCGATGTTGCCGTCTTTGTCCATCGCGGCCGATGGCATCCAACGGTAGCTGGTGTCCGGATCGAAAATGCCGGATTGAAAAAGTGTCGGTTGAGTCGTCGAGCTTCCCGCATTCCGGAATTCGAACCATTCGACCGCTCCGTGATTCACGTCGCTGCTGTCGCTCGGACCACTGACGACAAGCGATTCCTGCGGCAATGCCTGTGTTCCGTTGTTGCGGTAAGCCAGGCGATACATGTAGTGGCCGCCCAAGTTGTCGAGATAGTCCGTCGGCACGGCTGGTGCAGGCTCGGGCACGCAGTCGCGACCATCATCGGTCGCGCCGCTGAGGCATGGTGCATTGCCGATGCCGCCCATGATGGGAGGGCCGGATGTCACGACCATCGTGGGAGCCGGGTCCCAGGTCACCGCCACTCGATGCGATGTGGTCAGCTCCGTAAGCGCGAAGTTAGGGCCGAGAAGAAACTCTGCCTCGCCCGCCGCCGGAGGAGTTAGACTATCGAGGTCGGCGGGCAGAAATCCGAATTCCGCTCCCAAGTCCGAGCTCTGCATCCGGGCCGGAAGACCATGGATCATTTTTTCCCGCTCGAAAACGTAGATGCGGCCGGTAGTGAACACGAGCCCCGCGCCAAAAACATGCGCGCTCATGTAGTAGCCATCCGGCCACACGCCGGTGTGCGGATAATCGACGAAGTTAACCGGATCCGTCTGGAAGTCGTAAAGGTAATACTCTCCGGTTGCGTCCGATGTTGCTGAGATGGCGAGGCACTGGTGCGAATAGTCGGTCTGGCCCGCGGCGACAACGAACTGCGAGAGAATCCAGCGGCCTGCGAGAATGTCGTAAGACACGACCGGGTCGCCGTCGTTATGCGATGCGCAGACGCCGCCCAGCGCCTGGAACAGCGTATTACCGGCCGCGGGTCCGTACTCAAGGGCCCCGGTGGTTTTGTTGAAGACCGCAAAGCTGGTGTTGTTCCATTGCACGAATTGCGTCGAACCGACGCGGCCGTTTACATCCGGGGGATTACCAGAAGGGCTGAACCCACCCAGTCCCACACCGACGCCGTCGAAGTTGAGCCCGGTGGGAGTAGGCGCCGAGATCTGCTCTCCCGCCTTCGTTTGAGCATGTCCCCTTGGACCGCCACGCTTGGTCGGCGGTTTGGGCCGCCTCGGTTCCGGGACAGGATTTTTCGTAACCGTTGCCGGATTGATCGGCGCGAGGTCGCGCAATTTCGCGCTGCGAACTGCTGCGACCGGGGCCAGAATCTGTGGCGGACCGCTGTATTTAACCGCGGCCGGCAGCAATGCCTGTGATCGGTCAGCCGGATTCTTGTCCAATTTAATTGCTCCCCTTGCCGCGCCGTAGCCTTGTGCGGAGGCGGGACCGCCGGCGAAGCGATGGGTCAGTGATTGTATGCCGAGGGGCGCAACCCCAAAGGCGAACAGAGCGAACATGCCTGCGACAAGGCAGAGAACAGACGCGGTAAGGATCCGCAAGTTGAAGAAAGCGCGGCGAAGATTTCTTGTTTTCATGGCGGATTATGTGATTCGTCGAAGGTGATCGTGTTCAAGCCATCGACCGGGCGTATCTCGGGCGCATATTTTTTTGGGGCTAGCCGCTGAACCCAGCTTTTGTCTAAATTTCCACGTCCGGGGAGCACAGGCTGCCAGCCTGTTGGTTTCGGCTGCTAGCCGAAACGATCTTCATAATCTTGATCAACTTCCTTGCATCATAAGCGGCTTATGATGCATCCTTGGCCCGAGGAATAAATTGTAGGGCAGGCGCTCCGCCCGCCGTCCCTGAGCGAAAATGACAGAGGCACAAAAGAAGATTCACGAGTATCTCGTCGAGATCGGCCGCCGCGGAGGCGAGAACAGCCGGCGCGAGCTGACCAAATCCCACGCGCGCCAGATGGTCGCGATCCGCGAAATGAAGCGCGCCGCCTTGCGCGAGGGTAAACCCTGGCCACCCCGCGGTCGCAAACTCCAACTTTCCTAGTCAAAATCATCTATCATAAGCCGCTTATGTTGGATGGTTGCAGCCCGTGGTGATTTTCAGATTCGGGCCTTATCGCTCTTCGCCCTTTCACGCGCTCGCGCGGGCAGGTTTGTGTTCGCCACAGGACGAACTCGCCAGCCTGCCACGTCATCTCGTCACGCCGAAGCCCGTGCCAAGGCGGAAGCTTTAGCGACGGCGGGTGGCGAGTAGTGGGCCGCTGTCGCTCCAGACGCTTTTAAAGATAAGAGGTCGTTTCTTGACGGAATCGAATTAGGAACGCAGGAAAGCAGGAAATCGCTTAGCAGGATGTCCTGGGGTGGTACCCGAGGTGCTAGACAGATGAGGGATGGCCAATTTTCTCGACACGACTGAAATCAGTTTCCGGATTGAGCGCCTCCTCAAGACTGCGGAAAAGCGCATCATCCTGATCAGCCCTTATCTCAAGCTCCGGCCCAGAGTGCGAGAGTTGATCGAGGATGCTGTGCGACTGGGCGTTCGGGTACATGTGGTCTACGGAAAGAAGGAAATGTGCGATGGCGCCGATCAGCTCCGCGGAGTTGCGGGCGTGAAAGTCACATTTTGCAAAAACGTCCACGCGAAATGCTACCTGAACGAAAAGGTCGGGATCATCACCAGCCTAAACCTGTACGACTTCAGCGAAGCGAAGAATCAGGAAATGGGCGTCTTCTTTGATCGCGAAGGCGACCCGGAGTTGTATCAAGAGGCCGCCAAGGAAGCCGACCGCATCATCCGAATGAGCGGAGGCAGCACCGGCTATCAGGAATCCGCTCTTGCCGCGGTCTCCCCGAAAGTCGAAGCGGCGAAGGAGTTACGGCAAGCTAACAACCGCCAAACTTGCGGCGAAGCTGGGAGTGCAAACGACGCAATTATTCAACAAGCTGATCGGGCGCGGATATCTGGAACTGCGCGACGGAGGCAAGCACTACATCACCCCTGAGGGACGGGAAGTCGGCGGCGAATTTCGGATGGGCAAAGGGCCGTATTTTCTTTGGCCCCCAGACCTCCAGGTCTGACGTTGCCCTGGCAAAGGGGACTCCGTTTCTAGTTCACTCCGCGCTGGTGGAAGTTGACGACATCATAGGCTACCCCATCGGCAGAATCGACTTTCGGAGATTGTCGACCTTACGGGGTTCGTCTTTAATCGCGCTTAATGGCGCAACGCGGTACAATCGCGATCACTGATTTCGACTGGTACACTTTCTTGAGCCAGCGCCGCTCCTGGGCCGAGAATGGGTGCGCCAGCCGCGAGATTGGGCCGAATCTAATCTTCGCCACACGGTCTACGATCTGAGCGTTGGTGAAGGGGCGCGAGTATGGTCTTGATGCCTTGTTCGGCGGCGACCTGAAGCGCGCCCTCAAGCGCAAGTTGAATTTCGCGCGCGGCTTCTTCCCTCGTATCGCCATGTGCCATGATGCCGGGCCATTCGACGACTTGGACGATAAAGCATTCATCGCTTTTTCCGCGGAATACCAAATGCGGATTTCGTAGTCGCGAGGGTCGGGTTGCGTCATTTCGTCCGGCGATGAGCTTGTCGAACAGCTTTTCTGTTTTGCCCATGCGCAGCGAATTCTAACGGGACGCATTTGCTGACGGCAAGAATTTGATAGGGAATCAAACAAGTCCACGACGGCGAGGGCGCAATCGCCAGCACGCGAGTCGCCCGCACAAGGCGGGCAGGCAGTGCGCTCCCCAGTCCGGGTCGTAGCTGATTTTTATGAGCGCGATACGACTACCTTTGCCCGATAGCCTAATCGGCGAAGGAATTCTTCGCAGTCTTGCCAGCGCAATCCGAACTCTGCGACATCAGCAAGGCCGAGTCGGCCAACGATTTCACTGAGAAGATCGACATCGGCTTCGTCGAAGTCGGCATCCATCATGGCGCTCTCCGCCCAATCAACCAGCTTCGCCTGACTGACTTTGCCGTGCAGGTACTCGGCGATCTTATCGGCAACGATCTGGCGGGTCGTTTTCATGCGTCAGAGATTTTACAGCTGTTTATGGCCCAAATCGACGGGAAATTTCTCGTGCACGCTGACAAGCCGGCCGCTGGCGTCATAAATCTCCTGTGCAAACCGAATCGTATTTTCGCTCGCGTCCACTTCTTTGATGTAACGAGCGCGTCCACCGGCGCGCCCGACGAATTCACGAATGTACCGTCGCCCGCCATTGGGTAATTCCTCCCAGTGTTTGAACTTTCGCTCGTTCTGTTCGCGGGAAGCCATTGCGCGGAGCATACCAAACGTTCTCCAATCTGAGGGGAAAAGTTTGCGACGCGAGGGCGCAATCCCCAACACGCGAGACGCATGCGCTCCCCAGACCAAGATGCGACCGGTCGGTCGCGGGCGGACTTGACAGCGCCGAGGTCGCCGGGCCAAATGGCGGCGGGATGAAATTTATCACACGCCGGTTCGCGGCCGCGCCGGAAGGAACCGCCGTTTATTTTTCATTCAAATTTTCGCGACGCTCGGGTTCGCTGTTCTTTACTCGACGCTGGTTCGGTTTTCACCAAAACCGAATCGCCGGCTTCCCTAGACCAACTCGCAACGCTCGCGGCCTCCCGCCGTAAAGTTCGCGCCCTGCGAACCGCTCTGCGCGACGAAGCATTTGCTGGTAGCCGGGAAACTAGTACGTGGCTTCGGGGTGTGGTTGATCCCGCGAAATCTTGACTTCCGGGGAGTCGAAGAGCCAAATGTCACTTAGATGAACTTTCTAAAGCGGCGATTTTCAGCTGCGCCAGAAGGGACGGCCGTCCTCTTCTTCATTCAAATCTTCGCGACGCTCGGGTTCGCCGTTCTTTATTCGACCCTGGTCCTGTACGCAACGAAGCATCTCCAGCTTCCGGTCAAGCTGGCGACCGCGTTGATGGGCGTGTTTGGCGCGTTCAATTACGGGCTGCACCTGTTCGGCGGTTACCTGGGCGGGCGGTTTCTTTCGAACCGGAATCTATTTGTCGGCGGCATGGCGTCGCAGGTGGTGGGATGCGCGTGCATCGCGACCGGCTCGCTCGCGATGTTCTATGTCGGGCTCGCTTTTTTCCTTACCGGCAGCGGCCTGAATGTGACCTGTATCAACATGATGCTGACCCAGCGTTTCACCTCGGAGGACCCGCGCCGCGAAGGCGCTTTCCTCTGGAATTACGCCGGGATGAATGTCGGGTTTTTTGTCGGGTTCGCCGTGGCCGGTTATTTCCAGGGGACGGAGAGTTATGCGAGCCTTTTCATTTTCGCGACGCTCGGCAACTTTGTCGCTATCGTCCTGGCCCTGTTCAACTGGAAGACGTTGATCGACCGCAATACGCCGCTGCTGGAGGTGACGTCGAACCAGTTCCGGCTGCGGTTGCTGGCCGGCCTAGGCATTCTCATCGGTGTCGTACCAATCGTGTGGTTCATGCTCCAGCGACCCGGTGGGACCGAGACGATCCTCAAGACGATCTGCGCCGGGGTCGCCCTGACGCTGATCTATCTCACGCTGCGTCACCGGGATCGACGCGAGCGGCGGAACATGACGGCGTATCTAATTCTGACTGTCGGCTCGCTGATGTTCTGGTCGTTGTATCAGATGGCCCCGAGCGGCCTGATGCTGTTCGCGGTCCACAACGTGAACCTCTTCATTGGCAAGGTGCAGATTCAGCCGCAATGGATCCAGAACATCAACACTGTCTGCATCGTAATCGGCGGACCGATTCTGGCGGCGGCCTTTACCCGCCTGCGCGCGCTCGGGTGGAGGATCGACATCCCGAAGCAGTTTGCCACGTCGCTGATTTTGATGGCGCTGGGCTTTCTTATTCTCCCGTTAGGCATCAAACTGGCCGGCATCGACGGCAAGAGCGCGTTCGTGTGGTTGTTCATGAGTTATGTGCTGCAGAGCGCCGGTGAGTTGCTCATCTCTCCGATCGGCTACGCGATGATCGGCAAGCTCGCGCCGCGGCAATACCAGGGAATAATGATGGGCAGCTGGATGCTCTGGACAGGTCTCGCATCACTTTTCGCGGGCGATTTCTCGGGCATGATCCCCGAGCCGACCGGCACCACGGCGCTCGCGACCAACCCTGAATATGTGAAGCTCTTCGGCGCGCTCGGCGCGGGCAGCCTCGTGGTCGGTATCGCGCTCGTCCTGCTGATTCCGTTCCTGCGCAAGCTGATCACCGACAAGGCGGAGGTGCCTGCTGTCGAAATGGCGGAGACGACGGTGGTGCCGGGCGTCTGATCAAGAGTCTTGGCTTCCCCACGCAATTCGTTGAAGTCCGAGCAGGAATGGCCCGACGCTGGGGCGCGGCGAGTGAAACGTTCAATCGTTTGCGGCGCCAAGTTACGCGCATTGGAAACGATTGGTTAAATGAAATTAGATGCTGCCGTTTGCGGATCAAGCGGGGTGGGGTTGGTCTTTGACATCATGATGTCTTATTGGTACGCTTTGATGCATGAGGACAACAATTTCGATCGAGGATTCGCTTTTGCAGAAGGCGAAAAAGATTTCTCATGAACGTCGCTGCTCGCTGCGCGCGGTAATCGAAGACGCACTGCGGGCCGCGTTTGCCAAGGGACGAAAGAGAAGCCGATCCAATGCGCAGCGGCCGTTGAAGACTTTCAAAGGCTCAGGGACGCAACCCGGGATCGATCTCAGCTCATCATCAGCGCTTCTGGATGCGATGGAGTCGCGATGATTCTGCTGGACGTGAATATTCTGGTCGGCGCGCATCGCGAAGATGCGGATCAACACCGGGAAATTCGACCCTGGCTGGAATCGGCTCTTGGCGAACCGGCTGGCGTGGCAGTTTCGGAACTGGCTTTGAGCGGCTGCCTGCGCATGGTCACGCACCCGAAGATTTTCAAGAAACCGACGCCGCTAGCGCTGGCGCTCGAATTTCTCGATGATTTTCGTTCACGTGACGAGGTGCACCTTCTCGCGCCCGGACCGGGTCACTGGAAAATTTTCATCGATCTTTGCCGTCGCGGGGATGCGCGCGGGAACCTTGTCCCCGACGCTTTCCACGCCGCGCTGGCGATAGAACTCGGCTGCGACTGGCTAACTCTCGACCGCGGTTTTGCGCGATTTCCCGGCCTGAAATGGCGTCACCCCCTGGATTGAGTCCGAGATCCCCTCGCCACGGCGAGTCTGTCCAATGGCGGACGCGGCGAGTCTTCGACCGGGCTGGCGGTTGTGACGAATGAGGGTTGTTATTCGTGCGCCGCGCGTGACCCAGAGATTCGACCCCGAACGCTTTCGGGGCCGCTACAGCGAAGAATGACAGCGAATCGCTGTCATTTCATGCGGTCAAACGTCTTCTGGAGAAGTTGTAAATCGGAAGCGTTGCCGGTTTTCTCGCGAGTGGTCTCGATCCATTTTTTCTCCAGTGCGTTCTTGGTCGGGCGATCACTCTGGTAAAAGACGCCGAAAACGCCGGGGAATGGGAGCTGGGCCAGTTTATACGCGGCGAGCTCGTCGGTGACGTCGTGCCTTAGCTCGTCCTCGGGAGTGTTGTCCCATTTCTTTTCCTCAACCAGCGAGAAGGCGCCGTTTTTCCTGGGATTGGCCGGGTCGAATGCGCCGGGAAAGAATTCGACGCACTCACTCAAACATTCGATCACGCTGAACCCGGGATGATCCATGGCCCGCTCGATCATCTGGATCATGTGATTGACCTGCGCGGCGTGGGTCCGGGCGATAAACGTGGCCCCGGCGGCGACGAGTTGTTTCATCGGGTTGACTGGGTGATCGATCGCGCCCTGGGGATCGGTCTTGCTTTTGAACCCGATGGGCGACGTCGGAGAGGTCTGTTTCTTGGTCAGGCCATAGACGAAGTTATCCATGATGACGTAGGTCATGTTGATGTTCTTGCGCGCGCCGTGATTGAGATGGTTCCCGCCAATCGAGAACCCGTCGCCGTCACCGCCGAACAGGAACACGTGCAGATCGGGTCGGGCCAGGCTGATCCCGCTGGCCAGAGGGACGGCGCGTCCGTGAATGAAGTGGGCCCCGTGACCGTTAACGAAATAGGGAAACCGGGACGAACAACCGATCCCGGCCAGGGTGACGATCTTTTCATGATCGAGCTGACGTTTCTCGAGAACTTTGTAGAACGAAGCGAGCACGGCGAAATCGCCACACCCCGGGCACCAGGTCGGGTGGTCGGCGGTGATCGCCTTTTTGGTTAACTTCTCGCGCGGCGCTTCGGTTGTTGTTAGGGTATCACTCATAAAAATCTCTCAATCTGGAAGCCAGGAATCCAGGAAAGGGACGGCTCTGAATAAATAGTTAGAGATCCCTCGACTTTACTCGGGATGACAAAGATTGGTTGAGCGTCGCCCACAGGGCGACGGCTACATCCTGGCTTCCTGGTTTTCAGATTTTCTTTCACATCAAGCCTCAAACATCTTACATCAAACATCCTATCCCACTCCTTGCGGCACGACTTCCTTTAATGATTTCACGTTTTCGGGCGCGGTGCCGGAGTGAACAGTGGGCTTGCCCTCGCGCGGGATGTGCCGGGCGGCGAATGATTTTCCCTTGAATACGCCTTCCAAAATTTCTTTTACCCGGAACGTTAACCCGTCGGTCTTGGTGAAGCTCTCGATCTTCGGTTCGCAGTAACGGGCCCGTAAGATCGTGGCCAGCTGACCGAACCCGTAGAGGCCCTGGTCGTTCATTTCCACGGTTACGATCCGTTTGTAGTTCTTGAAGATTTTTTCGAGCCCGTTCGGCAACGGATGAATGTGGCGGAGATGCAGCGCGCCGCATTTTTCTCCATGTTCCCGGGCCATTTTCACGGCGTCATGGATCGGGCCGTAGGTCGATCCCCAACCCACCAACAACGTGTCGCCCTTCTCGTCGCCGTAAACTTCCGGCACCGGGATTTCCTCGGCCAGTTTCCGCAGTTTGTTGCGACGTTTGGCGGTCATGGCCATGTGCAACTTCGGGCTGCCGGTGGGGTGTCCCATCTCATCGTGCTCGAGCCCGCCAATGAGCGGATATTTGCCGTCGAGAATCCGAGTCCCGGGCGGGACGTGCTGCGTGATTTGATCGACTGGATACGGCTTGTGCGTTTGGCGCGGGGTGAGATCGGGTTTCGGATCGACCATCAATTTCGCCAGCTCGGGTTCGTCGAACGCTTCGATCCGCGTGGCCAGCGAGGTATCGCTCAAAATGAACACCGGTGTGCTGTACTTTCGCGCGATCCGAGCGGCTTCAATCGCGATATAGAAACAGTCCTCCACCGATTTCGCGGCCAGCACGACCCGTGGACTATCACCATGACTGCCGTAGATCGCCTGGTGCAGATCGCTCTGCTCGACATTGGTTGGCAATCCGGTGCTCGGGCCGCCCCGCTGAATATTGCAGATAATGAGCGGCATCTCCGCCATCGACGCCCAACCGATCGCTTCGGCCTTGAGCGAAATGCCCGGCCCGGCGCTGCCGGTCACGGCCAGATATCCGGAGTAAGACATTCCCAAGGCAATCGAGACCGCGCCGAGTTCATCCTCGGCCTGGACAAAGATTCCGCCGTACTTGGGCAGCTCGGTCCGGAGAATTTCCATGATCGACGACCAGGGCGTGATCGGATAACCGGCGCCGTAGCGCACACCGGCGGCGATCAATCCGTAAGCGATGGCCTGATTGCCATCCATCGTGATCTGGGCGCGCGCGCCCGGTTTTTTCTCGAGCTTTTCAAATTGATAATGATGGGTCAGCACTTTGCCGACCGGATAGGCGTAACCGGCCTGGAACGCCATCAATGCCGTGTTGACGATGCTTTGGTCTTTGCCGGCGAATCTTTCGGTGATCAGTTTTTTCAACTTCTCGACGTCGAGATTGAAAATTTTCGAGATCAGACCGAGCACGAAAATGTTTTTGCCCTTGTCCTTGGCCGTGCCGCCGAGCGCTTCGACGGTGAGCCCTGTGATCGGGACCCCGACGTAAACGAAACGCTTGTCGTCGAGGTTCGGCTCGACGTTATCGGAATCGTAAAGGAGGACGCCGCCTTCTTTCAGAAAGCCGATGTGGTCCTGATAACTGTGCTGATAAAACGCGACGAGAAAATCGGCTTCATCACCGGCCGAAAGCACTTCGCCCGTGCCCATCCGCACCTGGAAGATCGACGGCCCGCCAGAAATCGTGGCCGGAATGGTCATGTAGGTCATGACGTCCTGGTCGCTGCGGCCGGCCAGGCGGGCCAAAAAAGCGCCGGCGGATTGGATCCCGTCCTGGGAATTGCCGGCTAGTCGGATCACGGCGTCATTGATGTTTTCGGGACGCAAGTCGGCCCGGTCCGGGGTCGGAGTGGCAATTGGAGGAGTTTCGTTCACGCGGGATAGAACTGTAACAAAATTAGAGCATGATTCCACTGGCAATTGAGGTGGATCGGCCGCTCTGCGGGCGATGCCGGAATAATGCGGCCTTGCCGCCACATCTACCATCGCGCTCGGAGATCGTGATCCAGCTGATGAAGGTGCAGCCGCGGGCGCTGGCGGCGATTTGGCTCTGCGGCCGACACGGCCGCCTCTACGCCGCTGCGCGGAAGAGAGGTCGGAGGAGATTCGTCGGCTCGACAGAGTCTCGCCCTACGGGCAATGTTTCCACGATGAAGAAATTGCTCTGGGCTTTGGTGCTGCTGCCCGTCATCGCCGCGGCGGAAGATGTTTACAAACCGCTGATGCAAATTCCGATCGGGGGCCAGGGCGGCTGGGATATTCTGACTGTCGATCCGGTGGCGCACCGGCTTTACCTCTCGCACTCGACCAAGGTTGTGGTGGTCGATCTGGAGAAGAATGCCGTTGTTGGCGAGATCGGTGATACGCCCGGCGTTCACGGATTCGTCGCGGTGCCCGACTTGGGACGCGGATTTTCTTCGAACGGCAAGGAATCGAAATCGAGCGTTGTCGATCTAAAAACGCTCCGGACGATGTCGAAGGTGGATACCGGCGAGAATCCTGATGCCCTCATTTACGAACCAAAGCGAGGCGAGATTTACGTTTTCAATCACACCGGGAATTCGGCGACGGTGATCGACGCGAAGGCGGAGAAACCAATCGCCACCATCCCGCTTGGCGGGAGCCCGGAGTTCGCCGTGGCTGATTCCGGAGCGGGGCGCGTCTATTGCAATATCGAGGACAAGAGCGAGGTCGCAGTCATCGACACGACAAAGCACGAAGTCGTGGCGCGCTGGCCAATTGCGCCCGGGGAAGAGGCGAGCGGTATCGCGCTGGACGCGGCAAATCATCGGCTCTTCGTGACTTGTCATAATCAAATGATGACGATGCTGGATGCCGGCACGGGCAAAGTGATTGCCACGGTGCCGATCGGTACAGGAGTCGATGGGTGCGCTTTTGATGAGGCAAGGAAACTGGTCTTCGCTTCCTGCGGCGAAGGGACAACGACGATCGCGAAAGAGGAAACGCCGGACAAACTTTCGATCGTACAAATCCTGAAAACGGAGCGCGGCGCGCGGACCATTGCCATCGATCCGAGCACGCATCGGATTTATTTGCCGACAGCGCAATTCGAGCCGGCGCCGCCTGCCGCGGCGAACCAGGGCGAAGGCGGGTCACCCGCGCCCGCGCCACGAGTCCGACCGAAAATCATCCCGAATACCGTGAAGCTTCTGGTTTTCGCTCCGACAAGTCCCTAGCAGCAAATTTGTGTCTTGCGCCGATTAATACTATTTCTGTTTGCGATCTCGGCGTTTGTTGGGCAGCACGCGCGCGCACAAGGCGGCCCGCCGATGATTACGGACGATCCCGGCACGCCGGGCAACGGTCGTTGGGAAATCAATCTGGCCGTCGCTTTCGAGCATCGACAAAGCGAAACATCGTGGGATTTGCCGATGATCGATCTGAACTACGGCGTCGGCGAGCGGATTCAACTGACGCTGCAATCCGCGCCGGTCCTTTTAAAGCGGAGCGGCCAGGGATCAATCGGTGGAATCGGCGGCACTGAAGCGGCGTTGAAATGGCGATTTTTGGACGAAGAACGCGACGGCGTTTCGATGTCGATCTTCCCGCGAATCATTTTCAACGTCGTCCAGTCATCGGCGCGCCGCGGTTTGTCGGAAGCGGGAACACGAGTCCGATGCCCCATGCAGATCGCGAAGAAATTCGGCGTGGTTGATCTCGATCTCGAGGCCGGATCGCTCACCAGCACCGTCGGACGCAGCGAATGGCTCTATGGAATCGTCGGCGCCATCGAAGTCAGCAAGACCACTGCGTTCATGGCGGAGCTGCAGGGCACGGCGCGGACGAGTTTCGCGCGAGACACGTTAACGGTAAACGTCGGTGTTCGACACAAGCTCAAGCGACTGGTCGATCCTGATTGCGTCGTTAGGCCACGAGGTCCGATCGCCGGACGACGAACCATTGGCGTTAGTTGGCTATTGCGGCGTGCAGCTGCTGTTCTGAAACGTGTAGTGGCGGGCGTGTCGCCCGCAAATAATTATGTTGTTGCGTCCGACACGGCCACCTCTACACCGCTTCGCGGGAATTTGTAGCCGCGGGCGCTGACTGCGGTTTCAGTTAATCGATTAATGCGCTTTTGAAGCCGGCTTCTGCGGGAACATTAGGATCAACGCGACGATCCCCACAAGGAGCGCCAGAGATGCGGTATAGCGGCTCAGGGCCAATCCTCCATTCGCCAGAGGCTTATCCAGAAAATCACCGACGACGGCTCCAAGTGGGCGGGTCAGGATGAATGCCGCCCAAAACAGAATCGCGTGCGAGATGTTCGTGAAATAGTAGAGAAGCGCGGTCAGAAGGAGCAACCCGCCGAACACGGCGGTAGCCCCGAGATAGCCCGTGTCATTGGTATCCGCGACCCAGTCGCCGAGCGCAGTCCCCAGCGTCTGCGAGAACAGGATCGTGACCCAATAAAAGATCTCGACCTTCGGCGTGCTCACCGTTTCGACCGATATGCTCCCCGTTGACCAACGCCACGATAAAAGGGACACCATTACCAGGATCAACAAGATGGTCGAACCGCCCGTGTAACCGATACCGAGCGATCGGGTGCAATAGTCGGCCAGCGTGGTGCCGACCGTTGTCGTTGCCACGATCGTCAGCCAATACAGAAACGGGTGAAATTTCTTCGCCTTGATCTGGACCAGGACCGCGGCGACAAAAATAACGCCGAATATTGCCGTGCCGATGAGATAGCCGCCGCCTTTGTTCGCGGCGGTAGTCTCGCCAAGCCACGACATGGTGACAGCGTCGCCGCCCGTTTCACCCAGCGTGGTGGCGAGGATCTTAATGATCCAGAATACCAGGGTTACGTGGGGTACTTTGGCAACTAGCTCCGAGGTCTTTTTGTCCATCTATCCTCTCAAGTTAGTGGCATGAGTCGAATCGCAGTGGATCGCGTTGCTGGTTGCATCGTCCGCGCTTCCATACGGAGCCAAGGTGGATCGGCCGCTCCGCGGGCGATGCCGGAATAATGGGGCCTTGCCGCCACATCTACCATCGCGCCCGGAGATCGCGATCCACCTGATGATGTTGTAGCCGCGGGCGCTGACCGCGGCATTAGTTCGCCGCTGGTTCGAGACCGCGGCGTTTTAGCAACGGCTCAATATACGGATCGCGCCCAACGAAATTCTTAAACAAGCCCAGGGCATCAGCCGATCCGCCGCGGGACAAGAGCATCGAGCGGAAGCGGTCGCCGTTCTCGCGCTTGAGGCCGCCGTGTTCCTTGATCCATTCAACCGTGTCGGCATCGAGCACTTCGCTCCAGATGTAGGAGTAGTAACCAGCCGAATATCCGCCGGCGAATGCGTGCGAGAAATACGGACTCCGATAACGGGGCGGGACCGGTGCGAAATCGACCCCGGCCTTGTGCAACGCTTCCGCCTCGAACGCCATCGCGTCCTTGGGAATCTCGGCGGGACTCAGTTGGTGCCAGGCCTGATCGAGCAACGCCGCGGCCAGATACTCGCTAGTCGCATAACCCTGATTGAACTTTTCCGAGGCCTCGACTTTGTCCACCAACGCCTGCGGAATCGGTTCGCCGGTCTTATAATGTTTGGCGTAATTCTTCAGCACCTCCGGCCAGTTCGCCCACATCTCGTTCACTTGCGACGGATACTCGACGAAATCCCGCGGCACGCTGGTCCCGGCGAACCGCGGATATTTCACGTTGGAAAACATTCCGTGCAACGCATGACCGAATTCGTGAAAAGCGGTGCGCACTTCATCATGCGTCAGCAACGTCGGCTCGCCTTTCGGCGGTTTCGGGATGTTGAGATGATTCGCCACCACCGGTTTCGTCCCGAACAATCCGCTTTGCGGGACGTAAGCGTTCATCCAGGCTCCCCCGCGCTTGGAAGGACGCGCGTAATAATCGGCAATGAAAAGCGCCAGCGGTTTGCCATCCGCGTCGAAAACTTCGAATACGCGGACTTCAGGAAGATAAACCGGGAGATCGTGTCGCTCCTTGAAGGTAAGTCCGTAAAGTTTTCCAGCGGCAAAAAAGACGCCGTCGATCAGGACGTGGTTCATTTCGTAATACGGCCGCAGTTCCGATTCATCGAACGTCGTACTTCGCCTTGCGGACTTTCTCGGAATAAAAATTCCAATCCCACGAGGCGATTTGAAATCCGCCTTTTTCTTCATCGACAATCTTCTGCATGTCGGCCGCTTCGCGGCGGGCATTGCCGACTGCGGGAGGCGCCAGTTCAGCCAGGAGTTTGTTTACGGTCGGAACGTCTTTCGCAGTCTGATCCTCGAGTTGATAGGCAGCCCAACTTGCATATCCGAGCAATTTCGCCTTTTCGGCCCGAAGCTGGGCGGTGTGAATCACAATGTTGCGGGTATCGAACTCGCCGCCTTTGCTATTGCGCGACAACGACGTTTGCATGATGCGTTCGCGCAACGGGCGGTTCTGCAACGATCCCAGTAGCGGCTGGCCGGTCGTGTTTTGGAGCTGGATGACGAACTTGCCTTCCTTTTTTTCGTCCTTCGCCGCTGCAATTGTCCCCGCCATCTGGCTATCCGATAGCCCGGCCAGATCTTCCTTCTTATCAACCACAACCGACGACGCGTTCTTTTCTTTCAACACATCCTGGGAAAACTGGGTTTGCAGCGTGGCCAGCTCGGCATTCATTTTCTTAAGCTTTTCCTTGTCCGGATCGGACAACTTGGCGCCGGCCCGCACAAAATCCTTGTAGTAACGCTCGAGCAGATAACTCGATTCGGGATCGAGCCCGAGTTTGTCGCGATTGTCATAAACTTCCTGGAGCCGGGCAAAAAGTTTGCTGTTGAGAAAAATCGCATCGTTATGCGCGGAAAGCTTCGGAGCCATTTCGGCCTCGATCTTCTGCATCGCCGGATTGGTGTTGCACGCGTTCAGGTTCGAGAAGGTTCGTTCCGCCCGGTCGAGCAGCTGCCCCGTTTTTTCCAGAGCGACGACGGTGTTATCGAACGTGGGCTTTTCCGCGCTGGAGGCGATCCCCTCGACTTCTTTGAGCTGCTCGCGCATCCCGGCTTCCATCGCCGGGACGAAATGCTTGTCCTTGATCTTGTCGAACGGCGGGAATTGATACGGCAACGCGCTCTCGGTCATGAGCGGATTGCCGGCAGTCGCGGCGGATGAGGAATGTTTCACGGATGCTTTAGGCGCAGCATGAGAAGTAATCGCGATTTGCGTTAGCGCCAGTGCCATGGAGGCGGCGAACAATTTGGAACGGACGAGGTAATGCATAGGAGATGGAACGTTCGACGTCCAACGCGCAACGTTCAACACTCAATTTCGAACGGAGAAGGAAGCAATTGTAGCCGCGGGCGCCGACCGCGGTAATTCGTCGGCTCGACAGAGTCTCGCCCCACCTGCAATGTATTCTCGATTACGAGCATGAGCACGAGCAGGAGTGGGAGATTAGCAATTGCAACGCTGATGATGTTTCCGATGGCGATGATGGCCGCACAAGAGAGAACCGAAGATTTCGACGTGAAGGCGGCGGAACGATTCGCCAGGCTCGCGCTCGAATGCGTGCACAAGGAATATCCGAACAAGATCGCGCACGTGCTCAACAGCGATGCCGACGTTCAGCCACCGCGCAAACTGACTCCGGCATTTTACGGCTGTTATGACTGGCATTCGTCGGTGCACGGGCATTGGCTCCTGGTGCGATTGATCAGAAAATTTCCGGATGCGCCGTTCGCGAAACCCGCCCGGGAAGCACTGAAGAAGAGTTTGACCGCCGAGAACCTAAAGCAGGACGCGATTTACATTCGCGGAGAAGGCCGGGCCAGTTTCGAGCGCCCGTATGGCCTGGCCTGGCTGTTACAACTTTGTGCCGAGCTGCGCGAGTGGGACGATCCACAAGCGCGCGAGATGTTGAAGAATCTTGGTCCGCTCGAAGACGCTGCGCTCGATCGAATCAAAACATGGTTGCCGAAGCTGTCGCATCCGGTCCGGATCGGCGAGCACAACCAGACCGCGTTCGCGTTGGGTTTGATGCTCGATTATGCGCGAGGGAAAAAGGACGACGCTTTTGCCAAACTGCTTACCGATTCCGCCCGGAAATTCTTCCTAACCGACAAGGGTTGCCCGCTCGACTACGAACCGTCGGGTGAAGATTTTCTTTCGCCCTGCCTGGGCGAGGCGGACGTGATGCGGCGAATACTTTCGCAAAAAGAGTTTGCCAGTTGGCTGAAGGAATTCTTGCCGCAGATTCCGGCGACCCCGAAAGACAGCGAGATCCTTACCCGCGATTGGCTGCCGGTGGCGGTGTCACCCGACCCGAGCGATCCGAAGCTGGCCCATCTCGATGGACTGAACCTGAGCCGGGCCTGGATGTTGGAAGGAATTATTTCCGCGCTGCCCGCGGATGATCCGCGGAAATTTCATCTTTCGATGGTAGCGGAAGCCCATCGCCGCGCGGGACTGGCGGCAGTGACCGGGGAACATTACGAGGGCGGACATTGGCTGGGGAGTTTTGCTGTTTATCTCACGACGCGGCGCGGAATCCAGGGCGAGAAGGCGAAGTGACGTTGTAGCCACGGCGCTGTGCCGCCGTGCATGGGAAGAACGCCTCGACACAGCGAGGCGGCTACAGATCAGCGCTCGGCGGTAAGCGGCGGGCGAACAGGACTTTCGCCGCCGGGATGCCAGGCCCGTTCTTCCCAGAAAGATTTCAGGGCGGGCAGACTTCCGTAGAAAATATTGCGCTCGGCCCGGACGATGTTGGCCACGCTTTTTGGGTAGCTCGCGCGCGGCAAACGGCATTTGCCATCACCGGTGTATTGCCAGAGATGCCAATGACTCCAGGGCGACGTCGCGCTCGGACGCGCGCCGTAATTGGCCAGCCACAGCCAGCAGTTCGCCAGGGTATCCTTTGCGCCGCGCTCAACCGCCGGCCATTCACCGCCTGACGAATATGATATTCGCCGGAATAAATTCCCGGATATTTTCCGGTCCGCTCCTTAATTCGTTCCGCGAACGCGACCGCCTGATCGATCCGCATGCTCCCGCCGGGATAATGACCGTTCTTTTCGAAATCGAGCACCAGGAGGATGCCAGACGGCCGCGACGCCGGATCGGCCTGCGACCACGCGCTTTTGACAACATTCAGGAAATGATCGGCCTGCCGGACTGGATCGCCCGAGTT
Source organism: uncultured Verrucomicrobiae bacterium (assembly GCA_963815455.1). Lineage (GTDB taxonomy): Bacteria > Verrucomicrobiota > Verrucomicrobiia > Chthoniobacterales > UBA10450 > JBDTZF01. The sequence continues at coordinate 1,214,321 of CAWFGO010000001.1, forward strand.
TGCATAATGGTACGCGCCCCAGAGCAAACCGGCACGAGTCGCGGCTTGTTGTCTCGAAGCATAGTAAGAATCCCGGACAAAGGCCGGATACGTGGCCTCATGAATCACGCCCACGATGCCTTCGTATTTCATCCGACCAAAATCCGCCCGCATCAGATCGTAATGCGACATGTTCACGACCGCGTTGGTGGCAAACGCGGACACCGGCAGCGCCAGCAAGGATAATGAAATACGAGTGAGAAACTTCATTCGAATGACCAAGAACCCCTGGGGAACACCAACATAAAAATCTTCATTGATGTGAATGCAAACGGAAAATTCACAAATCGGCCGGCCGGGCGAATCTAAAACCAGCTAATCCCGCGCCAACATCGACATCCTTCGACAAAGCCAGCGCCTGAAAACTGCGGCCGAGCATTTCCGGATGCAACAACGTTTGCAGCTCGCGTTTCGATTTAGGATCGACGTCGGCAGCGAGCTCCGGCCGTGCGGAAATAATCCCGGTAAGGAAATGGTGCTGGTCGGCGAAGCCGTCCACGCGCAGGCCGTTTTTTCGGGCGCGATCGGCGATGCTAGCCCAGTCCACGTGCGCGGTAACGTCGGCCTGGCCGATCCGCTCGAAGGGCGAATCGAGATGTCGATGTTGGGCGCGGACTTGCACCGTTGATTCAAGGACGCCGCCCAAATGCCCGTAATCGATGGCAATGACGTAACCGCGTTGCAAGTTGGCCGCGACATTGTCGATCCAATCGAGCGCGACTTGATTGGGTTTGGTCTGCTCCCGAACCGGCCGCTCGACGAAAATGAATTTGTCCCCCTCAAGATCGACAAGTTTTCCCGGCAAATCGATGGGCATGGCGTCGATCAGCTCGTTGGAGAAATGAATTCCGGCGAACGGCTCCAGGGAATTGCCCCAGTCCACTTTGTCGCCAAATGATTCGAGCGTTTGCCGTTGTCGATCCTGCCAGATGGGAAACGGCTCGACGATCCGGTAGCGCAAGGCCGCAAAAAATTCCGGCGCGCGTTCTTTGGCCGATTCGAGCACGTCCCGCGCGAATTGGCCATCATGTGCCCCCTGTTCGACGATGACGAAGTTGTCGATGTCGCCACGGCGACCAGGCCCTCCGAGTCGTTCCCAAATTTGGGCAAACTGCGCGGCCAGCAGCCGCCCGAAAAGCGGTCCGACGCTGACGTTGGTGAAATAGTCGCCCTTTCGCCCGATGGCGGCACGGCCGCTGGAATAATAGCCGTGCTCGGGATGATACAGCGCCTGTTGCATGAACCAGGCAAATGATTGCGGGCCTCGTGCTTCGATTTCGGCGCGGATAATGTCGATCAAGGCAGAATTTCCCGTAGTCACCGTGGCATCGTTAAAACGTTGAATCGTTAAAGCGCTGACCTAAGTTGCGCGACTGATTTCTTTCAAAAACGTGAATACGCCCGAAACACATCTGATGCCGCCGCCCGGTTATCGTTTCCGGCGGCCATGGTATGCCCGGCCGCTGTTTTACGTTCCGGTCGGGCTGGTGGCGGTGCTGATTGCGGCGGGGGCGATCTACCTTTTCATGACTGCCTCCGAACTGGGCGACGAAGCGGCGACGTTCGATCTGACCAAGCTCGAGCAAATGGAATCAGCCAGCGTGATTGTCGATCGTAACAACAAGATTTTCGGCCAGATTTACGTCGAGAACCGCGAAACCATTCCCTACGAGCAATTGCCGCGCGACCTCATCAATGCCGTGGTCGCGGTCGAGGACGCAAAGTTTTATCAACATCACGGCTACGATCTGTTTGGCATGGTCCGAGCCGCGCTGAAAAACGCGCTGGCCGGCCATGTGCGCCAGGGGGCGAGCACGATTACGCAACAGCTGGCCCGCAACACCTTTTCGCTCAAGGAAAGGACGTTTCATCGCAAGTTGCTCGAGATTTTTCTGGCCCGCCGGATTGAGGACCGGCTCGGCAAACAGAAAATCATGGAGCTGTATCTGAACCGGATTTATTTCGGTGGCGGTTTGTACGGCGCGGAGGCGGCGGCGCGCGGTTACTTTGGCAAACATGCGCGCGAGATGACATTGGCGGAATGCGCGACCCTGGCGGGCCTAATCAAAAGCCCTAACAGATTATCGCCGTGGAGCGATCCGGCGGCGTCGCGCGAAGCCCGCAATTACGTCCTGAGCAGGATGCGCGACCTGGAGTTCATCAATCGCCAGAAGTGGGCGAGCGCGCAGCAGGAAGAAGTCGTGGTCGGCAACCGGCAAAACGCGCAAGGGCAAACCTACGCGGTTGATTACATTCGCCAGAAAGTGATCGAGGCAGTGGGTTGGGACCGGGCGATGAATGAAGGCTTTCGCATTCACACCGCGATCGACGCCGATCTGCAAAAAGTGGCGGAAGAATCGTTGCGCCGGAGTTTGGACCACGCCGAGCAGTTTCCCGGTTATGATCACCAGACCTACGCTGAGTACGCGGCAAACTTCCGCAAAGCGAAATCGAATGGCGGAACCGCGAGTCAGCCGCCGCCCGAATATTTGCAGGGCGCAGTCATTGGAATCGACAACGCAACCGGTGGAATTCTGGTGCTGGTGGGTGGCCGCGATTTCGAGCATAACCAATACGATCGCGCGTTGCAGGCGAAGCGGCCGGTGGGCACGGCGATGTTGCCCTTCGTATACGCGGCGGCGTTCGAAGACGGAATGTTCCCCGGATCGGTGGTGGAGGATTCGCCGCTCGACAATCGCGCGGTCATGATCGGCGGCACGACGGGAATCCTGGGCGAATGGGGACCGGAAAGCGCGGAGAATCGCTATGAAGGCGCGATTACCGCACGCGAAGCGCTGGTCAAGTCGAAAAACGGCGCCACCATTCGCATTGGCATGAACGTCGGTGTCGATCCGGTTCTGCAGCTTTGTCGCACAGCCGGGATTCATTCTGCGCTTCGGCCTTATCCGGCGACGTTTCTAGGCAGCAGCGAAATTACCCTGGCCGAGCTCGGGCTCGCCTATACGATTTTTCCAAACGGCGGCTGGCGCCCACGGGCGCTTCACATTCTCGAGCGGATCGAGGAAAAGGACGGCACGGTTTGGACAGCGCAACGCGATTACAAGAAAGACAATGTGATCAAGCCTGAGACGGCCTACGAAGTTCACTCGTGCCTGGTCGATGCGTTGATAAAGGGAACGGGCAAATCCGCGCGCACACAATTCGGTTTGAAAAAATTTCCGGCGGCGGGCAAAACCGGCACAGCCTACGATTTTACCGATGCGCTCTTCGCCGGTTATGATAACAATTTCACCTGCGCGGTCTGGGCCGGCTTCGATAAACCGCAAAAGATTTATCGCGGCGCATTTGGAAGCGAGATCGCTCTGCCGGTCTGGGTCGATATCATGAACGCGGCGGCCGAACATTATCCGGCGGAGGAGATCAAGCAGCCGCCCGGCCTGGAGCGAGTCGAGATTTGTTCGCGATCGGGTTTACTCGCCACCGACAGATGTTACGACAGCGTCAAGACCGCAACCGGCGATGTCATCCAGCGGCGCACAACCTATATGGAAATCGCGACCCCGGCGCAGAAGCCGACCGAGTTCTGCAACGTCCACGGCGAACCGCGAACACGCCTGGTTCGCGAGCAACCAGAGGAAGGAGACTTGCCGCGCGCAGAGTTAGCGGTCGATCTCAGCGAAGTCACGCCGGTAATCATAAAAACGCCAACCCTTCTGGCCGACAAGGATCCGTACAACGCGATAAAGCCAACGGTGAAGCCGCAGGTGGAACAGCTGCCAGACCAGGTGCTCTCGCAGCAGCCGGAAAAAGAACAGAATGGCGAGGAACAGATCGACAATCATAATGCCCAACCCCTTTTAAATCCGTCGCCGGTCAAAGCGCTCGAAGGCCAGCCGATCGAGATTCGGAAGGCGCTCCCGGTCGGCCCCTCGGAGGAAGAGTTGGAGAACACGCTCTTGAAAAACCAGACGCCGTCTCCGCCAGAGGCTGATTCGGGCGACTAAGCAATGACGCAGCCCAGCGCAAACGAGTTTCGGTTGACCGTGCTCAATCCGGGCGGACGCGACCCGGAGCAGAATTTTCGCGATCCGGCCGGTCCGGCGACTCCGGTGCATCCGCCGGTGAATTTTCACGCTTTCGCCGCCTGCACCCAAGGGATTTTTCAACACGACACCCAGCGCGCGGTTGTCGATGAGCTACCGGTCCTGCTCTTGTTACGCGGCGATTTTCGGGCCTCCGAGCGCGCCTTCAAAGAACTCAAAAGGAATGGACGAAAAATCGCCGTTTCTCTAAAGGAAACCGGCCTGCATCAAATCGCGGGGCAAATGCGCAAACGGGCGCAATTGGCGCGTTTCATGAGAATGGCCGAACACGCCGACGGTTGCATAGCTACGACGCCGGAAGCGGCCGAAGTGTACTGGCGCGCGCGGTTGCACCGCGATCCGGCCACGGTGGCATTTATTCCAACGCCCTACCCGATGGAGGATCGACAATGGGACCTTTCCGCGCCGCCTAACGAGCAAGACGGCATTTTTATCGGCACTCGTGAATGGAACGTTCCGTCGCGCAATCATTTCGCCGCCCTGCTCGTGGCCCGACAACTGTGCGAAGCGAGCGGCGAACGGGTTACGGTTGTCAATCTGGATGGATGGCTGGGACGCCGTCGTCTGGCTCAGCTCAAATTTCCCGAAGGAAAGTTGCACCTGATCGAGAAACAAATGCCGTATGCGGATTATCTGCGCGAAGTGGCGCGACATAAAATCGTGCTCCAGCTCGACCGGAGTCGCGTGCCCGGCCAGGTCGCCGGTGACGCCCTTCTGGCCCGCACCATTTGCGTAGGCGGCGACGGCGCGATTGATCGCATCGTCTTCTCCAAAACGTGCGGTGAAGGCCGCACCATGAACGATCTGGCCAAGCTCGCCGCCGGCCTACTGAAGGATGCGAATAGCCGGGCCACATTGATCCTGGAATCGCAATGGCGCGCCATGGAACGGCTCTCGTTTCAGGCGATCCGTGCCCAGCTCGCCGCGTTTTTTGCCAAGCTGTGAATCACGGCGCGCTAGAGTAAGGGTGGATTGTCATCCCGAGTCGCGCAGATGACGAGGGACCTCGCGAGGAAGTCTAACGCTCCGAACCATGCTGAAGCATGATCGCTGCTACCGGTTCCGGAATCGCCATGGCTCCGCCGCGGTCAGCGCCCGCGGCTACAGCATCGTCCTTAGGTAGATCTCTTCGAGTCGTCGGACCTGCGCGCGCAAATCGAATTTTTCGCGGACGGTTTCCGCGCCGTTTCGCGCCAGCCGGGCGAGCGATCGTCGATCCTGAGCGGCTTCCAGCAATGCGCCCGACAACGCCTCGAAATCGCGTTCCCCCACCAGGATCCCGCTCACGCCGTTCTCGATCGCTTCGGGAATACCGCCGTGATTTGTCGCGAAAACGGGAAGACCGCTGGCCATTGCTTCCAGCATCGAATTGGGAATTCCCTCCTGGTTTCCGTCGATTCCGGTCTCGCTCGGATGCAGAAAAATGTGCGACGCATAAAAGATTTCGCGCAGTTCTTCCTGCGAGACAAAACCGGGCAGCGCCACACGATTGTCGATCCTGAGTTTTTGCGTTAGCTCGCGCAGCTCTTGGAGCATCGGTCCCTCGCCCGCGATCGTCAGTCTCGCCTCCGGGTATTTGGCCTGGAAACGGGTGAAGGCGTGCAGCGTCGTAGCCAGCCCTTTCTTTTCGATCAACCGGCAGGCCTGGACCAAATGCCACTCGCCATTTTGCGGAACCGCGCGTTCGCGAAATGGAAATTGATCAAGCGGAATTCCAGTCCGCGCGATCTCGATCTTGCTCGGATCGCAGCCAAGATCGACAACGGCGCGGCGCAACGATTCCGACCGGACCAGAACGAGCTTCACCGCGCCGAGCATTTGCCGGGTCGCGTCTCGATAGAGCGGCTTGTGCATGTCCACCAAAACGTCGGCGCCGTGAAAAGAAACGATCGACCGCTTTGGCCAGGCCCGAATGAGTGGCAACAAATGCACGGCAATGTGGCCGAAATAGATGTGCAACAATCGCGCGGCCCGGTTATCGAGGACTTCCATCAGCGCCCGCGTTTCTCCCGGCGAAATCTGCCAGGGAGTGTCGCGCACCTGGCGAAACCAGAACCGCCGCAGAAAATGCAACGACGGTTTGGGGGCGATGTCGATCCTTTCCAACGGGAAACGATCGGCGTTTTCGCGTTTCTGGGTGATGATGAATGGGGCGACGCGCTCGAGCGCGGTAATCTGCCGGTAGATGTGCAACATCTCCGGCTTCAGGAAGGTCGCGCAGTAACAGGCGACGACCGGGGGCGTATTGATTTCGGCGCTCAAGTTCGACGTTACATCGAACATCCAACCTCAAACATCAAACATCCTCAAAAGACCCACTCGAACAGCTTGATCCCTTTCCATTTCCCGGTCACTGGGTCGATTACGACGCTCTGCTGGGCCGTGCCGTATTTGGCCGGCGCTTTCGGATTGAGCATCTGCACGGGGTTGTTTCCCGGTGCGAACGCCCGTGGCAACACGCCCCGGACTTCCTCTTTCTGCAGCGGCGGCGGAATCTTTTTCTTGAGCGTGCTTTTCACGGCTCGCTTTGATTTGGCCGGTGCGGTAAACGTTTGAGGCGCAGCCACGACGGCGGTCGCCATCATAACCAACAATGCCGAGACCAGATACTTCTTCATGATTTTTCCCTCCCTACAAAGGCGCGCAATTTCTTGTCGGTTAAAACGCCTCGGCACAGTATTATAGACCAATGGACTACGTTGAGAAGGCCAAACGTGTGCTCGACGTAGAAATTTTCGAGCTCCAGCGGTTGCGGGACCGGCTGGGTGAAAACTTTTCCCGCGCCGTGCAGTTAATCAAGGAAACGGTGGATGCCCGGGGCAAGGTGGTGGTGGTCGGGGTCGGCAAATCGGGGAACGTGGGCAGCAAAATCGCCGCCACCCTCACCAGCACCGGTTCGCCTGCCGTGGTGCTGGATTCCTCGAATGCCTTGCATGGCGACCTGGGCGTGGTGGCCGATGGCGATGTGGTCCTGGCCTTGAGCGCCAGTGGCGAGACGGAGGAACTGCTCCGGATCTTGCCGGCCATCGCTAGGTTCCAGGTCAAAATCGTTGCCGTTTGCGGCGATCCGAAATCGACCCTGGCCCAGAACGCCCACATTTTTCTCGATGTAAATGTCGAGCAGGAGGCGTGTCCGTTAAACCTGGCCCCGACATCGAGCACGACGGCGATGCTGGCCCTGGGCGATGCCCTCGCGATGGTGTTGCTGGAAGCGCGCGGATTCAGGAAGGAAGATTTCGCCAAGCTTCACCCCGGCGGCGTGATCGGACGCAGTTTACTCATCCGGGTGCATCAAGTGATGCGGCCGCGCGAATCGATGGCGCTGGTTTCGCCCGATACGCCGATCCGCGACGTGCTCAAGGCGATGACCAGCGTGCGGGCCGGCGCCGCAGTTGTGGCCGGCGAAGATCGGCAATTGCTCGGTATTTTCACTCACGGCGATTTTGCGCGGCATTTCCAATCCGATCCCAAGGTCGGCGAACGTCTGGTCGCGGATCTAATGACGCTAAACCCGGTAACGGTGCATCGGGACAGATTGGCGGTGGAAGTGTTGAACCTGCTCGAGCGTCATCGCATCGACGACTTGGTCGTGGTGGATGATAACAAGGTGCCGGTCGGCATTGTCGATTCGCAGGACCTTACGCGATTGAAGCTGTTGTAATTGTTCCGTCATCCCGAGCGCTGGCCGCGCCGGAGCGCAGCGAAGGCGGGCAGTCGAGGGATCCCGTCGCGCCAGCTTTAAGGTTTCGTCGCGGATCCTTCGACTCGCTTCGCTCTGCTCAGGATGACCGGAGGTTTGCTTGCGTCAGCCCAATGCGCATGTAACGTCGCGCTCCCATGGCAGCAGCCAACGATCTCCGCAAAGGACAAGCCATTAAATACAATGGCAACACCGCCATTGTTCTGGAAGTGCATCATCGTACGCCGGGAAATTTGCGCGCGTTTGTTCAGGCCATTATCCGCTACATTAACACCGGAAAAAGCGCGGACGTTCGGTTCGGCTCAACCGACAAAGTGGAGTTGGTCGATATCGAACGGAAAGAGGTCGAGTTCAGTTACAAAGATCACAGCGGCTACCATTTCATCGATCCGCAGACGTACGACACGATCGATCTCGACGAAGCTTTGCTCGGCGAAGCGAAAGATTATCTGGTGGAAAACCTTTCGGTGCAGGTTCTTTACGCCGAAGGCAAGGCGGTGCAGGTCGAACTGCCCGCGTCGGTAAATTTGAAGGTCGTTGAATCGGCCGAAGGTTTGCGCGGCGATACCGCCAGCAACGTGACCAAGCCGGCCAAACTGGAAACCGGCAAAACGATCAACGTTCCTCTTTTTATCAAGGAAGGCGAAACGATCAAGATCGACACCCGCACCGGCGATTACATGGGCCGGGCGTAGAAATCATTTCTGACGATTGCGCGCGCCATCCCGAGCGCTCGCCGCGCCGTAGCGCAGCGAAGGCGGGAAGTCGAGGGACCCCGTGGCGCAACCACAAGATTAGCCACGGGATCCCTTCGACTCCGCTTTGCTTCGCTCAGGATGACGGCCGGGCGCGTGGTTCCTCCTTGCCAAAATCTGCGCCAATGGATTCGGCTTCCGCTCGCCACGGCGTCTGCGTAATCTGCGGATGAAACTTTCGGCGCGATGAACCACAGACGAACCCGTCGCGGAGCCAAGCCATCGGGCCGCGTGAAGATCACTCCTTACGTCGTGCCGACGACGCGAAAACCGCCTGCAGGCCGCTCGCTGCCGCTGATGGTGCCGACCCGCTGGGTAAAATTCGTCGTCGCGATCTTTTTGGTGCCGGTCTGCGCGGTTCTCAGTCAGACGTTCTTTACCGTCTTCGCGCGGGCCACCGTGACCCAGCGGCTTTGGGCGGGTGAAGAATTCTGGTTCTTTACTCTGGGCGCAATTCTTTGGCCGATCGCGTTCTTCGGTTTGCCGCGACCAATCGTTGTCTACGTCTTCGGACATGAGCTGACTCACGCCCTCTGGGTTTGGCTAATGGGCGGACGCGTCAGCCAATTCAGTGTCGGCCGCGAAGGCGGCCACATCGTCACCACCAAGAGCAACTTCTGGATCGCGCTCGCTCCCTATTTTTTTCCGATCTACAGCATTTTGGCGATCGGCGTTTTCGGTGTGTGGAGCTTGTTCGCCAATCTGCAGCCGTATGGCCGGCTGCTGTATGCCGTGATTGGCGCGACCTGGGCGTTTCATTTCACATTCACTTGCTGGATGATTCCCAAGAACCAGAGCGACCTGCGCTCTCACGGCACGTTCTTCTCGCTGACGGTGATCTATCTCATGAATCTGCTGCTCCTGTGCGTGATGCTCGTTCTCGCTTCAAGGCAAATCACGTTCGCCGATTTCGGCGCGGATTTGTTAACCAATATCGGAAACTTCGCCCAACGGCTTGGCCATCTGGCCGACCGCTTCAGCCAGGGCGCGGGGCATTAGCTTCTCGATTGTCATCCCGAGCGCAGCGAGGGACCTCGCAAACGCACTCCAACCTTCCGAGCCATCCCGAAGCATGATCGCATCGTCGCTCGCGCGCGTTGTCTCTTCCCTTCTCGCGAGATCCTTCGCTGCGCTCAAGATGACAGGCTCGTTAACGATTCGCAATCACCGCAAACGGCAGGATCGACATCGCGTCCGACATTTTGAGTTGTCGATCTTGTATCCGTAATTCGCGACAGGCAAAAAGCTCGCTCGCGTTCCCGAGCGAAAGCGACTCGGGTAACTCGATAGCCGTATCCTTCCATTTCTCGCCTGTCGGCGGGAAACCAATTCGCGACGAGAGCCGGGGTGCGATGATTACGATCCAGCGATCATTCAGTTTTCGCGCGAAACTGACGCAGCAATCGGCGAAGGTCCCGCTGGCGCGAAGCGGCAAATATTCGCCCCGCTGGAAAAGATCGACATTTTCCCGGCGAAATTGCAGCGTCCGCTGGATCAGGAACATTTTGATCCGGCCATCCGGCCAATTTTGCATCAGTTCCTCCGATTTCGCCTGGCCGAGTGATTCGAGCATTTCGGCGCGCCGTTTGTAATCAACCGGTCGCCGATTGTCGGGATCGACCAGACTGTAATCCCAGATCTCGTTACCCTGATAAATATCGGGCACGCCGGGCGAAGTGAGCTTGAGCAACGTTTGCATGAGCGAATTGATTGCGCCGAGCTGGGCGATATCGCGCGCGACCGGCAGAAAATTGGGCAAGAATTTATTTCGCGGCGACGAATCCAAAATCTTCGCGACGAAATCGTGCATCGCTCCATCCCAAGCCTCGTTTGGCTGAATCCAGCTAGTATTGAGCTTTGCCTCATACAGCGCCTTACCCATGTAGGCCCGAATCCGATCGATGTAGTCAGCCGTCGCGGTCGTTTCCGGCTCGCCCGACATTTGGATCGGCCAGGTCCCGAGCAATGTCTGATAAAGCAGATATTCCTCGTTCGAGTCCGGCGCTTCCATTTCGTTCACGCTGCGTTTCCAGCGGCGATTGGCGATCCGCCACTGCTGTAACGATTTGCGCCAGAGCTCGGGCACTTCCGAAAGGGCCACCATCCGCGCACGCACATCCTCGCTCCGTTTCGTATCGTGGGTCGAAGTGGCGAGTAACGTCGCCGGCCAATTTCGTTGTCGATCCAAATTGCGCTCGTGGAACGCGTCGATGCTCAGACCGAATTGCTGCGGCTCGCCCCCGACCTCGTTGAGCGCGACCAGCCGATTATAAATATAGAACACCGTGTCCTCGAGTCCCTTGGCCATGACCGGTCCCGTGGTTTGCTGAAATTTCAGCACGAAATGGGTGTGCGCTTCCCGGGCGGCGTCATCGAGATTTTCCGGAAATCGAAAAAGCAAAACATCGCGCAGAAAATTGAAGATCGATTCTTCAATGGCCGGGTTCCGGCGCTTGGCCCCGGCGATGGCGCGTTCGACGACTTGTCGATCTTCTTCGCTCACTGGTTGTCCAGGCGCGAGATACGTTCGGTAAACAGGGAAGCAGGCGATCGTTTCCCGCACCGCGCGACCGAGCGCCTCCCAGGTAAAATCGCGAAACCAGCGATTCTGTTCGGAAAGTCGATCCACCATGTTACCGAGAACATCGACATCGTTGGCCAGCGCCAGTTTCATCACCTGGAGTTTTTTTGCGTAAAGGAGATGACCGAAGTGCAACGAGTGACCGATGAAGCGATGAAAAATCTTCGTAATCGCCGTCTCAGCAGCCGAATCGGCCAGCAACTGCGTCACCTGATTCGCAAAATCGTAGCCGGTCGTTCCGTGCACCGGCCAATCTTTCCGCAGGGCTTCCGAACCAGTGAGAATTTTTTCCAGCGCGAGGTAAATTGCGCGCCCGTCGTTTGGCATCGCGATTCCCAGTGCCTGCGCGCTGCGCCGCTGGAGTTTGTCGAAATATTCCTGCGGCAAATAGAGTCCGTCCGGATGATCGATGCGCAGGCCGGTGACCGCGCCGGCGTGAATAAGATCGAGAAGCAGCTGATGCGTGGCCTCGAAAACTTCCGGCACTTCCATCCGAATCGCGGCCAGATCGTTGATATCGAAAAACCGGCGATAATTGATTTCTTCGGCGGCGACCCGCCAGAATGCCACTCGATAGGCCTGGGCGTTGAGCAACGCGTCGAGCGTGTCGAAACTGCGCGGATCGCCCGGGTGTCCGTTAATCTGAGCCAGCGCCTTGTCTATCGCCTGTTGCACCTGCGGCGCTTCCGCGCATCGCCGTTCCAAGCGCCGTTTGATAATTTCCTTCTCCCGGGCCCGTTCCGCGATCCGTTCTGGATCGGTCTCGGCGCGCTTCGGCAGGTATTCCAGGGCGGTTAGAATACTTTGAAGCTCGGCGTAGAACTCCTCGTCCTTGAATTCCTCAAGATTCTGGAGCGCGATCTCGATGATGTATTTGTAAGTGCCCGGCGCGATGGGCAGCCGCCGCTCGTAGTAAGTGAGGTAAAATGTGCCTTCCTCGAAACGCACCTTCAACTCTCCGCGTTCGAGCACCCGCCCGTATTGATCGCCCAGGATCGGAAGCAGAACCTTGTCGTGCAGGTCCGCTTTCAGCGGTTGCCAGTCGATGTCGAAATAGGGCGCGTAAATCGAGCTCGGGCCGTTTTCGAGCACGTCCATCCACCATTGATTCAGCGGCTCGGAGATGCCCATGTGGTTCGGCACGAAATCAAGCAGTTGCCCCATGGAATGCGCGTGCAGCTCCACGATCCAGGCGTCGTACTCCTCGCGCGAACCGATCGCCGCATTCAGTTTATTGTGATCGGTGATGTCGTAACCGTGCAGGCTGTCCGGGCGCGCCTGAAAATAGGGCGACGCATAGGCGTCGCTCACGCCTAACGCGTGCAGGTACGGCACGATCTCGCGCGCTTGCGCAAACGTGAACTGCCGGTTGAACTGCAACCGGTAGGTGCAACTGGGGATGCGCGGGTGTTCCTCTTTTGTCATGTCGGGCAAAACACCTTAGACACGATTAGCATAATAAGCATGTCATCCTGAGCGCAGCGAAGGACCTCGCGATTAAGCACAGCGCTCGCGATCAAACAAGCGATCATGCTTCACTATTGCTCGATCCGTTTCCCCGCCTGTGCGAGATCCCTCGTCGTCTACGCGACTCGGGACGACACAATTTACATCTTCTCCGGCACTTTGATCCCGAGAAGATCGAGCCCACATTGCAGAACGCGCGCAGTCAACTCGCACACCGCCAGTCGCGAGCTCCGCGCCGGTTCTTCCGATTTCAAAACCGGACACGCTTCGTAAAACGCATGGAAACGCGTTAGCCAGCTCGAACAAATAGTTCGCCAGAACGTTCGGCCGAAAATCGTTCAGCACCTGCGGAACCGTTTCGGCGAACTGGCAAAGGCGCTTTGCCAGATTGATCTCAGCCAGTTCGCCCAGAACAAGTGGCATGTGCTTCCAGCCCATGTCCTCATCGGCAGGATGCCGATGCCACGTCCCGCCCGCCTTGCGAAAAATCGATCGAATTCGCACATAGGCGTTCTGCAAATAGGGCGCGGTGTTCCCCTGAAACGAAAGCATTTTGTCCCAGGAAAAAACGTAATCGGTCATCCGGTATTGCGACAGATCGCCATATTTCACCGCGCCGATCCCAATTCTTTGGGCGATGTCGATCTTCTCCGCCTCGCTTAATTCGGGATTCTTTTCTTCAACGATCTTACGGGCGCGCTTGCAGGCCTCATCGAGAACGTCGCGCAGCGGCACGTTGTCGCCCGAGCGCGTTTTCATCAACTTGCGGTCTTCGCCCAGAATGCTGCCGAACGTGATATGGCGAAAATCGGCCGTGTATCCTTCGCGGCGCGCAATCGCGAAGATCTGTTTGAAATGCAGACTCTGCGGCGCGCCCACCACATACCAGACCGTGTCGGCTTTCAAATCATTGACGCGATAATCGACCGTCGCGATGTCGCTGGTGGCGTAATTGAATCCGCCATCCCGTTTGCGAATGATGCACGGTTTATCCGCCAGCTCGGGGATATCGGGAAAAAAAACGACGACCGCGTCTTCACTTTCCTCGGCGATTTTGGACTTGAGCAAACGATCCACGACGCCGGGCAACCGGTCGTTGTAAAAGCTTTCGCCGTTTTGAATGTCATAATGAATATCGAGCAGCTTGTAGGTCCGCTCGAAATCTTTCATGGAGAGATCGACGCACTGTTTCCAGATCGACAAATTTTCGGCGTCGCCGGCCTGAAGCTTCACCAGTTCCTGCCGGCAGGCTTCGCGCACGGCCGGATCGGTTGTCGATCTTTCGTTCGTCTCCTTGTAAATGCGGACCAGCTCGGCGATCGGGTCGGGCTCGAGCGCCTTTCGATCCAGCAAATGCTTCCAGCCGTAGATCACCATCCCGAACTGAGTTCCCCAGTCGCCGATGTGATTGTCGCGAATCACTTCGTGACCGAGAAACGTCGCGATCCGGGCCAGCGCGTCGCCTAGAACGATGCTCCGAATATGGCCAATGTGCATCGGCTTGGCCACGTTGGGCGATCCGAAATCGATCACGACTCTTCGGGGCGATGTCGATGCTGCCACGCCGAGGCGATCGTCGCCTAAAACGGCGGCGGCTTGTTTCGTAATCGCTTCGGTGCGCAAGGCAAAATTGATGAAACCCGCGCCAGCCACAGTGGGCGTGTCACAAATTTCGCCAACATCGAAGTGCTCGATAATTTTCTTCGCAATCTCTCTCGGATTTTCGCCGCGTTGTTTGGCCAGCACCATGGCGGCGTTCGTTTGATAATCGCCAAAGCGCGGGTCGGCCGCCTGCGTGACTTCGCCCGCGGCCGGAGGCAAGCCCGCCCTGGACAGCGCGTCGCTCAATCGCTTGGCAAGAATTGTTTGGAACGTTTCCATGAAAATTTAAGGAACTGTAGCCGGTTCGTTGCGCGAAGCGAGAATAGCGCTTGTCATCCCGAGCGGAGTCGAGGGATCCCGTCGAGCCGCCTCTAGATCATGCCGCGGGATTTCTTCGACTCCGCTTCGCTGCGCTCAGAATGTCAGCAGCAACTACGTTTTCTGCGAGCCCTCGCGGAAGATCGACAGGATTTCCTCAGACGATTTCGCAGTGGCCAGATTTTCGCGAACGGTGCGGTCGTTCAGAAACTTCGCGATCGAAGCGAGCGTCCGCAGATGCGTTTGAAATTGATTTTTCGGGACAATGAAAAGGACGACAAATTTCACCGGCGCATTATCGAGCGCGTCGAACTCGATGCCGGTTGTCGATCTTCCAAATGCCGCGACCACCTCTTCCAGCCGGTCGGACGAGCAATGGGGGATGGCGATGCCAAAGCCGATCCCGGTGCTCATGGTTTCCTCGCGTTGTTTGAGCGCGGCCAGAATGGAGTCGCGATCCGGGGCTTTGATTTTGCCAAGATCGACAAGCAAGTCGATCAGCTCCACGATGGCCGGCCAACGCTCGGTTGCCTTCATCTCCGGGATGATTTGCTCGGCGGAAAGTAGGTTGGCCAACGACATGCGAGTTTTCTCGGGCGGGGAGGGCAAGCTTAGCGGGGGCGCTTGGGTTGACAAGCGCGTTTTGGGCGGCTTAGCGGCATCAGGAATCCTGCATTTTATAGTTCAATCGTCGCGACAGCAGCCAGCGGACGCCGAACATGTCGATGGTGGCGCGCAACGCGCGATTGCCCAGGCCGTATTTGCTCTGGCCGAAGCGGCGGGCCCGGTGGTTTACCGGAATTTCAACCAGCCGGAAGCCGGCGCCTTTGACCAGCGCGGGGATAAACCGATGCATCCCTTTGAACGGCACGAGCGCGTCGATGCATTCGCGTCGCATGGCTTTCAATGTGCAACCCGTATCGCGCACGCCGTCATGGGTGAACCGGCTGCGAACGGCATTTGCAATCCGGCTCGTTAGCCGTTTGAGGAGTGTATCCTTGCGATTTTCGCGGTAACCGCAGACGAGATCCGCGCCACGCTGGATTTCGGCGAGCAACTTCGGAATATCGGCGGGATCGTTCTGCAAATCGCCGTCGATGAGGATTGCGGTCGCGCCACGCGCGGCCTGAAGCCCGGCATAGATCGCCGCGCTTTGCCCGGCGTTTTTCTCGAACCGAATCACGCGAACATTCGGCGCGGTTTCGATTCTTTCGACAGTGCGATCGGTCGAACCATCATCGACAAAAATAATCTCGTGATCGAGTCCTACCGAGAGCTGCGCGCAACTCCGATTGCAGGATCGACATGTTCTCTTCCTCATTGAAGAGGGGAACGACCACCGAGATTTCCGGAGAAGTTGTCATCGGAGTCACAACGGGAGGGTCCGATAACTTCGGCAGAGGAAAACTCGCCACGTCCGGACAACCGTGCCGTAGCGCCGCACCTCGATTGTCCCAACGGTCTCCACCGATTGAAACCCGGCGCTAATGTTGTGCGGAGACACGGTCTTTTATTCCATCGCGGATGAAAAGCGCGCTGCGCCCGACGAACAGATTCACGCCGTTCTCTTCGGTATAGACTTGATCGCGCGGGCGCGTCTCGTCCGGCTTCACTTCTACAAATTCATCGTAGCGCGGCCAGAAGGAAAATTGATTAACCATGTCCTGCGATTCGGGGATGTAAACCGGCGGGTGCCCCGGCCCTTCCCGGCGTTTATCGCGCAGATAAAATGAAATCTCCGATGCGCGATCGCGGGCATCGGCAATCAGAAACAATTTCTCGCCCAGTTTCGTTTCCATTTCGTTGCGCATCTCTTCCAGCGCGCCGGTGGCGGATTTCCAGCCCGCGCATCCGGTCGCTCGGATCGCTCCGCCACAATTTCAAGCCGGCGCTGCGGACCAGATCGGTATCGAGGGCGAGCATGCTCATGAGAAGGCCAAGCGCCAGCGCGACCCCGGTGCAAATCCGCAAAGCCGCGCGCTCTTCAACCCGTTCCCGCCAGAAATAAATCGCCAGTAATCCAAAACTCAGCATGGCCAGCGCGTCCCAATTCGGCGCGGCGGCCTTGTTGATGGAGAGAAGCAAATAAAAAGCGAAGACCGGGAGACCGAACCAGAAAAGAAAGAGCACCTTGAATTGTTGATTCACCCGGCGCCAGCTCGCGATCACGGCCCAGGCCAGGGCCAGAAAAAGAAGAGGCGAATAAGCGAGAAAATGTTGGCCGATGA
Organism: uncultured Verrucomicrobiae bacterium; assembly: GCA_963815455.1. Classification (GTDB taxonomy): domain Bacteria; phylum Verrucomicrobiota; class Verrucomicrobiia; order Chthoniobacterales; family UBA10450; genus JBDTZF01. The sequence continues at coordinate 1,231,075 of CAWFGO010000001.1, forward strand.
ATTTGAGCGGCTCGACCAAATGAAAACCGAAACCGTGTTCGACGCCGCCGCGAGAACGCAGATGGATAAGAGTGATCCAGGCGCGCTGGTCGTTCCAAACGATCGGCGGGATGGTGCAGACCAGCGAACAGGCCCAGCAACACATAGAGACCGGGCCGGCGAAATTCGTGGCGCAGCCGCGGCGCCAGCGCGAGCACCAGAACGACGGAAACGAGTTCGAACGCATTCGTATATTTGCAGAGGAAACCGAGCCCAATGAGCAAACCCGTTAGCGGCCAAAACCAGGAGAATCGCGGACTTTGCTCCAGCGCGATCCAAAACGCGAACATCGCGGCAACCCAAAAGAAGATCGACAACGGATCGATCGTCATCAGGAACGAGCCGATGTTGAAAATCGGGGTGACGTTCAATGCGATCACCGTCCACAGCGCGGCGTTCGCGTTGAACATTCGCCGGGCGAGATAAAACAAAAGAAGGCTCGTCCCCGCCGCCAGCACCGGGCTGAAAAACCGCACCCCGAATTCGTTGGCGCCGAAGAGCGCGGTGCCGGCACGAATGACAAAGGCAACGCCGGGCCCCTTGCTGAAATAGGCCGGCGCGAGCCGCTCCGACCACATCCAGTAATGGGCCTCGTCGAATTCGAGATCGCTCGTCGGGAGCATCGACAATCGCACCAGGGTCAGCGCCAGAACAAAAAACCAAACCGCGCGGGTCGTGCTCATTGGGTAGGATCGACAACCAGACTTGAATGGCGCGCGAAAACCTGCGGCATCCATTTTTTCGCAGCCGTTCGCCAAATCCATTCCAGGATTCCGATGATGATCAACGCCTCGCCGGTCGCGAGAAAAAAAGTCGCGATCACGTCGCTCGGCCAATGCGCGCCCAGATAGATTCGCGAGTAACCGACAAGCGCGGCCACGATCCAATAAAGCCAGCCGCGTCGCCGGTAAAACAACGTGCAGCAGACTGCGATGGCAGTGTTGTTCGCCATGTGTCCCGATGGGAACGACGGCCCGGACCGGTTCCGATCGGTCGTATCGGAATAACGAATCGTCGGCTTTTTAAAGAGCGTCAAAATTTTCGGACTGGCCTTTTGCAACTCGACCATGCGCACGCTTTCCGCTTGTTTCGGACGCCGCCGATCTATCGCCGATTTGAGCGTGCCGGTTACCTGCTCGACAATCAGAACGGTGATAAGGATGCAAACCATGCAGGCGCGCGCCTTGAACCGGCCGAAAACAAGAACAACGAGCACGGCCGACAATGAGCAGCGGTCTCCATATGGCCGCATCGCTCAAGACGGCCATGAACAAATCCAGCGCGGGATTCGTCCATTGCTCATTGATAAGATGAAAGAGGGCTTGGTCCATGGAGTCGCAAAGAGGCTGGGTTTAAGCTTTAATCACCACCTGCCAATAAACAATGCCGTAAAATGACGAAGCACGAATGACGAATGACGAAACAAATCCGAATGAACGAATGACCAAACCGCGATCCGACGCTTTAGCTTTGTCATTTGGATTTCGTCATTCCTTCGGGCTTAGTCATTTGTCATTCGTCATTCCTTTCATCTTCTTGGCGTCGGCTCTGGCCGAGCCTCCGCCGTCCGCCCAGGAAATCCTCGCCACGGTTCGAATGCGTCAGGCTCAACAGCAGATCGATCTGAACGGCCAGTTGCGTGAAAACGATGTCGTCGTCCCTTTCCAGCTCACGCAAACGGGTCCGGTCATTCGCTATTTGTTCCAAGATCCCAAAGAGGTTTTGCAATTGCGGCTTCAGGAGAACGATTCGCGACTTGAAGTAGTATCGGACTCCGATACGGAAAAGATCCCCGCGTCAAAGCTCGATGAGAAAATTCGTGGCACCGGCGTTACCTATGGCGACCTCGCGCTCAAGTTTCTTTACTGGCCGGACGGCAAAGTATTGGGCGATGAAACCGTGCACGCCCGGAGTTGCTGGAAAGTGCAATTAAAATCTCCGTCGCGGGACTCGCAATATTCGAACGTCTTGATCTGGGCGGACAAGGACAGCAGCGCACTAATGCGCATGGAAGGCTACGATTGGAACGGCAAAATCGCGAAGCGCTTTGAAGTTGTCTCCGCGCAGAAGATCGACAATCGCTGGTTCCTAAAGCAAATGCGCGTGGAAGAATTCCGGCCCGGGACGAACAAGGTGCAGGCGCGAACGTATTTGGAGATTAAAAAATAGCGTAAGCATCTCGCCTGGCCGGGAGGAGCTTCTGTCAGGCCCGAGGCAGGCCAAATGACGCGCACAACCGAACCTCCGCCCCCCGGTGTTGTGCAAATACACGTGCATTTACACGTTTATTCATCTAATTATAGTTAGGTCTTAGGAAACGCCGCGTGAAATCGTCGAGGGACAGTCACTGTGGGAGATACTCAGTTCCGGTGGAGTGTGCACCGCCAACCGACTTGGGCCACATCGCGTCATGAGCAAATCGGCTTACGTGGGTTAGCGATTCTTGTCGAGCCGGTGGAGGCGAGTCGACGGCAATTGCTCCTGGAGTTCAGCATTGATCGGTCGCTACACGGTGACATGCCACAGCACCAGCGCTTTCGCATTCCGGACCGTCGTTTGGTCGAGTGTATTGAGAAGGCTGTCGGCGCAGGCTATGATCCTTCGAGACGTGGAAAACCATTTGTTTATGAGGCCGGACCTCCGTACGAGTTCTAGCGCAGACCTAACCAGACGATGAAGCTAACGGCCACTGTCCTGCGTTTTGGTGATGCCTTTCTGGCGGTTACTTTACTTTCACTGCGTTGTGGCCGCTACCCCAGTGGCCGTAGCTTATCTTATTCTCGTTAGATCATGAGCAAGCGCGCAACAGAAGATGCCATCCGGAAGGACATCGAAGCGCATCGCCAACGGAACGTTATGCTGGTCCAGCACATCACCAAAAGAGGTGCCGACACCGCGCGGGAGCGTGACATCGATTGTTTCTTTCACACACGCGGCGAGGATGCCGCCATCACACTGTCGGCATTTTTGCAGTCACGTGGGTTTCGGGACATTTCCATTGTGGACACCGAGGATGGGGGCGATCACCCGTGGACTGTTCAGGCCGTCCTTACCGGCACAGTAGTCGCCTTTACAGCGGCCGATCGCACTGAGGAACTGGTTCGTATCGCAGCAGACCATGACGCACTGTTCGATGGTTGGGGAACACTGCTGGACGAAGTGCCACCGACGATCTAACCAGACGATGCAGCGAACGGCTTTCCCGGCATGCGTTTACATTTTGCGATGACTAACATACGCTCACTTCAATTCAGCCTCGGTGTCGAAAGCCGTCGCTGATCTTATTCTCGTTAGGCGAAGAAGCGAATGACCGTATCGTGACTCACGAATGCACACCGCAATCCGCAGCTGCTGGCAAAAGCCAGTACCTGCTCTCTCCAGCTTCGCGGGTCCGCTGGATCACACCGAAACCACGTAAAGAAGCCGTCAGTCGTTACCGAGACGCTGCTATAGTCGCTCGCCAGAGATTCGCGTATGCGGTTTCTCAGCGTTGGGATGCAATCGCTCCACTCATATCCTGTTGTGCTTCTGTTCATATCTTGTGTAAGCATCTCGGCTTGCTTGCGCGTTCGGCTCTCGATTGCAAGATCCTTTTTGTTGTTTTTTTCGCGATTTCCGCCACTGCAGCAAACACATTGATAGCGGGCGAGCCTTACACTGTGCCGAGCAGCGCCCTTACGGACGCAGCTCGGCAAAATCTCGTCGGTGGCTTCACATACCACCTTCCGCCCGGTTGGTCGCAGAAGAATCTTCCCGGTGCACAGTTCAAGGCAGCATTCGGACGCGAGGAAGACGGCAATCCCGGAAACATTAGTTTTCAGGTTGCCGCTTTCAGCGGCAGCCTTGGCGAGTTTCAGGCCACGATGTTAAAAGAGATGCCGTCGGTTTTCTCCAAGATGGGCATTTCGGATTCCCGAGTCGTAAATCAATCGGCATTCGAAACATCCTCAAAGCTGGTTGGCTTGCAGGCAGTCGTCGAGGCTGAGCGCCTCGACGGGAAGACTGCGCGACAGCTCCTCTATTTCTTCGAGCGGAAGGACGGTCAAAAGATTCTCGTAACTTGCTCGGTCGTGGACGAGGGCACGCGATACGATGCGATCTTTGATGCGATCATGAAGACATTCGAGGTCACAAAGTGATTGCCACCCATTCGCCTAACCAGACGATGGAGCTAACGGCCACCCGGCGTATGTTTACCTTTCTCGTGACTTTAACACTATTGCTTCGATCATCGCTCGCTCTCGGTGGCCGTAGCTCATCTTGTTCTCGTTAGATGTAATGCAAACTGTTCGGCGGTATGGAATCCTTCCTTCACTTCGTCATGACATTTGCCGGAGCACTCGCTGCCGCAATCGGGATTTTGCTCGGTGCGATTCTGATTTTTCTCCTCGTCGTTTGGATCAGCGATAAGATGCCGAGCGCGAACAAGCGTATCCGCAATCAAGCGCTCGGCGGCATTGGCTTGGTGCTATTCGGCTTTCTCATGCTTTGGAACGCGCGATGGGCACTGTTGCACCATACCATCTTGTTTCGACGCTACCCCTCGTGGGGAAGGTCTGCATGGATGAATCCGTGGCAGGCGATTGCCGTCGCTGCCATTTGCTTCATCCTCGGAGCGGTCCTCGTGATAGATGCCGTGCGCAAGAAAAGAGAACCAGATGCAAATTTCTCGGCAAATTGAACGTCTCGCATCTAACCAATCGCTCGAGCCAACCGCTGGCCGTCGCGATGTCCACATTTGATTTCATGAAACAGTTCTCGATGTTTGCCATGCTCGCTCTCGCCAGCGGTGCCTGAGCTCATTCTCGTTAGACCTGTTGGATTGCTCTGCGCGATGAGAAGGCGAAGTGAAAAAGCGCGAATCTTGCGCGAGCGAGCGAAGCCATGAACGACGTTCCCGATGAAAAGCCGGTGGCAGCTACCTCAGGCGTGGCCCGCCAGCGGCGCGGTCTTGATTGGTCCCAGGCGCTAGTTGAGCTCGCTACGGTCGTCATCGGCATCTTAATCGCATTAGCGGCGAACAACTGGGCGGAGGGGCGACATAACGCTGCGCTGGAAGCTCGTTATCTGGAGCGACTCCTCGCGGACAGCACGGAGAATCTTACCATGCTTCAGGAGAGGATTGATCTGCTGACGCGCCGGACCGACGAACTGACTCGCTTGAGCGGCTGGCTGACAGGCGGAACAGAGCGTCCCATAGATGCGGAAATTTCGGACGTTCTCTGCCGCTGGTTTATCCAACCAGCCTTACGCCTGCGCCGCGAGACCTACGCCGAACTGGTGAGCACGGGTAACCTCTCTCTGCTGCGCGACGTGCCACTGCGCGCACTGCTTGAGCAAGCGGAAACCAGACACGAAGAATTGCTCAGGCTCGATCGCTTTACCGATATTCTTCAGCGAGAGACGGAGCCATTGAATCGATATCGCCAGTGGAAAATCGATCCGGGTGCTGGCCCGAAGGTCGGCTGCCGTTTTGATCTCAATGCTATGCGCTCTGACCCGGTCATCCCCTCGATCCTCGCCCAGATCTGTCGTGACGAGACTATAAACCGCTCGTTCTGTGAGCAGGAATTGGTCGCAGTCCGCGCCGTGCGCGACCGTATAACAAGAATGCAATCGCCGCGATGAGACTGCTTGCCGAAGTGACAATGGCAGAGCGGGGCGGCCACATTCTGACCAAACACGAAAAGGCCTAACCAGACGGTGGAGCGAACAGCGACCGGCCTTTTCTCCACGCGCAGAGTAGATACAATGTCTTCCATGTTCTCCACCCTCGCTCTCGGTCGCCGCCGCTCACCTTGGTCTCGTTAGATGAATCGGTTGCGTCTTGTCGCGTTGATAATTCTGTGCGTCACGGCCTCGTTCCGTGCGCAGGGCACTGGCTACTACACTGCGGGGAGCCACATGACTAGCGCTGTCGACGCCAAGGGTGTCCGGCACGATGGGCACTCCTATAAAGGCGCTCCGCCTTGGCTCGCAGATCGCACCTCAGGACCGTCACCAGATTACCCCATTCGCGAGCGCGCATTGCACCATCAAGGCCGAGTCATCGTTCGCCTCACCCTCGATCTTAAGACTGGCCGTGTTATCAAGACCTCTTTGCTGAAGTCCTCGGGCTACCCCGAACTTGATCGCTGCGCGATTGCCGCTTTTAGCCGCTGGACGTGGCGTCCGGGCCGTTGGAAGGAGATAGACATGCCTACGAGATTTGAGATGGCCGATCCGTCTCAGCCGCCAGTCCCAGGGGCGACCCGGTTGCCGCACTCATGATTCATCTAACCATACATCTGAGGTGGTCCGTCAAACATTTGGATTGAAGTTATTGGTAGGATTTTCAGGCGGCTTTAGGGAGTTGTTGATCGGCCATGAATAACTGCTGGATGACCAATAATGCGATGCATTCGTTTTGATGAAGTGTTCCCCTAATTGTTCGCGAGCGAGAATCTCTTTTCGCGAGATCCTTCGCCGTCTACGCGGCTCAGGATGACAAGGCCACGCTATTAATGCTGCGCAGCTTTGACAATTTGCGCGAAGCTGCGCGGGTCGAGGCTGGCGCCGCCGACCAGGGCGCCGTCGATATCCGGTTGCGACATGAGCTCGCGCGCGTTTTCCGGTTTCACACTGCCGCCATATTGAATGCGGACGCGGTCGGCCGTCGTCTGATCGGAGAGTTCGAGAAGCGTGTGCCGAATAAAAGCGTGCGCCTCCTGCGCTTGCGCGGGAGTGGCGTTGCGGCCAGTGCCTATGGCCCAGACTGGTTCGTAGGCCACGATTGTTTCTTGTAACTCTTTGGCATCGAGACCGGCCAGGCTCCCGCGTAATTGGATCGACAATATCTTTTCCACGTTGCCGTGATCGCGTTGATCGAGCGTTTCGCCGACGCAAACAATCGGACGCAGACTTGCTTCGTGCGCGGCGCGCACTTTGCGATTTACAATTTCATCGGTTTCGCCAAACAAGGCGCGCCGTTCGCTGTGGCCGAGCACGACGTAGCGCACGAATAAATCGCGCAACATCGCCGACGAGATCTCGCCCGTGAACGCGCCGTTGCGCTCCCAATGCATGTTTTGCGCGCCGACCTTGATGTTCTGCGCGTCGCCCAGGGCTTCGTTCACTTTTGCAATCGCGGTGAACGGCGGAATGATCACGATTTCGGCATCCGCCGCGTCGCCGATTTCGAGTAGAAAGGTTTGGACGAACCGCGCAGCCTCGGCCTGCGTCATGTTCATCTTCCAATTCGCGGCAATAATTTTCTTACGCATAATGAGCCGACGCGCGAGATCCCTCGCTACGCTCGGGATGACGGGAAGGGCTGGCGACGATTTTCTTTCTCATATCACGTGATCGTCAGCCCGAGCCCCGAACGCTTTCGGGGTTGAGGGATCCCGTGGCAAAAGGTACCGGTAACGCATCGGGATCCTTCGACTTCGCTCAGGATGACGGGGAAAGCGGGCGCGATTTTCTTTCTCATTTGTCAGTCAACGCGGCGACGCCCGGCAGTTCCTTGCCCTCGATTAATTCCAGCGATGCGCCGCCGCCGGTTGATATGAACGTCATTTTATCCGCGAGGCCGGCCTGTTTCACCGCGGTCACGGAATCGCCGCCGCCGATGATCGTGGTGGCGCCCGATTGGGCGAGGGCTTCGGCGATGGCAATTGTTCCTTCGGCGAACTCCGGGATCTCGAATACACCCAGCGGCCCGTTCCACAAAATCGTTTCGGCCTTGGCAATCTCCTCCTGGTAAAGCGCGATCGTGGCCGCGCCGATATCGACCGCGTGCCACCCATCGCGAATGCCGTGCTCCTGGGAAAGCCGGCTCGTGTTCTCCATCGAAGCGCCGGCCTGGACTGCCTCCGCCTCCACAACATCGACCGGCAACAAAAAATTCACGCCGCGCTTTTTGGCAAGATCGACAATCTCATGCGCGAGATTGACCTTGTCGGACTCGACCCGGCTGGCGCCAATCGGGATTCCCTGCGCTTTGAAAAAAGTGTTAGCCATGGCGCCGCCGATCAGAATCGTGTCGGCCTTTTCCATGAGCGCTTTGAGCACGCCGATTTTATCGGAAACTTTCGAGCCGCCCATGATCACGAGAAACGGCTTGGCCGGTTTGGCCAGTTCTTCGCGCAAATACTTCAGCTCCTTCTCCATCAACAGACCCATCGCCGATTGTTTCACGAACTTGGTGATTCCAGCAGTCGAGGCATGGGCGCGATGGGCCGCGCCGAAAGCATCGTTAACATAAAGGTCGCCGAGCTTGGCCAGCGCTTCGGCAAATTTCGGATCGTTCGCTTCTTCCTCGGGTTGGAACCGGACGTTTTCGAGCAACGCGACGTCCCCGTCGTGCATGGAATCGATGATGGTTTTCGGCACATTGCCGATCGTGTCGTGACTGAAAATGACCGGATGATGGATGAGCGAATGCAAATGATCGCCCACTGGCCGCAGTGAATATTTTTCCACCGGTTTTCCCTTGGGCCGGCCGAAGTGGGCCATCAAAATCGTCTTCGCCTTATGCTCGCGCAGATAATTGATGGTGGGAAGGCTCTCGCGAATCCGGGTGTCATCGGTGATACGAAATTTCCCGCCATGGGTATCGGTCGGCACATTAAAATCGACCCGGACGAGGACGCGCTTCCCCCGGACGTCAAGATCGCGAACGGTGAGCTTAGCTCATATTACTCGTGCTCGTAATCGTAATCGTGCTCGTAATCGATCCCTGCTTGTTCTCCTTCCCGCACTCGTCCAGCGCGATCGGAAAATCGGCGCAACAATCCGACAAGCATCTCAACGATGCGAACCAGCTGCTCCTTCCGTTCGTTGGCAATCTTTTGCTTGGCGAGTTTTCGCGCCACCAAGACATCGAGACGCGCCGCGCATTCGACTGCCGAGCCACGCGCGATTTCGAAGAACCGGGAACGATCGGCCGCAGAAAATTTGCCGTTCCCCTCGGCGATATTCAGCGGCACGCTGGTCGAGGCCCGGTCGAGCTGGTCTTTCGCGGCCGCCTTCTCGGTGATTGTTTTCAAAAAGTCACCCACCCATCCACAGAAGTCGATCGCTTGGACGTAAACGTCCAGTTTCTCGTGATCAAAGTGGATTTTCATGGGCTAATGAAAACCGATTACGATTACGAGCACGAGCACGATTACGAACTATTTGCCGAGCATTTCCAGCATTTCCACGCAGCGATTGCTGTAGCCCCATTCGTTGTCGTACCACCCCACGATCTTGGCGAACCGGTTCCCAAGTGTGATGGTCAGTTTGCTGTCGAAAATGCACGAGTGCGGGTTGCCTACGATGTCCTGCGAAACCAGCGGCTCGTCGCTGAATTCGAGCACGCCTTTGTAACTCTTGTCCGCGGCGGCCTCTTTGAATGCGGCGTTAATCGCATCCACCGAGGCATCCTTCTCCAGGACCACGGTGAAATCTGTGACCGAACCGTCCGGCGTGGGGACGCGGAAGGCGCCGCCGTTCAGTTTTCCCTTTAGAGCGGGAATCACTTCACCGATCGCTTTGGCCGCGCCGGTGCTGGATGGAATGATGCTGACTCGCCGCCGCCCGGGCCCGTCGCAAATCCTCGTGGGGCAGATCGAGAATCCGTTGATCGTTGGTATAACTGTGGATCGTGCTCATGAACCCGTGGGCGATACCGAACTTGTCATTCATCACTTTGGCCAACGGCGCGAGGCAATTCGTCGTGCAACTGGCGTTGGAAACGATCGTGTGCTTGGCCGGATCGTAGACGTCGTCATTAATCCCGACGCAAATCGTGGCGTCGGGGTTTTTCGCCGGCGCGGAGATCAGGACCCGTTTCGCGCCGCCTTTGCTGATATGCAGCTCGGCTTTGTCGCGACTGGTGAAAAATCCGGTCGATTCGAGGACAACATCGACATCGAGCTTTTTCCACGGGAGATTTCCCGGGTCGCGCTCTTTGAAGATTCTGATCTTATGGCCGCGCACGATGATGTTTTCATCGTCGTAACCGATTTCACCGTCGAATTTGCCGTGGACCGAGTCCCACTTGAGCAAGTGGGCCAGCGTATGCGTGTCGGTTAGATCGTTAATGCTCCGGACACGCTCGACTTGTTTCTGTGACATGGCGCGCAGGACATTGCGCCCGATGCGGCCGAAGCCGTTGATTGCGAAGTTTGCCATAGTATATTTGCGAGTTTCGATTTGCGATCGCTGATCAAATTACATCAGCAAGGAAAGGGATGGGAAACTAAAGTGGGTGAACGACCGAAGCAATTCCGAACTGCCGCCTTGATTGCAGGATTGTCGATCCTGTCCGCGCCAAGCCTGTCTGCTTCTCCGGTGAAAAGGATCCTCGTGTTTGGGGACAGTTTATCGGACGGCTTGAGCCTGAACCGCAGCCAGGCCTACCCGGCGTTGCTCGTTCACAAGTTGCGCGAAGCGGGATTGAATTACGAAGTCACCAATGCCAGCGCCAGCGGCGGCACGACCGATGGAGGATTGCGCCGGTTGCCGCCGCATCTAAAACGCAAGATCGACATCTTCATCTTGGAATTGGGAATCAACGATCTCTTTCTCGGCACGCCGGTTGAAGAAATTCGCAATAATCTCCAGGCGATTATCGACAAGGTGAAAACGCGTAACCCGAACGTGCGGATCATCATCTGCGGGATGCAGTTGCCGAACTCTTCCTCCGGCAATTACGTGGGCGCGTTTGGACAAATGTTTGCCGATCTCGCGGCTAAGAATCATGCCGCGCTCGTCCCGTATCTGCTGCAAGGCGTCGGGGGCGATCCGTTATTGAACCTGCCCGATCACATCCATCCCAACGCGGCCGGGCAACGCGTTTTGGCGGAAAATGTCTGGCGGGTGCTCAAGCCGATTGCCCGCGATACGGCCGCCGAGAACGCCGTCGCACGAAAGATAAAACTAAGATGGACCCAGCACGACCCAACCAACTCGAACCGGCCGACCCGTTCTTTCACGAGCGCGCCGATCACGCCATTTTGAACAAGATCGAGATCGCCACCGAGGGAGAGGATTGCGATGAGTGCGTGCGACGTCTGCGCCCGGTGCTGATGAAGATCAACGGCGTCCACGGCGTGGACGTCGATCTCGAAAATGAACGCGTCGTGGTAACGTTCGACGCCCGCAAAACGCACGCCCCGGATTTGCACGACGCGATTTTGGCCAGCAAATACAAGCCCGGGCTGGCGGCCGAGTGACTAGACCGCGGGTTGCTGCTGGGTGAGGCAATGGAATGTGCCGAGGCCCCAGATCAATTCACGGCAATCGATGCCGATGACGCGGCGATTGGGAAATAGCTCGCGCAGGATCGACAACGCTTTTTCGTCGGCGGGATCGGCGAAAGTCGGGACGAGCACACAGGTGTTTGCGATATAGAAATTGGCGTAGCTGGCGGGGAGATGCAGGCCTTCACGCACAGTCTGCTTCGGCATCGGCATGGTGACGATGTCGATGTTGCGACCACCAATCTTCATATCGCGCAGCCGGGCGAGATTTTCCTGGAGCGGCTCGAAATTTTCGTTGTCGCGATCTTCTTCGATCACGGTGACGACCTTTGTTCTCCGAGACAAAACGCGCGAGATCGTCGATGTGCCCGTCGGTGTCGTCGCCGACGATCCCGTCGCCAAGCCAGAGAATTTCGCGAACTCCGAGAAAATCGCGGAGACGCTGTTCGATCTGGCTCGCGGGAAAGATTCGGGTTCCGATTTTTGTTGAGCAAACACGATTCGCTGGTGAGCAATGCGCCCGAGCCGTTCACGTCGATCGAGCCGCCTTCCAGAATCATCCGCGGATAAAACACCGGCAGTCTTAGGAGCTCGGCCACCCGGGTGGGCACGACTTCATCGAGATCGAATGGCGGATACTTGTTGCCCCAGGCGTTATAATCCCAATCGACAATCGCAAGCTTTGGATCGACATCACGGGTAAGAAAAATCGGGCCGTGATCGCGGCACCACGGCTCGTTTGTTGGAATTTCGTAGTAGGTAATGCATTCCTGGTGCGGCAACGAATCCAGGACCGCTCGCGCTTCAGCTTCGTGGGCACCGTTGACGACATTGATGCATACCGGCTCCGATTCGGTCAGGGCCGCGACCAACTCGTATAGCGTCGGCAGCACGCGATCGAACGAATCGGGAAAACTGATTCCTTCGCGGCGCGGCCAGGAGAGCCAGGTGGCGGCGTGCGGCTCCCATTCGGCCGGCATTCGATAGCCGAGCTGGGCGGGAGTTTCAGAATATTGAGGCATGCGTTAAATTTCACCGTCATTCCGAGCGAAGTCGAGGAATCCCGATGCGCTAGCTTAAGCCTGCAACCCGGGATCCCTCGACTTCGCTACGCTTCGCTCGGGATGACAATCGGTAATGCACGCGGCGTGGTTTCAGGATTCGTATTGATTACTTAAAGCAAGAGATACAATGATTCTGGAAACGTGGAATCAGCAAAGCCAACGCCTAAGCCGCGTCCGATCTGGGCGACATACGGTGTCGCTCTTTTTAGCGTTGGCGCGGCCATCCTCATTCGCTGGCTGCTCGATCCGTTTTTGCATGACCAGCTCCAACTGCTCACTCTTTACGGCGCAGTGGCGATGGCGGTTTGGTTTGGCGGGTGGCGACCGGCGCTGTTGGCCAGCATGGCTGGGTACGTCCTCGCCCAATATATTTTTATTTCGCCACGTTATGCGTTTGATTTCGCGAGCCCGGTTATTTGGGCGGGGTTGATCGGCTATTCGCTCTCGTGCGGGATCATCATTTTTCTGGGCGAAGCGATGCGCCGGGCCCGGGGGCGCGTGGAAGAGCATAGCTCGCGTTTGGAGCAGGAAATGGCCGAACGCGAGCGGACCGAGCAGGCCCTGGCGGAAAGCGCACGCCGTCGGGAAGTGTTGTACAAATTTGTGGAACGCCGCCGTCGCGCGACGTCGTTGAAGGACATTTACGATTCGGCATTGGACGCGATTCTCGGTGCGCTCCGCTGTGATCGCGCCTCAATTCTGCTTCTGGACGATTCCGGCACAATGCGCTTCACCGCCTGGCGGCATTTGTCCGATGCCTACTGCGAGGCAGTCGATGGTCATTCGCCTTGGAAAACAGACGACCCGGAGCCGGAGCCGATTTGGATTGCCGATGTCGCCGATTCGGACCTCGACGTTTCCCTAAAGGCGCTGGTGCGAAGGGAAGGAATCCGTGCGCTCGCCTTTGTTCCGCTGATCGCCGAAGACCGCCTGATCGGCAAATTCACGATTTACTACAACGCGCCTCATGTTTTCAGCGATGACGAAATCGAACTAAGCCTGAGCATCGCTCTGCAACTCGCCCTCGGCACGGAGCGCAAGCGCGCGGAAGAACAGTTGCACGCCAACGAGGAGCGGCTGCGGCTGGCTACGCAAACCGGCAAGATTGGAATCTGGGAGTGGGACATTCCCAAAAATCGCGTCTCTTGGACCGATTCGCTCTTCGTGATGCACGGCGTAAAGAAGGAAGATTTTAACGCCACGGCGGAAGGATTTGCCGCGCTGGTTCATCCGGACGATCGCGAATTTGTTTCCAAAGCCATCGAGCAAACCTTGACCAACGATGCGCCCTATGAACTGACATTTCGAGCTTTGCGATCGGATGGGACCGTTGTTTGGCTTTTCACAAACGCCATGGTGGTGCGAGACGGCCAGGAGCCGTTGCGAATGATCGGAACGACGACCGATATCACCGAGCTCAAGCAAGCCGAAGAAGCGTTGTCGCGGGCCAAGGGCCAGGCGGAGGAAGCCAACCGCGCCAAGGATCAGTTCCTGGCTATGTTGTCACACGAACTGCGCACGCCGCTAACGCCAGTTCTGATGACGGCCTCGGCTCTGGAAGGCGACCGCACAATCGCGACCGATCTGCGCGAGCAGCTCGGCATGATTCGGCGCAACATCGAACTGGAAGCGCGGCTAATCGACGATTTGTTGGACGTAACGCGAATCGCGCACGGAAAATTCGATCTCCGTGATGAGACTGTCGATCTTCACGCAGCGATTGAGCACGCCCTCAGCATCTCCGCGTTAGAACTGGAGACAAAGAAACTACACGTCACGAAAAAGCTCGAAGCGACCGAGTATCACTGCCGGGGCGACGCGGCCAGACTGCAGGAAGTTTTCTGGAACATTCTGCGCAACGCCGTGAAATTCACGCCCCGGGGCGGCAAGATCGACATCTCCACCCGAAACGATGGCGACCACAGCGCGATCATCGAATTCAGCGACAGCGGCATCGGCATCGAGCCGGAATTGCGACCCCGGATCTTCGACGCGTTTGAGCAGGGCGCACGCGCTCATGGCGTGCGATATGGCGGCCTCGGACTCGGCCTGGCGATTTCGAAACGGATCGTCGATTTGCACAAGGGAAAGATTGAAGCGCGGAGCCCCGGCCCCGGCCAGGGATCCACGTTCAGCGTAACGCTAAATACCATTCAGGCGCCGCAAGCCCCTGAACGCGCAAAGCCTTTGCCAGCGAAACATCCAGCCGATGCCGCTCAAATATTGATTGTCGAAGACCACAAGGACACGTCCGATGTTCTGCGCCGGATTTTGGAAAACAGCGGTTACTCAGTAACAGTCTGTAACACCACCGAGAAAGCGCGAACCGCCGCCGACAGACGGAAATTCAACCTGGTGATCAGCGATATCGCGCTATCGGACGGAAGTGGCCTCGATTTGATGCGCCACTTGAGCGAGGCGCAGGGCCTGAATGGGATCGCGCTGAGCGGCTTCGGCACTCAGGAAGATGTGAGGGCGAGCAAAAAAGCCGGATTCGCCGCGCACCTGACTAAACCCGTCGATTTGGAACGATTACGCGAGACAATTGTCGAATTGTTAGGGCAAGGGAAGTCTATCGAACCCCAAACAACATCTCCTTGAGCGATATTTGCGCGCTCTCGTGAAAGCGGGCGGCGACCTCCGCCGGTGCGTGATACTTGTGGCAGGTAATGCACTCGGCGACGACTCGGCCTTGCGGGCTGTGACAATTGACGCAGTTCGCTTTCACCGGCATGAGAATGTCGGACGTGTCCCGGCTTTGCCCGGCGTGATGGCAATAATTGCAATCGAGCGGTTTTTGCGTGGCCGGCTCGGTCCGGTGTTTGGAATGATCGAACCTTGCCTGCGGCATCCAGCGATCGACCAGGGTCGGTTTGGTCACGAGCGGAGTTGCATTCGACACCGGTTTCACTTCGTGGCAAAACGCACAACCGTAGAATGCCGCGCGTGACCGCGGCGCGTTCCCGAGCTGCGGTTTGTAAGGATCGTTCGTAAAGAAAACCTGGCGCTCGAGTTCTTCGCCGGAACGAACCCGCCCGCGCAACTGCGCCATTTGTTTGGCCGCGAAATCCTGAATCTCGCGCGTGGCCGTCATGCCTTTCTTCACGGCAAGTTCGGCATATTGGGTCGGCAAAGTTCGCAAAAACGCCCGTACGCCGCTGGCGTTCCCATGGGGAAGGGTCAGCTCCGGATTTTTCGGATCGAACTGAAGCGAGTGACAAGGCTGGCAATTCGCGGCGAAACTGATTCGCTGCATGTATCGGCCATCGGCATCCGGTCTATGGCAGTAATTGCAATCGAGTTTCTGGCCATTCACCAGCGGGATGTCGTTTGCAAAATGGCGCTGATGATTAAATCGAAGCACATCCGGGTCGCGGATTTTCGCCGGACTCTTAGTTTTTTCGACATTGAGTTGAAATTCCGGATGCGCGCCCCAGAAAGAATCAAAGGTTTGGGTGTAACCTCGACTCGGTCGCGGGAGTTGAAAGACGACCCTCTGCGCCGGGTGCGGATGTCGATCGAAATTCGCCAGGTCCATTCGCATCCCCTTTTGCGCGGCGGCAGCCATGGTCGCGGAATTGTTGTGACACGACGCGCACTGCGCGCTGGCCACGGCGTCCATCGGTCCCGGGCCTTTGTGTTCCTGATGACATGCTGAGCACGAGCGATTTTCGATCACGACGGGTTCGTGAAAAGCGTGCAGTTGATGGCATTTCTCGCATTTTCGATCGATCGAATTGAATGGAACGCCTGCGTGAAAACGTTCGCTCGCGACCTGTTTCATCCTATCCGGCGTGACCGGTCCGCCGGCAGTGAGCGTTTTATCGTGGCAACTTGCGCACTTGTCGCCGAAGGCGGCGTGCTCGGCCGAAATTTGGCCCACGCTAAAGAACGTCTCCCGGCCGCGCTTTTGATAAAGCACGATGCCGGCGATTCCGGCAACGATTACGATCAGGCTGGCCGCCATCCGGATGCGGCGCCAGACGTGGAGTCGATTGTAATAACCGAGGTTTCCCCCGTAGCGCTGGGAGATTTGTTTTTGGGTTCGGCGCGGCGCGGCCATAATGGGCGCTTAATCAATAATAGAAGAGCGTGATGTAGGCGTGCCACGCCGTGAAGAGAATAAGGAAATAAGAAATCGGCACGTGCACGAAAAGCCAGGCGTGCAGCCAATGCTGCAATCGAAGTTGCAAATCGAGAGTGCGCCGTTCGTCGCACCACGACTGAATTTCTTCGATGCGCCCACGGTAGAACTCCCCGACTCTCAGTTTCACTACGCGAAAGAGATCTTCGGAGTACCGATTGTTCCCGAGCCGTAACCGATCGCCACGCCGGGCGGACAGATATGGCAGTATTTCCGTGTCGAGAAATGCGACCAGGACTGCTTCCGAGTCCATGTCGCGTTCGGGCGCCGCGGACGAAGCCGCCGCCGGCGCCTCTACGGTCGACTGCGCCGCCGCGCCGCGCTCGCCATTCGCGGCCACGAGATCGGTGGCGACTGTCGATTCTGTGGCGAATTCCTCGGACGGACCTGCCGCTGATGCGCCGGGGGCAGTCCTTGCCGGCAACGCAGACGCGAACGAATCGCGCATTTCTTGCGCGGCCGTAGCCAGCTGCGATCGAATGTACGGAATCTCCTCGTAAACGGGTTCGGCCTGGAGTCGCTCCTTCATAATTCGGGGCAGTTGATGTTGCAGGGCTAAACCGTAAATGCCACTCACCATCACAATCGCGTAGATCGCCCAGAGCCATATCGTCATCGCGCCCCCCATGCGAAATCCGCTGTGGAAAAGGACCAGCGGAATCGTCAGCAACGTGAGCCAGATATGCGCTCGCATCCAGAGTTGCACCGTCCCGAACCGCCAAAGCACAATTCGTTTTCGCATCCCAAGCAGCCCGGCGAAAATAAAAATACCAAACGCGACGATGCCAAAAATCAGGCCGAGTGGCGTTCCTCCCACGCTGCGATGACCGAAAGGCGTCTGAATCAAAAACGACGGCAGCCGAATTACCGCCGGCAAAGCGCCGAAATTTCCGATGTAGAGCCAGGCGGAAACGGCCGTCGCCACCAGGACAAAGAGGAACCATGGAACGTGCGCACGATTAAAGATGCGCATAATTCACAGGTCGTTCCGCGCGAACCGCAGCAGAAATTCGATGAGCGGGTCGATGCTCAATGGCTCGCCGTTCGCTAGTTGGCCAACGATCTCATCCATAGGCGAATGCAAACAATGTATTCCCCGCGCTCCGGCCGTGGAAGCAATTTCGCCGCCGCTATCCCAAGGCAAGAACCCTGCGCTTGACCGGGCCCCAAATTTTTCAGACAACGACCTCGCCAGATGGTGCAAATCTACATTAAGCGGCACGGCCAGCGCGTGGGGCCATTCTCGCTAGCCGAGGTGAATCGACAGCTCGCCGCCGGTTCTCTCAATCCGTCGGAGCAAGCATGGTACGAAGGCGCGCCGGGTTGGAAGCCGGTGTTCAGTATCGCCGGAGTGATCCTGCCCGGCGCCGCTTCCGCTTCAGCCAGACCCATCGGCATCGCGACTCCCAACCCTCCCAAATCGCCGACCTACGCCGGATTTTGGATTCGGGCCGTTGCTCTCTTTCTCGACAGCATCATTCTGGCGATTCCGATTGGTGTTCTGTGGTTCGTATTCTGGCCGGACCCAAGCGATCCCGGGTCCGGCAACCTGTTTTTTGCCGCGAGCGCCGCGGCCGGACTCAAGATCTTTTATTTCGCCGGTCTATGGGCGTCACCGATGCAAGCCACGCTCGGACAGAAAATGTGCGGCCTTCGCGTGATCAGCGACAGAGACGATCCGCGCATTACCTTTTCGCGAGCAGTTGGCCGGCTGTTCGCGATGGCGCTGTCAACGGTCACGCTCGGCATCGGTTACATCATGGCCGCATTCACCGAACGGAAACGCGCTTTGCACGATATGATCGCGGGCACTTGCGTGGTGAAGATACTCCAAATGTAGATCTCGGTGCTGTCGAGTTAAACTGCACTCGGCTTATAGATCGCGCCGATAATCGCGCCGGCGATAGCAAACTCCAGGACGTCGCCAATACCGCCTAGAACAAGAATCTTGGTGGTCAATGGTTCAACAGCAAAACGAATGAAGTGCAGCCCAACGCAAATAAGCCCGACGAGAATGCCGAGCTTGATTCCCGCTCCCACGCCGCCACCTGCGGCAAAGCGCGCGCAAATCCAGGTGAAAAAGAACGCCATTACGGCATGACCGAACAGCATCGACGGCCAGATCATGTCGTCGTGAGCGCGATAGTGACTCGCGATTTCCATGTAAGCCGACTTCATCAGGATGCCGTGCCAGACGAAGCCGAAGAAAAAGACGAAGATGAACGCTGCGATGAATGCGATAAAGAATTTCTTCCAGTTCATAATTGTTGTGATTGTTGTGATTGAGGTCTGCTATCCCAAATTCCCTGGCCCGTTAGTCGCAAATCGCAGATTGGTTGTCGATCTAAATTGTGGCTACTCTCCTGAGCAGCGGGGTCATCCCGAGTCGCGGAGACGACGAGGGACCCCACATAAGCCGGGAAAAACTTTCTTCCGCCGCGTGTACACCCAAACTTCGAGTGCGAGGTTCCTCGCTTCGCTCGGAATGACAACGATGGTAACGTCGGCCATGCAAAGATCGTTTCGCTTGGTTCCGCTCTTCTTGTGGGCATGCTGGTTGTCGAACGCTTCGGCACAAATCGATCGAATCACCGGAAAGAATTTTGCAACGCGCTCCGAAGTCTTGGCCCGGCATGGAATGGTTTGCACCAGTGTGCCCGCTGCAACTCAAGTCGGCATCGACATCCTCAAGCGCGGCGGCAGCGCGGTTGATGCGGCCATCGCGGCGAATGCGACGCTCGGGTTAATGGAGCCGGTCTCGAACGGAATCGGCGGCGATCTTTTCGCGATCGTTTACAGCGCCAAGGAAAACAAACTTTACGGAATTAATGGCAGCGGACGTTCCCCGCTCGGGTTGAGCTATGAACAAATGAAAACCGAGCTCGCGAAATTGAAACGCGAGACCATTCCGCCAACCGGCATGTTGCCCATCAGCGTGCCGGGAACAGTCGATGCCTGGGCCGAGCTGCACAAAAAATTCGGCAAATTGAAATTCGCCGACGATCTGGCTCCGGCGATCAAATACGCTGAGGAAGGCTTCCCGGTTACGGAGCTGATTGCGTATTACTGGGGATTTGGTCCGCGCATCTATAAAGATTTGCCGGGTGGATTCTTTGAAACTTACACGCTCGACGGCAAAGGCCGGACGCCGGCCAAAGGCGACATTTTCAAAAATCCAGCGCTGGCAAAAACTCTGCGGCTAATCGGGGAGAAAGGGCGTGACGTTTTTTACAAAGGCGAAATCGCCGACAAGATCGACAAGTTCATGCGCGAGAACGGTGGCTATCTGCGCAAAGACGATTTCGAAAAGCACGCATCGACATGGGTCGAACCGGTTTCGACTAACTATCGCGGATACGATGTCTTCGAGCTGCCCCCGAACGGTCAGGGAATTGCAACGTTGCAAATACTGAACATTCTCGAAGGCTTCGACCTGCGCGCGATGGGCCGCAATTCACCGGAGACGCTGCACGCGATGATCGAAGCGAAGAAGATTGCGTGGGCCGATCGCGCGAAATTCTATGCCGATCCGGCCTTCGCCAAAATTCCGTTGAAAGGGTTGCTCTCGAAAGAATACGCGACGGAGCGGCGCAAGTTGATCGATCCGCAGCATGCGAACAAACTTGTCGATGCTGGAAATCCGGCGCTGGATCAGGGCGACACGATCTACATGTGCGCCGCCGATGACGAAGGCAACATGGTCTCGCTCATTCAAAGCAATTACCGCGGCATGGGCAGCGGCATTGTTGTGCCGGGGCTCGGCTTCATGTTTCAAGACCGCGGCGAACTTTTTTCCATGGAGCCCGGTCACGCGAACGTCTACGCGCCGGGCAAACGCCCGTTTCACACCATCATCCCCGGGTTCGTCATGAAAGATGGCAAACCGTGGGAAGCCTTCGGCGTCATGGGCGGCGGGATGCAGCCGCAGGGCCACGTCCAGGTGCTCACCAATCAGATCGATTTCGATCTAAACGTGCAGGAAGCGGGCGACGCTTCGCGCTGGCAGCACGAAGGCGACAACGAACCGACCGGCGAAAAAATGACCGCCTCGGGTGGCTACGTCGAAGTCGAAAGCGGGATTCCCTACGAAACTGTGCGCGAACTGAAGAAGCGTGGCCACGATGTCCGATTCGATGTGGGCGGCTACGGCGGTTATCAAGCGATCAGAGTGGAAATGCACGACGGCCAGCGCGTTTACGTCGGAGCCAGCGAATCGCGCAAGGATGGCCAGGCAGCAGGTTATTGAATCCAAAAAGGCGTCGGATCCGGCAGCGATGCAACGGCCGGACGAAACTCAGGAGGCATATTCCGCGCGATTGCGGAAAGAACAGGCCGAACGCCTCGAAAAGGGCAGCATCCTCGGTAATTACGTCGTGATTGACCACGGCCAGAGCGAGTTCTCGCTTTATGCGCACTTCCAACCCGGCAGCGTGCGGGTCAAGAAGGGTGACCAGGTCAAAGCGGGCGATGTGATTGGCAAACTCGGCTCATCCGGAAATTCAACCGAACCTCATCTTCACTTCCAGATAACTGATAGGCCCGATCTGGGGGGCGCGGGAATCCCGATGAACTTCAGCAACGTGACGATTCTCTGGGCCGATCTGCCGCGTCCGATTCAAAGCGGCGACATCGTCATAGCGAAATGATGTAAGACGACGGCGCGTCTTTGTCCGGGGAGCACAGGCTGCCAGCCTCTTGATTTCGGGAGCTTGCCGGAATTTCCATGCCGGATCACGCGGATGGGCGTTTACAAATGTTGCCGGCAAGCTGCCGGCAACTACAGGCCAGCGGCCTGTGCTCCCCAAGCCACAATCCAGACTTGATCGGTGTGCTACGATTTCATCGATGCCTAATCTTTTTTCGTCCGATAACACAACGTCGCTGCTCCAGGTTCTGGTGTCGGCGTTTCTGGCCATCCTGTTTTTGCAATCCGGGATCGACAAGATCGTGGACCGCCGCGGCAACCTTGAATGGTTAAAAGGGCATTTCGCCAAAAGCCCGCTGGCCGGACTGGTGCCGCTGATGGTTTTCGTAATCACGATTCTTGAGATCTCGGCCGGCGCCTTGAGCGCGGTCGGCTGCGCGCTGATAATTCTGTCGCGCGGCTCAACAATCGCATTCTACGGCGCAATAATTTCGGCGATATCGATCCTCGCTCTCTTTTTTGGCCAGCGAATGGCCAAGGAATACGCCGGCGCCGCGGTTTTGGTTCCGTATTTTCTCGTCACGCTCGCCGCGATTTATGTCCTCGCGCCCGCTGATTGAACCGCGCGAATCACCCGTAACAATCGAGATATTTGATCCCGGAGCCGGTGTTGAAGATCACAACGCGCTCGCCGATGTCGATCTTGTTCGCAGTGCGAAGCTTTGTGAAAGCCGCGAAACAGGCGGCGCCCTCGGGGGCGACAAATAGTCCTTCGCTTTTCCCAACTTCGCGCCCAACGCGAATCATTTCATCGTCGTCGATCGCGATGGCGCCACCATTCGATTCGCGAAGAATCTTCAGCATGAGAAAATCGCCAATCGCTTTGGGAACACGCAGGCCCGATGCGATGGTGTGAGCGTTTGGAAACTCGCCTGCGAATTTTTCGCCGGCTTCGAAAGCACGCACGATCGGCGCGCATCCCTTCGCCTGCACCGAAAACATCCGAGGGCGGGGACCCGTAAGCCAGCCCAGCATTTCCATTTCGTCGAAGGCTTTCCACATTCCGATGAGGCCGGTGCCGCCGCCGGTCGGATAAAGGATCACGTCGGGTAATTTCCAGTTCAATTGCTCGGCCAACTCGTAGCCCAGCGTTTTCTTTCCTTCCACGCGATATGGTTCCTTGAGCGTGGACATATCGAACCAGCCTTCCTTGTCTTTCCGCCGCGCGATTTCCGCACCGCAATCGGTGATCAGTCCGTCGATAAGATCGACATGCGCGCCCAGCTCGCGGCATTCGATGATGTTCGCGCGCGGCGTGTCCCGCGGCATGAAGATGTGCGCTTCGAGTCCGGCTCGGGCGGCGTAAGCGGCCAGCGCGCCGCCGGCATTGCCTGCGCTTGGCACAGCAAGCTTCGTTGCGCCAAGATATTTCGCCATTGAAACAGCTACACTCATCCCCCGCGCCTTGAAGCTCTGGGTCGGATTGAGCGATTCGTCCTTGATCCAAAGATCGACATCGTCAGCGAACTTTGCCGCCCGGAGCAGCGGCGTCCCGCCTTCGCCAAGCGAAACAGGATCGACATTCGCCGGCAACGGCAATACCTCGCGATAACGCCAGAGTGATTTCTCACGGATCGTTAGACTTGACCGCTTAAAGCGGTCAAGTTTTCCAATCGCAGCCAAGTCAATAATTGCGAACAACGGTTTGCCGCAGGTCGTGCAGAGATTTTGCAGCCGCGTCCAATCGTGGTGAAGACCGCATGCAGTGCATTCGAGATGGCTCAGGAACATCTAGAGATTTGAATGTACTTTTCACCTCGGCGCGAGCAATTCCGGGGAGCACAGGCTGCCAGCCTGTTGGTCTCGGCAGCTTGCCGAGACATCTCTGTCCGATCGAAAATTTGTTACGCGAAATATCGCCGGCAAGCTGCCGGCGATTACAGGCTGGCAGCCTGTGCTCCCCGAAATCAAAAACCACGCTGTTTGTAATCCGCCCTTTGTGTTAATCACAACACGATGATTTCGATAACCGCCCGCCGCCCGTGGTACCGGCCGTCGCTCACGACCCAGATCATGATCGGCCTGGTCGTGGGCGGGCTGATCGGCTGGGTGCGACCCGACTGGGGTAACGCCGTCTTTTTTCTGCGCGATATTTTTCTCAACCTGATCAAGTCGATCATCGCTCCTCTGGTTTTCTCGACCATCGTGATCGGAATCGCCGGAGCCGGCGCGCTCAAGAAGGTGGGGCGCATGGGCGTGAAAGCGATTGTCTACTTCGAGACCGCTACGACCGCCGCGCTGGCCATCGGGTTGGTCGTTGTCAATTTCATGAAGCCGGGCGTGGGCGTCACGCTCGTGGCCGGCAATACCGATATCGTTAAAGCAATCGGGCAAAGTCATCCCAAAACGCTGATCGAAACGCTGGTGCACGCGTTTCCGTCCAGCGTGATTGAAGCGATGGTGCGCGGCGACGTGCTGCAAATCGTCGCGTTCAGTGTGCTCTTCGCCCTTGCGGTGTCAGCGATCGGCGAAAAAGGGAAACCGATCGTGCGCGCGATGGAGAGCCTGTCGCAGGTGATGTTCAAATTCACCAATTACGTCATGATGTTCGCACCCATCGGAGTCGGCGCGGCCATGGCTCACACTGTCGGCACTCAGGGCTTGGGGGTTCTTTTCTATCTCGGCAAACTGATCCTTTCGCTTTATCTCGCGTTGATCATCTTCATCGTCCTGGTCTTTGGGCTCGTCATTTTCATCGCCCGCGTCCCGTTGCGGCAATTTTTCCGCGCGGTGCGCGAGCCAGCCGCGCTCGCCTTCGCCACTACCAGCAGCGAATCGGCGCTCCCCAAGGCGATGGAACAAATGGAGCGGTTTGGCGTGCCGCGCCACATCGTCGGCTTCGTGATGCCGACCGGTTATTCATTCAACCTCGACGGATCGACATTGTATCTGGCGATGGCCTCGGTGTTCGTCGCTCAAGCAGCCGAAACGACAATGGGCTGGCACATGGGGATCGGTCAGCAGATCACCATGATGCTGACGTTGATGCTCACTTCCAAAGGCGTGGCCGCGGTTCCGCGCGCGTCCCTGGTGATCTTGCTCGCAACCTTGAACACGTTCCTTCCCGCCGGACTCGGCCCGATTGGCGTCGCGGTAATATTCGGCGTGGATGAACTAATGGACATGGGGCGCACGTGCGTGAACCTGGTTGGTAATTGTCTGGCCACCGTTGTCGTCGCCCGCTGGGAAGGCGAATTTGACGACGACCGTGCCCGTGTCTTCGGCACGCGCAAGGAAGTCGAACTCGATTTGAAATCCGGTGATGTCGCGTTCGCCGACGCGATGCGGCAGGGGGACTGATTAGTCGAATAAATTTCGCCTACTTCTAGTTAGACCTAAACGGGCGCGCCATCTATTTTCAAAATCTATCAAGCTGATCAAACAGATTTTTCAGCACATTCGACGTATTTCGAATGCGCGTCGCTTTGGGGTTCCTTTTGTCCGGCGCGCTTCATTCAGCCTTCCAACGGCGATCCGACTCCGAGGTCAGTCCGTGCTCCTTTCTTCCCCCGACGAGGGCGGCGCTGCGATTGACTTCTTAACATGCTTTATCGAGGACGAATACGGATTGAGCGCGGTCGATTTCCCCGTGCATACCGTTGCGGACATTGGGGCGAATATTGGCCTCTTCTCAATGGCGGCGCGAGGGTATTTCCCCACCGCAAGAATCCATTCCTACGAACCAAATCCCCGGGTGCTCGAGCATTCATCAAAGAATGCCGCCGCTGCTGAGTTCACCCTATTCGCCGAGGCTGTTGGCGCGAGGGCTGGGTATGTCTCGATCGACGAGTCGGGCGGCTCCAACCAAGCCAGGACAATCGCCGCTTCGAAGTCTGGCCATCGGATTCCACAAGTCTCGCTCTCTACCGTCGTCGAACGGCTTGGCGGGCGAATTGATTTCGCCAAGATTGATTCCGAAGGAGCTGAGTGGGAGCTATTGGCCGACCCTACTGCTTGGCCCGCTATTAAGAACATCCGCATGGAATATCATCTTTGGGGTCGGCGTGTCTTTACGGATGTCGAGCAATCTCTTGGCAGAATTGGGTTCCAGATTCATCACCATAGTTCAGCTGGCGAATGGGGCACCGTTTGGGCTCGCAACACAAAGGCCTAACCCCTATGAAGGGTGTCAACGGTGATTGTGAAGGGTAAGGTTTACACTGGGTGGATGGGTTGAAGGTGGAGTTGGTCTGGAACGCTTCCACTTCGGGTGCGCGCTTTTGTTTTTCAGCGGCTGATACTTCTATCCGCGCATGTCGAACGTGAGCTTGTTCTCCCCCTCGATCCAGTTCCGCGTTGCCTTGGAATCGGCGTTCTCGAGCGGGCGATACGGATCGGCGACCTTCGTGCCGAAATAATCATCAACCTGATCGCTCTTCGGCGGGTGCGGATAAACGAGATGCTCCGTAGCCTCCGCGGCAAACGCGGAAGCAAAGGCAGCGAGCAGTGGCGGAATCGCGATGAGACGCAAGAGAAGTTTCATAAAGTAAACAAGATCGACATCCTGTTAGCGGGCATAGGCAATCGCGCCAGTTAATTCTTCTGCGCCTTGAGCTCGGCAACCTTCTGTTCGGCGCGGTTGACGTCGGATTTTCGCGCTGTTCTCGTGGCGAGAAGCTTCTGTTGTCGATGCAAATTTGCCTCCGCGGCTTCGAGTTCTGCCCGCTGAAGATTGGCCGCGGCGATTTGAACGGATTCCCTGGCGTCGCCGGCGGCCTTCGTTGCCCGGGCCAATTCTGCTTCCGATATTTCACCGGCAGTTAACCGGCCTTGCTGGGTGACAAGTTCTTCCTCAGCCAAGGCAAGCCGGGCATTAGCCAAGACCGATTCGAGCCGGACAACTTTCAACGCGCGCTGCTCGACTTCGACTTTCGAAAGCGCGCCAATTTTGCAGAGCCGGTCTGCCCGGGCCGCTCGCTCCTTGGCTCGCGCGAGTTCCTTTTCCAGGCGCGCGGGATCGCCCTCGGCGGTTCCGGGCGGCGCGACAGCCAGCGGCTCATCGGATCGGTTTGGGATGAGCAGCGGCGGCTCAATTTCAAATGAATCATCGGACTCGTCTTCGGGCGATTGATCCGCGGCCAACGCTGCCATTCCTGCGATGACAATTGCGGCGGCCGCCAACGCAGACATCCGTGTCATCCGGCAAGATTATGATGAAACTCGGCCCGCAGACCAGATCAACCCAACTCCCGAGGGTGGAAATTTGCATGAATTGTTCCGACGTCGTGCTTGAACTTTCTTTCATCCCTGCTACAGATTGGCGATTCCAATCTGGAACCTTTTTTGGCATAGCAGCGGCTAAGAAAATGTCGATGAACTCCGTAATACGAATTTTTGCCTTGGCGATTCCGGCCCTCGTGGCGGCTCCTCTTTTCGCAGGTAGTTTTCCCGCTTCCGGCCCGACCGTGCCCGGGACCAAAGCTCGCCTTCGCGGCAAGGTCGCGTGTGCACCGACGAACGCGCCGCTGGCAGTGAAGCGCGCGATTTGGGCCGCCAACCAACTTCATACCAAGCCGTATCGTTACGGCGGCGGGCACCGGTCTTTTATCGATCGCAGCTACGATTGCTCCGGCACCGTTTCCTATGCGCTCGGCGCGGCCGGTCTGATCAAGTCGCCCATGAGTTCCTCCGAGTTTCGCCGGTTCGGGGAGCGCGGCCGGGGAAAGTGGATCACGATTTATGCAAAAAGCGGGCACACCTTTGCCGTCATCGCGGGATTGAGACTCGATACGACGCCGTATGTAACTGGTCGCGAAAAATGGGCCCCGGGATGGCAACCAACTTTCCGTGGCCCCTACGGTTTCGAAGTCCGACACCCGGTGGGTCTGTAATTTAGGCCGCGGGGCCGCTTGCTTTCTTGCGCATTACGCTTGCGGCAATGAGTCCACTGAACGCGCCAAAGATTCCTGACATGATGGCTATCGCTATCACCTGAATAAGAATGATGTACCAGGCGAAACTTTTCG
This sequence comes from uncultured Verrucomicrobiae bacterium, assembly GCA_963815455.1. GTDB lineage: Bacteria > Verrucomicrobiota > Verrucomicrobiia > Chthoniobacterales > UBA10450 > JBDTZF01. The sequence continues at coordinate 1,258,221 of CAWFGO010000001.1, forward strand.
CCGCCTGCTCGGCCATCGAATCCTTCATCGCGTCCATCGTCTGATCGCTGGCAAAGGAGCGAAAAATGGCCAGCATAAAGTCTCCATTTTGTTTCCCCCAAAGTTGATAATCAAAAATCTGCCAGATCAGGTCGCCGACCACCGCCGCGGCGGCGGTCCCGAGCGCAGTGCTCAAAAACCCGAGCTTTGCCCCGTCCTTCAGGGTGAGTGTCTGGCCTTGTTTCGTGATCGCGTACCATACCGCCACCACGGCACCGATAACGTAACTTGGAAAAATGCATACGTTGATGTAGGGAAGAAGAGAAAGGACGCAGGTCGCAATCGCTCCTACGTACATTGCTTGTTCGACATCCGGCTTTGCTGTGTTCAAGTCGTTTGACATGGCCCTGTTAGATCAAACTTTCCGGTTTCAGACCAGCCAAAGATGACAACAGGAAAACGGCGCTCCATCGCGTCGGATTTGCGTTTTACACAATCGGAATTGCGAACATTGCGCGCGTTGAAAACGCCGGCCGGCGTTCAGCGCTTTTTGGACGATCTGCCTTACAATCTCAGCTTCACCGCGCGATCGCCGAAAAAAGTTCTGCACGATCGCACCGCCTCTTGTCTGGAGGGTGGAATTTTTGCCGCCGCCGCCCTGCGCGTGCTCGGCTTTCCGCCGCTCATTTTCGACCTGGAAGCCGATCGGGATACCGATCACGTGATTGCGCTTTTCAAAGTGCGCGGTCATTGGGGAGCCGTGGCCAAATCGAATTTCACCGGCTGCCGGTATCGAGAACCGGTTTACCGCACGCTACGCGAGCTGGCCATGAGTTACTTCAACGTCTATTTCAATTTGCGATTCGAGCGGACGCTGCGGCGCTATTCACGACCGGTAAATCTCGCCCGGTTCGATCGGCGCAACTGGATGACGACAGATAAGCCGATTTGGTTTATCGCCGAACATCTTTGCGAAATCCCCCACATCCGCCTGTTAACATCGACAATGGAAAGAACTCTCACCCGCGTCGATTCGCGCACCGTTCGCGCCGAAATGGTTGGACACCGGAAAAATTAATCCGGCCCCCGATTAAGCGGAACAAATGCGCTGGGCGATATCGACTGCCTCTTTTTCGAGCGGCGCTTTGCGGTAACCAATGGTGAAACATTCGACCAGATACCTTTTCAAAAATGGAAAAATTCCGCCGAGCCGTTCGTACTGAGACGCGTGCACCAGCTCGTGCACGAGGAGATGTCGATCCTGCCGGCAATCGCGCCGGACAAAGATACCATAGTGAAAGGTGAGTCCGCGCGGGGCCGACGCGAGCAAATTGATCGCGCCGCAGGCGGCCCTCAACATCGGATGCGCCGGCGCCGGGATCGCGTCCACCTGGAGCAGGCGGATCCGCTCCGGTTCTTTGACGCCGGCGGCCTTGGCATCGGCGATTTCTCGTTCTGACAGCGGCGTGCCCTCGCTCAAGATTCGCGCTTCCTGTTCAGCCGCCCAGTTTGCCGCTAAAGGCAGTAGAGCTTCCATTTGCTCGGGTGAAAATTGCCCCTCCATCCGATGCAAAACAGCAGGAATGCGGCCAAAAACGCCCTACAATTTTTCGACGACGCATTCTATCTTGTGCCATGAGCGTACAAGTTTACGGCTGCAATCATGTGGCCATCGAAGTAGGCGATATCAAGAAGGCGATCGCGTTTTACGAAGACGTTTTCCACCTCGAACAAATGAGCGGAGGCGAGGGCGACGCGTTTTTCAAGCTGGGCGAGCACCAGTTCCTGGCCATGTTCGAAGTGAAAAATCCGCAACCGGCCAGGATGGGGCATTTCGGGATCATGGTGCGCGATGAGAAACAACTCGAAGAAGTGCGCCAAAAACTGACTAAGAAATACAAATTGAAACTGGAGCCGCCGTTCCGCTGCGATTTTCGCGATCCGTGGGGCAACCGGATTCAGGTTGTCGATCTTCACGACGAATCGCTCGTTTGGCTTCTGCCTTATCGTGAAGTTCAAAAGGCGGGAGTTCGATTCAGATAAGCCTGGCCATGGAGCTCGTGCTCAGCCGCTGCACGTTGCGGGACTGGCGTCGAGATGACGCCGCCGGCATCGCAAAACACGCCAACAATCGTCAGGTTTGGCTCGGTGTGCGCGACATTTTTCCGCATCCCTATGGCCTGGCGGATGCAGAAGAGTTCCTGGCCCGGGCGTTGAGCGAGAATCCACGCACAAGATTTTGTATCGATATCGGCGGAGAAGCCGTGGGCGGTATTGGAATACATCGAGGCAAGGACGTGTACCGTCGTACCGCCGAGATCGGTTACTGGCTGGCCGAGGAATTCTGGGGCCGCGGAATTATGACCGAGGTAGTCACCGCTGTTACCGAATATTCCTTTGCGAATTTTGACCTCCTGCGGGTTGCTGGTCATGTGTTTTCGAATAATCCGGCATCGGCTCGCGTTTTGGAAAAGGCCGGCTTTGTCTTGGAGGGCCGGATGCGCCAGAATGTGATCAAGGACGGGAAGGTGCTGGATTCCCTGCTTTACGCCAAAACAATCGAACTGAAGCCAAACCAATGAAGAACGAAAATCCCTGGATCGAAATTTGCCCCGGAATCAAACGGCAGACGGCAGCGAGCGGGCAGACAATGTATCAAATGGTGGCGCGTCTGGCCGCTGGCAGCAAAATGCCGGAGCATCAACATCCGCAGGAGCAGATCGTTCACATTCTCGAAGGCCGGATGAAATTGATTGTCGCCGGGGCTGTGCATGAATTGGCGACTGGAGATTCGTACTATCTGGCCAGCAATATCCCACACGGCGTGGAAACAATGGAAGAGACGCGAGTCCTCGACACCTTCAGTCCACCCCGGATCGAGTATCTCGCCATCGACGAAGCGAATCGCCGAAGAGCGTCATGATTTCGTTTGTCGTTCCGGCTTACAACGAAGAGCTGGAACTTCCATCGACAATCGCCGCGATCGGCCAGGCTGCGGCCGAGGGCGCAGGCCAGCCGTTTGAGATTATTGTGGTCGACGACGGGTCCACAGACACGACGGCGAACGTGGCCGCGCAAGCTGGAGCACGAGTTGTCTCAATCAATCGTCGCCAGATTGCGGCGGCTCGCAACGCCGGAGCGCGGACCGCACAAGGCGATATTTTGTTTTTTGTCGATGCTGATACGCGCATTAACCGTGGACACGTCGCCGATGCCATCGCCGCACTGGAATCGAATTGTGCCGGCGGCAGTGCACGGGTGCTTCCCGACGGATTCATCCCGCTCTGGGGACGCATTTTCGTAAGCGCATTTTGCCGCGTCTATTTTGGGCTCAACCTCGGCGCGGGCGCTTTTCTTTTTACCACTCGGCGCAATTTCGACGCAATCGGCGGCTTCGACGAACAATACTTCATCGGCGAGGAGGTCTATTTCAGTCTTGCCCTTCGAAAGCTGGGCCGGTTCAAGATCCTGCCGCAACCGGTCCTGACCTCCGGCCGAAAATTACGCATGTATTCGGCCCGCGAAGTCTTCGCCCGCTCGTTGTCGATCGTCATTCGGGGCCCCCGTGGCGCCCGGTCGAGGGACCGGCTCGATCTTTGGTACGGAGGGAAGCGCGAGGAAAGGCGAGCGTAGAGCGCGTCGCTCAGGACCCCGCTTTCATCGACGCATCGCCATTGGTTTGGAGCGCAAAGAGCTCAGAGCCTAACATTTCTTCCACGGCACGATATACCTTCAGGCTACAGACGCCGCAACGCTGGTAAAGGTTCTCCAGTGAAATCGGTTGGCTGTAAGCAATTTGCCAAATCTCCTCGGCCAATGGTCGCAGCTCCTCGAGATCGGTCCGAGGCCAGACAAAGTTCAATTGCTTTCGTTTTAGGCTGGCTGTCTCCGCCTTCATGCGCTTGCACAAATCTTCAAATTCGTCGCGCATATGGATAGCTTTCAGAAGTATCTCGTCCGCGTTCCCGCTAATCGCGCTTTCATCGGTCCACTCGGCACTGGGCACGGCTTCTTGCGAAAAGGAGAATGTCCAGCCTCGGCGAGCCTGGATGAAAAGCTGCCAAAATGCCTCCTCGCCTTTTAGATGTTGAAAGCGGCCCCGGCGCGGAATTCCTTTGTCGAAATAGAATTCGCAAGTCGTCTCGCCATTTTCGTCAACAATGGCAAGGAGGCCAGTCTGCATCGATCGGACGATCATTTGATATATCGTGACGACATCGAAGTTGGCCAAACTTCCGACCAACTCGCGGGCGCCATTTTGCGATCTTCCGATCTCCCGCGCCTGAAACAATTGATGCGCGAGCTTTTGACACAAGAAAAAGAAAAAAGGCGGCACTTGCTGACGAAGTTCCGGAAAATCATCTCCCCGAAAGCACTGCACACTCAGAGGCCCGCGGGCCCGAGCCGTCTGGCTGCGAGCAACGCCAAGAAATGGGCCGATTTCGCCAAAAATATCGCCCCGAGAGAGGATGGTCGGCATCCCGGAATGAGAAGCTTCGGAGGTGATCTCGACCAGCCCACGATTGATAACGAAAAGCTCGTCGCCCGGGTCGCCCGGGGAGTAAACACGTTCGTCTTGTAAAAAGTGCCTGACCCGTGACAGTTTGCTGATAGCTCTCAACTCCGGCAAAGGGAGCGAGCTACAGAAGGCAAAAAAATCGTTCTCGGGCATTCCTTCTGCGAAGCAAGAGTTGTGCGGGACATTGGAATTCAATCGCTTCCTTGGATCGACCAGAGGGCTGCTGAGGACGCACTTGCGAATCGGCATTATTCATCTAGAATAGGCCCTTCGAAATGGCAGAGAATACGGAAACGTTGAGCCTGAAGGAGTTCCAGCTGCACGAAAAAGACACCGGCAGCGCGGATGTGCAAGTCGCACTTCTGACGCGCCGGATCGAGCATCTGACCGAACACCTTAAGACCAACCGCAAAGATCACTCCTCGCGCCGCGGCCTTTTAAAAATGGTCGCGCAGCGCCGCAGTCTGCTCGATTACTTGAGCAAGACCAAAGCCGATCGCTATAAGAAGCTGCTCGACGGGTTAAACCTGCGGAAGTAATCGAGTCGATCTTCGTGCGGACATCAGCAGTTCCCGATTCGAAGCCAAACGTAATTAGAAAAAACAACAGCAGTCCAGGCCGCAGTAACCACCTTGGATTTTAGGTTTTAGTTTCGACGGAACGGCGCTCGCCGCGGCGAGCGATCCTCGTGCGGGTTTAAAACCTACAGTCAAGGTGACCGGCCTGGGACTCGCACATCCAGGAAACTACAATGCAAAAGAAGGTCACGGCCCAAATCGGGGCCAATCAAATCTCAATCGAAACCGGCAAAATCGCCAAACTGGCAGACGGGGCGGTCATCGTTTCATGCGGCGAGACCATGGTGATGGCGAGCGCGGTTTCGGCTACGTCGATCAAGGAAGGCCAGGACTGGTTCCCTCTCACGGTCGATTACCGAGAAAAAGCCGCGGCGGTCGGAAAATTTCCCGGCGGCTATTTCAAACGCGAAGGCCGTCCCTCCGAAAAGGAAACATTGACTTCACGAATGACGGACCGGCCGCTTCGGCCGCTGTTTCCGCAGGGATATTTTTACGACACGCAAGTCATCAGTTTGTTGCTCAGCGCCGACGGTGAAAACGATCCCGACATTTTAGCGATCAACGGTGCGTCGGCGGCGCTTTGCGTTTCCGATATTCCGTTCGCCGGACCGGTTGGCGCGGTGCGCGTCGGTCGCGTGAATGGCCAATTCGTCGCCAACCCGACCCATGCAGAGCGCGAACAAAGCGATCTCGATCTTATTTACGTAGGCACCGAGAACGACGTGATCATGATTGAAGGGGCGGCCGATGAAATCCCGGAAGCGGAGTTCGTGAAATCGCTCGAATTTGCGCATGGACACGCGCGCGAGATGATTCGCATTCAGAAGGAATTAGCCGCGCAAGTGGGCAAGCCGAAACGCGAGATGCCGCTACTGAATGTCGATCCAACGTTACTCGACATTGCGTATCAGGTGGCCGGCGACAAGATCGAAGCCGCGCTTTACACCGAAGGCAAAGTCGCGCGCAGCAAGGCCGTCGAAGCGCTCCGGGAACAGGTGAAGGCGGCGATCCTGGAAAAACATCCCGAGGCCGACAAATTCGCCATGACCCAGGCGTTCGACTACGTCCAGAAGAAGGCGTTTCGCAAAAGCATCCTGGAAAAACAAAAGCGCATGGACGGTCGCGGTTATCAGGATTTGCGGCAAATAACCTGCGAAGTTGGCCTGCTGCCGCGGGCACATGGCTCGGCGATTTTCCAGCGTGGTGAGACACAGGCGCTCGCGCTGACAACACTCGCCCCGATCGAAGAAGCGCAAAACATCGACGCCTACGGCGGCGGGGAAACGTCGAAGCGCTTCATTTTGCATTATAATTTTCCGCCGTTTAGCGTCGGCGAAACTGGGCGAACCGGCGGCACCAGCCGGCGAGAGATCGGACACGGGGCATTGGCGGAGCGTTCGCTGGAGCCCATCATTCCGAGCGAAACGGATTTTCGTTATGCCATTCGAATATCGAGCGAGATCATGGAATCAAATGGATCGACCTCGATGGCCAGCGTGTGCGGCGGAATGCTCGCGCTCATGGACGCGGGTGTGCCAATCAAGACGCTTGTTGCCGGAATCTCTGTCGGTCTGGTGACGGAACATGGCGAAGATCGACAACTCAAGCGCTACGAATTACTGACGGACATCATCGGCTCCGAGGATCACTTCGGCGATATGGATTTCAAACTGTGCGGCACCGACAACGGCGTCACCGGTTTCCAGCTCGATCTGAAACTTCCGGGCGTAAGCCACAAGATCATGGCCGAGGCGATCGGGCGGGCAAAAGAAGCGCGCACGAAAATTCTCGCAATCATGCGGACCGCTCTCGACAAACCGCGGACGGAATTGTCGAAGTACGCGCCGCGCATTGAGACAATCAAGATCAATCCGGAGAAGATTGGCGCGCTCATCGGGCCCGGTGGCAAGACCATCAAGGGAATTGTAGCTGAAACCGGCGCGGAAATTAACATCGAGGACGACGGCTCGGTGCACATTTACGCGACGAGTGGCGAATCGATGGCGCGGGCAAAAGAAATCATCGGGGGAATGTCCCGCGAGATTGAGATTGGCCAAACCTACCAGGGACGCGTCGTTTCGACCAAGGAGTTTGGCGCGTTTGTCGAAGTTCTGCCGGGCAAGGATGGACTCGTTCACATTTCCGAGCTGGCGGATTTCCGGGTCAAACGCACCGAGGACGTGGTGAAGATCGGCGACATGGTTTGGGTCAAATGCATCGGTATCGACGATAAAGGGCGGGTTAAACTCTCGCGCAAGGCCGCTCTTAAAGAGCGGGCCGAGGCCGAAACCGGCCAGCCGGCGCCCGCCGAGCAGGCTCATTAGCAACTCGGTGGCGGCGTTCCAGGAGCGTCACATTCTTCCGGGTCGAAATTTGCGACGGTCGCAGACCGCCGCTACAGAAGAATAGCCATGACAACGTCGGCTCGACTTTGGTACGGCCTGCTCGCGCTCACGCTGATATTGGCGGGGCTGCTAAAGCTGGGAGGGCCGTTGCTGGTGGCGTTTTTTTCCTATTTCGCCCTGCGCAAGCTTGTTCGGCTGACAAAGAAAAAATGGCTCGCTCTGATTCTGTTTACATTAATGGTGGCGGGACTGGCCTTTGCCGCCGTGTATTTTACCCGGGCGGCGCTTCGCGCGCTGCCGGACGTGGCTGATACGTCCATCCCAACGGCCAGCGCCTGGGCTCAAAAACGGCAGATCGAATTGCCCTTCACCGATTTCGATAGCCTGAGGGACCTGATCGTCACGACGGTAAAGGAAGAAGCGAAGTACCTGCAAAACGTGGCCCACTTCGCCGGAAGCACAACCGCGTTGGCGCTCTTTACGGTGATTTCGATTGTCGCGGCCTCGAGCTTGTTTTTGAAAAGCGGCCTTGATCTTGATCCGCACACTCACCTCCTAAAGAACAATCTCTATTCGGTTTTCAGCGAAGAGGTCTCCGCGCGATTCCGAGACTTCTACAACAGCTTCTCTACGGTAATGGGCGCGCAGATCATGATATCACTGATCAATACGATCTTGACCGCAATTTTCGTCATCGCGGTCCATCTGCCCCATGGTCCCCTTATTATTGCCCTGACGTTTCTCTGCGGTCTCGTTCCCATCGTGGGCAATTTGATCAGCAATACGGTCATCGTCTGCGTTGCCCTGACGGTGTCGCTAAACCTGGGGATTGGCGCTCTGGTGTTCCTGGTTTTGATCCACAAGCTCGAATATTTTCTAAATAGCAAGATTATTGGGCTCCGCATTCGGAACCCGGTTTGGTTAACGCTGATTGGCTTGATTATCGGCGAAAGAATCATGGGAATTCCCGGTCTGATCCTGGCGCCCGTGGTGTTGAACTATGTGCGGATGGAGATGTTGCAAATCGAAGTACCGCCGCCGAGGGAACAGTAACTACGAATAGACACGAATGGGAGGGTGTGGTGGCAGACTTGGAGGCCTTCGGGAATTTGGGTATGGCTTCGCGACGCTACGTCCATTCGTGTTCATTCGTGTTTATTCGTCGTTGAAACCATGAAAGCGGGCTTTCTTGAGAAACTAATCGAGCGACTCGGCCGCGTGGGCCCGGAAGATGTGCAGAATTATCTCATCCGGCTGGCGCAGGAGAAAGGCTTTCTCGAAACGGTTTTCAACGCGATTCAGGAAGGAATTATCGTTACCGATTCGAAAGGGCGCATCAGCTACCTTAACGACGCGGCCTGCGAAATATTCGGGCTCGATGCCGACGACGCGGTTGGCAAACGCCTCGACGAACGGGTGCGCGGTCTGGACTGGGACGCATTGACGAAAAGCGGCGCGGCGCTCAGCCGGGACATGGAGATTTTTTATCCGGTCAACCGTTTTATCAATTTTTACGTGGTTCCATTGCTGATCGAGCAGCGAGACACAGCGGAGACGCGCTACGGCGAGCAGGTGGGCCACGCCATGATCCTGCGGGACATCACAGAAAGCCGACGCACCGCGCAGCAGACGATCGAGTCGGAGCGACTAAATGCGCTGACGTTACTCGCCGCCGGCGTAGCCCACGAAATAGGCAATCCGCTAAATTCGCTTCACATTCATTTGCAGTTGATGGAGCGACAGGCGCATAAACTGGATGGCGCGGCCCGGGAAGAATTCGAGGAATCCATCGACATCGCCCGCGCTGAAGTGACGCGGCTCGATTCGATTGTAACGCAATTCCTCCGCGCGATCCGGCCTTCAAGACCCCAGTTGCATCCGGAGAATTTGAACGCTTTGGTCGACGAATCCGTCCGTTTTTTTGCGCCCGAGATAATGGACCGAAACATTGTAGTCGAACAGGAATTGCGTTCCGATTTGCCGCTTCTCCAACTGGATCGCGACCAGATGAAGCAGGCGTTTTACAACGTGATCAAGAACAGCTTGGAGGCGATGAAACGCCGAGGCGTGCTGCGCATTCGCACGGATATGGACGACACCCACGTGCTAGTTAGTTTTATCGACACCGGCGGCGGAATGTCCGCGGAAAATTTGAGCCGCGTGTATGAGGCATACTTTACCACGAAACCATCTGGAACCGGCCTCGGGCTGTTGATCGTGCGACGCATCGTTCGCGAACACGGCGGGGAGCTCTCCATCGAGAGCAGCGAGGGCAAAGGCTTTACTCTCACGATACGCCTGCCTTACATCGACAGACGTGTCAGAATGCTGGAAGCGGGGAGCGCAGGAAGTCCGAAAATGGAAGGGACTGAACGGGCCGACGGCGCTTAGCTACTGCTCACACTCGCGAGCCCGGTTGACGCGAACACGGCCCACAACCCGCAGCCGGGGTCAAGGACCCCGGCTACAGGGATAAAGACTGCAAAACGGGACTAGGGAATCTTGGATTTTACCAGCGTAACATCGGAGGCGTTAACGACCCCGTTAGCATTCACGTCGGTGCGGAAGTTGGATCCATCGATGGCCTCTCCCAGCTGAGATTTCACCATGGTCACGTCGGACGAATTGACCACGTCGTTGCCGGTCACATCGCCGATACGGAGGTGCATTCGCACGCCTACGTCGCTGATGTTCGAGCCGTTATCGGTGTCGAACAACGCAACGGTGATCGTCTGCACGTCGGTTACGCCGCTAAGATTAATCGTTACGATGGTACTGGGCGATCCGTCGACGACGAGCGGGCTGCTAGTCACGCTGTCGACCATGCCGGTGCCCGAAGTCACCGCCGCGCCGCTAAAGGTGACCGTGTCTTCGAAAGTCAGCACGATCTTATAAAGATTAGTCGCTGCTCCGGTACCGCGGCTTTCAATGCCGACCGCGCCCATCAGTGGCAGAGAGACATCGAAGTCACCTGCGCCCCCGTGAGTCTTGCGCGAAGCGGCCATGCTGGGATGAACGCCGGGCGCGAGCTCGATCGCGCCGATATCGCTCCCGTCACCGCCAGCGGCGTTCATGACGGCCGGATCATCAACCGGCCGAGCGAATCCGCGCTGGTCCTCGCCAGTGGCGGTGTAAGCCGGGCCGAACGGACCAATGTCCTTGCCCTGGTCAATCGCCGGGCTATTGACGAGCGGTGCGTGGGTGAATGTCGGGCCGCCATTGTACTTCAGCGGACCAAGCATCGGGTCGGTATTGATCTGATCACCGGTTCCAGTGAGGAATCCGCCAAAGTTGTCGCTGCTCAGGTTGAAGCCGAGCGAGCTGACCAGGCTGGTGCCGAGGGCGGAAATGTTCGTCCCCGAGGCACCGGTGTTGAAGATCGTGTTGCCGACGATCAACGACGCATCCTGGAGGAGGATTGCCGCGCCGCCAGGCGAGTTTTCGGTCAGGGTGCTGTTCGTGATCGTGACGTTGGCCGTACCGCTGGTGCCAATGGCATTCAGCGCACCACCGCTCGCAGCAGTGTTGCCGCTCAATGTGCTGTTGGTAATGGTCAGCGTCGCCGGATCCGCTACCGAACCCGGGGCGTCCACATTGGTGGCGTTGACCTGGGCCGCCCGGCTCATTCCGGCAATGGTGCATCCGGTCACGTGCGCGGTCGCCAACGGGCCGATGACTTCGACGCCATTAGCTCCTACGCCGCTGATCGCGCTACCTGTGACTTCAGCCGTGCTCGAGACATCGGCCGCGGCTGTGCGCGAATTTTGAACCTTCACTCCGGTCCCGGATTCGACGTTAATCGGCATTCCGTTAACTCTAACCGCGATGGCGTTGGCAGCGCCGGTATACGCGTTGCTGGTCAGATCAGTCGTACCCACCGGGTTGACCGTCAGGTTGTCGGTAAGATAAACGCCGGCAATCTTGGTCCCGCTCATCGCATTCGTATCATCCAAGGTGATTACGTTGCTGGTCGACGTATTGGTCAATTCGATGCCATAGTCGGTGTCGTCGACCGAGTTGTTAGTCAGAGTCGGGCTCACGCCGTTCTGGACGGTCACGAACGACATGCCGAAGTTGTTTGGCACGGCGCCGGTCTCAGCGGTGACCGAGTTGTTATCGATCAATGCACTGGTGGCGCTATTGAAGTGCAGCCAGTAGAGAATGCCTCCGGCATAACTGTGGATCTCGTTCCCCGAGATCACCCAGCTGGCCGAACCTTCGCCCGCCGCCGGGGGAATCGCCGCCGAGAAGTTATTCGTGTGCACGCCAGTCCAGACGCGAGTCATCAGGTTATCAACGACATCCGCGTAGTAACCCGTGCGCAGCGAGACGGCATACCCGAAGTCATAGAAGCCGACACTGTCGAACCAGTTCTCGGCTACCAGGTTGGCAAATGACAACCCATCGCCGCGGAAGCCAATGGCCACCCGGGTGATAATGTTGTCGCGGACAACGACGTGGTGGAAGGCGCCAACTGGCCGCACGCCGTAGCTGGCGTTGGTATCTTCGCCACTTTCCAGAGTTGTTCCGACAAAGCCCGGATCGTCGCCATCGATTTCGAACCCGTTAATCGTGACATTCGGCATCGAAACCGTGAACACCGCGGTCTGCGCCGCGCCAACTGTGCGCACATATGCCTCGGCCACTCGCGAACCGCTGCTGCCGGGGATTCCGGCGTTCGGTCCCATAATATTCAACTCCTTGTTCACGTTCGGATTTTCGAAGTAATTACCCGCGTAAACAATCACTGTGCCCGGATTAGCGACGCCATTGATACCATCCTGGATCGTGGCAAAAGCGTCGTAACCGATTTCCGTCGCGGGCCCACCAGCATCGGGGTCGACTCCGTTAGGCAAGCCGGTCCAATCGTCGTCTACGTAGACAATCGCAGCCGGCGGCCGTGCTTCACGCGTTACTACAACCGTGTAGGTCTTGGTGGTCATCGGCGCATGGATGCCCATCTCGTCCTGAGCGGATACAACCACCGTGATCGTGTTCATGCCCACGCTGAGATTGATCGGATCACTCGGGGTGCCCGATGCGACCGGCGTTCCGTTAACCGTCACCGTTGCCGTCGGGTCCTGGACTGTCGGCGTGACGGTGGTGTTCATGGTCGAGAACGGCACTGTCAGCGTGTAATCGGTCGTGTCTGGATCGAACGCGGGCATGATCGCGCCGGCGCTCAGGACCAGGTTCGACAAGTTTGCATTCGAGCTTGGGGCGCGGGTAACGACGACCGTGTAGGTCTTCATGTTGCCGGCCGGCGCGGTGACAACCGTCGTGATGGTGTTCATCCCAACGTTCAGCGGGATTGGGGCGCTTGCCATACCCGAGGCGACTGGATCGCCGTTGACCGTGATCGTAGCATTCGCGTCCGCCGCAGTCGGCGTTTCTGTAATGCTCGTAGTCGAATTCGGGACGCTTGCTGTGTAGCTCGTTATTGCCGGATCGAAGTCCGGCGATAACATGCCGTCGCTCAATGTCAGGTTCGACAAATCCGCATTGGTGCTGGCCGCACGGGTGACCGTGACCGTGTAGGTCTTCATCGTAGTACCATCCTGGGCGGTGACGACCGTGGTAATGGCATTCGGACCCACCGCCAGCGGGATCGAGCCGCTTGGGGTGCCGGATACGACCGGGTTCCCGTTGACGGTTATGGTCGAGGTGGAGTCGGCCGAGGTTGGAGTTTCAGTAATGCTGGTCGTCGAATTCGGGACCATTGCCGTGTAGCTCGTTATTGCCGGATCGAAGTCCGGTGACAACATGCCGTCGCTCAATGTCAGGTTCGAGAGATCGGCGTTGAAGGCCAGCGCCATACCTCCGAATTCATCCGCACCGACGTCAGGCGCAGTGCCTGTTCCGGCATAGCCCGGGTTGCCCTGACGGATGTCATTATCGTAGTCGTCTGTAATGCCCGCCACGTTAGCCGCCATGCTTTCCAAATGGGTCGCCGTCGCCGAATTGATGTGCAGGAAGGTTGGGTCCGAACCAGTTGTGCTAAGGAACGGCGGATTCTCCGTGAACGAGGCCGAATCGCGAGAAGCGACCCGAGCCCGGTAAGCCTGGATGGTCTGATCGGAATTGGTTCCGTCAAAGAAGACGAGGTGCGAAGCACTCGGCGTCCCGGCGTAGAAGTCGTTGTTATTGGAGGTCGGCCCGTAGTTGGTCAGAGTCGCATTGCTTCTGCGATAGGCTGCTGCTACGCCCGTGCCATTAGCAATGGAGTTGTTCACAACGACGTTGTTGCGCAGATTCAACGCCGCCGTTGTCGCCGTGCCGCTGGTGGTATGGAAGATCCCCGACGTCGAGAAGTTCGCTCCTCCCATCGCCGCGCTCAGATAAATCGTGTTATAAGACACGTTGAGGGTCGACGTCGATGTTGTTGAGGTCAGGTTGATTCCTCTGATCGCATCCGTCGCACTGCTGGTAGACGGAGCCCTCAAATCTCCGATCAGATTGTCGTAGATATTGAACGTCGTCCCCGAGGAAACGAGAATTCCGTTCACCGTTGCGGTGGCGCCATTCGACTGTAGATCGTAGATCTTGTTCTTGAAGATATTCTGGGTCGTCGCCCCGGTCATCTGAATGCCAGTCACCACCGCGGCAGCTCCCGTAGAGGAGAGCCCGCTCACGCTGTTGTTGAAGAAGTTCTGGTTCTGGCCATCGGAGAAGATGGCCGAGATGCTTCCGGCGCCGCTGATGTTGCTGATGGCATTCCCGCTCACGTTGTTAGCAGCGAACGTGTTGTCGCTAAATCCAACGTATAGGATCGATGAAATCGCGCTCGTCCCGCCAGTAATATTGCTGAAGGTGTTGTTGGTAATCGTCTTTCTCGATCCCGGCGTGGTTCCATCGGCGCTTCTCCATCCGGCGATGCTGGTCGCCCCCGTGAAGGTCATGTTGGAGAAATTGTTCCCGGTGTTTGTCTCTGTGACTGTCGAACCCGACGATCCAAACGCGTTATAAAACAGCACGGTCCCGCCAACTCCAGTTTTGCTGTAGCCGGTCACAATCGAGTTGTTATTGACGTTGTGAGTCGAATTCGCCGCGTGAGTAACGCTGTTACCGATCATCGTCACGCTGCCGGTCGTATTCGCGGTAATGTTGGTGATGGTGTTGTTGTTAATGTTCGTCGAACCGGTGAACACCTGGTTGTTCAGGTAATTATGCGATCCCGACCCAGTGACGTTTTGCACAAAGCCCCTCACATCATTACCCGACATCGTTAGCGTCGCGGTTGCAGCTCCGGCGGCGTTAACCAAACCGAAGAAGGCGCCGCTCGACGCCGCACTGTAGGTAAAGGAGTTCGACGTTGCGGTGCCGATGTGGTTGTTGTTCATGTTGATCGCAACACCCACTGTGGCGGCCTGCTGAACCAGACCCGCCGCCTGGCCTGACGATACGAGCGAGAACCGGCGGATATTATTTCCGTTCATGTTCACCGTCGCGGTCGCTGCACCGGCCGTGTTGGTGATAGCGGAAATGCCGCCCGTCGTGGCCGCGGAGAACGTTGCAGCGTTGACCGTCTCAGTCCCGACATCGTTGTTGAGGATATTCACCGTATTGACCACAGCGCCCTGATTGGTCACACCGACAAATCCACCAGTAGTGGCAGCGGAGGTATTGCCGCTGACCTCGTTGTTGTTCATGTTCAGGGTTCCGTAAGGACCGAGGTTGGCCACGCCGAAAATCGTGACCGCGCCCGCGGTCGTAACGGCATTGTTGACAGCCTTATTGCTGTTCAGATTCATCGTCACGTTGCTCATCGCCCCCGCAGTCGCCGCGGTAGTGATACACTGCATGCCTCCCGCGCCCGCCTGAGTGAACGTAACGGTATTATTGATGACGTTGTTGGTGATCGCCCCGACTGGAACCGCGCCGTAGTCGGTCAGAATACCTCGCAATGCCGTAGCCGTATTGAGGCTCGCGCTGATGAACGAGTTATTCGACACGTTGTAGTTGTTCTCATTCAGAACATACGCGCCGCCGACGATCGTAGTCGGATAGCCCACGTATGCTGTCGCCGCCGGGAGCCCACCGTAATTACTAACGGCGTTGCCGGTTGCCACCGAGGGACTGTCGATGACGACTGGCCCACCGATATCGTTGCCGACGTCCATGTTGGCCGCTGTCGCCGAGCCGATAAAGATGATGCCGTGGGCAACATTACTGATCCCGTTGGTATAAACTTTGTTACCGCTAGCCGGACCAGTCGTGTTGTTCGTTACTTCTTCCGCTACCGTAATGTTGGTCGCGCTGTGACGATTGTTGCTGTAAACGCCGAAGGTGTTCCCGTAGATCTTGTTCAGCGAGATCGTGTTGTTCTGGATCGTGTTGTTCTGCGAACCTTGTGTCAAAGACGCGTGAAGCAACGCAACGCCCCATTCGGTCATGTTGTTTGACGCCGGCGTTGTCACGGTGTTGGCCGGGTTTTCCTGCATCGTGAAGTTCTGCAGAGTGATCCAGTTGCCGCCGATCAGCTTGAAGATGGCGTCATTCAATGCGCCCGCTACAAGAACGGGCGAGGCAGTAATCGTGCTCGCGTTGCCCTGAATTGTGATCGTGTTGGCCGCCGTCCCGCCCTGTTGGGTGATGGCGTAACCG
Source organism: uncultured Verrucomicrobiae bacterium (assembly GCA_963815455.1). Lineage (GTDB taxonomy): Bacteria > Verrucomicrobiota > Verrucomicrobiia > Chthoniobacterales > UBA10450 > JBDTZF01. The sequence continues at coordinate 1,274,246 of CAWFGO010000001.1, forward strand.
CCGGCGGGAGCTGTTTCGTTTCCGTTCAGCGTAATCACCACTGGATCGGTAATTGTCGCGGCGTTCAATGCGGTGATCGCGTCGGCTAAACTCGCGTAATCCGGCGCCAGGCCCGAGGCGCCATTGGTTGTTACCGGTCCCGCACGGTGGACCGTGACCGTATAGGTCTTCATGGTCGTGGTGTCCGCAGCGGTAACAACGGTCGTAATTACGTTATCGCCCACGGCCAGAGCGATCGGATCGCTGGCGTTGCCGGACACAATCGGGCTGCCGTTAACAGTGATCGTCGCGCCTGCATCTTGCGCGGTCGGCGTAACCGTCGTGCTGGTCGTCGCGTTCGGTACGGTCAGCGTGTAGCTGATCGTGTCGGGGTCGAACACGGGCATGATCGCACCGGCGCTCAAGACCAAGTCCGATAGATTGGCGTTCGAACTAACCGCGGTCGCACGAGTGACGTCAACCGTATAGGTCTTTGTCGTTTGCGGCGTGCGAATGCCCATCTCATCCTGGGCTGACACTACGATGCTGATCATGTTGCTGCCCACGGCGAGATTGATCGGGTCGCTCGCCATGCCGGAAACGACCGGCATTCCATTAATCGTCACGGTGGCCGTCGGATCCTGCACGGTTGGAGTCACGGTAATGCTCGAGGTCGAGTTTGGTACGCTCGCCGCATAACTTGTGGTGTTTGGATCAAACGCCGGCACCAGGGTCCCATCACTCAGAACCAAACTCGAAAGGTTTGCATTCGAACTCGGCGCGCGCGTGACGGTGACCGTGTAAACTTTCATCGTCGTCGTGTCCTGCGCCGTCACTTTTACGTCCACGGTGTTCATCCCGACGTTCAAAGCGAGTGCGCCGCTGGTTCCACCGGAGGGGACCGGACTGTACATCCCGCCGTTCACCCGAACCTGAATCGTGGCGTTTGGATCAGCCGCAGTGGGCGTAACCGTCGTACTCGTCGTGGCATTAGGCACGCTTAGTGTGTAGCTGGTCGTGGCCGGATCGAACGGGGGCGAGAAGGCGCCTGCGCTCAACATCAGGTCGGAGAGGTCGGCGTTCGCGCTCGCGAGCCGGGTGACGACCACTGTGTAGGTATTCGGTGTCCCCGCATTGGGCTGATCGGCCGAGAACGGTCCGAACTCAGGCGTCACCACCACGGTGACGGTATTCATGCCCACATTGAGCGGAATAGGATCGCTGGCCATCCCCGAGGGCACGGGATTGCCGTTGACTGTGACTGAAGCGTTCGAATCCTGGACTGTCGGGGTGAATGTGATGCTGTTGGTCGCATTCGATACTGTCTCCGTGTAGCTGGTTATGTCAGGATCGAATGTCTCGTTAAGCGAGCCCATTCCGGGCACCAGGTTGGAAAGCTTGTTCGACGCAATTTCGTCCGCGCCTATATCCGGCTTCATTGCGCTGCGGCTATTGCCATCGATGTCAGTCGTGACAGAGCCGATTGGCGTGCCCGCGTTGGCGGCAGCTACACTATGTGAACTCAAGTGTAGGTCTGTATTGCTTACAAATGGCGCCGCTGTCGTAGTTGCAAGTGAAGCGTTATCGTTGGTGCCTGCGGCGGAAAGAGTGCTGGAATAGCTGCGGAAGTTGGTCGGGGGCACTACGGCGCCAGGGTTGAAGTTAACCGCGGCGAAATCTCCCGACCCGCTCGTGGTGCCTACAACAGCCATTCTGCAGTTCGCGTCGGTCCCTTCGTAATACGCATTATTATTGAGGGTAAGGTTCATTGCGCTCGTTCCACTCGACGGCAGATTAATTGCAACAAACCTGGTATTACCGCCGCTGGCTCCACCGGTCATTTGGTTCGACAGAACGTTGTCCCGAACATCGCAGCCGGTCACGGACGTGGCGCTAACCGCCAGGGCTATTGTCATGTTGGTGCTGACCGTACCACCCATGGCTCCGTAAAGATGGACAGAATTACTGTGGACCTGGTGCCCGGTCCCAGCGTTTAGCCGGATCCCTGATGCACCAAAGCTTGGCCCGAATGCACCTGTTCCTGCGGTTTGATCGTTCTTAACGTTCGCTACGAAATTATTGCGAACGATATTGTTGTTGCCGCCGTTGAGGTTGATGCCGACCGCGGGCCAGCTGGCCGTGTTCGTATTGAGGATATTTTGAACATTGTTCTTTTCAATGGTGATGCCGCCGGTCGTGCCGCTTACCGAAATTCCGCACACCAAAGAGGTCGAACTACTGCCGCCGGACGACATGTTCATCACGGAATTTCCGCTGATAATGTCGGCGGAATTTGCAATCGTTGACGTGACGTTGATGCCGACGGGCGAAACTGTGCTGGTGCCCGTGTAATTCAACGCCGAGAGGGTGTTCCCCGATACCGTCGCGTTAATTGTCCCCGTTGCCAGCCAGATCCCAACATCGTTTTCGGCGGTCGCCGCCTCGAAATTGCCGACAGTGTTGTTGCTGACGGTAGCTCCATTCACGCCCTGCATGTACAGACCGACGTTCCGAATGGCATTCGCGCCGCTCGTATTAAGCGTATTCTGCGTGTAGACAAGATTCGATCCGCCTTGCGGGGTCGTGCCGCCGGTGGCAAAGACGCCAACGAACGCTTTTTGAACGTCGTTGTTCTGAATCGTGATGTTGGAGAAGAACCCGGCATTTCCCAGGGTCGTGCCATCCGAAATGACGACGGCGGAGCTCGTCTGCGCCCCGTTGACGATGATGCAATTCTTAAGGGTATCGTCCGTGACTGGCGTTGTCCCGGTTGACCCGAACAACACAACGCTCGGAGAAGTTGTATTGGTGTTCGTAATCGTGAGGCTGCGGTCTGATCCGCCAACCATGTTAGATCCGTCTATGGTGCAATAACTGGCTTTGATCGTAATTAGGGCCCCGCTCGCCACAGAGCCGGTGATCGTCGCAACGACGCCTGGAGCCGGCTTGATCGTAATCGTATTGGCCGCGCTCGACCCGGGATTAGCGTTGATCGTAAGCGGGAACGAAACAATCGTCTCTCCCGCGCCGCCTGAATAGCTGGTGTCGGTCAAAATGAAGGTAACCGGTCCGGTCATCACTTTGCTGTTCAAGTCAGTGATGGCTGCGGTCAGATCAGCATAAGTCTGTCCGGTGCCGACGTTGAACGAGCCCATGATTGTCCCCAGGATTGTATAACTGTTAGGGGTTGTCGGCGGCGTTGACGCGGCCGGCGGATTCGCCGTGAATCCGGATGCACCTGCCGACGGGTTTGATCCCACGTTCGGCGTGCCAGCGCTGTCTTGGGCAACGACATAGTAGAATACCATGTCGCCAGTCGTCACACCTGAGCCGAAAGTAAATTGATACTGATTGCCGCCGAGCGAGGTCGCTACGGCTGAATTGTAACTGCCACCATTGATCCTCCAATAAAGGACCGGCAACCCTGCGCCTGAGGTCGGCACGCCGGAAGCGTCGGTAATTGTTGCGGTCAACATCCGAGCGCCCGTGCTTGCGGTGTTACCAAACGGCGTATACGAAATTGCCGGCGGACTCAAGTCCAATAGGATTCCAGCGAATTCGTCCGCGCCAACATCCGGTGTGCTGGCGTTGCGCGTGTCACCGTCAAAGTCATCCGTAATCCCCGCGATTGGGGCAGCGCCGCTTTCCAGCTGCGTAGGAACAGTTGTATTGATGTGCAGGAAGTTCGCGCTCGAGCCGGTTGTGCTTAAGAACGGCGGATTCTCGCTAAAGGATGCCGAGTCCCTGGGGGCAATGGTTCCCGCAGTGAACACTCCGTTTTTATAATCGGTGATCGATTGCCCGGTGCTTGTGCCATCAAAGTAAACAACGTTGGTTGCACTGGGTGTTCCCGCGTAAAAATCATTATTGTTGGAAGTGCTCCCGTAGTTCGCAAGAGTGCCGGCCGTTCCTGCGCTGCGGCGATAAGCAACTGTCAGCCCGGCCCCATTTTGGACCGAAGTGTTGACAATGATGTTGTTTCTTAGGTTGAGCGTTGAGGTTGTTGCCGTCGAGCTCGCCAGGGTTGAGATACCCGACGAACCAAACCCGGCGCCCGAGGTCGTGTTATTAACGTATACCGTGTTGTAATACACGTTGTAGTTCGACGTGCTCGCCGAGCCGGTGATGTTTATCCCAATGACCGCATTCGATCCGGTCGCGGCTGGCGCGGTCAAATTACCTATCAGATTATTGGCAAGCGTCACCGTGCTCGAAGCGGTTGAGTTCGTGATGGCAACACCGCTGACTACAGATCCGGCCACGAGTACCGCTAAGATCGTAGATCTTGTTCTTCGAAAGAACGGCACCCGGCGCGGCGGTCGAAATGCCGATCACACTTGTCCCGCCCGAAATGATCGGATCGATGGTGTTTCCTGAAACGGTTATGGTCGCGGCATTTGATGATCCTATCAGCAAAGCCGTGATGGAGTTGCCGGTGGTGATGCCCGTGATCGTGTTATTGTTTACGGTTGTGCCGGCGCCGCTGAAGTTGACACTCATCGGCACGACCGTTCCCGCGCCGGTGGTAATGTTACTAAACGTGTTTCCGTTAATGGTCTTAACCGGCGCGCCGCCGTCAGTGTTAAGGATACCATTAAAAGCCGAAGCGCCGGTCAGGGTGATGTTTGAAAAATTGTTGTTGCTATTCACCATCGTGGATCCGGCCACAGATGAGGCGTTGGTCGAATAAACCGTGGTCGTCCCGGCACCCGTCCGGGTAAAACCCGTAACGATTGAATTTCCGCTGAGGGACATTGACGCGCCGGAGATCAACGACGGGGCAAACGAAAAGAAAGTTATCGCGCCGGTCGTGTTCACCGACATGTTGGTGAACGTGTTGTTGTTAATATTTTGAACCAGCGGATTGCCGCCTTGGGAAATGAAAGTGATCGTCCCCGACGCGGCTACCGTATGACCGAAGGTATTGAAATCGTTGTTGTTAATACTGTTGGTAGTAGTCGCATTGACACTGGTGCTCGGCATGGTGATACCGACGATGGCGCCCGCTGCCACGGCGCTACGCAAAGAGATACTGTTGTTATTGATCGTCTGAGTGAGCGTACCCGTCGGCGCAACACTCGATGCCGGTATTTGAATACCGTTCAATGTTCCGGAGGTCATGCCGCCGTTGGAACTGTTCACCGTATTGCGTGAAATATTGAAGTTCTTCGTGTTGCGAACGAGAATTCCGTTCACCGTACCGGAAACGTTGGCGTACCCAGAAAATGTCGCTGTCGTGCCGAAGTTGGTGATGCTGTTTCCGGTTGGCGCCGTCGTGCCGCCAATGTCGGCAGTCGTGTTTTGGTCAGCTGCTGCCGTTGGTCCGATGTGAACGATACCCATATTCACGTCGGTGATGTTATTGCCGTAAATTTTCAGGTTGTCATTGCCGCCGGCTGCGCCTGTGGCAGTAGCGGAAGTGGTGACTGCGGTCGCGCTGTGAGTGGAGTTGCTGTAAATGCCGAACGTATTCTGATACGTACGGTCGAGATCGATCGTGTTGTTTTGAATCGTAATGTTCTGAGAGCCGTCAGTCGTGGTCACATAAAGCAGGGCCACGCCCCACTCGGTCATGTTGTTGGTTCCAGCCACCGTGATTGTGTTCGCCGGATTCTCCAACATTGTGAAGTTTTGGATGGTGACCCAGTCCGCGCCAATCAGTTTGAAGATGCCGTCATTGAGAGCGCCGGAGGTTTGTGGAGTCGGCGCGGTGATGGTGTTGCCGCCGCCGTCGAAAACGATCGGGTTTGCCGCGCTTGCGCTGGTCAGCACTGCCGATCCCGCCCCGCCGATGACATAACCGCCCAAGGGAGCCGTTTCCGATATACCCAGGTTGAATGTCACGCCGCCCGCGCCGACGCCCTGTGCGTTCAGATCCGCAATGGCTGCCGCAAGCGTGGCGTAATCGCCGGGAATATTCTTTGTGCCGGTGAGCTGGGCCGACGCCAGATCGCTCAGCAGGAGCGAACAAAAAAGAGCCGCGAAATAGATCGGGGCTCTTTGCGGAACGCGTTTTGTTAGGCGTGTGCGCGTGTTCGCGGCACAAGTCGTCTGAGGATTTGCTTTCGTTTTCATGCGGAAGAGGAGCCTTTCTAAGGCTAGTGCGGTCGCCCCGGACGCACCGATTGTGCGCGTCCGCAACGTGGCGAGACGGAATGGATGGCTGCGGACTTCAGATACTGTTGGCTTAATACAGGCCGGATATTTTGGTTCCAGCCGGGTATCTGTTGTGAGGCTTTGCCCGTAAAAGGTCAAGACAAAAGCAGCCGACTAACAAAGAAAAGGCGCAATAGAAATCTGTATTTCCCTGTGGCGATTATCGCCACACGACGCCGCGTTGGAGCCTCGGCAAGGGCGGAATTTTCCAAGTTAGCATAGACCGCGGATTACGCGGATATCGCTGATGTTTACAGAAGGCAACCCTCCACGGCGGATAAACTGCGATAAATAAGGACTGGATTGTTCTGGAAAAAGCTTCTCGACCGAGTGACGAGTCTCGGAGGGACGTGCTTCCTCACGTCCAGGACGCGCAGAAGCGCGTCCCTCCAAGCCCTCAACTCTCAACTCTCAGCTCGCGCTGGGGCCGAATGGACCCAGGCAATCGCATACTGCAGCAGCGCAGCCGCGTCCGGAAGTTTCAGTTTCTCTTTGACCCGCGCCCGATAGGTGTCGACCGTGCTCGCGTCGATCCCCATCTCATCGGCAATCTGACGCGAATTGAACCCGCGCCCGATCAACCCGAACACCTGCAGTTCGCGATCAGTCAGAGATTCGACCCCCGCGACGGTTTCACCCGGCCTCGAATGGACGATCCGCGCCGCGAGTCGCTGGGCCAGCGTCGGACTCAAGTACATCTCACCCGCAAGCACCGATCGAATTGCCGTGACAATCATCTTGCTCGCTTCCTGCTTGTTCACGTAACCCAGCGCCCCGGCCTGAATCGCGCGCTCGGCCCAGACCGTTTCATCGAACATGCTAAGGACCAACACGGCCACGCCCCTGAAGGCTGACCGGATTTGCTTTATTAAATCCAGACCGCTGGAGTGTTTTAACCCAAGATCGACAATGGCCAGATCGGGCCTGGTCGAGCCGATCAATTCCAGCGCTTGAGGCGCATCGTCGGCCTGACCGCATACCGCCAGATCCTGTTCCTCGGCGATGAGCTCGGCCAATCGCTCGCGCACGACCGGATGATCGTCCACAAGGATAATTCGCGCCGGTTGTTGTTTCACAGGGATTTTGCGCCGTTGTGTTGATCCAACTCAACCATGATCAGAGTGCCGCTTCCGGGAGCCCGGCGACCAATGGTGAGTGTACCGCCGATGCAGCGAGCCCGATAATCCATGATTTGTAATCCCATGCCGCTCCGCCTTTGCGACGGCTGAGGAATTCCGATGCCGTCGTCGGCGATCGTCAGCTTTAACTCTCCGTTACGTTCCCGTAGCGTCATAATAATCTCTCTGGCATGCCCGTGTTTAACCGCATTGTTGGCGGCTTCTTGAGCGATCCGGTACAAGTGAATGGCGATGCCCGGGTCGATCGCGCTCGCTGGTCCATCGTAAACGACACGGCATTCGATCTTGAACGAGTCGCTCATCAGCTGACAGAGCTCCTCCAAGGACCGGCATAAGCCTTCGGCCCGGAGTGTCGCCGGGAACAAACCGCGGGCCACGTTGCGGACTTCTGTTAAAGCTCGATCGACGAGGCCGGTGATCTCGCGGGCCTGGACTGCTTGCGGGAGCGATTCCTGCTCAAGGCGGCGGGCAAGCAAATCGAGACTGCAGGCTATGCCGACAAGATCCTGCGCTACTTCGTCATGCAGGTCCTGGCCAAGCCGCTCGCGCTCCGATTCGCTGATGTTAATGATGTCGTGCTCGAGTCGCTGGCGAACGGTAATTTCGCTCGTTAATGCGGCGCTCTGCTCGCGAACAGTTCCTTCCAGGTTCGAGGTCAAGGCTCGGATCTTCGAAAGCAACAGACTAACGATCACAAAGAATCCCAGGCGCACCAGGGCGTTCCAATATTCAATCCAGGGTTGCGAATAACGCACTCCTTGTAACCGTTCCAGAGCGAACCAGACGATGGCGCTCAGAATCGAAACCCAAATGCCGCAGACCCGGCCTCCGAACCAGGCCGCCAGTCCTACAGCGGCAAGATATGAGATGGAAAAGGATATCTCGGTGCCGGTGAAATAATCGAGGCCGGCTATGCCGGCCAGGACCATCAGCGCTAGGGCGAGTGCGCCAAAGGTGCTTCCCGGCCTCAGATAATTGACGATCGTTGCGCGAATCATCGCTCGTTACGAGCTCCCCCGGGGCAAGTGGTGTCCCCCGCTGCCGTGAGCGATTTCACGCTCGCGCAGTAGTTCCGTCAAGCCGGAATCTCGCGGTTTTCAACCCTCAACGGAGGGACGTGCCTCGTAGGGAGGTGATTCCTCACGTCCGGGACGCACATTCTTCGTCTTGCGGCCGACACGGCCGCCTCTACATCGAACATCAAATGGCGAAAAGAGCATTCCCGCAGCCAGGGACCCAGCCATCCCCGGCCACGGGAACAACATCCGTTGTTAGGGAGGGCTCTGCGATTTCACCAGCGACACATCGGCGCTGCTGATCGAGCCGTTCACGTTCACATCGCTCCGGAAGGTTGTGCCATCCACCGTTTGGCCAAGTCGCGATTTGGTCTGGGTGATATCGGACGAATCGACCTGGGTATCTCCATTGGTATCGCCAAGGAGCACGCGCATTGGAATCGTGACATCGTTCGAAACGCCAGCGCTGGGCGTGTTCACCCCGTTTAGCCTGACATTTATGACCTGGGCATTAGTAACATTGGTGAGCGGTATCGTGACCGTGTTTCCGCTAATGGAAACCGTTCCGCTCATGTCGCAGGTTCCGCCGGTACCGACGCAGCCTGTGCCCGCCGTCAGTTCAGCTTGAGGAGTGCCGGTGATCGCGACCGGTCCATCGAACGTGACGACGATGGTGTGATCGTTCGTCAGGCCGCCCGAGCGGCATTCGATGCCGGGGCTTCCGGTCAACGGGAGATCGACGTTGAAGGTCCCAGCGCCGCCATGGGTCTTGGCTGAGACAGCACTTACAACCATGGGCGGTGTCGGGGTAGGCGTCGGGCAAGGCAGCGTGCTTTGACCCGTAACCAAAATATCGTCAACCGCCCAGTACCAATCCCAGCCCGATTGATACCGGAAGCGAACCATTAAGTTCGGCTGGCCCGCGTATGCATTGAGATTAATCGATGCGTTGGCGAAGGCGGCGGCCGATCCGACAGTCGCAGTATTGTAGGTTTGAACTGTAGTCCAGGTTGTGCCGCCATCAGTCGAAATGCCCACAGTCGCCACCGTGGTCGCGAGCCACCTCAGGTAATGCTTAAAGGTGAGCGTCACGCTGCTATATCCGGCTGCGCTGAAGGAAGGTGAAATCAGGCTCGTATCTCCAGTTACGCCACTGCCAGCCATGTCCGAATTGGCCATGATGAACATGGTGCCCGAATTACCAGTGAATGTATCGGTGCTATAGACGTACCCGGTGGGCCGGAGTGTCCAAATTACCAAACTCGGATTCGTGCCGCCGACGGAATTGTTGACTGCCGTCCATGAGCCGAAGCCGCCCTCTAAGTCCTGGCTCAAGAGAGTATCAAGCGATCCGGGTTGTCCGACGACGCTAATGGAAGCCGAGGCCATGCCGCTACCCGCCCCGGGGCAGCCATTGGTGATGCTAAATGAGGCCGTGTTGTTCAACGTCGAGCCGCACGTATCAACCGTTGTCGCACTAACGACGTGTGCCTGCGTCATGGCATTACCAGCAAGGGTGCTGGGGCTGTATTGCAAGCTCTGGCTCGGCGGAGCGCCAACAACGGACCAGCCGGGATCGGTCGCGCCGGCATCGATCATCCAGTCAACTCCGGGTGCGGCCGGCAAGTTGTCCGACACCGCGAGCCCCAAGGCGGTGTTCGCGGTCGTATTAGTGAGCTTCACAACAAATCCGACCTGGTTGCCGTAATTGACCGTCGCTGCATCGGCGAGCTTGCTGATGGTGACGCTGGCAATAGCCGGTCCGCCGTAGGAGGTCTGCTCGTCTGCGCCAATGTCAGGCGTGCACGGCTGGCGCATGTCGTTATCAAAGTCGGTGGTGATGCCGGTGATCGGCGTAGCCATGGCGATGCAGGGGCTGCCTGGCATGAGGTGCAGATTGACCATCGTCGCGTCTCCGTTCGCATTAACAAACAACGAATCAGTGGATATGCTGTTCGCATCCTGCCCGCTGGCCGTTTGCCAATTGGCGAGGGTAGTTTGATCGATTCCGCCGATTAAGCCGACAAAACCGCCGGTTCCAGACGCATACAGGTCATTATAATTGGAAGTGAACCCGGGGCCGCTCAGCGCGATGGCGTAATGCTTGCCGGTTCCAACGCCGTTGCTGCGGGCGTTCCAAAAGATATTGTCGATGTACGAGCGAGCGCCGGAAGTCACGTTGCTGACAAAGCCGAACGTGTTGCTGGCATCCGCCACGCCGGTGCCGCCGAGATAAACGCTGTTAAAATACAGATTATTGGCTCCGGCAATCTCAAACATTCCATAAATCTGGTAGCCGGTCGAAATCGAGTTCCCCGCTGCATCAATGCCCAAACTAACCATGTTGTTCTTATAAGTGCCCGTGCCCGCTACCGGAAGAATGCCGACCAACTGACACGTTGTCGCAGTCGAGGTGATCGAGAGCGAATGCACAAAATTCCGTTCGACCACGTTCGCCGTGGCCGACGGGAAGCTGCCGTAAAGCGCATAAATAGAATTACTGGCGGTGCCCGAGTTGTTGCTGAGAGAATGAATGACGTTTTGTGAAATGATATTTGGGCCACCCGTGGTTGACGTTGAGCTCAAGATCATACCGCTGACGACGATCGTGCTGGCCAGATTGGAATTACCCGAAATATTTTGGATGGTATTTCCGGTTGCGTGCAAGACTCCCAGGCTATTCTGAACGGCATACATGGCATAACCCCCAACCAGAGAATCGGTGATACCACCGGCCCCGCTCCCTCCTATCTGGTTGTTGTTAAGCGTGGCGGTGGCAGCTGAAGATGTATTGAACAAAACCGCTCTGAACCCTCCGGTCCCTGTCCCCGTCCCGTTGATCGTTATCGCTCCGATCCTGTTATTCGAAATCGTATTCGAGCTTGAGGTAAAGTCGTAGATCGCGGTCATCCCGCCGGTCGAGCTCTCTGTGAAGGTAATCGTTGATGACCCGTCCAGGCTCCCGATTTGGTTGCCGGTGATGTTCCCGACGTCCCATCGGCCTGCCGCGATGTAGATGCCACGGAATGCTGATCCGCTGCCGGTTCCTGTGCTGGCCGTGCTCTGGACGATCCCCGAAATCGTATTGTTCTGAATACTCGACCCCGTTACCGTGCTGGAGCTGGTCAGATTCAACCCAACGAATATGTTGGAGCCGCCACTGATCGATGTGGTTCCGGTCCCGTTGGCCGCACCGAAGCCGATTGTATTTCCGGTAATGGTAGCGGTCCCGGCTCCGGTCCCAATTGAGCAAAGGATGCCGGAATAAGTCGCACTCACCGTGAAGGTGCGCGGCGCGGTCTGGTAAATTCGGTTATTGGAGACGGTCGCGTTCGTCGTGTTGGCCTGGAGGCTGATACCCGCCGCGGTACTGACCGCCGCCTGGAAGAAGTCAAAGATATTATTGTTATCGATGATATTGCCGGTGTTGTTGTTCGGGCTGGCCGTTCCAAGCGACATCACACCTTTGGTCGGCAGATTGGCGCCGGCCGGACCGATGTTGTTATTCGAAATCGTGTTGCTGCTATTGGCCCCACCCGTCGAGGTGCTGATCAGGATGTTGCCGCCTGCCACGGTAGTTGACGCCGTTGACGAACCGAGCACGGAGCAGTTCGTGATCGTATTGTTTTGTGCGCCGTTGATGAGGCGGATTGTGCTGGTGCCGGCGGTGGCCGCAACCGTCGTGTTCGAAATCGTCAAGGAATTGCCGCCCGTGTTTAAGCCGTCGATCGTGACGTTGGTCGCGCCATTCAGATTGATCAACGGACTGCCGGCTGTAACCGCGGCGGAGACTGTCCTCGCGCCCGATGGCGTGATCGTAACCGACGTGTACCCACCCGCCCCGGTCAAAGACGCCCCGCCTACCGGCTCAGTGGTGTCGTTACAGATGCCGATCATGACGGTGCCGGTGTGCGTTCCGGCATTAATCGCGGTAAAAGCGTCTGCGAGCGTGGCGTAATCGGCATCGTTGCCGCTGTTGGTCGCTTCCACCCGCACGTTGCCGGCGCCGCAGGTCACCACTCTCGGCGTCCGCGGAGCATCAGACAGGCGCTTGATTGCCGCGTTCGCGCTGGCTTGAAATGCGGGTTGTTGACCGGCGACCGCGGAAGCTTTTTGCGCCTCCATTTCCGCAGCCTCTTTGGCAACTTGAGTCGCTTTGGCAGTAGCATCAATCACTGGAGCCATCGCGGGCGCATTGATTGGATGTATCGCCGGCTTCGCCTTAGCGGTCGCGTACACGGTGACAAACGATGCGGCAAGCAATGCCACGATGGCAACACTGCTGAGCATTAGTTTCAGATTTGGCTGTAGGAACTTTGTTTTCATAGACGAGGTCTCTCTAACTTTCTAAGACAGGAGGGTTTGCCGCAGGCACGTCAATTCAGCGCGCCCAAGCAGCGATACGCAATGGAGGATTGAGGACTTCAGATGCTTTATTCGGATTAAACAGGCAGAAAGAAATCTCTCTGCCCGGCGCACGTTTGTGGGCTGTTTTGCCTTTAAATGTCAAGACAAATGCGCTCGCTATGACTAACAACTTTTGTGGTCTCAAAAGAGCGCTGACCGAGCGATCCGGCACCGGGCTGGGTGGTAAGACCTTCGTTACCTCCTGTTTAGAAACTCCGTTCATCTGCTAATTCTGTCTGGATATCTCCAAGGAAAGCAGGAATAGACCGGAAAATAGGACTGGCTGAGCATGCCCCTAGCGCCCAACTCTCAACTCTCAACCTTCAACTTCTTCCTACAGAAGAATGCCGCGGATGACGCAGATGTCGCCGATTACACCACTCGGAGGGACGTGATTCTTCACGTCCAGGACGCGACCACTACGGCAGTTAGACTTCAGCGCATCCCTCCGAACCTCAAACATCCGACGTGGTGTAGTGGTGGGCGTGCCGCCCATACATTCTTCGTCTCGCGGCCGACATGGCCGCCTCTACATCAACGCCTCAATCAGCCAGACCAATCGCGCTGCCGATGTTATCGTCGTCAGTCAGTTGCTTGAGCATAAAATCCGCGACGTCACCCCGCGAGATCCGTCCGCCAAGAATGAAATTTCCGACATTCGAACCGTGTCGGTAGGTGCCGCGCGCAGGACCGTTCGTTAGCGTAGCTGGTCTCACGATTACCCAATCGGTATCGCTTTCCTCGATCAGTTTTTCCTGCCGGACTTTGTCCCAGAAAATGAAGGGCAGAATCAACGGAACCACGAAGAACGTAGCCAGGATTCCCAGGCGGCCAGCGCTGTTTCCGACGCCCATCGAACTCTCGCATATCAAACGCGGCACATTGCACACCCGCATCGCCCGCAGAATGTTCTCGGTCCCTTTCGACAAAATTCGGGTGGGATAAAAAAAGCGTTTGTGTCCAAGCGCGCACAGCACTGCGCTCTGGCCGCGCATGGCTGATTCCACCGACGCATAGTCGAGCACGTTGCCTTGGGCAACTCTCAGATTCGGGTGCTCGACCTTGAGTTTTTTTGGCTTGCGCACGAATGCCGTTACCTGATGGCCCTGCTCCAAAGCCTGGCGCACAAGTTCGCGCCCAGTCCCGCCAGTTGCGCCAATTACCAAAACGCTCAAACGGTTGCCCCAGCCACGCGAAACCGCCTTATCGCTTTTGCGCTTCGGCGCCCTGCGGGCCAGCGCGATCAACAGAATAAAGGCGTATAACAAAAATACTGCCAGGATTACGCCCTTCACGGCCCAAGAAACATTAGTGCCGATCAAACACAGATTCATTTTCTTCGGTGCTCACGCTCGCGCGCGCGCGCGTAATCGCAAGCCATACTCAATACGCTGGCACTGTGACGGAGCACTCAACTACCTGTCGCCCGCCGCAGCATACTTTGGGTCTTTCACCTGTTTGCGCACTGCTTCGAAGAGCCGGCTGATTCCCGTCTGGCTTGCGCGATTGGCAATGAACGCTGGAATCATTCCACCGCTATCGGTGTAAACAGAGTAGCTCGCCCGAGTCTTGAGTGGGCCATCCGGCTCGAGCAGCCAGCTGCCGTCGCAAACCTTGACCCGTACAACGCCTTCCTTTTCCGGCGGCCCGAGGTCATTGGCTTGCGCCCATCGGCTCATGAAAACCATACCGCCCGGACCAGGCCACGATTTGTTCCAAACCCGCAGTGTGTAATCGCGATCTGCGCAAATCTTGGGCGAAATTCGTTGATAACTGACGATGGCATCCCGTTCGCGTTTAATCAGCCGGCACTCGACAGTGTACGGCATAAAATCTGGATAATTTGTGAAGTCGTCGATCACTGCGTGCACAGCGCAGGTTGGTGCGTCAACTGAGCCAATGGCCTTGAATTCCTTAAGCGGAGAACCCGCTCGCCGCCGGACGTAAATGGCGACCTGCTTCGTTTCGTGTGCCAGCTTCCAGCCGTCGTTCGGATCTACGTTGGTAAGGTCATCCCCGGACGCTTTCGGGATCGTGCCGGCAAGGAGTAAGATCGGCAGGAACAGACAAAAAATCGGGCGGCGCACCGCGGAGTATAAGCAATTTTTGCGCTTATCGCCACCGTCGTCCGCACAGTTAACTCCAGAGATCACTAAGAATATGGAAAAACCCTTTAAAACTCTGTGCACTCTGTGTCCTCTGCGGTTAAAGATTACGGGACGTTATGTCGCTCCTCAAACTCAAACTCTAAATGGCCCCGCCACCCACCATTCTTATTGTCGATGATGAGAAGCACACCCGTGACGGGCTTCGCCGGCTGCTCGAAAACAATTACGACGTTTACGTCGCGGCCGACATTGCCGGCGCGATCAACGTCCTCGAACGCGAGCATGTGGATGTTCTCCTCACCGATCTCCGCCTGGGTGGCGAAGATGGGATGACTTTGATCGAGCGCGCGCTGAAAACGCCGCATCCTCCGATCGCGATCATGATGACCGCCTACGGCACTGTCGATGTTGCCGTCGAAGCGATGAAGCGCGGCGCCTACGACTTTGTCACGAAGCCGCTTAACCTCGACAAAGTGGAAATGCTCATCGCCCGGGCGGTGCAAAGTCGAAAGCTGGAACAGGAAAATCGCACGTTGCGGCAACAGGTCGATGAACGCTACGGCTTGGAGAACATCATCGGCGAATCGCCGGCTCTGCGTGAAGTGCTCGACACCATTCGCCAGGTCGCCCCTTCTTCGGCCAACGTCCTGATCGAAGGCGAGAGTGGAACGGGCAAGGAGTTGGCCGCGCACGCCATCCATAATTTGAGCCGGCGTAGCCAGGCGAAATTTGTCACGGTTCATTGTGCTGCGCTTTCGCCGACGCTCCTCGAGAGCGAATTGTTCGGCCACGAAAGGGGCGCGTTCACCGGCGCGCACGAACGGCGAATCGGGCGTTTCGAGCAAGCCAGCGGAGGCACGATTTTTCTCGATGAAATCGCGGAGATCAATCCGAGCACGCAGGTCAAATTGCTGCGAGTGATCAGCGAAGAGCGCGCCTTCGAGCGCGTGGGTGGCAATCAAACGTTAAAGGCGGACGTTCGACTCATCGCCGCGACGAACAAGAATCTGGAAACGCTCGTGCGGGAAGGAACATTTCGGGACGATCTTTTTTTCCGGCTCAACGTCGTCCGCATCACGATGCCCCCGCTGCGCGACCGGAAAGACGACATTCCGCTTCTCGTGCGCACATTTTTGCGGCATTTCTCGAAAGCGAATGAGAAAAAAGTTGTCGATCTTGTCGCCGACGCGATGAACGCCCTCCTTACTTATGATTGGCCCGGCAACGTGCGAGAATTGCGCACCGCGATCGAGCACGGTGTGGTCATGGCCACGGGCCCGAAAATTGCCCTGCGCGATCTACCGCCGGCTGTGCGCCAGGCCGCTGGCGCGGCTTTGCCTCGTGGCATCTCACCGGCAAAAGCATTTGGCGAAAAATCGAGCCCTCTCGATATTCGCGAGACAGAGAGAAAGTTGATATTACAGGCACTTGCCGCGACAAATGGCAACGTGACCGCAGCCGCAAAGAAACTTGGCATTAGCCGGCGAACTCTTCATCGAAAGATCAACGAAATGAACGCCGGCAAATCCGATGCCGCCGCTCCGGCCTCGGCCGGGGAACGGAATCAGCTTAAGTCCTGAGCAATGGCCGGCAGCGCAGATTTCATCCAGCGGATGGTGCACACGTTCGAGACGGGTGCCCCAGCGATCTGGATTCGCCGGGCATTGATCGTAACGGCGATCGGCGGGCTTTCCCTCTTTTATCTTTTCCACGAATTTCGCGGGCTGGCGACTTCTCAGGCGATGGACCAGGCCCAAATCGGACGCGAGATCGCGCGCGGTCATGGCTGGAAAACGCAATTCGCCAGGCCCCGCGAGATCGGGCAGCTTTTGACTCACGGAAAGGACGTGCCGAAACAAATTTGGTACGACACCTACAATGCTCCGCTGCCGCCGCTGGTAGACGCGATCGCGCTGGTCCCAATCAAGTCGCACCTGAAAATGACCCCGCAGGAAATCATTTTCCTCGGGGACCGCGCGATCGCGGCGATGTCGATCTTTTTCTTTCTGCTCTCAGTCGTAGTTCTCTTTTTTCTCGTCCAGCGCTTGTTCGATCAACGCCTGGCTCTGATGAGCTGCGCGCTGGTTCTGCTTTGCGACCTGTTTTGGCGGTACCTCGCTCTCCGGTTTGCCGCAGATGCTTTTGCTTTTCCTTTTTAACTGCACCGTTTACGTCCTCGCGCGAGCGGTCGAAGCTCAATCCGAAGGCGGCCGGGTGGGCCCGTGGCTCGCGCTGGTCGGTCTTGGGTTCGGGCTCATGGCTCTTACCCACGCGCTCACCATCTGGATTTTCGCCGGCGCACTGATTTTCTCGATCTTCTTTTTCCGGCCACGCGGCTGGGCCGCCCTGGTTCCGCTCGCTGTTTTCGCCGTCCTCTATTTCCCATGGCTGATTCGGAATTACTTGATCTGCGGCAACCCCGGCGGGCTGGCCATCTACTCCGTGCTCGGTGGGATCCAACACAGCGAGACCGGCTGGATGCGCAGTATCAATCCAAGTCTGGAAGGCGTGGGCCCGATGGCCTTGAAGGATAAGATGATCACCAATTTTTTGGGCCAATCTGGCCTGATCTTCGAGTACTTTGGCTGGAACGTGGTCGCGATCATGTTTTTTGCAGGGCTACTTTATGTTTTCAAGCGGCCCGAGACGAACACGGTTCGCTGGATGATTATGGCCATGTGGTGCGGGGCGGTTGCCGGCATGACGATTTGGGGAATCAATGAAGAAGAAGGCGTCGCTGCGAACCAATTGCACCTGTTATTCGTTCCTTTGATGATCTCCTTCGGCCTGGCCTTCTTGCTAGTGCAATGGAACCGGCTGGAAATCGGCATTCGTCTCGCGCGAATTGGATTTATCATTCTGCTTTTCCTGCTCTGTGCGACTCCGATGCTATTCAAGCTGCCGCCGCTGAAGCCTCCGCAGATTTACATCCACTGGCCGCCTTATCCCCCCCCGCCGTATCTCGGCGTGCTCAGCGATTGGATGAAGCCGGACGAGGTCACCGCCTCCGACATGCCCTGGGCGATCGCGTGGTACGGCGATCGGCGCGCCATTCTCCTGCCGGAAACGGTCAAGACGATGAGTGATATCAGCGATTACAGAATCCTCGGTGGCCCGGTTTACGGACTTTACCTGACTCCCATCAGCGGCAGCCAAAACCGGCTGGGTGACATCCTGAAAGGTGAATACAAAGATTGGGCGCCGGTCATTTCACGCACGGTGAATCTCGAAACGTTCCCTCTCAGATGGGGCGTCCTGCTTGGCTTGGAAAACGAATGCATTTTTCTGAGCGACCACAATCGACAATCGCCCTCCCAGCCGCCACTTTAGGGCACCGCACCGCGAACCTTTATTTCGCTGGGCCATGCAAACAAAAAAAATCTTCGGGACCGACGGCGTTCGTGGCGTAGCCAACGTTGAACCCGTTACGGCTGAGACGGCGTTAAAACTTGGCCGGGCCGCCGCGCATGTTTTCACGCAGTTAAATCCGCGCACCATTCCAGAAGGCACGCGCCCGAAAATCGTGCTGGGCAAAGACACGCGTCTTTCCGGCTACATGCTCGAAAACGCCCTGGTGGCCGGGATCACTTCGCTCGGCGTCGATGTTCTCATCATCGGTCCGTTGCCCACTCCCGGCGTTGCTTATATCACCCGATCCCTTCGCGCCGACGCCGGCATCGTTCTCACTGCTTCGCATAATCCCTATGAGGACAACGGCATCAAATTTTTCCGGCACGACGGCTACAAGCTCGACGATCAAGTGGAAGAAAAAATCGAGCAGCTCGTGTTCACCGGCGAGATTGATTCCATTCGTCCCACCGCCGGCAAAATTGGGCGGGCCGCCCGCATCGACGACGCGCTCGGCCGCTACGTCGAATTCGCCAAAGCGAGTTTCCCGAGAAAGATGTCCCTGGAAAAAATGCGGGTCGCTGTCGATGTGGCCAACGGCGCGGCTTACAAATCGACCCCGTGCATTCTGCGCGAGCTCGGCGCGGATGTGATCGTCGCGCACAACCAGCCCAACGGGATGAACATCAATGAGCGCTGCGGCAGTACGCATCCCGAAGAAATTCAACGAGCCGTGAAACAGAGCGGTGCCCATGTCGGCATCGCCCACGACGGCGACGCCGATCGCGTCCTGCTTTGTGATGAGAACGGCGAGATTGTCGATGGCGACGAGATTCTGGCCATTGCCGCTGTCGATCTTCTGCGGGCCGGTCAGCTTCGCGCTGACACAATGGTCGCGACCGTCATGAGCAATTTCGGGCTCGACGAAACGCTCGCCGCCAACAAGGGCAAAGTGATTCGAACAAAAGTGGGCGATCGTTACGTCATCGAAGAAATGATGAAGCAGAATTTCAACCTCGGCGGCGAACAAAGCGGCCACATCATCTTTCGCGATTTTACCACCACTGGGGACGGCATTATCAGCGCCCTCCAGATTTTGCGCATCATGCACCAGACCGGGCAACCCCTGAGCAAGTTGAAGAGCTGCCTCAAAAAATACCCGCAGGCCCAACGCAATTTGTTGGTAAAGAAAAAGCCACCGTTGTCGGAGCTTTCCGCGGTGATTAAACTCGTGAACGAAACAGAAAAAGAACTTTCCGGCAAAGGCCGCGTCCTTTTGCGATATTCCGGCACTGAACCAAAGATTCGCCTCCTCATCGAAGGCCCCGAGCTCGACAAGATCGACAAGCAAGCCGATCGCATTGCCGATGCGATCCAAAGTGCGATCGGAGCGAACTAGTAACCACAGAGATCACAGAGAATTTATTTGAATCTCCGTGATCTCCGTGTCCTCTGTGGTGAATCATGACTCTTGCTCGCGTTATTGAAGCGCTTTTGTTCAGCGCCCAAAAACCGCTCGCCACCAAAGAGATTGTCGATGTTCTCCGGCGCGCCGGCGCGGAAGATGAATTCTCGCCCAACGAATTCGCAAAGGTGCGCGAAGCGGAAGTGGCCGCCGCGCTGGAGCAGCTAAAGATCGAGTGCATCGAACAACAGCGCGCCTTTCAGCTCGTGGAAAAAGCCGAAGGCTGGCAGCTCGTTACCGATCCCAAATTTGCGCAATGGGTTCGCGAGCTTTTTCCCGCGGCCAAACCCGCCCGGTTGAGCGCGCCTGCTCTCGAGACACTGGCCATTATTGCCTATCGCCAGCCAATCACGCGCGCCGATGTGGAAGCAGTCCGCGGCGTGACCATCGACGGCGTTCTGCAAACCTTGATGGAACGCGGCCTCGTTAAGATCGCGGGCCGCGCCGAGATCCCGGGCCGGCCGCTTCTCTACGAAACCACCCAATTCTTTCTCGATCACTTCGGCCTGCGCACTCTCGACGAATTGCCTAACGTGGAGGAATTGCGCACACGGCACCTGCCGACTGCGCCGCGGCCCGCTGTAGCCGGCATCGGTGATGCCGGACCGGGGTCACCGACCCCGGCTACAACCGCGGAATGACTACGCGCATCGTTGCGCTGTCGATCCTCGCGATCGCAATATCGGCATCCGCGGCGGATATTCGTCCCGAGAATTGCGCGCGGGCCGCAAGATATTTCGAAAGCACCCGCGGCGTGGCCATGCTGGTGATGCAGAACGGCCATATTACTTTCGAGCGCTACGCTAATGGAGGAATGGTCAATGGGCGCTGGCCGATCTTTAGCGGTACAAAAAATTTCTGGGGCATTGCGGCGCTTTGCGCGGTCCGCGACGGTTTGATCAGGCTCGACGATCACGTGGCTGACACGATTACCGAATGGAGAAATGATCCGCGCAAATCGAAGATCACCATCCGTCAATTGTTAACCCAGACCGATGGGATCGAGGATGCGCCGTTTCTGCATCGACAATCGATCCGCGATCGAAATGCGGTGGCTATCGGTTTGCCCATGCTCGCCGCGCCGGGCACGCGTTTCATTTATGGCCCGAGCCATTTCCAGATTTTGTCAGAGTTGCTGCGTCGAAAACTCAATGGCCGCGGCGTGATTTCATATTTCGAGCAAAACGTTACTGGGCCGCTCGGCTTGACTGCTCTCGAATTCAAGCGCGATGGGCGCGGCAATCCATTGCTGGCCAGCGGCCTCGAATTGACTGCGCGGGAATGGGCCCGGCTGGGTGAGCTCGTGCTCGGGAACGGCAGCTACCACGGCCGGCAGATTGTCCCTGCGGCGTTATTGCGTGAAGCGTTTACCGGCTCGAGCGCTAATCCTTCCTATGGCCTGACCTTTTGGTTGAATCGACAAGCGCCGCGAGCCCGCGAGATCGACATAGAAAAAGAACTCGATCTCAAATGGCAACGCGCCCGTTGGATCGACATCTGCATTTGTCGAAGCGCGCCCGCGGATATGATTGTCGGTCTCGGCTCGAATTATCAGCGCCTGTTCATCATCCCATCGCTCAACGCCATCATTGTTCGCCAGGGACAGGACGCGAAATTTTCCGATGCGCACTTTCTACGGCTGATTCTTGGCAGATAGCGGCGTTGGGTTGGGTGTGGGCTTGCTGGTTGGGGGAGGCTTGAGGATCGGAACCGCATAGGATATCTCGTTCGAGAGCTCGCTCTCAACTCCTTCGCGGTCGTAGGCGCTTACGGCGAAGTAATACGTTAGGCCTCCGACCAGATTGGATACTAGCGCTCTGCTAATATTTCCAAGTTCGAATATTTGGGCGTAACCACCTATTCGCGTTCGGGCATACAATCGATAGCCGGCGATGTTTGGACTGGAGCTCGGGTCCCAGGCCAGGACCACCTCGTCGGCCGTTGCCGCATGGGCCCAAGAACAAAATAGAAGAATTGCGCAGGCCCAAAATGATCGAAGCCCTGGTCGCTGTTGGATACGAGTCATTCTTTGATCTGCCGGAACGAGGACTGACGACTTGCCGAAGCAGCGATCATTCGACCCGTTCAACGCGCATGACGTTAAATCGAATTCCTTTTTTTGATGGAATCTAGATTGTGCGGATTCTGCAAGATTTTTCGTCACAGTTGTAAAGCTGTCCGAACCGGTTAAATAGTTGTCGCTATTATGAACAAGCTTGCGATCGGTTGTGGCGGCCTTGTGGTAATCTTGCTTTTCGTCGGTCTAGTGGTCGGCCTGTTTTTCTGGGGGACTTACAACAAGCTCGTTACCATCGAGCAGAACGTGAATAAGAAATGGGCCGACGTGCAAAGCGTCTATCAACGCCGGGCGGATTTGATCCCAAATCTGGTGAACACGGTTGCCGGAGCGGCTAACTTCGAAAAATCGACGCTCACGGAAGTGACGAACGCGCGCGCCAGTGTCGGCCGAATGCAGATCAATGCGAACGAGGCGCCAAAGACTGCGGAGCAACTGGAAGAGTTTCAGCGCGCGCAGGGTCAACTAGGCAATGCGCTCTCGCGTTTGCTGGTCGTGAGCGAAAATTATCCCGATCTGAAAGCGACACGAAACTTTCAAGAGCTGCAGGCGCAATTGGAAGGCACCGAGAATCGGATTTCAGTGGAACGAAACAACTTCAATGGTGCGGTCCAAACCTACAACACCGCCTTGAAGCGCTTCCCGACCAACATGATCGGCGGAATGTTTGGATTTCAACAGCGCCCGTTCTTTCAATCGCAGCAGGGCGCAGAGACAGCGCCGAGCGTTAATTTCAATTTCGGCTCGCCTGCTCCTGTCCCCGCCGCGACAGCAACACCGTAGGAGCAGTCATCCTGAGCGGAAGCGAAGGATCTCTCGAATTGCATAAGGCGCGGGATGTTTCGCTTCGCTCACCATGACATTGTGAAACGAATCTCACTCTGTCTTCTGGCGCTCGCCGCAATCACGGCCCAAGCCGCGGAAGTCATTCCTCCGAAACCCGATCGCTACTTCAACGATTACGCCGGGATTATTTCCAAGGAGGCCGCGCTCCGTTTCAATGAACAGCTCGCGCAGTTCGAACGCGATACGTCGAACCAGGTTGTCGTCGCCATCTTTCCGAAGATGGAGAGCGACTCCGACATTGCCGATTACACCCAAAGAATCGCTCAAGCATGGGGCGTCGGCCAAAAGGACCGACGCAATGGCGTGGCACTCTTCGTTTTTGTCCACGACCGCAAGATGTTTATCCAAGTCGGATACGGACTTGAGGGTGCGCTTCCAGACGCGACCGCTTTTGACATCACCGAATACCGAATCAAACCGCATTTTCGCGCGAACGACTATGAGGCCGGATTGGCAGCCGGGATCGATTCCATCCTCAAGGCAATTCGCGGCGAATACCAAGGGTCCGGCAAGACGGCAAGCGAAGCGAGGAGCAAGAAGCTTCCCGGCATCGCATTTCTGGCGTTCTTCATTCTGTTTGCTGTCGTGATGTACTTGATCACGCGCCAAAACCGCCGTCACGGTTACCGTTACTCCAGCTTCGGCGGACCGTTTGTCGGAGGCTGGTCGGGCGGTTCGGGAGGCTGGTCATCGGGCGGTGGAGGCAGTTCGGGCGGTTTTAGCGGCGGAGGCGGCAGTTTTGGCGGAGGCGGAGCCGGATCGAGCTGGTAACAGATGCGCACCAAAGAATTTCTCAGCCGACTCGAGCACGATCGCATCGTGCAGGCGATCCGCGACGCCGAGTCGAAAACCTCCGGCGAGATTCGCGTTTATATTCAGCGCGGGAAGTTGAGACCCGATCCGCTGGCGGCAGCGCGGGAAAAATTTCAGGAATTAGAGATGGATAAGACGGGCCACCGCAATGCCGTCTTGATTTTCGTAGCGCCCCGCACCCACAAACTCGCGGTGGTGGGCGACAGAGGAATTCACGAAAAATGCGGCGAGGAGTTCTGGCAACGAGTCGTTGAAACCATACGCAATCGGTTTCGTGAAAATCAGTTTACGGAGGGAATGCACGACGCGATCCGCATCATCGGCGACGTGCTGGCCACACATTTTCCGCGAACATCGACATCGTCCAACGAATTGCCTGACGATGTGATCGAGCGATAATCGTCGGCGCGCCCGGAGGTCGCGCCCTACCACAGGTTGGCGCTTGCAAATTTGGTGGAATGGTCTTTATTCCACGCTTCGCCGCGAGTTTTTAAACTGCGCCGTTGGTCCCTGGGTTTCCGTCGCTAGACGCGAAACCACACTCGCCAGGGGAAACCCGGCACGTCGAAAGGAAGAAGTCTGAAGTAAGAAGTAGGAAAGGCCGCTAGCCTTGCTTTTTTCATAACTCAGTCCTCCACTTTTCATCCATAAAATCCATTATGCCAGTTCGTTACGGTCGTTTTGAAATGCCCAAAAACCTCGTCAAAGACGAGGATACAGCCACTGATACCTACGCCAAGTTTACCGCCGAGCCATTTGAGGCCGGTTACGGGCACACGGTTGGGAATTCCCTCCGCCGAGTGCTTCTTTCCTCGCTCGAAGGCGCTGCCATTACTGCGGTGAAAATTACCGGGGCCCAACACGAGTTCGCCACCTTGCCCGGCGTGGTCGAGGACGTAACCGACATTGTCCTCAATCTCAAAAAGGTGAAATTCAAGGCCGAGGACCACGAGTCGAAAAAGCTTTCGCTTACGGTAAATAAGGAAGGCAACGTCACCGCTGGCGACATTCAGGAAGTGGCGGGTTACGAGGTGCTCAACCCGAAGCAGATCATTTGCACGCTGGACAAGAAACATAAGTTCGACGCTGAGCTGGAAGTGCGTGTCGGCCGCGGTTTCGCCACCGGCGAGGAAAACAAGCGAGCCGATCAACCCATTGGCCTTATCCCGATCGACTCGATCTTTTCGCCGGTCACACGAGTGAAGTATGCGGTCGAAAATACCCGTGTCGGCCAGCGCACCGATTATGACAAACTGATTCTCGAAGTTTGGACCGACGGCCGATTGACCCCGGACGATGCGCTGCTCCAGGCCTCGGCAATTCTGCGCCACCATCTCGATGTCTTCGTGAACTACAACGAGAACGTGGTCGAGTTCGACCAAACACCGGCGGGCGTGAGCGAAGAAAACATGAAGCTCAAGAAACTGCTCAACATGAGCGTGAACGAGATCGAACTCAGCGTGCGCGCGGCCAATTGCTTGAATAACGCAAACATCACCACGGTTGGTCAGCTCGCCCAAAAAACCGAGGCCGAGATGCTCAAGTACCGCAACTTCGGCAAGAAATCGCTGAACGAGATCAAAGACAAGCTTCAGCAGCTCAGTCTCGGCTTGGGGATGAAATTCGAAACGGGTCTGATCGACACGCCGGCGGCGGCAATCGAGATTCCTAGCGAAAACGGTGCGTCGGCTACCAAGTAAACTGATTATCGCGTGACCTATGAGGCACCAAAAGAAAAGAATTAAGCTCGGCCGGACCGCCGAGCATCGAAAAGCGCTGCTAGCCAATCAAGTTTGCAGCTTGATCGAGCATCAGCGCATCAAGACCACTCTGGCCAAGGCCAAGGCGGTTCGTCCAATCGCGGAGAAAATGGTGACCCTCGGGAAAAAGGGCTCGCTCCACGCGCGACGAACGGCGTTCGCGACGTTGCGGCAAAAAGACGCTGTCAAAAAACTGTTCGACGATATCGCGCCAAGATCGACCGACCGCAACGGCGGTTACACCCGCATCGTCAAACTCGGCCAGCGTAAAAGCGATTCCGCACAGATGGCGTTCATCGAATGGGTCGATGTCGCAGCAGCCACCGAGGAAAAACCGGTGGAAGAAAAAGCGGCAAAGCGAAAAGAGAAATCCAAGCCCGAGACAACCCACGAAGAAGTGGCGGCAGAAAAACCGAAGGCGAAAGAAGAAAAACCAACCACGCCACCGGCCGAAGAGGCAAAACCGAAGAAGCGCGGCTGGTTCGGTCGCAAATCGAGCGAGGAAAAATAACTGTAACCGCGGGCGCTGACCGCGGCACTTACAAGCTTTACAACGTGCAACCTCTCCGCGGTCAGCGCCCGCGGCTACAACGGCACCGATCGCCAATCCAACTCTCCATCGATAATCTCCAGCCAGGCCACGCTCGGCGCGGCGCCGCGACCCGGCCGCGTAACGCAGCCCGGGTTCAAAAACAAAACGTTCCCTCGTCTTTCATTTCGGGGCATGTGCGTATGACCATGCAAAACAACATCGACATCGTCCGGTGGCCGCTCCGGCGGAATGTGCTGGAGACGAATCTTTTTCCCGCCGCGAACAAAATCGACAACCAGCGGCCACGTGAAGTTCCAGTCGCAGTTTCCGCGAATTACCGTCATCGACGGCCCGGCCGCACGCAACTCATCCAAAACCCATTCCGCACAAACATCGCCGAGGTGCCAGATTTCATCGGCGCCCGTGGCAAGATCGACAATCCTCGACGGCAACTTGTTATGAGTGTCGGCCAGGACGAGTATTTTCGTCATTCCGAGCGAAGTCGAGGAATCTCGTTGCATAACTGGAAGGTGACTCAACGGGATCCCTCGCCTTCGCTGGGCTACGCTCGGGATGACAGAGCCGTGAAGAACTTAATCGAGCACATCAATTGCTTCCAGCAATCCACATTCTAATTTCGCCTCGTGTCATTCAATAATTTCGATCTTTCAGCCGAAGTCGTCCGCGGGACGCAGGCGATGGGCTTCACCGAGCCGACGCCGATTCAGCTGCGCGCGTTTCCGATTATTCTTGGGGGCCGGGATTTGATCGGGACCGCCCAGACGGGTACGGGAAAGACCGCAGCATTCGCGCTGCCGATTCTAACTTTGCTGGCCAAGCACGGTGCGTTTCGCTGCCTTGTGCTCGAGCCGACCCGCGAGCTCGCCGCGCAGGTCGAGACGGCGTTTCGCGATTACGGACGCTTTACCGATCTGCGCGCGTCGGTTGTGCATGGCGGCGTCGGTTACGGCAAACAACGTGAGGAACTCAAACAAGGGGTCGATATTCTCGTCGCCACACCCGGCCGGCTGCTTGATCTGCTCGAACAGCGGACGATGGATTTGCGCCAGGTAAACGTTCTCGTGCTGGATGAAGTGGATCGGATGCTCGACATGGGATTTTTGCCCGACGTGCGCCGCATCGTTGAACAAATTTCGACGGATCGACAAACGCTTCTTTTCTCGGCGACTTTGCCACCGGAGATCGAACGGCTGGCCGCATGGGTATTGCGCGAGCCTGAAATTGTAGAGATCGGTATCCGGCGTTCGCCCGCCGAGACCGTCACCCACGCGGTTTATCCGGTCGCCGCGGAGCAAAAGTTCGACCTCCTCATGGCTTTGCTGGAACGGACGAACTTCGACAGCGCCCTGATTTTTTCCCGAACCAAGCACGGAGCCGATCGCATCGCGCATCAGCTCAAGATTGGAAAACATTCGGTCGCTGTGTTGCATTCCAATCGCACCCAGCGGGAGCGAATCGAAGCGCTGGAAGGATTCAAGAGTGGCAAGTACGAGGTGATGGTCGCGACCGACATTGCAGCGCGCGGACTCGATATCGCGGGCGTGAGCCATGTGATCAATTACGACGTGCCCGAGCATCCGGAAGATTATGTGCATCGAATCGGCCGGACCGGCCGGGCTCAAAACGTCGGCGACGCATTTACCCTGATGAACGGTCAGGAAGTTGCCGCGCTGCAGGCAATCGAGCGCTTCATTGGGCGGAAAATTCCGCGTCTAAAGCTCGAGAACTTCCCCTATCTTTACACCGTGCTCTTCGAGCCGGAATCAGCCACCGGCGGCAAACGAGCTATCGGCGGCGGCCGCACCCATCGCGGTTATTCCTTCGGGCGCCGGCGGCGCTGAATACCCCGAACAACCGGAGACTAGTCGGCAAAGACCGGTTTTGCCCTGGGCACCGGAGACCGCTGCGCCGCCCGGCCGCGAGCGGCGACCGGTGCGCTTTCGCGCTTCAAATAGAGCGTGCGGTTGCCAAAATCGATAACGCCATGATGCCGGTTCAAAATCTCGGCGCCGAGCAACCCGGCAACGGGCGGCGAACCGTTCAGTAACCGGCCGTGAATCAGTCCCTCCAGATCGACCACACCCACATCTTTGCCGGCAAAATCGACCGAGCCGACCGACAATTTTCGGATGTGCGCCAATCGCACGCCCCGCTGTTTTAGATTAACCGCGGCGGAGCGGAACGGCGTTTGGCGCGTCGGGATCTTCATTCGCCTAACAAACGAGCGATGCAATAATGTGGCGAACGAGCCTGTGTCGACCATGAGCTTGGCCTTCGTGCCGTTAATGGAACCGTTGACATATAGATTGAATCCGTCGCTCACCTGGATCGGCACGGCCTGGAATCCGCGACCATCAAATGCCGGCGCTTTTTCAGCCACGTTCGGATCGTTTTTCAGAAAGAGAACGCGCCGCTGACAATCGAGCACCGCGTTAGTTGGAAAAAGAATATCGGCGCCCAAAATCCCATCGATCTCCTGCTCGTCGCCGCGGCGGGACGACCGGGAGGTATTTCCGAGATCGACCAGAACCACTGGCTCATCCAATAGTTCGAGACTGCCAAGCCGGAACTTGCGCACGATACCTACATTGTTGAAGGCACCATTGATTTGGACCTTCGACGGGAGGCTCGGATTGCCGCCAATCCCATTGACGCGAAAATGTGCGCGCCGATTTGCGGCAATCGCGCTGACCGGCGCGCCGCTATCCACCCCGAGCCAGGCCAGCTTGCCATTAATGTAGGCCCGCACAAGCAGGTGGTTCTGCCGAGAACGCGTCAGCGGCAGGGCATCGAACTCTGCTGGGACAGCCCGTCGGGCATCGCGAGCCGACGATCTGGCGTTGACGGAAAACGGCGCGGCCAGCAGCAGGGCCGCAAGAACGACCGAGAACACCCTCTGCGCCAATAAACGCACCCTTGAAGAAATCACGAGCGCCAAGAATAGCACAATTGGCCGAACCTGGAAGTTGTTTCGCTAGGCAATCCCGCCTCAGGCGGGTTTGTCGCGATCCGGGGACGAGTCGGCCGGCGGCGCACTGAGCAGCCGGGCATATGCCCAAATAACGGCGCCCCACACCAGCGCAAGCGAGCAGGACATGAAGAGCCAACCCCACGAGTTCATGATCGAGATACTCCTTCCCGCGGGAGCTTGCCGTCAATATCCAATCCGGCCGCCCGCCAGCGCCGTTCTCCCACGAATAGCACCGCTACGAGCAGAACGACGACAAGAATAATGATAATCAGGGTCCCAAGGGCCACGGGGTCCGCACCGGTCTTGGCGAGGGCCGCACCCAGATTCTGGTAAGAGAACCCCGCTAGCACGACCAGCAGATAAATCGGCGCCACCCATTTCATGACAAACAAAAAGAACCGCGGAATTTTCATCAGCGCACCCTGGTCAAGCTCGGCCGCGCCGGGGCCAAGTCCCCATACCCACCCGAAACAAATGATCTGCACCGTCGCGAGAACGAAGATGCAGAACGTGCCAACCCAGAAATCCATCGTGTCAAGCGCGACGGTATTTTTGCTAAACCAGATTACCCAGAGCGAGCCGAAGCCGCATATGATCGACACCAGGGCGATCGCTTTGCCGGAACTCATCGCCAGCGCTTCCTCGAAAAAGGCCTTCACCGGTTGCAACATCGAGATCGAGCTCGTGATCGCGGCCAGAAACAAAAGGAAAAACCAGGCGAACCCGATCCAGCGGCCTATGAACCCCATTTGCTCGAACACCACTGGCAGCGTTTGAAAACCCAACCCGAAGCCGCCGGTGACACCACTGGCGCCCAGAAACACAAACGCGGCCGTGATTGTAATCAACCCGCCGAAGCCAACCTCGAAAAGTTCGTTGGTCGTACTGGCAGTGAACGCTGACAACGCGATATCGTCTTTCTTCTTCAGGTAGGATGCGTAGTTGAGAATCACTCCGAATCCGACCGATAAACTGAAGAAAATTTGTCCCGCCGCCGCGAGCCACGTGTCAAAATCGCTGAGCTTCGAGAAATCTGGGTTCCAGAGATAGCCGAGGCCGTTAAGAACATTTTGGTCCGGCTGCGCCGGATTCGGCGTTCCCAGTGTGAGCACGCGAACAAGAACAATGACCGCCAGCACCGCCATTGCCGGTAGCGCGAATTGGCAAAATTTTTCGATGCCGCCGCGCAGGCCGCGATACACCAACGCGATATTGATCACGACCACGATTAGCCAGAATACGGCGCTGATGTGGAATACGCCGTTCGAATTGGTGCCCGTCGTGTCACCAAAGAATTTCCCAGCCGCCTGGACTTGCTCGGGGATAGAGCCGCTAAGTTGGACGCCGCCGATGAGATAGTCCCAAGCGTATTCCAGGCACCAGGCCTCGATGTAAACATAGTACATGTAGACGACCATCGGGATTAAGATCGACAAGACTCCAAAATACCGCGCCACCCGGCCACGGCCGGCCAAGCCAAGAATCGCCGGACCGCTATGGAAACCTTTCTCACCCCCGTAACGCGCCATCGCCCATTCCGCCCAGCCGATCGGCAGCGCCAGAAAAAGCAAAGCGCAGACATAAGGGATCATGAACGCGCCGCCGCCGTGCGCGGTCGCCTGGGCGGGAAAGCGCAAAAAATTTCCCAGGCCAACCGCCGAACCGGAAACCGCCAGGATCACGCCGACCCGCGTGCCCCACTCCATCGATTTCTTTTGGGGACCGTTCATGCGGAAAGGTTTTTCATGCGCGTTGTGTTTAGCGAGGACGCGTGCGGGTTGGCAAGAACCTTTTGCCGACGCCAGCAAGATTCATTCGAGCCCGTTTTCAACGAATGTTCCACATCGAGATCGAGAAATGCCCTGCGGCCGACACGGCCGCCTCTGCACTACCAGCTGCTGGGGCTAAACCCGCGTGATGGACTGCTCGATCCAAAACCGAGGATCGCTTCGGTGCGTTTGCGCAGCGCGGCTTCCTTCGCTCCTCCCGGGAAGGCGCGCCGCGCCGATTTCATTTCATCCGACGAAAGGTTCATGGCGTTCAAGAGTTCCATCTCTTCGGGGCTCAACAGGGCCCGGTCCTCATCGGTCAACGATCGTTTCTGCAAGCGCGAAACGATTTCGGTGAGGGCGTCGCCATTGGAAGCCCGGAAGAGATCGATCAGGCGTTGAAAACTCAGATGAATCGGGAGCGTAGCAAGATCGACATTGAGGTTTTCCGACACCCGATCGGATGGCATCGACACAGGCTCGCAGCTCGCTACGGAATTCCATACCGCCTCGGGTTGGAAATACCCGATTTCGACCCGATACGGGCCATGAGTCGGGGAAACCGTGAGATAAGAATTACCCGCCATCGGCTCGGCTGCCGCGCTCGCTTCGTCACCGCCCCCCTCGCGAATCACCCGGAGATGCACTTGTCGATCCAGCGGCGATGACTTCTGGAAAATCGACGGCCAATCGATCTCCCAGTACGCGAAGATCGTCCGCGGATCGCGGGCGATGGCAAACAAAAGCGGCGGACCCTGAACATGAGGAAGGCCCAGGGACTCACTGAAATCGCGCATGGCCTCGGCGTCATCGAATGTTGCGATCGGGCCATTGCGAATGCGAAAACCGTCGCCGGTTTTCGATCTTCGGGCGCGCCGTTGCGAATTTTTGACAGCCATATGATGTAGGGACAACAGACAATCCAAAACTCGAAATGCAAAATTAAAAATTTCAGTCTGCTTCGTCGCACGCTACGTTTTTCAAGGAAGCAAAGAATGAGCGCGAAGATCACCGATATCGATGAACTAGCTAAGCGGGCAAGAGAATTACGTGCGGCCGGAAAGAAGCTCGTCGTTACCAACGGATGCTTTGATCTCTTGCATGTGGGTCACGTGCGCTATTTGCAGGCGGCACGCGCGCTCGGGGATGCTTTGGCGGTGGGCTTGAACGACGACCCTTCTGTTCGCGAGCTAAAGGGGGCTAGTCGTCCGGTGAACAAGGCGCAAGACCGAGCGGAAGTGCTGGCAGCACTCGCCTGCGTGAATTTTGTAACGATCTTTGCTGGTCCGCGGGCAACGCGATTTATCTCCGCGGCGGAACCTGCGATTTACGTCAAGGGTGGCGATTATACCCCCGAAACTCTGAACGCCGAGGAGCGCGCAATGTTGAAAAAAATCGGCGCGGAGATCCGGATTATTCCGTTCGAGAAAGGCTACTCGACGTCGAAGCTGATTGAACAGTTGGGCAAGATCGACAAGTGAAACCATTGCCAATCGGAATTCTGGGCTCGGGCAAGGGATCCAACTGCCGCGCGATTCTGGAACGGATTCGTTCGGGCGATTTGCCGGCCGAAGCGCGCGTGGTGATTTCCGATGTGCTGAACGCGCCGATCCTCGACATCGCCCGGGAATTCTCGATTCCAAATGCATATCTCTCACCCGGGGAATTTCGCACCCGGCTCGAGCCGCAAGCCGAGGTCGAACTGGTGAGGATGTTGTGTGACGCCGCTGTCGAGCTGGTGGTCCTCGCTGGATTCATGCGCGTATTGAAGACGCCAATGCTCGAAGCGTTTCCCCGGCGAATCATAAATATTCATCCATCTCTATTGCCAAAGTTTCCCGGGCTCGAATCGTGGAAACAGGCATTGGCCGCCGGGGAAAAAGTGACGGGATGCACAGTTCATCATGTCGATGCTCAAATCGATCACGGCGAGATCCTCGGGCAGCGCGAGGTGCCGATCTTGCCCAACGATACGCCGGAAAGCCTGCACGCCCGCATCCAAATCGCCGAGCGCGAGCTTTATCCAGCAGTAATCGGCGATCTTTGTCGCAAATTTTCGGACGACTAGACCTGCTCGGATTTTTGTTCGCGGTTGAGCAGCTCCTCCAGCGCCGCGGTCGGCTTTTTTCCTTGATAAAGCATGGCGTAAACCTGATCGATGATCGGCGTGTCGATCTTCAATCGTCGCGCGCATTCATGAGCGCTGCGCGTGGTGGAAATCCCTTCGGCCACCATGTTCATCGATGCCGTAATTTCGGCGAGGACTTCTCCCCGACCCAGGCGCTTGCCCACGGTGTGATTGCGACTGCTCTCGCTGTAACATGTCACGATTAAATCGCCGGCGCCGCTCAAACCATAGAATGCAGCGGTGCTACCACCCATTGCCGTTCCAAGCCGGACCAACTCGGTCAACGAGCGCGTCACCAGCGCCGCCTTGGAATTATTTCCCAGGCCAAGGCCATCGCTGATGCCTGCGGCGAGGGCAAAAACGTTTTTTAGCGCGCCGCCCAGTTCGATGGCGGTGACTTCCTGGCTGGTGTAAATCCGAAACCGCGAACTACCGAGATAGGCTTGAAGGCCAGTGGCGCAATCCGAATCACGGCAACCGATGACAGTCGCAGTAGGTAGATTCTGGGCGACTTCAGCAGCAAGATTCGGCCCCGACAAGACGGCAACTTTATGTTCGGGAAAGATTTCGCCGAGAATTTCACTCATTCGCATCCCGCTGCCGTGCTCTATCCCCTTGGTGCAGCTTAGAAACGTCGGGCGGTCGCTGCCGGCGGCTTCCCGCAAGCGCATTGCGATCTCCCGCAATGCCGTTGAAGGCATAACAAATACGATCAGGTCGGCGTTGGCGCAGTCGCGCAGGTCGGAGGTGATATGCACCGACTCGGGCAATTTCAGTCCAGGAATGTAATCGCTGTTCTCGCGCATTTTTTGTATCCGCGCGACGCGATCGGCGTTGTGCCCCCAAAGCGAAATTGATCGCCTGTCTTTTCCCCACAAGGCGGCCAGGGCCGTGCCCCAACTGCCTGCACCCAGAATTGCGGTTTTGTCGATCTTCACTTGCGATCAAAGCGTGGCTCGTTACCGCGAACGAGGCGAGAGAGATTCGATCGATGTCGCAAGATCACCAACGCGGCAAGACATAGCGAGAAGTAGAAAAGCGCGCCGTTGGAGGAATCGATTTGGTCGGTCATAATGACGATGACGATCGGCAGCACAATGGCCGCCGCCATCGATGCGACCGAGACATATCGCGTGAGGTAGAAGACTACGATCCAAATCACCGCGCCAATCACGGCGACAAGCGGCATTAATCCGAAAAGCGCGCCGGCCGAAGTCGCGACACCCTTTCCGCCTTTGAACTTCAGCCAGATTGGAAACGAATGTCCGATCACGCACGCGACCGCGCCAATGATTCCGAATAACTCGATAGGCGCGGATGCCGGTTGGGCGAGCCGGCCGATTAGGATTGAGATCGTTACCGCTAGCAAACCTTTCAAAAAATCCACAGCGAATACCGGATAGCCGAATCGTTTGCCCAAAACACGGGTCACGTTCGTCGCGCCAATATTGCCGCTGCCCGCTGTCCGGATATCGATCCCCGCGATCCGACCCGCCAGATAACCGGCTGGAATCGAGCCGAGCAGATAACCTCCAATCGCGATAATGACAAAAAAAATCACTGAGAACATTTGTTATCCTACGCCAGTTAAGTTGCTCTTAGTCAACCAGATAGAGATTATGGCCAAATCCGCTGGCGTTATCCCGCTGATCCGGGCAGCCTGGCCTAACGACGATGGCCGTATGGCGCTGAGCTTTTGCCTCGTTTCCGAGCGTAACCCGGCAATTTCTCCGTAATCGAGCTCGGCGGGTATGGGCTGCTCTTTCCGTCGAGCGAGTCGCCGATTCAATTCCGACTGGCGCGATGCATATCCCTCATATTTGAAATCAGTTTCGACCAGCTCCCATAATTCCTTGGGTGCAATAGAAACGATCTCGACCGGCAAATCCTTGGTCGTAAAATCCGGTCGTTTGAACAATTGTGAGATCCGAGCGCCTCCGATTGCGGTTTCGATTGCGATCTTTCTGGCCTCGTCAAGCAAACGTAGCTTTTCCTTGAAACCAGCCCAGCGCTGCTGGCTAATCAAGCCGGCCTCAAAAGCGCGCTTGGTCAAACGTTGATCGGCGTTGTCCTGCCGAAGGTGCAATCGGTCCTCGGCCCTGCTGGTAAACATTCGATACGGTTCTTCAGTTCCTTTGGTGACAACATCGTCAATGAGAACGCCAATGTATGCCTCGCTACGCTCCAACAAAAACGGGGGGCGATCCTGGACATTCAACGCCGCGTTCGCACCGGCGATCAATCCCTGTGCCGCGGCCTCCTCATATCCCGAGGTTCCATTGACTTGGCCGGCAAAATAAAGGCCGCCGACCAACTTTGTTTCCAGAGTCGGGAAAAGCTGCGTCGGCGGGAAATAGTCGTATTCCACCGCATATCCCGGGCGCATGATCTCGGCGCGCTCCAAGGCTGGAATCGAGCGCACAAACTCCAGCTGAACATCATAGGGCAAACTGGTCGAGATTCCGTTGACGTAATACTCTTCTGTGTGGCGGCCCTCCGGCTCAAGGAAGAGTTGATGGGACGTTTTATCGGAGAACTTTACGATCTTATCCTCTATCGAGGGACAATAACGCGGGCCTGTTCCCTTGATCCGGCCTGCGTAGAGCGGGGACCGGTGGAGATTAGCCCGGATGATTTCGTGAGTCTCCGGGACCGTGTACGTAATCCAGCAGGGCATTTGTTCCACATGGAACTCGCCCTTTTGATTGAAATTCAGAGTAAAGAGGCCCTCTGGGCCTTCCGCGACCAGGCCGTCATGGAATGCGAACCGCGGAGGTGGCTCGTCTCCGACTTGGATGTCGCACCGGGAAAAGTCGATCGACCGCCCGTTGAGTCGGCATGGAGTGCCGGTCTTGAAACGGCCTATTTCGAAACCCAATCCCCGAAGACTCTCGCTTAGCCCGGAGCTGGAGTCGGCCATCCGGCCACCCGATTTACTGTTCTCGCCGACATGCAAAAGCCCCCGCAAGAATGTGCCTGACGTGACGACGACACTGCGCGTAACGATCCGAACTCCAATGTCCGTTTCCACGCCAACCGCACGTCCATTCTCTACAAGCACCCTTGAAACGGTGGCCTGCTTGACATCCAGGTTCTCGGTCCGCTCAAGAACCGCCTTCATCCGGAATTGATATGCCTTCTTGTCGCATTGAACTCGCGGTGCCCGAACCGACGGACCCTTGGTCCGGTTGAGCATCCGAAACTGGATCCCGGTGGCATCGGCATTAAGTCCCATCGCTCCACCCAGCGCGTCGATTTCACGAACGATATGTCCCTTGGCTAATCCGCCGATAGCCGGATTGCATGACATCTGACCAATCGTGTCGAGATTTTGCGTCAACATCAACGTTCGGCAGCCAATTCGCGCGGCTGCCAGGGCCGCTTCGATTCCGGCGTGGCCGCTTCCGACCACCACCACGTCGTATTCTGTCGGCAGCGTGAACATCCTAGCCCGCTCCCAAAATCAGTCGATTGGCGTGCGGCAGCAGATCGGAAAGCAATGTGGTTTCGGTGCGCCCATCCATTGTCGATGCAATTACTTCGAGATCGGGATTAAACTCCGCCAGCACTTGTCGGCAAGCCCCGCATGGGAATACCGGTTCTCCAAAATCGGTGACCACCGCCACCGCCACAAATTCCCTCTCCCCGTCCCCGACGGCCGAAGCCAGGGCGGTGCGCTCCGCGCAAATGGTTAGGCCGAGCGAGGCATTTTCGATGTTGCAGCCGGTAAAGACCTTGCCCGACTTGGTTAACAACGCCGCGCCTACGGCAAATTTGGAATACGGAGCGTAAGCCCGTTCCCGCGCCTTTGTGGCCGTCTCGACCAGCTGTTTGTGTTCCATAAGCTACTCGTGTTATGTATGTTATGGCACAATCGGATACTCGACACCCTTCGCACCATGCTCCAGATCATTTGGCGATGCCGCCACAATCCGCTCCGATGGTTGCACAGCTCTGGACGCAATGCGAGCCAAGACCACCAACAGCAACGCCGTGGTAACAAAGGCGCCGCCCCACGTCCAAAACTCGATCATCCGAGGATGAGTTCTGCCACGCATCATCTTGAGTCCCAATTGGCCTAACGTGCCGACATACACATATAGAAAGAGACCCGGTATCCGGCCGATCGAGGCCCAAAGCATGTAGGCGCCAAACCGAATCCGAGTCACACCGTAAACGTAATTAAGCAGGCTTGTGGGAAAGAGCGGATGCAGTTGAGTCAACAAAATGATCTTCCAACTTTCCCGCTCCAGGGCCGGTTCCAACGCCCGCAGCGCCGCGTTTTGTCCAAGCTTTCGCCGAAACCACCCACTCGCAAGCCAACGGCTCGAGGCAAACGAAATGGCCGCACCGATGACGTTGCCCACAAAGACGATCAAAAATCCCCACCAAAGCCCGAAAAAGAAACCGCCGCCCACCGCCAGCACTCCACCGGGAAGCAGCAGAATGTTACACGCGGCGAACAGAAATGGATAACAAATCGCTCCCCACGCGCCCCAACCGATCACTCGCCTCTGCAGTGCCTCAAGAAGATCGACAATGGGAAAAAAACGTCCGGACACTGAAACCAGCACCACCACAATTAGCAGTCCCGCGACTTGCCAGTAGATTGCGCGCCGGACTTTGAACATCCCCGCATCTTGGCCGTGTCAGAGGCGCCGTGCAAATTCCGCCCAGCCGCGTGTTTCGTTCGCGGCGTCGATTATGAAACACTCGAAGCGGCGCTTTGCCGACGCGGAATGCCGAGGCTATCAAAAATCACCCGGGTCGCGTCGGACCGATTGAGCGTGTAAAAGTGAATGCCAGCCACGTTATTGTCCAAGAGATCGTGACATTGCTCCAAGGCGAAGTGAACGCCGACGCGTTTGACCATCTCCCGATCGTTTTCGCAGCGTTGGAGAGCGCGCAGAAGCTTTGCCGGGAAGCGCGCGCCGCCAGCCAGCTCGGCGATGCGTTTGAATCCGTTCATCGAGGTAATAGGCATGATGCCTGCGATAATGGGAATGTGAATATCGGCGAGCGCACAACGTTCACGGAAATCGTAAAAGTCGCGGTTGTCGAAAAACAGTTGCGTCACCATGTAGTCGGCGCCGGCCTCCACTTTCGCTTTCAGCAGGTCCATTTCGACCAGTCGATTCGGCGTCGCGGGGTGTCCTTCCGGGAACCCGGCAACGCCGATTCCAAAGCCGCGGCGATCCGGATGCGCACCGGCTTCGTTGAATCGGCGAATAAACTTCACTAAATCGATCGCGTGCTTGAACGAGTCGCGCGATTTGTCGTAGGGAACATCGCGGGGCCGATCTCCCCCGAGCGCCAGAATATTCGCGATCGCCGCCTTGGCGTATCGACGCAGGATTTCTTCGATCTCTTCTTCATTGTGGCAGATACAAGTCAGGTGAGGGATCGGATCCAAGTTGGTCGTGTGCTGAATCCGCTCGACCAGAGCGTGGGTCAACTGTCGAGTCGAACCGCCGGCACCGTAGGTTACGCTTACGAAGTGCGGCGTGTACGATTCCAGATCCCGAATCGTCCGATAGAGCGTCTCGGCCGCAGCCGGCGTTTGCGGAGGAAAGAATTCGAACGAAAACGTGGGCGAATGCCCCTTCATTATGTCGGTGATATGCATGCCGCGTCCTTAGTTTCGTTCCTCCTGAGACTTTCGGTCAACTTGCGAAAGCTTTCGAGATCAACTTACCAAGCATGTTTTCGACCAAGCGGCACTAGATACCCAAGCAACAAGCGAATAACCTTTAACAAGGCTCAATAACTCCCGGGGCGGATCATCGACGCCGCGTTTCGCCAAAGCTCCTGACCTGTTGTTCACACAACAGTTCAGATCATCGTGCAGTCGTGAACTCGGTAGCCTGTGTGGGTTATTCGCAGCCAGAAGATGAAGAAGTATGGCGGTTCAAAAGAAATTAATCTATCAGAAAAACCAATAACTCTGTCTGAATGCCGAAACACACCAATCTAGGTTGCTCTCAGGACCAGCTTATTTATCAGGGCTCGTGTGCCTTGGGAGTTATGACCAAAGCGCCGCAGCCCAGAATGGTGAAGACCCGCTTGGTGCCACCGCTAACATACGAGGAAGCGGCGGAGCTAAACGCGTGTTTCTTGCGCGATATAAGTACGTCGATTGCCAATTGTTGCAGTATTGGTCAGCGACTTCCGGAAGATGCCAATATTCACGGTCTGGCCATTTATACCCCGGTCGGCGCCGAATCGGCCTACGAAAGTATTCTGCCGCGGGAATTTCTCCTGATGCCGCAGCGCGGCGATACTTTTGGAGAACGATTAATCCTGGCCGCTGAAGATTTGTTTGCCACCGGGTTTGCTTCCGTCTGTCTAATCAATTCCGATAGCCCCACCGTTCTTGCCTCGAGTTTTGCCGAAGCCGTGAGCGAATTGGTCAGGCCCGGCGATAGAGTAGTCCTCGGTCCGTCGGACGACGGCGGATATTATTTGATTGGGCTCAAGCAGCTGCATCGAAGATTATTTGAAGAAATAGATTGGAGCACCGAACGCGTTTTTGAGCAGACGAAACAACGCGCGAACGAGCTTGGACTAAGCGTTCACGAATTGCCGGCTGGGTTTGATGTCGATGATCGCGGAAGCTTGATACGGTTATGCAACGAACTGCTGGGCGCGAACGCGTCTGGCGGTGTCGCAGCGCATACTCGGAGATTCCTACGTGAAATCATCGAGCGCGAAGGCCGCGATCGGATTTGGCCTGAATAGAGTCGGCCGCTTGCTCGCCAGCGCGAGCGCCTCTAGAAGAAATGGATGCCTAAACGCGCGCTCGTCACCGGTGGCGCGGGCCTGATTGGTTCGCATGTCACCGACTTGCTCGTGCGCGAGGGCTGGCAGGTTCGCGTGCTCGACAATCTTGAGCCGCAAACGCACCGCCGAGGCAAGCCGCCTTGGATCAACTCGGATGCGGATTCATCGAAGGCGATCTAAGAGATCGCGACACGATGGCGGCTGCGCTCGACAAGATCGACATCGTCTTTCACCAGGCCGCCTACGGCGGCTATATGCCCGAGATCGCGAAATTCGTCCAGGTCAACAGCTTTGGCACAGCGCAGATGCTGGAAGTGATTCGTGAAAAAAACCTGCCGATTAAAAAAATTGTGGTCGCCAGCTCTCAGGCTGTTTACAGCGAGGGCGCCGGCGAATGTTCGACCCACGGATTGGTTTTTCCGAACGTTCGGCCGATCGAACAACTTCAAAATGGCGATTGGGAAGTGCATTGCCCGATTTGTGGCGCGATCACCAAGAGCGCGCCGACTCCAGAGAATGCACCGGTCGGCGGAGAGACTGTTTACGGTCTAACGAAAGTCGATCAGGAGCGGCTCGTCTTGATCTGGGGGAAACAAACAGGCATTCCGACCGTGGCCTTGCGGTACTCGTGCACCTACGGGCCGCGTCAGTCGATCTTCAATCCATATACCGGCGTGATAGCCATCTTTTGCACGCGGCTGCTTAATAATCTGCCGCCGGTTCTTTACGAAGACGGTGAGCAGACACGAGACTTTTCCTTTGTCGAAGACATCGCCCGGGCCAACTTGCTCGCCGCCGAAACGGACAAGCTGGACGGGTTACCGGTGAACGTCGGCAGCGGGCGCGGGGTGCCGATCCGCGAGATCGCCGAACAGGTTTCGCTCGCACTCAGGATCGACATCGCGCCCGAACTGAACGGCGAATTTCGCCCGGGCGAGATGCGGCATCTCACCAGCGACACGACGCGCATTCGCGCCGTTGGCTACAAACCGGCGGTCGATCTGGCCGAAGGGATTCGGCGTTACATCGACTGGATTCAGACACAATCGGACATACGCGATTATTTCAGCGAAGCGGCCGCGATCATGCGAAACAAAGGAATTGTGCACCGTAGAATGGTGTTGGAATAACGCCATGGACGTCGCAGCCAGCATTCCTGATTTCAACGCGCCGGTCCTAGCGCATTCACGGAAGGATTTTCCGCTGCTTAACATCGACATGACGGTGGGCCAAGCGCTGGAACAGATCCGGCGCGAAGGCGTGGGCGAGCGCGTGATTTATTTCTTTGCCGTTGATGCGGAGAAACGACTGGCGGGAGTCTTGCCTACGCGACGGCTGCTCACCGCGCCGTTGGAGACGCCGCTGCGCGATATCATGGTGAGCCGGGTGATCGCCATTCCGGCGACTGCGACTGTCCTCGACGCCTGCGAGTTTTTCGTTCTCTACAAATTTCTCGCTTTTCCGGTAGTGGACGCGCAACGCCACGTCGTCGGCGTAATCGATGCCAATCTTTTCACCGAGGAAATTTTGGAAGCGGGCGAGCACGAAGATCGACATCGTCCGGCCGCGCCGGTGCGCGATGAATTTTTCGAAGCGCTCGGGTTTCACCTCGAACAGATTCGGGGCGCCTCGCCGTGGCGGATTTTTCGTTACCGATTTCCGTGGCTGCTGGCGACTGTCGGCGGTGGCACAATCTGCGC
Source organism: uncultured Verrucomicrobiae bacterium (assembly GCA_963815455.1). Lineage (GTDB taxonomy): Bacteria > Verrucomicrobiota > Verrucomicrobiia > Chthoniobacterales > UBA10450 > JBDTZF01. The sequence continues at coordinate 1,315,261 of CAWFGO010000001.1, forward strand.
ACTGGTCGCGGGTGCTTTCGAGGCGACGCTGGCGCGAAGTTTGATCATCGCATTTTTTCTGACGCTGGTGCTGGGCTTGAATGAAAGTGTTGCCATGCAATCGATGAGCCTTACGATTCAAGCGCTGCGCTCGATGCCGGTCACCTGGCAATGGTTTGTCGTAGCTTTCCGGCGCGAAATTACGACCGCGCTCCTGCTGGGCCTTGCTTGCGGCACTCTTGTCGCCGCGGTCGTTTGGGTTTGGCGCGGCGATCCGCAGGGCGCCTACGTCATTGGCGGAAGCATCGCACTTTCGTTGCTCATGGCTTGTCTGCTCGGGCTCGGGATCCCGTCATTGCTGCATCGATTTAAGCTCGATCCAAAGATCGCCGCCGGCCCGATTACTCTGGCCCTGGCCGATTTGTCCGCGCTTGTCATCTATTTCAGCAGCGCCTGGCTGCTTCTGAGATGAGAGTCGTGGCATCGGCATCCTGACGATGATCTGCTTGCGCACAACTTGATCACGAGCGAGACGCTCGTGCCACCATGTCCGTCTCGGTCGTAATCCCGGCGCTGAACGAGGAAGCGACCATTGCCAGCGTGGTGCGCGACGTCGCCGTCACAAGAATTCCCGCTGACATCATCGTGGTCGACAACGGCAGTACTGATCGGACAGCGGAACGCGCTCGTGAAGCCGGAGCGCGCGTTGTTAACGCTCTGCGCGGGTACGGACGCGCTTGCGCGGCTGGGGTAGCCGCGCTCCAGTCCGGATCCGACATCGTTGTCTTTCTCGACGGCGATGGCAGCGATTGCCCGGAGTTCCTCCAGCAACTTGTCGATCCTATCCTTGCCGGCACGCACGATTTCGTGATCGGCTCGCGCACCCGCGGCCAACGCGAGCCCGGCAGCATGAATTTTCAGCAGATTCTTTCCGGACGATTGGCCGGATGGCTGATGTCGATCTTGTACGGCGTTCGTTATACCGACATGTGCCCATTTCGCGCGATCCGTCGCGACGCGATCGAGAAGCTTGGTATGCGCGAACAAACCTATGGCTGGAACCTGGAGATGCAGATGAAAGCGGCGCGCGCCGGCTTGCGCATTCTCGAAATTCCCGTGAATCATCGTTGCCGCGCCGGAGGCGAATCGAAAGTTTCGGGGACGTTGAGCGGGACATTCGTCGCCGGTGCGCGCATCGTCACGACGCTTTTGCGCATCGCTACAGAAAGAAAGCCACGGATGAACACAGATTGACACAGATTTTCGGCTACCAGATATTGCAAGTCTCTCCTTCCGATCCGTGTTTCATCCGCTTGCCAAGCCGTAGTTTCAGACGAAGGCTGGTGTTAATCTGTGGCTGAAGAAAGTCGTTCTATGACTTCCACTAGCGAAATGCCGCCTGGCAAAGCAATTGCGGCCGGCTTGCTCGCCGGGCTCGTAGCGGCCATGGCAATCACCGTTGCAATGTTGCTGCTTGCTTGTTTCGGCGTGGCTACGCCGCTCTTCATTATCGGTGATCGGCTTTCCGTTTTCGTTCCGCCCGGGCCGTTCCTGTCGATCATGGGAAAGGTCGGCGGATACAATCATCTAAAACAGCTCGGTGTAGGATCGACAATGGCCGGTCAGTTGTTAGTCGGCGCGATTGGTGGCGGCATTTTCGGTTTGTTTACGCGACGTCATCCGGCTCGACGCGCGATGCTTTGGACGATGTCGATCTTCGTGGTTCTGCCGATCATCGCTGCCGCCATTATGCTCGGGCCGGTGCTGGGAACGAGCTATCGCGGTCTGCCGATCGATGTTGCGAGGCTGGTCACGCTGGCGGGATTCGCGCTCTCTGTTTTCATTTTCGAGCGGACGTTCGTTGTCGGCTTCCAGTTTTTGATCGGGCCGCGGTCGGCGCCCGCGGCTACAACCAAGACCGGCGCTAATAGCGAATTCACACCGGCGATCGGCCGGCGCGCGTTCGTGCTGGGCGCCGTTGGGGTCGCGTTAGGGGGAGGCGGGGTCGCATTGGCCAGGAAACTTTGGCGCGTCGCGGCGTTCAGCTATGACGGCACACAATACAAAGGCCGAATCGTTCAGCCGATCACACCTAACGATTTGTTTTATTGCGTGACCAAGAACGTTGTCGATCCCACGGTAAATCTCGATGTCTGGCGGCTCGAGGTTGGTGGGCTGGTTCAAAATCCGGCGACGTGGCATCTGCGGGATCTGCTCGGCTTCGAGGCGCGCGAGCAGGAGACGACGCTGATGTGCATCAGCAACGGGTTGGATGCGGGACTGATCAGTAACGCGCGTTGGAAAGGGCTGACGCTGCGCGATCTGCTCGATCAGGCCGGACCGCTTCCGAACGCCGCCCGGGTGCGTCTTCACGGCGTCGATAATTACACCGACACGATCCCCTTGGAGAAAGCGATGGATATCTCCACGCTGCTCGCTTACGAAATGAACGGTGTTCAGTTACCCGACCGGCATGGTTATCCATTGCGCGTGATTGTCCCGGGTTACTTTGGCGAGAAACATGTGAAATGGCTCACCCGTATCGAGCTGGTGACGGCCGATGCCAAAGGCTTTTACGAAAAACAAGGCTGGGGACCAGATTTTATCACGCCGACCAGATCGAGAATCGACGTGCCCGATTACGGATCGCAGTTCTCGTTAGGGCAATTGAACGGGCCGATTGAAGTGAAAGGCATGGCCTACGGCGGCAACCGCGGCATCTCCCGAGTGGAAATGAGCTTCGACGACGGCGAGACCTGGAACGAGGCAAAGATCGATTATCCCGGAACAAAGTTGACCTGGGCGCTCTGGAGTTACGATTGGCAACCGCAGCAAGCCGACGATTACACGCTGGTCGTCCGCGCGACTGACGGCGAGGGTAAAGTCCAGGATGTGGATTGGAACCGCAGCTTCTTCTCCGGTGTGACTGGTTTTCATAAGATTTTTGTGCAAGTAGCCACGTAGGTCCAAAGCGGCAGTGCTCTGCCGCTTTTATCGGATAGCCGCGCCGACGCCGAACAACAGACTGCTATTTCTGACACTGCGTACACCACGCCGTGGTTCGCCCGCCAATCGTCGCGTGACGAAGATGCCCGCGGTGCTTCGGGCAAACACCGTTGCGTTTCCATTTTTGGTGGATTAGCCAGCTCTTCGGCGGGTCGGAGAAATCTTTGCCGAGAGTTTCCAGCGATCGTTTCACGACGAACTTTGTCGAGTGAAAAATCGCGGCGCGCTCACGGGTGGTCAGTTTTCCACTTCGCTTCGATGGCAAGACTTTTGCCCGCCAGAGAATTTCATCGGCCATCCAATTGCCGATTCCTGGGAAACCGTCTTGCATGAGCAGGATAGCCTTGATCGGCGCTTGGCGATGTCGGTCCAGGAACTCGTCGAAAAATTCCTGATCGAATTCTTGCGAGTTGAGCGCAGGCGCCTCGCGCTTCCACCAATCTGGCTCTTTCGATCCGCGATGAAAACGGACGTGTCCGAGCTGGCGTGGGTCGGTGAAGAGGAGCGCGCGTTTTTTTTGATGCAACACCAAGTGATCGTATTTGCCCGGGCGGAAATCGCGCGCTGCCACGTGCGTTTTGCCGGTCATGCCGAGGTGGATGCCGAGCCAGTTGTCGCGGGAGAACTTGAAGAGCATCTGTTTTCCATGAGTTGTCGATCTTAGCAATTTTTCGCCGACCAGATTCTTGCGAAGCTCGTCCGTGCTCGTTCCGCGGAAGACGTATTTGCCGGGGTGCAGGCTAACATCGACAACTTCGTCACCGCGGCCGGGGTCCCATTGTTTGCGATACCATTCGACTTCGGCCAGCTCGGGCATTTCGCAGATTACGCGAGCGCGCTATCGCGGCAATTTCCTGTCTGGGGAGCACAGGCCGCTGGCCTGTAGGTCTGGGCAGCTTGCCGAGACCCATCCAAGGCGTCAGGCAATGTCGAAGGAGATGTTGCCGGCAAGCTGCCGGCAACTGCAGGCTGGCAGCCTGCGCTCCCCAGAACGCCAACCCTTCGGCGTCGGTGCTACGCTTTGCCGACTTGCGCAGCGTGCTAGATTTACTCATGGAGAAAGTGATCATTGTCGGAAGCGGCTGCGCCGGGTTGACCGCGGCGATTTATGCCGCGCGCGCGAATTTGAGCCCGCTTGTGCTGGAAGGGCGCCAACCGGGCGGGCAGCTTTCGACTACAACTTTGGTGGAAAATTTCCCCGGATTTCCCGATGGCATTGACGGTCCGCAGCTGATCATGAACATGCACAAGCAGGCCGAAAACTTCGGCGCGCGTTTCTCCTACGCCGAGGTCACGGAATTCGATTCGAGCAACAAACACATTCGGATCAAAGCGGACGACGATTGGCTGGAGACGCGGGCGCTTATCATCGCCAGCGGCGCTTCAGCGCGATGGCTTGGACTCGAGGACGAAGAGAAACTGGTCGGTCACGGACTAACGAGCTGCGCGACATGCGACGGCGCATTCTACAAGAACGTGCCGGTCTGCGTGGTTGGTGGCGGCGATTCGGCGGCCGAGGAAGCGCTGTTTCTCACCCGATTCGCCTCGAAAGTTTATCTGATTCATCGCCGCGACAAAATGCGGGCATCGAAAATCATGGTCGATCGCGTGCTGGCGAACAAAAAGATCGAGCCGATCTGGAACACGGTCCTGAGGAAATACATTCCCGATGAAAAAGGCGAGATGCGCGCGGTTCGGTTGCATGATGTGAAAACGAACGAAGAGCGCGAGCTGCCGGTGGCATGTGTGTTTGTGGCGATCGGGCACGATCCGAACACGAAGGCATATCAAGGCAAACTCGAGACCGACCCAGATGGTTACTTAATCGCGAAACATCTGGCCGAAAGCCAGCACCCGGGTGTTTTCATCGCCGGCGACGTGGCCGATCGTGTTTACAAGCAGGCCGTGACCGCAGCCGGCTCCGGATGCGCGGCGGCGATGGAGGCGGAGAAATATCTCAGCGAGCTCGAGGAGTAAATGGCCAATCTCTTCTGTCATCCTGAGCGAAGCGCAGCGTAGTCGAAGGATCCCGTTGCACCACGTCTGGGATGGCTACGGGATTCCTCGACTTCGCTCGGAATGACAAATGAAAATCTGCGATCTCACTCAATTTTATTCTCCGCTCAGCGGCGGGGTGAAACGGTATGTGCACGAGAAGATCGCCTACATTCAGGAATATTCGCCGGATGACGAGCATGTTCTGGTTGTTCCTGGAGAAAAAACCGAGCTGACGACGAGCGAGCGGTCGCGAATTTATTCGATCCACTCGCCTCTGCTTTCGCGCACATCGCGTTATCGCGCTCTGCTCAATCTGCGCGCGGTCGAAGAAATTCTGGAGCGTGAACGGCCAGACATGATCGAGTCGAGCGATCCGTATCAGATTGCCTGGAAAGCAATCGCTTCCGGACGCGCGCTCGGGATTCCGGTGCTCGGATTTTATCATTCCCATTTTCCGGAAGCGTATTTGCGAAGCGCAGCAAAATTTCTTGGACAAACGGCAACCGAGGCGGTGATGGATTTCGCCGCGCGCTACGTCCGCAACCTCTACAATAAATTCGAAGTGACGCTCGTGCCCTCGGAAAACCTGGCAACGGTGTTGCGTAATTGGGGCGTCGATAATGTACGCGTAGTGAAACTGGGCGTTAACATCGACATCTTTAATCCGGGCACGACGAGCAACGAGGGCACGCGCATTTCGCTGGGCGTGGCCAGCGATCAAAAAATGCTTTTATATGTTGGCCGGCTGGCCAAAGAGAAAAACACTCAACTCTTGTTTGAAGCTTTCGGACTGCTCGAACAACGCCGTCCCGGCGATTTCCATCTTGTTGTGGTTGGCGACGGTCCGCATGGCGGCGAATTGGAGAAATTGCAGGAAAAAACCGACGGCGCGGTTTCGTGGATCCGGTACTGCACGGATTCGGTCGATCTCGCGCGCTACTATCGCGCGGCCGACTTGTTCGTTCATCCCGGAGTTCAGGAAACATTCGGGCTGGTCGCGTTGGAAAGTCAGGCCTGCGGCACGCCGGTGGTGGGAATTCGCGGCAGTTACATGGACCGGATTATTTTTCACGAACAGGAATCGTGGGCTCGCGAGAACACGGCGACAGCGCTGGCCGATGCGATTGAAGAATGGAGCACGAAGAAGTTGTCGATCCTGGGGAAGACCGCCGCGCGAGCCGCCGGGGAGCCTATATAGCTGGCCCCGCGTGTTCGATGAACTGTTTTGCATTTATCGCGAGGTGCGCGCACACTACCGCCGTTCATGATCGATAGCGACGACCATCAGCCGTTCATCATTCGCAGCTACCGCAAATCGGATCGCGAATCCGTGCGAAAGTTGTGCTGCAATACGGGTTTCCTGGGCGAGCCGATCGATCCGGTTTACGAGGATCGACAATTGTTCGCCGATTTCCTCACAACTTATTATACGGACTGGGAACCGGAATCTTCGTTCGTGGTGGAAATCAATGGAGAGATTCGCGGTTATCTGCTCGGGTGCCGCAAACCATTGTGGAACCAGCTCTACTCGTTCTGGCAAAACATATCGCTCTTTTTGAAAGCGCTTACTCGTTATTTCCGCTACAACGCGCGGTCGCGCCGATTCGTGCGCTGGACGCTCGTGCACGGCTGGCGCGAAGTTCCCGCCGCGCCGAGGCGAACTCCGCATTTTCACGTTAATCTGTTGCCGGACGCGCGAAAAATGTCCACCACCCGGGCGTTGATGAGCGCGTATTTGAGTTACCTCTATCGCTGCGGCGAGAAGCATGTTTATGGACAGATCGTGACCTTCGAGAGCCGGCGCGGCGAACGAATGTTCGAACGTTACGGCTTCAAAGTGGTGAACCGGGCCGAGATCACAAAATACAAGGCGTTTCATCCGGAATCGGTTTACCTGAGCACTGTCATCAAGAACCTGGAAACGGCCGAGCCGCTCTCTGTTACAACGCGGTCACGTCCGTAGCATCGGCGTTCGGTAAGACCTAAGCGTATGTTTCGCTTTGCGATTTTTTGGACTGCTTTCGCTGCCGGGATGTTTTCAGTTGGCGCCGCGTCGAAAGATTATCAGGTTTACATCACCAACGAGCGTTCGGGTGACGTGACTGTGATCGACGGAGCGACCGACGCGGTTGTGGCGACTTTTCCAGTTGGCAAACGTCCCCGCGGGATTCAAGTGACTCCGGACGGGAAACGGATTTTGGTGGCGTTGAGCGGTTCGCCGCGAATGGCCCCGGGCGTGGATACGGAGCGGGCGCAGGCCGACAAGGCCGCGGATGGTCTCGGCGTAATCGATCCGGCGTCACGAAAATTGATCGATCGCTGGCATGTCGGATCCGATCCCGAGCAATTCGCGATCAGTAAAGACGGTAAATTGGCAATTGTCGCGAACGAGGATGATGCCAGTGCGTTGATTGTCGATCTTGGCTCGGGCCAATCGCGTGGAAAAGTGAAAGTCTCGGAAGAGCCCGAAGGCGTCGGGGTGAATCCAAAGAATGGCGAGGTGTATGTCACGTGCGAAGAAAAAGGCGACGTGTTCGTGATTGCGCCGGACGAACAACGCGTAGTGGCAAAAATTGAAACCGGAGGCCGGCCGCGGTCGGTCGCATTTTTGCCGGATGGTTTGCGAGCTTATGTCGCTTGCGAGAACGGCGGCTACGTGGCGGTGGTCGATGCGGTAACGCGCACATTGATTTCGAAAATCCAACTGGCCCAAGGTTCGTTACCGATGGGAACGGGGGTTTCGGCCGATGGCAAAGAGCTTTACGTCTCGACCGGACGCGCGAAAAATGTGGCGGTCATCGACACCGGGACGAACACGGTGGTCGCCACAATTCCGGTTGGAACGCGAGCCTGGGGAATTGCCCTTAGCCCGGACGGCTCCAAGCTTTACACCGCCAACGGCGCTTCCAACGACGTTTCCGTTGTCGATGTGAAGGCGAGAAAAGAATTGAAGCGGATCAAGGCGGGTGGCGGACCGTGGGGTGTTGCGGTCGTTTCCGCGCCAAAATAGGCGTGGAACTTGCGGCAATTCCTTGGGAAAGCGAAGGCGGCGTGCTACAGTTTTAGTTCGCAATCGTAGAATCAAGGGGGAGCCGTGAGATATTCCTATTCGAACATTATTCGTGTCAGCTTGTCGATCCTGGTGATTCCAATTCTTTCGGCAAACGCATCGGTCAACGTCACTCAGCTTCATAACAATCCTTCACGTGACGGACTCTACATAGCTCCCGCGTTCACGCAGTCGGCATCGGCCAACCTCACACGCGACACAGGCTTCAATGGCGCAATTGTCGGCAACGTTTACGCTCAGCCGCTATACGTCGAGGGCGGACCGAACGGGCCAATGGTGATCGCGGTGACCGAGTCTAACAATGTTTACGCCCTCAATGCCACGACCGGTGCCATCATCTGGCAGCGAAATGTCGGGACGCCCGTAACATCGGGTCTCCCCTGCGGGAACATTAATCCGCTCGGGATCACCGGCACCCCGGTCATTGATCTCGCATCGCGCTCGCTCTTCTTCGACGCGGAAGTTACCGGAGCTGGGCACCAAATTTTTTCCCTCAACGTCGACACGGGCGCAACCAACGCCGGCTGGCCTGTGACCGTAAGTAGCGTGGTGTCTGGGTTCGATTCGGATCGATCGCAAAGTCAACGCGCTGCGCCTGCCATCGCAGGGAACACTCTTTATGTGCCGTACGGCGGACGCTTCGGCGATTGCGGTAGCTACCGCGGCCGGGTCGTCGGCGTACAAATCAACAATCCTTCCAGCGTGATGTCTTTTGCCACAACATCGACGCGGGCGGGAATATGGGGACCTGGCGGCATCGCCAGTGACGGCACCAACATTTTCGTTACCACCGGTAACGGCGCTGGCGGAGCGACATGGAATGGAAGCGAAGCAGTGATTCGTCTCCAACCCGGACCCGTGTTCTCCGGCTCGACCACCGATTACTGGGCGCCGACCAATTGGGCGTCGCTCGATTCTGGCGATGTCGATCTCGGCGGCTCCGGCCCAATCCTCGTGGATGTTCCCGGCGCCACGCCGTCGGCCTTGGTCGTGGCATTGGGCAAGGATGGCAACGCATACTTACTGAATCGAAGCAGCTCTCGGCGGAGTTGGCGCACCAGTTGCCTCGTCCAACGTGAACAGTGGCAGCATCATTCAGGCGGCCGTCAGTTACCGGACCGCCACGGCCACATATGTGGTTTTTCGCGGCAGCAGCAGTGCAACCAGAAGCTTCCGTATCAATGCCACCAGTCCGCCGACCATCACCAGCACGTGGTCAGTGACCGGACAGAGCGGTCGCAGTTCGCCAATCGTCACTTCTACCGACGGCACAAATAACTCGGTCGTGTGGGTGGTCGGTTCCGCAGGTGACCAGAGGCTGCATGGTTACAATGGAGACACCGGGGCGGTTATCTTCAACGGTGGAGGCGCTAACGAGTTGATGACGGGGACTCGCGGCTACAACGCCAACGCGATCGCTGCTCGACAGCACATTTATGTCGCCGGTGACAACAAGGTCTTTTCTTTTAGCGTCCCGGTCGCGGCCATTGCAGATTGCATCAACGGTTTCGCGCAAAGACCACGCCGGCGCGGGCACGTTCGATATTCCTATGCCCGGGATTGAATCTCGTAGCGGCGGCGGGAGCGGCGATTACACGCTTGTATTCACGTTTAGCAACAACATCGAGAGCGGTAATGCCAGCGTGACCGGGGGCGCCGGCACCATTTCGGGCACGCCGACTGTTTCCGGCAATACGATGACGGTTAACCTGACTGGCGTCACCAACGCCCAATCGGTCACCGTTACCCTGAACGGCGTGACCGATCAGTTCCTGCAAGTTCTACCCGATACACCGGTAACCATGGGTGTCCTGATCGGCGACACCAGCGCCAATGGCGTTGTCAATGCTAGCGACGTTGCGCAGACCAAGGGTCAGCTTGGGCAGTCGGTGACTGGCGGCAATTTCCGGACGGATGTGAACGCCAACGGGGCAATCAACGGCACGGACGTTAGCGTCGTGAAGTCGCACATTGGAGAAAGCCTCAGCGCACCGGAGGGCAAGAGCGCCGGGAATCGGCGCCGGCCTGCAAGAACGGCCCGTAACCCATAACCATGAAAAATTTATTCTTTTGCGCCGCAAGTCTTTGTCTGGCTCTAATCAATGCGCGCGGCGCGGTGAATGTCACCCAGGAGCATAACAATCTTTCGCGTGACGGCGTCTATGTCGATGCTGCCTTCACTCCAGCCGCGGCGGCGAATCTGACCCGGGACACGAATTTCAATGGTGTGATCGTGGGCAACGTGCTGGCCCAGCCGCTTTACATCGAGGGCGGGCCGAATGGTCCAATGGTGATCGCGGTTACGGAATCGAATAACGTTTATGCGCTGAACGCGATTACCGGTAACATCATTTGGCAGAGGAATGTCGGCGCAGCAGTTCCGACCTCGCAGCTTCCATGCGGAACTATTAATCCACTCGGGAATCAGCGACACGCCGGCTGTCGATCTTGCCTCTCGCGCTCTCTTTTTCGATGCGATGACGACGCCCGATGGCGGCACGACCAAACAGCATCTCATTTTCTCGCTCAATGTGGACACAGGCGCGACCAACGCTGGCTGGCCGGTAAATGTGACCAGCGCGTTGCCCGCCTTCAATGCCGACCACCACAACAACCGCGGCGCGGTGGCGGTGGTGAACGGCATCGTGTATACCACCTACTCTGGGCACAACGGGGATTGCACGCCCTTACCACGGCTGGGTGGTTGGCGTGCAAATCAACAATCCCTCGGCCGTTATGGGCTGGGCGACGGCGGCTGTCGGTGGCGGAATCTGGGGACACTCCGGCGTGGCCAGCGACGGCACGAACATGTATGTGATCACGGGAAACACTTTCGGCACCGGTGGTACTTGGGGCGGCGGCGAAGCAATCATTCGTCTGCAGGCCGGACCTGTCTTCGCGGGCAACAGCACGAATTATTGGGCGCCGACAAACTGGCTCACTCTCGACAACACCGATACTGATCTCGGCGGCTGCAGCGCGATGCTTATCGACGTTCCCGGCGCGACGCCTTCAGCAACTCGTGCTGGCGCTTGGCAAGGATCGAAACGCTTATCTCCTTAATCGCAATAATCTCGGCGGAATCGCCGCGCCGCTTGCTTCGGCGAGTGTTTCCAGCTCGACCTTGCGAGGGCAATCCTCCTGTCACGTATCGCACTAGCATGGGGACCTATTTCAATTTCCGCGCGGGCACGAGCAACATGCTGGTAACTTATCGGATCAATCCCGGCAACTCCGCCGACCATGAGCAGCGCCTGGCTGGTTACTCAGTCCGGCGAAGGCTCGCCCTTTGTCACTTGTACGGACGGAACCAACAATTTCATCGTCTGGTGCGGCGGGCGCCGGCGGTTCACAGCGACTGAATGGTTACAACGGCGATACCGGCGCATTGATTTTTTCCGGCGGCGGCGCAAACGAACTGATGACCGGCACGCGCAAATGGAACACCGGAATCGCCGCTCGCGGCCGGATTTATTACGCAGCCGAACAACCGAGTTTACGCCTTCAAGGTGCCTTTCAACGCGCTCACTTTTTCTTCCGCCGTTTCGCGCAAGAATCATGGCGGATCAAACTTACGATATTTCGCTGCCCGGCATTGAGATGCCGCAGCGGCGGCGCGAGTGGCGATTACACACTCGTCTTACTTTCAGCAATAACATCGAGAGCGGCAACGCCAGCGTCACTGGCGGGACCGGCAACGTTTCCGGAAGCCCGACTTTTTCTGGCAACACTATGACAGTGAATCTGACAGGCGTCACCAGCTCCGCAGTCGCTCGGTGACAGTGACCTTGTCTGGCGTGACGGATCAGTTTCTGCAAAGATTGTCCAGATACCCCAGTAACCATGAGCGTCCTGATCGGTGACACTAACGCTAATAGCATCGTTAACGCGAGCTGATGTCGCCCAGACAAAAGGCCAACTTGGCTGCCCGTGACCGGCAGCAATTTCCGTGACAGATGTGAACGCTAATGGCGCGATCAACGGAACTGATGTCAGCGTAGTGAAGTCGCATATTGGAGAAAACGTCGGCGCAGCGGAAGCCAAAGGCGGCGGGAATCGGGCGGGGCTTACGAAATAGCTGGCCGCAATTCACTCCTCGGGTTGACTTCGATATTTCCAATCGCCCGGATCGCCGTTTCGTAGGCTGGTTTCTTCCAACACCGAATCTATCCGCGCGCGATTTGGCGATAACGTGCAGACCGGGTCCGTGTTCGCGGCATTTCCGGTCAGCAACGCCGCCTGACACCGGCAGCCGCCGAAATCGATTTCTCTTTGCGGGCAACTCTGGCACGGCTCGGGCATCCATTCTGTTCCGCGGAAACGATTGAAACTTTCCGATTCTCGCCAAATCCATTCCAGCGATCGTCGCGCGGACATTTTCGAAACGCATATCGGGAATTGCGGACGAGGCGGTCGGGCAAGGCAACACATCGCCGATCGGATTGACTGTGAGATAGCGCTGGCCCCAGCCATTCAAGCATGGCTTCGGCCGGGTCTCATAATAATCGGGAAGCACATAGAAGATGTCGATCTTCCCGGCCAGGCGCGCTTTCGCTGCCGTCGCGACCTCGCGCGCGCGATCGACTTGTTCACGGGTCGGAAGCAGCGCGGCGCGATTCAGAAATGCCCAACCGTAAAATTGCACGTTGGCCAGCTCGACCCGTTCCGCTCCGAGTGTTTCCGTCAGATCGATCATTTGCGACAGGCGATCGATATTATGCCGGTGAATCACAAAATTGAGGCTGAGCGAAATTCCGGCCGCGCGGATCGCTGCCGCAGCTTCCAATTTTTTCCGATGAGCCCTGCCGCCGGCGATTTCGTCGGCAAGATCGACATCATCCGATTGGAAACTTAGCTGAACGGAATCGAGGCCGGCGTCGAGCAATTCTTTGGCGCGATTCTCGTCCAACCCAACACCGCTGGTGATGAGATTGGCATAAAGGTTCGAATCGCGGGCGCCGCGAACAAGCTGCGACAGATCTCGCCTAACGAGCGGCTCGCCTCCCGAAAACCCGGTCTGCAACACCCCCAGCTCGGACGCTTCACGAAAAACGCGGCGCCATTCATCCGTTGTCAGCTCGTGATCGCTCCGCAGTTGAGTCGGGTTCGAGCAATAGGGGCAATGCAACGGGCAACGATACGTAAGCTCGGCCAGCAAAGCGTATGGACGCGGCGCCGTCATTCGAGCTCAACGAGTTTGCGACGATGGAGATCTCCCAGAGCTTCCCGCACATCGACTGCGAGCGTGGCAAGATCGACATCGTAGTCCCTGGACAACTCGCCGACGATCTCGCCGAGTGATCGACCATCGCAGCGAGTGAGAATGTCCTGCGCCGTTTCATTCAATTCCAGGATTCCCTCCGGATAAAGCAGCACGCCTTTCCCGGTAGTGCCGTCGATTTGTAACCGCACACCGCGGGCGAGGCGCGGCGTCGCGGCATCAGCGATTTCCGGCATAAGCGCGATGGATGGCATCGAGAATCGACCAGAGAATATCGCACTTGAGCTGAAGTGCGCTCACCGCTTCGCGCTGGAGTTCGGGCGTGTTGCAATGCTCCAGGGTTATGGCGAGCGCTTCGTCAGAATCGCGACGCGCCTGGGTGACCCGACGCCGGAAATAATCGAGACCGCTTGCATTGATCCAGGTATAGAATTTTTCAAAAGCCGCGAGGCGCGCTGCCATTAGATCTGGCGCAAACAATTCGGTTAATGACGAAGCGACGGCCACCGACCACGGCCGCGCGCGAGCCAGATCTACATAGGCATCGATCGCGAAACGCACTCCCGGTAACAGATGTCGATCCTCCAACAGGTCAGTGCGCGATAGCCCACACGCGTCGCCGAGGCGCAACCACGCTTCGATCCCGCCTTCGTTTTCGGAGTTCCCATCGTGATCGACGATCCGATGGATCCAGGCCCGACGCACGTCCCGCAGCGGACAATTGGAAAGGATCGCCGCGTCTTTGAGCGGAATATTGCGTTGATAATAAAACCGGTTCGCCACCCATCCGCGCAACGCCTCGGGCGAAAGCCGGCCTTCATTCATGGCCACATGAAATGGATGCTTGTTGTGATAAGCGCGCCCGCCAACTTCGCGCAGTTTCGCGGTAAAGGTTTCGCGGTCCCAAAGCCCGGTGGTCACAAAACGATCTCCATTCCGTCGTAGGCGGTCTCGATACCCGCCCGCTCAACTTCCGTTCGTTCTCTCGATCCCGGCATAAGAATTGGATTGGTATTATTGATATGCGTGTAAATTTTCCGCCGCGCCGGCAAATCGCGCAAGAACTCGAGGCTACCGTGGTTAATCGGCAAATGATTCATTTCCCGCGCGCTTCGCGCCTCGGGACGAAAAGCGCGCAATTCATCTTCATCCCAAAATGTGCCGTCGAACAGGACGAGGTCGGAAGTATTGACTGCCTCGCCAAGTTGATCGGTTAGTTCACCCACGGCAGGTGCAACCAGGGCGACTGCTTTCGAGGATTCATCGCGTAATTGAAAGGCAACGCTTTTCCGGAGTTCAATCGCACGAAACTCGATGCCGCTGCCCAATGGCTGAAATTCGGTGCTCGTTGTTCGCCATTCAATTCCACAGAAACGATCGAGGATCTTGTCGATCCAATTTAGCGTCGCGCGGGTTTCATCGTTCGCGTAAACGACCAGGGGCGTTTCCTGTTGCCGCAACAGCAGTAAACCGAGTGCATGATCGATATCGGCGTTGGTAAGCAAGACCCCGGCGATCGGACTATTGCGTGATGTTTTTTCGCAAGGCTGAAGAGCGGGCGCGCTTTCAATTTGCTTTGCCAGATCAGGCGAAGCGTTGATTAGAAACCAGTTCCGGTCATCGCCGCTCACTGCGACACTGGATTGCGTTTGCGGCGAAATTTTTCCAGCCCGTGCCGCAACGCAGTTCGGGCAAGCGCAATTCCATTGCGGCAGGCCGCCACCGGCCGCGCTCCCGAGAACTCGAATGCGAATCGGTTTACCCCCGGCCGATCAGATCGCGCCCGCGTAACAGGTGCACTCGAAAAAAATCGGCACGCTTTTCACCGCGGGTTTGATCCACTTTTTCCTGGTATTTTTCATTAATCTTAGAGTTTTCCCTTATAGCTCCGGCCGCAGCCGCTTGCAACAAGTTTCAGTCTCCAGTCGTTATAGCAGCAGGATCGGTGCTTGTGCTTGCACCGTCCAGGCGTTGTTTTCATGAGACGACAATCGGATTACATCGGCCGTTTGTGAAAGACTATGTTCCTTGCCTCAGCATGGGCCGCAGGGATAGTCTGCAGCCGGTGGAACTTCGCCACTTGCGCTACTTCGTTGCCGTGGCCGAGATGGAAAACGTCTCGCGCGCGGCGATGCAACGATTGCACGTATCGCAACCGTCGTTGAGCCGGCAGATTCGCGATCTCGAGGAGGAAATCGGCGTGCCGTTACTCGAACGCACTGCGAAGTCGGTTCGCCTTACGGACGCCGGTCGCGTCTTTCTCGACGAAGCCCGCGCGATTCTGAAGCACGCCGATGATGCGGTGGGGAAAGCCCGCGCGACTGCCGGCAAAGGCGAGACCGAACTGCACATCGGCGACTGGCCGTTGGCCACGGATCGGCTGATGCCTGCACTTCTTCGCGACTACCGAGAAGCGATGCCCGCCGTGCGCGTGACGCTGCACGATTGGCCGGTGGAAAAGAACATCGCGGGCGTGCGCGATGGCCGGTTGCAGCTAGCCATTCTTGTCACTCCGTTCAAAGCAAACGCGCTCGAAGACCTCCGTTTCGAGCAACTGACATCTATCCGGGTTTGCCTGGCGGTTTCATCCAATCATTCCTTCGCGCGGCGGCAGTCGGTTTCGCTGGCCGACGGGGCGCGCGAACCTTTCATTGGACTAACGTCCGATGAATGGCCCCGTTACCAGGAATACCTGTCGGCCATCTTTGCCCGCGTGAACGACAAGCCGCGGGTCGTGGAGGAGCACGACGGTTGGTCCGGTGTTTTTTCCGCCGTCAGCGCCGGCGCGGGAGTCGCGATCACCTCGAGCGTGTTCAGTCATCCGTCCGCCGATCAGATCAAACTTGTGCGACTGACGCCTGAACCAAAGCGCGTCGCCCTCGGAATCCTGATGCGAAAAGGAAGACTCAGCCCAGCCGCGGAGAACTTCTGCCAATGCGCGAAAGAAGCGTTCGCGTCGCTTCGTTAAGTCCGACTTCGTTCGTTAGGCGCAGCGTGCTACCCGCGCGCGTGCATCGACATCAGCTCGCTCCGGCGGGCTTCGCTGAATGTTTTAAGCGGATCACTGCCTTCGTCGTGCACGCGCTGATGCAGTTCTTCGAGCGAGACATTCGGCGCGAAATATTGCTCGATGATGAGCGTCACGACCGTTTGCGCCTGCGCCAGCACCGCCTCCGAGGCGGACAGCCGGATGCGGTTGAGCGAGGCATAGATCGAGCGAATCCATCACATGCTTCGAGCATACGTCGATGAAATCGCCGTAGAGCGCTTCGTGTTTGCTGACCTCCGCCCGGACTTGTTCGCGCCTAGCGTGTGTTTTTTGCGTGACCCAGGCGGTCGCGAAGCTGGCCGAACCGCCGCAGATGGTGCCGATAATGCCAGTGAATGCAGTGACGAGCGCCGCGTCCATGAACTATGCGGCGCGTCGTGCGCGGATGCGAGCCCACCGCTCGCTCACGTCTTCCAGATCACGCAAGGTGATCATCTGTTCGATGTCGCGCCCGAATAAAAGATCGAGCGTCCACCCCGTCATGACGCGCAATTTCTTCACCAGGCGCGGCAGCTTCAGGAGATACACCGAGCGCCACATCGCCCAGGCGATGAATCCGGAGAACTTGAATCCGAACATGCTCGCCACGCCGGTGTGATGACCGATGCTCGCGAGCATGCCCATGGTTCGATATCGAAACGGCTTCAGTGGTTGATTGAGAATTGTTCGTTCGATGTTTTTCGCCGCGGTCACCGCTTCACGCATTCCGTGCTGCGCAGTCGGCGGATAAAAAGTCCGAGCCGGACTGGCGGTTAGGTCAGGAACTGCCGCGCAATCGCCCGCCGCCCAGAGGCCGGTAAATCCCGGAACCTGGAGATATTCATTTGCGATGATCCGCCCTCTCTCTTTCGGGCACGGCAGCGCCGCGACCGCCGGGCTCGGTTTCACTCCTGCGGTCCAGACGAGTGTCGCCGCCGGAAGCGAGATGCCGTTGTCCAGGGTGACGAACCAGCCATCGTAGCTCGCCACGCGCGCGCCCCTGATCACTTCCACTTTACGCTCGCGCATTTTGCGTTCGGCATAACGACCCAGCTCTTCGCCCAACTCCGGCAACAAATAATCTCCCGGATGAATCACCACGACGCGAATCTCCTCGTCGCCCACTCGCGGATAGAACTTCGCCGTTTCGCGCAGGAAATCGTTCACCGCGCCGGCCGTTTCCGCGCCGGCAAATCCGCCGCCCGCGATTACGAAGGTGAGCGATTGACGGCGCGTGGCCGCATCGCTCTCGAGCGTCGCTTCCTCCAAAAACGCCACCATGCGATTTCGGAGCAGCGTCGCGTCGTTCAGATTCTTCATCGTCGTCGCCCAATCGCGGATGCCGGCGTTCTCGAAGAAGTTTGTCTCCGAGCCGAGCGCGAGGAGCAGATGATCAAAACCGAGCTCGAGCTCATCGCCGTCGAGTCCATGAACGCAGCGAACTCTGCGCGCGCCAGGATCGATCGACTGCACGTCGGCCTGGATCACGTTGACATGGCGCAAAATGCGCCGCAGCGGATTCACGATATCGCCTGGCGCAAGATCGCCCGCCGCGACTTCATGCAACATCGGCGTAAAGAGAATGAAATTCTCCCGCGCGATGAGCGTGACTTCGATGTCCGGCCGGCGGGCCAGATGTTTGTCGAGATGTCTCGCCGCATAGAGCCCGGCAAATCCCCCGCCCGCGATCAGAATCTTCGTCTTTTTCATGCGACAATATTCGCGTGGTGTCGTGCTGTTGTGAAAGACTCTGTTTCTCGCCTCAGCATAGGTGGCAAGCATGCTGAAGTTCGCGGGCCTGGCATTCTTTTAGGAAACTGTGACGGCTGAACAGCAGGCGGCTCCGCTCTCTCTGCCTGACAGACTTGCGTTCGGCCCGCGAGCCGCCCAACCGCCTAAAACGTTACCGGCCGACGACGCGCTCGTAGCTACGCTGCAAAGGCTTGAAAATGCTGTCCGATTGCGATCGTTAAGATCATACTTCACGAGCTTGTGAAGAGTTCATTGGAATCGGAGAGCGTTGATATTGACCTGAACCCGGCAACTCGATGGTTGATTGTTTCGGCTGCGGTGGTGTTTGTCTGCGGGGTTCTGGCGATGGTGCTGCCTCTCATTTTTTCCGTAGGCATCGCCGCCTTGTTAGGCTGGCTTCTTGTGTTCGCGGGTATTGCTCATTTCACCTACGGGATTCATTTCCAACGCGGCACCTTGGGCTGGCATGCTCTCGTAGCCGGACTGTATGGTGTGGCTGCGATCAATCTCCTGGTAAATCCGCTGCTCGGGGTCGTTTTTCTGGTACTGATAGTAGGCGTCGTTCTCATTGCCGAAGGGATCATTGAGATCGGCTTGTTTTTTGTGCTCCGCCAATATCGCCATTCCATCTGGATCCTGATCGACGGGATAGTGACTCTGATGCTCGGGATTGTTGTCTGCGGACATTGGCCACCGGCCGCACCGGAGTTTATTCAATACCTGGTGGGGATCGGTTTTATTTCGAGTGGCATTTCCCGCCTGTTGTTGGCCTTTGCAATGCGCGTGGTTGAGCCAACAGAGGCACCGGTTGAATAAAGGAAAAAACCAGACCATTCCAAGATCCCGATCTGTCCTCCGCGCTGGGGACGTGTGTCGGCGAAACCTGCGGCAGCAGGATCAGGTTTCAAGATCAGGAAGTCGCGCGATCCCAACCAGGAAGAAATATTATGAAAGCAAAAGAGATCATCGAAATAACCCGGCAAATCGCCCGTCCATTCCGGGTCACTAAGGGCGAAAGGTTCCGTCTCAAAGACTTCGATCCGAGTGACACACTGGAGTTTACGAAAGAGGAGCATAAGCCGCTGGCGAAAGAAGTGCTGGCCATGGGAGTGGCGGCACTGTCGGATTTGCAGGACAAACTTTACGCCCAAGATAAGTGGGCGGTGCTTCTCATCTTTCAAGCTATGGACGCCGCGGGCAAAGATGGCGTCATCAAACACGTGATGTCAGGCGTGAATCCGCAAGGTTGCCAGGTCTTTTCCTTTAAGGCGCCGTCGGCCGAAGACCTGGATCACGATTATTTATGGCGCTGCATGAAGGTTTTGCCCAACCGCGGCCAGATTGGAATCTTCAATCGCAGTTATTACGAGGAAGTGCTTGTCGTCCGAGTGCATCCGGAACTCTTGAAGAGAGAGAAAACGCCGCCAGAGCTGGTAGGGAAGAAAATCTGGGACGAGCGTTTCAAAGATATTCGTCACTTCGAACAATACCTGGCGCGTAACGGCATCGTGGTGCGCAAATTCTTTCTCCATGTCTCAAAGAAAGAGCAGAAGCGGCGTTTTCTCGAGCGCATCGACAATCCGCAGAAGAACTGGAAGTTTTCAGCCAACGACCTCGCCGAGCGCGATTTTTGGGGCGATTACATGAATGCGTACGAAGAAATGATCCAGAAAACGGCGACCGAAGAAGCGCCGTGGTATGTGGTGCCGGCCGATAACAAACCGTTTACCCGAGTGGCCGTCGCAGCAGCGGTGATAGAGACGCTGGCGGATCTCAATTTGAAATATCCAGAAGTTGGTACGGACAAGCTCGCGGAGCTTGCAGCTGCGAAACGGAAGTTACTGAAAAGGTAGTTCTCCGCCTGCGATTGCTGAACGTGTCTCGACTGCAATAAGGGGCTGCGGTGCGAGGCAGGACAATCACCTATTAGCTGTTATCCGGGCGTCGCTAGAATTACTGAAGGCCGACGGCTTTGCCGAGTCTTTACTTCCGACGCGTTCCTTAAGAATTCTCATCACCTCGGAGATGCCTTGAGGATTCTGATTTGCGCCGTGGCCCGACGGCACAATCTTCTCGGATTCGGCTCCGTCCAGATGCGAACTCCAATAGGGCACGACACCATCGCTGCTGTTGGGCGTATCTCCGCGGCCCCGATCGCCGATGATCGAGTGGTAGGGGACGCTTCTTGCCAGCGGCAGGGTATTCATGATTTTCATAAACGGATCGTTAGGCGAAAGCGTGTCGATGCTGTTTGGCAGTCGTTTCAGTTTCATGACTGTTGGGTCCTCCTGAAAGACGGATGCGCGCAAAACCTCGGAGCGGAGCCCTACAAATCGTAACGACTTGCGGACGATGCCCGATGCTATTCGACCGATCGGACCTTTTGCGATAGCACTGCCACGATGTGGCGTAGAGATGAAAATAACTCGCGCCACATCGCGCCGCGGCTTGAAAATCAACGCCTCCCTGAGCAACGCCTTGTTTTCCGGAGAGAGTTTGGCCTGATCCGGCGATGTGCCGAAAAAGTAGCGCCAGACCTTGTCACTGCGTGAGTCGCTGATCATAAGATGGCAAAGGATCCCACCCATGCTATGACCGACTAGGACAATAGGTCGGTGGTGAGGAAAGGCTTTGTCCAGCGCGTCGAGCTGGCGCCGGAGCAGCAAGGCTGAGTATGGGATAGGATAGCCGGTCGGGTAATTGAACACCCACATTTGGTAATTTTGGCGCACGATCGGATCAGCCCAGAGCGCGTTCAGCATCTGTGTCCAAGTCACGGACGTGCTTTCGAGACCGTGAACGAAAAGAACGGGAATTTTTCTTGAATCGTACGGTTGGACTTGTATGAGGCGAGCCGTGTCGGCGAATTTTTCCGGGTTGAGCAGCGCCGGCACGCCCATTTTCTCTGGATGCTCGCGAGACAAGCCTACCGCCAACGGCGCAGTGAAGTCGGCGGCAGCCCGCACGGTCCGACCCGAGACGTTGGTCGTTTCCACGGAAAGTGGGTCATTGAATTCGACTTCGCACGTGCGGCCACTAAAATGGGCCACCGCAGTTACAGCGAAATAAATACGTGGCGGAACAAACCGCTGCCGAATTTCTGGAGCCTGCTCGTTGCGCACGGCGACCAGCGACGCGCCGGCGCCGGTCCGAGTGATACGAGGAACAACAAGCTTGCCGCGCACATCAAGCTCGTCGGCAGGAATCAGGTCGAAATCCCGCGGTTTCCAGAGCGGGTTAGCGACTGGACGTTGGCTAAGAACATACTCACCTCCATTCGGTGCCGGCAGGTGTAATGGATGCGTCCAAGGATCGAGATGAGCGTCCCGAATTGTGGAAAAAACGCGCGATAACGCAAAGTTGTAGTCGCGTAAAGCCAGGGCATCGTTGGGACGTTTCCGCAATTCCTCGCTGGTCGTGTCGACCGCACTAAGATAAAGCCCGACTGCTTTCTTTGGCTCGGTACGCTGCAGTGTCTGCGCAGCTGCGATCGCTTGCTCGGCACGCTCAAGCTGGGGCAGCGTCCCATGTTGCGCACCCAGTTTAGGATTGATCTCGCGAACCTTTGCCAACGGCGCGCAAGCACCGAGCGTTGCCAGCGTGGCGACGAGAAGGACGAGCGCTTGGTTTCTTTTAATTCGTGACGTGATACAGCGATAACTCGTTCGTGAAAACCGATTGGTCTCTTGCGCGGCCACTTTCACAAAAACTCGTCACATCGACCCGATGGTCTTGCGGAAACGCGCCAGCGCGACGGCGAAGAGAAGCGCCCCGATGAGCGCGAGGGCCAGGAATTGCGGCCAAACGACATCGAGGCCGCCGCCGCGAAAGATAATTTTCTGCGCGACCTTGACGAAGTGAGTGGTCGGCGCTGCGATCATGATCTGCTGGACGAATTCGGGCATGCTCTCGCGCGGGGTTACGCCACCGGATAACATTTGGAGCGGTAAAAGCACCATGATCATGAGGAGAGCGAACTGCGGCATGGTGCGGGCGAAGGTGGCCAGGAAAATGCCTAACGATGTGGCCGCGATGATGTGGAGGGCCGTGCCGCAGAGGAAGAGCGTCCTCGACCCGTTGATTGGGACCTGAAGCACTCCCTCGACGATGAAGATCAGGCAGAGCGCGGAGGCGACCAGCACCACCAATCCCATTGACCAGATCTTGCTCGTCATAATTTGGAATGGCGTCACCGGCATGACTAACAAATGCTCGACGGTGCCGCGCTCGCGCTCGCGGATGAGGGCCGCGCCCGTGAGCAGGACCGAAAGCATGGTGATCTGGTCGATCAGCGCCACCACCGCGCCGAACGAACGCCGGCTCAGGTTGGCGTTGTAACGCACCCGCTCTTCAATATCGACCGGTGGCTTGAAGACGGTTCGATAACGCTGTAGCCAGCTCTGGACTTCCTCGAGCACGATCCTCTGAACGTAGGAGCTGCCGCTGAACGCCTGACTGATTCGCGTCGCATCGGTATTGAGTTGGATGGCAGGCGAGCGCCCGGCCAGCACGTCCTGCTGGAAATTGGGACGAATATCGAGAGCGAACGTATCCTGGCCGCTGTCCATCCGAGCATCCATTTCCTCCCGCGACACCATGGTCGGCGGCTTGAACCAGGGTGGCTGGAAGGCGTTGACGATCCGTTGTGAAAGGGCCGACTGGTCCTCATCCACGATGGCGATAGGCGCCTGGCTAAGCGAGTCGGGTAAAGCGGTCGAGATGGAATAGATCGTCAGCGTGAACGCGTAAACGATCAGCAGAATCATGATCGGGTCGCGTGCGAGGCTCCACATTTCTTTGACGCCGAGATGCAGAATGTTCTTGCCGCTCATGTTCATTTCTCCTGTTTCTTCAAGAACAGCACGCTCAACCCGATGAGCACCGGGATGGCGATCAGCAGCGGAATGAAGGACTCATAAAGCCCGGCGAAACCGAGCGCCTTGTAAAACGTCCCGCGGGAGATAGTAATGTAATAGGCAGTCGGGTAAATGTTTCCCACAAACCGACCGAAGCCGCTAAGCGATGAAACTGGATCGGTCAGGCCGCAGAAATTGCCGGCCGGGACCAAAGTGAGAATCGTCGTGGCGAACAGCGCCGCCACCTGGGTGCGGGTGAGGGTTGAAATAAGTATCCCAATCCCGGTGGAGCAGGCGACGTAGAGTAGCGTGCCGGCGGCGGCGGTCAGGAAATCTCCCTTCATCGGCACGCGGAAAAGAGTTACCGCCAACAAGACGAGCAGCAGGAAGTTGAGCATGCCGAGTGCGACGTAGGGGAGCTGTTTGCCTAACAGGAACTCCAGCCGCGTCGTCGGCGTGACGTAGAAGTTGATGATCGACCCGAGGTCCTTCTCGCGAACGACCGAGAGCGTCGCCAGCATGGCCGGGATCAAGAGCAGCAAGAGCGGGATCACCGCCGGCACCATCGCCATCAGGCTGTTGACATCTGGGTTGTAGCGGTAGCGCAGTTCGACGGTGGCGGGAGTAATCACCGGCTGACCGCCGCGATAACGGGCGACTTGGTTCAGCCATCCAAGATGCATGCCTTGCACGTATCCGCGAATCGTTTCGGCGCGTTGCGGCATGGCGCCGTCGATCCAAACGCCTACCTTGACCGGCGGTTTTCCCTCGCTCCAACGCTCGACGTCGCGGCCAAAGTCAGGCGGTATCTCAACCACCATGCTGAGTTCTCCCGAACTCATCCGGCGGTCGAGTTCCTGATAGTTAGCGACCGGCGGACGTTCGACGAAATACCGGCTGGCTCCTGCTATATTAATAAGGTAGTCGCGGCTGATGGTTGTCTGGTCGCGGTCGAGCACGGCAAACTTCAGGTGTTCGACATCCAGGGTGATGCCGTAGCCCATGATGATCATCAGGATCACGCTGCCCAGCCCGGCCATCGTTAGCCGGATAGGGTCGCGGCTCAGCTCCATCAGCTCGCGGTGGCTGCTTGCCAACATTCGCTGGAAGCTGAAGCGGGAACCAGCGGTCGGAGGTCCGGCGTTAGAAGTCACATGGTCGGAAGCTCGCCGTTTCGGCCTGTTTTGTCTGACCCGCGACTTCTGGCTCCTGACTTCTGGCTTTCTCCGCGTCTTCCAGGTAGCCGATGAAGGCATCCTCCAGTGTGGCGGCGCCGCGCTTCTTCACCACGCCATCCGGCGTATCGACGACCAGCACCTTGCCCGCGCTCATGAGCGAGATGCGGTCGCACCGCTCGGCCTCGTTGATGAAGTGAGTCGTGATAAAGATGGTGACCTTGTCGCGGCGGGACAACTCGATCAGGTGTTCCCAGAATCCATCGCGCGCGACTGGATCAACGCCCGAGGTCGGCTCGTCGAGGATCAGCAGGTCGGGCTTGTGGATGAGTGCGACGGCCAGCTGCAGTCGCTGCCGTTGTCCCAAGGGGAGCGAGTCGGGCAGCGCCTCCATGATCGGGATCGAGGCCGAACCGCGTAGCCGTCTGTTCGACGCGCCGCGGGATCTCGTCCTCGGGGACATGGAACAGCTGGGCATGCAGGACGAGGTTCTGCCGCACCGTGAGCTCGTAATAGAGCGAGAAGGCCTGCGACATGTAGCCGATCTTGCGCCGGACGTTGATGTCGTTCGCATCGACCGACTGACCGAACAGCCAGGCCTGCCCCTCGGTAGCTGGCAGCAGGCCGCACAGCATTTTCATCGTGGTCGATTTGCCGCAGCCGTTGGCGCCGAGGAACCCGAAAATTTCGCCGCGCTCGATCCGGAAGTTGACGTGATCGACGGCGATGAAGTCGCCGAAGTGCTGGGTCAGGCCGTGCGCCTCGATGATCATCTCATGCTCGCCTGGCGGCCGCGGAGGAATCACAAGCTCCTTGTGGCCATGCCGTTTTTCTTCTGGCAGCAGTGCGATGAAGGCGTCGTCGAGATCGTGGGCGCCGGTGCGCTCCAACAACTCTGCCGGCGTGCCGGTAGCGAGCACGTTGCCTGCGTACATCGCCACTAACCAGTCGAACTGCGCGGCCTCCTCCATGTAGGCGGTCGAGACCATTACGCTCATGCCGGGCCGAGTCGCGCGGATGCGATCGATCAACTCCCAGAACTGGCGGCGCGAGAGCGGATCGACGCCGGTCGTCGGCTCGTCCAGGATCAACAGGTCCGGGTCATGAATCAATGCGCAACACAAGCAGAGCTTCTGCTTCATGCCGCCGGAGAGCTTGCCCGCCGGCCGGTTGGGGAAGCGTTCCAGCCCGATGCTGTCCAGCAGCTCGAAGATGCGGCGCTCGCTCTCCTCCTTGCTGTAGCCGAACAGCCGCCCGAAGTAGTCGGCGTTCTCGAACACGGAGAGCGTCGGATAAAGGTTCTTGCCCAGACCTTGCGGCATGTAGGCAATGCGCGGACACGTCGCCCGCCGAAAGCGCGCATCCGCCATGTCGCCGCCCAAGGCCTCGACGCGCCCTTCCTGGATTCGGCGCGAGCCGGCGATCAGCGCAAGCACGCTGGACTTCCCCACGCCGTCTGGTCCGATCAAGCCGACCATGCGCCCGGCCGGGACTTCAAGGTTCACGGCATCCAGCGCAAGCGTCTTACCGTAGCGTAATGTTACGTTCGTTAGGCGCGCGGCCGCTGCCTGGGGCGGCTCGCGCGCATCGCCCGCCACACGCGCACGTCGATCTTGCGTGTCAACGCGCTGGAATTCCGCGATCATTCCGGAAGCCTGACCGCGAGGTTCGCGGGCCACTGCGCGTTGGGATCGAGTTTCACGTACGCGACTCCGGGCAGCCCGGTCTTCACCTTCTCGAGGTGCTTCCTGAGCAGGTCCTGCGGAATGTGGGCCTTCACGCGAAACGTTAGTTTTTGCCGTTCCTCTTTCGTCTCGACCGTCTTGGGCGTGAACTGCGCGACGTCGGCAACGAAAGTCACATTTGCCGGGATCACGAGCTCCGGTGCGGCATCGAGAACGATTCGCGCTTCTGCTCCCATGTTCACGCGACCCACCAGTTTCTCGGGAAGGAAAAGGGTCATGTAAACGTCCGCCAGATCGACCATGTTGAGCACCTTTCCTCCGGCCGGAAGAACCTCGCGTTCCTGGGCAATCTTGTATTGGACTCGGCCGTCCCGCGGCGCCTTGAGCGCGCTGTCGGTGATGTCCGCCTCGATGCGCACAATGGTTGCTTCGGCGGCGGCGATATTTGCCTTCGCGCTCACCAGCTGGGCGCGTGCGGCTTCAATTGCGGCCTGGGCTGTGTCCACCTGCGCTTGCGCAGTCTTCACTGCAGCATCGGCCGCGTGCTCGGTCGCGCGGTCGTCATCCAGTTGCTGCGGGGTGTCGACCCTTTCACGTGTCAGTTGCTCGGTTCGGACAAGTCTGCGCTTGGCTGCATCCCAGTTCGCGTCGCGTTGCGCCACCGTTGCAATGGCCGCGGCTTTCTCGCTCTCTTTCGCCGTTACCTGCGCTTCCGCCGCATTGGCGTTGTGCACGGCTGCTTCACGTTGCGCGCGCGCCTCATTTAGTTGCGCCTGCAGCGTATCGGTCTGCATCTGCACCAGCAATTGCCCGGCTTGGACAAACTCGCCTTCCTTGACGAAAATCTTCTCTATCCGGCCGGCGATCTTCGCCGCGATGTCGATGTCGGTCGCTTCGATTCTGCCGTTGCCGCTCGCCAAACCAACGTTTTGCGGGTGGAGCTTCTGCCAGGTATAAAAGCCAGCGCCTGCGGCGAGCGCGATTACGGCCAGAATAACGAGTAGGCGAGACCACTTCTTCCCCTTCGCCATCGCTGAATCAACTGGTGGTTTTCGCGGAGCTTGATCGCCCGATGGTTTTTGCGATGTGATGTCGGGTACCGGTGCTGTTTCAGTTTTAGGCGTTGGGTTCATGTTGCGACTTGTGGCTGGTTCTGTTTGCGTTTGCATTTGCTCGACCGTCTCAGCAGTGGCCCAAGGTTGCGCCGCGTCAGTTGCGAATCTTTGTGCATTTTTTGGCCAGGCTCCTCGTGGCGATAGATCGCCTCTTCACCGTCATCTTTAAGTGCGTATCAACCCGCGCGATGCCGAATCTACGTGTGAACCCTCACGATCGCCGTGTCGAGGAGAATGTAGACGGTCTGCCCGAGGGAAGACCGCAGCTTGCCGTCTCAGGTGGCGAGGGCATCTCAACAATTCAGGTGCCCGCTAAAGCCATTTACCTTTCTACTTCAGTTCAGGTCTCCGTCACTGCTGCGCGAGGCCCGCGCGACCGCGCCGGTAAAGAATTGCATCGGCAGATGCAATCGCACGCCCCACGCTTTTTCATCGTGCGCGGCGTGTGGGAAACATAAGTAAACAAGGTCACGTCCAAACCGCCAGCCTCGGCTGACCAGCGCGAGCGCCATTGCCATGGTCACTTCGTAGTTGTCGTTAGGCCAGCCACTATCGAGGTAGAATCCTATCTTGCGCTTCGGCTCACTTAGCACCCGCTGAATCAGATCGTCCTTGTAGGAGAAGGTGCTCGACATACAAATGGCGCCGCCAAAGATTTCCGGATATTGCCAGGCCGAGTAGAAAGAAACGACCCCGCCTAACGAGGAGCCCCACATTGTGCGGTCGAGCCGGTTCTTGGTCGTCCGCAGGAAAAGTTGCTCAGCGGGCACAACCTCTTCGACGATCGAGCGCGCATAAGTTTCGTAGCCCGGCTTGGTATACTCCTCTTCGCGCCGCTTGTTTGAGTAAACGCCTACGACGACCAGATCTTCGATTGCCTGCATCGCGCGCAGGACGTGACTCGTCTCATCCACATTCCATTCCTGCTGCCGGAATGCTTCCTCCGGAAAGAACAGGTTCTGCCCGTCCTGCATGTAAGCCAGTGGGTAATGTGCCAGCGTGTTTTCCTCATAACCAGGTGGCAGGTAAACGCGCAGCCGATGGCGTCGCCCAAGGATGGCTGATTCTATCTCGACTAAAGGCGAGAAGTGGCCGTGCGGATTGCTGAAGAAGTAGGGATAAACAACACGAGCATCATCCGCGGCCATGATCAGTAAGTTATTAGTTCCTACTGCCCAATGCACCGTGCCGTTCTTAATCAGGCACGGCTTGAAGTTAACAAATGGTCGCTCCGTCTCGACTTCAAAAGTAGCTGTTCTGCCGTCGCTACTTACTGCGATCGGATGAATGTTACGTTTCCAGTCCAACTCCGTGCGAATGACGAGGGTTCCTGTTCCCGGTGGGTAACAGACGCGCAGCGTCCGCCTAAAGGTCTTGGTAGTCTGGGTCATTTCATGATGTCCGGATGGGTATATTGACGCACAACTATCATACCGCTTCCCCGGTGACCAGGCGATAAGCGATAAGTGCGACGTAGCCGGCAGTCGTCATGGAGTAAAAGATTGGAAAGATCCACCGGAATTTTGGATACCGCGACAACCTACCTTCGAGCTGGCCGAGCGCGACAAATTCGGTCATCCCCACCTGCGCGCTCATCGCTTCAATTTTTGCCAGGCATTCTTCCAACTCACTTTTCAACCGCAGGCTGGTCAGCAATCCAAAGAGCGAGAATAAACCCATGAAGACAAGCAGCACGATCCGAATCAGGTGGCTGGCCTGAACGTTTTGGACGAGGGTGAGCACGCCAGCGTTGATCAGCGAATAAGCGTTCAAAAACGAGATGCGCTCGCTCTTAATGTGGCGCGCGTTTTGCCAGTTCTCCTCAAAGACAGACGCAAAGATTGATGCGTCAGTAACGGTGGGATTCTCCTTATTCATGGTGCGACGTCCGTGTACACAATCGACTTCCGCATTTGCGGCCCAACTCTTCTATTAATGTTATGACGGCGCGACGTTCAGAACGACACGGCCGTTTACTTTGCCTTCTTTCAGCCGGCTGAAAACCTCGTTAATTGACTCGAGCGGAAGCTGCTCGATCGTCGCCTTCACCTTGCCCTGGGCAGCGAAGCCGATCGCTTCCTCAAGATCTTTTCTCGTCCCAACGATCGAACCTCGAAGCGTGTAGCGACTTAGCACCACATCGAAAATGGAGACCGGAAATTCGCCGGGAGGTAGTCCAACCAGCACGCATGTCCCGTGGCGACGGAGCATGCCGATAGCCTGTTTAAATGCGATGGGCGACACCGCAGTGACGAGAACACCGTGAGCTCCGCCGGTTTGTTCCTGAATTTGCCGGGCTGGATCTGCGGAGCTGGCGTCCACCGTAATCTCGGCGCCGAGCTTGCGAGCTAATTCCAGCTTCGGCTCTCCAACATCGACAGCGGCCACACGAAATCCCATCGCCGTGGCGTACTGAAGAGCGACATGACCTAAACCGCCGACACCTGAAATCACGACCCATTCTCCGGGACGCGCCTCGGTTTCTTTCAGACCTTTGTAGGTCGTGACGCCCGCGCATAGGATTGGGCCAGCATCGACAAATGAGAGTTGATCGGGAATTCTGCCGAGGAAATCTGCCTGAGCGAGCGCGTACTCAGCGAAGCTTCCGTTTACTGAATAACCCGAGTTCTGCTGCGCCTTGCAGAGTGTTTCCCAACCGGAAAGACAGAATTCGCAATGACCACAAGCACTATGCAACCAGGCGATGCCGACCCGATCTCCTTCTTTCAAGTGGGTGACGCCCGGTCCAAGCTTCACCACCACACCCGCGCCTTCATGTCCGGGAATAAATGGCGGAGTAGGTTTCACCGGCCAATCACCGTCGGCGGCATGTAAGTCGGTATGACATACACCTGTGGCGATGATCTTTACTAAGGCTTGTCCAGGTCCGGGTGAAGGAACAGGAACTTCGCGGAGTTGTAGAGGCTGGCGGAATTTCTCCACAACCGCCGCTCTCATTGTCTTAGGAATCGTTCTCATGATGTGCTCATAAACATGGTTGTCGTTGGTGCGAATTTACTCTTGGGCACACTCTACTTTGTGCCCGGCAGCAATTGCGAATTGCTGCGCATTTCTTGCCGCGCCTGTGGGTTCACCGCGAAAAATCGCTGATTTGAAAATGCTGTTCAACGGCGCTCGTTAAGACCACACTTCCCGCGCTGGTGAAGAGTTCATTGGTGTCATGAAGAAAGACCAAGCCGCACGAGCGGACTCGCCACTACCGACCAGGCGGCGCTTACCTATGGCGATATGGGCCCTCGGCCTGGGTTCGCTCTTGATGGATACATCATCAGAACTCGTCCACGCCCTTTCGCCGGTGCTTCTGGTTAACATGCTCGGCGCGTCGGTCGTGGCGGTTGGAATGATCGAGGGCGTGGCGGAAGGAGCCGCAGCCGTGGCCAAGGTGTTCGCCGGCGCAATCAGTGATTACTTCCGGCGGCGCAAGACACTGATCGTGCTCGGTTATGCGCTGGCCGCCTTAGCCAAGCCGCTCTTTCCGCTGGCTGCTTCTGCATCGTGGATTTTCGCGGCGCGATTTATCGATCGTATGAGCAAAGGTATCCGCGATGCGCCGCGCGACGCGTTGGTCGCGGACATCACTGCGCAAACGCAGCGCGGAGCAGCCTACGGTCTGCGACAGGCACTCGACTCAGTAGGTGCTGTGCTGGGACCGATCCTCGCCGTGCTCCTAATGCTTTACTTCTCGGGAGGAATCCGGGCGGCAATGTGGGTGGCCGTGATTCCAGCAGTAATGGCCGTGTTGGTGCTGGTCTTTCTCCTGCGTGAACCGGAGCAGAAGCAAGCTGTGACTCGCGAACCGCCGGATTGGGGAAAGGTAAGAGAGCTTTCGGGACGTTACTGGCTCATAGTAGCGGTGGGAGCAATCTTCACCGCCGCGCGTTTCAGTGATTCCTTCCTTGTCCTGCGTGCACGCGACATCGGGCTTTCCACGTCCTACGCACCTATTATTATGGTAGTGTTGAGCTGCGTCTACGCCGCCGGCTCTTACCCTGCAGGTGCGGCCTCGGATCGCATCCATCCCCGCACATTACTTCTCATAGGACTTGGTTTTCTTATCGCTGCTGACACTGTGCTAGCTGTAGGTCACTCAATCGTGCCTCTCTTTGCCGGCGGCATCTTGTGGGGCTTGCATCTGGCTTTCATCCAGGGCGTGTTCGCAAAGGTAGTGGCCGACTTCGTGCCGCTAGACCTGCGCGCCACTGGCTTTGGTATCTTCGATCTCGCGCGTGGCGTTGGATTCGTCATAGCCAACGTAGTTGCCGGATGGTGGTGGCGAACTTCCGGCCCGCCTGCGGCCTTCATCAGTGCTGCAGCTTTCGCCACCATTGCCGGCATCGGGTTATCCGCTGTTACGCGCCACCGCAAATGATCAGATCAGCAGATCGACCGCAGATACGATGACGCCGATTGCAGGAATGCGATCAAAGACTCATCGCGGTATGATGAAGGTTCATGCAGCGGGCGATTCCGGCCCCATGACGACACGTACCTCACGAGGCAACGCATCGTCACGTAAAGTTACTATCTTGTCGGCAACGGCAATTCCATCCACTTCCAACAGGGTCACACCGCGGGAACAGTGGCCGGGATTCTCGATCGCTATCCGATACAGGGTGTTCTGGTAACGGTAGCGCAATTGAAAGCCCGGCCAATCTTTGGGTATGACCGGATCGATCGTGAACGTGTCGCCGCGACGTTTGAATCCTAACACTTCCTCGAGCCAGACGCGATACGTCCAAGCCGCCGAACCTGAGTACCACGTCCAACCGCCGCGTCCAACATGGCTGGCTAACGAGTAAATATCACCGGCCATGACGTAAGGCTCCACCTTGTACCGTTCGCGATCCTCGTCTTCCCGGGCACGCTCGACTGGATTTAGCATTCGCAAAAGTCGGTACTGCATTGTCGCCATCGCCTACGCGGGCAAAAGCCATGGCAACCCAGGTAGCAGCATGAGTGTATTGGCCGCCGTTTTCCCGTACGCCGGGTGGATAACCCTTTATGTAACCAACGTCGGCGGTGGTTTTGTCGAACGGTGGAGTGAAGAGCAGGATCAGCTTGTCGGCCTCGCGAATGAGATTCTCTTTGACTGATCGCAGCGCGATCTCTACGCGATCAGGGTTGGCGGCGTTGGAGATCGCGGCCCATGTTTGGGGAATCGAATCGATTCGGGCTTCTGTGTTTTCCCTTGATCCTAAAGGAGTGCCATCGTCAAAATACCCTCGACGATACCACGCTCCGTCCCAGGCCTCCGCCTCAGTGGCCTTTGCGAGCCCGGCTGCGCGGGTGCGGCAAGCTTGGGCTTCCTCGTTCAGCTCGCGCGAGGTGAGCAGCTCGGCGAAATCTTCCAGCACACAAACCTCAAACCAGGCGAGCCAGACGCTCTCGCCTTTGCCGCCGAGCCCGACGCGGTTGAGACCGTCGTTCCAATCGCCGCTTCCGATCAGCGGCAAGCCATGCGGGCCGATGCTCGCAGAGCACGCGATGGCTCGACGGCAATGTTCGAGCAGCGAACCTCGGGTTTGGGAAACGGCCGGAATCGAAAGGCTTTCAATTTGTTGTTTCTCCAGCGGGTTGGCTTCGAGGAATGGAACCATCTGATCGAGAATCGCGGCGTCGCCCGTAGTGCGGACGTACTGCGCGGTGACAAAAGGAAGCCAGAGAAGATCGTCACTGATTCGGGTGCGAACGCCTGCGCCCGACTCAGGATGCCACCAGTGCTGGACATCGCCTTCCAAAAATTGTCGCGCGGCTGCGCGCAAAATGTGGTCACGCGCAAGGTCGGGCGCAGCATGCACGAGAGCCATGACATCTTGCAATTGATCGCGGAAGCCATAGGCGCCGCTCGACTGATAAAGAGCTGTGCGACCCCAGACTCGGCAGCTAAGCGTCTGGTAAAGCAGCCAGCGGTTGAGCAGAAAGTTCGTGGAAAGCTCCGATGTTTCCACTTCGATCGTGCTCAGGATCCGGTCCCACCAGCGGCGGGTTTCCTGAAACGCAGCCTCGACGTTCGCGGGATCGCGGAACCGGTTCACGAGTTCGCGCGCTTTTTCTTCGTCGTCCGCCTGTCCGAGGAGAAAAGTCAGTTCGACGGTGGACCTCGGTTCAATCTCGACCACGACCTGCACGGCGACGCAAGGATCGAGGCCAGCGCCAACGTCACCGGTCAATCGTTCATGCTCCATCGCGGCTGGATCCCGCAGTGACCGGTTGCGCCCGATGAACACGGCGCGATCACCGGTGAACGAAGCAGGCGCTGGAGTCGAAGTGGCAAAAGTGACGCATTCGCAAAATTCCGGATTGTAGGAATTGCGGGCAAACAGGCTCTGGCTCTGCAAATCCCATTTCGTAACGATATGCATGGCAGTTTCCTCCGGAGCGGATCCCAGAACGAGTGTGGCGTAGGAGGTGACGGTCAGCTTCCGACGGCGCGACGAATTGTTGCGCAAGCGCAACCGCTGCAGGCGCACAGGCAATCCGCCGGCGTCATCCAGCGGCACGAAGGTGAGCAGCCGTTGTTCGATCGCGTGGCTGTTGTGTTCAAAGGTTGTGTAACCCTGACCATGGTGCGCGCGATAGGCGTCCTTCTCACGAATCGGCTGAGCTGTGGGCGACCAAGCGACGCCCATGTCATCATCGCGGATATAAATGGCCGTTCCGGGCGGATCGGAGATCGGATCGTTGAACCACGGCGTGAGACGATCATTCTGGCTATTACGGCCCCAGATACATTCAGTCCCTGACTCGGAAACGAATGCGCCGAACTTCGGATTGGCCATGATGTTAATCCAAGGCAGCGGCGTTTGCCGGCCAGGCCCCAAATAGATAACGAATTCTTTTCCGTCCTCGGTAAATCCGCCGCGACCGTTGAAGTATTTCAACTCCATGAAGGCTAGGGGCGCAGAGGGCTCTTCCTGGAACTGCCGGCCGGGCGCCAGCAGCGGCGGCTTTGCCGAAACGGGTGTAGTCGCGGCAAGTTGCTGGCGCAGCGTGCCGCGAGCTGCAACAAAAACCATCCGGGCAGCGGCCTGCAGCGCGCTCAACTCTTCTTTGGACATTTTAGTCGATAAATGGAGATAAACACCCCCGAGCTGATCCACTCCGGTCAGGTGCGCCTGCGCCTCAACCAGCTGGCGCAGGTGCGCGTTCAACGGCTCATCATAACTCGCCGGTTCCTCGTTCACGAGCACCAGATCGACCTTTAGGCCGCGCAGATTCCAAAACGTATATGCGGTCAAAATTTCCCGCACCACTTCGATGTCGCGGAGGTGACCGATCATAACGAGGACAATGGGCAGGTCCCCGGAAATTCCCAGTCGCCAGAGTGCCCGCTGGCCCTCGGTCCGGCGACTCAGGCGCGCGGGCGGCGGTCTCAGCCAGGCACGCGGGAAGACGATGAGACTCGCCAGCTGTTGAAACGTTTGGGCGTCGGCGGGGCGAATACGGAGCCGGCGCATCTCCAGTTGGGAATGGGTCCAGGCGGTTTCAAAAGCCCGCGCGCAAGTGTGAAACTGCGAATAACGCTCGGCCAGCGCGACCACCGCTTCGCGCGACGCCGCCACTACGGTAACGAGGGCAAACTGCAAGCGCTCGTTAGGCAGGATCGCGACGCGCCGGCGCAAACTGAAGATCGGGTCGAGCACGGTGCCGATGCTGTTCGTTAGGCTGTGGGTAATCGCTTCGGGATTTTCCAGCGTGCGGCCCCGGCCCAGGAATTTCGCGCGGTCGGTTTCAAACTCGGTCGAGTCGATAAAAGTGGAGGGCTCGGCGACCATGAGGTGCGCGGCCCAGATGGGCCGCTCGTCGGGCGCGCGAAGGCGGCGTCGAGCGACGAGCGCGTTACAATGCGGCAGCCATTCGGTTTCGATGAAGAGCTTGCTGAATGCGGGATGCGCGCGATCGGCCCGATGCGGCGCGAGCGCGAGCTCAAGATAGCTGGTCAACTCCAGCCGGCACGGTTTGGGCGAGGTATTCACCAAGGTGACGCGGCGGATTTCAGCGTCATCTTCCGCGGAGACGGCAATCTCCGTGATCGTCTCGCACGGTCCGCTCCTCCGCCGGAACTCCGCTTTATCCGGAGTAAAACTCCAGGTGTAACGGCGCTCGGGAGACCGCACTGGTTGATGGGTGTTGCTCCAGATCGTTCCGCTCTCCAGATCCCGGATATAACAAGCCGGCCCTGAAACGTCGCAGGTCGCATCGGCATGCCAGCGCGTTACGTCCAAGTCCAGCCAGCGCAATGAGCCGCCGCCGGAGTTCGTCACTGTGACGGAGCAAGTTCCATTGGAGAGGAGGTGGATGCGGGGCGAGGAGATGTCCGGTGTCTGCGCCACAACCGTGGCGCCAACGGCCGGAATAGCCCGGAGCAGCGGCCGCTCTTCATGGACCTCGCGTGTCGTGGGCAAAATCTGTTCGGGGATATGCTCGTGCAAGAGCGGCTCAGTGGCGCGAACGCGCGGATCGGAATGGAATCGACGCCGCATCACATTGTCATGTAAAGCGTTGTCGTAGGCGAGAAGCGACATGCCATGGTGATGCACCATGTAGCAGTGGATCGTAATGCCAGCCGCGCCCCCGGGTTCGGTCCGTCGCGAGTAATCCACCGCTTCGTAGTAGCCGTAGTCGCCGAGCAGCGCCGAG
The DNA here is from genome assembly GCA_963815455.1 of uncultured Verrucomicrobiae bacterium. GTDB lineage: Bacteria > Verrucomicrobiota > Verrucomicrobiia > Chthoniobacterales > UBA10450 > JBDTZF01. The sequence continues at coordinate 1,350,807 of CAWFGO010000001.1, forward strand.
TCCGACCGAGTGGCGAGCTTCCGCAGATTCTTGACGGCGGCGGCCGGTTGCACGCCGAGAGCGAGCGCGGCCGCGTACGGCGCCACCACCAAATCGTTTCCCTGCCCACGCTTCAACGCCAGCGCCGGCACGCCAAACGCCCGATACTGATAGACATTGTGCCGGTCGAGCGCGCTGAAAGCGGATTCCGAGATGCCCCACGGCACGCCCTTTCGTTCGGCATAGGCAATCTGACAGCGCACGGCGTCCTGACAGGCGCGATCAAGTAGCGAATTCTCGTGCATCTGGGTAAACAAGGCCGGCATCAAATATTCGAACATGGTCCCGCTCCAGGAGAGAAGCGGCAGCCGCCCGTAGGCCGAGCCGAAGGGGCGACTCAAAGCCCACCAATGTTCCACCGGCACGTCACCGCGCGCGATGGCCAGGAAGCTCGTTAGGCGCGCTTCGCTCGCGAGCAAATCGTAAAACGAGTTGTCGAGCCGGCGCTCTGCCACCTGGTAGCCGATGGCAAAAATCCGCCGTTCCTTGTCGTAGAGAAATCGCAACGCCATACCGTTTTCCAGTTCCTGGCTGCGAGCGATTAATTCGTCCAATTGCGCAAGCTGTTCCGAGGCGTTCCGGCGTGAACGCTCCACCTCGGTGACCAGACGATCGAGCCACTCGCGCACGGCGGGAGGAATCTCGGGTTGCTCCGCTCGACCATGGAAAGCAAGCAGGGGCACCAGTCCGGCGACGCCGTCGAGGGCAATATTGCGCAGCGAAAAGGTGGCAGCGAGTGCGTCACGCCGGGATTCATGCGCGGCTTCGCCTAACGATCCCATTTGCGCGGGCGGCGTCATCAGGATTTCCACCGGTCCAAGATATTTGTCGATGACGCTGTTCCAGGACTCGACCTGCCTTGAAATTTGCCGGGCCCAATAAACACGCGGTTCGGTTTCCTCCCCCTGAAAGTGTCGTAGAAGATCCTGGGCCGGGTGTCGCGCCGCCCGTAAGCGGAGGATGACTTGCTGCAGATCAGCGGGCTCGTCCGCCGTCAATTCCGCGAGCTGACGAAACCCCGGAAGATCTGCTGTTGCGTTGAGCGAGGCAGCAATTTGCCGGAGCACGCCAAGGGTGTCGCCTATTCCGCGCAATGCGCTCGCATCAAGAAGGGCGCGTGCGGCCAATTCATCGCAACTGGTCCTGAAAACGAGGAGGCTGGCGAGCAGATTGCCGCTGTCTACCGTCGAGACATACCGTGGACGCAACGGCTCGAGCGTTCTCAGGTCGTACCAATTAAAGAAATGACCTTCGAAACGCTCGAGCTTATCCAGGGTTTCCAGCGTGGCCAGACTGCGTGCCACCACGTCGTCGATTGTGACGTAACCAAAATCATTGGCCGCCACCGTCGCCAGCACCCAGAGCCCGATGTTCGTCGGTGAAGTACGCAGGAAAATTTCCCGCTTTGGTGTTTCCTGGACGTTGTCCGGTGGCAACCAGGAGGTTTGTGGTCCGACAAAATCATCGAAGTATCTCCAGGTTCGTCGCGCGGCCATGCGCAGGAATCGGCGATCGCCCGCCGTCAAGATTCCGCCGCGCCAACTTTTCGCCGGGCGATCGATCACCATTACCGCCAGCGGAAAAAGGGCTGACAAAAGAAGGAACGGACCCATCGCCGCCATCGCCGCTGATCCGCGCCAGGCCGCGGCGATGAAAAGGAGCGCATAGACAACGAAAATCCAAAGCCGACCGAGAACAAAGCGCCATTGCTGATTCTTTGCGCGCTGGTGAGCGTCTTGTGCGGTCTCCCACTCAAGCATCAACCGATGCGATTTGATTCGCCGAAAAGCGACGCGAGCGATGGCATCGAGCGCCATGACCGCATAATCCGCCAGAAAAATAAATGCGAATACCGACCGCAGCAGGCGGTCGCGCGGCTCGCGCCAGAACCTCGTCCCGGGCGCCGGCGGATGGAACAAGAGGCTGAGGAGAGAATCCAGGACCGGCCACAACATCAGTCCCGCAATGAGTCCGCTCCACAGCAGCGGCGCGGGCGTGCAAAGCCAACCTGCCAGGAGGAGAGCCACGGTCGCCGGCGGAACCAGACTGCGGCGAAGATTGTCGAAGATCTTCCACCGATTGAAAGCGGAGAGCGGGTTGGGTTCAAGCCTGCCGCCGCCCACGGGCACGCGCGACTTCAGCCAGTCAATGATTTGCCAATCGCCGCGAATCCAGCGGTGTTGCCGATTCCACCATTCGATGTAACTGCTCGGAAAGACATCCAGCAGCTCGATATCCGTCGCGAGCCCGACGCGGACATAACTGCCTTCCAATAGATCGTGACTCAACAAGTGGGCCGTTGGAAATCGTTCGGACACCAGACGATGGAACGTCCGCAGTTCATAGATGCCTTTGCCGTGATAACTGCCTTCTCCGGTCAAGTCCTGGTATAGATCGGAGACGGCGTGCGTGTACGGATTGATTCCCCGCGGATCGGCAAAGATGCGTGAGAACCATGTCGCCCTCGCGCTCGGCAGCGAGGCGCTAACGCTGGGCTGAATAATTGTGTAGCCGCGAATCACGCGGCGACCATCCGGCGAAAGGCGCGCTTGATTGAGCGGATGTGCCAGGGTTTCGACCAATCTCCGGGCGGTGTCGCGCAGTAACTGGGTATCAGCGTCCAGTGTGATGACAAACCGGATGCCCTCGAGCTGCGCGCGATCACCCGTCCAGAGAAACCGTTCCAGCTCGGGCGCGGATTCGCCAACAAGGAATCGATTGAGCTGCTCGAGCTTGCCGCGCTTCCGTTCCCAACCGATCCAGCGTTGCTCACTCTCGCTCCACGATCGCCCGCGATGAAAAAGGAAAAAGCGCCCGGCTCCGTGGCGGCGATTCAATTCCTCGATCCCTCGGGCGACAATGTCGATGTACTCTGCGTCCTCCGGCATGATCTCAAGCGGCGCGTCAGCAAAATCGCTCAGGAGCGAAAAGCGCAGATTGGCATCCGTGTTTCCGAGGTAGCGAATTTCGAGGCGATTGAGTTCGTTCTGGATTGCTTCCGGAGTGGTTAACAACATCGGCACGACCACCAACGTGTGGCAATCATCGGGAATGCCTTCTTTTTCGAAGGACATTTTCGGCAAGACCTGAGGCGGCAGGAGCACGGTCACGAAATAATTCACCGCCAGCACTGCCAGCTCGCTCGCAGGCACGAGGAGCAGAAATGCGAACAGCCCGTGCGACAGCCAATGCATCGACCCGGCGAGGAAAACGAGAGGCGCTGCCACCATCGCCGCCGTCAGCAGGAAAACATTTCCAAGGTAGGCGCCCGCCGCGTGCGCGCGCAGCCATCGGCGAGAGAATTCCGCGAAGGGAACTCTGGCATTTGTTGCCCGCTCGAGCTCCGGTCGGCCCGCGTCGATCAAATAATAGCCGACGTGTCTCGCGACTTCGTTCTCCGCGGGCCTCGACAGCGCCAGCGCCGCGTCGATCGTTTTCTCCTCCGAACACTTTGACCATCGAGCTATTTCCTCCACCGCGCTCCGGCACCGATCACGCGTCTCAAAATCCATGCCGGTATAAACTCCGGCGGGATCGCCCGCCAATTTGTTTTCGGCCCAGCTGAGCGATGGCAAAACATCCCGCCACTGGACGTGCGCAAGGCGGCGGCAACTACCGATCAGATTGGCCAGCGCCGTCTGCTGTACCGCCTGCCGCCTGTGTTCATGCTGAATGACTTCGGGCAGCGGTGCCCGGAGCGAGCGTTCCAGCCAGCCGCTTACAATCGGCAGCGTTGCCTCTTCATCGTAGAGATGCGCTACCAGTTCGCTCGCCAAATGCGCCGTCGGCTCCGGATACCGCTCTACCAGTTCCTCCATTGCTCTGAGCAAGCGGGGCGAACTGTGCCGCACGGCGGTAATGAACCGATTCGCCCAAAAATCAGCCTCTTCGCTCTGGCTCTGTTGTTGCTCGACTTGAATCGCGATCGTGCGCAGGCATTCGAGTAACTGCAGTCGCAACATCAGCGGCAGCGCCCACAGTTCTGCGATGTTCAGCGGTGCCGTCGCCTGAAAAGCGAGCAGAAACTTCTGGATGAACTCTAACTCCAACGCGCCGCCGCTTTCGGCTACTATTTGGGCGGCCAGCTGATAAACTCGCGGCAGTCCTGCCTCGGGACCACTGGCGATGAGAGGGAGCTCTCCGTACTGTTTTTGGGGGAGGCTCTCGCGCAGATCGGTCACCTGTTCCCGAATCAGATAGGCGTTGTCGAGCAGCCACTCTGCCGAAAGCGTGAAGGCATGGTGCACCTCGGTCGACGTCGTGAGGCTGGCGTTTGCCCATTCCAGGGCGGCCTCCGTCTCGCCCAACCGACGCAGAAACGACGGCCCGCGCGGCTTGGCTTCCCGGCTAACCGCAAGCTCATGCGCAAGGTGCTCCGCGTTTTCCGCCAGCCGCTGACTCGAAGGCAGTTCGTGACCGAGCGGTCGCGCGCTCGACTTGAATCGAAAAGGTGGAGGCGGATGAAGAGCAAACGTGACGGGCGTCTCGCTCTCTACGTCGCGCAGAATCGCCAGGAGGCGTGACGTTTCGGTGGCTTTAACTTCAGCGAGCACCATCGTTTCACCCGGGAGAATCGTGTTTGTGCAACGGGCCAGGCTCGCATCGTCAATGTGGCGCTCACGCAATCGAACAAGGAGCCAGCCAGCCAAAGCGCCAACCGCCATGCAGGCCGTCAAAACCAACGCAAGCTCGACCGGCCGGTAGTGGGTAACCATTTCGCGTTCCCGAAAAATGATTGCGCCAACGGCCAGGCTGAGGGCTGAAGTGGCCATCATTGCGCCAACCACCGAGATGCCGTGCTTGTTCACGCGCAGGCGACCCGCGGATGAAGAGTAGAGTGCCGCAGAGCGGCGAAACCCTGCTCGGTGGAGATTTTTCAGCACCGCCCGGCCGATCTCGCCGCTCTGAAAGATTCCGACCACCAGCACCAGATCGTCTTTCGTCCGCGGAAATCTCATATCAAATTTTGGAGCAGTTAGGCAGCTAGGAAGTTGCAAGCTCTGTCTTCAAACTCGCTTAGTCTCTGTAGGGCGTCCACAATTCCAGAACACAAAGAACATGAGCTTCCCGATCCAATTAGCGTGAGCGTCAGACTCCGCCGCTCGCTAATCAAGGCTCAGACGCGGCGGCCAGGCAACTGCATGTTGCTCAACGCGGCGAGAGGCCGCGGCAAACCGCGTTCTCCTAACCACCGCCTGTGAGGCCGTACTCGTCGAACCATGCGAAGGCCAAACGCCTCGATCGCCTTGCTGCGAATGTGCGCGATCGCGTCATCGACTGAATCCGTGACGTAGACCAAGTCGGAATCAGATGGTGCGATCGTTCCAGCTCTCACCATTTTGTCGATGAACGGGATTAGTTCCCGCCAGTAATCAGTGCCCATGATCACAACTGGGAAGCTCCTGATTTTGCGGGTCTGAATCAGGGTGATCGCTTCGAACATTTCATCAAGCGTTCCCGCGCCACCGGGGAGAATGGCGAACGCGTAGGAATATTTTACCAACAGCGTTTTGCGGACAAAAAAGTAGTGCAGCGTGACGAAACGATCGAGATACCCGTTTGGATGTTGCTCCATCGGTAACTCGATATTGCAACCGACCGAGCGTCCGCCGACTTCTTTGGCGCCGCGGTTCGCCGCTTCCATGATTCCGGGACCGCCGCCGGTCATTACGGTGAAGCCCAGCTCCGCGATGGCTGCGCCCATCCTCCTGGCCAGCTCGTAGTATGGGCTGTCGATCTTAATTCGAGCGGAACCGAAAACAGTAACGCAAGGGCCGACGAAGTGTAGAACTCGGAAGCCGCGAAGAAAATCACGCATCACGCGAATGAGAATGATGAACTCGCGAAAACGCGAGCGCGGTCCTTCGAGGAAGATCTCGTCCGCGCGGCGTGCCGATCCAGTCGGAGATGGCGAATCTCCATTCGGCTCACCCGATGCGTTGTCTGACATGTGCACTATCTAGCCTCCAGCACGACTACGGAACGCGGTGCGACTTGATAATCGAGCGAATCTATCGGCTCCTCCACAATCTCTTGCCGGCTGGTGTCCACCATGCGTGTCCAGGCGCCCTCTTTGCCGTCCTGAATGTGGAAGAGTACCGGCTCCCAGAACGCATTGATCATCACGTAGAGGTCGGTCCCGCCGTGCAGACAATAAGCCAGCGTGCGTGCCGCGAGATCGACCGGCCCTTTCGCGCCGTACCAATGCACATCCTCGCGCCAATAACGGCTGCGTGCGATCCACGGCCGGGCTTTGCGAAACGCAATCATGTATTGAAAGAACCGAAATACGTCCCGGTTTTTCTCGAGCAACGACCAATCGAGCCACGTCGCTTCGTTGTCCTGGTTGTACGGATTGTTGTTCCCGCGTTGCGTGTTCAGAAACTCGTCGCCGGCGCAAAACATCGGCGTCCCGTTTGCCAGCATCAGCAGCGCGAAGAAGTTCTTCACCTGTTGGCGGCGTAACGCCAAGACTTCTGCGGATGCGCAGTCGTCACCTTCCCATCCGCAATTCCAACTTCGGTTGTCGGAGGGCCCGTCGCGATTTTCCTGGCGGTTCGCTTCATTATGTTTTTCGTTGTAGGAGACGAGGTCATACAGGCAAAAGCCGTCATGAGCAGTTACATAATTTACGCTCTGAAATGGCCGGCACACATCGCCGGGACCATCCGGAAATAAATCGTCGCTGCCGTACAGACGCTGCATCAACGCCCCGACCATCCCGGCATCGCCTTTAACAAACGAGCGCAGATCATCGCGGAATTGCCCGTTCCACTGTCTCCACGCCAGTCCGGGGAAACTCCGCCCCAGTTGGTAGGCATCGACATCCCACGCCTCCGCAACAAGACGGAGATCAAGCTGCAACGCTATCGCGCTAATCTCAGCGGCGATAGCAGGCGAATCCGTGTTGATGCTGCCGTCTTCATTGCGCGTAAACACCGACGCCAGGTCGAAACGAAACCCGTCCACGCCCATTCGCTCACTCCAATGCTGCAAGCTGCGCAAGACGAGGGCGCGCACGCTTGGGTGCGCGCAGCGGGTCGTGTTTCCGCAGCCGCTGTGGTCTTGGTAACGTCCGCCTGAGCCTAACAAGTAATAGCTGCTATTGTCAATGCCGCGGTACGAATACATCGGCCCAGTTTCGTCGCCTTCGGCGGTGTGGTTGTAGACAACGTCCAGCCAAACTTCTATTCCCGCCTCATGAAACGCTCGGACCATCTGCCGAAACTCGGCGACCGCGTCGCGCACTGCGTAGCCTTGGTGCGGCGCGAGGAACCCCAGCGTCATGTAGCCCCAGTAATTGCCCTCCTGCGGATCGAACTGATGCACCGGCAATAACTCCACCACCGTGACACCGAGCTCCTTTAAGTAAGGAATCTTCTCGATTAGTCCCAGAAACGTCCCGCGCTTCTCCTTTACCACACCTGAATTAGCGCGGGCGGTGAATCCTTTGACGTGCAACTCATAAACGATCGTATCGTGCCTATGCCGCGGCGGCGGCCGCGTGCCCCAATCGAATTCCGCTTCCTCACGAGGCAACACTCCGAGCACGGCGCGCCCGTCGATCCGACCTGAATGCCTCGCCGCTTCGCGCGAGAAGTTAGGCGGGAAAAATAGCTCTTCGGCATAGGGATCGAACAAAATTTTCTCTGGGTCGAACCGATGTCCGTTTTTGGGATCCCACGGGCCTTGCACCTGATAACCATAGTACCGCGCCTGCGGTGCAGACTCCCGCTGCACGAGGCAGTGCCAGATGCGCGCCGTTTTGTTTTTGAGAGGATTAAGTTGAAGCTGAAATACCGGCTCTAGGAAATCCGTCGCGTTGTACAGCAGCAACGTCACTCCAGTCGCGTGACGCGAGTACAATGTGAAATTCCACGCCTGCTCGGTTTCCAGCCAGGTCGCGCCGGGCGGACCAATGCCGCCTTCATCATCCCACGATTCCACCGTGTGGACGCGAGTTGAGCCACTCCCTTTCATAAAACGTTAGCAGAAAGTCTCAGAGAACGCATGATCTCACTCGCCTCTTTAATTCTCGTCTCTTTAGGTGGTGGACGCCTCGAAGATACTCTGAATGGATTTGTCCAGCATGGCGTTGAACTCAGCATCGGATTGCTGAGCCGAGAGCCCTTCTGCAAGGGCTCGCGAAAAGCTCGCAACAACCCCATGATTCCGGCGCAAGCGGTTGTTGGCTTCTTCCCGCGAATAACCACCCGACAACGCAACCACCCTCAACACTTTGGGATGTTTGACGAAATCGGCGTAGAAGTTGTCTTGCTCGGGTAGGGTGAGCTTGAGCATCACCAACTGGCCCGCTGGCAGTTGGTTGAGTTTCTCGAGAATAGCTGCCTTAAGCAACCCTTCGGCTTTGGCCTTTTCCGGGCAGTGAATATCAACCTCCGGCTCGACGATCGGCACCAGTCCGGCGGCAATAATCTGCGCAGCCAGCTCGAACTGCTGGTTCACGATGTCCTTGATCCCAGCTTCATTGGCTTGCTTGATAAACGAGCGCTCCTTGGTTCCGAAGATGCGCTTCCCTTTGCCTTTCTCGAGCAGCGCCGCCAGCGCGGGTATCGGCTTCATTAGCTGGACACCGTCCTTCTCGGTTTCGAGGCCCTTGTCTACTTTCAGGAACGGCACGACCCGTTTTACGTTCCAAAGATAGTCAGCTGTAGGTTGCCCCTGGATGTCCCTGTCCATCGTGTTCTCGAACAGGATGGCGCCAATGATCCGCTCTCCGGTAAAGCTGGGACTGGTAATCATGCGGGTGCGCATCTGGTGCACGATCACGTACATCTCCTCGTCGTTAGACCATGCATCTTCTTTGATTCCGTAAAGAGCCAGCGCCTTTGGCGTGCTGCCGCCGCTTTGATCCAGCGCTGCGATGAAGCCGGGATGCGTCCTCATCTTCTGCAGTTGTTGTTCGTTCAAGCCAATTGATTTCATAATGCCTCCTTTGGTCTTCGAGATTGATAAATCAGGTTGTTGATTGAGCTATCATGGACAAGAGCGGGCGTTTCGTTTGAGTTTGCCGCAGACGATTTGATTTTGTCGTCAGGTATCGGAGTGAGTGAAAATCAGCAGCTGCCAACAACTCTTCGGGGCAACGCCAGCTCCAGTTGCCTTCCGCGTGACCGGGAACGTTCATTCGAGCCTCTGCCCCGAGATTGAGAAGATCTTGTAAAGGAGCGATGGCAAGCGCAGCCGGAGACGACCACGCCAAACGCATCAAATCCCAGGCGACTTCGCGACTGTCACGCTCCGGTGAGTTGAGGTAACGCCACAAGTTCTGGCGCTGATCCGGAGGCAACCCTTCATACCATCCACGGCTTGTAGGATTGTCGTGCGTCCCGGTATAAGCGACCATGTTTGAGAGGTAGTTGTGAGGGAGGTGCGGGTTATCCGAATGGCCGTCGAAGGCAAATTGCAACACACGGGTCCCAGGCACCTGAAACTGATCGCGGAGCGCGTGAACGTCCGCCGTGATCAGACCTAAATCCTCAGCGATGAAAGGTAGTTGACCTAACTCTTTTTTCACCGCCTCGAAGAAATCAGCGCCCGGACCTGGCACCCACTGGCCGGTTTGGGCGGTAGGCGCTCCGGCCGGAACATGCCACGCCGCAGCGAAGGCGCGGAAGTGATCCAGACGAATCACATCTACGTGTGCGAGCAGAGCGCGCAAACGATCGATGCACCAACGATAGCCGGTTTGCCGGAGTGTCTCCCAGTTGTAGACCGGGTTGCCCCAGAGCTGGCCCTGGGCGCTGAAATAATCCGGAGGTACGCCAGCCATGAAGCGCGGCCTCCCTTGGTCGTCCAACAAGAATAACTCCGGATTGGCCCAAACGTCACTCGAGTCCGGAGAAACAAAAAAGGGCAGATCGCCGATCAGGCGCAAGCCTTTCGCTCTAGCATGTTTTTGAAGCCGTTCTCCTTGGCGAAACAAAAGGAATTGAGCGAAACAAACTTGATCGACTCGAGTTGCGAGATCACGCCGGGCCTGGGCCAAAACTTTCGGTGTGCGCCGGACCAACTCTATCGGCCACTCGACGTAGTAGGCGTCATTATACTGAAATTTCAGCGCTCGGAAGAGTGCGTAGTCTTCCAACCAGTGCGCCTGTTCGTGGCAAAATTGTTCAAAAACAACTCGTAACTCCGTGAATCCGCCTTTGCTAAAATTGGTCCAGGCTTTTTCGAGTAAACGGTGTTTGAACGGAATAACCGTGTTGTAATCGACGGAAGATTGAGAGACTGAGGGTCCCGCGCAGTCATCGGCGCATAACAAGCCGTCCTCGATGAGCCAGTCTGGACTGATCAGCAGACCGTTGCCGGCAAAGGATGAGAGCGATGAATAAGGAGAGTTTCCGTAACCGGTCGGGCCCAACGGCAATGCTTGCCACCAACTTTGGCCTGCGTCGGCAAGTTGATCGATCCATGCGATCGCGCCTGGTCCTACGTCGCCAATCCCATAGGGCGAGGGCAACGAGATAACGTGCAGAAGCAAGCCGGAGGCACGGTAGGACGATGGAAATGGGGGGAGATTCGGATCGCTGTCGTTAGTCATTAGCGCACCTCCTGTTCCTGAAGAACCGAATCAGACGACTTGAGCGCTTCGGTCACAATTTCCTTAGCCTCGTGCACGATCGCGGCTAAATGATTTTCATCTTTAAAGCTCTCCGCATAAATCTTGTAGATGTTCTCGGTGCCGGAAGGCCGTGCCGCAAACCAGCCATGATCGGTCACGACCTTCAGCCCGCCGATCGGGGCGCCGTTACCCGGAGCGGAGGTCAATTTGGCAGTGATCCGTTCGCCGGCCAGGATATCCGTGGCGACTGATTCGGGCGATAACTTTTGCAGCCGCGCCTTCTGATCAGGCGTCGCCGGCGCATCGATGCGCGTATAGTATGGCGTCCCGAACTCGGTTGTTAATTCCTGATATAGCTCGCCCGGGTCCTTGCCAGTGCGCGCCGTGATTTCCGCTGCCAGTAAATCCATGATCGGGCCGTCTTTGTCGGTCGTCCAAACGCTGCCGTCCTTCCGGAGAAAGCTTGCGCCCGCGCTTTCCTCGCCGCCAAAACAAAGCGAGCCACCGAACAATCCCCGCACGAACCACTTGAAGCCCACCGGCACTTCACAAAGCGAGCGCCCCAGCTTACCCACCACACGATCAATCATGCTGCTGCTGACCAAGGTCTTACCGACTGCGACGTGAGCTGGCCAGTTAGGCCGATGCATCAGCAAATAGCGGATGCCGACAGCGAGGTAGTGATTCGGGTTCATCAAACCGGACGAAGGTGTGACAATACCGTGGCGATCGGCGTCCGGATCGTTGGCGAACGCAATGTCGTATCGGTTCTTGAGGTCTACGAGACGCGCCATGGCATACGGACTCGACGGATCCATGCGAATCTGACCGTCATGATCGACCGTCATGAACGAGAAGGTCGGATCCAGCCTCCGGTTCACGACCGCGATCTCTATATTATAGACAGCGTTGATCGGCTCCCAGTAGGGTAAGCTCGACCCGCCGAGGGGATCGACCGCCAACTTTAGGCCAGCGCTGCGAATCGCGTCCATGTCGATGATGTTTCTCAGATCCTCGACGTAGGGCAGGACAAAATCTTGGTGGTGGGTCGTGTTTGCTTTGATTGCGGCGGCAAACGATACGCGTTTAATACCGGACGCGTCTCGCAACAGTTCATTGGCGCGGTCTTCAACCCATCGTGTGACATCGGTATCAGCCGGGCCACCGTTGGGCGGATTGTACTTGAAGCCCCCGTCCGCCGGCGGGTTGTGCGAAGGTGTGATAACAATGCCGTCGGCGAGGTGCTTTTTACGATCCCGATTATAAACGAGGATGGCTCGCGAGATGACTGGCGTCGGCGTGAAGCCGTTGTCTTTCTGGATGATGGTCTCCACTTCGTTGGCCGCCAGCACCTCTAGGGCGGTGCGTTGGGCCGGCCCGGACATCGCGTGAGTGTCCTTGCCCATGAAAAGTGGGCCATCGTAGTTCCGGGTGCGCCGGTAATCACAAATGGCCTGTGTGATGGCCAGAATATGTGATTCGGTGAATGATCCGTTCAGCGGCGAGCCGCGATGTCCGCTGGTGCCGAAGCTTACCAGTTGATTCCAATTTCCCAAGTCGGGGCGACGCTCGTAATACTCGCGTTCAAGCCGACTCGGATCTATCAGCAGCTCTTTGGGAGCCGGTTTGCCTGCAACTGGGGAAACTGGCATGGGTCTCAATCCTCCTTCTCACCTGTGGAGACTAGGAAACCGGGCACGCCTTTGCATTCCAAATGTCGGCCGCATATTGCGCAATCGTTCGGTCGCTCGAGAATTTTCCTGAGCCAGCCACATTCAAGATCGCCTTACGAGACCATCCCGCCGAGTCGGCGTAGAGGTCGCATAGCTGCCGGTCCGCTTCCAGATAGGACTTGAGATCCGCCAAATGCATGTAGTGATCGCCGTTAGTCAGAAGCGCATCCCGCAGTGGAGCAAAGATGCCCGGCTCATTGCGGTTGAAGTAGTCGGAGAAAATCAGGTCCAACGCCGCGCGGGTCTCCGGGTCGTTATCGTAATGCCACTGCGGCTTGTACCAGCCGCGATTTGCGGCCACCTGTTCCGCCGTCAGGCCGAACAGGAAGAAATTTTCCTCGCCCGCTTCTTCTGCCATCTCGATGGTTGCACCATCGCGCGTGCCGATCGTCAAAGCGCCGTTCATCATGAATTTCATGTTGCTCGTGCCACTGGCTTCGTAGCCGGCGGTGGAAATCTGATTGGAGACATCAGCGGCAGGAATCAGCCGCTCCGCCATGGAAACACAGTAATCGGGCAGAAACAAAACCTTGAGCCGTCCGCGGATCGTCGGGTCGCGATCGATCGTGTCGGCGAGATTGTTGATGAACTTGATGATGACTTTGGCCAGGTGATAAGCAGGCGCCGCTTTGCCTGCGAAGAAGAAAGTTCGCGGCGCCATCTCGAGATTGGGATTCTCGCGCAGCCGATTATATAGGACCACAATCCGGAGCGCGTTCAGTAGTTGGCGCTTGTATTCATGTATGCGCTTGATCTGGCAATCAAAGATGCTGTCCGGGTCTACCGTTTCTCCACTGGTTTGCTTCAGCCAATCAGCAAATGAGAGTTTGGCGTCGCGTTTAGCCTTGCGAAAACCTTCAAGTAATGCGTGATCACCGGCCAGTGGCTTGAGCTTTTTCAACTCGCTCAGATCGGTAATCCAGCCGTCGCCGATCGCATCGCTTATTGTTCGCGAGAGCGCTGGATTCGCCATCAGCAGCCAGCGGCGCGGTGTGACGCCATTGGTCTTGTTGCTGAAACGCTCAGGAAACAACTCGGCCAGGTCCCTGACCGTCATCGTACGCAGCAACTCGGAATGAATCGCGGCGACGCCATTGGTGCTATGCGAGCCGACGATGGCGAGGTTAGCCATCCGAATCTTGCGTTGGGCGCCTTCCTCGATGAGGCTTACGCGCTGAACTCGCCCCTCGTCTCCGGGAAACCGCGTTCGAACTTCATCAATCAGGCGGCGATTGATTTCGTAGATAATCTCGAGATGACGCGGCAGCATGTCGGCAAACCATGCCAGCGGCCATTTCTCAAGAGCTTCGGGCAGTAACGTGTGATTGGTGTAGGCCAAGGTCCTTCGCGTAAGGTCCCAAGCCTCATCCCAACCGAGATGTGCTTCGTCGAGTAAAATCCGCATCAACTCCGGCACGGCCATGGTCGGGTGCGTGTCGTTAAGCTGAATAGCAACTTTGTCCGGTAGTTTGCTCCAGTCGTTGTTAGTCCTGCGGAAGCGGCGCACTAGGTCGGCCAGCGAGCAAGCGACGAGAAAATATTCCTGCACGAAACGCAATCCCTGACCCATGCTTGTGGTGTCGTCGGGATACAGCACCCGGGTCAGGGATTCGGCCTCGAGTGTCTCCGCCAGTGCTCCGACGAAATCGCCGCTGCTGAATTCTTGAAAATTAAAGTAATCGTGTGCTGCCGCGGCCCAAAGGCGGAGAGTATTAATGGTCTTGCCCCCATAGCCCACTACCGGGCGATCGAATGGAATGCCGATCAGAGCGGACGGCTGATTGAGCACAACGCGCAAGCTCCCGCCGTGCACCTCGAACGAGCAGTTAAGCGGGACACTGACCGTCTCGTTTTGGCGGCAGACTTCCCAAGGGTCCGGGCGACGGAGCCAATTATCTGGAACTTCGTGTTGCGCGCCATGTTCAATGGTTTGCCTGAACATCCCGTATTCGTAGCGGAGTCCATAACCCACAGCCGGGATCTTCATCGTGGCCATCGAATCGAGGAAACAGGCCGCCAGACGCCCCAGTCCCCCATTGCCCAATCCCGCGTCGGGCTCCTGTTCCAGTAACTCGTACCAATCGAGCTTTTTTTCCTGAACGAGTTGTCTAGTGACTTCGTCAAGGAGGAGGTTCGTGACATTGTTAGCCAACGAACGACCGATAAGAAATTCCATCGAGAGATAGTAAACGCGCTTGGGGTCGTTGCGTTCATAGGTCTTCTCGGTGCGAATCCATCGTTGCGAAAGGACATCACGCATGGAATGAGCGACGGCTTCGAAGCGCTCTCGAGCGCCGATATCGGCCGCTTCCATAACATTATCAAAGATGAGGTGGCGCTCATAAAGAGCTTCGTCCGTTCCGGCGAACTGAACCGGCCCGCATCCGTATTGCTCAATGAGCTTCGATAACTCTTTGGATTCCGTTAGGCTTGCGGAAGCCCGCTTGTCTTCGATTAACGTTTCCATCACAGTTGTTCCTTTCTGAGTCTCGGTTTTGGGCACCGTCTGATCTGTCAGTGACATGGCGTGATTCACCGACTGCTTAGACATTGTCGCCTTCCGTCGAGCTTCTCCGTTTCGTTCCCGCAGTCGCCTGGCCCCATTGCCAGTCGGTGATCTCGGGCATGTCTTCGCCGTACCTGGCAATATACTGCTTGTGTTCGAGTAACTTGTCGCAAATCGCTTGTTTGGCGTAGGCCGCGCGCGCCCCTAGTTGCGGCAACCGATCGATCACATCGCCGACAAGATGGAATCGATCGAGATCGTTCCTCACTACCATGTCAAACGGTGTGCTCGTGGTGCCTTCTTCCTTATAGCCACGGACATGCAGATTCTTGTGATTCGTACGCCGGTAGGTTAATCGATGAATCAACCACGGATAGCCGTGGAAGGCGAAGACGATGGGTTTGTCTTTGGTAAAGAGCGCATTGAAGTCCTGGTCCGATAGGCCATGCGGATGCTCGCTCTGCGGTTGCAGTTTCATCAAGTCGACGACGTTGATGACGCGGACCTTCAGCGCAGGAAGATGCTGGCGGAAGAGATCTACGGCAGCCAGCGTTTCCAGCGTCGGTACATCCCCGCAACAGGCCATCACGACGTCTGGTTCTCCTTCTTTGTCATTGCTCGCCCATTCCCAGATTCCGATGCCAGCCGTGCAATGTTTGACCGCCTGGTCCATCGTCAACCACTGAGGAGCGGGCTGTTTGCCTGCGACCACGACGTTGACATAGTTGCGGCTGCGCAGGCAGTGATCGGTCACAGAAAGGAGCGTGTTCGCGTCCGGCGGAAGATAAACGCGAACGACCTCTGCTTTCTTGTTTACTACGTGATCGATGAACCCGGGGTCCTGGTGGCTGAATCCATTGTGATCCTGTCGCCAGACGTGGGACGACAACAGATAATTGAGCGAGGCGATCGGGCGCCGCCAAGGTATCTCATGACACACCTTCAGCCACTTCGCATGCTGATTGAACATCGAGTCGATGATGTGGATAAACGCTTCGTAGCAGGAAAAAAAACCGTGCCGGCCGGTTAACAGGTATCCTTCCAGCCATCCCTGGCACTGGTGTTCGCTGAGCATTTCCATCACCCTACCGTCCGGGGCCAAATGGTCGTCGGTACGGGTAGCGCTCCGCCATCCAGGCGCGATTGGTGACTTCCATTGCATCCTGCCACCGGTTTGAGTTGTTCTCGTCCGGACTAAACAAACGGAAGTTTCGACTCTCCATGTTCAGCTTCATCGTGTCTCGCAGGAATTTCCCCATCACGCGGGTGGACTCGGCCGTGATCGCGCCGGGCTTTGTCACCTTCACGGCGTAGTCACAGAAGTCCGGAAGGCGCAGGTCTCTGAGTAGAACGCCGCCGTTGGCGTGTGGATTGGCGCTCATGCGACGGTTCCCCTTCGGCGGCAATTCGGCGAGTTCGAGTTTCAACCGTCCGGTTTTGTCGAACAGTTCCTCTGGCTTATAACTCTTCATCCATTTTTCGAGGATCTTTATGTGGGCCGGCTTTTCGTGCATCTCGCCCATTGGCACCTGGTGGCTCCGCCAGTAGTCCTCGGTCCGTTTCCCGTCAATCTCCTTCGGACAGGTCCATCCTTTGGGTGAACGGAGAATGATCATTGGCCAGAGCGGTCGTTTCTTGCCGCCGCTACGGCTGGCCTCGGCCTTGATGCGGTGAATATCTTCGAGGATCTTGTCGAGCGTCGAAGCCATCAGTTGATGCATCTTCTCCGGATCACTGCCTTCAACAAAATAGGGCGTGTAGCCGTAGCCGCGGAAAAGCTGATCCAACTCTTGATGACTGATGCGGGCCAGCACGGTCGGATTGGCAATCTTGTATCCGTTCAGGTGCAGGATCGGGAGCACCACGCCGTCAGTTAGGGGATTAAGAAACTTGTTGGAATGCCAGGAGGTCGCCAGCGGGCCGGTTTCCGCCTCACCGTCGCCGACCACACAAGCCACGATTAAGTCGGGGTTGTCGTAGGCAGCCCCGTAGGCGTGCGAAACGGAGTAACCCAATTCACCTCCTTCGTGAATGGATCCCGGAGTCTCGGGTGCCACATGGCTGGGAATGCCACCTGGGAATGAGAACTGGGTGAACAGCCGCTTCATTCCCTCTTCGTCCTGTGCGATGTTCGGATAGACCTCGGAGTAGGTTCCTTCCATATAGGCATTGGCGACGATGCCGGGACCGCCGTGGCCGGGACCGATAATGTAGATCATGTTGAGATCCCGTTGCTTGATCACTCGATTCAAATGGGCATAGATGAAATTCAACCCAGGAGTGGTCCCCCAATGACCGAGCAGGCGGGGTTTAACGTGCTCCTTCTTCAACGGCTTTTTCAGCAGGGGATTGTCATATAGGTAAATCTGCCCCACCGAAAGGTAGTTCGCCGCCCGCCAGTAGGCGTCGATCTTGTCCAACTCGTCGCGACTGAGCGGCGCACCCTTAACGGAGCGAGCGGTGTCGTAGGCGGAGATCGCTTCATCGTTAGGGACTTCCTTTTTGGAACTGCGTAGGGCGCGCTTGACCATCGACTTTCTAGCGCGGCGATCAGAGCGTGCTGCGTTACGGGCTTCTTTTTTAATCTTAATAGTAGGTGTTATCATTTGATGCTCCCTTCACCGGAGTTTGCCTGTTGGTTCATTAATATTTCCCGAGTTTGCAGGCGGACATTTCGGGAAAGGTTGCAGTTTCGGCTGAGCGCCGTCTCACGAACTGCGTCATATAAGATATAGAGAGGGGGTCGGAAGGTGTTCGTTGGCCGCGCGCCAGTAGGCATCCCATCTTGCCCAGCAACCCGGGCACAGGAACTCCAGTCTGATTTTCTCATGACGCTTTTCCTTTCAGAAGACGGCAAACGCTTTTTGCCATTATCAATTCTTCATCGGTGCGGATGACCCGCACAGACACCCGACTTCCGCTCTTCGAAATTACCTCCGCGTTCGCCGCGTTTGGTTGTTGATCGAGTTCGATTCCGAGAAATCCAAGGCCTTCGCAGATGCGGGCGCGAATCGCCGGCGCGTTTTCCCCGATCCCGCCGGTAAACGTGAGCGTGTCGAGTCCTCCGAGCGCAGCGGCGAACGCCCCGATCCATTTTTTGACCTGATAACAGAACAGCGTCACCGCATCCTCGGCGCGTGGGTCGTTGGCTTCACGCGCGAGCAAGTCGCGCATATCCGAGCTCGTCTCCGAAATACCTAACAATCCAGATTGCCGGTTAATCATGGTGTGAAATTGTTCCGCAGTCATCTGCTCGGTCTGCGCGAAAAATCCAACCAGGCCCGGATCGAGGTCGCCTGAACGCGTGCTCATCGGCAACCCTGCGGCCGGAGTGAACGCCATACTTGTGTCGACGGGCTGACCGTCACGCACCGCGGCGAGACTCGCGCCATTGCCGAGATGAGCGAGGATCACACGACCGTCCATCCGCGGCTGCGTCATGAGGTATTTGTAAGATAAGCCGTGAAAGCCGTAACGCCGCACACCTTTCGCCTCGTAACGACGCGGAATCGGCAGCAATTTTGCCACGCGCGGCATCGCGCTGTGAAACGCGGTGTCGAAACAAGCGATTTGTGGCGTGCCCGGAAGTTTCGCCGTCAAACATTCCATGAGCGCGATCTCAGCGGGCAGATGCTCGGGATCGAACGCCCTAATACGCCGTAATTCAGTCAGCATCGCATTATCGACACGTTGCGGCTTCTCATAACGCGGGCCTCCGTGAACTACGCGATGGCCAACGGCATTGAAGCTGGCTTTCGGAGTTGTTGTCGAAAGGCGCTCCAGCAAATGTTCCAATCCTGCGATGTGGTCGATCGCCGGGATTTCCGCTCGCTCCGTTTCCTGGCTGTCGATCTTCGTTAACGTGAACGACGCTTTCGACGATCCGATACGGTCAATGTTGCCGGTGAATGTTCGAATCAACTTCGCGCTGATGCTGAACACGGCAAACCTCAGACTCGACGAGCCGGCATTTAGAACCAGCACTAACCTTGCTGCTGGATCATTGCTCGTTTGATTGCTCACGGTCGCAGTTATCTACGTGATCGACACGTCAGCGGTTACTCAAACGGGACCGCGCGGAAGATTTCTTAGCGCTTGTTTGTATCCGTCGCAGTGGCGTCGTTGCATTCGAGAAACTGTCGCGCGCAGTCGAAAACGACGGCACGACAACCACCGGGCACCGCGCATGTCGCACCGTGCCTTCCGCGACACTGCCAATCACCGCGCGGCGAAAACCAGTCCGGCCGTGCGTCGAGATAATGATCAAATCAACCTGTTCTTTGGCGGCAGCCTCATAGATCGCGGCCGGACAGTATCCAGCAACCGCAGATGTATCGACCGGAACACCATCGAAATCGACCCCCTTGAGGAAAGCGCGCATCTGATCACGAGATCGGCGCCACGCTGCTAGGGTGTAGTCCGACGAATTGTAATCGCCGTAGCCACTCGTCATCATAACGGGGCCGAGATCGGCTATGTGCAGGACAACGATCCGCGCACCAACTTCCTTGGCGAATCTCACCGCATACGTTAGACCTGCCAGGGAACAGTCCGAGAAGTCGACCGGAACCAAAATGTTACGAATAAGTCGATGCTGTGCGTGGTCGCGCAAAGTAGATGAGGTTTGCGGAGCTGTGAGCAGCACTTTTTTCATAACGCCTCCTTTTTAGTTTAGCCTACCTCCCTCGGTTGCGCGCGAAAGCCTTCGCTTGCGTTTTACCAGGCAAAAATTGCGCGAGGATCTGGAGGATGAGATCGGAAGATTACTCTCAGGAACAATGTGATCTGTTTCGTGTGGGTGCATTGGTTGACACTCTATTTCCCGAGTTTAAAGCACACCATTTCAGAGAAATTTCGCAGCGCGGGATCAAGCTCCTCGCGAGCTTAGGCTCTTCGCTTCTTCCTTCACCGGGCTACTGCAAAGCTGCGTGCATCGACATCAGTTCGCTCCGGCAGGCTTCGCTAAATGCCTTGAGCGGATCATCGCCTTCGTCGTGCACGCGCCGGTGCAATTCTTCGAGCGAAACATTCGGCGCGAAATATTGCTCCACGATGAATGTGACGACCGCTTGCGCCTGCGCGAGCACCGCCTCCGAGGCGCAAAGCCGGATGCGGTTGAGCGAGGCATAGATCGACAACAGCCTGCCCGATTTGTCGAGATTCTGCTCGAGCGAATGCATCACATGCTTCGAGCATTCGTCGATGAATTCGCCGTAAAGGGCTTCGCGTTTCTTAACCTCGGCGCGCACTTCCTCGCGCTTATTCAACGTTCTTTGCGTGACTCAGGCTGTCGCTACGCTTGCTGAGCCGCCCAACAGTGACCCGAAGAGACCTGACCGGGCCGTAACGATTGCGGCGTTCATGGCTAGGATCGCTGCGAAGCGTAAATTAGCTCCTTCGAGGCAACGGTGACCGGCTTAGCAGCAGGTGGCACCGTCTTCTCTGCCCCACCCGACTTGCGTCCGGTCCCGAGCCGTTCCACCACATAAAACGTTACCGGAACTAGAAAGATCGCGATTCCGGGGGCCTCGAGCATTCCGCCGATGACGGTTGAGCCTAAGACGCGGCGGGCAACCGCACAACAAGACCGATTTGCGCATAGACATCGTTCTCCATGTGGGCAGCCACAGCGTGGCAAAAGTGCATGGCTGCTGTGCATTAGAACTTTCACATCAGGCGGCGGCGGTTAATGCGGGAAGGTTCTCTTCGATGATTCGGATCAATTCCCGGCTAGTTACCGGCTTGGCTACGATCCGATGCCCATCAATGCGACGTCCTTCCTTTGCTTCTTCCGGTGTGACAAGCGCAGTAACGAACACGATCGGTACTCGGCGCAACCTCCAGTCGGCACCAAGCTCAGTCGCGATCTCGGCGCCGTCCAGGTCAGGCATGATTAGATCGAGAAGAATAAGATCGGGCTGGAAGCTACGCGCTGTCTCCAGGACGCGACGTGCATCGTTCTCCTCCCGCACGTGGTAGTGTGCGGTGCGTTCCAGAAGGCGCCGCGCGGTGCGCGTGAAGGCTGGGTTATTATCCACAAGGAGGACTCGCGGACGTGTGTTACTTACTTCCGAAATTGTGTTCATATTGGTTGACTCAGGCAGGTTGGCGCGCGTCCAGCGGTAAGCGCGCAAAGACCAGCCGCAGCTTCCGCTGCCGGTAACCCGAGATGGTTTCTAGTCCGTTTTGCCATTCGGCCATTAGTTTTCCGACCCGCGCCGGCCTGGCTGAGCGTTTTGCCGGACGAAACTA
The DNA here is from genome assembly GCA_963815455.1 of uncultured Verrucomicrobiae bacterium. Lineage (GTDB taxonomy): Bacteria > Verrucomicrobiota > Verrucomicrobiia > Chthoniobacterales > UBA10450 > JBDTZF01. The sequence continues at coordinate 1,371,922 of CAWFGO010000001.1, forward strand.
CCTGAGTTCTATTCGCTTCAATTGTGCGGTTCATAAGGCTGTGACTTAGCAGGCATACTCAGCACCTGGGTTTCGCCCGCTGGCAAAGAGCTGAGTAAGCGAAGTCTGCAGCCGGCTTACCACTCGCCCGCAGCGGCGCATTCGATAGCGGAAGATGCCTAACGAGTGGTCGCCGATCAGTTCCTGGCGCAGGTGCGCCGGCGCGACGTCCATCAGCTGGCAAACATTCACGAATGAAAATGGCCAGGTAAAATCGTCGGACATGACCCATTGATAGGCATCGAGATAGAGTTCGCGTTCGGCGCCGCTCCTGCCGCGATGGAACCGGCGCAAATCTTTTTTCGCCTGTTGCAGAATACCGGCAGCCAGCTCCTGGTGGTTTGTCTTTGATGGATAAAGGTCGGTCGCGTTCATCTTATTGATTGACACCTTTATATCCCGAGTTTGCCAACAGACATTTCAGGAGACTTGTGATTTTTTGCGGTGGCGACGCCGCACGCAAATCTGGCAGGCTGTCGCCAACGGTGCCGTCGAGATCGAACACGAGCGCGGCTTGCTGCATTGAACCACCGTGTTACAACAGCGGCCAAAACATCGCGAGCAGTAGCAGAATAATCACTGCGCTAAATGCCACTACCGGCCAGTTGTTCTTTGGCTTTGATGCGGCTTCGATATCGCTTAATAAACGGATCGTGGCCGGATGGTCATCGAAGATCAGGACGCGACGAATGGGCGCTGTTCCTTCACTTACTCCATCCTCGCGCGAAACGAATACAAAGACGCGCGTGCGCGTCGTGCCTAACGAGTCGCGCGTTGTTCGAAACGGCCGTTGATCTGCGGCGCGCATAGTTAAAGTGAGACGCTGCGGAGTTGCATGACATCTCTATCTCACGACTTCGAAGCGCTACCTTTCAGCGAAATGAGTATTTCCTCTGTCGCGGCCGGTCGTTAATGATCACGCACGGCTTGCGAGACAAAAGATTGTAGTGGGTCAGTCTGAATCAGAGCTCGAAAATCATTACCGCCATGAGGATGACGGCGTGAATCCAGACGAGCACCACCATTGCCAGACGGAGGTTCGCTGACGCATACGTGTCGCCCTCGACGCCTTTGTAGCCGAAGAGCATTTTCCGGCGCCGAAAGACGTGAATGCCTGCACCGATGAGGAGCAATTCCAAGAGGCCGAAGAACACCTTTAGAGCAACTGCGAACCGGCTCCTGAGCGCGCTATTGCAAGAATCTCGTTCATTAGTTTAGCGGGGTAATGCCATGATCTTGTTGTTCGTCACGCGGACCAGATTGCGAAGAGGGTGGCGAGCGAAACCAGCATCAATACTCCCCAGACGATGAGGACAAGCTCCACGCGGATGTGCCGAACGCCATGACCGTCTTGATACTCAGCCAGCTCCGGATCGCGCTCGAATAGTTGACCGCGGCGGCGATGAATCCAGAAACCGACGCCGGCGAAAATGAGAACGGCGATGATGCTGATGACGCGGAGGGCAGGCAGACCGGCAGCGTCGAGAGTCGCAAATAGGTGAAGAGCTTGCATGATCTTAGGTTAACTGGCGACTGGCACCGGCCCTGGTGCGCTAGTCGGAGTGGTCCGTTCTCCGTCTTCCCGGATTTTGAACCACTTGATGTAGAGCGATGGCAGCGCGATCAATGTCAACAATGTGGCCACTGCGAGACCGCCCATGATGGCGTAGGCCATGGGGCCCCAGAAGACGGTCGGCGCGATCGGCGCCATGCCCAGGATCATGGCCTGTGCGGTCAGGGTGATTGGACGGAAACGCACCAGGGAAGCTTCGACAACGGCATCCCAACCCCCGCGTCCCGCCGCTTTCTCGACTTCGATCTGGTCAACCATGATGACCGAGTTTCGGACGATCATGCCGATCAGCGCGACGGTGCCCAGCATCGCGACGAACCCCATCGGGCTTTGCGTGACCAACAGCGCAAGGACAACACCGATCACGCCAAGGGGCGCGACGCTGCAGACCAGGAACAGGCGGCTGAAACTCTGCATCTGGAACATCAGAACGGTAATCATCAGCACGACCACGATCGGGAAGACGGCGAGGACGGAGTTCTGTCCCTTCGCGCTTTCCTCGACGCTGCCGCCCTCGACGATCTTGTAGCCGACCGGCAGTTGCCGCTTCAGCTCGGAGACTTTTTGGGCAAGGCCCGCCACGGCGGTCGCTGGCAGCACGCCATCCCTGGGCTCGGCTTGAACGGTCAAGGTGGGCAGCCGGTCGCGGCGCCAGATGAGAGGCAAATCCTGTTCGTACTCGACCTTGGCGAGCTCGCTCAATGGCACCGACCGTCCGTTCGAAAGTGGAATCTTCAGGGTCCGGATCGTCTCCAGCGACATGCGTTCATCCGCCTGGGCTCGCACTACCACGTCAATGAGGTAGATGCTGTCGCGCACCTGGGTTGACGTGATGCCAGAGACGGCGGCGTTGATCATCTGGGCGACGGCCGCCGAGCTGAGCCCCAATTGCCTCGCCTCATCCTGGTTGACGCGGATCCGGAGCTTTCGGATCGGGTCCATCCAGTTGAAGCTAACTCTTTGGATGTCGGGGCTCGCCCCCACGATCCCGGCCAGTTTGTCGGCAAGTTCACGCACCTGATGCGGATCGCCGCCGCTGACCCGATACTGAACCGGCCAGCCCACCGGCGGCCCCAGCTCGAGCGGGAAAACCCGGCCGACCGCCTCGGGGAACTTTTCCTGAAGCGCAGACTGAAGTCGTTGCTTGACCTGGTCCCGCACCTTCAGGCTCTTGGTGACAATGATGGTTTGGGCGAAGAAATCGTTTTGGAGCTGCACATCGAGCGGCAGGTAGAATCGAATTGCGCCGCGCCCAACGTAGGAACTCCAGTGGTCGATATCGGGGTCGCTACGGAGGATTTCGTCGAGCTTTTGCGAGGCCGTATCCGTGGCATAAATCGAGGCGTCGTGCCTCAGGCGCAGATCGAGCACGAGTTCCGGCCGGTCCGACGCGGGGAAGAACTGGCTGGGCACAAACCGCGCCAGCCAGAGCGACACGCCGAAAATCGCGATCGTCACCGCCAGCGTCACTTTGGCGTGACGCATGGTAAAGAGCAGCAGGCGCCGATAAACACTGAGCACGCGCCCGCCACCTTCGTGGTGGCCCTTGCCTTCGCCCTCCTGCTTGGGGGGCTTTAAGAGCATCGTCCCAATCAGCGGCGTGAAGAGCGCGGCGACGACCCAGGAGGTGAGAACGGCGATCACCACGACCGCGAAGAGCGTGAAGGTGTATTCGCCCGCCGAACTCTTGGCGAACCCGACCGGCACGAAGCCGAGCGCTATCACCAAGGTGCCGGTGAGCCTCGGATAAGCGGTGGAGGCATAAGCAAAGATCCCCGCTTTGATCCTGTCCCAGCCATGATCCACCTTGGAGACCATGGCCTCGATGGTGATCATCGCGTCATCGACCAGCAGCCCCAGCGCGATGATGAGCGCCCCGAGCGAGATGCGCTGCAAGTCGATCCCGCAGATCTGCATGACGATAAAAACAATGGCCAGCACGAGCGGGATGGAGGCCGCCACCACCAGGCCCGGCCGCAGGCCCAGATTCAGGAAGCTGATGACGAGAACGATCGCGATCGCCTCCCACAGCGCCTTCATGAATTCGTTCACCGCTTCTTCCACTACCTTCGGCTGATTGGAGACCAGGAAGGTCTCGATGCCGACGGGCAGGTCCGCTTTGAGCTCCTCCATCACGTGTTCCAGGTTTTTTTCCAACGCGAGGATGTCGCCGCCGGTGCGCATCGAGAGCGCCACGCCGATGGCGTCCTTGCCGTTGACGCGGAATTTCGGCTGCGGCGGGTCGGCGTAGCCGCGCGTGATCGTGGCGATGTCGCCCAGCCTCAGCATCTTGCCGCCGAAGACGAAGTTGACCTGCTGCAAGTCCTTTTCGGATTCAAACCGTCCGGTCACATCGACGAGCACGGCCTCGTTTTTCGTCTGGATCACGCCGGAGGGAACCACGGCGTTCTGGGTGACGAGCGCCTGGATCAGTTGCATGCGGTCCATGCCGAGTTCGGCGAGGCGGTGCGTGGAGAACTCGACGTAGATCCGCTCGTCCTGGGTGCCCAGGAATTCGGCTTTGGAGACATCTTTCACTCGAAGCAGACGCGAGCGCGCCTCTTCCGCGTAATCGCGCAATTCCCGGTGACTGAAACCGTCCGCCGTGAAGCCATAGATGATCCCGTAGGTGTCGCCGAATTCGTCGTTAAAAAACGGCCCGACGATTCCTTGCGGGAGCGTCTGCCGGATATCGCCGACTTTCTTGCGGACCTGATACCAAAGGTCCGGCACATCCTTCTTAGCGGTAGACTCGAGAAGATAGACAAAGACGGTGGACGTCCCGGCGACGGTATAGCTCTTCAAATAGTAAAGATTGGGCGTGTCTTGCAGCTTCTTCTCGATGCGGTCGGTCACCTGCTGCATGGTCTCGTCCTGGGTCGCGCCCGGCCAGAGCGTCACGACCACCATCGTTTTGACCGTGAATTCGGGGTCTTCATTGCGCCCCAAGTGGAGATACGCCGAGACCCCAGCCACCAGGCAGACGATCATGAAGTAGATGACGAGCGCCTTGTGGCGGATCGCCAATTCGGTCAGATTGACGCCTTTCATTATTCGCCTCCCAACAGCTTTACGGTTTGACCGTCGTAGAGTTCCTGCACCCCGGCGGTCACCACCCTTTCGCCGGAATTCAGCCCGTCCGTCACGATGACAGAGTCCGGCGCATGGCGCGCAATGACGATTTCCCGCCGGTGCACGCGCTGATCCTTTGCATCGACCACCCAGACCGCGGGCTTGCTTTCGATCATCGTCAGCGCTGAAGAAGGAATTTCGATCACCGAGTCGCCCTTCAATTTCAGGCGCCCGAGGACCGTCGCCCCCAGAAGCATTCCCGAGGGCGGATCGGTGAGTTCGACTTTGACCTGGTAGTTGCGTGTTACCGGATCGGCCTGCGGCGATATTTCACGGACCTTGCCGTCCACCTTGATCTCTGGATGGTCCGCGAGCCAAACCTCACCTTGCGCACCTAACGAGAGGCCGTCGCGCATGGCCTGGGCGGGCACGTCGAAAACGGCATCGCGCCCGGTTTGCTGCGCCACCTGCAGGACCATCTTGCCCGCGGGCACGACCTCGCCCACCTCGGCCCCTTTTTCCGTGATAACGCCGGCGGCATCGGACTTGAGTTCCGTGTAACTCAACTGTTCTTCGGCCGATTTCAGTTTGGCTTGCGCCGCATCCAACTGCGCTTGCGACGTCTTTAGCTGGCGCAAGGCGCTATCGTATTCATTGGGGGAGATAACCAACTCGGTAAGCAACTTCTTCTGACGCCGTTCAAATGCCTCCGATTGGTCCAGCGTGGCTCTCGCGGCGGCAACGTCGGCGTGCGCGGAGTCCCGGGCGTTTCGTTCGACTTCGGCATCCAGCAGCGCCACCGTCTGCCCGGCTTCGACCTTGTCGCCGACGCCCAGTTTTCTTTCGATGACTCCTCCCGGCGATCCGGAAGGCGAGATTGACCTCGTTGCGCGCGCGCAGATGGCCGGACACGACCTTTGGGTCCCCGACCTGACGTTTTTCAACAACGACCGAGCGGACCGGGCGGACCACCGGCGGCGGCTCGGTTTTCTTTTTGCATGCGCCCAATGCCAGAAGCGCGAGGGCCATTGGGATGGCAAGGCGTCCGAGGCCGAACAATGGGGGACAAATGGAATTCAGAATTTTCATGAGCGTCTACAGGTTTCGGTTGTGTGGATGCGGATTTCCGCAAAGAGCAAAAAGCCGCAGTTCTGGAGCGTGCAGGAAACCCGTCGTGTCGCTGGCACGCAGCGGGTCGCGGGCGAGGCCCGGAAAAGGTGAATCGTCAGCGCCTTGGAGCATCGTTTTCATGTTTTTGCTCCAATTTTCGCGCCGGACCGAAATAGCTCGAGAGCTTGTGTCATCTGGCGTTTGTTTTGCTCGGTCAGCGGCCCGCTGCCGCTGCCGGGGATGACCCAGAAACCAAAGTCGTGGTCATGACAGTAGAAAACTTCGATGTTTTGTTGCGGAACCGCATGGTAGAAGCTGGAGTGCGGATGGTCGGCCATTAGGCGCAGGAACTCCTCCCGCCAGGGATCACCGACGAACTCATCCTCATGCTCCTTCGCGATCTTCCTTAGTTCTTCGATGCTGATGCTTCGCAAAGACTCTAGGATGTGTTTTCGCCGCTCTTCATGGAGGGTTTCAATATTTACGAATTCATCGAATGGCATAACGACTACCTCCTTTCACGATTGGTTGCAGTAGGCACATTGGTTCGCATCAAGAGGGAGACGCGCGAGAACCAGACGCAGCTTGCGCTGCTCATATCCCGCAAGCGTTTGCGGCCCACTCTGCCATTGCGCCACTAGCTTGGCGGTTCGGCCTGGCTCGAGTCCTCGCGCGGAGCCTATCATCCACGGAGTGCCCGGTTCAATTATTTTGTTCATGACTTCCTTTCTATTGCTGAAGAAACGATGACTCGCGGAAGGCTGTTTGTGAAAGACCATGTTTCTTGTCTCGGTATGCCTGGCAGGCATGGTGCGCCTGTGCGCTTTGGAACTGTGACGTGTGTCTCAGTAGCTCTTCGAACCGGGACTCGTACGCATCGCAGAGGGGAGAATCGCCATTCGGTTGGACCCAATCCGGATGCTGTGCGCGGAGCGCATCGTGCATCTCGCGCTGAAGCTCGGCGTAGGCCGGAACTTCAGTCGCGGCAGTTGAGCAATGGACCGTGTTCATCTTTAACCCCAGACGTTCTCGCGCGGCGGAGGCGGATTGAAGATCTGATTCCAACCGCGATCAGAGTTGAAGATCGACATGTTGAGGACCAGCATCGGGTCGCCGGACCGCCTGGCGGCGACAGCCCGTTCAACCGAGGCGAGGCGCCGCAACGAAACAGGCACATGAACAGGCTGAGCGATATTACGGTGACTGGAATTTAACGTTTTAATGATGGTCGTCTCCTTTCGTTAGGCTCTCCGGCGTTGAAGCCGAACAGCCCGAGAACTAAAATCCAAAAGATCGACGTCGTGATCATGTCCGTATTACTGGTTAACTGTTAAAACTGCCGAGGCGGGAGAATGGGCGAACGTTAAATGCAGTTTCCACTGCGCTTGTCCCGACATCGTCTCAATCCCGCGCTGCCATTGGCCGATTAACTTCGCGCCCGCTGACAACTGACATGGGGCGGCCTGTTTGAGAACATCAGCAGCCATCTCCCGATGGCTTGTCTTGGATGGATAAAAGTCTGTCGCATTCATATTATTCTCTGACACCTCTATCTTCCGAGTTTGCTGACAGACATTTCAGGAAATCTTGCGATTTTGCTGAGCGACAGACGGCTATCGCTATAGGTAGGTTTCATCTCGTACGGCGCTACTGTTTTGGTTTTAAGTGTGGTGTTCATGGCCATCTCATTTCATTTCGTTGCTGGATAAAGGACAGTTCGTTCGCCGGTAAGCTCTTTTGAAAGACTTCGTTTCTTCCCTTGGCAAACCTGGAGAGCATGCTTCGTCGAACCCTAACGATCGTGCTTCGCCTGTTGAAAACACCGCCGTCCGCGGCGTTGCAGCTTGGTTCGTAATGGTAGGTGCAGGTAGGATTCATACTATTTTGTAACACCTCTATTTCCCGAGTTTGGCGAATGACATTTCAGGAAACGTGAATTTTTTTGCGCGCTCCCGTTTCGCGCAGTTACGCGCGCGCACGAGAGCTCCGTAACGAGCAGCGCGCGTAGCAGCAGCGCATCGGGTCCAGACTTGGAAGTCTGCGCTACGACTTAGTAGCGAACCGGCGGCGGATTCTTCAGCAGTTCTTCAAACCTTGGGTCCTTGCGTAAAGGATCCCAGTAAGGTGAGTATCGAAGTTCGCCTGGGTGAATTCCGCCCGGCACTTCGAGCAGGTGCGGAAGCGCGTCAATCGCAGCATCGACTTCACCCAATTGTGCCAGAGCTTTTGCGCGAAAAGCTTCGGCGATTGGCTTGAGCAGAGCGTCGTTCTCGTACTCGGCAACACCTAGCCTCGCCTGCCCGTGCGCATTTGCTTTGTCGCCGAGCCCGGCATACGCCGCGGCAAGCTCGAGCCTCGCTCCGAGAATCGGCGGAGCGGGGAGAACACCCCCAGGCGCAACGTCCTGAATGACGCCCTCGAACGTGACACGCGCTTCCTCATTTCGGCCCGCCCAGAGCTGACAATATCCCTGAAGCACGAGGGCAAAGATGTCCTGGGTGTCGAGCGCTTGTCCAGGACCGGGAGAGGTTGTTGCCTTCTTAGCCCAGAAGATTGCTTCGTCGAAGTTACGTTCTAACAACGCCTGATCCACGCGATGTATAAGAACCGTTTTGTCGGTAGAATCCTTGGAGATACGGGCAAGCACTTTGGCGGCTTTATCTAACCGGCCTTCCTGTTGGTATTGCTCAGCCTTGAGTGCGATAACGAACTCATCCTTGGGCGAAATCTCCAGGGCGCGGTCATATGCAGCTTGTGCCTCTGCCGCTCGGCCTAACGGCCAAAATATATCGTTGGCAACATTGGTCCAAAGCCGGGCATTGCGTGGGTCAAGCTCGATTGCCCGCGCCAGATGAGCTTCTGCTTTTCTCCAACGACCGAGGCGACGCTCCGCGTAAGCCGTGTATTCGCTAACCAGCGCGCTATTGGGCAAACGTTTTTCAGCTTCGCGATAGGCTTCCAGCGCCGCCGCGGGATCGTCCAACACTCGGTAGCGATACGTGCCTTGGGCCAGCCATGCTTCGCCCAGTTCTGGGGCCAGTGCGATCGCGCGATCTGCAGTCTCCTTAACTGCCGCCGCTGAATTCACGTTCGGATCGACGCCGTGGTAGTAGAGGAAACTCCGAACAACGCTGAGTCTGGCCCAGGCTAGGGCAAAATTCGGGTCGAGTTGGACGGCTTCCGCATAAGTCTTGGCAGCGTCCTCAAAGGAGTTGCCACCGGGTTGACTTTGCTCGATACCAACGCCACGCAGATAAGCATTGTAAGAAGCCGTAATCGCCGTCGGACGTTGCGTGCTAATCCTTTGCACGAGCTTCGCATCCAGTTGCTGTGCGATCGAATTGGCTACGTCGGTTTCGACGGCAAAAACATCATCGAGCTTGCGGTCGTAACTGCTGGCCCAGAGGTGAGCGTTGGTGCGTGTGTCGATCAGCTGCACATTCACGCGGACCTTGTCGGCTGACCTTTGCAGCGATCCTTCTAATACTCTCCCGACGCTAAGTTGCCGACCGACGGTTCTTAGATCGACAGGTCTGCTCTGGTAGCTCTCCGTGGACGTGCGCGCGATGACCTTCAGGTCAGCCAGACCGGCGAGCTTGGTCAGAATTTCATCCTGAATACCGATCGCGAGAAATCGATCTTCTGCGTTGGAACTAAGATTTTCGAATGGAAGAACCGCGATTGCTCGATCCAGCCCGGAGGCCGATGCCCTACGTTGAAAGAGGAGATTGGCGAGAAAGAGGAAAGCGAGTGCAAGCGCGAGTCCTACTGAGACAAGAACGGCGCGTTTCCGCCGCCGGCGGGCAGCGGGCTCGAAACGGATATGACACCGGTGAATGCTTGTCAGCAACTCGCGCGCGGTTTGCGGTCGCTTTGCTGGATCGACAGCTAACACTGACTTCAACAACGTCACGCATCCGAGCGGGATATGCACATTCTTCAGCTGCTTCAACGGAAGCGGCTCGGCTTGCTTTGCCCGAACTTCCTCGATCGAGCGGCCGGCGAAAGGCATTTGCCCGGTAAGGAGGTACCAAAAGGTCACGCCTAACGAGTAAACGTCAGAGCGTGTGTCGATCGGTTGCTGACCCGATTCATCGAATTGCTCCGGACTAGCGAAGGCAGGAGTTCCGATGAAACCAGCTTGCGTTCGATAGGCCGTCTCGGTTTGTGCAGCGATCACTTTTGCGATGCCGTAATCGATTATCTTAACCAACAGCTGATCGCCTGCATGCGACTCGATCATCAAGTTCGATGGTTTTAGATCACGATGGATAACTCCACATTCCTCTCCGGCGGCCAGGCCGCGCGCCGTTTGTTCCACTACTTCAAGAGCGAGGCTCAAAGGAAGTGGCCCGTCGCGTTGCACTCGCCCTTCGAGCGTTTCACCATGGACAAGCTCCATCGCATAAAAGCATTCCCCATCCTGCTCGCCGTAATACATGACTCGCGCAACATTTGGGTGATGAATCTGCGCGGCCGCCCGGGCTTCGCGCAGGAATCGGGCACGAGCAGCAGGATCTTCCGCCAACTTTCGACTGATGACTTTAAGAGCGACCGTTGAATTGAGAATGGTGTCGCGCGCGCGATATGTAACCGCCATTGCCCCAGAGCCGAGTATGACCGGATAACCGTCAGGATTTACTTCGACCTCGAAATGAGCGTAGCGCAACGGACCGAGTCTGGCTTGATTGCCGTCGCTTGGCCGCTCGACTTCGTGATCCTCGGCCAGAAAGCCAAAGCTAACCAGGCAACGCACACATTCGCCATCAGGACCCGGGTGGGTGATTGATCGTCCACAGCGCGCGCAAACTCCTGCGCCAATTCCTTGCTGAGGCGCTACGACATTCATGCCGTGAGAATCCGGTAAACGTAATGCAGCTCGTCATCGATGTCCTTCGGATCGGAAACCGTGCTCGCCACTTCGGCCCGCAAGGCATGCCGATAGGTTTGGCGCAATCGCGAAAGTGAGACTCGGAAATTCTCAACCGACGTGCCGAGTCGTTTCGCCACTTCCTCCTGATTCGGCGCCGTCGCTGTTCCACCGGCCACGAACGGCCTTAGCTCATCGACCCACTCCCGTTTGCCCTCGGCGGCGAACCTGTCGCGCACGTTCTTCCACGCGCGTGTCACGACACTGGAAGCCCACGCCAGATCGTATGAGCTGACATCGCTCAAATGAGCAGTCGCGTTCATCGCAGCCTCGGCATCGATCAGTTGATCGTCAAACGACACAATCTGACGCCCGCCGCCTCGTTTCATCGCGCTCATGCGCTCACGCTGCTTGAGCAGGAAATTTTGCAACGAGCCGAGCAGAAAGGTGCGGAGCCGTCCCTTTTCGCGATCGGCGCGGCTCAATGTCTTCTGTTTGAGTAAATGCTCGAAGAAACCCTGGACCAGGTCTTGCGCGTCGGCGGGGGAATAGCCGCGGCGCCGAATGAATGTGTAAAGCGGCGGCCAATACATTTCACTAAACACGGCGAGCGCTTTCCGCGCCGACTCATCAGCCTCGGCCCTGCCAGCCTGCAACACGACGGTCCAGTGCGTCGTCTGGAACGGCGCTCCACCTTCTTGCAGCGTGCCCGGGATCGGTTTCGTAAAACTCCGCAAACTATGAATAAACCGAGACGCTTTTGCGAGACAAAAGCAATCCGCTTGGCGCCTTCGGCTATTCCGGTTCAGGAGTTGGTCACCGTCTAAATGGATCTGCGGTCTAAACGTTGCTAATTTTCTTCGTCGATCTCAAGTTCGCTGCTGCGGCTTCTATCGCCATCAATTGCGGACTACTGGTGAATCCGCTCCAATGCGAGAGCGAAGAGCCGATCGCTGTTGCGTATGTGGCGTGACCGGTATTCGCGGATTTTATCTGGCAGTCTCTGTTTTGCGACGGAGAAGACTGCCGTCTCAAGGCCATGCTCTCAAAATCCTTCGGCCGCGTCGCCCGAGATCGGAGCCAAGACTCAAAGCGGATCAATCCGCCGCCTCACCCGGCGTCAATCAGGGGCGCAGAGGTGCCCGCCTTGATGAATGGGCTTGCCTCTTCGAAGGGAATGCGGACAGTGCGCTACGGAATCCACACGTTGTGCCCGTTTTTGTCTGAGGGATACAAAAGGGGGATACAATGGCCGAAAAAAGTGAATGAGAATGGAAGGTTTTCCCTCGTAAATGCCGGCATAGCTCAGTTGGTAGAGCAGCTGATTTGTAATCAGCAGGTCGTCGGTTCGAATCCGACTGCCGGCTCCATTACAAGCCCTTTTCCATCAGTGGATTGCTGAGCAAAAGCGCTCGGCATCAGCGAAAATCACTACCGCACATTAAGGATTCTGACTGGTGCGTGTTTGTGGTTCTTGCCCACTTTGTAATCTGTTCCAGGGACCAGAGTCAGGTTGGCTTTCTCAGGCCTCTCATTTATGCTGTCGGTCAGCGCGTGCAGGGTCACAGTGGCGGAGGCCTCACCGGCTGGAATCGTGATCTGACCGGGAGTTCCACTTAGGGTGTAATCGACTCCTAACTGGGCATTGCCATTCATGGAGTATTGCACGGTCGCTGCTGCATGGTTAACCGGCGAAGCAGAGAAAGTGAAGGTAGCATCCTGACCTTCGCTAATGCTACTGGGCGACACTTGCACTGCGACTACTGGGGTTGCGCTGGGCCCAGCTGTCGGGGTCGGTGTGGGGGTGGGGGTCGGTGTTGGTGTTGGCGTCGGCGCAATAACCGTGATGGTTGTGCAACTATGCTGATTATCCACATCCGCGCAGGCCGTGCCCGACGAGGTGCCGGTCGAAGTAAAGGTCGAGCCGTCAGCGCCCGCCGTGACCGTGCCACTGGTCGGGAACATTGTGCCATTCGTCGCGCTGTAGGCGACGGGAATGTTGGGCAGCAGGCCCGGAACCGCGTCTGAGTTTGTCGTCATGTCCACGTCGAAAATGGACGAGCCCAATGCAGGGATGGGATCAGGCGTGGCCGCAACCAGGAGAACCATCCACGGATTGAAGTCCACTGTCCCGGTGGCGCTGTCGCAGCCGGCAAAGCCCGGTCCAGCGTTGCAACCCCACCAATTGTTCTCGGCATTGAGGCTGTCGATTCCGCCGTTATTCACGCCACTCGTGTTGCCTGCGATCCTGTTGAAATGGACGTTCACGTTGACGTTTGACATACCCGCCGCGACCGCGAATGCCGCCGTCGTGTTGCCGGTAATGGTCGAACGAGTGACGGTCAAGTTTGGCGAGCCCATGGCCGGCCCGATGTCCTGGATGGCAATGCCGACACCGCCGGCGCTGATGACGTTGCCCGCATTGATCGTGACAACCGGATCATTCGCGCCGGTGAACATCGCGAGCGCGACGCCCGTACTGCAATCCGTGATCGTGTTGCTGTTGAGAATTGCCTGCGTCCCCGGGTCATCCCATACGCTCATGCCGGCCGAGTCTGAACCGTCACTCGAAGCCACTCCTCTGTTCCCTGAGATCTGGTTGTTGGAAATTGTGAAATTCCCGCCGTACTCAATATCAAAGGCGTAGTCCAGCCAGTTACCGGCGCCTTTGCCGGTGTAGGTATTGCCGCTCAAGGTGCCGGTGCCGGTGTCATCAACCAAAACACCGTACCGTCCCATGTTGTCGAAGGTGGAATTCGTTACGTCCACAACGCCTGAGCCGATCCTGACGCCACCGCCGCTGTAGGCGGGGCCGCTCGCTTCGTATTGGATATGGGTAAACTTGACGGAGTTGACGCTGCCGCTGCCGTTGTACCGCACCGCCTGGTAGGTCTTACGGCCGGTCCCATCCAGCATTACATCACTTAAGTTAAAGATCACGCCGGGTTGGACCACGAACCAACCTTTGGCGTCGCCGACTGTACCCGTATCCTGGGCAGGCTGTATGATCGTGGTGACGTTATTCGCACCGATGATGCTGAGATTCTTATTTATCACGATCTGGCCAATTTCCAGGTACGTTCCTGCCGCTACCTGAACCGTTCCCTCAGCTGCGACGCCATTTATGCCCTCCTGAACAGTGGCGAACGAGTCGCAGCCGAATTGTGTGGCTGGCCCCGAGCCGTCGGGATCTGTGCCAATTGGGGTTCCGGCCCACATATAGTTAACGTAGACTGTGCTGGGCGCCGCCGTGCATACCGCTAGAGGCGTCGACGCGAACGGCCCGCGTGCCATTGTTGTGATTCCGCCGACGGTGAAAACCGTGGCAAAGAGAGCCACGAGACTTCGAATTGGTGTTTTATGAATATTCTTCATTTTCTTTATTCTTGTAGCTATTGAGGAGCGGCATTGATGCTCGACGGGCACCGGAGAATGCGCATTTTCGTTTGTGGAAAGTACGAGAGACTCGGGCGATCAGACGCCCGCAATCTCAGATCGCGCCAATTCGCTCCATGCGGTACCGCCCAGGTCGAGAGTACGAAATGAGCTACGGCGACCGGCTCGGGTCGCAAGTCACGCTACTGCAGACGTCGCCAGAGATCGGTGGTTAAAGATCAAGAGCAAGGACCAACCTGCGCGAGAATTGTGCGCAGCTGGTGGAAGTCCACCGGCTTGGTGAGATGGAAATCGAAGCCAGCTTCCTTGCTTCGGCTGATGTCCTCCTTCTTGTCCAATCCAGTAAGAGCTATGCCTTTGACCGGCTGTTTTCGTTTGGCCTGAGTGATCACCTCGTAGCCGTTTCCATCTGGCAAGTTAATGTCGCTCAAGACGACATCGAATTCCTTCGACTCGACAATCTCCAGCGCGCGGTGCGCGCCATCGGCCAATGAAATCTCGTGACCAAAATGATGGAGCAGGTGGCCCATTACTCGCAACGTGTCGGCGTGATCTTCGACCACCAAAATTCGCAAGCTCCTGCTCAGCGGAGGCAAAACTTCTGTTGGATCGTCGCTCATTTTTTCAGAGCAAACACCGGAATGCGGCCCTGATCTAACGTGGTTGTTCCGTGAATCGGCAGAGGATTTGGTGGCCGGATAAATTGCCAAATCGAAATGACCGCGCTCAAAGTAAGGAGCGCGCAAAGCACGGTTTCCATGATGCTTCGACCATTGTCTTTCGAACGAACCAAAAGCATATAGGTGGAGCGCATGACGTTCGAATGCAGCAAGTCCCTGGCCTTGTTCCATACGATGAGGATGCGGTAAATACGCATTGCAGGCTGCGGTAAACGCCTATTACCGCGGGGACCGTCGGGGCCATTTCGGCGGGCGTGCACGCGCTTTGCACACCATTAGTGATCGAAAGACTGATTGAGAAATGCAATCGGAACTACAAACGAGGAAAGTGATTCGGCTACAACGGAACGGAGAGGCGGCTGCGCAATTCGTCGACTTCGAGCAAGGCTTTCTCCAGCTCTTTGACCCGATTGGCCAACGACTCCTGCAGATTGAGAATGCGAAGGCCGACGTGGACGCGCGCAAGCAATTCGTCCTTATCGAACGGCTTCACCAGATAGTCATCCGCCCCGTTTTCAAGCCCTTCCACCAGACTTTCTTTGAAAGCACGCGCCGTAAGCAAAATGATGTGCGCCGGCTTACCAATCTCTCGAATGCGCCGGCAAACTTCCAAGCCATCCATCCCGGGCATCATCCAATCGAGAATCACTACCGCCGGGCCCTGCTCGGCACGGATAGCTGCCATCGCTTCGTGCCCGTCCTGCGTCACGACACTTCGAAAACCCCATTTGCTCACGAGGGTCGAAATCACGTCGCGTGAGACCGGATCGTCTTCTGCGATGATGATTGGTATTGTGCCGATATCGCCTTCTGCGGAAGCCTGCGCCGCTCCGCTGCGCGATTCGATACCAGATCCCCACGACGGCGTGAATTTTATCCATTTGGGATCGGCTTGAAACGAGGTCCTGCCCGTAGCGCTAACGAATGACCAACGCGGGATGACTCTGCGTTTGATTGTGCGCTGCCTGCAAACCTTCTTCCGCGTGAGTGCGGTCCGTGGTCGGAAGCAAGTGGGTCTTCTCTTTGAACAACCAGGTCAACGCTTTGACCGCTAATTCGACCGAGAGGAATGGTTTCGCGATGAAATCGTTGCCGCCAGATAAACGCGATTGTGCCCGACTCTCGAAATCAGAATGGGCCGTGATGAAGACCACCGGCGTGGCGCAATTCGTGGCCATCTTCCGGATTTTGGCGCAAAGATCCAAGCCGCTTCGTCCCGGCATTTCGACGTCTAGAAATATGAGATCGAAATGACTTCTGGCGGCGAGATCTTCCGCTGCGATCGGGTCCTCCACGCTCGTCACGCACACGTTGGCTTTCTCGAGCGCAGCGCAGGTCGCCTCACGCGAAACAATTTCGTCGTCCACCACCAGAATCGCCGGCGTGTCCGGCGATTCTCTCTCAGATAACGATGCGCGATCGAACAGGAACGCCAATAAGTCCAATGCCTGCGCGAGAGTTCGGGTGACAGACGGAGAAATTTTTGCCGGCTTCGTGCAAATTTGAAAGAGAAGCGCCTCCAAGGCCGCGGCCAGTTGCGCGATTTTACCAAAGCCGGCAACGCCCGCCGCTCCGGCGAGCAAACGCGCTTGCCGGTACATTGCGCGAAGTTCGATTAAACGCAGGTTTTCGGTGCTGCCGTTAACGAACGCGTGATGGCCATTGCGCAGTTTCAGAATCTTGTAGGGGGTGTCGCCGAGAAAATCCGCGACCAGTTTGCTTTGGAATTCTTTCTCAAACTCTGCCGAAGCGGTTGCCGGCGGCGGCGTGCTGTCGCCGGCCGGTTGACCTGCTGCGAACACATCGTGCACGATCCCCATCATTTGCCCCGGTGTGCATTCCGCTCTTTTGATGCACCGAGTGGCACCTTCGGCTGAAGCAGCCTGCATCAGTCCCGGAGCATATGCATTCGTCAAAACAATGACGGGCAGAGTCTCCCCTCGAGGCTGGTTGCGAAGCGTTTTGAGAACTTCCACCCCGTTCATTCCAGGCAAGGACAAGTCGAGAATGACGAGATCGAATGACTGTTCCGCGAGTTTGTACAGGGCCATCTCGCCGTCGCTGGCCAGATCGACATCGTAGCGTTCGCTCTGAAATTTTCTCTGATAAATGTCGGCCACCGCGGCGTCGTCCTCGATGATAAGCACCTTTCTTGGTTTAGTAGGATTAAAAATTCTCTTCATGGAATTATGAGTCTTGCACCAAGAATTTTTCGCGGATGCGAGGACGGTGTCTTCTCCACCAAATGATGAGCGATCTCGATCTTCAAGGCGTTCAGGGAAGATAGGATATCGGCGACGAAGCAGATCATGGCACCCAACACAAACAAAACGCTCAGTCCGAAGGTGAAAAGCACTGCCGTCTCCATCTTTGCTCCGGCGAAAACCAGAACGAACAGCAAGACAATCATCAAACAGCAAGCAAAAATGCTGGCGATAATGAAGACAATCGAGGCGCGAAGCAATTTTGCTCGTCGAAAGAGTATGATCAATTGGTGAAGATCGCGGGTAGGGTGGGCTTGATCTTCATCCAGCGCTGAGACCAGGGCACGAGCGCGGTCGATTACGCGTCCCAGTCGGTTTGTAATGGAGAGCAGCAACAGACCAACGCCCGATATGATGGCAACGGGCGAGATCGAGAGCTGAAGGAGACGGGTAAAAGACTCAGTGTCCACGCGATGAATCGTCAGGCATTGAGTAGCCGTCAATATGCCTCGTGCCCGACGGAAACTACGGATTCGCCGCCGCGCCAACTACGCAGCGGTCGTATTCATCGCAGCAGGAACACGAGACTCCGCGTTCAATTTCGCGATTTCTTTCTGGAGACACTGCGGGCAGAAACCATGGCTGAATCCCGATCCGGTTTGCTGCTCGATGTAGGTCTCGAACTGCTGCCCCCGGCTTTAATGGCGAGATTTCGAGCTCGAATGGCGTTGAAGAACTGCGCTCTTAAAAATTTTCAACACGAGTCACTTGGATGTCGTCGCCCCGCTCAAAGCATCGCGCACAGTGGTAAGCAAACTTTGTTTATCGTAAGGCTTCGCCAGAAAACTGGAGACGGCCAACCCTTGCAGCTCTGAAACACGGACGTCTTCCTGGCCGGTCGAGGCGATGAAGGTCATGTCGGGCTTGATGTGTTTTATCGCGCGGATCAACGCCACGCCGTCCATGTACGGCATTGAGATGTCAGTCAGCACTGCGTCTATCGGTTGTTTCGCTTGTGCGATGATGGCCAGCGCCTCCGGTCCGTCTTTCGCGCAGACAGCATGGTAATTGTGTTGGTCCAGGATCATTTGCGTAGTGCGAAGAATCCCCGGCTCATCATCAACCACCAGAATTTGTTCGGCATGTCCATTCAACCGCTCGAACGCCAACTTCGACGGGCGAGCGACTGCGGCGGAGGCATCAGCCGGCAGGAAAACCTGAAAGGTAGTTCCACTTCCAATCTCGCTCTCGACCGAGATAAAGCCGCCATGGCTTTTTGCGATTCCCAGCGCTGTGGAAAGCCCGAGCCCAGTGCCCTTGCCAAGTTCTTTGGTTGTGAAAAACGGATCGAAGATTTTATTGATCACAGCGTGCGACATACCGCAGCCTGTATCGCTCACGCGCAACAGCACATACGAACCTGGTTTGGCACCGGGTGTCATGGAAGCATACTGCTCGTCCACCTCAAAGCTTTTGGCCTCAATTACAAGGGAGCCACCATTGGGCATGGCATCGCGGCCGTTGACGGAAAGATTTAACAATACTTGATGGAGTTGTGTGGGATCTCCCATGATTGGGCAGAGATCTTCCGGATAGCGACCGGTGATCGAGATTGCCTTAGGAAAAGTCTTCTGGGCGATCTCGGTAATCTCCTGAACGAGATGACCGGCATTGAGTAAGACGCGCTCTCCCTCGACTCCACGCGCGAAAGTGAGCACCTGCTTGACTATGCTGGCCCCGCGGCGCGCGCTTTCTTCGATCATGGAAACCAATGGGGCATTGTCTCTCTCCGGTCTGTTCTCACTCAGCATCTCGGAGCACATCAAAATCGGAGAAAGAATATTATTTAAATCATGGGCCACGCCGCTCGCGAGTGTTCCAATACTCTCGAGGCGTTGCGCACGGAGGAGCTGTATCTCGAGTTTTTTCTGTTCGGTGATGTCGGTGTTAATCCCGAGGATCGCGCGCGGAGAGCCGTCGTCATTTCGAATGAGGGTGATGCGAGCGTCGACAATTACTTCACGGCCATTCTTGGCCCGACGTTTTATCTCCCCGCGAAATTCGCTGCTCGTAACCAGCTGTTCTAGCAGCGCCTCGCGAGCGTTCGGCTCGGCGAAAATCAGTTCATGGATTGGTCGCCCCATAGCTTCGTCGGCGCTCCACCCATAAAGGGATTCTGCTCCTGCATTCCAGAAGGTCACTCGCTGATCGGAAAAATTCCGGATGATAATGGCGTCGTGGGCGCGGCCAATAATGTCAGCCTGCTCCCGCAGGCGCTCCTCTGTCCGCTTCCGCCCAGTGATGTCGTTGATCAGCACCACTCTCGCGCGTCGTCCGAGCCAGGTCAGGTCTTGCGAACTGATTTCCACATCAATCATCGTCCTGTCTTTCCGGCAATGTCGCCATTGGATCGGACTCTTCGCGTCGCCAGTTTTTCCCGACAGGTCATCCATCAGAGCGGGGATATCTTCAGTAGGGCGAATGTCCTTGATGGTCATTGCCAGAAATTCGTCTTGCGAATAGCCGTAGTGTCGGACTGCGGCCGCGTTCACGGCCAGAAACGCAAGCGTTTCGAGATCGTAAACCCACATCGGGCTGGGATTGCTTTCAAATAAGGCTCGATACCGCTCTTCACTTGCCCGCATCACCTCTTCCGCATTTTTGCGGTCGGTAATATCGCGCGAAACCGTGTGGAAGATGTCAACTTCTCCGTTGGCGGCTTTGCGGGCCAGCAATGCCATCAAGATTGGGACCTCACTACCGTTCCGGTGCAGAAGCGCGCCCTCACCCTCCCATAAGCCGTCGCGTAGAGCCGCGGGCAAGATGACTTCGGCAATTCGTTTGTTCATCCAGGCCGGATGCACATCGCTAATCTTGAGCTTGCCTAGGTCCTCGTGTTCCCCAATTCCGCACATCGTCCGTCCGTGCTTGTTGATGTATTGGATTTGCGTGGTTCTACGATCGGCGAAGCCAATAAAGTCCGGGCTCGCCTCAACGATGGCAGCCAACCGATCGCGTTGCACTTCCGCCAGTTTGCGCTCGGTAATGTCGGTCCACACGCCCACCATTTCGACCGCTTGCCCGGTCCCATCGCGAATAATCTGACTCGTATCCTCGAGCCAGTGGTATGTCCCGTTTTTGTGGCGAAGACGATATTCCATGGAATAGCCGTCTTCTCCCTTGAGCGATTTGGCCAGGACGCTTACGACACGGTCGCGGTCGTCAGGATGTAAACTCTCTAGCCACCAGTCGTATCGCGCGGATTCGGCGACGGTGAATCCGAGCATTCGTTGAATGTTTTCGCTGACAAAGACCGGAGTCGCGCGCTCGCCTTCGATACGCAGCGAGTAGATGACGGCCGGGGTATTGGCGAGTACCTGACGCAATTCTTCATTAAGCTTTCGAATTTCACTTTCCGCGCGTTTCCGCTTCGTAATCTCGGTGCGAATCGCAACGTACTGGCGAGGTTTCCCATCCTTGTCCAGAAACGGAACAATGGTCGCATCGACCCAATAGAAGGAACCGTCCTTGGCTTTGTTTTTGATTTCACCTTTCCAAACTTTTCCGTGCGTGATGGTGGTCCAAAGGTCACGGATGAACTCCTTGGGATGATAGTCTGAGTTAATGATGCGATGGTCCTGACCCAACAACTCTTCGCGTGAATACTTGGAGATGGCGCAGAACTTGTCGTTGACGTAGGTGATTTTTCCCTGCGGGTCGGTGATAGCCACGATGGCGTGTTCATCCAGCGCGGCCTTCAAGTCGCAAATTTCTTTGAAGGAATCTTTTAGTTGATCTTCGGTTCTCTTGCGCTCGGTGATGTCCAGATACGTACCGACCACGCCGGTGATCTCCCCCGTGAAACTGCGCGATGGGATCTTGCTTGTAAGAATCGTGACGATATTCCCTTCGGGCGTCGTCAGGGGTTCTTCGATGAGAAGCTTGGAGCCTCCGCTCTCGATGACTTCGCGGTCATCGCCACGATACAGTTCCGCCTGATCACGCCAGCCCATCTGGTAATCATCTTTCCCGATGACTTCCTTCGGATCGGCAAATCCGGCATCGCGCGCGAAGGCCATGTTACAGCCCAGGTAAACGAGATTCTTGTCTTTCCAGAATACCCGCGCGGGTATCGCATTAATTATACCTTCGATGATCTGCTGTGATGCACGCAGCGCCTCTTCCGCTCGCATTCGCTCGGTATTTTCCGCCTGCAACGATTCATTGATGTTTGCCAGTTCAGCGGTGCGCTCTCCGACTCGCACCTCCAGTCCCGCATGGGCCTGGCGGAGACTTTCCTCCGCCTCTGCGCGTTGCCGGAAGCTATCCAACAATTGGGCGCGCCATCCTCGCACTCCGCGCGCTACCGAAATCCACGCCAGAAGCGATACTCCGCAGACAGCCAGAGCACCGATTAGTGAGAGCCAATCAATAAGTTGGTCGTCTCGCAAATGCTCATCAAATTCGCGCCTGATTTGGCCGGTGAATGACGCTATGCCTCCCGCGTAAATCTGTTTCTGGGTTTCATACTCGGGACTGACCAACACAGCTTGCGCCTCCTCCTTGCGGCCGGCGCGAACCAACGCAAAGGCGCGGTTTTCCATTTCCACCAACCTGATATTCGCCGCGTTTGTCTTGGTCGGCGGCTTTGATGTTGGAGAAGTTGGTCTCAGTTTTTGTTGTTTCCTTGATTGCGGCATCTAGTTGCGGTTCGAAATGGCGATAACGCTCTTCCCACCGCGAATCTCCCATGGCCGCCGCCATGCGCGCGGACATCGTCAACACTTCATCCAGATGGGTGATGACGCCTCGGAGTTCCTCGACTCGCGACAGGCCTGTGAGCTCTTTCGCATCGCGACGCGCATCGAAGATAATCCAGCCAAACCCGGCGAAAGCCACGACCGTCAGGAGACAAGCAAGGGTTAGAAGCCCGATCGGAAAACGGATGGCCGTTATCGCATCACCGCGGGCGACGTTTTGTTGGGATGACAATCGTTCTTTTTTCGAATGATCTCCCGCGGCGATAACCTTGGAGACGTCGTGCGCCTTCGTTCTGGAGACAGATTTCACTTTGGCGTGGCTGCCAGAGCGTGGCGCAAAGTCTGGAGCAGTTTGCCGGTGTCGTAAGGTTTGGTCAGAAGACCAGCAATGCCTAGCGCTTCGAGCTCCGAGTCGTTCGCTCCTTCGCCTTGTCCAGTCGACGCGATGATTGAGACATCCGGCTTCATTTTCTTAAGCGCGCGGGCCAGGACCATGCCATCCATGAACGGCATGGAAAGGTCCGTGAGCACAAGGCGGATGGATTGCATCTGTTGCGCAAAAATGGCGAGGGCCTCCGGTCCGTCGCTGGCAGAAATCACGCGATAATTATTTTTCTCAAGAATCATTTTCGTGATGCGAGCGATGCTCTCCTCATCGTCCACAACGAGGATGAGTTCACCGTTCCCTTGAAGAGGCCCGAGTGGAGCTTTCGCCTTTTGAAGCTCCTCATCACTAGTCGCGGCGGGTAAGCACACCTTGAATGTGGTTCCCTCGCCGATCTCGCTGTAGACGGAAAGGAACCCGCCATGGCTTTTGACAATCCCCAACGCAGTTGAAAGTCCCAAGCCGGTGCCTTTGCCGACTGCCTTGGTCGTAAAAAAAGGATCGAAAATTCTGTCGACTGTGGCGCGGCACATTCCGGCACCTGTGTCGCTGACGTTAAACAAAACATGCGGGCCAACTGTCGCGTCCGGCACCATTGCCGCGTATCCGTCATCAACGTCGACATTCTCCGCCGCGACGACGAGCGAGCCACCATCGGGCATGGAATCGCGCGCGTTGACACAAAGATTGAGCAAGACCTGATGCAATTGGGTTGGATCCCCTTTAATCGACCAAAGATCTTCCGGGCAGCGGCTTTTGATTTCGATCGCTTTCGGAAACGTCTTTCGCGCGATGTCGACCACTTCCTCAATGAGATGACGGGGATTAAGGGTGACGCGTTGACCTTCGATCCCACGCGCGAAGGTCAAAACTTGTTTAACAATTCCCTCACCCCGCCGCGCGCTCCCTGCGATCATGGAAATGAGTGGAGCCTGGCCTTCCTCCGTTTTCTCGTCGCCAAGCATCTCGGCACACATCAAGATCGGAGTCAAAACGTTGTTCAAGTCGTGGGCCACACCGCTGGCCAGGGTGCCGATGCTTTCCAGGCGCTGGGAGCGAAGCAACTGCACTTCCAGCTTTTTTTGCTCGGTGATGTCCGTGTTGATACTCACGACAGAACGCGGAATACCCTCCGGGTCCCGCACGATTGTGGACCGCGCATCGACAAGGAGCTCCCGGCCACCTTTAGTAATTTGCCTGAGCTCGCCGTGAAATTCCCCGGTAGAGATGAGAATTCTTAGCGGCCCTTCTCGGTCATTTAAATCCGCGTAGAGCAATTCAGCGGTTGGCTTGCCGATCGCTTCGTCCGCGCTCCAGCCGTATAAGCGCTCCGCCCCCTTGTTCCAAAGAATGATCCGCTGATCTTCGAAGTTGCGGATAATGATGGCGTCGTGAGCACGATCGATGATGTCCGCCTGCTCGCGTAAGCGCACTTCCGCGCTCTTTCGCTCGGTAACGTCGATTCCGGTGACGATTCGAGCGGCAGTTCCTTCCCACACAACCGGTCCCGAATAAACCTCCACCAGAATCACCGATCCATCTTTCTTCCTGTGTCGAAATTGGCCGCTGAAATGTGCCGGTGACCCTGAAGATGTGACTGACTTCATTAAGTCCGGCGCATCTTCGGCTCGACGCAAATCAGTCAGTGTCAATTTCACAAATTCTTTGCGCGAGTAACCGTATTGTTGAATCGCCGCTTCGTTCACGGCCAAAATCTGCAGACTCTTCGCATCGAAAACCCACATCGAATTCGGATTGGTTTCGAAAAGCAGTCGATACTGCTCCGCCTGCAACTGTTGGCGCGCGTCGGCCACGAACTGTTCGGTAATATCCCTGAACGTGACAATGCTGCCGGTGATTTGGCCCCTTTCCTCCTTGATCGGGGCGGTGACATAATCGACCCGAAAAGAACTCCCGTCCTTCCGCCAAAAGACATCATTGGTTACACGCTGGGTTGCCGGGGCACGCATATCTGCGTGAATCGAACGCGATCCATTGGAAGAACTGCTCCCGTCACTCTTGCCGTGATGAATAATGGAATGGGCCGGCTTGCCCAGAAGTTCGTCGCTTGTCCACCCGAGCAAGTTCGCGCCTTTCGGGTTAATGAAATTTATGTTCCCGTCAGAATCGAGGCCATAAATCCCTTCGCCTGCGCAATTGAGAATTAATTTCGACTGACGCTGTAAGTCGTTAAGTGTTTTTTCGGCGCACTTCCGTTCGGTGATGTCTGTCCATACGCCCACCGCTTCCGTAGCCCGACCGTTGGATCCATGAATCATGCGATTATTGTCTTCAATCCAATGGTAGCTGCCGTCCTTGTGCCGGATCCGATATTCCATCGAGTAGCCATCTCCGGTCAGCGACTTAGCCAGAACATCCAGAACCCGCTCCCGATCTTCAGGATGCAGACTATCCAGCCACCATTCGTACCGGGTAGATTCCGCCACTCTAAACCCAAGGAGACGCTCGATATTATCGCTAACTACTACCGGCGTGATCGTTTGGCCGTCGATTTTCAGTCTGTAAATCACCGCCGGGCTATGGGCCAACAACTGGCGCAACTCCCTGTGCGCGATCTCCAGCTGCTCGTTTTTTTCCTCGAGCTTTGATACGAGCCGCTCACTGTATTCCTCCATCACGTCGGATTGGGGAATCGTGCCTATCGAACGGACGGTATGTTCTTTGCCCGTAACCCGATGCAGAGCGCCAATGATTTTCTCCGCCGGTGCTGGCTTGAGCAAGAACAGATCCGCTCCCACGTCGAAAGAGAGTCTCTCATCGCTCGGGGAAGTGTAGGTAGCTGTATAGTGGATAAACGGCACATGCTTGAACGCTTTGCGTTTTCTCACTTCAGAGCAGAGCCGATAGCCGTCCATTCTCGGCATTAGGATGTCAGAGATAACGGCATCGGCGCCGTGCGATTCGAGAAGTTGCAATGCCTCTACGCCGTCGGCCGCGTCCGCCACTGTGTGGCCTTCGGCTTCCAGCGTAGCGTGCAGGAGCTTCAGGTTGATCGGCTGATCATCGACAATTAGGATGTTCATGCGAGGCGAGACTTGGTTCAGGCTCTTGCCGCAGCGGTCGCGACTTGTTGCGGAAGTGTGCGTGTATCGACCGGCTTAAGAATGAACGCATCGCAGCCCGCGGCGAATGCTTCGGCCTCGGAGAAGATTTCCACTGCTGCAGTGATGGCGACGATCGGAATCGCCTGCGTCTCCGGATCGTTCTTCAATATTCGCGCGAGATTGAGTCCGTCCATGCCCGGGAGTTTGAGGTCGAGCAAAATAACGTCGGGCTGATTAGCTTTAACTTCTTCCGCAGCCTGCTCGGCTGAGCCATTGCAATGGACGCGATGGCCGCTAAAGCTTAAGACCGCGCTCAGGAGCTTCATGTCGGTAGGATCGTCTTCGACAAGGAGGATGTTCATGGTGTGTTCGCTTTGGATTTGGCGGCGGTAGCCAGGATTTCTGCCACTTGGCCGGGAAACCTGCGGGTTTCAATGGGTTTGGTGATGTAGCTGTAACAACCCGCTTCACGCGCCTTATCTTCATCGCCTTTCATGGCGAAGGCGGTGAGCGCGACAATGGGAATATGCTGATAGGAAGGATTGGCCTTGAGCAGGCGGGTTAGGGTCAGCCCATCCATCCCGGGCATTTGAATGTCCATTAGAATGAGGTCGGGTTGTGTGTGTTTGAGAACCTCCTGCGCTTCATCGGCGTCGCGGGCGCGAGCAATCGTATGGCCTTCACATTCCAGCACCTCCGCCGCGAGTTTCAGGTTCGTGGGGTTGTCGTCCACGATGAGAACCGTCGCTGATGGGCTCATGCGATTTTCCTTTCGCTTACCCGCGGCAGAATCACGATAAAAGTGCTGCCTTTACCCGGTTCACTCTGCACTTCAATCGTGCCCTGCTGGAACTTCACGATCTTTTTCGTTAGCGCCAAGCCAAGGCCGGTGCCCTGATGGCTTCGGGCGAGGCCGGTATCGAGCTGCCGAAATTCGGTGAAAAGCTTGGCCAAATCCTCAGGCTCGATGCCGATGCCGGTGTCCTGGACTTGCAACCGCAAGTGCGTCTCGTCGCAGAGATCAGCGACGATATTCACGCGACCACCTTCGTCGGTGAATTTTACAGCGTTCGATAAGAGATTAAACAGGACTTGTTTCAGCTTCCGTCTGTCGAGCGTGACTTCATCGGCCGAAGGGGCGATCTCGCTGTTAATTGCGACTTTTTTCTGTTGCGCCATCGGCCCAACGACTGAGCAGACTTCTTTGATGGCTTTGCCCACCGAGAACGCCTCCGGGCGCAGGTCCATTTTGCCCGCCTCGACTTTAGCGAGGTCGAGCACATCGTTAATGAGTTGAAGCAAATGCCGGCCACTATCGAAGATGTCGGTCACGTATTCCTTTTGCTTCGGCGTGAGCGTGCCCGTCTTTCCGTCAATTAGGAATTCGGAGAATCCAATAATTCCATTGAGCGGCGTGCGCAGCTCATGACTCATATTGGCAAGAAACTCCGACTTCATTTGATCGGCCGATTCCGCCTGTTCTTTGGCTGATTGAAGTTCGATAGTGCGCTCGGCCACGCGCTGCTCGAGGCCAGCGTTCAGGCTGCGAATCTCCTCCTCGGCTCGCTTGCGTTCGGTGATATCGGTGCGAATGGCCACGTATTGCCGCGGTTTGCCATCTTCGCCGAGGAAAGGGAGGATGGTTGCGTCGACCCAATAGTTGGAGCCATCCTTCGCGCGGTTCTTAATCTCGCCATGCCAGACGTCGCCACGCGCAATCGTCGTCCACAGGTCGCGCATAAATTGCTTCGAGTGATAGCCCGAATTGATGATGCGGTGATCCTGGCCCAAGAGTTCTTCGCGAGAATATTTGGAGATCGTGCAGAACTTGTCGTTCACGTAGGTGATCTTTCCCTGCGGATTGGTCATCGCGACAATGGCGTGCTCGTCCAGCGCCGCCTTCAAGTCGCCGATTTCCTTGAACGAAGTTTTTAACTGATCTTCGGTTCGCTTGAGCTTGGTGATGTCGCGCGCCATTTTCGACACACCGATGATCGTGCCAGTAGCATCCTTGATTGGTGAGGCCGTGATCGAGACATTAATCATTTCCCCGCTCTTGGTTTGCCGCAACGATTCAAAGTGCACCACACTTTCACCACGCTTGATCTTCGCTAGAAGTTGATTCTCCTCATCCCGGAGGTCATTTGGAATCAGCCGCAAAATGGAGGTCCCCACCATTTCGCCGGCGGCATAGCCGAAGATTGTTTCAGCGCCTTTGTTCCAGCTCGTGACGATGCTGTTCAAATCTTTTCCAATGATCGCTTCATTCGAAGATTCTATAATCGCCGCCAGCCGGCTTGTGGCTCTTTCCGCCAGTTTGCGTTCGGTGATGTCGCGGACGTTACATTGGATGAGACGCTTTGTGCCCACGAGATAGGCGTTGCTGATGAACTCGACCTCCACCCGCCGCCCATCCTTCGTTTCCAAGGGCAGGCCTTCGCAACGAGGACGGTCTTCGCGTTGCAACTCGGCGAACGCCACTTTGGAAGCAGCGCTGCCTTTGAATGGACCGATCTCCCAGAGCTTTCTTCCCAGAAATTCTTCCTGCGAATAGCCGAGCAACTCTTTCATGACTGGATTGGCGTCGACCACCTGCCCGGTCTCGGCATCGAGAATGAGAATGCCGTCCTGCGCTGTTTCAAATAGCCGCCGATAACGAAGTTCGGAAGAGAGGATCGCCTCCACACTCCGAGCCTCAGCCTCTTCCGTTCTCATCTCCGCTTGCTCGGTCCGCGTTTTAGCCTGTTCTGTCCGCGTCTCGGCCTGTTCTGTCCGCGTCTCGGCTTTCTCCGTTCGCGTATTAGCTTGTTCGGTCCGCGTGTTGGCCTGCTCCGTCCGGGTATTGGCCTCGTCCGTCCGCGTATTGGCTTGGTCGACGCGCGTCTCAGCCTGCTCAATCAGCGTGTCCTGTCCGGGAACGTCTTGATTCTCCTTTATTTTGTCCTCATCACCAACCACAGTTCGGCCCGGACCCTTGGCCGGCGATGACTTCGAGGGATTCTTATTAGTAAATATGGTGGACACGGATACTTAAATGAATTGCGTTTTTCCCTATACGCGCCAGGGATCCACCTCCTTTGCGCTTGCTCCTTACTTGAGCAGCGGCCGTGCGCCGAGCGGGTGCGGATATTACGCATTTCTGCTACGAGAAAAGCCGCAACAGCGGACCGTAAATCCTCTCTTAGTATCGCCCAGGATGCGACCTAACCGATCGTTCAACGGAGGAAGGGATTGTCTTGTTAGGTAGAAACTGCTATCCGCGCTAAGCTCCCAGCTCAACTGCTCCCGCTAATTGAAGTCTCGCTGAGACATCCAATGCCGCTTTCGACTCTACGTTGGGAGCAATTTGTTGAAGCACATGCTGAAGTTGTTCGAAATTAATCGGTTTGACCAAGTGGGCCAGGAAACCTGCCTGCTGTGTCCTGGCGCGATCTTCCGCCATGCCGTATCCGCTAAGAGCAACGCCGCGCAGGCCATATTGCTTAGCCAAGTGCCGCATCAAATCGATCCCGCTCCCGTCCGGAAGCCCGAGATCGCTGATGACCAAATCAAACGAATTGGTGGACGCCAACAGAAGAGCCCCTTTCACCGTACAAGCGGTAAGCACATTATGGCCGTGCCGGCAAAGGAGACGCGCGAGCACCGACATCGTCGGCTCATGATCTTCAATCACGAGCAGGCGCAGATGCTGCGATTTGGTCGCACCGTTCTGAGAGCTCGCATTGTCCAACACCTGCGAACTTGGAAATGGTAACACCGTGGCAAGTTGGACGGTAAATAACGCTCCCAGCCCTGGGCCGGCGCTCTCGGCGCGAATGGTTCCGCCGTGCAACTCCATGATCGCTTTTGAAATCGATAACCCGAGCCCTAATCCACCGGGACCTTGAGGTCCTGGCGTATCTCCCTGTCCAAAGACGCGAAAAATAACGGGCAACATCTGCGGATCGATCCCTGCGCCCGTGTCTTGCACCGTAACGGCGAATTGGCCCGGTGCGGGATTGGCGGTGCGCACGATGACTCGTCCACCCGTCGGTGTAAACTTGATGGCGTTTTTCATTACATTCCAAAAGACCTGATGGAGTCGCGCCTCATCGCCACCGACATGGTGTTCGCTCGCCGTCAAATCAAACTGCAAATGGATGGACTTCTGCCGCGCGTCGCTGCCTACGATCTGTTCGGTGTGTAAGAGCAATGAATGAACATCGACCGGTCCCGATTGGACCAGTTGAAACTTACCGTTAGCAATCCTGGTGTGATCGAGCAAGTCATCGATCAGTCGAGCTTCGAGCTCGACATTGCGCCGAATCATGGCCAGTTGTTCACGAAACTCCGGTTCGATTGCGCCTTCCTGTTCCAGAGCAGACACACATAGCAGCACCGGGGTCAGCGGCGTTCGCAACTCATGCGAGAGAGTGGCCAGGAAGTTGTCTTTGGCGCGGTTGGCCTGCTCGGCTTCTTCCCTGGCGCTCCGAGCCTCTGCGTGCACGAAAAGCGACTCCGTTACCATCCGCTCGCGTTCCGCGACTTCGGTCTGTAATCTGACGTTAAGCTCTTCGAGCTCGCAAACCTTGTGGGCCAGTTTGTCGGTAACAACACGCAGATGACTGCTAGTAAACTCCGGCTCCGAAAACGGACCGCTCGCGCGGAATGGTGAGGCAAGCGCCTCCTCCACAACCTTGAGAACTTCTGCCGACTTGACCGGTTTGACAAAGATGTGGCGGACGCCACACGCTTTGGCGAGCTTCCGCGATTCTTCTTCGATGTAACTGGCTGTATAAAAAACTACCGTCGTATGCGCGATCTTGCGATCGAGGCGCAACTCGTCGCACGAATTCGTAGCCATCCATCTTCGGCATGAGAATGTCGACAATGACAAGGTCGGGATTTTCGATCGCGCACCATTTTTAGCGCTTGCGCGTCCGCTGTCCGCCTCGAGCAAGCGATGGCCGGAGTGCGCCAGCAGCGCAAAGAGAACTCGCCGTTCGATCGCCCAATCATCGACGATGAGAATTGTTCTTACCTTTGTCTTGGCGGGCGCTTCTTCGGCGCGGCCGTCGATGTTTCTTTTGTCGGAATTCCTTGGACAGGCTCTTTTCCTGGCGGGAAATTTTGTCATGCGGCATAACCGAAAAAAGACGCAGTCGGCCGTTGAGGAAATACTGGCATCGTCGCCCGCAAGAATCACGGAGGATGCCAGCGATCGCGCGATTGAAGCGTCGACCTGAATTGCGTATTCAAGTGAGGTGAGGAATTCGTTCTTACCTCACGGCTTGCGCTGATTTCAAGGGAAGAATCACTCAACCGGGCTCCCAGACTTGCGCGCAGTCAACGGGCGATTTACTCACAGCTTGAATACGATTGCGCGTCCAAATCAGCCAGTCGGTTCAAGTCAGGCTCGACAATGTTATTGCGGATTGCGTAGCGAACCAGTGCGGCGAGGGAGTCCAGGCCGAGCTTGCGCATGAGGGTTGCCCGGTGAGTTTCAGCCGTGCGGATGCTGATGCCCGAGGGAATTGGCGACCTCTTTGTTGCTCTCCACCTTGGCAAGGAGGCGCACCACTTCTCTTTCGCGTTCCGTCAAGGTATGTTCCTGCCCGTTTTGCTTTTTCCCTGAAGAAGAGGAGAGAAATTTTGCGAAAAGAATCTGCGAAATTGCGGGTGTGAAAAACGCCTTATGTTCGCTGAGCGATTTGATCGCCGCCACCAGATGCCGCCCGGCATCAGATTTTTGGATATAGCTCTTCGCTCCGGCATCGAATAAGTTGCTCGATCATCTCCTCCGCGTGGTAGGCACTAAAGATCACGACTTCTGTATCTGGCAGGGCGCGCTTGATCTGGCGCAGAGCCTCCAGCCCGTCCAGCTCCGGCATGGTCAGATCCAAAACAACACTTCGGGCTTTAGTTTCTTGGCGGTCTCGACCACTTCCTCGCCGTTTGTGGCGGTGCCGCAGACTTGCCATCCAGGCTCATGCTCGATCAATGCCCGCACTCCCTTCCGCATTACCTCATGATCGTCGGCGACAAGAATTCTCAGTGGACGGCATTTTATTTTTCCGCGGTCGTTGTGCAGCACGCGATCAATCGCGCGCAGCAATGTTTCCCGAGAATAAGGCTTGTTCAGAAATCCCTGCACCCCGATCTCAGGCAACTCGCCCGGGTTGTAATCGCTATCCCGCGCGCCGGAGACAATGATCTTTGCCTTGGCGCCCATCTTGCGCAGCGTTCGCGCGAGCACCAGGCCACTCATGATCGGCATGACCACGTCGGTCAGCACCACATCGATCTTCTTCGATTGTCGCACAAAAAGGGCGAGGGCGGACGGACCGTCTTCCGCCACAAGAACTTTGTAGCCACTCTTGGAAAGAACGGCCATGGCTACCTCTCGAATTGCCGGTTCGTCATCCACAATGAGGATGGTTTCGCCGTGACCGGTCGGAACCTCCATTTGCGCCTTGGTCTCGTCAGCTTGAAAACGCCCGGCGAGGATGGCAGAAGAACACGGAAAGTCGTACTGTTGGCAGTACTGGAAACAGTAATGACTCCCCCATGACTCCTGACAATGCCAAGCGCGCTCGAAAGCCCGAGTCCGGTACCTTTGCCAGGTTCTTTTGTGGTAAAGAAAGGATCGAAAATCTTGTCGACAAACTGCCGCGGAATTCCGGGGCCAGTATCGATGACGCTGATCAGGATGTGAGGGCCTGGCTTAACGCCTGGCCTCATCGACGGCGGATTGTTCGTCGACGTCGAAATTTTCGGCAGCCAGCAACAGAGTTCCCCCTTCGGGCATGGCATCGCGTGCATTGAGACACAGGTTGAGCAACACCTGGTGCAGTTGCGTTGGGTCCGCCTCCACCAGCCGCAGGTCCTCCGCGTAACTCGTCCGCACCTCTACCGTCTTCGGGAAAGTCTGTTTCGCGATCTTCGCGATTTCTTCGATGCAGGTGAATTGGTTGCAAAAGAACCCGGTCGCCGCGCGCACCCCGGCAAAGGCGAGGACCTGTCTGACGATATCGGCCCCGCGCTGCGCGGATGATTCGATAGCGTTCAGAAATTTCTCTTTCCTCCGGGGACGGGTCGCCGCGCAGCATTGGCGCCACCATCAAGATTGGCACCAGGACATTGTTCAGATCGTGGGCCACCCCGCTGGCCAACGTTCCAATGCTTTCCAAGCGTTGCGTGCGCAGCAAGTGCTTCTCTAACTTTTTCCGCTCTGTGATGTCGGTGTTGATCCCGAGCACCGCCTGCGGCGTGCCATTGTCGTCTCGAATGAGGGTCACGCGAGCATCGACCACCACTTCAGATCCATCTTTGGTGCGGTGCTTGACGCTCACCATGGAATTCGCCGGTCGAAAGCAACTGTTCGATCTGCAACCGCCGTCGCTTGATTCGTCGTAAATCAACTCACCCAGCGGCCGCCCGATCGCTTCACTCGCCTCCAGCCGTAGAGACGCTCCGCGCCGCTGTTCCAAACGGTGACGACGATCACTGCCGAAATCGCGCATGATAATGGCGTCCTGGGCGCGCTCGATAATATCGGCTTGCTCACGCAAGCGTTGCTCAGTTCGCTTTCGCTCCGTAATGTCGGTCCACACCCCCACCATTTGTTGCGGTCTGCCCGCTGCGTCGCGCACGACACGGCTATTATCTTGCACCCAATGATAACTCCCATCCTTGTGCCGAATCCGGTATTCCATCGCATAGCCACCGGTCTCTGAACGCTTCGGTCAGCACGCCTAACGGCTCGATCACGATCCTCCGGATGCAAGCTCTCCAGCCACCACTCATATGGTCATCGACTCGGCCGCAGTGAATCCAAGTAAACGCTCAATATTTTCGCTCACCAGGATTGGAACGATGTTCTTCCCTCTATTCTAAGGACGTAAAGAACCGCCGGGGTGTGGGCGAGCAGATGGTGCAGCTGTTGATGCGCAGCCCCGGGTTCGCCGGCATCTCGCCAACCCTTTGGGTTCCGAACTCCTCCCTCGAAGTCTGAGGAGCTGGCGCGATCAAGACTGGATCGCTGAGGTATCCTCTCTATCTCAATAGGAGGAGCGGCGCACAACTGGGGAGAAGCTAGTGTTCGTGTTTCGCGTACTCGTACAAGAATGAACCGGAAAATCCTTAGCGCGCCATAAGGAAAATCCTCGGAACGAGTTAGGTAGAATTACCGAGCGCGACAAATCCCGATTTTTTCATTTAACGGGACCTTCTCCCGGCACCAGCCCGGCACGCATCGCGTAGCGAACTAAACCCGGCAGATCGCGGATACGCAATTTTCTCATTAGTTGCAAACGATGCGCGTCGACCGTTTTGCCGCTTAACCCGAGAGAAAATGCGATCTCTTTGGTACTATTGCCTTCAGCCATTAATTGCAGGATCTCGCGTTGTCTCGGCGTTAGGTTTTTCATGCCTCCATGGTTCCCGTCGATGCGCGCGAGATAATTTTCGATCGTCCGCCTGGAAATTTGCGGGCTAAAATACGTTTCTCCCTTCCTGACCGCGCGAATCGCCCGTTCCAAGTCAGCGAGCGACGCGTCTTTGATCAAATAACCCCGTGCCCCCGCCCGAAGAGCCTGCACGACATATTCTTCATTCGCGTACATGGAGAGGATAATGACTTGCGTGTTTGGAAACTCCTTGCGAATGCGGATACAGGCTTCCAAGCCGTTCAAACGCGGCATGGCCACATCCATTAACACCACGTCAGGCCGATGTTTTCTGAGCATCTTGATGGCTTCACGGCCATCACCGCCTTCAGCTACGACCTTAAACGATGGAATTTTCTCCAGGAGCGAGCGAAAACCGGCGCGGACCAGCCGATGATCATCGGCCAGGAGGATGCGCGTTTTTTTCACGAGAGCCTGCCAAACTTAAACCGCTGAAATGCTTACAACTTTCACAAGAGGATAGTTGACCGCGCGGGTTGTCACCGGCAATAGGGAAAAACCTTACATCGGCGGTCTCCCACCCACCTGAATATCTAGCGCTCGGCCGAGACCAATCCGCTGCGAATCGCATATCGTACCAGGCCGGGAACGTCGTGGAGGTTCAATCGTTCCATTAATTGCAGTCGATGTGACTCGACCGTCTTAACGCTGATCTCCAGATCCGCGGCTACCTCTTTTGTGTTTTTTCCCTCGGCAATTAGTTGCAAAATCTCGCGTTGTCGCGAGGTCAGCTTTTCGAGCGGGCTGACTGGTCCGCCGACACGCTGCAAATAATCGTCGAGCACCGTGCGAGAAATGGAGGGGCTGAGATAAACCTTGCCTTGAATCACTGAATTGATGGCCAGCTTTAAATCAGTGGTCGCCGAATCCTTGAGCAGATAACCGGCAGCCCCACTGCGCAGCGCCCGGATGACATATTCTTCATTCGCGTGCGCCGAAAGAATGATCACTTTCACCCCCGGGAAATCTTTCGTGATTCGCGGCAGCGCCTCTAACCCCCCCAGCCCGGTCATGGCGATATCCATCAAAACAAGATTTGGCAGTCTCGATTTCACCATTTCGACCGCTTCTCGCCCCGTGCTCGCTTCACCGACCACTTCGACATTTGGAATCTTCTCGATTAATGCCCGGATACCAGAACGGACGAGAATGTGATCGTCCGCGAGAAGCACACCGATTGCATTCATTCTTTGGAATGACGGCCCTGGCCATCGGGCCGGGATATCAACGGCAGAAATACTTCAAGTGTTGTTCCTTTGTTTGGCGACGAGATAATCTTGGCTTGCCCGCCGACCAGAGCGGCGCGCTCTCTCATTCCGATCAGACCAAGCTCCGCTGCTTGCCCTCGGACCAACTCGACATCGAAGCCGATGCCGTCATCTCGAATGAAAAGCCTCAATTTCTCGTTCTCGCACCGAAGATCGACATCGATTTGCGTCGCATTCGCATGGCGCACCGCGTTGGTGATCCCTTCCTGCGCAATACGGAAACACGTCGTCTGGACTTCCGGATCGAGGTTCTCCGGCATATTCTCCGCCGAAAAACTCACTGCGACCGACGCGCGCCGTCCCTGTTCATGAAGCAACGAACGGAGCGCGGGAACTAACCCCAAGTCGTCCAGCATCGAAGGGCGCAAATCCAATGAAATTTGTCGGACCTGGCCAAGCAAACGGTCGAGAATCGCCGTGGTTTCCTGCAGTCGCGCAACGGTGGCCCTATCCCCGTTAGCTATGACTGATTGCAGATTGAGTTTAGCCGCCGTCAGCGCCTGGCCAATCTCGTCGTGCAACTCCCGCGCAAGGTGACGACGTTCTTCCTCCTGAACTTTAAACAAGCGGCGCGAGAGAAACCGCAGTTGATGATTCGCCGTGTTCAGGGCTTCTTTCGCCTTCTTGCTTGCGGTCACTTCCACAGCGATAACACCGACCGCTTCCGGCTGGCCATGTCTCCCAACAATCGGGAACAGCGATTCCATCCAGTACCCGGTGACGCCTGGCTTCCGCGGCGTTTCGCCGTTCAGTTCGATGTCCAAAATCGGCTCTCCCGTGGCGAGTACCCGCTCGAGCAGCGGCGTGATTACGGGGCTAAACGAGGGCAAGACTTCTTGAATCGTCCTGCCCAGATGTTCCTTCGCCGGCAGCCCATTCATGCCGGCCAGGGTATCGTTGATCTGAGCATAGCGCAGTTTCTCATCAAGAATGCACAAGCCCGCCGTGGCGCCGGCGAAGAAGGAATTCAACCGTCGTTCTCGCAGCGCGACCTGGCGCTCCAGCTCCTTGCGCTCGGTAACGTCGCGGGCCACACAAAAAAACATCGGTTGTCCGGCAATTCGCACGCCCGTCGCGCACACCTCCACGTCGAAGACTGAGGAGTTATCTTTGCAACGGTGTCGCGTTTCAAAGACTACGCTTTTGTCAACTAGGGTGAGCAGGCTTTCTTGCAATTGTTTACGCGTCCATTGCGCATCCCAGTCTGCCACGTTTAAGTTTTTCGCTTCCGACTCCGAATAACCGCGCCGGCGCAGAAAAGTGCCGTTCGCTTCCAGCAGATCACCTGTCTGGTTCAGGACGTAAATGGAATCGCCCGATGTTTCCAGCAGGGTCTTGTAGCGAAGCGCTCGTTCGGCAAGGGCTTCTTCGACGCATTTTTGTTCAGTAATGTCGCGCGCGATAGTAGATGCGCCGGCAATCTCTCCTTTGCTGTTCCTGGTCGGTGACACCGTTAGAGAGACGGAAATCTGCCTGCCGTCTTTGCGAAGGCGCGTGGTCTCGAAATGTTTAACGGGTTCGCCACGTTTGATCGACTCCAGGATCCTGTCGATTTCAGCGGCCTGTTCCGGTCGAGTCAGAATCGTGATCGGGCGGCCAATCGCCTCGGAGGCCGAGTAACCGTAAATCCTCTCTGCGGCCGCATTCCAGGAGACGATCACTCCATTCAGTGTCTTGCTGATAATGGCGTCATCGGAGGAATTGACGATCGCCGCCAACTCCGCATCTGCTCGCTCTGCTTTAAGACGCTCGGTGATATCAATACTCGCGCCGCCCACCATTTCGACAGCGCCAGTTGAGTCGAAGATTGGAAATTTGGTCACCAGTGAATGGCGAGCTTCACCATTCCGAAAATATGGCTCAACCATTTGCAGCGGTTTGCGGGTGGCGATGACAGTTTCGTCGTTACTGCGAAAGGTGGCGGCAATTTCCGCCGGCCAGAGATCGGCGTCTGTCTTACCCAGCCAGCCCGCCCGATACGGCTCCAATTGCGCGAGCAGGTGGTTGGTAAAGACATAGCGTCCCTCCAAGTCCTTCATCCATGCGTATCCCGACAAATGGTTCATGAAAGTCGCGAACCGCTGTTCGCTCTGCCGTAGCGTTTCTTCCAATGAAGGCACGTTCGATTTACCGGGCAATGTCATCGCTGAGTGCGTCACTATCGTCTACGGCTTTTCTCAGCCGAAGTTCTCGAAAAACTTTAGGAATTTTGTTTGCCAAAAAATCAAGAAGGTTTGTCTCGTCGCGTCTGTTCCGGATCGGAGATGTCCATCTTGCGCAGCCGTCGCCAGTCCAGCCGGCGAAAGGAAGCAGTGCTGCGTCGCAGGTATAGAACTTCCCCAGCCGTCGCCCTTTTCGGCCCGGCGCCCCACCGCAGTTAGCTCCGTGGGACATATCTCCAGGTCCTGGAACCGAAACCTAACCAGCCCGAGGCCCTTCCCGCAAGACAGTTTTTTTCGTCTCATCCCGTATTTCGTCATGATTGGATCAAAGCTCCGTACTTTGCGCAGCGACCATCGGTCCGTTCCTGGCTGGTTTGTTCAGTCCGCCGGATTTTGCATGAACAAACAGGGTATCGACGATCTTCTCTCCGCCATCATCAGCAGCGGAGACGGCATCTCCGACCTGCTTTTTACACCGGGCAAGCCGCCGTTAGTCGAGTCATACGGCAGTTTGAACGAATTCTCGATCGAAACACCAACCGATCTGGCCCGAACCGACGCTCCCAAACTAATCCTGCTCGACCTCTTTTCTCCGGGAGGCGAAATTCGAGTGTCTCGTCGCATTTATTTATTTTATTCTCATTACAGGAGTGGCCGCACGGTCGGTAGGTGAAAATGATCCAGTTGGCGCTTTTACGGTGATTTGACTCGTCGTTCCTGTTGCTCGCGCTCCTAACGATTCGCGGATGTCGCAACAACTAAAACCGGAGTGCCTGCCATCGGATTAGTCCTGCTCATTATGGTACAGCGTAGTGCATGCAGTAGACGGCTATCTGTGAGGGCAATTCTCAGATGGACGAGTGTAACGAGATACCTGAACTGCGACTCATGCTCGCGCCTATGCGGCGGGTTCCCCAACGCGAAGACTCATGCCCATGACCCGAAAGATTCGGTCGCGTTTCTCCAGGTAAGCCGGCGAATCAAGATCCCGCGGCCGCGGAAGATCGACATCGACAATTTCCTGGATGGTCGCCGGCCGATTGCTCATGACCAGAACGCGGTCCGCGAGCTGGATCGCTTCTTCAATGTCGTGGGTAACGAACAGGATTGTCTTCTTTTCGCTTTGCCAAATCCGCACCAGGTCGTTGCGCATTTTTAATCGGGTCATGAAATCGAGCGCGCCGAACGGTTCGTCCATGTAAATGATGTCCGGATTTGCGGCGAGAGCGCGGGCGATCTCGACCCGTTGACGCATGCCGCCGGATAGCTCTCTCGGATAAGCGTTCTCGAAACCGCGCAAGCCCACCATGTCGATGTAATGGGCTATGACGCGGTCGCGGTCGATTCGAGCGCGGTTGCGCAAACCGAATCCGACATTTTCATGCACGTTCAACCAAGGGAAAACGCCGTTCTCCTGGAAAACAAAAATCCGGCGCGGATCGGGACCGCGGACCGGCTCGCCTTCAACCGCCAGGTCGCCGGAGTTCGCCTTAAGAAATCCGGCCACAATATTGAGCAGCGTGGATTTGCCGCAACCGCTCGGCCCGACGATGCAAACAAATTCCCCGTGGGCGACTTCAGCGCTCACGTTTTCAAGCACATCGATCTGTTCGCCAGGTTGTTTCCCCGGGAAACCAATAGAGACGTTCCGAATCGAGACCGCGGTTTTCATGAGGGAAATGACGAATAACGAATGACCCGCCCTCGCCAGGCTTCGGCGTGGCAGGCGAATGACGAAGAAACAACGAAGCACGAATTCATTTAAGAGTAGCTGCCAGTTTCGTTATTCGATTATTTGGATTTGTTTTGGCATTCGACATTCGGATTTCGTCGTTGCGAAGCGTTTTTAGCGCTTCGCGTAGCCCCAGCGCACTTCGTCGAATTTTTCCAATTGCCGGACAAGCAGATCGAGACCCAAACCGATAAAACCGATCATCACCATTCCTGCCACGACCAGGTCGTAACGCTTGCCGGCGTTGCGGGCATCGATAATCAGGTAACCGAGACCGCTATTGACCGCGATCATTTCCGCGGCAACCACGACCAGCCAGGCAACACCGAGGGCAATACGGATTCCGGTGATGATCTGGGGCAGACTCGCGCGAAAAATCACCTGACGAAAAAGTTCGGCGCCGCTCAGGCCAAAGTTTTGCGCCGCGCGCAAGTAGACCGGTTGCATGTTTTGCACTGCGGCAATGGCCGAGACCGTGATTGGAAAAACACTGGCGAGAAAGATCAGAAAAATCGGCGCGGCATCGTTCACGCCGAACCAGAGGATCGCGACTGGAATCCAGGCAATCGGTGAGATCGGGCGAAGAATTTGCAAGATC
The DNA here is from genome assembly GCA_963815455.1 of uncultured Verrucomicrobiae bacterium. Taxonomy (GTDB): domain Bacteria; phylum Verrucomicrobiota; class Verrucomicrobiia; order Chthoniobacterales; family UBA10450; genus JBDTZF01. Next base: position 1,411,283 of record CAWFGO010000001.1, read on the forward strand.
GGATTGAACGCCTGGAACGCCCGGCTGTACCAACCAAGAACGAGTCCCGCCGGCACGCCGACCAGGACGGCGAGCGCGAATCCCCACGTCACGCGAAAGAGCGAGGCGACGATATATTTAACAAGCAAACCTTTTTGAAACAGCTCGACGATCCCGCGAAGGACTTCGCCCGGCGTTGGAAAGAGGACGCTGCCCGAAAGCCGCACCGCGATTCCCCACAGCGTAAAAAACAGCGCCAGCATTCCGATCGGGCGAATGATCCGCCAGAATCGCGAATCGGGATTTTGAAGCGACGATGTCGATCGTCTCGCATCCTTCCGGGGAGGACAGGCCGCTGGCCTGTTCTTTTCGGCAGCCTGCCGGAAAGCCTGGGGGGCCGTGCCTACGTCTACCTCTGTGGAAAGGTCCTTCGATGCGTCCGGCAAACTGCCGGACGCCGCAGGCTGGCAGTCTGCGCTCCCCAGAGTGTCCGATTCCGCGCTCATTTTTTTGGCTCCCAGTCGTAAGGCTGCACCGCGCTGTCGTCGGTTACAAACGAGGTGTCTGCGTAATCGTCGAAATGCGCGGTGCCGCTTAAAATGCCGGCGGCGCGTCCGAGTTTTTCAATTTCCTCGAAGTCCGGTTTACGCAGTATGAGGTTGGTGTACTTCACTCGATCAGGCGGTTTACTCAGCACGAAGGCCAGCAGTCGCGGATCCTGATTGTAATAATGATTGGCCACGAACTGCGCTGCTTCCATCCGGTGTTCCATGGTTTTGTCGATCCATTTGCCACTCTTGGCGATGCCGTCGACCAGGCGTTGCACTTCGTCGCGATGATTCCTGATCATGTCCTCATGCACGGCGAGCACACACGAAATGAAATTTGGCCACACATCTTTCGTTAGCCAAAGCACGCGTCCGTAACCGTCCAATTCCGTCTGGGCCATGAACGGCTCGCCGCTCGAAATCGCGTCCACGGCCCTGGCGTAAAGCGCCGCCGGCATGTCGGGTGGCGGCATCTCAACAAGATCGACATCGCCCGGCGACATGCCTGCTTGCTCGAGCGCACGAAAAATCAGGAGGCGTTGATTGGAGAACCGGTTTGGCACCGCGATGCGTTTGCCCCGCAAATCCTGCATCCGATAAATCTGCGAATCTTTGTGCACGACGACAGCGGAACCGTCGCGATGCCCGAGATAGACGATTTTGATCGGCACGCCTTGTTCGCGAAGCGCGATCGCCATCGGAGCAAGAATGAACGTCGCCGGCGTATAGCCTGAGAGGTAGGCCTCTTTCAGTTCCGGCCAGCCATTGAACCGGACTGGATCGAAAAGGCTCTCACCAACGATCTGCTTGTTGATGAAATCGGTAACCGGGCAAGTGAGATGACACGTTACCGGAAGAAATCCGATTCGGATTTTATTGGAGGCAGTCGCGCGTTTCGGATCGAACAAATGCAGATTGAGCCAGGCATGAACGAGGGTGATTAGCGCCAGCCAGCCGATGGCGATGAGGATGAGAGTTTTGCGGAACGACATGGAAACTGGGTGAGCAGTGTAGCCGCTTCGCCATCCGAAGCGAGACGGAGATGCAGCGCGGGGACGGCTGGCGCGTTTTCCCAAGGCGAGGAAACGCATCCAAGGAAATCAACTGGCGACTTATTTCTTATCCGGGTGCCGCAGATAAAGCGCATCGGCCGCCGATGTCGATGATAGCGAAATTAAAGCCGAGATACTCTGCGCCAAGGAAACCCGCATTCGATTCCGACGCGATTTTCGAGCGCAGACAGATCTTCCGGGTAGATTGACTACCGCCACTTCCGCGTTTGTGAGCGTAAAGCCGCCGATGCTTTAGTTCTTTCACATTGGCGCCGGTTCATCATTTGTGAACCTCCTCCAGAGCCAGTCGTCGGAAAAATGCGGGAGTGGGTCAAAGCGCAATGTCCGCCTTGAGCGGCGACTTGTTTATCAATAGAGCGTGGTGGACGAGCCGGTATCGAGAAGAAATCTCGTTGCATGCCCATTGAGAGAGCCTTCGACATCAAAATGAGCCGTCGAGTTCAACCGAATGGGCACCCGGGTGAATCCTTTGCCCGCGAGAAAACTCGCCAGCTTTTGGCTGATACTACTGCTCGGGCCGTTCGGATTAACGTAGAGCATGTGCCGGGTGCAATCGATGATCATCCCAAATTTGTCCATCTCATGTAAACCAAGAAGCCCATTGCATGTGTTGGCAGGCGGCGATGTTGACTGGTAGTGTCCGGTTGATCCCGTATGCGTGCTCGACAGGAGGGCCGACTGGGCACATTCGTCAAGACACAGTTGCCCATGGCAATGCTCTTGACCTTGCTTTTGTCGTACCGCTCCCAGCGCGGCTAAATGCCCCGGCTACGGCGACTTCGTTTGCTCAACTTGAGCCCGAACGTGTCCTCATGCTGTTCTTGTCGATGAGCGTGAATCGGTGCGCCGGTGTCGATCATCAGCGCGGCCTTTTGATTGTTAATGGCAACCGGCGCGAACAAATGGTTGCCGAAAGCGCAGTTCGAGCTTGGCGCCGGCGAGTCCCTGGCCTGCCAGGAAACTGGTGAGCGTCTGCGACTGGGTTGAGAGCGGAGCGAGGGTCGCGATTAAAAGCGTCCAGACGAATAATCTTTTCATGCCAGCAGGCTATCAAATACCCGATAACCAGTGCAAGCCTAGAGCAACTGATAAGGATCGACATCGACAGCGACTGCCACGTCCTCTGGGAACGGCAATTTATCGAGCGTTTCGCGAATGAGCCGGCTCAGACGCATGATCGCTTCGCCGCGGATCAAAATGTGAAAACGAAATTGTCCCTGCAACTTTTCCAGCGGCGCGGGGGTCGGCTCGCCCAGGATGAATTCGTCCGGGAGCGTTTCTTTCAATCTGCGCTTTAATGTTTCGGCCGAAAATTTCGAGCGCGCTTCGTGGGCCGAGCGCACCGTGATCAGGATCGCGTGCTTGAACGGGGGAAAATCGCAACGTTCGCGAAATTCGAGCTCCTGCTGAAAGTAGCCGGCGAAATCGTGGTGCCGGGCAAACTGGATCGACGGCGAAAACGGCGTGTAGGTCTGGACAAATACTTCGCCCGGCGTGTCGCCGCGCCCGGCCCGGCCGGCCACTTGGGTGAGAAGCTGGAACGTTCTTTCACCGGCGCGAAAATCCGGCATATGCAGGGCGAGATCGGCATTGATGATGCCGACGAGCGTGACGTTCGGAAAATGCAGGCCTTTGGCGATCATCTGCGTGCCGACGAGAATGTCGATCTTGCCGCTTCGAAAACTTCGCAACGTCTCCCGATACGATTCCTTGCGCGTCATCGAGTCCGCATCCATGCGACGCACCACGGCCTTGGGGAAAATCTGGGAGACCGTGGCCTCAACTTTCTCCGTGCCGAAGCCGGCGTAGATCAGCGCGTCCTTGCCGCAAGCCGGACATTTTTTCGGCACCGCCGCGGTGTGTCCGCACAAATGACAGCTCAACCGGGCAAAATGGCGGTGGAATGTGAGCGCGACACTGCAGTTCGGACAGTTGCGCGCTTCCCCGCAGTCGCTGCACAGCAGCGACGTGGAAAATCCGCGCCGATTCAAGAACAGAATCGTCTGCTCGCGTTTTTCCAAACGATCGGCCATGGCCGCGCGCAATTTGTCGGACAAAATGGCGATCGACTTTTGTTTGCGTCGTTCCTGGCGAAGATCGACAACGCGCATCAGCGGCATTTGTTTGTCGTCGATTCGTTGGGTGAGCGTGGCCAGCCGATACTTGCCGGTGGTCGCGTTGTGATAACTCTCGAGCGACGGCGTAGCGCTTCCCAGAACCACGACGCACTTCTCGATCTTCGCCCGAACCACCGCCACGTCCCGGGCGTGATAACGCGGCGCTTCCTCCTGTTTGTAGGTATTCTCATGCTCTTCATCGACCACGATGAGCCCGAGATTTTGTAGCGGCGCGAACACGGCGCTGCGCGGGCCAATGGCGATCCGGGCTCGGCCGGAATGAATCTTGTGCCATTCATCGTGGCGCTCGCCTTCGGACAAATGGCTGTGCAACACCGCAACGGCGTCCTGCGCATCGGCGAAGCGGCCCTTGAATCGCTCAACAGTTTGCGGCGTAAGCGAAATTTCCGGAACTAAAACAATCGCGGTGCGTCCCCGTTCCAACGTTGCCCGGATCGCTTGCAGATAGATTTCCGTTTTGCCGGAGCCGGTGACGCCATGAAGCAAAATCGGGTGGGCATTCTCGGGCGAATCGAGCGCTTCCCGAATTTCCTTCAGCGCGAGCGCCTGCTCTTCGTTCAAAACGAGGTTCGAGGTCTGCATGAATTGCTCGTCGCCATGCGGATCGCGCACCACGGCTTCCTCGCGCAATTCGGCCAGACCACGTTTCACGAGTGCGCGCAGGGTTTGATTATCGAGCGACGTCTTTCGCAGAAGCTCAGCCGCGGGAACAGGCGCCTCCAGTTGGGCGATGGCTTCCAAGAGTTCGGCCTGCCGCGGCGCGCGCTTCCGCAATTTCTCCAACTCTTCTTTGTCGATCTTGCGTCCGGGCTGAACAAACAATCGTTTCTTCCAGCCGACTTCCGCGCGCCGAATTACCTGGGGCAACAGACTGCGCATGACCGTTTCGACCGGACAGCAATAATAAGAGCCGATCCATTTCGCCAGCTCGAGCAACGGCTCGCTCAAAATCGGGGCTTCGCCCACAACCGCTTCGATCGGTCGAATTCCTGCCGCTTCGCTTCGGTCGAGCGTGGCCACCACCGTCGCAAGCCCCGATTTATCGCGAAAGGGAACACGCACCCGCGAACCAACGCTGACCCGCTCCGCCAGAATTTCCGGCACGGAATAATCCAGCTCGCGATGGATTGCGCGATCCATAATTACCCGGACGTAGCTTGGCTTGATCATGCAATTCTGCCCGTAATCGTGCTCGTGCACCTGCTCAAGATCGACTATTAGTCAATCGAGCACGAGCATGATCCGGAGCACGAATAATGATTAGGTTTTTGTTCAAGTTGATCCTGTGCGGGCTGCTCGCGCTTGGAGCGGGCTTTGCCTATATCGCGATTCAATCGGGCGATCCGGTTTACTCGGTCTTCGAATGGGTCAGCCCGGCCCGGTTTCGCCAATACGACAACCTGATCCGATCAATCGCGGCCGAAAATCAGCTCGATCCCATGCTGATAAAATCCGTCGTCTGGCGGGAGAGCCGATTCGATCCGCAAAAATTCGGCAGCGCCGGCGAGCGTGGCCTGATGCAGGTCAGCGATAAGGCGGCCGACGAATGGGCCCGCGAAAATAAGATCGACAACTTCCGCGTGGAAGATCTGTTCGATGCGAAAACGAATCTCAGTGCCGGTGCGTGGTATTTGCGGCGCGCCTTCGATCACTGGCAGTATCAATCCGATCCGCTCCCATTTGCCCTGGCCGAATACAATGCCGGAGCGAGTCGGGCTCAGCGCTGGGCCGGCGGCAGCGGAACCACGACGCCAATGCCGGCCCGAGATTTTGTCCGCAACATCGATTTTCCCGGAACCCGCAAATACGTCGATTCGGTGATCGAGCGTTACCAATTTTACAAGCGGCGCGGGAGAATGTGAAGTAGCACAGGCTTCCAGCTTGTGGGGCGGGCAGGCGTCTCGCCTGCCGAATCAGGAATATTTACCGCCGATCTCTGCGTTCAGCTTGATCACGTTTGTAAAGGACGGACCTATCGGCACCTCAACGCCGCGTTGTTGCAGCGCCTCGATCACGCTTTCCGTGGGAATGTTTCCGATCAGCGAATCCTGCGCGAAGGGACAGCCGCCCAGACCGCCGATGGCGGAATCGAACCGTCGGCAGCCGGCATCGTACGCCGCGAGAATTTTCCCCACGGCTTCGGCGCGCGTGCTGTGCAAATGCACGCCAATCTCACCGATGTCGATCTTCGAGGACTGGACAACGCGCTTAATTAATTCAGGTCCGGCGAGGCCAACGGTATCGGCCAGGGAGATCGTTCGAATACCGTTCGCGGAAATTTTCTCAATTGCTCGGGTCAGTTCCGCTTCGCCCCAGGGGTCGCCGTAGGGATTGCCAAACGCCATCGAAACATAAACAACGATGGCGATGTTCGCGCGGTCGGCCTGCTTCTTGATCGCCTCCAAAACGCGAAAGTTATCTTCGAGCGATTGATTCTGATTACGGCGCAGAAACGTTTCCGAAATTGAGCAGGGATAACCGAGTGTTGAAACGCGCCCGGTGGCGATGGCGCGCTCGGCGCCTTTCTCGTTCACAACAATCCCAATAATCTCGACCGCGCCCTTTGTAGGGGAAGCTGACAGCTTCCCTTCCGGCAGATCAAGCTGGGCCAGCACTTGTTCGCTATCCGCCATTTGCGGCACCGCCTTTGGCGAGACAAAGCTCACCGCATCGATGTGTTTAAATCCCGCACCGATGAGCCCGCGCAAATACTGGACTTTCAGCTCGGTCGGGATTTGTCGATGGAGTCCCTGCCAGGCATCGCGAGGGCATTCGATCAATTTCACGGATTCGCCGGACATTTGGGCAACATGCGCGAAATGTGAAAAGCCGCGAATTTTCGGTAAAGGTGGACTGTGACCAAAGAGCAAATCGCTGGCGCGCTTCAGCAAATCGCGACGCTTTTGGAATTGAAGGATGAAAATCCGTTCAAGATTCGCGCCTATGCCAACGCCGCGCGTTCGATTGAAACTTTCGGCGGAAACCTCTCCGATTTGCAGGACGAGGAAGCGCTGGCCAAAATCCCGGGGATCGGCAAGGCGATCGCGGCCAAGATTGGCGAACTGGCCGCAACCGGCTCGCTAAAATATCTGGAGGAGCTTCGCGCGGATTTTCCGGCGGCGATTCTGGAATTGTTTTCCATCCCGGGGCTCGGCGCGAAGAAAATCAAAGCGCTTCATGAAAAGCTTCAGGTCAGCTCGATCGATCAGTTGCTGAAAGCATGCGAATCCGGCCGGGTGGCCGAGTTGCCTGGGTTTGGCGAAACCACCCAGCAAAAACTTTCCGATGCCATCGCCAAACGCACGGCGCACGCTGGCTCGTTTCAATTTGGCGAGGTTGCGGCCGAAGCGGAAACGCTGCGGACCGATCTGGCGGCGCATCCCGACGCGCTGCATGTCGATGTTGCGGGAAGTTATCGACGCCGGAAGGAGATCGTGCGCGATCTCGACTTTATCGTGGCCACCAAAAAACCGGCTGCGATCACGAAATTTTTTGCGGAGCATTCGCTGGTGGAATCGATCATTGCCCGGGGGCCCACGAAAACGAGCGTCCGCTTGCGATCCGGCATTCAGGCCGATCTCCGCGTGATTAGCGGAGCCGAGTATCCCTTTGCGCTCAATTATTTCACTGGCAGCAAGGAGCACAACATCGAAATGCGTAACCGCGCTCTCAAGCGCGGTTGGACATTGAACGAGTACCGGCTCGCTCCGTTGCCGCCCGATCCGAAAGTGCGAGCCGCACGGGCAGATAAAGCCGGAGGGGCGAAAAGCGGCGGACGGGAAGTCGGAAAATTAAAAATTCCAAAGATCCACGATGAAGCGGATCTCTATCGCGCGGTTAATCTCGATTTTGTTCCACCCGAGCTCCGCGAGAACTGTGGCGAGTTTGACGCCGCCGAAAAGCACGCGCTTCCGAAATTGATCGAGAAGGAAAATCTGCGCGGCACATTTCACTGCCATACCCTGGCCAGCGACGGGCACGCTTCGTTGGAAGAAATGGCGGACGCAGCGCAGGAACTTGGCCTGGAATATTTGGGTATCGCCGATCACAGCCGCAGCTCGATTCAGGCGCACGGGATCGACGAAGCGAAACTGCGAGCGCAGGTCGCCGCGATTCGCAAGCTCAACAAGAAATTCGATGGGTTTCGCCTATTCGCAGGGGTCGAGTGCGACATTCTGCGGGACGGCGCGCTCGATTTTCCGGATGAAGTTTTGGCGCTACTGGATTACGTCGTCGTTTCCGTTCATTCCGTTTTCAATCTGAGCGAAGCGGACATGACCAAGCGCGTAATTCGTGCCATAGAGAATCCATTCGTCACCATGCTGGCGCATCCGACCGGGCGATTGCTTTTGAAGCGCGAGGCGTATCAGATCGATATCCCGGCCGTTCTCGATGCAGCGGCGCGTACCGGCACATGGATCGAACTGAACGCGGCGCCCAAGCGGCTCGATCTCGACTGGCGCTGGTGGCCCCTGGCCAAACAAAAAGGAGTCAAATGCGTGATCAATCCGGATGCTCATCGCACGGAGCGGTTACAGGATCTTTGGTACGGCATTGGCATTGCCCGAAAAGGCTGGTTAACAAAAACGGATGTGGTGAACTGCCTGCCCCTGGCGAAGATCGAGAAGGCGCTGCGGGCGAAGCGGACAGCGATGATGTAGCCGCCTCGCTGTGTCGAGGCGTATGCGTGGCATGGGCTTCCAGCCCATGTCCCATCGGCAGGATGCCGATGCTACGGTCTCACCCGCCCAGGCGGGTCTCGGCCAGATCGAGATCGCGCTGGATCCGGCGCAGCGCGTCGTCGTTTATGACCCGCTCATTGCGAAGGCGGATAATGGTCTGGCGCTCCACATCGAGCGCCCGTTGCTGAAGCCGTTGAAATTGCGGAGTCGCGATCTCGCCCCGGCATTCCTCGGGCTTATCCGCGCACAACTCGAGTTGTTGCATCCGCTCGTCGTACTCCACGCGCAATCGTTGCACGGCATCGACGGCGAATTCCCCCTTCACCGAGAGCTGTTCGATCAAAGCAATAGCGGCTTTGTTTGCTTCCACCCGCGCCGTTCGCTCCTCTTCATCGGTCGCACCGTCGCCGCGAATTCGTAGTTTTCGAATCACGAAGGGCAGGGTGAGTCCTTGAAACACCAGCGTAGTGAGAATGACGCAGAAGGTGAGAAACAAAATGTAGTTCCGGCCGGGAAACGCGAACGGCAACGCGAATGCCGCTGCCAGCGAAACGACGCCACGCATGCCTGCCCAGGCCACCACAGCGACGCTCTGCCATTCGGGGAACGGCTCGCGGGCCCGGATTTTCTTGCTGAGCAAGAACGGCAAATACCCGCCCGGAAACACCCAGGCAATTCGAACGAGCACAACTGCTGCGCTAACCAGCAGTGCATTCTCGATGGGCGAAAAGAGCGACTCGCGCTTCAGCGAGTGCAGGATTTCAGGCAGCTGCAATCCGATTGTGATGAACACAAAGCCGTTGATGAGAAACACCACGATCTCCCAGAACGCGAATGCCTGGAGACGATACCGCGCTTTCACGATGAGCGGCGAATGCCAGCCGAGATAAATCCCGGACGTCACCACGGCAAGGACCCCGGAAACATGCAAGCGCTCTGCGGGCAGATAGGCCAGAAACGGTGTGAGCAACGAAACGGTAATTTGCACCGGCGGATCGTCCAAGTGCCGATGCACCCAGCGAATGGCCAGGCCGACCAGCCAGCCAAAGCCAATCCCGCCTGCCGCGACCCAAACAAAACGCAAGCCGGCCTGCCCTAACGAGAAACTTCCAGTCACTACCGCGGCAACCGCAAATTGGAGCGCCACCAGCGCGGTCGCGTCGTTCACCAGGCTTTCCCCTTCCAAAATGATTTGGATCCGATGCGGGACCGGGAGCCGCCGAATAATACTCGTCGCCGCGATCGCATCCGGCGGAGAAACAATCGCGCCCAGGGCAAAGGCCGAAGCCCACGGCAACCACGGAATGAGCGAGTGCGCCACCCAGGCAACGACGACCATCGTGAACAAGACCAGACCGATCGCGAGCAGTAGAATCGAGCGCAAATTTCGCCGGAAATCGCGCCAGGAGGTGAACAAAGCTGCTGGATAAAGAATTGGCGGCAAGAAGAAGAAGAAAACAATGTTCGGATCGAGTTTCACTCCCGGCAGGCGCGGAATGAAACTCAAGACCAGGCCGACCAGGACGAGCACGACCGGATACGGCAGGGCAAGTTTCCGCGCGAACAGGACCGACGCCGAGACGATCGCGAAGAGAAGAACGATGATTTCTGACTGGTGCATCGTTAATTCGAAAAGCAGTTAACCACGAATGAACACGAATTGACACGAAAGGAATGCGTCCAAGACTTCCGCGCTGTAGCCGAGGGCGTTGACCTCGGCCGCTGCGGCGAGAATAACTCAAATAGCCGCGGTCAGCGGCCGCGGCTACAGCTTTGGCCTTCGCCCGGTTTGCCTGTAGTTCCGCTAGATGTTTCTCGGACCAGCGGCAAAGCCCCTGCAGCGGCTCGATCAATGTCCGACCGAGCCGGGTCAGGGAATACTCCACTTTCGGCGGCACGACCGGATACACTTTGCGTTCGACGAGACCGTCACGCTCGAGACTGCGCAACGTCTGCGTCAGCATTTTTTGCGAAATGCCGCCGATCTCCCGCTGCAGCTCGGCGTAACGCATCGTGCCGCCGGCCAGAATTTGAATCACCAACGCCGTCCATTTGTCTGCGATCCGATCCAGCACGAGGCGGGAAGGACACTGCGGCTCTAGAACAGAAGGCGGAGATTTGCCCATGGCCCTTCCTATCTTAAGTCCAACTGGCACGCAACATCCCAATTGGTGCGTATAGGCAAGATCGACATGTAGTTGACGCTCGATTCGGTTGATCCGAAATTCGAGAAATGCCAACCATGACTTTCCCAAACGAAGAGCCTGTGGCTCTCGATTTTCTATCGCCGGCCCGCAGGTAAGTGTAGGGGCGGGAGTGTCGCCCGCAAATTCGAATATTCTCGCGGCCGGCAAGGCCGCCTCTACAGTAAAACCAGCGTGCAATGAAGGTTCTCATCATAGGTTCGGGCGGCCGCGAACATCCGCCACCGCGAGGCTACGGCGGGACAGGCGCGCTGGCTTTGAAATTGAAGGATCGGCAAGGGGCGATCGAATTTTTTGCCGGACAATGTGCTCTTGCCTGGCACTCCTAAAGCTTGCAGAATATGAGCATGCCGGTATTTGACGAACTCCCGTTGGAGCGCGCCTCCGAACGCGCACTGCGGAACGAGTGGCAGCGGCTGGAGCGCTATTTGGAGCACCATAAACTGTCGCCGTTAGAGGGCTGGAAGCGTATCTATGAAGAATGGCGAGCGGCCTATGAATATTTTCGGGCGATAGAACAGCAGACACTTTATGCCCCGACCGAGGATGAGAATCCAATCACGCCAGATGCTGAATCCCTTCATTTTCACGGCAAGCTGCTGCGCCTCCTCCTCGAATCCGGGGAGGACTGGTTCAATTTCTTGATGACTCTAACGCTCGATGAATCTGAAGAGATGGAGCGGATGGAGTACAATTCTCGCCTCTACACGCTTCTGGATGCCTTGAAGGAGTCCTTGATTCTTTGGCACTCGGCGGAACCGGCCAGCGGCCGGGATATCAGACGGCTTTTTTCAAACGCTGCCGGATAAGAACGGCGCGTGTCACTCGGTCCTAAATTAGAGGAAATCTTCGCGGCGTGGTACGAGTTTGACCACGCGCCAGACGAACAAACGAAGGGGTTGCGCCGTGCGCACAGAGACACGCTGATTCGTTCTGCCTTGCTCCCTCATGATCTGAGAATTATCGATTTCTTGCGCACGTATCGCGACGATTATAGAAAATGGATCATCGATTCGAAGCTGGATGCGCGGTTTCGAAGACGGCGATACTAGTGAATTGCTTATGCTGTGAAGATTCTTGTAATCGGAAGCGGTGGCCGCGAGCATGCGCTGGCTTGGAAATTGAAACAATCGGCACGCGTCGATCGGAATTTTTTGCGCGCCCGGCAATGCGGGAACGGCGTTGATCGGCGACAACGTTGAAATCAAGGTTAGCGACCTGCCTGCGCTGGTTCGGTTTGCGAAAGAGAACAATGTCGACCTGACGGTGGTCGGGCCGGACGATCCGCTGGCGGCTGGGATTGTCGATCTTTTCACTGCTGAGAAACTGCGCGTGTTCGGGCCTACCAAATCGGCTGCGCGGCTCGAGTCGTCGAAGATTTTCGCCAAGGAGCTGATGCGTGCGCAAAACATTCCGACTGCGCAGGCGGGAACGTTTTCAAATAGCGACGACGCGCTGCGATATTGCGAGCGACTTCAGTTTCCGGTGGTGATCAAGGCGGACGGCCTCGCACTCGGCAAGGGTGTGATCATTGCGTCCGACGCCGCGGCGGCAGGATCGACAATCGATGAGATGATGAATCAAGGACGGTTTGGCGAAGCGGGCCGGAATATTGTGATCGAGGAATTTTTGCGCGGTTCGGAGTGTTCATTGCACGCGTTGGTCGATGGTGGGAATTATCTGATGCTGGAAACGGCTCGCGATCACAAACGCGCTTTTGATGGCGACAAGGGCCCGAACACCGGCGGTATGGGCGCGTTTAGTCCGGCTAATAATTGGAGCGCCGAACTTCAAAAGCAGTTCGATCAGAAAATTATGCGCCCGCTGCTCGATGGGTTGCGCGAACAGGGAATCGCATTTCGCGGGCTGCTTTTTCCGGGGCTCATGATCACCGACACCGGCGCGCGCGTGCTTGAATTCAATTGCCGGTTTGGCGATCCGGAGACGCAGGCCATTTTGCCGAGAATGAAATCGGATTTGCTGCCGCTGCTCGAAGCGACGATCGACAAGAAGATCGACAAGTGCGCAATCGAATGGGACCCGCGCCCGTCGGTCACGGTCGTGCTCGCTTCGGGTGGTTACCCGGACAAATACGAAACGGGCAAACCGATCTCGGGCCTGGATGAAGCGGCAAAGCTTGATGACGTCCAAATCTTTCACGCCGGAACGCGGCGCGCGAATGGCGGCATTGTGACTGCCGGCGGGCGAGTGCTTGCGGTCACGGCGTTAGGATCGACAATCGACGCGGCTCGGACTCGGGCATACGAAGCGGCTTCACAAATTCATTTCGAGGGTTGTCGTTTCCGGCGCGATATTGCTGCAACCACGAATGTACACGAATAGACACGAATTTGGGAGCGTGCGGACATTGTGCCCGAGGCGTGCGTTGTAGCGTCCGCTGTCCCCATCGGATTGTGCGTAATCGCCGGGCGCGTTGATGCGCTGAGGACAGCGCACGCTACAGCCAAAAGAGGATCGGCCGATTGAGCGAATGTGAAATGCGGGTAAGATCGACTTGGCGATGTTCCGCTCCACCTGGCCGGCGTTGATCGGCGTCTTGATAACGGCGAGTAGCTTCGCGCAATCGCCTTCTCCGCCTCCGGCGTCGCCGAATCGGCCGCCCACGCCCACGAAATCGAGCCCGCCCCCTGCGCCGTCGCCCTCGGCCACGCCGACGACGAACGAACTGATTAACTTGTTAAGCCAGACTGATCTTCAGGCAATCATCGCGCTGTTGAAGAGCAATTTCACAAACCCGGAGGCGCTTGGCGAAGTGGAATTGAATCGCGCAACGGTCCAGGGCTTGATCGATCGGCTGTCGCGCGGCGTAATGCTTTTGCCGGGCCCGAAAAGCGTGCAGTCAGAACCGGCGGCGCCGTTCTACAGCGAAATCATGGAGGGACACATCGGTTACTTGCGCCTTGGCACGCTTAACGCCGCCAATCTTCAGTCGATGGACAAGGCTCTCGCCACGTTTGCTTCCAAGAAAGTGGACGCGCTTATTGTCGATCTTCGCGCCAGTGGACCGGCTAACGATTTCCCAGTAGCGGCTGATTTTGCGAAACGTTTCTGCCCGAAAGGCAAACCGCTCTTTGGATTACGTAAACCGGCAGCGCGGCAGAATCGCGTCTTCACATCCGACCGTGATCCGACGTTTCAAGGCTTGATCACGATATTAACTGATGGTGAGACCGCTGGCGGGGCCGAAGCGCTGGCCGGCGCGCTGCGGACCTACGACAAAGCGATGATTATCGGCCAGCCGACCGCCGGTCGCGCGGTTGAGTATTCGGACCTGCCTTTGCCGAGCGGCGCAATCTTGCGCGTGGCGGTGGCCGAAGCGGCGTTGCCGCAGGGCCAGGCGTTGTTTCCCGGCGGCATAAAGCCGGATTTGCCGGTGGAGATGTCGATGGTGGACAAGCGGCAGATTTTTCAACGAAGCGCCGAAAAGGGAATGGGACAATTCGTTTACGAAACAGAACGGCCGCACATGAACGAGGCCGCGCTTCTCGCGGGGACAAACCCTGAGGTGGATGCGGCCGAGGCAGCACAACGGCGTCGCGAGCGGGGTCCGGAGAAACCGGCCATGCATGACGTGGTATTGCAACGCGCGCTCGATCTGGTCACCTCGCTCGAGATTTACGAGAAGCGGTAGTTGCGCGTAATCGGCTTTCGGGGAGCACAGGCCGCTGGCCTGTAGTTCGCGGCAGCTTGCCGCGAACATGTTGCGCGAACTCGAGTCGTTGGCATTGCGTAAATGCATTCGGCGCAGCGGCCGAATGCTGCAGGCTGGTAGCCTGCGCTCCCCAGAATCGTGTTATGCCGCCTTCGGCATTAATGCCAGCACGCGCGCTTTTTTCGCGCCGTAGTCCAGAGAGCGAAAAACGCGGATCTCTTCGAGGCGGCGCATTCCGTTTAGGGTGTCGAGATAACGCGTGTAGCTCGAAGCGAGCTCGGTCGTTTCGAGATAGCGGCCGCGCAAATTGGCGTCGCGAAATGCATCCGGGCAACTTCTGGCGAAGAGATGAAAGCGCAGCCAGCGGCGATCGGTTCTTGAAACGCGCTGCGTTTTACGGAAGAAGGCGACGAACAACAACAGCACGAGATAGGTGTCCACCTGGGCCTGAAGCTCGAGGTTGCGTGCAAAATCTTCGGAAGCGATTTCGCGCGCGCCGCTCTTAAATTGAAGCGCGGCATGAAGCGCGTGATTGATCTCTTCCACGAACATGATCAGGGAGCGAATATTGCGATCGGTCAGACCGGCCCGCGGATCATGACGCTCGAGCTGTTCGATTAACCAGCGCGAATAATAAATCCCGACGTAAAGCCGGTCGCCGGTCCGGCGGAGAAAAGTGCGAGCCAGCTCGCTGAGCTCGCGAGCGGATCGTCCGGCGAGGATCGACAACTGCGCGGAACGGTGCCGATCGATCAGGCAATCTTCGAGATTGATTCCAACCTGCGCGTAAGTGCGCTCGAACAACTTCTGGATTTGGCTGAACAGGGTCTCGTTCATAGCAGGATCGAACCGGCTCCGGCGTCATCAAGCGAAAGGAGGCGATCGGAAAGCTCATTGAGAGCGAGCCGCACATCGTGGAACCGGCCCGCCAATCCTTCGAACACGTCATCGAGTTCGCAGCGACGCGCGGTGGCGTGCGAGGCGACAAGTTGATAGTTAGTGCGGCCGACTTGTTCGTAGAATTCGATGTCGGGCGCACCGCGCATGCTGCGGCGTTGGGTGTTCTCGTGAAAAATACCGCTAACGAATAGTGAGTAGTTTCCGGCATGAGCACGAAGCAGAAAGGCCTGCTCCGGCGTCGCTCGTTCCAGCGCGATGAGCATGTCGGAAATATATTGCCGGCCGCGATTCTCCTCGTTGTCCGGCGCGACCAGCCGATTGGCACGCGAAAATGTCTCCAAAAGTGAGCCGACGTAATCGGACAGTTTGCGATCGGCGATTCCGGCCTGTCGCAAAACATGCCGGGCCAGCACGTAGAAATAAAATTGCGAAGAAATCCGCAGCTGTCCCGGGTTCGACAGGATCGCTTCCATCAAACCCGGATGATCGAGCACGGAATCGCGCGTTTCCGCGTCGCTGAGAAGATCGACAAGGGAAACGTGATCGGTCTTGGAACGGGCGAGGGTGCGGACGATAAAATCGAAATCCGTAGCGGTGAACCGCTCCCGACAATTCGCCCTAATCATCGCGTCCTCTTTTATACGATACCGACGAGACTGGAAGCAAGCTTGTTCGATGCCATGCGCGATTTGCGCCCGAGGCGCCGCCGGCTTTGGTTTGGATATGCGCAGCCCGATTCGCTTCCTCGCCTTCGTCCTGCCTTTTGCTTTCTGGTTCGGTTCGACGGCCTCGGCACTGACGCTGAATCTTCCTTACGGAACGCTCACGCCCGGGTTTGGGATCAAAACGCGCGTGGGAACATTTGATCACGCCGTGCTCTACTCACCCTCTCCCGTCGTGCCGCCAGGCACGATACCGCCTCGTTTCCACGGACGCGGTGTTTTCATTCTCGATCTTAATACCGCCCGAGGAACCGTGAACGCAGCCCGCGTTTTCAAAAGCACAGGCAACCAACAGGTCGATGCCGCCTTGGTCGTGGAATTGCAAAAATGGCGTGTGCGACCGCGAATGATCTACAAGTTGTACGTGCCGGTGACCGTCACGACTCCCGGGAAATTCGTCTTCGGGACGCCCTAGCCGAACTTGGCTAATTCGTTTTCGCCGGATTTCGATCCGGATAGGGCGGAATCGGCGGCAGGTCGTAACGCTTGGTCTTCAGCTCGTCCTGGATTTCCTGGATCCCGCGGTCGAGCTGCTGATCTTCGCCGCGGAATTCCTTGGCCGGATCGTTATCGACCACGATATCGGGATCGACGCCGTGGCCTTCGATGATCCAGCCTTTGCCCTCTTTCGAATAAGGCGCGAACTCCGGCTTGAAAAGATTTCCGCCGTCGGTGAGCGGCAATGGATTGCGAATGCCGACTACGCCACCCCACGTGCGCTTGCCAATTAGTTTGCCCAGGCCTAACGATTTAAACCGGAACGGAAAAATGTCGCCGTCGGACGCCGAGAACTCGTCGATCAACGTGACCATCGGACCGGTGAAGGTCTGCGATGGATCGGTTTGAGGCGCGCTGTTACGCGCCATCTCGATCATAACCAGCGCGCGCCGGAGTCGCTCGATCACGAGCGGCGAGACGAATCCGCCGCCATTGCCGCGCACATCGACGATGAGCCCTTTCTTGCGAATCTGCGGGAAATAATGCTTGGTAAACTCGTTCAGGCCGGACTGTCCCATATCGGGGATGTGAATGTAGCCGACTTCGCCACCGGTTTTCTTCGTGACTTCATCGAGGTTCTTTTGCACCCAGGCCAGATAATAAAGCGGCGCTTCATCGGCCGTGGGCACGACGGTAATATCGCGCGCGCCGGCGTCGGCCGGCTTGGAATTGACTCGCAGAATAACCTGCTTGCCGGCGGTACCGATAAGCGCGTCGTAAAGATTCGGCATACCGGAAACGGGCGTGCCGTTAATGGCGAGAAGATAATCGCCTTCCTTCACATTCAGGCCGATTTCCCGAAGCGGCGAGCGCGTATCCTTGTCCCAATTTTCTCCGGGCAAAATCCGGTCGATCCGGTAGGCGCGCGTGGCCGGGTCGCGCGAAAGTTCCGCGCCGAGAAGTCCGAGTTTGATCCGCGGGGTCTCCGGGCGTTCGCCGCCGGCGACGTAAGCGTGGCCATTATTCAACTCGCCGATCAGTTCGCCGACGAGATAAGTGAGATCGTTGCGGTGATTCACGAACGGAAGGAGCGCGGCGTATTTGTCGCGCGTCGCTTTCCAATCGACCCCGTTCATGTTCGGCGCGTAAAAGAAATCGCGCATCTGGCGCCAGCATTCGAAATAGATCTGATTCCATTCGGCGTGACGGTCGAGGCGCATGTCGAGGCCGGCCAGCTTGAGCTTGTAATCTTTTCCGCTCTTCTCGTCCTTGATCTCGATCTTGTCCTTGGGCAGATCGATCACGGCGTAATCCTTCTTGATCTTGACCAGCATCTTTTTGCCGTCGCGGGTGATTTCATAACCGTTCACGTCGCCGTGCACGGTCTCTTTGCGATCTTCCAGACTGTAGGAACAGAGATGATATTTCCTGTCGCGACCGTCATCCTCATCGTCGTTGTCCTTCTCGTCGGCCAGGGTGTGACGAAGATAAAAGATCCGGCCGTCCACCAGTCGGAGATTGCTGTATTCGGCAGACTCAATGTCGAGCGCGGCGAGGCGGTCCTGAATGCCGTCGATGTCGATCTTGGTTGGCGTTGGCTTCTTATCTTTCGCGTCTTTTGATTCGCCCTTCTTGTCGCTCGATTTTTTATCCTCCGATTTTTTGTCGTCCTTTGATTTCTCCTCGTCCTTTTTCTTATCGCCTTTTCCCACTTCGTCGCTGCGCGGAGCGAGGGGCGACTCGGTTTCCTTGGCCAGCGTGATCAGATAAACGCGGTCCAGATCGCGGTAAACGTTGGAGAAATCGGTCTGGCCAAAGATCGGCTTGAAATCGCGGCTCGAGGTCAAAAGAAGATATTTGCCATCATCGCTGAAAGTGGTGTTGCTGGCCGAATACCAGCTATCGGTCACGGCCACGGTCTTCTTGTTCGCTAGCGAATAGAGGTACGCCTTCTCGCCGTCGTTCTCCTCCGGTCGGGACCAGGCGATCCATTGGCTGTCGGGTGACCAATCGTAGCTGCGAATCTCGCCGAACTTGTCCTGATCGACTTCGGTCACGGCTTTGCTGGCGACATCGACATAGCGCAAACGCTGCAAACGATCGCTCCAAAGCAGCTTCTTAGAATCGGGAGACCAGATCGCTTGATAATAATATGTGTCGGCTCCCTTTGTGATTTGTTGTGGCTCGCCTTTGCCATCCTGCGACCGCACATAAAGCTCGTTCTCGCCGGTGGCGTCGGAATTGTAGGCGATCCATTTGCCGTCGGGCGACCAGACTGCGTCGCGCTCGTGGGCGTTGGATGTTCTGGTTAAATTGCGCGGCGTGCCGTCCCGTCCCGGCACGGAGTAAAGGTCGCCCCGGGCCACGACGATGACGCGTTGCCCGTCCGGAGCCGGAGTTACCGACTCGATATGTTTGGATGCATCGACCATCGAAGGACGCCCCGACGCGAAATCTTCCTTGATCTCGATCGGTACCGGCGTCGCCTGTCCTGTGCTCAAGTCGTAGCGCCAGACATAGCCGGCCTGTTCGAACACGACTGCGTCTTTGCCGATCGACGGAAACTTAATGTCGAAATCCTTGAACTGCGTAAGCTGTTTCGTGTTTTGGCCGTTCAAGTCGATCGAGAAAAGGTTCATTCGGCCATCCCGATCGGAGAGGAAATAGATCAGGTTGTCGGGACCCCACATTGGGCAAATGTCCTGCGCGGGGTTGTTGGTCAGGCTCTTCGTTTCACCGGTCTTGAAATCGTGGAGCCAGACGTCGTCGGCCATGCCGCCGCGATAATGCTTCCAGGTGCGGAATTCCCGGAAGACCCGGTTATAAACCATCTTGGAATCGTCCGGCGAAAACGAAACGAATCCGCCGCGCGGCACGGGCAACTGCTGTGGCAATTCGGTATCGAGGCCGACGGTGTAAAGCTGACCGATGAAGGAATCGAACGATTTTTTCCGGGTGCGGAAAACAACGAGCGGCTTGGTGTTTTCCCACGTCATCACGATATTGTTAGGCCCCATCCGGTCGGAAATGTCGTCCCGGCCGAGGGTTGCGGTGATGGTCAAGCGCTTTGGCTCGCCACCGTCGCCAGGCATCACATAGACTTCGGTATTGCCATCGTAATGCGAGGTAAAGGCGAGCTGTTTCCCGTCCGGCGAAAAATGAGGGAACGAAGCGTATCCGGGCCCGCTCGTTAGACGCCGCGCGATGCCACCCTCTTTGGCGACGGTGTAAAGTTCCCCGGCGTAGCAGAAAACGATCTGATTGCCGTTCGTGGTCGGGAAACGAAGCAGGCGGGTGGTGTCGGGCAATTTTTGGTCCGCGCCTTGGCTGATCGACAATAGACCGGATGCAACAACAAGAAGCGAAAGGAAGAATCGAAAATGGATGCTCATAGAAGTAAGGAGAGTGAAAGTCATCACACTGCCGTCGAATAAATCGGATGCAACTTTGATTTCATTCCAAGGCAGGCGGGCAGACGTTTACCAAGTTTAAAGACGCCGCCGGGCGCCGATTTTGGCTATTTTGTCTAGTTACTCATTAGCAATCCTGCGAGTTGCGGGCACAAAACAGGAGGTTGTTACTACCAGAGGCGCTTTTTCGCGAATGCGTGGCCTGACCCAGATTTGAGATAACGCTCAAAGGCTTCTGCCTTAGCTTGGTCGGCGAACGCAATATATGTCGTCAGTTTCCAAGGCCTGAACTTTGAAGAGTGGAAGGATTTTCCCGCGTTGTGCTCTCGGAGCCGTTTTTTGAGATCAGTGGTCATTCCCACATAACGTTCGCCTTCCTTAATGAGACTCTCAATTAGGTAAACGTAATACATCGTAGTCCCTCCTTCGCTGAAGCTTCGGAGGGTAATAATATACTTGACCGACCGCTTCATTGGCATATTCTGCTCGCATGAACGCACCCGAAACTTTGCTCGAAGCAGTCTCGTATTTCAGCAATCCAGAGAACGCTTTCCAGTTCTTTGTCGGCATTCGCTGGCCGCGTGGAGTGCGTTGTCCGCGCTGCGGTTCTGATAAGGTGACGTTCCTCGCAAACGCGAAGGTGTGGAAATGCAAAACTCCGCACCCAAAGCAAAAGTTTTCGGCAAAGGTCGGAACGATCTTTGAAGATTCGCCGATTGGCCTGGAGAAATGGCTTCCCGCAATGTGGCTCGCCGCTAACTGCAAGAACGGAATCAGTTCTTACGAGTTGCACCGCGCGATTGGCGTAACGCAAAAGACCGCTTGGTTCATGTTGCAGCGGATTCGGCTGGCAATGCAGGACGACTCTATCGAGAAAATGAAAGGCCGTGTTGAAGCCGATGAAACTTTCATCGGCGGACTGGCTCGGAACATTCACAAGAATAAGCGCAAAGTTCGTGGAACAGGTGGAATCGGTAAGGAACTGCCGTGATTGGACTCTTGGAACGCAATTCGCCGAATCAATCCTCTCGGGCGTTCGTTGCAAGGTTATTGAGAACGTGCGCCGTCATCATGTCGATTCGCTGAGGTGCGCGAGAATGTCGAAAAGGGGACGGATAGTTTTCACGGATGCTCTGGATTCCTACAACCAGCTTTCGGGTGAATACGTCCACAACGTAATCAATCACGCTGAGTGCTATGCCAAAGGACACGTCCACACTAACGGGCTTGAAAACTTTTGGTCGCTCCTGAAACGCGCGCTGAAAGGAACCTATGTAAACGTTGAGCCTTTTCATTTGTTCGGGTATCTCGATGAACAAGCGTTTCGGTTTAACGAGCGCAAAGACGACGACCAAGGGCGATTTGTTAAGGCGCTCGGCGGCGTTGTGTGGAAAAACTTTGAAATATGCCAAGCTCATCGCGGCAGAGGGTGGTGATGGCATTCAATTTCCGAGACGTGGCAAACGGCATAGCAGCATTTCATGATCTATGCGCAGCGCGACTAGCAATGATAACTCCGATAAAGATGCCGAAAAACAATCCGACCGCGCCGAAGACAGCGCAAAGAAAACGACTAGCGGCCGAAGTAATATGAGCGGCTTCATATCGTTTCTGTTCAGCGCGATCGTGTTCGTCATTACATTTGGGTTCGTTCTCGGATACATGTTCAAAGGTACTTACCAAGGTTACGTCGCTAGCATGTACTGGGGATTCGCAGCATATGTCGCCGCTGGCGTCGCTATCTTTTCGGGGTTTCATTATTTCGTCCTTGCGCCGTCCAAGGCAAATACGCCGCGATTGTCCTTCTCCGTTGCACAGGAACTTGCGATTACGAGTCAAAAATATGACAGTCCATCGTTCTGGTTTGGATTCGAGAACGGAACCCAAATGTATTTGTCGCCTGTTAGTGATGTCATGTACGTCCGATTGACTAACGGACTGGAATCTAAGCCACTTCTCATTGATTCCTATTTCCTTGAGGTTCGCGTTTCTGGCAAGCCGTGGAAGTACGCTACCCGTTTTCGGCAGCGCGATATTGAGCGAGGGAAAATATTCTCGACTTTTCTTCAAAACGGTCCCGCTAACTCTGTGGAAGTGACGGAAACGGTTCCACAATTCGAGCAAGTTATTAGAGAGAAAAACATTGGGGCTGGCGAAACTGTCAGAGGATTGATTTTTGTCGAACGCCCAGCGGGTTACGACGCCCACCCCGACGCCCGCCAGTGGCGACTTACGATTCGGGACGTGAATGGCGCAGAGGGGAATGCAGTAATAACACGATCTACTATGCCGCGCGGGGACGACTCTATTACTGAGCTTTATTTCAAGCCTGGCAAACGAACCGATATTACTGGAATGACCTTCATTCTTTACAGCAAAACAGGTCGTTATCGTTAGAGACGAACCGCATAAACAAGTGACATGAAGAACACTGAAACACGCGAGGAAACGCTTGCGCGATTGGCTGAGGATTCCAGCGAAGGAAAGACATCGGCCAAACGATTCGAGGCCCTGGTTAGGCGGGTAGCGAAAACGCCAACGCCAGCAGTAAGAGCCAAGGAATCGGACACATCGGAAGCAGCGAGCGAATAGACCTTTCGCCCTGTCACGGCGGCAGCGGCACAATAGGCCAACCGCACGGTCGGTCAAGTATATTATTACCCTTCGGAGGGCGTCCTGCTTCCCGCAATCGTGCATCGCTTTCCTGCCGAGCGCACTGTGGTTCGAAGCCGGCGCCAGTTCTGCGAAGCGCGTAGCGCGAAGCAGGACGGAAGGGGTGGGATTCGAACCCACGGTGGGTTACCCCACGCTCGATTTCGAGTCGAGTGCCTTAAACCGGACTCAGCCACCCTTCCAAATTTGGCAAAGAAGAAAGCGCCCAACGATCCGAGCCGGACGGGCGGTTAACGTCCAACATCCAAGGCCCAATGCAAACGCCATTTGCCCATGCGACGGCAGGATGCTCATCCGTTTCATCCGCGTAATCCGCGGTCTGCCTGAGCCCCAAAAAATGTTACAATTTTTGTCTTGCCGCGTTTGCCCTTTCCACTGCATATTGTGCGTCCGCCCGGGAGGCTCCGCTATTACTTGTTGTTCACCGGTATTTCCGACTGTTCACAGGTTATTAGCGTCGCTGTTCACCGGTATTGACAACAATTAACAACCTGAACCCCCCTCCCAATCATGATTCAACTCAAACCAGGAATTGCGCCGGCATCGCTCAACAAACCCCGAAAATCGACCGATCGCCGCAAACAACGGAGCCAAAAAAAGAAAAATCCGGGCTTGCATTTTCAGCGTGTTTTTAGCGACCCGGCGGTGTCGCCATTCGATCAAATCGAATGGGAGCGTCGCACGGCGGAGATCGGCGACGACGGCGGCAAAGTCATTTTCAAGCAGGAAAATGTCGAAGTTCCGAAGAGTTGGACGGCTCTGGCTACGAAGATCGCGGTCTCGAAATATTTTTACGGCGACATCAGTCACGGCACCGACCCGAGCAAGAATGGCCGGGAAACTTCGGTGCGCCAACTGATTCAGCGGGTGACGCGAACGATCGCGGATTGGGGAATTGCCGATGGCTACTTTGCCGATACGGAATCGGCGGACACGTTTTACAACGAGCTGACCTGGCTGTGCCTGAATCAGTTCGGGGCCTTCAATTCGCCGGTCTGGTTCAATGTCGGTCTTTATCATGAGTACGGAGTGGGCCGGAACGCCGGAGCGGGCAATTACTTTTACAACCGAGAGAGCGGCCAAGCGGAGCGCGCGGCCACTCAGTACGAATACCCCCAGGGCAGCGCCTGTTTCATCCAAAGTGTTAACGACACGATGGAAGACATCATGCGACTTGCCACGAGCGAAGCAATGCTCTTCAAGTACGGCAGCGGCACCGGCAGCGATCTTTCCACCTTAAGATCGACCAGGGAAAAATTGAGTGGTGGTGGGAAACCGAGCGGGCCGCTGTCGTTCCTGAAAGTTTACGATCAGGTGGCCAACGTGGTGAAGAGCGGCGGCAAAACGCGACGCGCGGCCAAGATGAACACGCTCAAGGATTGGCACCCCGACATCGAGGAGTTCATCGATGCGAAACAGAAGGAAGAGAAAAAAGCGTGGGCGCTAATCGAGAGCGGTTACGACGGCAGTTACAACGGCGACGCCTACGGGTCGGTCATGTATCAGAACGAAAACCTGAGCGTCCGGGTGAGCGACGAGTTCATGGAAGCCGCTCTGGAAGGCCGCGAATGGTGGACGCGCCGCGTCACTGACGGTCAACCGTGCGAGAAAAAGGAGGCGCGCGCGTTGCTCCGCAAAATCGCCGAGGGCACCTACGTCTGCGGTGATCCCGGGATGCAGTTCGACACCACGATTCACAAATGGCACACCTGCAAGGGGACGGACCGGCAAAATTCAACGAATCCGTGTTCGGAATATCTTTTTCTCGATGACACCGCGTGCAACCTGGCCTCGCTCAATTTGATGAAATTCAAGGACGAAGACGGCGCGTTCGATGTGAAGCGATTCAAGTCGGCGGTGCGGGTGTTCATTACGGCGCAGGAGATCATCGTCGATAACGCCAGTTATCCGATCAAAGAGATCGCCGAGAACTCGCACATTTTCCGCACCCTCGGGCTTGGTTACGCCAATCTCGGGTCGCTCATCATGAGTTACGGTTATGGATACGACAGCGTCGAAGGCCGGGCGATCTGCGGCGCGATCACGTCGATCATGACCGGCGAAGCCTACGAGCAAAGCGCGCGAATGGCGCGAGCCATGGGGCCGTTCCCCGGTTATCGCGACGCGCGTTGCAGCGGCGTGTCCAAGCCGGTCTCGAAGAACAACGTCGCGGCGATGCAGGAAGTGATCGATCTCCACCGTTGCGCGGTGAACGAAATCCCGGACACCGAGGAATTCGGATATTTGAAACAGGAGGCGAAGGAGGTCTGGAACAGCGCAGCCGAGCTGGGCAAACGCTACGGTTATCGCAACGCCCAGGTCACGGTGCTCGCGCCTACCGGCACGATCAGTTTCCTGATGGATTGCGACACTACCGGGATCGAGCCCGACATCGCGCTGGTGAAATACAAACTGCTCGCCGGCGGCGGCATGTTGAAAATCGTTAACCAAACGGTCAAACTTGCGCTGGAAAAACTCGGTTACAATTCCGAGGAGGTCGAACGGATCATCGCGCATATCGACGCCTTCGACACCATCGAGGACGTGACCGATACCGACGGTTCGAATATTTCGTCAGGGCTGAAACCGGAACATCTCTCCATTTTCGATTGCGCGTTCAAGCCGTTTAAGGGCGAGCGCAGTCTTAATTACATGGCGCATCTGCGGATGATGGCCGCGGCTCAACCGTTCCTGAGCGGCGCCATTTCGAAGACGGTGAACCTGCCGGAAGCGGCCACCGTCGATGAAATCATGAACGCTTACGTCGAAGGCTGGCGGCTCGGGCTGAAATCGGTCGCCATGTATCGCGACGCCTCCAAGCGGTCCGCGCCGTTGAACACGCGCAAGACGAAAGACATGGGCGGCGCCGATGCTGACGCCGCTGGCGCGGATGTCATGGTCGAACCCGCTGAGCTTCAGCAGCGCATCCTCGAGCTCGAAGAAGAATTGTCGATGTTGCGCGGCAAACTGGACCGACCGTTGCGGCATCGGATGCCCGACACCCGGATGTCGTTAACGCACAAGTTCGAGATCGCCGGACACGAAGGCTACATCACCGTCGGTCTCTACGAGGATGGAATGCCGGGCGAGTTATTCATTCAGATGTCGAAGGAAGGCAGCACCATCGGCGGGCTCATGGACACAATCGGCACGCTGACCTCGGTCTCGTTGCAGTACGGCGTGCCATTGGAGAACCTGGTGAAGAAATTCGCCTATCAACGGTTCGAGCCGAGCGGGTTCACCAAAAATCCCGATATTCGCAGCGCCACCAGCATCACCGATTACGTATTTCGCTGGCTCGGTTGCCAGTTCATCAAAGGGTACAAGGAAGCGACCTCGCCCAACCGCGGTCAGCCGGAACTGCCGATGAAAGAAATCGCCGAGATCGAAAAGAAGGCTGTTAACCGTCCCGTGCCCGATCTCTCTCGGACCGGCGAAAAAGAGCTGATCGACGTGATCACCAGCGACCACTCCCCGCATGACGGCTCACCCCAATTTAAGGCCAGCTCCCCCGAAAGCATTCGGGGCAGCCACGCCGAGCGAGTCAAAGAAGCGCTCGGCAACATGTTCATGGACATCACGTGCTCGGTCTGCGGCAGCACCAAAGTCATCCGCGCCGGCGCCTGCGGCGTCTGTACCGAATGCGGCACTAGCCAAGGCTGCAGCTAAGACGGATCCTAGTCGTCTTTGATTCGCTCGTATTGGACAGGCGCGCTCTGCTCGCTACAATGGCTGCCTCGCCGTTTCGGCTTTGAAGCTTTTCAGGATCGGCGGCCAATTCTTATGACTGAGACGGAAGCGCAACGGCAAAAGGAGATTCAACAGGCGGAGGAGCTGCTTTTTAGCGGGCCGCAGGCGGTGGGGTTTGCCAAGGGGCTTTTCCAGGGGCATTTCGTGTCCGACTGGGTGATGCCGTATCCGCGGATTGCGTCGTCGGAACAACCGGAGATTGATCGGACGCTGGCTGAGCTGCGGGATTTTCTCGATAAGAATCTTGATCCGGCGGAGATCGATCGCATCGCGGATATTCCGCGGAGCGTGATCGACGGACTGGGGCGCGTGGGTGTGCTCGGGGCGACGGCGCCGAAAGAAATTGGCGGTCACGGGTTTTCGCAGTTGGCTAACTGCAAGATCCTTGAGGAGATCGGGACCCGGTGTGCATCGACATCGGTATTTGTTAACGCGCATCATTCGATCGGCATCCGGGCATTGCTGTTGTTTGGGACGGACGAACAAAAACGGCGTTGGCTCCCGAAACTGGTCACTGGTGAACAGCTCGCGGCCTTTGCCCTGACCGAACCCGAGGCGGGTTCGGATGCCGGCAACGTGCAAATGACGGCAACGCCGAGCGCGGATGGCTCGCACTTTGTTTTGAACGGCGAGAAGCGTTACATCACCAACGCGGCGATCGCGCAGGTGCTTACGGTCATGGCGCGAACGCCGGTGCCGGGCTCGGACAAGACTGCGATCACGGCGTTTCTGGTCACGCCGGACATGCCGGGATTCAACATGATCGAAGGCCGGATGCCGAAGCTCGGGATTCGCGGGACGGCGACGGCGCGGTTCGAATTGCGCGATGTGAAAGTGCCAAAGGAGAACGTTCTCGGGAAACTGGGCAAAGGCCTGAAGGTCGCGCTGACGGTGCTCGATTTCGGTCGGACCACTTTTGGCGCGTGCTGCACTGGGAGCGCGAAGACGTGTTTGAAGCTCGCGGTCGAGCACGCGAACACGCGAAAACAGTTCAATAAGACGCTGGGCAACTTTCATTTGGTCAAAAAGAAAATCGCCAAGATGGCGGCGGACGCCTACGCGATGGAAGCAATGACCACGATGACGGCGGGGTTCATCGATCGCGGTCTGGAAGATTACATGATGGAAACGGCGATGTTGAAGGTGTTCACGACCGAGCGGCTGTGGGAAATCATCAACGAGACGTTCCAGATCCACGGCGGCTCGGCGTATTTTAACGATTCACCGCTCGAGCGGATGTTGCGGGACGCGCGGATCAATCAGATCGGCGAAGGGAGCAACGAGGTGCTCACGTCGTTCGTCGCACTGGTCGGAATGCGTGGGCCGGGCATGGAGTTCAAGGAAATTTACGACACGATGTTGAAACCGACGCGCGAAGGCGGGATTGGCAAGGCGTGGACGGCGGGGATGAATCGATTAGGAGCGAGCATTCGCACGCCCGACGTGCCGGTGCAGAGCGAGCAGCTCAAATCCCGGGCGGGACAACTGGGCAGGTTGATTTGGCGTTTCAATTTTGCCGTGAACAAATCGCTGATCGCGTATCGGGAACCGATTCTCGATATGCAGCTGGTCCAGGAACGAATCGCCAACACGGCCATGGATCTTTTTGCATCGACATGCGTGTTGAGCCGTTGGGAATCCGAGCTGCAATCGGCGCGTCGCAATGGCCAATCGGCGCCATCGGAGCACAAGGCGGCGGATCTTTTCCTTCGCCAATCGTTCAGGCGAATTCGCGGTTTCCTCGACGGCCTAAGTCAGAACGACGACAAAGCCGTGCTGGACACGGCTGATTCGGTGCTGGGGAAATCTCATTAGCGTGGTGGATCGCGATCTCCGAGCGCGATGCTAACCCACCCGGCGCAAGCCGGACATTTAGCGCCTGAGGCGCTGTGTTTTCCCAACGCGCCCGGAGGTCGCGTTCCACCGGCCCAAAAGCTGGCCCGGTTTTAGCTGCAAAGGTGGGGCATGTACCTCACCACCCTCAAAGCAAAGGCGGCTAATTTTGTCCATCTTAGCAGGAAGTCCGAATGTTCTTCCTGGGAAAATTTCGTGCTGGAAGTTTGTCCGGCCGGGAGACATGTGCTGCAGATCGGGAACGGTCACGCTCGAATCGTTGGCGATCTTAAACGCAACTTCTGCCACGTTACGGAGCGCGTTTTCGCGGAGAGCTCTCGGCCGACAGGATCGACATCGGCCGCGTCCGCATTACCGGAGAACGTGGCGTGGTTCGATCGAATCCTCTTGCTGGATCTAGTCGAGCAGTTGCCTGATCCCGAAACTTTCATGGAGACACTGCGCGAGAAAATGGCGCGGTGCGGATCGGAGGTAATCGTTACAGCATCGAATGCCCGGTCTCGGACCGCGCGATTTGTGAGCACACTTTTCAAATGTAGTTCCAATCGCAACGGAAACGGAACTTCCAGAGTCGGACGCCGACATTCTTTCACCTTCAAGTCTTTGTGTCTATTGCTGGAGCGGGCCGGCTACGAGATTTTGGAAGCGCGAGGCGTTTCGGCGCCGCGTCCATCTGTTATCAAACAGACTGCTCGGGGCCGGGCGTTGGCGAAGCTCGATCAACTTTTGCTCAAGGCATCGAAGCATTTGTTCTCGGATCAAATCTGCCTGCGAGTCCGGCCGGTTGCCGCTGGACGACGGGTTTTCCAACAGTCGGCCACGACTACGATGACGTTGCATCCGCAAGCGCTTGGCCGGGTTGCCTAAGGCAGGCGGCAGTCGGATGGCTCATTTCTAGCTCTCAAGAAGCTCATGCGCCTAAATGAGCTGGAACTCAGCGCGCCCGCGGCGGTGACCTTTGGCCAAGCGACGGCGCCCCCCCCGCGTCTGGAATCATCGACGCGCCAACCTTGGCTGGCCGAAATCGCACGAACATCGGGCCCCCGAGTCCTGCTGGGATCGATTATCGCCATCGGGATCTTGCTCCGGCTGTTTTTGCCCAGTGGGTTCACATCTGTGGGGTTCGATGAAAATCTGTACCGCACCTATATCGGAGCGCTTGATGAAGTCGGCGTCTCGAAATATCCGGCCTTGATTGATGGATTCATCACGAATCAGCTCAACCCGCATCACCAGGCGATTCTGCCTCCCACCCGCATCTTCTACATTGTAGGCGGCTATCTTTACCATCACCTCTTCGGGATGGCTCCGTTGACCGCCTTACACAGCCTCTCGTGTCACTTTAGCATTTTGACGCTGGTGATTTCAGCGGCTTTTTGCTGGCGCCTAACGAAGCGCTGGGATTTCACCGCGGCGGTCACCGCGTTGGTTGCGTTCGCGCCGACTCAAATCCACATCGGGCAACACGCACTGATCGACGGCGTTTTCGGCTTTTGGGCGCTTCTGGTGATCTGGTTGCTATGGGAAAACCTGAGACAGCCAAATTCTGTCCGCTGGCTGGTCGGTTATGGGGCGGCGCTGGCCGCTCTGGTGATGACAAAAGAAAACGCCTTCTTTGTTTTCCTGGCTGTTCTGGGAATACTTGTCGGCAACCGCTGGCTTAAACTGGGCTGCGTTACCCGCCAGCTCGTGCTGACATCTTTTGCCGGGGCAACCATTGGTTTTGCCATTGTTGTGATAGCGGCAGGAGGTTTCGAACAATTTGTGCTGGTGTTCGAACTGCTCCGGCAAAAGGTCCCGATTTTGCCCTACACCATTCACACTGGAGGCGGACCGTGGCATCGCTATTTGGTAGATATCGTCCTAGTCAGCCCGATCATCACCGTCCTGGCTGTGGCAAACGTGCTTCGGCCCGGCCCTCCGCGGATCGCGGCCGTCGCTATTTGGCGGCGTTCTGCTGCCTGAGCTACGCCGTGTTAACCGCGTTTCCGGACGGAATGAACCTTCGATACATCGTGATGCTGGACATGCCGATGCGATTTCTCGCGGTGACCCAGTTATTCGCCTTGAGCGCAAACTGGGCGCACCTGCGAAAGCCACTGCTGACCGCCGCGGTGTTGCTCTTGTGCGCCTACGATTTGCGACAACACAATGTCCTTTTCGTCAAAGGCGGTTTGTACGAGCTGGTTACCGAAGGTTTGGTGCGCACTCAGGGAATCGTCAAATGAACAGGAACATTCTCCTGCCATCCGCTTCAATTGGACAGGCCGCGCTCGCGCCCGGGCTGCACGTGTTCCCAGCGCCGGGCGAGCTGGAAACCAATCCACTGCTCGAGCGACACATCGAACAAGCCGCGACGTTTTACGACAATCACGCTGTGCCCGAAACCTGGTTCGGGCGGCAGTACAGGCAACGCCTCGCGCATTACTACCGGGACTGGATTCCGGCGGATGCAAGCCTGTGCGAAATCGGGTGCGGCAGCGGAGCCTTGCTCGAACTTCTCCCTAACCGTGACGTTAGCGGAATAGACGTTTCGCGAGTGCAGATCGAACACGCCCGCAGGCGAATTCCCCGCGGGAGTTTCCACCGGGGCGCCGGCGAGACCTTCATCTTCAAGCGGACATTCGATTTCATTATCATATCCGAAACAATCAATTTGGCGGGCGACGTGCAGCGGATGTTCGAAAATATTCGGCAGTGCTCGCGCGGCGATACCCGATTGGTGCTGAATTTTTACAATACGCTGTGGAAACCTTTGTTGGGCCTGGCGACGGCGCTGGGCTTGAAATCCAGGCAGCCGGAATTGAACTGGCTTAGCCGGGCGGATGTTCGGAACCTGCTGGCGCTTGCTGACTGGGAGGTCGTCCGGGAAGAAGCGCGCGTGCTGATGCCGGTCCCGTTTCTTGGCCTGGACAGGCTGCTCAATCGGTTTCTGGCGCCCATACTGCCCTCATTCTGTCTAACCATTTTCATGGTGTGCCGTCCGATTTTTCATGGCTCCGGGCATGGGAAAAAAACTGTGTCGATCCTCATCCCCGCGAGAAACGAGGCCGGAAACATTGAAGCCGCCGTGCAGCGGGTCGGCCGGTTTGCGTCAAAAGGTGAGATCATTTTTGTGGAAGGGCACTCGCAAGATAACACTTGGGCCGAGATCGAGCGGGTGCGTGACAGGTATTGTCACCTGGATATCCGGGCCGTGCGGCAGACCGGGCGCGGAAAGGGCAACGCGGTGCCGAAGGATTTGCCATCGCGCGGGGCGATCTCCTGATGATTCTCGACGCCGATCTGACAATGCCCCCGGAAGAACTGGAGAAGTTTTACGAGGTTGCAGCTTCCGGCAAAGGCGATTTCGCGAATGGCGTGCGGCTCGTCTACCCGATGGAGGGCGAGGCGATGCAATTTTGTAATATGGTCGCGAACAAGCTTTTTGGTTATGCCTTTACATGGCTTCTCGGCCAACCGGTAAAAGATACACTTTGCGGAACGAAAGTGCTTCCCCGCCGGGGACTACGAAAAGATTGTCCGGCACCGTAGTTTCTTTGGCGACTTCAACCCGTTCGGCGACTTCGACCTGCTCTTCGGAGCGAGCAAGCAACACTTAAAGATTGTCGATGTGCCGATCCGCTACCGGGACCGGCAGTATGGATCGACCAACATCCAGCGTTGGCGCACGGCCTCCTCCTATTGCGAATGGTCTGGTTCGCTGCTCGCAAAATCAAATTCATCTGACATGGAAGCTGTCTGTTCGCTCGCCCAGCACAATATTGAAATTCACGAGAATCGCCGCTCGTGGGTAGGCAAGCCGGTTCTGCAAAAAATCTATAGAGGATTCCATCGTCAGATCGCGCGCGCGTGCCGCCACGACCTGACTGGTCCGACGGTCGAGATAGGCTCAGGCCTGGGCCAGATCAAAACGGTGATACCCGATTGCATTACGACCAACGTCTTGCCAAATCCGTGGCTGGACCAGACCGAAAACGCGTATCGCTTATCGTTTGGCAATGACTCGGTCGCGAATCTCATTCTGTTCGACGTTTGGCATCATCTGCGTTATCCCGGCACCGCACTCATGGAGTTCCAAAGGGTTCTCTCCGCCGGCGGTAGGCTGATCATTTTTGACCCCTGCATGAGCCTGGTAGGGCTGATCGTCTATGGTCTGTTTCATCACGAACCGCTCGGTCTGCGCAATCCAATCACGTGGTTCGCGCCGGAGAATTGGGATACTGGGAGCGCCGATTACTATGCCGCCGCCGGAAACGCATGGCGCGTTTTTTGTCGGTCGCGCCGCCGTCAGCTTTGCGGTTGGCGAACAGTGAGCGTTCGGCGTGCGGCGGCCCTTTCGTACGTCGCTTCAGGTGGGTTTCGCGCCCCGCAACTTTATCCCTTGGTCATGTTGCCGACGCTCCAGCGCATCGATGCCATGCTGGATCATGCGCCGGCACTCTTCGCTACCAGATTACTGGTTGTTCTGGAAAAGGCGGCCCGATAACGCGGTCGCGATCTTGCTGGGCTCAGCTTGGTCGTAAGAGAGGCGAGGCAAACAAAACCTACTGCGAATACCGCGCGATCTCTTGCTGCAACTCGACGAATTCCGCTTGACCAGGAATAAGCTCGAGCGCCTTCGCAACTTCAGCTCCAGCGCGCTCGATGTCGCCGCCTTGAAAATGCGCTTCGGCGAGCAGGAAATAGGTTTTTGCGCTGCGCGGATTTTGTTGGAGAGCTTTGGCAAGAAAAGTCGCGGCGATGGTCCAGCGCTTTTCCTCCAGCGCGAGGATACCGAGATTGTTGAAAGCGCCTTCGTGGTTGGGATCGAGCTGAAGCGTGACGCGGTAAAAGGATTTCGCCGCTGTTCTTTCGCTTTGCGCGAGACGCAAATTACCTAGCGCAAAATTCGTTTCGGCGTTATCCGGCACGTAAGCGTAAGCAAGGCTGAGCTTGCGGTCCGCGGTGGCGAGGTCGTTTGATTCCAGCGCCCGCCAACCTGAGTTATAGCTATCGAGAGCCCATAGCGACGGATCGCGTTGCGGCCAACCGACGCAGATTGTCGAGCAAAGCAGCAGCGCGAGGTAAATTGCGGCAACCCGGAGCCTTTTCGTAGCGCAAGCCTGCCAGAAGATCGACAATCCGCAGGCGGCGAACAGGAGCAGGCCGGGCACGGCCGCAAGGCGGTAACGCTCGGTGACGAAAACCGGGAGCAGCGCAAACATGTGCAACAGG
The DNA here is from genome assembly GCA_963815455.1 of uncultured Verrucomicrobiae bacterium. Lineage (GTDB taxonomy): Bacteria > Verrucomicrobiota > Verrucomicrobiia > Chthoniobacterales > UBA10450 > JBDTZF01. The sequence continues at coordinate 1,444,544 of CAWFGO010000001.1, forward strand.
ATCGCGGCCATAATCCATCGCGAGACCGGGAACTTGCGCCAGGCGATAAGCAGACCGGGAATGGCCAGCGCGGCGACAACTCCAAACGAAAGCCCGGGAAAAATGACGCCGTTTTCTCGCAGGGCGGTAATCATGCTGAGATCGTCGTACTGAAATGCGGCCCAAAAGTTTTTTGCCTTGGTGAGGAGCAACGTGAGCCAGTCGCCGAAATTATGCCGGATGTAATCTTTCGCTTTGCCCGACCAATAGGCCGAGATTTCCGATCGCTTCAGTGAGTGCCCGGCGGCCTTTTCTGCTGCATCGATCGAATCGGTCAGCATGGCCTCCTGCCCGGCATGCAGGCCGGGCGGAAACCTGGGATAGCCGGTCGCGATCGGATTATTGCCGATCCAAAAATTGACGCCGCCATGGGCGGAGAGAAAGACGGGATCGCGCGCGACGAAATAATTATGCAGCCAGCAAGGCGAGGTCCCGACGCCGATTCCGGCAAAAAGAAGCGCCGCGGCAACGATGTTGGAAACGAACGGGCGCCCGCTCCCGGCTGGTTTGGGTTTCAACAATATCGCGGCGAGCAGCAGCGGCACAAGAAAGAGGATCGTGGCCACGCCCATCGCGGCGAAACCCACAAACAGGCCGTACCCGAAACAGGCGAACCTGCCGGGTGCAAGGTCGCGTCGGACGGCGAGCCAGACGACCAGCCAGAAAACGAAAACGAGCCAGACGGTCGGCATTAGGATTACGGCGTAGGCTTGGGCGGGGGTAAAGAGCGCCCAGCCGAGGGCGGCCGAGGCCCCGACGATCGGCCCGGCCCGCGATGCGTTGCCGGGGCCATCGTTTGTTGCAAAAATTCGGACGCCTAGTTTGTAGATGATCACCGCCGTCCCCGCTTCCAGGCAGGCCTGAAGCAATCCGGGGATAAATGGGCCGTAACCGACAAGCTTGTAAATCAAGGCCAGCAGGTAGGCGTAGAGCGGCAACCCGTAGAACGCCAGGTGGTCGGTGAATTGACCTTCCAATATCCGCCGCGCCCACGCGTCGTAAAAATGCATATCTCCCCGTGTCGGCAGCAGGAAGGGAGACTCGGTCAATCGGACCAGGGCGGCGAGCCTAATGAGAAACACAACTGCGAAAATGCCATGAGCGGCCCCAAGGAAAGGCAAGAAGGCTGGCTTCAGGGATTTCACGTGGGAACTAAAGCACGAAGCGTGCGCCAGACGGGCGTAGATGAGAGGGCCGGCCACCCCGATTTGGCGGCGATCCCGGGGGTTGCGCCGTTGTAGAAACCATAAAAACAGCTCCTGCTTGGCACTAACACTGCTCTTTAAACGCCTGTTCGCGAAAAGTATCGCGGACCGCAATCAAACACAAACCAAGGAAGAAGATACAACATCATGTTAAGAAATATCAATAAACGTCGCGGGGGCTTCACCCTCGTGGAAATTATGATCGTGGTCGCGATCATCGCGTTGCTGGCAGCCATCGCCGTGCCCGGATTCCTCCGTGCCCGGAAGCGCTCGCAAGCTACGCGCATCCTCAACGATCTGCGCATGATCGACGCGGCCGTCGACCAATACGCCATCGAAACGAACCGGACCTCCGGAGCGGCGGTGCCCTTCTCCGACTGGAAGGTCTACCTGAAAAAGGGCTCAGTCGCTCTACAACACGGGCAATAGCATTCTGGGATCGGCCTACGGTACGCAAACCGTGGACCAAATCCCGCAGGTGCCATCGGCGGACTTGGCCACATTGTCCGACGTTGCCGACACCGGTTTCTGGTCGCCCTACGGGCCGTAACGGATTCTGACGATTCATTCTCCTGTCACCGAAATGGTTCGGTGGCAGGGAATGAGTTGTGAGGACCAGCCCGGCGCCGCCGCCAGCGCTCATCCCAACTCGCATTAATAATAACAATTAAACAAGGGGAACTATGTTAAGAAAATTATCAGCAAGACGAGCCGGCTTCACGCTGGTGGAAATCATGATCGTGGTCGCGATCATCGCGTTGCTGGCAGCCATCGCCGTGCCCGGATTTCTCCGGGCCCGCAAGCGTTCGCAAGCCACCAAGATCCTGAACGATCTGCGTATGATCGATGCCGCGGTCGATCAATATGCAATCGAAACCGGCCGCACCAGCGGCGCCACCGTGGAGGTCGCCGATTGGACCAACTACGTTAAGAAGGACTCGATTCTTTACCTAACTGGCCAGAATCTATTCGGCGAAGATTATGGAGCGCAGACGGTCGATTCGTTGCCAGGTGTGACCCAGAATGCCTGGGACACGTTGTCCGACGTCGCCGGAAGCGAGTTCTTCTCGCCTTACGGACACCCCTAACCTTCGGTTTCCGTTAGCTCATTTATGGGAGCGTCCTTTCGACGACGAAAGGACGCTCTCGATTTTAACGACAGGCTGTGCCAACTCCCACTCCTTCTCGCAACCCGGTGAGGATAATTTTGAATTATTGTCGTCGCGAATGGCTACGCGTCTGTTTTCTTGCCATCGTTGCCTTCATCGTGCGCGTGCCCGCGCTGCAAGGCGAGCCTATCTGGGACGATCTCTATCTGGCCCGCGATAATCCATTCATCAAGAGCCCGCTCCTGATCCTGGAGGCATTTCGACATTATCTCTTTTTGGATTCCCTTTCGGTCTATTACCGGCCGGTCCAAAATATTTCATACGTTTTCGATTACTTTTTTTGGAACACGGATACCTGGGGCTTCCATTTGACGAATGTGCTGCTCCATGTCGCCAGCGGAATCCTGCTTTATTTTCTGCTCCGGCAATTGTTCGCCTCTCTGCTTCTGCGCCGCGCTTCAATCGCGGTCCGGGCGCGGGCGTTAAAGCGCTTCCCCTGGATTTCGCTGGCGGCGCTTTTGGTGGCGCTTATCTGGGTTGTCCATCCCGTGCATAGTGCAGCGATCGATTACATCTCTGGCCGCGCCGACAGTCTGGCATTTCTTCTGGCCAGCTCCGGCTGGCTGCTTTTCCTCCGGGGAAGAAGGACCGTCTGGCCCATCGCACGCGGCTCGCTCTACTTTCTGGCGGCTTTTTGTGGCCTGCTCGCGTTGTGCTCGCGTGAGATCGCCTTTGTTTGGATGTGCCTCTTCGTGGCCCACCTGGTTTTTATTGAGAGAAGCGCGCCCTGGCGCTTCCGTATTGGGGCCATTGTTGCCTGCGTCACGGTTATTGCCATCTATGCCGGCTTGCGCCAATTGCCCGGGCCGCGCGTTACGCAATCCAGTGAAAACTGGGCCGCTCCCGTTCGCGCCGCGCTGATGGCGCGCGCACTCGGTGATTACGGCCGGTTGATGATCTTCCCGTCGAACCTGCATATGGAACGCACGGTCTTTGACCCCGCTGCCGTGCGTAGCGATGCCGGCTGGCGAAACGAAATCGGCGTCGAGTATCTGTCGATCCTGGGTTTGATGATCGCGGCCGCTTTTGTTTTTGGATGCGCCTGGCCAGGACCCGGCCGAACCGCGCGAATCTTCGGCGCGAGCTGGTTTATCGCTGCCTACCTGCCGATCTCGAATATCACCCAACTTAATGCCACTGCGGCTGAGCACTGGCTTTACCTGCCCAGTGTCGGATTCCTCATTTTCGTGGCGGGCTGCATCGTCGAACTTCCGCGACGGCATTGGAAATTTGCCGTTACTGGCGCTCTTTGCGCAGTCACGGGGCTGAGTTTTCGCAGCTACGCGCGCAGCACAGATTGGGTCACACCTGAGACGTTCTATCGGCGCACGCTTGCGGCCGGAGGCACCAGCGCCCGGGTTGGTCTTAACCTTGGCCAAATTCACGCCGGCCGGGGCGAGTACAAGCAAGCGGAAAAGATATTTCGCAAGGTGCTCGAGATTGCGCCGGATTATCCGATTGCCCTGAACAACCTCGCCAGTGTTCTGGCCCGGCAAGGAAGGGACAAGGAAGCGGAAGCTCTGTTTGCGCGGCTCGAAAAAACTTCGACGGAAATGCGCGGGGAATATCCGCGCACCTGGGTGGGCGCGCTGAACCTCGCCCGGATGCGACACAACGCGCACAACGATGAGTCTGCCCTGGCCATTCTCGAGCAAGCGCGAAAAGATTATCCCGAAGTTTGGGAACTGATCAGTTTTAAGTCGGAAATCCTGCGCCAGACCCTGGGACCAGATGCTGCGTTGCATTTGGTTGAAGACTTTTCCCGTGCGAATTGGTGGCACCACCGTGCCGCCCTTGCTCTTGGACGTTTGTATGCGCAAGCGGACCATGTCGATCTTGCCGACGCGGCGCTGCAGCGTGCCAGTTGGCTCGACGTGCACGATACCGAGGCCCTGCGGCTCATTGTTCAGATGCGATTGGGCCAAAACGAATTCAAGGAAGCGCTCCGAACCCAGCGGCGTTCGATCGCACGTCAACCAGACCAGCCGCGTCAATATGTTTTGCTCTCCGACATCCTGGACAAAATGGGACGCAACGCGGAAGCGCGCGCCGCGTTGGCAAAAGCTTCACAACTGCGCTCACTTGTGCAGAATCAGCTAACCGCCAATTGAAGGCGTCGGAAACAAGCTTCGGCGGGCCAATGAGCTCGAAGGGTAAAAGGCATCCGAAAACAACAACCCACTGATCGCGCCGCCGCGCTGGCCAGCGCGCCAATTTCCGCTCGGACGCAAATCGCCGAAATTAATCTTTCGGCGGTGGCCCGTTTCGGAAGATGATCATATCCGTTGCGGTGGTCGGGATCGGCCCTCTGATTCGATCGCAGGGCTGCACAATTGCAGAGTCTGAGATCAACGTATAACAGACTTTCTTGACCGTTCTTGCTTTCTTAATCGGCCGCTGCTTTTCCGAGACGATTACGTTTTTTCCCGGATCGGCGAACGCCGACGCGCAAAATGCGAGCGCAAGCACCATGCCCACGCATCGCACCGACCAACCGAACCGGCGACCATGCCTAGTGTCAGTTGTCATGGCGCTATTATCGGACTCGTTGCTGAAAGATACAATCAAAATGGCAGGGATTCCGGGCGTCAGTTCTCCCAGAGAAAATGTTCCAACCGCAGGCGGTTGAGGCGGGTCTTGGCTTCTTCGCTTCGGCTTCCTCCAGCCGACGCCAGTTTTTGGTAAACCGCGACCGCCGACTCCCATTTTGCTTCATCCTCCAATAACCGGGCGGCGTTGAATCCCGCCTTGTAAAACCAGAAAAGTTCGCGCCGCCGGTCGGGGCGCGCCTCGTTTTCCAGGACTTGATAAAAGGTGGCCAGAGCGCCGGCCCGATCGCCGTCCTTTTCCAAACAGACCCCCTTCTTGAACAGCGCCTGGTTGCGCCAATGGATTGGCGCCTCATTCTCAGAGGCGAGCTGGTCGTAGGCCTCAATCGCGCGCCGATAATTTTCGCTTCCGCCCTTCTCGAAAAAAATGTCGCCTTTGCCGCAAAGTGCCTCGCGTTTCTCCGTCGGGCGGGCATCGCCTTTCAGCACTTCGTCGTAGAGCGAGAGCGCGTCCTGCGGTTTACCCAGTTTGCGTTCGATCACGGCTTGTTCGTTGCGCGCGGCCCACTTCAGTTCGCCATTCAGCTGCACCACCCGATCGAAAAGCACAATGGCCCGGTCAAGCGAGTTCGCGCCCATACTCGACATGGCCGATTCCGCCGCGAAAAAGAGCGCTTTCTCGGTCAGCCCGCCGGCCGGATTTCGTTCTGCCAGAATTTCGAATTGGGTTTGCGCGTTCGGGAAATCCTGGCGTCGATAGTAGGTCTCGGCGAGCTTCATGCGAACGTCGGGCCCGAACGGCGAATCGGGATGGCGCTGGAGAAAACGGCCGGCCAGCTCGATAACTTTTGCGTCGTTCCCCTCGGCCAGATCTTCAATCCAAATCATGAGATAATCGGCGCGCTCGGCCGCAGCGGCGGTCGGTTGGGCCTCCGCGGCGCGGGCCAGGTTTTTTCGCGCGTCATCGAGACGCGGGGGCACGGCGTGAAACGCCAATTCGGCCAGGGCCACCCACGCTTCCGACACGCGCGGATTTTTGGGAAAATCGCGGACAAATTCTCGCAAGGTTTGCGTGGCTTTCTTGTCACCGTTGGCCGCCCGGGCCAGACCATCTTCCAGTCGCAATTCGACGCGTGCGATCCTCGTCGCCGCCTTGCTTTTCGAATTCGTTGTAATCGGCCAGAAAACGAGCGTGATCGTTCATTTGCAGCGAACCGGCCGAAGCATTAAAAAACGCCAGCTTCGCAAATGGTGAAGACGAATGGGCGACTTGCTCGTAGGCGGTAGTCGCCACATCGAAGCGTCCGGCGAGATAATTTGCTCTGGCGGCTAACAAGATCGATTCGAGCGACCATTGCCGCTTCCGGCCGCAGCTGGCGCGCATCGTTTAGAACCGCGATCGCCTGGTCGAAATGTCGATCTTCGATTGCCAGCCGGGCAAAATCCAGAAATGCTCCGGCCAGCGCGGGAGATTTTGCGCCCTCGCGGCGCAGGCCCGCAAAGAATTTGCAGCGCGCGGTCGCGGTGTCCGGCCCGAAGATCGAGCCGGGCCAGATACCACCGGGCCAGGCTGCGTCTCGGCTGGCCGGGATCGCGCGATCCACCGCTCCAGCTCAGACCGCGACGGTTTGCGTTGCGCGCGATAAAGTTCGTCCAATTTCGCGAAAATGCGGGCAAGATCGACATCGTTCGGATGATGTTCGATAAAATCTTCCAGCACATCGTCACCGGTCTCGGCCGTTTTTAATTGCAGATGCGCATCGGCGATGGAGAAGAGCGCCGCTGTCAGGATCGAATGACTGGCACCCTGAGGTTTCTTGAGAAGCGACTCAAACACAGGAATGGCGCGTTCGGGATGGTGGTCGACCATTTCCAGGCGACCACGCAGGAAATGCCGGGTTTTTCTTTCCGACGCCGCTTTCGGCTGCAGCTTATCGAGCAATCGCTTCGCATTCGTGGCATCGGACTTATCCAGATAAATTTCGGCGGCACGCAATTGCGCCCGCACGCTCCACTGTGGATCGCGAAAGAGCGTCAGGAACTTGTGCAGGGCCTCGTCGTCTCGACCCAGGGCGCGCAGCATTTCACCGGCCCCGAAGACGGCGCCGGCGCGCATGGCCAAATCCTGGCCGGCGGCGACCTTCTCGTAGAGCGGGAGCGCGTCCTTCCATCGATCCAAGCCGGCCAGAGCTTGGGCGCGACAAAATTGGGCCGAAGAAACATTTCGTAAACGCGGATCCTCGAGCAGTTTGAGAGCGTCGAGCGGCTGCCGGGCAGCGATTTGAGCTTCGGCGAGCTTTTCCGCGGTTGCACGCCATTCCGGTTCAGGAAGTTTGTGGTTGAGCAACGTTTGCAGACGGGCGACGGCAACTTCCGGCACGCCCTCCGCCAGCGGCGCACTCGCTTTTGCGAGCTCGGCAGAAAACTCCGCTCGCGCAAATGGCGCGAACACCGCGAGAAGCCCGACAAGAAATGTGGCTCCGATCCGGTTCATTTTCTGTCCAAGAGCGGCCGCAGATACGTCCCGATGTGACTCTTCGGAAGATCGACAATCTTCTCCGGCGCTCCGGCGCCAACAATGTCGCCGCCCTGTTCGCCGCCTTCCGGACCGAGATCGATGATCCAATCCGCGCACTTTAATCATTTCCAGGTTATGTTCGATCACGATGAGCGTATTGCCGGCGTCGCGAAGTTTCATCAGCACTTGCAGCAATTTCTCGATATCGGCGAAATGCAATCCGGTCGTCGGTTCGTCCAAAATGTAGATGGTGCGTCCGGTCGCTTTCTTCGCCAGTTCGGTCGCGAGCTTTACCCGTTGTGCTTCGCCGCCGGAAAGTGTCGTGCCGGCCTGGCCAAGCTGCAAATAACCCAGGCCAACATCGAGCAGCGCGTTGAGCTTGTCCGAGATGCTGGGCACGTTTCGGAAAAAGCGCGCCGCTTCATCGATCGTCAGGTCGAGCACGTCGGCGATATTTTTTCCCTTATAGGTGATCTCGAGTGTCTCGCGATTGTAACGCCGGCCCGCGACAAACTTCGCATTGCACATACACGTCCGGCAAAAAGTGCATCTCGATCTTAATCAAGCCGCCGCCTTCGCAATTTTCGCAGCGGCCGCCCTTCACATTGAAACTGAAACGGCCCGCGTCGTACCCGCGGACGCGAGCCGTCGGCAGTTGCGAGAAAAGTTCGCGGATCGGCGCAAACGCGCCGGTGTAGGTGACCGGATTCGAGCGCGGGGTGCGCCCGATCGCGCTTTGATCGATTACAATCGCCTTGTCGATTTGCTCGACGCCGCGCAATGCCCGATATGCGCCCGGTTTTTCCTTCGAATTGTAAAAGCGGCGAAACAACGCGCGCCGCAGGATATCGTCCACCAATGTCGATTTTCCGCTCCCGGAAACGCCGGTTACGCAGGTGAAACAGCCCAAGCGGAAATGCGACATCGATGTTCTTTAGATTATTTTCCGCGGCCCCTTCGAGAACCAACCAGCCTTCTTCATTTTTTGCTTCGCGATTTCGGACAGAGCGGGGTTTTGTGCGCTGCTTGGGAACCGGGATTCGTAAGCGACCAGAAAGATAATCGGCAGTCAGGGAATTCTTCGCCGCGCAGAACATCTTCAAGTGTTCCCTGGGCCACGATCTCGCCGCCGCGCGGTCCGGCGCCCGGGCCAAGATCGATAATGTGATCGGCGGCGCGAATGGTTTCCTCGTCATGCTCGACGACGATAACGGAATTGCCAAGATCGCGCAGCCGGCGCAAGCGTCCCGAGCAGACGGGCATTGTCGCGCTGGTGCAGGCCGATGCTCGGTTCGTCGAGAACATAAAGTACACCGGCCAGGCCGGAACCGATCTGAGTGGCCAGGCGAATTCGTTGCGCTTCGCCGCCGCTCAACGTCCCGCTCTCGCGATCGAGCGTAAGATAGCCCAGACCGACCTCGACCAGGAATTGCAGCCGCGATTGAATTTCGCGGACGACGTCGGCCGCGATCTGCTTCTGTGGCGCGGTCAGGGCGAGATTGTCGATGTAACGCGCCGCCGCCTCGGTCGTTTGTTCGCTGAATTGATGAATGTTGAGCTCGCGACCGTCTCGATCCTTGATCGTAACCGCGAGGATTTCCGGCTTTAGCCGCGCACCGCCGCATTTTTTGCAGGGCACCCGCGTCATAAACGAGCGGATGCGGTTGCGGGTGAACTCGCTCTGGGTTTCTTCGTAGAGTCGCTGCATCTGCGGCACCAGACCTTCAAACGGACGGTTCTTTTCTCCGCCTGCTCGCGATTTATCGGAGTTGCCGCCGAACTTCATCTCAATCGGCTGGCCATTCGTGCCGAAATAGAGCGCATCTTTGAATTCGTTCGGCAAATTGGCGAACGGCACATCTTCATCAACGTGAAAATGTTTCACCAGCGCGCCTTGCAAATGCCGATAGTAAGCCTGCATCCGCTTGGTGCCGCGTCGCCAGGGCATAATCGCGCCTTCGGCAATCGTTTTTCCCGGATCCGGGATCATCAACTCGGGATCGAGAACCTGCTGCGTCCCGAGCCCGTGACAGGCCGGACAAGCTCCGAGATGGCTGTTGAACGAAAAATGTTTCGGGCGTCAGCTCGCCCAGCGTAAATCCGGTTTCCGCGTTTCCATAATCGGTCGAGTAGCGCACTTCTTCCCAGTCTCCTAATTGGGCGTTGGGCGTGGATCTTCGGTTGGCTTCTCCTCTTCAGCGCCACCAATCGGTTCTCGCCCCATCTCAGCGCCGTTTCCATCGAATCGGTCAACCGCACGCGGATCCCTTCCCGAACCACGAGTCGATCGACCACGGCCTCGATCGTGTGCCGCATGTTTTTCTTCAGACCGGATCGGATCGGGTCGATCCAGCTCGACGATTTCCCCATCCACGCGCACCCGGACAAAGCCTTCGCGTTTTGCCTTTTCGATCACATCGCGAAATTCGCCGCGTCTGATCCTGCACCAGCGGCGCCAGCAAAATGATTTTCGAGTCCGGCGCATAGGCCAGGACTTGATCCACAATTTGTTGCGGCGTTTGGCGGTGAATCGGCTGACCCGTCGCCGGGATCGTGGGGCTGGCCGACCGCCGAGAAAAGGACGCGCAAGTAATCGTAAATCTCCGTCGTGGTGGCGATTGTCGATCTTGGGATTTGCGCCCGCGCTGCGCTGCTCGATGGCGATGGCGGGAGAAAGGCCCTCGATGAAATCGACGTCCGGCTTTTCCATCTGATCGAGGAACTGCCGGGCGTAGGCCGACAGGCTCTCGACGTATCGCCGTCTGCCCCTCCGCATACAGGGTATCGAAGGCGAGCGACGATTTCCCCGAGCCGCTCAGCCCGGTGATGACGACCAGCTTCTCCCGCGGGATTTCGACGTGGAGATTTTTGAGATTGTGCTGGCGCGCACCACTGATCTTGATAACTTGCGCAGGCATTTTGACGAAAAATGTCGAACCTTTAAGTCAAGCACAGCCGCCCCGTTTCTCCAGCGAAATTCCCCGAAAATGAAGGATACCGGTCAACCCATCACCCCTGCCGAACTCGAGCAGTTGCGAAAGAAATTCAGCGAGATCAAGCACTCGATCAATAACGCCCTTGCCGTCATGATGGCGCTTTCCGAGATGTCGCAACGCCGGCCCGATTATTCCGAGAAGCTGGCCAGCACCGTCTTGAGCAAAGCGCCCCAGATTGTCGCCAGCTTGCAGGAATTTACCCAGGCCTTGAACGAGAAGGCGGGAATCAAAGCGGCCGAACCGAAGTAGTTTCATCCCGACAGCTGCTGGGTATGGAAGCGGCATCCGGCCGGAAAATCCTGATCGTCGAGGACGAGAGGGACGTTGTCGATCTTCTCACCTTGAATCTTCGTAAAGCCGGCGGGTTTGCGGTTTCGACGGCCCACGATGGCGTGACTGGGCTGAGCAAAGCCCGTTCGGAAAAGCCGGCCTTCATCATTCTGGATCTGATGTTGCCGAAAATGCCGGGCCTGGAAGCTGTGCAAGATCCTGAAGACCGATTCCGCCACGCGCCACATACCGATCATGATGTTGACCGCCAAAGCCGAGGAAATCGATCGCATCGTGGGCTTGGAGTTTGGGGCTGATGACTACGTCACCAAACCGTTCAGTCCGCGCGAAGTCGTGTTGCGCATTCAAGGCGATCCTGCGCCGGGCCGAGGTAAAACAGGATGACGAACGTCTCACCGCCGGTTCGATAACAATCGATCCGGCCCGCCACGAAGTCTCCGTTAGCGGCAAGCGGGTGAATCTCACCAGCCTCGAGTTCAAACTTTTGCGCACCCTGATGCAGCGACGCGGCCGGGTCCAGGCCCGCGACCGTTTGCTCAACGAAGTCTGGGGTTACGAAAGCGTGATCGACACTCGAACGGTGGATACCCATGTGCGCCGGTTGCGCGAGAAGCTGGGCAAGGCCGGCGATGTTGTCGAAACCGTGCGTGGCTTTGGTTACCGCTTGCGGGAAAAATAGACGCGCATGTTTTGGATCCTCGTCTGCGCTATCGGCGCATCGGCAATTGGCCTGGTTTGGGTGGCCTGGCGAAAATCGACCGCGCCCTGGCGCCATGTCGAAAATCTTGTTGGACCAAATATCGCGCGGTGAACGCCCGCGAACGTTTTTGGTCGAAGGCGGCGCCGGATCGAAGCGGGTCGGCCTCGCGCTGGAGAATATTTTTGCGCGTCAGGAGGAACTCGAGCGGCAGATCGCCGGGCGCGAATCCGGCACGCAAACGATCCTTCGCGCGATGCAGGACGGCCTTCTGGTAGTCGATTCGAGCCGGCGCGTGATGCTGATGAACCGCGCTTTTCGTAAACTGTTCGGCCTGCCCAGAACTTCGCCCGGCACGCCGCTGCTCGATTTTCTCCGGGATGCAGATTTGGAGCGGCTCATCGCGGAAACGCTCCGGACGGGTGAAGTGATGCAGAGCGAATTGGTTCTCCCGGGTCCTACCGCCGAACGGCATGTCGAGATCAACGCCGTCCCGATGAAGGACGATGTCGATCTTACCACCGGCGCGGTGATTGTGTTTCACGACATCACCCAGCTGAAACAAGCCGACCGGGTCCGTCGCGATTTCGTGGCGAATGTTTCACACGAATTGCGCACACCGTTGTCGATCCTGCGCGGTTATATCGAGACATTGCGTGATCAACCCGAAACGTCGCCCGCGGAGCTTTCCCGGATTTTGGAAGTCATGGAGCGCCATTCCAAGCGGCTCGGATTGCTCGTTGAGGACCTGCTTTCGCTCGCCGAATTGGAATCGAGCACGCCGCATCTGCAACTCAACGATGTGCGCCTGGCGGAATTATTCGCCAACGTCGTCCGCGATTGGGAAAGGAAGTTGGCGGACAAGAAGTTGCAAGCAGTTGTCGATCTCGCGCCGGATACGCCAGCGACCATTCGGGCCGATGAAACGCGGCTCCAGGAAGTCCTCTACAACCTGCTCGATAACGCCGTGAAATATTCTCCCGAAAACGGCGAGATTCGCCTTCAAGCCGAGCCTCGCAGTGTAGCCGCGGGTCGAAGACTCGCCGTGGAGAGCACTGACCGCGGAACGCACCCGCCCGAAATTGTCCTAAGCGTCAGCGACGACGGAGTGGGCATTCCGCAGGAAGATTTACCCCGCATATTCGAGAGATTTTATCGAGCCGACAAAGCGCGCAGTCGCGAGCTCGGCGGCACCGGCCTCGGCCTCGCCATCGTAAAACACATCGCCCAACTCCACGGCGGCCGGGTCGAAGCCCGAAGCGAGCCGGGCAAAGGCACGACCATTCGCATAATCCTGCCGGTTGTCACACAAACGTAACAGTAAAGCCTTTGACCCCTTGGAGCCGGGTGCGGCAACTTCGTTGCATGAAACTCCAAAGACCTCGCGCTTTTACTCGACGGGAAGCTGTCCCGCCTCCGCCGGGCTACGGCGCGGCGAGCACCTTCCCCTACAGGCCAAGAATCATAGGGCTCGCGCTTCTGTTTGCACTGATCGGTTCAGCCTGGGCGCAAAACCCGCTGATGATTAACGGCGCGGGTGCGACGTTCCCGTATCCGATCTACTCGAAGTGGTTCGATGAGTATACCAAGGTCGATCCCTCCGTCCGGTTTAATTATCAATCGATCGGTTCCGGCGGCGGGCAGAAGCAGATTATGGCGCAGACAGTCGATTTCGGCGCATCGGATGGGCCGATGAGCGATGACAATCTGTCCAAGGCTCCCGGCAAAATTCTGCACATTCCCACAGTCGCAGGCGCGGTGGTGATGACTTACAACGTCGAGGACAATCCGGCGCTAAAACTCGATGGCGAGACGATTGCCGGCATTTTTCTCGGCAAGATAAAAAAGTGGAACGACCCGAAGATCGCGGCCACGAATCCGGGAGTAAAATTACCGGACAAAGAAATCATTGTGGTCCATCGCTCCGACGGCAGCGGCACGACATTTATTTTCACCGATTACCTGAGCAAGGTGAGTGCGGAATGGAAAGGGAAGGCCGGGAACAACACGTCGGTGAATTGGCCGACGGGGATTGGCGGCAAAGGGAACGAAGGCGTAGCCGGCCAGGTGAAACAAACGCCGGGCGCGCTCGGTTACGTGGAATTGATTTATGCGATCCAGAACAAAATGTCCTACGCGGATGTGAAAAACGCTGCGGGCGAATTCGTTAAGCCAACATTGGAATCGGTGACGGCCGCTCTGGCCACGGCTGATGTCCCGGATGATTTCCGGTTTTCGATGACGAACGCGCCGGGCAAGGACGCTTACCCGATCGCGGGCGCGACCTGGCTGCTGGTTTACCAGCAGCAGAAGGACGCTGCCAAAGGCAAGAAGGTGGTCGAGTTTTTGAAATGGGCGCTGACCAAGGGCGAAGGAATGTCGAAGCAGCTCGATTACGCGCCATTGCCGGCGGCGCTGCAAGAGAGGGTTCTTAAGCGGGTCGGAGAGATCAAGTATTAGCATGGCGCAGGCGACTTTCGTCGGCGCACCCGGAGGTCGCGCCCTACCTTTGGCAGAAATGCGCGCTGGGGCGAAGATGGCCAGGCCGTCGCGGTATGCCGATAAGGCATTCGAGTGGCTTACGCTCGGGATGGCGATGGCCGTCATCGTGCTGGTGTTTCTTATCGGCTGGCAACTGGCGCGCGGCTCATCCCTGGCGATCCAGAAATTCGGATTCAATTTTCTGGCAACATCGACATGGGATCCGGTGGCGGAACAGTTCGGCGCGTTGCCGTTCATTTATGGAACAGCGATCTCGTCGCTCATAGCCCTGGTAATTGCCGTGCCGCTCAGCATTGCGACGGCGATCTATCTCACGGAACTCGCGCCGCGCTGGATTCGGCAGCCGCTCGTTTCGCTGATCGAAATGCTGGCGGCGATTCCGAGCGTGATCCTCGGATTATGGGGCATCTTCGTGATGATCCCGTGGCTCCGCGATCATCCATTTCCGTTCCTGAAGGAAACGCTCGGTTGGACGCCGTTGTTTACCGGCCCGATCTACGGGCCGAGCATGCTGGCTGGCGGAATCATTGTTGCGATCATGATTTTGCCGATCATCACGTCCATCTCGCGGGAGATTCTGCGCAGCGTTCCGAACTTGCAGCGGGAAGCGGCCTACGCACTCGGCGCGACCCGTTGGGAAGTCACGCGCATCGCAGTGCTCAGTTATGCCAGGAAAGGTTTGTTCGGCGCGGTCATTCTTGGGCTCGGCCGAGCGCTGGGTGAAACAATGGCCGTTACGATGGTGATCGGCAATACGCCGCAGATCGCAGCGTCGCTCTTCAAGCCCGGTTACACGCTGGCCAGCGTCATTGCCAATGAATTCGCCGAAGCGACGACTGATCTTTATCTGGCGACGCTGTTTGAAATCGGGCTCGTTCTTTTTGGAGTGACGATTTTGGTGAACCTGATCGCGCAGCTTCTTCTCAAAACCATGACCAACACTTCGGCGACCCGGGCCGTTCAATAACCATGGGGGCAGCTCGAGCTAACAATCATACCTGGCGCACCATCAAGAGTGCGCTTGCCTCCGCCGGAACCTTTGTTTCGGCGATCCTGGTTATCGCGCCTCTGGCCCTGGTCTTTTTCTACGTGCTTAAAATGGGCGCCGGAGCGGTGAACCTCGATTTCTTTACTCATTTGCCGACTCCGGTAGGCGCTCACGGCGGCGGTATGGCCAATGCCATCGTTGGAACGCTGGAGTTGCTGGCGCTCGCTTCCATCATCGGAATCCCGATTGGTGTTTTGGGCGGCGTGTATCTCGCCGAGTACGGCACAGCGCGCGCGAATTCGTTGCTCCGCTTTGTCGCCGACGTGCTCAACGGCGTGCCATCGATCACCTGGGGCGTTGTCGTTTACGGACTCGTCGTGTTGCGGTTCAAGGGGTTTTCCGCCTATGCCGGTGGGCTCGCCCTTGGGTTGATCATGATTCCGCTGATCCTGCGAACGACCGAAGAAGTAATCTTGCTGGTGCCGAATGGTTATCGCGAAGCCGCCCTCGCGCTCGGGATCGCGCGCTGGAAAACAATCGTGCACATCGTGATAAAGACCGCTTCCAAGGGGATCATTACGGGAATCCTGCTTGCCCTGGCCCGGATCGGCGGCGAAACCGCTCCGCTCCTATTCACCGCTTTCGGTAACCGCTTCTGGAACCACAGTCTGAACGAGCCGATTGCCGCGCTGCCACTGCAGATTTTTACCTACGCGATTTCCCCCTATGACGATTGGCATCGCCAGGCCTGGGCCGGCGCCCTTGTGCTCGTCACCGGGGTTTTTTGCGTTAATGTGCTGGTGAGATTTCTCACCCGTCAGCGCGCCGCATCGGTGTAGGAATTCTCGAAATGGTTGCCTCGCTTATGCCGTCGCCAGATCCAGTCATCCTCGAACATCGCGAGGCGCGCGGGACTGATTCTACGCCGGAGCCCGAGTCGGCACTGCCCCTGGCTTTCGAGGTAAGAAATCTGTCGATGTGGTACGGCGGCAAGCGCGCCATCGATGATGTAACGCTCAACATCCCCGCAAAAGCGGTCACCGCCATTATCGGGCCGAGCGGCTGCGGGAAATCGACGTTTCTCCGTAGTCTCAACCGGATGCACGAGCTGGTGCCGCGAACACGCATTGAAGGTTCGGTGCTGTTGCATGGCGAAAATCTTTACGCCAAGGATGTCGATCCCGCCGTTGTGCGTCGCCGAATCGGCATGGTGTTCCAAAAATCGAATCCGTTCCCGACGATGTCGATCGGCGAAAACGTGATCATCGGGCTGCGCCTGAATGGAGTGCGCGACCGGAAATTTCTAAACGAACAGTTGGAAAAATCGCTGCGGATGGCGGCGCTTTGGGATGAAGTAAAGGACGATCTGCACAAGGCGGGCACGAGTTTGTCCGGCGGGCAACAGCAGCGGCTGTGCATCGCCCGCGCGCTGGCGGTCGAGCCGGAAGTAGTTTTAATGGACGAACCCTGTTCGGCGCTCGACCCGATCGCCACGGCCAAGATCGAGGAACTCATTCACGGACTCAAAGCTCAATACACCATCGTCATTGTGACTCACAACATGCAGCAGGCGGGGCGTGTGTCCGATTTCACCGCCTTCTTTTATATCGGTCGGCTTATCGAGCTTGGGCTTACCACAAGAATCTTCACCAATCCAAGCCAAAGACAGACCGAGGATTATATTACAGGGCGGTTTGGATAATGCTGTAGGGGAAGCGTTGCACTTGCCGAGGCGGGAGGAAGAGTGAGAGTAAGAGCGAATGGAGAGGGAAATTGAGATGACCCCACCGAAACATATTCTTGGGACATTTGATCAGGCACTGGCTTCGCTGCGCAACGACGTGCTCATGATGGCCGGCTTGGCCGAGCGCAGCCTCGACCGTGCGATCAAGGGCTTGCTCCAGCGTGACGACAATCTTTGCGCTAACGCGATCGCGGATGACGAAGAGATCGACCAGCTGGAAAAACAGATCGACAAGGACGGCGTAGATATTTTGCTGCGTTATCAACCCGTGGCGTCCGATTTGCGGCGGGTGATTGCGGCGATGAAACTTTCCCCCAATATCGAGCGCGTGGGCGATCAGGCCACCAGCATTGCCCGGCGCGCCCGAAAATTGAACAGGCATCCGGCTTTGCCCGAAGTGGAATTGATGGTTCCAATCCGAGCGCACGCGGTCTCGATGTTCAAGGACAGCGTCGATGCGTTCGTCCACGAAGATGTCAATCTTGCCCGGGACGTCGTTTCCCGCGACAACGTTCTGGACGAAATGAATCGGGCGGCCAATCGCAAGCTGACCGAACTCATGGCCAAGAATCCGGATCACCTTCGCGGCTATCTCAATTTGATCTTTGTTGCCCGCTGTCTGGAACGCGTAGGCGATCACGCCACCAACATCGCCGAGGACGCCGTTTACGCCGCCGCGGCCGAGGATATTCGGCATCAACCTTTCGTTGCCTCGAGCTAAGACATGGGCCTAGTCATCCTGAGCGCAGCGCAGCGGAGTCGAAGAATCCCGTGACAATGCGTTCTGGAGCTCAACGGGATTCCTCGACTGCGCTCGGAATGACAGAAACTACGGTTGCCCCTCCGAAGATTTTCGAATCGGCCCATGAGCGCTTCGGCGATCCGAAAAATTTCATCAATCGCGAGCTGAGCTGGCTCGAATTCAATCGCCGCGTCCTGGAAGAAGCCCAGGACCCGAGCCAGCCGCTGCTGGAGCGGGTGAAATTCCTGATGATTGTCGCTTCGAATTTCGACGAATTTTTTGAGATTCGCGTCGCCGGCATCAAACAGCAGATCGAAAGCGAGACGAGCGACATTGGGCCGGACGGGTTGACCCCGACGGAGACGTTTAATCGAATCCAAAAAATCGTGCGCGAACTCGTGAGCAAGCAATACGCGCTTTGGAAGGATGAATTGGTGCCGGCGCTGTCGAAGCACGGTATTTATGTGCGTGAAATTTCTCGACTCGGCGCGAAACGGGCGGCCTGGGCCCACCGCTATTTTCAGCAGGAAGTTCTCCCGATGCTTACCCCTCTGGCGGTGGATGCCAGCCATCCGTTTCCGCACTTGTTGAACCGGAGCCATAATTTGCTGGTGCGGGCGCGCACCCGCCGCGGTGGCGAACGTTTGCACGCGATCGTGCAGGTACCGCGAGTGGTGCCGCGGCTGATCCTGATGCCGCGGTCGGCCGGGGCGGGCGAGCCGTGGGAATACATTTATCTCGCCTCTCTTATCACAAAGCACATCGGCGAATTGTTTCCCGGGCTCATCATCGAGGACGCACACGCATTTCGTATTACGCGTAACAGCGATCTCTACATCGACGATGAAGAGGCAGAGAACCTTCTGCGCACGATCGAGCAGGAATTGCGGCGCTCCAGCCGGGGCGATGCCGTTCGCCTGGAGGTGGAAGCCGATTGTCCGAAAGATTTTCTAGGATTGCTCCTCGAATTTTTCGATCTGTCCGAAGCGGACGCGTACAAACTCGACGGGCCGCTTTCCATGACCCATCTGGCCCCGCTGTTGGCGAACGACGCATTTGCCAAAATAAAAGATCGTCCGTTTCAGCCGGCTCGCGATCCGGCCCTGCCGCCACATGCTGATTTTTTCGAAGTGCTGCGGCGGCAGGATGTGTTGCTGCATCATCCTTATGACAGTTTCGATCAAGTGGTAGAACTGATTGAATCGGCGGCCAACGATCCGCAGGTTCTCGCGATAAAGATCACGCTGTATCGCACCAGTGGCGATTCGCCCATTGTTGAGGCGTTGATCGATGCCGCCAATGCCGGCAAACAGGTCACCGCCATCGTGGAGCTACGGGCGCGATTTGATGAGGCGAGCAATATTCAATGGGCCCGGCGCCTGGAGGAAGCAGGCGCCCACGTCATTTACGGCGTGGTTGGATTAAAGACGCATTGCAAGACGCTGCTGATCGTGAGACGCGATGCCGACCAGCTGCGGCGCTATGTCCATCTCGGCACCGGGAATTATCATCCGCGTACCGCCCGCACTTATACCGACTTCAGTTTGCTCACAACCCAGCCGCAATTGACCGAAGAGGTCGCAATCGTCTTCAACACGCTTACCGGTCTGGCTGGTTACCCGGGCCTGAAAAAACTAATGGTCGCGCCGTTCGATCTGCACAGCCGTCTGATCACGTTGATCGAGCGCGAACGGGACAACGCGCGCGCGGGCAAACGGGCCCGCATCTTCGCGAAACTCAATGCGCTGGTGGACGAGGAGATCATCGAAAGACTGTACGAAGCTTCCTGCGCGGATGTGACTGTCGATCTTGTTGTGCGCGGTATTTGTTGCCTGCGGCCGAAAATTCCGGGACTGAGCGAAAATATTCGTGTCATCAGCATTGTGGGCCGATTTCTGGAGCACAGCCGGATCTACTATTTTGAAAACGCCGGCGACCCGCTGGTTTATCTTTCCAGCGCCGATTGGATGCCACGCAATTTCTTCCGACGCGTCGAGGTGGCGTTTCCGATCGAGACGACGGCGTTGCGGGATCAAATGGTTAACGAGGTCCTGCCGCGATTCTTGAACGATCGGGTCAAGGCGCGCGAGCTACAGCCAGGCGGAACCTACCGGCGCTTGAAACCGGAAGGAAGCGAAGCGCGTCTCCAGGCGCAATGGCAATTCCGCGAAGTTTCCCGTGAGCGAGCAAGAAAAATGAGCGGCTCGAAGCGAAAGAAGCGCTCGGATAAATTGATCCCGATCACGGATCCAGAATCGATCGCCGCAACGGCGGATCGCGGGCCGGGATCAACGGTCCCGCCTGCACCATCGATAGCGAAGAAGCCGTGAAGAAGAGAGTCCTTGTGATAGACGTCGGCGGCTCCAACGTGAAGCTGATGATCTCGCGGGCAACCAAGCGAAAATTCAAGTCCGGTCCGAAGATGACGCCGCGTGCGATGGTGGCGCAGTTGAAACCGCTGGTGCGCGACTGGAAATTCGACGTCGTTTCGATGGGATTCCCCGCGCCGGTGGGTAACGGCCGCATCCTGGGCGAGCCGAAAAACCTTGGGCCGGGATGGACCCGATTTAATTTTGAAAAGGCGTTGGGCAAACCGCTTCGTATTGTGAACGACGCCGCCATGCAGGCACTCGGCAGTTATCGCGGCGGCCGGATGCTTTTCCTCGGTCTCGGCACCGGGCTGGGATCGACATTGATTTGGGAAACGAACGTGCTCCCGCTCGAGCTTGGCGATCTGCCCTATGGCGACCGGGAGATTATCGAAGATTATCTTGGTAAATCGGGAATGAAACAGCTCGGCGAAAAACAATGGAGGCAGGAGGTCTTGAGCGCGGTCGCGCAATTGAAGAAATCGCTCATTGCCGATTACGTTGTGCTGGGCGGCAGCGGCGCGAAAAAATTCGACGAGCTGCCTAACGGGATGGAGCTGGGGCATAACCGGAACGCTTTTCTGGGAGGCGTTCGTTTATGGCAGGTCGAACCGCGCACAGGCAGCCGGAAGTGGAACATCATGTAAATATGCAAATCTACTTTCTTCGACACGGCGAAGCCGACTGGCCGGATTGGAAAAAATCCGATGACGAACGTCCGCTAACGAAATACGGAAAGCGGGAAATGCGCGAAGTGGCGAAATTTCTCGGGCGCTTGAAGGTGCGGCCCGGCCTGCTCGTCACGAGCCCGTTGCCGCGCGCCGCCCAAACCGCCGAAATCGCGGCCGATTATCTGACCACAAAACTGCGGCGGGACGAGTTGCTCGCGCCGGGATTTGGAATGAAAGAGCTGAGCACCGTGCTGAAGCGGCATCGCGCGAAAGTATTGATGTTAGTCGGGCACGAGCCGGATTTCACCAATGTCATTGCTGGATTGACCGGGGCCAGGCTAAAACTTTCCAAAGGAGGGGTCGCCCTGCTCGATGTCGATCCTGAATCGGAAGAGGGAAGACTACTCTGGTTGTTTCCGCCGAAGCTGGCCAAGAGTTAATCATTCTGAGCGCGGCGAAGAACCTCGCGCACGACCCCGGATGTTGCTTGTGAGATCCCTCGCTGCGCTCGGGATGACATGCTTCGCTTGCATTTATGAGATAACTATCGCTTCTAATAAACATTACCTCCAACACTTCCACACAATCATTCCGAACACGGCCTGATGGGTTTTGGGACCAACTCGATTACTAAAATGCCCTACCAACCAATCGAAAACTACGGCGTCATCGGGGACCTTCACACGGTTGCGCTGGTTGGAATGAACGGCTCGATCGATTTCATGTGTTTCCCCAATTTCGATTCGCCCTCGATTTTTGGCGCGTTGCTCGACGATCGAAAGGGCGGCCGGTTTCAACTCACGCCCATTCTCACCGGAGAACGGCGCAAGCAGATTTATCTGCCCGACACAAACATTCTGTTCACGCGATTTCTCGCCGCCAATGGAGTGGCAGAGGTGTCCGATTTCATGCCGATCAAGGCGGTAGGTCACGCCCATCACCTGGTCCGGCGGGCCAAGGCAGTGCGTGGCGAGCTGAACTTCCGCATGATCTGCGCCCCGGCCTTCGATTACGGACGTGCCGGTCACCGGGTCGAAGTCCAATCGGACGGAATCCTTTTCACCAGCGAGGCGCCGGATCGCCTGACGCTGCGATTGCGTACGAAGATTCCTGTAAAAATCGAAAATGGCGCCGCGATCGCTGAGTTCAAACTGTCGGCAGGCGAAACTGCAGCCTTTATCCTGGAGGACGCCGGGCAAAGCCACGGAGCGGCCGCAGATCCCGATTACGTCTCGGCGGTCTTTAAGGAGACAATGAACTTCTGGCGGCAATGGATCCACAAATCGTCTTACAAGGGACGCTGGCGTGAGATCGTTAACCGCTCGGCGCTTACGCTCAAGCTTCTGACGTTCGCGCCCACTGGCGCCATGGTTGCCGCTCCCACCTTCAGTCTGCCGGAGGAGCTGGGCGGGGAGCGCAACTGGGATTACCGGTTTACCTGGATTCGGGACGCTTCGTTCACGCTCTACGGTTTGATGCGGCTCGGTTACACCGGCGAAGCAGCGGCCTTCATGCGCTGGATCGAGGATCGCTGTCACGACGCAAGCTCGGATGGCTCTTTGCAAATCATGTACGGGCTGGACGGGCGCCGCGATCTTGTCGAAGAAACGCTGTCGCACTGGGAAGGCTACGCGGGCTCGTCGCCGGTGCGGATCGGCAATGGCGCGGCCGGGCAGTTGCAGCTCGATATCTACGGTGAGCTGATGGATTCGGTTTACATTTACAACAAGTTTGGCCAGCCGATCTCATACGATTTCTGGCAAAGTCTCGTCCGGCTAACAGATTGGCTCTGCAAAAATTGGCAGCAACCCGACGAAGGCATCTGGGAGGTGCGGGGCGGGCGCCACGAATTTCTTTACTCCCGCTTGATGGCCTGGGTGGCGGTAGATCGCGCAATCCGGCTGGCGATGAAGCGATCGTTCCCCGCGCCGCTCGATCGCTGGCATCGGGTGCGTGACGAGATTTACACGGATATCTACACTAACTTTTGGAACAACGACCTTCAGTCCTTCGTGCAATACAAAGGAGCGCGGACTGTCGATGCCTCCACTTTGCTGATGCCGCTCGTGAAATTCAGTGGCCCAACCGATCCGCGCTGGCTCTCGACCTTGCGCGCAATCGAAAACTCGCTGGTCGAAGATTCGCTGGTTCACCGATACAACATCGCCGATGCGGCTCCCGATGGCCTCTCCGGCAAGGAAGGCACTTTCAACATGTGTTCGTTCTGGTTTGTGGAATGCCTTTCCCGAGCAGGCGATCTGGAGAAAGCGCGCTTCTTTTTTGAAAAAGCAACCGGTTATGCGAATCACCTCGGCCTTTATTCGGAGGAACTCGGCCCGTGCGGTGAACACCTCGGCAATTTCCCACAGGCGTTCACCCATTTGGCCCTGATCAGCACAGCTTATAATCTCGATCGGACGCTCTCCGGTCTAAGATAGCCGAAATCGCAGGCAGATTTATGTAACGAGCTTCTCGGCCAGGGAAGGTGAGTTTGCCTTTTCCCAATCTTCCAGCCAGCCGGCGATGCGCTCGCCGAAATCGCGGGGGCGCTCGGCCCAAAACCGTTCGGACAGATCAGCGGCGCCCCGTTGCAAATCGCCCTGGCTCACCTCAATCACGGCCAGCAATTTGCGGCCTTCGCGTTCCCAATCCGATTTCCCGTGCTCGCTGCGAAGACGGTCGCTCAGAAAACTCAAGTCGTGGGCGCGGCCCAGCAAATCACCCACCGAACGCAAGTCGTCGCTCAAGGTTTTCAGCACCACCGGGTTGGCCGGCCGCAGGATGCGCAATTGATGCCAGAGCGTCTTGGCCTTGGTCCGGAACGCGTGAAAGTTTTCCGTGCTCGGACTCGCCTTGGCTTTGGCGAGCGCCTTGCGAGCGTCCTTGTAGCTCGATTGCACGGCGCAACGCAGTTGTTTGCAGGTGAACTGGTCGAGCGACCAGCGATCTGCATCCGCCAAGGCCTGGTCCAGCATCGGGACGGCTTGCGTTTGCCACTCGGCAAACGCGGCCATGAAATTTTCGAGTTCCAATATCAACATCGATTCCAGTTTTTTGTAGGCATGGCGGCCCTTGCGTTGATTGATTCCTTGAAGCTGCCGCACGGTTTGCAACCGCACCTCGGCATCGCGGATGTCTGAAGTCATTCGCCCGACGTTGCGGAGGCAATGATCTGTCTTGCGGAACAGGCCGCGCCCGATTTCCTTGCGCACCAACCGTAGCGCGGCCCGGGCCTTCTTGAGATGTTTACGAGTTTCATGAACCGGCGTGTCGCGTGTCTCCATCTCACCCTTGGCAATGGCCATGGCGCCGGCAATTTGTTTCCGGCAAATCCGGCGGAGATTTTCGCCGAGCGATTCGCTGTGTCGTAACTGATAACTCATTGTCGATCCTATTCGCGCGCCAATCGCACGTTGCTGTAACGTTTTTCACCGGTGATCTCACGCCCAAACCAGCGCGGCGGCTTAAACTTGCGGCAGCTCGTATGGTTCGGAAATTCCACCTCCACTACCATCAAACCATGGTTGCGCCCGTGATAAATATCGACCTCAATCTTGAGATTTTTCCACGGCATTTCGTAGCGCGTTTTGCGCAATCGGCGGCCCCTGGTCGCGGGCCAGAGCGTGGCAAACTGCTTCGCGCTTAGCCTGATCTCCCGCTCTTCCCTGGCTGTCCCTCGGCCGACCTTAAAAGTGAGTGAAGGCACCTTGCTCTTTTTTCGCAGGCGCACATGACGCCCGCCGGGTTCGTTGGCCAGGTAGCCCTGGGCCAGCTGGAAATGTCGCGACCGAAGGATCGCCGCGGGCAACAGTTTGATCAGGAATTTGCGCTCGATCTCGCGCGACGAGACATGATGCGGCCGGCCCATCCCATTTACTCAATCGTTTTCCGCGCGTACAGCCAAGAATTATCCGTGGGAAAATTTGGCCGCAATGGCGATCTTTCGAACGCCTGTCATCCTGAGCGCAGCGAAGGATCTCGCGAACGCAGGCGCGCTTGCATGCTTCGATCCTTGTTGCTGCTGGCCAAATGCCGTGAACGCTTGCGCGATAATGGACCCACTGCGGGGTCCCTCGCTTTGCTCGGGACGACACGAATGTGAGTTCGAGCGTGAAGTTCGGCTGATTTGCTTTATCATCCCGCGCGCAGATGCCGCGGAACGATCACATCAAGAAAATCCTGCTTATCGGCTCCGGTCCAATCGTGATTGGGCAGGGCTGCGAGTTCGATTATTCCGGTGTCCAGGCCTGCAAGGCGCTGCGGGAGGAGGGGTACCTGGTCGTGTTGGTCAACTCCAACCCGGCCACGATCATGACCGATCCGGAGTTTGCCGATCGGTACTTATATAGAGCCAATCACGGCCGAGGTCATCGAAGCGATCATCGAGCGCGAAAAGCCGGATGCGCTTCTGCCGACCATGGGCGGACAAACCGCGCTCAATGCGGCCATGGAGTTGAATCGCAGCGGCGCGCTCGCCCGGCACGGGGTGAAATTGATCGGCGCCAATGCCCAGGCCATCGCCAAGGGCGAGGATCGACAACTGTTCAAGGAAGCGATGTTGCGAATCGGCCTCGACGTGCCGCGGTCCGGGATTGCGCGGTCGATTGTCGATGCTAATCGCGTGGCCGATGAAATCGGAAAGTTCCCGCTTATTATTCGCCCGGCATTTACCCTGGGCGGGAGCGGCGGCGGCATTGCCTACAATCGCGACGAGCTCCAGGAAATCGCCGATCGCGGCCTGTCGCTTTCCCCGGTTACCGAAGTTCTCATCGAAGAATCACTCGTGGGCTGGAAAGAGTTCGAGATGGAAGTGATGCGCGACCGGATGGACAACTGCGTAGTCGTCTGTTCCATCGAAAATTTCGACCCGATGGGCGTGCATACCGGCGATTCGATTACGGTCGCGCCCGTACAAACACTCACCGACAAGGAATACCAAATGATGCGCGACGCGGCCTTCGCCGTGATCCGCGAGATCGGGGTCGAGACCGGTGGCTCGAATATTCAATTCGCCGTGCATCCGGACACCGGCCGGATGGTCGTGATCGAAATGAACCCACGCGTCTCGCGTTCGAGCGCGCTGGCTTCGAAAGCCACCGGATTCCCAATCGCCAAAATCGCCGCGAAGCTCGCGGTTGGCTACACGCTGGACGAAATCAAGAACGACATTACCCGCGAAACGCCAGCCTGTTTCGAGCCGACCATCGATTACTGCGTGGTCAAGGTTCCGCGGTTCACCTTCGAAAAATTTCCGCAAGCGGACCCGACCCTGACGACGCAGATGAAAAGCGTCGGTGAAGCGATGGCGATTGGCCGAACATTCAAGGAAGCGCTGCAGAAAGCGTTGCGCAGCCTCGAGATCAAACGGTTTGGGCTCTGCGACGACGGCGCCGACAAACATGTCGATCCCGAAACATTGCGCCTGAAACTTTCGGTTCCGAATGCCGAGCGCATCTTCTATATGGCCCAGGCATTCCAGGACGGCATGTCGATCGATGAAGTCTTCGACCTGACGAAGATCGACCGGTGGTTTCTTCGAAACGTGGCGGAGATTGTCAAGGAAGCGCGCTCTCTCCTTCGTAGCACAGGCATCTTGCCTGTGGGGCCGGCGGGCGTCTCGCCTGCCGAACTGGAAGCCCCCATAGGCGTTTCCGCCCCTCAATTCCATGCGGTGGATCCGCGCGACGCGGTCGTCAGGCCCCGCCGAAACTTGCCGCATTGGGAGCAAGCGGGCGCCACGTATTTCGTAACCTTTCGTTTGGCCGACGCCGTCCCACAGGAAGTTCTTCGCCAATGGAAGGAGGAATTGCAGACGTGGATGAAATTTCATCCTGAGCCCTGGGATGCTGCAACCAAATACGAATATCAAAAGCGATTTCGGGACGATCGGGAGCAATGGCTCGATCAGGGCCGCGGTGAATGCCTGCTCAAGAAGAGTGACATTTCGGGCATTGTGATTGATTCACTGGGACATTTCGATGGTCAGCGTTATTTGCTGGACGCGTTCGTGGTGATGCCGAATCACGTGCATGTCCTCGTCCAGCCGGTGGCGGGTCAGTCCCTTTCCGATATCCTGCATTCTTGGAAATCGTTTTCAGCCAAGGCGATTAATCGCCTCCTCGAAAGGACGGGGCCGGTTTGGCAGGAGGAGAGCCATGACCGAATCGTGCGCGATTTAGAGCATTTGATCCGCTGTCGCGATTACATCACGCGCAATCCGGAGATGGCGCGGCTGCGAGAAGGCGAATTCGTGTTGTATGCGACCGGAAGACTGGAGACGAGTTTAGACTCGACAGGCGGGTCGCCTGCCGGCCCCACAGGCAAGATGCCTGTGCTACAACCGCTCCTCCGCGCAAAAAAGCTGGGCTTTTCGGATCGGCAACTGGCGGTAGCAGCGAACCGGACCGAACACGAAATCCGCGCCGGCCGGAAATCGGCGGGCATTCTCCCAACCTATCGGCTCGTCGATACCTGCGCGGCGGAGTTTGAGGCTTACACACCTTACTATTACTCGACCTACGGCGACGAGAACGAGCGGCGCGAGAGCGGCAAACGCAAGGTCATGATTCTCGGCGGCGGACCGAATCGGATCGGCCAGGGAATCGAGTTCGATTACTGCTGCGTCCACGCAGCATTCGCCCTGCGCGAACTCGGATTCGAAACGATCATGGTTAACTCGAATCCGGAAACGGTTTCGACCGATTACGACACGAGCGACAAGCTTTATTTCGAACCGCTCACGCTCGAAGACGTGCTCAACATTTACGATCAGGAAAAGCCGGAAGGCGTGGTCGTGCAGTTCGGCGGACAAACGCCGCTCAATCTCGCCAACGGTTTGAAAGAAGCAGGCGTGCCGATCCTGGGAACGCAGCCGGAGAGCATCGAGACCGCGGAAGATCGACAATTGTTCGCCGCCATGCTCGACAAACTCGGGCTGCGGCAAACGCCGAGCGGCTCGGCGGTCAGCGCCGATGAAGCTGTGGCTATCGCAAGCAGGATCGGCTATCCGGTGCTGGTTAGGCCCTCGTTCGTTCTCGGCGGCCGGGCCATGGAGCTGGTTTACGCCGAAGAAGATCTCCGTCGCTACATGGCGAACGCGATTGAAGCCAGCCCGGAGCGGCCGGTGCTGGTCGATCGGTTCCTGGAAGACGCCTTCGAGGTCGATGTCGATTGTATTTCCGATGGCGAAACGACCGTGATTGGCGCGATCATGGAGCACATCGAGCAGGCCGGGATTCATAGCGGCGACAGCGCCTGCGTGATCCCGACCTTTTCTCTGGCCAAGAAAGTGATCGACGAGATTTCATCGGCGACCAAGGCAATGGCGCGCGAACTAAAAGTGCGTGGACTGATGAACGTGCAGTTCGCGGTGAAAGGTGAGGATGTCTACGTGTTGGAAGTAAATCCCCGCGCGTCGCGCACAGTGCCGTTCGTGAGCAAGGCGATCGGCGTTCCGCTGGCCAAGCTCGCCGCCAAGGTGATGGTCGGGAAATCTTTGCGCGAGCTCGGGTTTACCGCGGAAATTGTTCCCAAACATTTTTCGGTAAAAGAAGCCGTTTTCCCCTTTCTGCGCTATCAAGGCATCGATATCTCACTCGGGCCGGAAATGAAATCGACCGGGGAAGTAATGGGGATCGATGTCGATCTTGGCCTGGCCTATGCCAAATCTCAGATGGCCGCGCCGCCGCGCTTGCCCAAAGGCGGCAGTGTCTTCGTCAGCGTCAAGGATAGCGACAAGGAAGTGGTTATTCCGGTGGTGCGCGAATTTGTCGATCTCGGCTTTGGCATCATCGCCACCAGCGGTACCGCCGCTGCGCTGGCCAAGGCGAAAATCCCGGTCCAAAACGTTTTCAAGGTTCGCGAAGGCCGGCCAAACGTTCTTGATCGGGTCAAGAACGGCGACATCACGTTCATCCTCAATACGCCGAGCGGAAAAATTCCCCGCGAAGACGAAGTCCGGATTCGTAACGCCGCCCTGGCCCAAAAAATTCCGATCATGACGACCGTTCGCGCCGCCCAGGCCAGCGCCAACGGCATTCGCTCGCTGCAAAAGAGCAAGGTCGGCGTACGAAGCCTGCAGGAATACCATGGCAAATGACGAAATCCGAAATCCGAATAACGAATGTCGAAATAGCCCAAATCCTTTAGGCCGCTCTACGGGATGTCTCGACTTCGCTCGACATGACAGCGCGTTCATGCCACTTGTCAGAATGAAATTGTCGATCTTGCTGGCTTTACTATTGGGTTCAGTGGTCTTCGCCGCCGAAGAAAAGAAAGAAGAGAAAAAACCAATAAATGCACCGAACGAGGTCGCGGTGATCAAAACCAGCGAAGGCGACATGGTCATCGAGTTCTGGACTGATGCCGCGCCAAAAACGATCGAGAATTTCAAGAAACTCGCGCGAGAGGGGTTTTACAACGGCACGGCGTTCCATCGCATTGTTAAAGGTTTCATGATCCAGGGCGGCGATCCGCTGACGAAAGATCCGTCAAAGGAAAGCAAATATGGAAGTGGCAACGCCGGTTACCAAATCAAGGCCGAGTTCAACGATCATGGCCACGACCGCGGGGTGATCTCGATGGCGCGCCAGCCCGATCCCGACTCGGCCAGTTGCCAGTTTTTCATCTGCCTCGCGCCAGTCCACCGTCTCGATCATGAATACACGACGTTCGGGAAGCTGATCAAAGGCGACGATGTCCTGGAAAAACTAGGCAACACTCCGACTGAAGCCGGCCCGGATGGCGCTCAGAGCAAACCGACCAAGCGCGCCGCGATCAACAAGATCGAAATCGTTCCGGCGAGTTCGGTGAAATAGAATGCCTCTTGTCATGTCGAGCGGAGTCGAGACATCCCGTTGTAGAGCCTTAAGATAATGCCGCGGGATTCCTCGACTTCGCTCGGAATGACGGAAATTGCGCTCGTCCAGATGCGCTGCGGGCCAGACCCGGAAGCGAACTTCAAGCGCGCGGTTGAGTTCATCCGCGACGCCGCGAAGCAAGGCGCGCAGATTATCTGCCTGCCTGAGCTCTTTCGGTCGCAGTATTTTTGCCAGAGCCAGGAGCACAAGAATTTCGAGCTGGCTGAAGAGGTTCCGGGAAGATCGACATCGGCGCTGGAAAAAGTCGCGGGCGAGCTTGGCGTCGTGATTATCGCATCGCTCTTCGAGAAACGCAGCGCCGGCGTTTATCACAACACCGCCGCCATCATCGATGCCGATGGAAAATTTCTCGGCAAATATCGCAAAATGCACATCCCGGACGATCCGCTTTACCACGAGAAATTTTATTTTACTCCGGGCGATCTTGGTTTTCGCGCTTGGGAAACGACCCGCGGCAAGATTGGAGTCTGCATTTGCTGGGATCAATGGTACCCGGAAGCGGCCCGGCTCACCGCGCTCAACGGCGCGAAGATCATTTTTTATCCAACAGCAATTGGGTGGCATCCATCCGAGAAAAAGGAATTCGGCAAGGCGCAGCATTCCGCCTGGGAAACGATTCAGCGCGGTCATGCCATCGCCAACGGTTGTTACGTCGCCGTGGCCAACCGTATCGGACACGAAACGCCCGTCGGCGGCGACGGCATCGAGTTTTGGGGACAAAGTTTTGTTTGCGGCCCCGACGGCGAAATCATCGCCAAGGGTTCGGTGGATCAGGAAGAGATCGTTGTGGCCGACGTCGAATGGGACCGCGTAAACGAGCACCGGACGCACTGGCCGTTTTTGCGCGATCGCCGAGTTGATGCCTACGCCGGTCTCGAGAAAAGAATGATAGATTGAGCCGTAGCACAGGCATCCTGCCTGTGGGGAAAGCGGGCGTCCCGCCTGCTGTCTCCCTCCCATTCCGCGGGCAAGATGCCCGCGTGCCCCACAGACAAGATGTCTGTGCTACAGTCGCGATTGCGCTGTGATAGATTGAACCGATGGACTTGATGACGCTCACTGAAATTCGCCGGGCGGCGCAGGACGATTTCGTGTCGGCGCGTGTGCACGTGCAAGTCGAAGGCGCGACGCCCAAGCTGACTCGTGAGCAAAAACCCTATTGCGAGCTGAGTCTGGCCGATGCGTGCGATCGCATGACTCTGCGCGTCTGGAGCGATCATCCCTCCTACAAAGCGTGCAGCGAAATGACCGCGGAAAGTTTTGTCGAACTCACCGCTGAATTTCGCACGCATTCGCAATTTGGACTTGAGGCGCAGAAATGGACGGTGCGCCCGCTGACCGAGCAGGAGAAGAGCGAACTGCTGCAGGGCCCTCCCGATTTGCGCGCCAAACAGAAAGCCGATTCGGATTTCATCGGGCAAACCGTGAAATCGATTGTCGATCCCCGGCTGCGAATGTTATGCGAAGCGTTCCTAAACGAATGGGGCGAGCGCTTTCGGCGCACGGCGGCGGCGCGAAATTATCATCACGCGCGCCGTGGCGGTCTGGTCGAGCACACCGCGCAGATGATGCGGGTCGCCAAAGGGATCGGGCCGCTCTATCCGGAGTTGAATGTCGATCTTCTGCTGGCCGGAATTCTGTTTCACGACTCGGGAAAACTTTGGGAGAATCAATTGCCCGAAAGCGGTTTTGTTATGGGCTACGACGAGCGGGGCGAATTGATCGGTCACATCTCCATCGGTCTCGAACTGGTGAATTCGCTCTGGCGAAAGTTGAGCGCGGAAAACGCCGACGCGTGGAAAAATCTCATGCCGCCCTCGGAAGATGTGCGGATGCATCTTCTGCATCTCATCGGCGCGCACCACGGCGAGATGCAATTTGGCTCTCCCGTTTTTCCCAAAACACCGGAGGCGATGACGCTCCATTACATCGACAATCTCGACGCCCGTCTGGAAATGTTCGCCGCCGGATACACCACCGCCAAATCCTTGGCCGATCGAATTTTCGATCGGGTCCGCCCATTGCCGGGGAATTTGGTAAAATCGTTGGATAAATTTCAGCCGCCCGGTTCTCCAAAGGAGGAAGATCGGTTACTGTAATTTTCTCGCAATGCATGCACCGTCATCCCGAGCGACGTCGAGGAATCCCGTTGCGTCAGCTTTAAGGTTTCGCCACGGGGTCCTTCGACTCCGCTCCGCTGCGCTCGGGATGACAGAAGGGGATTGCGCTCTGCTCCCGCCACGGCGAGCAGGCAGAACGACACACTGCATTAGCAAGGTAATGCGATCTTCGTTGCTGGTTCTGCTGGCGACAGTCACATCTCAAACTGCTTTCGCAGTTTCTTTCAAGGAATCGCCCGAGCTGGGAAAGATTTTCAAAGACAACGGCGTCGTCGGGACATTCGTCCTGTTCGATGTGGGCGCGGACACAATGTTTGTCTGGAATCGAGACCGGGTCAGGCAGCGTTTTATCCCAGCGTCCACATTCAAGATCGCGAACTCGCTCATCGGTCTCGACGCCGGCGCGGTGAAAAATGTCGATGAAGTGCTGCCTTACGGAGGCAAACCGCAATGGATCAAGGCCTGGGGAAAACGACATGGGATTGCGCGAAGCGATCAAGATTTCCAACGTCGCGATTTATCAGGAACTGGCCCGCCGCATCGGCCTGGAACGAATGCGCGAAGGCGTAAAGAAGCTCGGCTACGGCAACATGGAAATCGGCAACGTGGTCGATCGTTTCTGGCTGGATGGGCCGCTAAAAATTTCTGCGATCGAACAAACGGAATTTCTGAATCGGTTGACCGCCGGGAAGCTGCCGGTCAAGCCGGGCGTTATCGAAGCGGTACGGGAAATCACGCTTCAGGAAAAAACTGCCGACTATGCGCTTCACGCCAAGACTGGATGGTGTGCGTCAACCAATCCACAAATTGGCTGGTGGGTTGGCTGGGTGGAACGGGGCGACAAGATTTATCCATTCGCGCTCAACATCGACATGTTGACCGACGAAGACGCCCCAAAGCGAATTTCCATCGGCCGGGAGTGTTTGAAGGCGCTGGGGAAACTGTAGCCGCTGGCGCCGCCCGCGGCCGCTGTAGAGTCCGCGTCCTCAGCAGACGGGCGCCTTGACTGGATCCTCGCGGGCAACCGCGGTCAGCGCCCGCGGCTACAACGGATTTCGTCATTGCGAAAAGATCGAAGACGGGATTAGGTCCGGGTATAAGCGCCTTTCCCAAGAGCCCGAAGGAAGAGATACGCGGGATGATCTATTTCCCGCGGATGCTGGACAAGATTCGCCGGCACGCCGGCGGAGAGCTGCACGAGGATTATCACAAGAATCTCGGCATTCCGAGATCGGCCGATGGCGCCTGCTGTAATTTTTTGCGCATTCATTATCGCGATCTGTGCGAGCGCGTGCGGCAAGGCGGAACGGACGAGGAGATCCTGGAATGGTGTTTTGAAAAAGGGAGAAAGCCGAATGAAGGCGACATCATGATGTGGAACTCGTTCGCCTCGAAGTTAGGCTGGCGCGATTTTATGACGCCGGTGCTGGAAGAGCAGAAGCGGAAAGCCGGGATCGCGGCTCGATCGGACATCCTGACGATTCCGGACTTCATGGATTTCGAAGAGGGGAGAGCGAAGTAGGCCCACGAAAAACACGAAATGAAGCGAATTCAGATACTCTTCTTGGTATGTTCATCAGTCGCTACTGTTTTTGGTGAAACCCCGACGCCCACGCCGACCGCAACGCCGATCGTTTTTTCCACGAAAACACTGGCCGACGGCAAACGGTTGCAACAGGCGGCGTTGAATAGCGATTACGCCTATCGGCAGGTGGCGCATCTGGGCAACAACATCGGACCGCGCTTGAGCGGTTCGGCTCAAGCCGCCAAAGCGGTCGAATACGTCGCGGGCGAATTGAAGGCGATCGGCTGCGAAGTGCAGCTCGAAAAAGCGATGGTGCCGCACTGGGTGCGTGGTGAAGAAACCGCTGCGCTCGTTCAGTTTCCCGGCATGGCTGAAGGCACCACGCAGAAGATTGTTCTATGCGCGCTTGGCGGAAGCGTCGCCACGCCTTCTGGCGGGATCGCGGCCGACGTAATTGCGGTCAAGAATTTCGACGAATTGAAATCAATGTCGCGCGAGAAAGTCGCGGGCAAAATCGTGCTGTTCAATTATCCATTCGACAAACAAATGGCGGCGGAAGGCCGCGGCGGTGAAGCCTACGGCGAGGCGGTGGTTTATCGAAGCGATGGCCCGAGCGCGGCCGCCCGTCAGGGCGCGGTCGCGTGCCTGATTCGATCGGTCGGTGGCTCGGAATATCGATTGCCCCACACCGGGGTGACCCAATATGCCGCCGACGCTTCGAAAATTCCTGCGGCGGCGGTCACGGCCGAGGATGCGGACATGATCGTCGATCTTGTCCGACAAGGGCCGGTAAAGATGAAATTGATTCTGACACCGCAAACATTGCCGGACGCCGAGAGCGCGAATGTGATCGGCGACATCAAAGGCAGCGAACATCCGGAACAGATCGTCATTGTCTCGGGTCATCTCGATTCGTGGGACTTGGGAACCGGCGCGATTGATGACGGCGCGGGCGTGGCCGTGTCGATGGAGGTGGCGAACCTGATTCAGAAACTTCATCTCAAACCGAAGCGGACGATTCGAGTGATCGGGTGGATGAACGAAGAGAACGGATCGGCCGGCTCGAAGCAATACGCGAAAGATCACGAGAAAGAATGGGCGAACCATTTCGCGGCAATGGAAACGGACGGCGGCGCGGGTCATCCTCTCGGCCTTAATATTCGGGCGAAATCGGAAGTGAAAAAAATGTTCGCACCGGTTGCGGCGCTCCTGCAGGAATCGGGCGCGGGCGCGCTGGCCTTGGTCGAGCATTGCGGGGCCGATATCGAGCCGATGGAAAATGCCGGGGTGCCGACGTTCGCGCCGATCCAGGACAGCCGGTTCTATTTCAATTATCATCACACCGCGGCGGATACGGTGGACAAAATCGTGCCGAAAGAGCTGGCCGAAAATGCGGCGGTGGTCGCGGTCGCGGCTTACGCGCTGGCCAACATGGAGCAGGCGATGCCGAGACAGAAAGCCAATTAGGAGAGCAGGAACGCAGGAAAGGGTGGTGGATCGGCCGCTCCGCGGGCGATGCTAAGCAATATCGGCGGAGCCGAGTATGACGAAACCGCTACGAAGGTGATATTACCTTGTGCCTAAGACGTTCCCCAATCGCGCCGAAGCGGGGAAAATGCTGGCCCAGCAGCTGGAAAAATACGCCGGACGCGATGATGTCATCGTGCTCGGGTTACCGCGCGGCGGCGTGCCGGTCGCTTATGAAGTGGCCCGGCGCCTGCGTGTGCCGCTGGATGTTTTCATTGTGCGCAAACTGGGTATGCCCGGATTCGAGGAGCTGGCCGCCGGCGCGATTGCTTCCGGTGGTGTGCGTGTTTTAAATGAAGAGGTCTTTCGGGCATTGCCCAACGCCGATGAGATCATCGAGTTGATCACGGAGCGAGAAAAGGAAGAGCTAAAACGCCGCGAAGACAGTTACCGCGGCGATCGGCCGGCGCCGGAATTGCGCGATCGTGTCGTGATACTGGTGGACGACGGCCTGGCCACCGGCGCGACGATGCACGCGGCGGTCAAAGCGTTGCGCCAGCGCGGCGCCGCCAGGATTGTCGTGGCCGTTCCGGTCGGTCCGGCCGAGACTTGCCGCGAATTCGAGGGCGAAGCGGACGAAATCATCTGCGCGATCGCGCCGCAATTTTTCCATGCGGTTGGTCAATATTACGAAGATTTCGCGCAGACCAGCGACGAGGAAGTGCGCGAACTTCTCGCCCGCGCAGCGGACGATCACGAATCGATCTAAGTCACGACCAATCTTTCCGGTCGCGAGTGTACCGAAGGGTTATCGGGTGACCAATCGAATCCTCAAAGGATCCCTCGGAGGACCAATAATCGGCCCAAATATTCCGCACCCGTGCGGACCCACGGGTAAGAGCAGCCCTGGTCGAATGCGCCTGGCGCATGGTCCGTTTCCAGCCGCAATATCCACCGGTCAAAAAGAGGCTGCCCGTTTTGGCCAAAGGGGCAAAGGCCACCGGAGGGCAACGCAAAAAAGCGATCGTGGCCGTGGCGCGCCGGCTGGCGATGGATTTGTGGCGAGTGCATACCGGACGGCTCACGGCGCAACAATTGGGTTTAAATATTAAATAAATGAGTTCGAGGGGAACAGGGATGAGCTAACTCGATTAACTCAAAGAGAACGCTTTGGAACGTGGCGTGTGTCCGGAGTCTAACCTGGTCCGATCCCCGAAAACGTTCGGGGCTCGCACCGTCGCTTTAGATTGGACCGCGCCCACGTTCCGCTTCAGTTGGACGGCATAAGTCACATTGCGCTGTCAGCAAAAGCATCGACATGCGCGGATAGGAGTATCAGCCGCTGAACAACTCAGTGCGCACCAGAGGCGGAAGCGTTCCAGACCAACTCCAACCTCAAACCCCAACAAAACCATGTAATCGCCATCCCCAAAAACTCACCGTTGACACCCTTCATAGGGGTTAGACGTTGTGTTGCTCGTGAAATCTCGTGCGACATCGGGATGCCTTAACATAAGCGCAAACCAGACTGGGATCGAAGTGGTTCCGAGCGCAAGGCCCAGGGTAGACATTGAAGCAAGCACCCCGCCCTGCACGTGCACGCCCGACACCCCGAGGAAGAAGATGTCGCTGCAAACGGAGAGCGCGATGCCGACAGCAAGACAAAGACAGAGTCCGATGAGTGCAAGCCGGGCCCAATTCCGCGCGCGAAAGAGGAAATAACTCAGAGCTGCCAGCAACGCAGAAGCGACGAGAACAAGAACACTGCCAAGCTCGTCAGCCCAACCGCGGGACGACCAGATGCCGTAGATGTACAGGTGTGCGCCGACCGCGACAACCGAGCCGCTTCCAACTGACGCCACTGCTCCTCCAATAATCGTTGGCCAACGCATTACGCTTTACGTCTAACGAGACAGAGATAAGCCACGGCAGGGTGTCGTGGCAAACACACTGAACGCATTTCGAAATGAAGCCGTTGGCTTCATCGATTTGTTAGATGGTCTGGTCTGAAGACGTGTCGGGTAAGAGAGCCGGTGAGACAAGTAGCACCGCCGACAAGTGCGGCTATGCCACAAAACTCCCAAGCACCGTATGACCAAGAGCCATCGCCTGGATACGCTAGGAAAACGCCTGTCATGATGAGAAATCCTGCAGTCGCCCCGCAGGCGGTGCAAATGGGCCAGTGCCACAAAGAGGATGATGAGGGCACAAAGAGGTAAAGAGGAATCAGAACGAAAAGCCACACGGGAATGATAAAGTATGCCATGAACCAGCTCGTCGCTATCGTACTGCCGAACACTAAGCCCACATCCAGCGCGTGGCGCTGCCGAATCGCATCGACGAAGTAGGTGGACTCGAGAGCTACGAGCGTCACCACCCAGCCGGCAAGAACCGCAACAAGCGTTCCAACGAGCTGCTTGAAGATGGAGCGTGCGACCATCTAACGAGACCAAGCTCAGCGGCGGCTACCAGGAGCGCGGCTGAAAATCTCTGGAACTGTTTTAATCATGACAAAATATGAACGCACAGCGGTCCGCCGTTCGCTCCATCGCATGGTTAGATGATTTAATGATTCTCACCATGAATTTCTTTTCCAAGTTTTTCTCCCAACGCACGGCCTTGCGCTGCCGAATCGACGAGCTTCTGATGCGTCTCAGTATCTGTAGAAACCAAATCGTCGCTCGCCGTAATCCCAAACGAATCGATGACAAGATCCTTCCGCCGATCCTCGAATAACAAAACTGTAGTGTAGCTCGATGTCGGACTCTCGGTCAGCGTAACGGAATATGGAAACTCGGCGGACACATCGAGTGACGAAATCTTTGCGTCTTTGACGGCAACCAAGACGCGCTTGTGTGCTGCAGCTGATATGATGAACCACGCGGGATGCCCTTCCATCCGATGGGCCGCTGTCAATTTGAGATCACTGCGCTGATCGCCAGCGAGTGCGAATTGGCCGGTGATGACGAAGAGGAAAACGAGAACGCGCGCTATCATCTAACGAGCACAAGCTCAGCCACCGCTGGCGGGAGCGAGCTTTGCTGCGGATTTTAGTGTTGAAGTCGTCGAAAATCTACTCATCGGAACGGCCAGCGGTTGGCTGGAGCGTTTGGTTAGATCGGTTAGCGTCCTGGCTCTGCAATGACTTTCATGTTGTTGACCTCCACAATGACTTTCTTGTCGTTGATCTGCCATTTCCCTTTGACGTGCTCTACCAGGTAGCCGTTCGGGCCACGAACGTCGACGTATATATAGTCGCTGGCCAATTGCTCATATGATAGGATTGCGGCCGAGGTCTTGGCGTGGATAACGCGGCTGATCTCGGCAATGTCAGTCGCTGAGATTCCGTGAAGTCGAGCCACTGTAGTCGCGCACGATGTGAGCACCACTGATCCAATAATGGCCGCAACGCAGAGGGTGGTGTTCACGATCTAACGAGAACAAGATGAGCGACGGCGGACGAGGGCGCGCATCGCTCGGAGTGAGAGTGGGGAAGTCATCTTAAATGTGAACGCACAGCGGTCCGTCGTTCGCTCCATCGCATGGTTAGATCTTACGAGATAATTGCTCCTTCTTGTCGAGTCGTTCGGCAAGTTTCTCTTCGCGCCTCAGCCCCTTCTCCATACGGGGGAGAAACACGTTCTTCACCCAGTCTTTGTGAGGCGGCAGTTCTTTGCCGTTCCTGAATTTGCTATCAAACAGAGGCCGAAAGCCGACCCAATGTGCATGCTTGCCGGTCTCAAGATACTCCTTCGCTTTAGCAATGGCTTGTTCGATCAACTTGATGCGTTCAACGGGAGCCATTTGCTTCGTGTTCAGTCTAAACGCCATAGCTTTGGATCTAACGAGAACAAGATGAGCGACGGCGGACGAGACCGTCCGTCGCTCGCGGTGAAAGTGTAGAAGTCATTTCAAAAGTGGAGCATGCAGCGGTCCGCCGTTCGCTCGATCGGATGGTTAGATCTAGTGGTGCTGCCGGTCGAACTCGTGAAACTGCTTCGTGATATCAAAATAGACTTTATATTGTTTGCCACGCATTCGGAATGTGAAGCAATCGTAATATCTGTCCTCTTTCTCGTGCGCAATTAAGGCGTGATCCTCGCCGACATCACTCACAGGCTGGCCAAACGCAAAGTGCTCAGGGAAATGCTTCTCCAGATACTGGCGCTCCCAGTCGTGATAATGCGCGTAATCGACCGGAACCACGACTGCCCTTGCCTCACTT
Source organism: uncultured Verrucomicrobiae bacterium (assembly GCA_963815455.1). Lineage (GTDB taxonomy): Bacteria > Verrucomicrobiota > Verrucomicrobiia > Chthoniobacterales > UBA10450 > JBDTZF01. Next base: position 1,483,240 of record CAWFGO010000001.1, read on the forward strand.
GAGCCGTCTCGTGCGGATTCGCCCGCATGCACGGAGGTGACGCAGATATGCGAGAGAAGAGCCAAAGCGATTAAAAGAGCTGGAGTCGTGCGCATAAGATCTAACGAGACAGAAGTGAGCTACCGCCACCGAGGGCGAGCGGTGCTCGAAGTGAAGATGTTCTGGTCATATCAAAAAGGGATCGCACAGCGGGTGGCGGTTAGCTCGACTGATTGGTTAGGTCTTCTTCGGTTTGTGCAACATGGCTACTGCGTCCTTCGGCATGAAAGTCCAACCAATCAGTTTGCCGCGGTGAAAAACTCGCACAGCGATGAAGTCATCTGGAACGTTCCAAGGGCGCTTCTCTGGACGACTGGGAAAGTAGTCTGATTTGTCTGGATGTGCGGCTGAGGAAATCTCGACTGCGTCCGGGGGCAGCTTGGGATTTGGAGTGAACGGGTCATCCATCTTCTTTGCAGGTTCCCCCCACTGAAGCGTGTCATAACCTTTGAATACGCCACGCTCGTATGTGCGCACGAGATGATGGGTAACAGCTTTATCTTTGTGTTCGTTTTCTCTCTTTATCTCCGCTTCTTTTGCGGCGTCGTAATGAGGATCGCCTGGCTTCGGTAACTGCCAAGGTGTGGATGTCGCTGGCGGATCATTTCGCTTCAACTCGATGCTGTCCGGCGGCAATCTGTCATCGCCCACGACGGTTTGGGCGCACGCGTACTTGAGCAGTGCTGCGATGATGAGGGTGACGAAGAGTGTTGCTTGCATAGACCTAACGAGAACAAGATGAGCCACCGCGCGAATTACGAGTGGCGTTCATAAGGATGGAAAATCTAGGCATACCGCTGGTCCGCGGTTGGCTCGATCGCTTGGTTAGACGATTTCATTGTGCGAGTGCGGCGACCGCCTCTTTCCTGACTTTCATCGCACGCTTCTTAGCCTCTGCTTCGCCATATTTGTTGACGGAAAAGACCCTCACCTTTCTGTTGCCACGACGGTCCGTGAAGTTGGCGCGCCAGAAGTCGTATGGTTTGCCTTTTGAGATTGTAGTGATGCGTGCAACCCCCACGATACCAGAGGGCGACTTACGCCGCTCGACCTCGCAAGAATCGCGACGGGACATGCGAGGGAAAGCTTCGCGAATCTCTCGCCAGCATTTTTTCGCCTCTGCCAGCGCAGCGGCTTCGCTAGCGTATTTTTTGAACGGGAAATACTCTTGAAACATTGCGCCCTGTCGCAGGAGCTTTACGCGGTAACATGCGACGCTCTGGTCTGGATAAAACATGCGCTGCAAACCGCGAAATCCAGCGACCGTTGTAGTGGGCATATGCGCAATCGTCTAACGAGACGGAGCTGAGCCACCGCTGGCGATGGCGAGCATGGCAGACACGAGGAACTGTTTCATAAAATTATATGTGCGCATCGCGACGGCCGGCGGTTGGCTCGAGCGATTGGTTAGATGATGTCGATGCGTCAGCACCAGCTTTTCTTTTCGCTTTCCACTCTCGCAGGAAGGCGATGAGAAACCCGAGCCCAAGAAACGAAGCGATGCAAATGACGACGATGGTGATGGCGAATCGTGTTGCGGGAAGATAGCGGCCAACCAGACGACTAAGGCCGGACAGGATGATAAAAATAGTGAAATAAGCGCCTGCATATCGAAATAGCATCTGCGCAACGGACTCTTTCTTATCATGGATCTCCACGATAGGACCTTCTGGCGAGCCATAGAGATCTTCGCGCTGCTCTCGACGCCAAAGCTCGAATCTATAGCGAAAGCGCTCGATGAGTTCGCTCTTCATCTAACGAGAACAAGATGAGCTACCGCTGTCTACAGCCAGCTCCGCTCGAAGTGAACATAGTTTAGTCATGCAAAAATGTAAGCCCGTACGGGACAGCGGTTAGCTCCATCGTCTGGTTAGATGTCTTTGGTGTGCTCACACTTTGTCGCGGCGCAGACGATCCACTGCGGTGAAGCAACCGAAGTAGATAACACTGTAGAGTAAAGCAGGTGCTCCGAATGCGATAACTGTGCCTGCAGCGATAGACAAGGTACTCTCGCCTACCAGATGAATGAATGCCGCGCCGGCGGAAAACCCCCAGTCGGAGAAAGGTGATAGTGCGCGACTGAGCGGTGTATCGGGGCCATTATGGTCGAAATTTCGCGCGGTCGTCCACGTGCCGACCATTAGCGCGGCGAGTGTGACGCAACCCAATACCACGCTCCACGCTACTCGACGAATTGGGAAACGCGCTGGCATCTAACGAGAACAAGATGAGCGACGGCGGACGAGGGCGAGCGTCGCTCGGAGTGAAAGTGTAGAAGTCATCTCAAAAAGTGGAGCGTACAGCGGTCCGCCGTTCGCTCCATCGCATGGTTAGGTCTGGTGTGAAGATAACACTAGAACTCATAAGGCGGACCGGCGGCATGAACAAACGGCTTGCCGCGCGACTCCGGATCGTAGCCAGCAGTGATCGCCTGCTGAATGCACTCGACGAGTCGGCGATTGGGAAGGCGGAATCGCTGATGCTGCGGCATATCTCTATGGGATCGGTCGATGGAGAATTCTAGCAGTAATTGGCGTCGGCTTGCCTCTGTGGGCTCGACAAGAATTGCTAATCCACGTAAGCCGATTTGCTCGTGACGTGATGTGGCCCAAGTCGGTTGCCGGTGGACACGCCACCGATACTCATCATCTCCCACCGTGATTGTCCCCGACGATTTCACGAAGCGCTCCTAAGACCTAACGAGAACAAGATGAGCGACGGCGGACGAGGCCGCGCGTCGCTTGGATTGAAAGTGTGGAAGTCATCTCCAATGTGAACCCACAGCGGTCCGGCGTTCGCTCCATCGCATGGTTAGACCTGTCGTGTGTTCGCATGTGTCCGCCTCAGCCTGATCGCTCTGACTAAGCTGAGAATAGTAAACCAAACGGCTACTTGCGCGAGCAGCATCAACGCCGCCTGCGGTGGACTCTGCGCGGGAATCCCCTCGGGCGGCAGGTGTGGAAGTGCGAGCAATATGCCTGGCATGTTGATGGCGAACACGAGCGGCGAGAACGCCGATTGCCAAGGCGCTTCCAGCAGCGCCGGCGCGCCACAAAGGAGCGCAATCCCGGCAGCGAGAATGAATCTTCGGGAGCGTGTCACAGCGTTCGGCTCGAGGTCTAACGAGACGGAGCTCAGCCACCGCTGGCGGCAGCCAGCTTTGCTGCAAAGTTTAATGTTGAAGTCATGTGAAAGCTGGTCATCGGAACGGCCAGCGGTTGGCTGGAGCGATTGGTTAGATGTCTCCTATCTCGTCGGCGTGCTCCATTAAAGTCTTCGATGGGACGTCACCTTTGGAAAACAAGACTTTATCTTTTCGGACGAGCGCGACACCTACAAATCGATTGTTTCCCTTGTATTCGATGTCTGGTGTCAGATCGCCCGGACCAACTTTGCTGTGCTCCGGAGGCACATGAATATACATATACCAAACCTGCACACCGCCGCGGAGGCGAATCCTACCGCTGCAATGCTGGCTGCTACAAATCACTCTCAAATGATCTAGGTCGCTCTTGGTGCTGAGAAATGGCGTGAGTCGCGACCAGAGGTCATACTCCTTGGTTACCGGATAACCGATAGCCTGGCGGCAGATGCGCTTAATCTGCGCGACATCACTCGATGACAACGCTCGATCTGCTGCGTGCGAGGAGTGCGTTGCTGACGCCGAAAGCAGGAACATCAGGATGAGGTGCCGAAACATCTAACGAGACAGAAGTGAGCTACCGCCGCCGAGGGCGAGCGGTGCTCGAAGTGAAGAGGTTCTAGTCATGTAAAAATGTGAGCGCACGACGGGTGGCGGTTAGCTCGACTGATTGGTTAGACGTCTCAGTCCGCGACATAGACTTTCTCAACAGGACCGTCCGGTGCCGCGAGAACACAATGGAGGAAATGTGGCCACGGACGGAAGCCAAGCTTCTTTCCCATGTACACCTGGTAAGTAATATAGTACGCACCATGAAAATAAGGGTCCTTCGTGAAATCGGGAGGTCCAAGTAAAGCCGTGACCTCTGCTCGGCTGTGGCCGATCAGGATATGCTTATCGAGCAAGTCTGGAACCATAGTGCCGCGAAGCTTCGCATCGCCAGCGCGCCAAGCCTCCGCAGCAAACGGTTGACGCTTGTAAGAAAAATCAGTGACATAAACAAAGAGACCTCCGAGCAAAAGTCCAGCTCCGACCACAACAATTGCGATGACGATTGCAGGCGTCTTTAGGAGTTTGCGCACGAGGTTACGTCTAACGAGAACAAGATGAGCCACCACTGGCGAGAGCGCGCGTGGCGGCGGGATGTGAGGTTGGAGTCACGGAAAACTTGGGCGTACGCCGGCCAGTGGTTGGCTCCATCGCATGGTTAGGCGGTTCGCGTGGATGGCCCTGTGCATGCTAGTAAAATCTTCATCGGCGAAACTCCCACTTCCGGTGTGTAATAGTGATATCAGAAATGTCCTCGACTGAAAATGGAATGCTGTCAGAGCCGCGAACTTCTGTGATCGTGCCGCCCACGATGAGCACATCGTCGATGATGCGGCCGTCGCGTAACGTGACCGCTGCTGTCTGATAACCCATGCCCGTCTCGCCCTGTTTGAGGAGAGATGGCGCCCACTTATCGGGCAGCTGTAGATGCGTGATCATGACTGGCGTGCTTACCGCCTAACGAGAAAGAGCTGAGCTACCGCCACCTAGGGCGAGCTCTGCCCGAAGTGAGAGTGATTTACTCATCTGAAAAATGTGGACGCACGGCGGGTGGCGGTTAGCTCCAGCGATTGGTTAGGCCTATTGGGTGCGATGGTTCTTCGGGAGTCTGGGATCTATGGTCTCCTGAGGTTCTTCTCCGCGCAAGCGACGCTCGTGCGGCGTGAGAAAATCTCCCACAGGTGGTGTCGGCTGCTGAACGCGGTAAAAGCGAGGCTGGCCGGGGACCTCTTCTGATCGAGGCGTCGATGGCAGCGAGAAAGGATTGTACCGCGTAAGCCGGGAATAGTCGGAAGGCTGTTCCAGAGGTGACTCGCCGGGCATCGTGAATTGTGCAGTTTTCGGCCGTGGGCTACAGGCAAGAGAAACCAAAACAAGCAAGCCGCAAACAGAAACTGCGTATGAAGCAAAGTAACGCTGTTGATTGCACGAGTGATGATTGACTGTCATTTGCAAGAGCGCGCCTCGCATGGGCCTAACGAGACGGAGCTGAGCGACCGCCACCGGCGGCGAGCTTTGCTTTCGCTGGAAGTGTTTTAGTCATTTGAAATATGGACGCACAACGGGTGGCGGTTCGCTCGAGCGATTGGTTAGGCCCCTTGGTCATTTTGGCAGGGATAATTCTGCGACCCATTTTCCATCCTGCTGTTCCCACGCTCTCGTAAAATGCCAGCTGTCACGCCGCGTTTTCTTCTCAACGTTATAATAATACACAACGCTCTCGCCTTGCTTCTTTAACTGGACGAGAAACGAAACAGGATAGCGCACTGGTCCACGCTCATCGAACGGGACGCAGAAGACACTTACGGCGCCATGCTCGTCAGACCTGCATTCGGGGATGCCATCTCTGTGCAGGATAGCCGTGAAGAACTCGCCAGCCGAAATCATCGCCTTATCCCGGGATGGGTCTGTGGGGTCTTTGCCTCGGGAAGTCGAGCCTGCTATAACGAGGCAGGTGATAAACGCGAGTAATCGCAAAGTTCGCATAGGGCCTAACGAGAACAAGCTGAGCGACCGCCGCCGAGAGCGAGCGCGGCTTCAACTGAAACGGTTTTAATCATCTGAAATGTAAACACGCGCCGGGCGGCGGTTAGATGCCATGAAGGGTTGAAAAGCGTGGGCAAAACGGGCACACGCGTTGTATGAAAAACAAAACAACAACAACCCTTCATGGCGGAGAGAAGTTTAACAATTCAAGCGCCCCTGGCAATGGGGCAGTGAGGCGGGTGTGGAAGCTTGGGCTGGACGTGGACCTGCGTTTTATGGTGGTGGCGATCCAGTGTGGGCGGGGAACGATTGGGCCGGCGCGGAAGTATACTCGCGAGCAGTTGCTCGAGTGGGTGAAGCAAAAAGTGGGTGTAGGCGATGTGGTCTACGCGGTGTGGGAATGCTGCGGATTTGGTTATACGCTGCACGAGCAATTAACTCAAGCGGGAGCAAAGAGCGTCGGGACGACCCCGATGCGATTAAATTTGGAGCGGCGGCGGAAGAACGACCGGATGGATGCGCGCGAGTTGTGTGTGCGATTGAGCCGTTACCTGGATGGGCAGAGAGAGGAATTAAGACCAATCCGAATCCCGAGCCGGGGGGAGCAACAACGGCGGGAGCTGGGGCGGCAGCGGGAGTTTTGGAAACGCCAAGTGCGGCGGCTGGAGAATCACGGGCGAGCGCTGCGGATCGAGCACGAGCATGAGACGCTGGAGGCTGGGTGGGGCGGACCGCGGAAGTGGAAACGAATCGGGCCGCAGTGCAGCGAGTTTGTGCGCGGGCAGCTTGAACCGGTCATGGAACAGATCCGAGCGGCCAAAGCGCAATTGGATCGGTTGACCCAGGAGATTGAAGCGCTGGTGAGGGAAGAAAAAATCCCGACGGGATTGGGTGCGCTAACGGTATCGCTGATCGACGGGGAGGTGTGCGATTGGCAACGCTTCAAGCATCGCAAAGCCGTGGGCAGTTACACTGGGTGTTGTCCTAGCGAATACAGTTCGGCCGGGATCCAGCGTTTTGGAAGCATCGACCGGCACGGCAACAAACATTTGCGCACGCTCCTGGTCGAGGCGGTCTGGCGACTTCTTCGCTGGCAGCCTAACTGGCATGCTCGTCAGAAATATCTGGAGAAATTAAGGCACGGCGCCTCGCTGAAAAAGAAAATCGCAGTGGCCCTGGCCCGGCAACTGGCCATAGACATCTGGCGCTGGCGAACCGGCCGGGCCAGTGCCGCCGAACTGGGCTGGAGCCTGTCTAACATTCCAGGTGAAACCCTAACAAACAGATTTAACCCTCAGCTTTTACGAAACGGAACTTCCAAGCAAAGTTTGATTTGGCCGCAGGGTGGAACGCTGCTCGGCGCTGGAGCTGGTCCTTTGAAACGAAGGGATCATCGCTTAGATGGGGCGCGTTCCGCCCAAAGCGGCTTCCCAAAGTCAGGCACGACATCATGGGCTCGCACAACAAAAGCGATGCTCGAATAGGAGCTGGTGACTCGCCCCGGCGAGACAACACGACAGAGGGAAGCTGCACCCTGCGGATCAAACCACTAAAGATTGGAAAAACCGGGAAAGGAAAAAACTAAAGAAAAACAAACAATACCCGTTCCACGGTTGACAACCCTCATAGGCGCTCCAGCGCTTGGTTAGACCTATTCGTGATCACGGGGTGTGCGCTGTCTTGGGCTTTACCGAGACGCTCTGAAACAAGCTTGAGCAAGGAGCGCCGCTCAGCGCCGCTTCCTTCGGGGAGAGATACATGACGACTCTCAAATCCGGCTTCATGAGAATGTAGTCGATCCGTTGAAACTGCGTCTTCAGAGCGACCACAAAAGAATGCGCTCGGCAATCACCGACCGAATAATCACGCTCCGAAATGAGCCTCGCGCCGGGCTCTCGTAACATATTGTCTTTGGCTTCGGCGAACGCACCGACAGCGCGAGTCTGCCACCATGCCTCTGGCATGACAGTGACTTTTGTTGAGATTGTGTCCGCTTTGCTCTGCCAGGCTTTCTCTTCGTAGGCGACGTTGCCCATCGGAGTCGGAAAATAGCCAGTGTTCGATGCTGTCTGCTTGAACGCGGGCGGTATCTTGAGCGTTAACTCGAACGGTGATTGCTGGAATGCTTCGGCTGGCGGCTTTTCACCTGCCGCGAAAGCGGCAGCGGCAAAGGCGAGGAGTGTAATGGTGATGATCGATTTCATAGGTCTAACGAGACAGAGATAAGCCACGGCAGGGTGTCGTGGCAAACACACTGAACGCATTTCGAAATGGGGCCGTTGGCTTCATCGATTTGTTAGATGGTCTGGTCTGAAGACGTGTCGGGTAAGAGAGCCGGTGAGACAAGTAGCACCGCCGACAAGTGCGGCTATGCCACAAAACTCCCAAGCACCGTATGACCAAGAGCCATCGCCTGGATACGCTAGGAAAACGCCTGTCATGATGAGAAATCCTGCAGTCGCCCCGCAGGCGGTGCAAATGGGCCAGTGCCACAAAGAGGATGATGAGGGCACAAAGAGGTAAAGAGGAATCAGAACGAAAAGCCACACGGGAATGATAAAGTATGCCATGAACCAGCTCGTCGCTATCGTACTGCCGAACACTAAGCCCACATCCAGCGCGTGGCGCTGCCGAATCGCATCGACGAAGTAGGTGGACTCGAGAGCTACGAGCGTCACCACCCAGCCGGCAAGAACCGCAACAAGCGTTCCAACGAGCTGCTTGAAGATGGAGCGTGCGACCATCTAACGAGACCAAGCTCAGCGGCGGCTACCAGGAGCGCGGCTGAAAATCTCTGGAACTGTTTTAATCATGACAAAATGTGAACGCACAGCGGTCCGCCGTTCGCTCCATCGCATGGTTAGATGATTTAATGATTCTCACCATGAATTTCTTTTCCAAGTTTTTCTCCCAACGCACGGCCTTGCGCTGCCGAATCGACGAGCTTCTGATGCGTCTCAGTATCTGTAGAAACCAAATCGTCGCTCGCCGTAATCCCAAACGAATCGATGACAAGATCCTTCCGCCGATCCTCGAATAACAAAACTGTAGTGTAGCTCGATGTCGGACTCTCGGTCAGCGTAACGGAATATGGAAACTCGGCGGACACATCGAGTGACGAAATCTTTGCGTCTTTGACGGCAACCAAGACGCGCTTGTGTGCTGCAGCTGATATGATGAACCACGCGGGATGCCCTTCCATCCGATGGGCCGCTGTCAATTTGAGATCACTGCGCTGATCGCCAGCGAGTGCGAATTGGCCGGTGATGACGAAGAGGAAAACGAGAACGCGCGCTATCATCTAACGAGAAAGAGGTGAGCGATGGCGGCTGAGAGGGCGCGTGGCTTGCATGAGAAGGAGTCTAGCTACTCAAAGCGTGGGACACAAGGCCAGCCGCCATTCGCTCCACCGACTGGTTAGATGGTTCGCGTGGCATTACGAAGGATAATGATAACGGACTCTCATTAGAATGCCCACTTCCCCCAGAACTTCGACACAGCAGAATAACCATCAGCCAAAGCATACGTGAAACGCTGCCGATGACGAAGCACAGAAAAGCATGCATAGATGACGATCAGCGGCGTGACCAAAACAAGAAGGACCGGCCATAAAATGAACTTCCAAACGAGGGTGAACACTGCCTCGACTACCGAACTCAGAGAGTGCCTCGATCATGGGTTATCGCGATAACGCTCTCTACATCTAACGAGACGGAGATAAGCTACGGCCACTGAGGACGAGCGTCGATCGAAGTGGAAGTGATTTAGTCATTTAAGCGTAAACGCGTAGCGGGTGGCCGTTAGCTTCATCGATTGGTTAGGCGGTTAAGGTTATCGCGAGCCCAATGTCCTGGATCGAGTTCCAACGCGCGGCGGTATGACGACGCGGCATTCTGCGAGTCTCCCAGCTCGTTCTGCGCGTTGCCGAGCGCCGCGAGCACATCGGCAGAAAGATCAGAGGTGAGCGCTCTCTCAAAGCACGCAATAGCAAGCCGAGGCTCTCCGCGCTGACTATGCTCGAGGCCAAACTGGTAATGGACCTCACGGACGTCTTCGGCGGTGAGCCAATCAGGGAGCGGCAGGGCGTAGCACGAATCACACACCGTGATCTCACCCACTGAAGTGTCAATGACTGCACACGGGCTTGCCGTCTTATCGATGACAAGCGATTCGCCGTCGTCAGTGGTCCAACGCTCCGCTGGCGCCTCTGGAATTTCAGCGCGACAGAGAGAACACGTGTGCATATCGCCTAACGAGAATAAGCTGAGCGACCGCCACCGAGAGCGAGCGTGGCTTCGAGTGAAACTGTTTTGATCATCTGAAATGTGAACACGCGCCGGGTGGCGGTTAGCTCGAGCGATTGGTTAGATGAAGTGCGTTGCAAACTCATTGTTTTGTCTCGGCTTCGTAGTGTTCCTGGCAAACTGGACAGTAAACTGCGACCTCTTTGTCGTGATAATCTGCCGAGCGAGTTCGCTGCTGAAAGTAAACAAGGCTGTTTGGGTATTTCCACTGAGCGCGATAATCTGCTTCACCGGGATCAATGGTGCCGCGATCAAAATGACTCCAAGCATAGACGACAGCGCGTTTCAGCGGGACGTGATGAATGGAGCAGACACCCGAAGCCAACGACGCTTTGCGAACGGAGTCGAAGTAAACTTGATGTTGTGCCTCCGTCGCACACGATGCCAGGAGTACCGGCGAAACAGGCGACCGGGAACTTCATCTAACGAGACGGAGCTGAGCGACGGCCACCGAGGGCGAGCGTGGCTCGAAGGGAAAATGTTTTATCAACTCAAAAGATGAGCGCAGAGCGGGTGGCCGTTCGCTCGAGCGATTTGTTAGACGATTGGCCGTCCATGTGAAATGTGGTAGGAGACCGCAGCCCGAAGACCCATGCACGCGATGACGAGAAATGTCTTCAAATAGCGAGAGTCGCCTAAGGAATTCGTAAATAGCCAGTGTACGCTCCACGCAGAGAGCCGTCACCAAGGGGTGCTCGGAAGAAGATCGGCAGTGGATGAACAAAATAGCGCCACAACGTAAAAGTGAATAATACACATCAGTAATGCGGGCCAGGCACGACGGATGCGATAACGCAACAAAGCGATAAGGCGGCAGCAGCGAACAGAGCGATCTCAACGGAACTGGTGACGACGTATCGCCTCGCAAAGGAGCCGATGAGCGGACTGTAGGTGAATCGGGGCTGAACTGCGTGGGGTATCCACAACGCTTGCTGCACGATGGCAATGAGCCAAAACGTGACTGTGAGAATTGTCGCGATGCGGATGATGCGCATAAGGTCTAACGAGACGGAGCTCAGCCGCCGCTCTGGGAGCGAGGCTGCGCTCCAGTTGAGAATAGACTAATCAAAATCGACATCGACGCGCAACGCCAAAGAGCGGTTGGCTGGAGCGAGTTGTTAGACCTCATTTCAATATGCCGCGCTTTCTAAGGAACCAGCCGATGAAGAACATCAAGATCGCGCTCGCGAGTGAAGTGGGAACAATGAGCCTAAGTGGCATATGCTCTCCAAAATAACACAAGAGTCCGGAGATAAGGAGGCCGACAATGGCAATGGTCCCAAATAACGTCTTACTCACGGGTAAATGAAGAACTGCATGAAGGCAGTTATCGCTCCAACCAAGAAAGCCAACCCCAATGCACCAAACGAACTGCCTATAAGTCAGGCCGCGAATAAGCTCGGGCCGGTTGCGGGTCCAGAAGTAGGCAAAGGTGGTGCTGAGCATCAGCATCCCTCCAACGATAAGGTCCGAAATATTTAGCGGATGGCTCATGGGTCTAACGAGAACAAGATGAGCGACGGCGGACGAGAGCGCGCGTCGCTCGCAGTGGAAGGGTGGAAGTCATCTCAAAATGTGGATGTGGGGCGGTCCGCCGTTCGCTCCATCGCCTGGTTAGGCCTTCGGTGGCGAACCCGCTGCCCGTGTATGCAACCACCAAGATAAATGCACGCAATCACCGCGAACGCCGTCCCGAAAGAGTAGCGAGAGAGCAAGAAGCTCATAAGCGCAAGAGAGACAAACAGCGCAATACTAAGAATCCAGAACTTGATCGAAAGCTCGTGGGTCTTCAGTGGAGGGCGTGGTCGGAGCGACTGGCCGCGGAGCCAGCGCAAAGAGAGAATCGCACCTGAGAGCACCAGCCCTGCGAGCAACCCGATCACGGCGCATTTAATGAGGTCTGAGAAATCGGACGCATTGGCCTAACGAGAATTAGACGAAGGTTCGTAATTAAAGGCGAACATTTTTTCGTCTAACTAGGTTGAGGGTTCGAAGGGGGGCGGCAGTCGACAGGGCTGCGTACCCCCAGGCCGGGTTTATCCAATACATGAGTGTAAATCATTGTGGTTGAGACATCTTTGTGTCCAAGCAGTGCCTGAACGGTGCGAATATCGGAGCCGGCCTGGAGCAAATGGGTGGCAAAACTGTGTCGAAAGGTATGACAACTGGCCGGTTTGGCAATCCCGGCCCGTTGAATCGCCAGTTTTACCGCGTTTTGGAGGTTTTTTTCCTGAACGTGATGCCTGCGAATCTCTCCCGAGCGCGGGTCGAGCGAGAGCTTGGCGGCCGGGAACACATATTGCCACGCCCAAGAGCGATCGGCGTTGCGATATTTGCGGGCCAAGGCGAAAGGCAGGTAGACTCTGCCCCGGCCTGCGGCGAGGTCCTGCCGGTGCAGCGCTCGCACCCGGCCAAGGTGCAGGTGCAATTCTTCGCGTCCTGCTTCCGGCAGAAGGGTAACTCGATCGCGCTGGCCTTTCCCGTCGCGAACAATAATCCGGTTGAGCCCCAAATCCACATCCTTGACGCGCAAGCGCACGCACTCCATCAGACGCAGTCCGCTGCCGTAGAGTAAAAGGGCCATGAGATGGTATTCGGCTCTGAGTTGCGCGAGCACTGCGTGCGCCTCCTCCGGGGTGAAGACGACTGGAATTTTGGCTGGCCGTTTGACCCGCTCCGCATCGATGAAGTCGAGTTTTGTATTCAGTACCTCCTGATAAAGGAACAACAGAGCGGACAGAGCCTGGTTCTGAGTGGACGCAGCCACATGTTTGTTTACGGCCAGATGAGTGAGGAAACGGGTAATCTCCTCTTCGCCCATTTCGTTGGGGTGGCGTTTGCGATGAAAGAGGATGTAACGCCGGATCCAATCTAGGTAGGCCTGCTCGGTGCGGATGCTGTAGTGTTTTACTCGCAATTGCCAGCGAACGCGGTCGAGCAACTTGGGCGACGAAGCGACGGTGGCGGTGGAGGGCGGCACGGTCGCCATTTATCCCAAATCCGTTACCGGAAGGCAAGAATTTCGAGGAAGTTCGCGAAGGCGAGGGCGCGAGCGGGGTGACTTTTTACAGAAGGCAACGAAGGAAACTAAGGGACGAACCGGGAAACACGCGGTCATCCGCCCTCGTGGCGACTACGGCGCGACAGGCAGGGCCGTGGCTACAGAAGAGAGGATCATTGCGGGCGACACCCGCCACGGCGGGCAGGCTCGCGCAACTAGACTAGGGAAAGGACACGGCGACGCAGCGCCCCGCACACGGCGGGCAGGCTGTGGCTACAACAGATCGACGGTCGTAGACCGCCGCTACAGGAGAGGAAAACGATTGCGGGCGACACGCCCGCCTCTACACCGAGAGAAGGCACGGCGGCGGTGCGCCCCGCACACGGCGGGCAGGCTGTGGCTACAACAGATCGACGGTCGTAGACCGCCGCTACAGGGGGAAGTGGGATTCCGCGAGCTGGGGAGCGGATACGAGTTTGATCTGCGTCAATCCGCGTAATCGGCGGTTTTTTCTTACTTCGTCTTAGCGATGCCGATTACGCCGCAGGCGATTCGGGCTCCGGCGTCCCCGGATGGCTGCGATTTGAGGTCGTCCGGCTTGGCGTGAATGATCACGGAGCGGCCAATGACGGATTCCTTGTCGTGCGCGGGCGAGATCGAGATATGATGATCCAGATAGTCCAGGGTCGCCTTGCCGGAGGCGTCGGCTTCAATGTTGCCCATGTCGCCCTCGTGACGCTCGCTGGCATCGGGGCCGGCGTGGGGACTGTTCGTCGGATTGAAATGGCCGCCGGCCGAGCTCAAATCGGCCGCGCTGCAATCGCCAAACTCATGGATATGAAATCCGTGTTTGCCTGGAGCCAGCCCGGTGAGTTCGGCGTGGACACGGACGCCGTCGGCTTCTTCCTTCAAGGTGACGGTCCCCGCCACCTTGTTGCCTTCGGTGGCATGAAGCACGGCGATGGCGTTGGACGGGTCCGACGATTTTTCGTCCGTTCCCTGGGCCAGAGCGGTGACGCTCGAAAGGGACAGACACAACAGTGCGATTAACGATGGCGACGATGGGTTCATGGACCTCTTATATTCAAGTTTGTTCGGTTAGTCCATCTCAGACGCAGGGGGCTTCTTCTCCAGGCCGTAGTGTCCGCTGTCTGAGCGGAAAAGGGCAATGCGCTGGGGACAGCGCATGCTACAGAAATCGCGGCGTCTGACACAGACGCCCTACAATTCCTGGCTTTTGCGCCAAAGCATTTCGTCCGATTCTATCCGCGTTATCCGCGTAATCCGCGGTTGTCGAACCAATCGACAAGCGCTCCGAATCGAAATATCGTGCCCTGTTCCTTTTATAAGATGGCTACGCTGCACGACTCCGACGCTTCTCGTTACGAACACGCGGCTCACGGCCTGCGCCGCCGCGATCTCGATCCCGACCCGATCAAGCAGTTCGGGAATTGGTTTACGGCGGCGATTGAAGCCGGCATCCGTGATGTCAATGCAATGAGTCTCGCCACCGCCGGGCGCGACGCCAAGCCCTCGGTGCGGATCGTCCTCCTAAAAGGATTCGATCAGGACGGGTTCGTTTTCTTTACCAATTATGGCAGCGAGAAAGGCCGGCAGCTTGACGGAAACCCGTACGCGGCGCTCGATTTTTATTGGATTGAATTGGACCGGCAAATTCGGATCAGCGGCCGTGTCGAGAGAACTTCGCGGGAGGAATCCGACCATTATTTTCGTTCCCGGCCGGTGGGCAGCCAGCTTGGCGCCTGGGTTTCGCGTCAAAGCGAAGTGATCGATGGCCGCCGTGTGCTCGACGCGCGCCTGGCCGAAATGACCGAGCGTTTCGGCGATAAGCCGATTCCATTGCCGCCGCACTGGGGCGGTTACCGAGTTAAGCCGGACACCATCGAATTTTGGCAGGGCCGCCCGAATCGTTTGCACGACCGATTTCGCTACACGCGACAGGCGGATGGCAGGTGGCTGATTGACCGGCTGGCGCCGTGAGTGTTCCAGCGAACTAATGACGAAGCTCGATTCGTCATTTTTTGGGCGGCATCCATGAAGAAGAATATCGATACCATCGACATCGTCCGCGGCGATATTACCAGGCTCGATGTCGATGCCATTGTAAACGCGGCCAACAGCATGCTGCTCGGTGGCGGCGGCGTGGATGGCGCAATTCATCGCGCTGCCGGTCCCGATTTAGTAGCCGAATGCCGCACGCTCGGTGGTTGCCGGCCGGGCGAAGCGAAATTGACTCGCGGTTATCGTTTGCCGGCGCGTTTCGTCATTCACACGGTCGGACCGGTTTGGAAAGGCGGAAATAATGGCGAGCCCGATGTGCTGGTCAATTGTTACCGCAATTCGTTGCAGTTGGCCGCCGACAACGGAATCAAAACCGTGGCTTTTCCGGCAATCAGCTGCGGTGCCTATGGTTATCCGGTTGCGGAAGCGTCACGTGTTGCCATTGAAACGACTCGAGATTTCCTGACGGCGAACAATAAGATCGACAAGGTGATTTTTGCCCTCTTCGACGAAGATATCTACGAAGCGTACCGACAGTTGCTGCTGTAGCGGCGCTCTCTGACCGCCGTAATTCTCTCCAAATATATGCGACGGTCAGAGACCGCCGCCACATCTGCGACGAATCAAAAACCGCTGCGGATTCCCCGGTCCGGATCGCGGGGCCCGATGTCGTTGCTCAACTTGGCCCAGGCCGCGTGGACGGCATGCCGGGCATGATCCCACGGAAGGGCCGAGCCTGGGCTACTCCGCTCATAATTGAGCTCAAGATCGTTCTCGATCTCATGGTAAGCCTTGCCCGGATACTCGTGGAACCCCTCATAACCGGTGCGATAGGCTGCGGCATATTGCTCGTAACTTTTCCCCGGTTTCGCGAACGGCTGTTTCTGATGATGTTCGCGCCAATGGGCTTCTTCCTTGATTAGATCTGCCATTGTTCTTCCTTTCTTCTTGGTGTCTATTGTTTGGACAATCCAACTGCCCGGATGTTTGAGGAAATGCGATTGGGCGCCGGGCGTGAATTTAACTGGAGGAATAGATATGAGTTTTCCTGATAACGACGATTTTGTTGAAGACCAACCCATGGCCGCGCCGTTGCGACGTTCCCGAGAAGCGAAATCTGTCCGAGGCCGGCTCCGCACCGCGAGTCGGAAGGTTTCGGCCGGGGCCGGCGACAAGTGGAAGCAAACCACCGCAAAAGCGGGTGCTGCTCGCGAACGTACGGAACTTTTCCTGCGCCAGAACCCGGTGCCGACCATCCTCGGCGCGCTTGCCGTCGGCCTGGCGATTGGCCTGGCTATCCGTTACGCCGCGACATCGGATGAGCGGGAAGACCGGCGGTCTGCGCTCGGCAACGCGAACTGGGGCTTTCTCTCGTTGCCGTTTCTCCTGCCGCTGTTCAAGTCGCTTAGAGAAAGATACGAAGATTCCGCCGATGCCGTCCGGGGCGGCGTCGATCGATTGAAAAAGATCGACATCGACGATTACGCCAAGCCGATCCGCAAACGCTGGAATTCCTGGACGCACTGAGCGTCTACAACGCGCTCCGTCATCCCGAGTCTCGCAGACGACGAGGGACCTCACAGTTGATCGGTAACGTGCAAACGTCCAGAACGTGTGAGCCGGCACCAATTGCGTTACGAAATACAAGAAGCGGGAACGCAAGCGTTCGCAATATCAACGCAGCGGCAAGGAGCATCGGACCATTCGAGCGCAAGACGCTCTCGCGGGGTCCTTCGCTTCGCTCAGGATGACAGCAAATCTTGCGAAGGCGTTCTTACCCACTAAACACACGAAAAGCTCGAAAGTCGGGAATTCTCCATTTCGTTTGTTTGGCATGTTTCGTGGGCCACAAAAATCCGCGCCCATCCGCCAAACTTTTTGGCGTGGAGTTCGAACGCTTCTCGATGCTAATCTCGCCGCGTGCTGTCGTTCAGAACATGCGCGGTTGCCTTGATTTTCCTTTGCGCCGCAACTGTTTCGGCCCAGGAAATTAAGCAGACCCGCGAAAATAGCGGGGAATTCGTCGGCGCGATCGGTTGCAAATCATCCAGTTGTCACGGTGGCGCCGGACCGAAACGCGAGCAGTACACCATCTGGTCCCGCCAGGATTTTCACGCCAAAGCCTTCGCCATTTTGACTTCCGCGCGCTCGGCCCGAATCGCCGAAGGCCTTAAAATATCGGAAGCACAATCGAACGCGCGTTGCACAGTTTGTCATTCGCCTTTTCAAACTGTCGCGCAGACTCGCCTCGCTTCGACCGCGCATCCGGACGAAGGCGTCTCGTGCGAGAGTTGCCATAGCGCGGCCGGATCGTGGTTGCGCGGTCATACCCGGCCCGATTGGACCTACGCCATGCGCGTTTCCGCCGGAATGCGCGATCTGCGCAGTCTTTATGTGCGAGCAAATACTTGCGTGGCCTGCCACCAGAACATCGACAACGCGATTCTAAAGGCGGGTCATCCCGCGATGGCGTTCGAGCTCGACAGTCAGTCGATCGATCAACCGAAACATTGGCGCGACGAAGATCCCTGGATCGGTCCGCGGACGTGGCTCACCGGTCAGGCAGTGGCGTTGCGCGAAGCGGCCTGGGGTTCGCGCACCGAGACCGATCTCGCCACGGCGAGTCCGTCCACCGGCGGACCGGCGCCGGACATGCAGGAGACTTCTCTCGCGCTGGCCTGGCTGCTGGCAAAAGTGACGGCTGCGGATTCTGCTTTGCCGAAAATCGTCGAGCCGGCTTCGTCCGATCTCGAACCTTTGCAAAAACAAGCTGACGATTTGGCGCGTCGAGCGGCGCAATGGAATCCGAACATGGAGACGACGATGTCGATGTTGCGCGCGCTGGCCGCAACCGATGGCGAGTTTGCGGCGCGCACTCGGTCTGGCGAATTTCCGTTTTATCGGGCCCGGCGCGTTGTTTTGGCGCTCGAGCGTCTGAGCGCCGCCATTAATCAGAATCGGGCCGAACCGCTCAAGATCGACAAGGAGCTGCAAATCCTTCGCGAGGATGTGCGCACGCCCGAGAATTTCGCGCCGGCCCGTTTCGCCGAACATTTGCGCGCCGTTCGGGCGAAGCTGTAGGCGGGGACATGCGGAAGCCTGTACTTCCGGAGTTGGACGAACTTCTGCGCGTCCTTTTGCATTGACTCGGCAAACTGCGCTCGAATTGGATATTTGAACGCGTCCCCATCCTCGCGGAAAGTGTCGATCTTCGCATGGCGGCAACGAACACATCATCCTCGCGCCCATCCTGGCAGCGCAATCCAGTCTTCAAATTTTTTGCCTCGGTCAAGCTCGCGGTCGTTCTCCTCGCGGTCCTGATCGTCGCCGCGATTGCCGGCACGATTTACGAATCGAGCTTCGATGCGAAAGTCGCCCGCGCTTACATTTACGGCGCCCCCTGGTTTAATCTTTGGTTAATCTTGCTGGGCGCGAATCTCACGGTGTCGGCGTTGTCGCGCTGGCCATGGCGCAAACATCATGTCGCGTTTCTCATCACGCATCTCGGCATCATTACCTTGCTCGTCGGATCGCTCATCGGCCGGATTTGGGGCACCGAAGGCACGATCACGCTTTTCAAAGGCGAACCGCCTACTAACCGGCTCCTTGTCGATGAACATCAACTGCGCGTCCGTGACATCGACGGCATCGTCAAAGGTTACCCGGCGGAGTTTTTGCATCATCCGCCCAGCCCGGACCGTCCGCGCAACCTTGGGACGCTGGCCAGCGGCGCGCGCCTGAGCATCATCGATTACGCGCCGGCAATTGAAGGGAAATTGAATCCGCGCCCGTTGCGCGAAGGTGGCGCACCGGCGCTGCATTTCACAATCTCGACCGCGATGATGGGCCAGCGGCTCGAGAGCTGGCTGCTGGCCGGCAATCCACAGCACGCAACTTTTTCGATGGGCCTGGCTAATATCGAATTGAAACGCGGCAGTGCGCCGACAGCGGCTACCCAATCAGGTAGGGACGGCTCTCCGAGCCGTCCGACGACGAATGAATCAGATTCGAGCAAGGGCATGAGCATGAGCAAGAGTGAGGCGACAGATCTCGAGGAATCGATCTTTGCCTTCAGCAAGGCGCCGGAAGAACAAATCGGCCGCGTTGCCAAGGGCGGCAGCACCGGCGCCAAAGTGCGGCTCGAGCAGCAGGGAGATAAAGGCCGCGTGATAGTTTCGTTAGGCGGGAAGGACGCGAGCTTCGAGGTGAAAGAAAATCTCGGCCGCGATGTGCCGATCGAGGGCACGCCGTTCACGCTCAAGATCGACAATTACTGGCCCGATTTCCGGATTGCGGATGGAAAGCCGAGCTCGATCAGCGATCAGCCGAATAATCCTGCGGTTCTCGTGACTATTCGCGGAAAGGGTGTTCCGGCTGCGCCCCCGCCTGCCGTATCAAATCCGCACGGAACCGGTCAGGATCTTCCCACCACCGGCGGCCCGCCCACGATGCCTGCGCCCGGCCAGGAAGCGCCGAATCATCTCACGCTTTTTATCGCCGGCGACGGCGGAATTACTTACGAATTGATTTCGCGCAAAGCCGGCAATTCCAGAGGCAAGATCGACATCGGCGCGCCGCTCGCCACCGGTTGGGCCGATTGGGCGCTGACCATCGACAAGACCATTCCGCACGCGGAGCAATGGATGGATTTTCTTCCGCCGGCCTCCACCGCGGTCACGGATAACCTCCCCGACGGCGTCCGAGTTGGCCTCGAGCAGAACGGAGAAAAATTCGAGCAATGGGTCCCGGCCGGCTGGCAGGTCACCATGCCCACTTCGCCTGACGAGACGCAAATCACCTATGGCTATAAAACCATCCCGCTGCCGATCGGACTGGAGCTTCTCGATTTCGAAGTGAAACGAAACGAAGGCAGCGACAGCCCCGCGGGATTCAAAAGCACGGTGCGCGTTTCCACCGCCGACGGCGAAACCGCCACCGGGTCATGCTGGATGAACAATCCATTCAGTTTCCCCGGCCAATGGTGGCGGACCTGGACCGGTTTCACCTACAAACTTTCCCAAGCATCGTGGAATCCGGAAAATCTTGGACAAAGCACGGTGCAAATTCTGCGCGATCCGGGCTGGCTCTTTAAATGGATCGGCTCGCTCCTCATCGTCACCGGCGTTTTCATGATGTTCTATCTCAAGCCGTACCGGAAACAAACAATCGGCAAACCGATTACACCAACCGCTTCAGTACCACCGAAGCGCAAGCGAGAGCAAGCGTTGGCCTCGGTCGAACATTGACGCGCAGAGGAATGACGAAGCACGAATACCGAATGTCGAAGGAATTCCGAATGATTCTCATGAAGCCGAAACGGTTGCCAAACACATCCGTGTTGTTCATTGCCATGTTCTTGATCGCAGCCTGCGGCTCGACGAAAAAGCCGGCCTGGCTTTTAGCTGCGGAGCGCGGACCGAACAAATGGGGTTACTACAGCGGTTACGTCGAAGCGCGCTGGGAAATGGACGGGCGCACCATGACTTTGTTGCGCGATCTCAGTTACACCGATCCGCAGGGGATGGTCTGGACCGCGCCGGCCGGATCGAAGGTCGATGGCGCGTCCATTCCCAAATCGCTCTGGTCGATCATGGGTGGACCGTTCGAGGGCAAATACCGCAACGCATCGGTTCTACACGATGTCGCTTACGACCAACAAAAACTCCCTTGGCAGGATTGCGACCGGATGTTTTACAACGCCATGCGTTGCAGCGGCGTCAGCGCCGTTGAAGCCGGGACGATGTATTATTCGCTCTACAAATTTGGGCGGCACTGGAAATTTCCCATTAAACGGGCCAAGCCTGTGAAGGTTGAAGGCAAACTGGTAGCGAGAGGCGAAGAAATCCCGCGTGCAATTCCGGTGAACGCCGGGCAAATCAACGAAGCCCGCGATTGGATTCGCAGCGCCAACCCCAGCCTCGAACAGATCGAAGAGCGGGTCGAGAGCGAAGGCTGGCGCTGAGTTTTCGGTTTCGGGGGCGCGCTCGCCGATTATCCCCAGGAATTCCCAAAGTAATCCGCTGAGACAGCGGACGCTACAGCTGTAGGGCGTTTGACTCGTTCGCTCCCGCGCCCTCGCCCTAATGGGCTGCCCGTCTATGTCGCTCGCATCCCTGCGGCTCCATTCTGTGAAACGCCGTTCAATCCAGCCGGCGTCTGACACAGACGCCCTACAATCCGGATAATCAGGATTTGTCGTTCTTCTTTCGCGAAGAAGCCGTTTCTTTTTTCTCCAGCGCGGCTTTCAACACTTCATCCACGTTTTCGACCGGGATAAACTTGAGTTTTTGTTTCGCTTCCTCGGGAACATCGACAAGATCTTTCTCGTTCAGTTTGGGAATGATCACGGTGGAAATTCCGGCCCGCATCGCGGCCAGGCTTTTCTCTTTCAATCCGCCAATCGGGAGAACGAGTCCGCGCAACGTGACTTCGCCGGTCATGGCCACATCGGACCGGACTGACCTGTTGCTGAACAGCGACGCGAGCGCGGTGAACATGGCGATCCCAGCCGACGGGCCGTCCTTCGGCACCGCACCGGCCGGGACGTGAACATGAATATCCATCTCGCGAAAATCTTCCGACTTTATTCCGAGCTGGCCGTCACGACTCCGGACGAGGCTGAGCGCGGCTTGCACCGATTCCTTCATGACATTTCCGATCTGGCCGGTGAGTGTGATATTGCCTTTGCCCGGGTAACGAGTCGCTTCGATGTGCAACACCTCGCCGCCGTACGGTGTATAAGCCAGCCCCGTGACCACGCCCGGCTGGCTCGTTTTGAGTTTGCTCTCACGCACGTAACGCGCCGGGCCCAGCGTTTCGGCAATGAATTCCGGCGTGACCACCACGTTCTTGCATTCGCCGCGGGCGCATTTGGCCGCCACCGATCGGCAAATCGCGCCGATCTGACGCTCGAGCTCGCGGACGCCGGCTTCGTGCGTGTAATCGTTGATGATACCGCGGATTCCTTCCTCCTGGAATTCACATTGATCGGGTCTAAGCCCGTTTTCCTCGAGCTGCCGCCTAACGAGATAGCGCTGGGCGATCTGGACTTTTTCCCGCTCGGTGTAACCGGGTAGCGAGATCACTTCAATCCGGTCCCGCAACGGCTCGGGCACGCCTTCGATGTAATTCGCAGTACCGATGAAGATCACCTGTGACAGATCGAACGGCACATCGAGGTAACGATCGACAAAGACATTGTTCTGCCGCGGATCGAGCACTTCCAGCATTGCGCTGGCCGGATCGCCTCGAAAATCGGCGCCGAGTTTGTCGATCTCGTCCAGCATGAATACCGGGTTGCGCGTGCCGGCCCGACGCAATTCCTGAATGATCCGCCCCGGCATCGAGCCGATGTAAGTGCGGCGATGCCCGCGTATCTCCGCTTCGTCGCGCATCCCGCCCAGACTGATCCGAACAAATTTTCTACCGAGGGCATCGGCGATCGATTGACCGAGACTGGTCTTGCCAACTCCAGGCGGCCCCAGGAAACACAAGATCGGGCCGTGCCCTTTCGGATTGAGTTTGCGCACGGCCAGAAACTCAATCAGCCGCTTTTTGACCTTTTCGAGATCGTAATGATCGCGGTCGAGAATTTTCTGGGCTTGATCGAGATCGAGATTGTCGTCGCTGAATTTATTCCAGGGCAAATCGGCGATGATCTCGATGTAACTGACAATTACGGAAAATTCCGGGCTGGCTGAGGGAATAAAGTCGAGCCGCTTCAGTTCGCGCTCGGCCTGTTTCATCATTTCCTCCGGCGGATTCGCTTCTTCGAGGCGGTTGCGCAGTTCCTTTACCTGTTCCTCGCTTCCGGCCTCGGATTCGCCCAGCTCATGCTGGATCGCCTTGATCTGCGAATGCAAATACGCCCGGCGTTGGGCGTCGGTAAATTGCGACGCCACATCTTTTTGCAGCTTTTGTTGAATCTCAGCGATCTCGAGCTGGGCCGAGATGTGTTTCTGCACTGCGCGCACTCGCTTCTCGACATCGAGTTCCTCCAGCATCGCCTGCTTCTCGGCGACGTCGATGTTCAGGTTCGGTGCCAGGAAATCGGCCAGCTGCTCGGCCTTGTCGATGTTAAGGATCATCATCCTCGCCTGTTCCGGCGCTTCCGGAGTGAGCTCGAATAGTTTCGCCGCCGAATCGCGCAAATTTCTGAACGCCGCTTCGTGTTCCTTGCCCTCCGCTGGCGGCACCGATTCGAGCAGGTCAACCTCCGCGCGAACAAACGGATCGGTCGCCACGATCTTGCGGAGCGAAAAACGGCGAAGACCCTGCACAATGACCAGGACGTGATCTTCCGTTTGCCGCACAAACCTGAGCACGAGCGCCGCCGTGCCGACATGGTAAAGATCGCCCGGCTCCGGATCTTCTTTCTTCTCATCGCGCTGAGTCAGTAGCCCGATCACTTTTGTGCGGGGCAACGTGTCATCGAGAAGCTTGAGCGACGCCGGCCGCTGGACGTTGAGCGGAATAATCGTTCCCGGGAAAACAGTGAAACCGCGCACCGGGAGGATCGACAATTCTTCAGGAATTTTCGGGAGCCGGCTTTGATCGATGGTTTCGGCCGCGATCGTGCTGTCGGCGCTCGGCTTCGATTCCGGTCCCGGTTGCAACACAGTGATTTGTCGATCGTCGCTCATGATTGTTTTAGCGGCAGCGAGATCCAGAGCAGGCCGTTGCGCTGTTCGGCGGTGGCTTTGTCGATTTCGACATCGGCCGGCAAGGCAATCTCCCGCTCGAATGGTCCGTAATCGATCTCCATCGCCAGCAACTGGATCGTGCGATCCTCCGCGCTTTCCGGTTCCGGAAGGTCTCGTGTCCCACGAATCACCACTCGTCTCGGTTCGACCGTTAGATCGATCATCGAACGTTCCACCCCGGCCAGATCGACGCAGATACGCACGCCCTTCTCGCAGCGGTAAGCATTGATCGATGGCTGCCAGCAATGCCGCGCAAATTGCGAAAATCCCGAGCGCGACAACTCGTGGGTCACGTCGTGCAACGCGCCCTGCAGCCAGCGCAACTTGATTCGGCTAATCGGATCCATCGGGAATAGAACCTCGCCCCCGCGATGTTCTATTTCAACCGGCCGGTGTAGAGGCGCCCGTGTCGGGCGCAATCCCGTAGCACAGCAATCTTGGCTGTGGGGCCGGCGGGCATCTTGCCTGCCAAGAAAAACAGAAACCAGCCGAGACGCCCGGTTGTCCCACAGGCGAGACGCCTGTGCTACTTTCCAGGCCGAACCACCACCAGCGCACAAATAGCGAGCACCGGCAAAATGATAACGGACAGAACCGCAGGCGCATGAAGTATCGCCGATGCCAGAATCGCCGCCGCCCAAAGAATCGCGTTCCCGATGAAGCATCTATTATTCATAAGATTGTCAAAGCTTTCGTCTTCGTCACTTCGTTTTCCCCGGCCCCCACAAAGCCCGTCCGGGTTTGGCGCCGGTGTGTTCGCCGTCCTTGATAACTTGCGCGCCGTTTACGAAAACGTGTTTCATGCCGACTGCGTACTGGTGCGGTTTCTCGAACGTGGCGCGATCGGCGATCGTGGCCGGGTCGAACACGACGACATCGGCGAACATCCCTTCTTTCAAGAAACCGCGATGATCGAGACCCAGGTTCGTCGCCGGTAACCCGCTCAGTTTCCGGATCGCTTCCTGGAGCGGGATCACTTTTTCGTCGCGCACATACTTGCCTAGCACCCGGGCGAAATTTCCGTAGGCGCGCGGATGCGGATTCGATTTCAGGAAAACGCCCTCGGGCGCCTGCGAAGATTCATCCGAGCCGAACGAAATCCACGGCTTGGCCAGTTCCTTTTTAACATTCTCTTCCGACATCAAAAAATAAATGGTGCCGATCCGTGATTCGTCTTCGGCGATCAAGTCCATCGCCGTGTCGATCGGGTCTTTCCCGCGCATCTTGGCCACTTCGGCCAGCGATTTACCGGTAAGCGGTTTCAGTTTGTCCGATTTAAAGCCAACCAACAGAATTTTGTCGGGCGAACCCGCGGCCAGATAAAGATTCTCCCATTTGTCGCTGTCGATCTTCACTTCGGCTTTGATCTTTTCCCGCATGGCTGGATCGCGCAGACGTTTGAACAATGCCGGGTACCCGCCATCCTGGGTCCACGGCGGAAGACAGGCATCGAGTCCGGTGCCGGCCGCGGTGTAGGCGTACATGTCCGCGGTGATCTTCAGTCCTTCCTTTTGGGCCGCCTCAATTCGCGATAGAAGCGTGTCGAGCTTTGGCCAATTTTTCTGGCCAGCTGCTTTGATATGATAAACTTCAGCTGGAATTTTCGCTTCCCGGCTGATTCGCAATAACTCGTCGAATGCTTCCAGGAGCTGGTTTCCTTCGCTCCGCATATGCGAGATGTATTTGCCCTGATATTTCGCGGCCACTTTGCACAGCTCGATCAGCTCTTCCGTCTTGGCGTAAAACGCCGGCGGGTAAATGAGCGATGTGCCGATCCCGAGCGCGCCCGCTTCCATTTCCTTGCGCACCAGTTCGCGCATCCGTTGGAGCTGCTCCGGAGTAGGCTGTTTGTCGTCCAGCCCGATCACGTAATCGCGAATCGTGGTCGCGCCAACGAACGACGCGACGTTGCAAGAGATCCCGCGCTTCTCCAGATACTGCAGATATTCAGCCAACGAGCTCCATTTGATCTCGTATTTGATGTCGCCCTGCTCTTCCCGAATTCGTTTCTTCATTCGGTCGTTGAGCGGTCCCATCGACCAGCCTTCGCCCATGATCTCGGTGGTGACGCCCTGCCGTATTTCGCTCTGGGACCGGCCGTCCTGGATCAACGATTCATTTGACCACGACAGCATATTGATAAATCCGGGCGCGATAGCCAGGCCCTTGGCATCGACAATTGTCTTCGCTTTCGCCGTTTTGAAATCACCCAGCCCTGCGATTCGATCGCCGCGAATCCCAACATCGACATGTTGCGGTTCGCCGCCGGTGCCGTCGTAGACGGCGCCGTTCTTGATAAGAACGTCGAACTCCTGCGCGAAAACGGGAATGGTAACAGTCGACGCTAACAAAACAATCAGGGCGCGCTTCATGATGTCATTGAAAGAGCCGCAACAGACGATGTCGATCCTAAAGCGCGGTCAGCGCCCGCGGCTACAGCATTGCAGGGCGGCTGTGTCAGACGCCTGCCATCTCACAGAGACGGCCTGCAGTTACTTTACGAACTGCGGCTCCCCCGTGCTCCAGGGATCGTAGGTCCGGGCGAATTGGATACGCTTGTTCAGCGGGGGATGGTTGTAGAGCCAGAGCTCGATGAGCCGCGACGGGTTCGGATCGGATAAATTAGTTTCGCCCAGGATTTGGAACGCGGGAACAGCTGCGTCGGCCGGTCGAGGCACGATTCCATGGATGACCTCCAGGCCATAGATATCGGCCTGATGCTCGACGTGGCGGCTCAAGGCGTTGCCGATCGGGTCGGCCAGAAAACTCAGGATGCCGAGAAACAGCAGCAGCACCGGAAACGATGCCCAATCATCCGCGCCCCGGATGTTCCAGCGCGTGCCCCAGCGTTGGAGGACCCAGCGCATCCCGCGGTAGCCGACGTAGAGAAAAACAAATAACAGCATCGACACAAAAGCGATCAGCTTCGGAATATGCCCGAGAACGTAGTGACCCATCTCGTGACCGAAGACGAACAACGTTTGATCGTTGGTTAGGCGGGCGGTGGTGTTGTCCCACACCACTACCCGCTTGGAAGCGCCGATGCCGGCGACATAAGCATTCAACGATTTCAACTTTTCACTGGCCTTCATCTCAAACATTCGTTCGGGCGGAATGGTCAGGCCGCCGCGCGCGACAACCTTTGAAATCTGCGCGACCAGATCCGGATGCTTGTTCTGGAGCGGTTCGAACTTGAAGAACAATGGCTCGATGACGACCGGCGCGATGAAGACCAGGAACACGATGATGGGAATGCTGACCAGCCAGAAGTAAAACCACCAGCGGCGCGCGCTGCGGCGAATAATCCCGTAGAGAATCCAGAGGACGAGCGCGCCGATGATCATCCCTATCAACTGACCTTTCGCCCAGTCCAAGCTCCACGAGCCCCAGCCCTGAATAGATTGCTCGTATTTAAGCGATAGCCATTGCCGATAAATTTCCGTGGGCAGGCCGAGCACGGCGACGGTCAAAAGAAAAAGTGGCGCGAACACCCACGCCTGCACAAATCGGAAACGGGAAACTCGCTCCGCCCAGTCGCGATATTTCGGGGCCACTCGCCAGTTGAGCAACAACAGGAGAATGACAACGCCGTAAGCAGCATCGACAAAGTAAAGACGATATTTGGCGCGGGAAAAGGCCACCGCTTTCTCGTACTTGTCCGGCGGCAGAGTATAAGCGGGGGTTTGAGAATCCGCGGTTTGTGCCTGGACCGATTGCGGTTGAACTGTCGGCGTTGGCGTTTCCGTTTGGGCCGAAACGATCGAACTAAAGCCGCAAACGATTGCGGTCAGGATGAGCTTGCGCATCTCGCCTTGCTAGGGTTTCGCGGCGATGGTGTCAAGTCACCGCAAAGTGACTTGAACGGCCAATCGCGTCATTTCTGCGTTTCACTCAATAACTTGACCAACTCATTCTTCCACAACGCCGCGATAGTGTGGCTGCCGTGACCGCGCGTCTTGTCGCTCATCGGGATCACGATCGCCCGGCCATGCGGGACGCGCTTGATCTCGCGCTCCAGAATGCCAAGCTCAGGCGGATTGATCAGATCGTCGGCAAAGTTGATTGCCAATAGCGGCGCGCGGATTTTTTCCAGATTCGGGCCGGGATCGTAATCGCGCGAAGCCTCGACGGCGTAAAGGACATCGTTGGCGTCGTCTGCTTTGATAATTTGCTCAACGAACTTGTCCAGGACCTCGTCCGTTTTTGCCAGCGTAGGCGCTTCTTTCTGACGCAACACGGGGTTGCTGCTCATGAGCCAGAGCATTTCCGCGGCGGTGCGCAGGCTGGGCGGTTGTATCTTGTAATCGCCGCCGTTCCAGGCCGGATCGTTCCGGATGGCATCGATGATCATCCGCCGCCAGACGCGGTTCCGTCCCGAGATCTGTGTCGGCAAACTGGCCAGTGGCATCAACGCGTCCATGAAATCGGGATGCAATTCGCCCCACAGCCATGTATGCATCCCGCCCATTGAAGTGCCCATGACGAGACGCGCGTGATTCACGCCGAGCCCGTCGGTGAGCAACCGATACTGCGCTTCGACCATGTCGATGTAACCGTAGCGCGGGAACTTCGCGTGGAGACCGTCGCTCGGCTTGCTCGATTTGCCGTGACCGATTCCATCCGGAAGCACGACGAAAAATTTCGTCACATCAAGTGGCTGATCCTTCCCGAAAAGCTCGCCGGCAAATTCCGGGCGAATGAACTGCCCGCCGCTTCCAGTCGTACCGTGGGTGACGAGAACGGCATTAGTCGTCTTGCCCGCGGCGTTCCTCTCCGGTTTGCCGAGCGTGCGATAATGAATACGCAGCTCTGGCAGCGTTTCGCCGGAAGCGAACTTGAAATCGTGGATTGTGTAGTTGGCTTCGGTCGGCGCTGGATAATCTGCGGCAGAAACTGAGAGAGCAGTACCAATGAGGACGACTCCGATTCGCAACGCCCGATTTATCATATCGACGAAATTGAGGTTACGTCTTTTTCATGTTCGCTGCCAAACCACTCTGCGTATTGTTTTTCACTAATTGCATTTGCAGCGAGCCCCAATGTTTGTTCGACAACTTCGAGTTCCGTAGCGATGGTAGCTACACTTGTAATAACATTTTGGCCGGCATCAAGCTGATATCTCAATCCCAAGCGAAGCGATCCGGCGGCGACAACTCCGTCATCCTGAGCGCAGCGAAGGACCCCGCGGAAAAAGAGGAAACCATGACGTTTCTTGCCAAACCGTTCGTTTCGATCACGCCTGATGCACGCTTGCATGCCTTCCATCTACTGCGAGATCCCTCGTCGTCTTCGCGACTCAGGATGACAGAGCTTCTATCCGCCGAGCAATTCGCTCACCAGCGATTTTTCTTCCTTCAGCTCGGCGATCGATTTGTCGATCTTGTCCCGGCTGAATTCGTTGAGTGGAACTTTTTGCACAATTTCCCATTTGCCGCCGCGCACGCGGACTGGGAATGACGATATCAAACCCTTATCGGCGCTGTAACTGCCGTCTGAGCAAACCGCGACACTATGCCAGTCGTCGCCGGGCGTATCATTGGTTAGGAACCGAACAGAATCGACAATCGCGTTTGCCGCCGAGCCGGCCGAAGAGAATCCGCGGGCTTTGATAATGGCCGCGCCGCGCTGCTGGACCGTGGCGATGAAATCCTCCTTTAACCATTTCTCATCGCCGATCACTTCGTTGGCTGGGCGATTGTCGATCTTCGCGTTGTAAAAATCTGGATACTGGGTCGAGGAATGATTTCCCCAGATCGTCATGTTCGTCACCCGCGTAATCTCAACCCCGGCCTTGTGCGCCAGCTGGGCCCGAGCGCGGTTCTCATCGAGCCGGGTCATGGCAAACCAGCGATCGTGCGGGATTTTTTTCGCGTTGTTCATCGCGATCAGGCAATTTGTGTTGCACGGATTTCCTATTACCAGCACGCGGACATCGGCGGCGGCATTTTTTTCGATCGCTTTGCCCTGCCCGATAAAAATCTTGCCGTTGATCCCGAGCAGGTCCTTGCGCTCCATGCCGGCTTTGCGGGGCACGCTTCCGACCAGCAAGGCCCAGTTCACGTCGCGAAATCCTTCGTCGAGATCGGCCGTCGGCACAATCGATTGTAGAAGAGGAAAGGCGCAGTCGTGCAATTCCATCACCACGCCTTCGAGCGCACCGAGCGCAGGCGGGATTTCGATCAAGTTGAGAGAAACGGGCTGATCTTTGCCGAACATTTCGCCCGAGGCGATCCGGAACAAAAGCGAGTAACCGATCTGCCCGGCTGCGCCGGTGACAGCGACTTTGATGGGTGACTTCATGGATTCAAATTAGCCACGGATGGACGCGGATGAAACCCGGATTTTTTTGGCTACGCCCCGAATTTGTCATCCCGAGCCGCGAAGACGGTGAGGGATCTCACACGCGGTCAATGAGTAGGCAAGCGTCCATCATGCGTGATCGAAAGTGAGCGCTTTGCGACGAACTCTCATGCTCTTGTTTCTCGCGAGGTCCTTCGCTTCGCTCAGGATGACCGGCGTTCTTATGCGCGCCCGCTTTTTTCCAGCAACTCGCGAATCAATTTCATTCGTGCCCGTTCCTTTGGGCTGTGCCTCAGCTGGGCAATCGAGCGTTGCATCCGCCGGGTCCAATTTGCGGGGCCGGCGGTGCCCGGAATATTGAAACGATATTTGCGCGCCAGCAGATCGGTAATCATTACCGACGCGATCCAGGATTCGCTTTTGAACAGCGCCGCCATGATGGCCGGATAAAAATCCTTTTCGAAATCGATCGAGACGCTGCCCGGTTGAAACTGCGCGAACTCGGCGATTCTGTTCAGCGTTTCCATAGCCTGGTTCGATGTCGATCCGGTCGCGGCGGTGGCTTCCGCGGAGGGCGCTGCCGTTTGTTCGAGCGCTTCCTCCCATAATTTGCGAAGCGGCTTGTGATCGTGGGTTGCGTAAGTGGCGATGGAAAGACGATCGTATTCCGAGCCGGGAGTGACCCGCCCGCCATGAACTTCCCATTGCGGAATTTTGAACCCGGCAATGCCGAGCGTATGCAGGCTCGGTCGCACATAATCGGGAACCGTGCCCAAGTCTTCGCCGCCGACGCGCGTAGCTTTGCATTCTTCCAGGACCATTCCCAAATACTCTTCGCCTTCGCGCCGGCTTGCTTCGCAGTCGTGGGGATTCGAATCGCCTCGCGGCGAAAAGTGCGGCGCGCGACCGCCGGTTCTTTTGAGCATCTCATTCCATTCGAGCGATAGAAACTCCTTGTTTCGCGATGGCCGCCACGGGAAGGCATAGATTCGATAAAACCCAAGCACGTGATCGATGCGGAAGAGGTGGAATATTCGCCGGACTCCGCGCACCCGATGTCGCCACCAATCGAAATTACGGGACCGCATCGTGTCCCAGCGATAAAGCGGGAAGCCCCAATTTTGTCCCCACTTTTGGGTGAACCTGTCGTCCTTGAAATATTGCTCAGGCGGCGCACCGCCCGACCAGTCGAGCGCAAATTCCTCCGGGCGCGCAAACACATCTGCGCTGTAATAACTCACCCCGAATGGGATATCGCCCATAAGCCCTACACCACGCTCCTCGGCGTACGCTTTGACCTCCTGCCATTGCCGGTGGGCAATCCATTGCACGTAGCGGAAGAAGTTCTGTCGTTGCGCGAAGGCCGCTTGTAAATCAGGCGGGAGCTGGGCAAACCAACTTCGCGCGGCGGCCAGGGATTGATATGGCCATTCATCCCACCTTTCACGCTCGCCGTTTTTTTCCATCAGCGCGCGGAAAAACGCGTAGTCATTCAGCCAGACGACTTCCTCGTCGCAAAATTTCATAAAGTGCGCTTGCCTGTCGCGCCGTAGCCCAGCTGAGGCGGATCGATCTTCGCTTGCCTGTTCGCAAAACCGTTGAAACGCTTTCTCCAGCAAACGCCGTTTCAATTTTTTTACTCGCGCATACTTCACCGGACCACGCCGCAACTCGACAGGATCGACATCGGCCATCACCGCCGAAAAATCTTCCGCGCTCAACTCTTCCGGGCTGCCCGGCGCAAGATGCAAAGTCGTGGGCTCGATCGCCATCGCGCTGATCGCGTTATACGGGCTGTTGTCCCCGCCGATCTCATTGATCGGCAACAACTGCACCAACCTAAATCCGGTGTCGGCAAGCCAATCGATGAACTGTCGCAGCGCCGCCACCTCGCCGATCCCGAGATCGTCTTCGCAGCGCAGAGCGAACAACGGCGCCAGAACACCCGCGATTTTCTTTTCCGGTGAGAGATTCACAGTGCTAGCGTCTCTACTTTCATGTCGAGCAAAGTCGAGACATCCCGTTGCGATAGGTTTCACGTAACATTGCGGGATTCCTCGACTTCGCTCGGAATGACGGGACTATTTCTTCGGTATTCGACATTCGTGCTTCGTCATTTCGGAGCGTTAGCTCCGTGTCACCTGCCAGTCTTCGACGAGCTTGTTGGGAATTTCCTTCAGAAATCGCGACGGCCGTTGGAAAACATCGCCGTAGCCGGCGTTCAAACGCATCTGGGCATACGCAAGATAAAGCTCGTCCTTCGCCCGCGTGACCGCGACGTAGAACAGGCGCCGCTCTTCCTCGAGCGCTTCGCGGGTGTCGAGCGATCGGCTGCTCGGGAACATTCCGTCCGTTAACCAAATAACGAAAACGCTGTGGAATTCCAGGCCCTTGGCCTGATGTACCGTGGAAAGATTCACCGCTTCCTTGTCCGCAGATTGCGCCGGCGCGGCTTCAGCATCGACATTGCTGATGAGCGCCAGCTGGGCCAGGAATTCGTTAATATCTTTGAACTGGCGTG
Organism: uncultured Verrucomicrobiae bacterium; assembly: GCA_963815455.1. Lineage (GTDB taxonomy): Bacteria > Verrucomicrobiota > Verrucomicrobiia > Chthoniobacterales > UBA10450 > JBDTZF01. The sequence goes on from CAWFGO010000001.1 coordinate 1,515,806, forward strand.
AAAATGCGGCGAGCTGGTTTAGATCTTCCCGGCGCAACTCGTAGTTCGTGAAATTCACTTTCGCGTAATCGTCGTAAATCGCCCCCACGATCGACGTAATCATTTCCGATGGCGGATTCGGTTGTCCGCCCGGCGCGATTTCATCGAGCGTGTGGGCAAGCTGATCCCACGATTTCTTCGAGCGGGCCGGCGCATTCATCGCACGGAGCATCGACCCAAAATTGTAGCCGGGGGCGCTACTGTAGCCGGGGTCGCTGACCCCGGTAGGCGTGGGCGTCGCTTCAGAACCGGGGTCAGCGACCCCGGCTACAACAGACTTCTCCCAGGAATTCCACAGATTTTCCGCGCTTCGATTACCGATGCCGGGAAGCAGTTTCACCATCCGTTTAAACGCGACTTCGTCGCGCGGGTTCGCCACAAACCGGATGAACGCGGTCACATCTTTAATATGGGCCTGCTCGAAAAAGCGGATGCCGCTGGTGATTTGGTACGGAATCCCGCGGCGGGAAAGCTCGAGTTGCAATTCGATCGCGTGATAATGCGCACGATAAAGCACCGCGATCTCACTTAGATCGACATTCTCATCGCGCAGCTCGAGAATTCGCTGGGCAACGAACCGCGCCTGCTCACTGCCGTCGTTCAACGCGACAACGGCCGGCTTGACCGCGTTCGATTCACGGGTCGGCGCGAGATTCTTTCGAAACTGCTCCACGTTTGCCGTGATGGCGGCGTTGGCCACGTCCAGAACTTCCGGCACGCTCCGGTAATTCATCTCGATCTTAAAAACCTGCGCGCCCGGGTAGCGTTTCGGAAATTCGAGGATGTTTTTGAAATTCGCACCCCGCCAGGAGTAGATCGACTGGGCGTCGTCGCCCACCACCATCACGTTCTTATGATCGGCCGCCAGGGTATCGATCAAATCCGCCTGGATCTTGTTCGTGTCCTGATATTCATCAACCAAAATAAATTGAAACTGCTGTCGATAGAAGGCCGCGATGTTTTCGTGTTGTTTCAACATCGACAACGTCTTCTCCAGCAAATCGTCGAAATCGACCGAGTTCGTCGCCTTCTTCTTCTTCTCGTAGCGTTGGTGGACGTCCTTGATCCGGTCGAGCAGCGGCAGGAAATAGGGAAATTTTCCGGCGAGCAATTCTTCCATCGGCGTTTCTGTGTTGACGACGAAACTAAAAATCTCCGCCAGCACATCGCCTTTCGGGAACCGAATTTCCTTCGGATCAATGCCGGCGCCGGCCACGACGGTGTTGATCAAATCCTTCTGATCTTCCCGGTCCATGATGGAGAACCCGCTGGAATAACCGAGGGCGCTTCCATGCCGGCGAAGCATCCGATTGCCGATTGAATGAAAAGTGCCGCCCCAAATTCCGCTGGCATCCACCGGCAACAGATTGGCCACCCGATCGAGCATCTGCCGCGCGGCTTTGTTGGTAAAGGTAAGCAGCAAAATGTTTCGTGGATCGATCCCGTTCTCGAGCAGGTAAGCCACGCGATAGGTAAGCGTCCGCGTCTTCCCCGAGCCCGCACCCGCGATGACGAGCAACGGTCCCGGCGGCGCGGTCACCGCCGCCAGCTGCTGCGGGTTCAACTCCGCCGCGTAATCGATATGGATCGACGTCGAAGACGGGGTGCGTTCCAGAGTGTATTGGCGTGACATTTGATAATGCGAATTGCAAAGAACCGCAGCAAACGATTCGACGCAAACTGGCAGATCGAAAATTGATTGAAAATCCCGGTGCGCATCGTGATGATTCCGCATCCCGGCACGTCTTTTCATATTGGGCTTGGTAGCATGGCTGAGCGCCAGCAGTCTCTTGCGCGGCGCGGATGTTGGCCAGTTACGCGCGCAAATGGCGGCGGCGGAAGAAGCGGACGACAAGGCAGCCGTCATTGAAATAGGCCGGCGGCTGGTGGCCATTGCGCCCAAGGAAACCGGCGTGTGGAATACGATTGCCCGGGCACAAATCGACACCAAAGATTTCGAGCGGTGCGCCCAAACGCTGGATGCGTGGGAGAAAGCGGTGAAACCGCCACCGGCGGCGATTGAAGATTTTCGCGGCGATCTCGCAGCCAACAACAAGGATTACGAAAATGCCGAACGCCACTGGTTGGCATTTCTGGCCAAGAAGCCGTCGCGCGCGAATACCGCAGCCATGTACGACAAACTGGCCGACATGTGTGCCGATCAATCGCGGTGGATCGATAACGAAAAATATCGGGGCAAAGCAGTCGCGACCGAAGATTCAGCCGAGCGTCGTGTGGCGCATGCCACCGCGTTGTTACGCCTGCATCAATGGGATGGGGCCTATGCCGAAATGGCCAGGGCGAACAAGATCGCCAGCGCCGACGCGCAGGTGAAGGAATGGCTCCCGCAATTCGAGCGATTGGAGAGATTTCTTCCGCGAATCAAGGCGCTCGACACACAGCTGGCCACGGCGCCGGATAATGTCGATTTGCTGCTCGAACGCGCTCGTTTGTTTACGCTGGCGGACCGGCCGTTGCTGGCCCTCGATGATTGCGAGCGGGCGATGAAGCTGCGGCCGGAATCGATGCGCGTCCGGATTCAAACAGGGGAGGCGCTGCTCGATACGCAGCGATCGGAAGACGCCGCGAAAATGCAGGTGAGCTCCCAGCTCGCTCGCGAGAAGGACGGGCATGTAAGCGAGCAGAAATTGCGGGAGCTGGCGGACGAAGACGCGCAGATCGCGCAAAATCCGAAGGAAGCCGCGCCGCTCGTGGCCCGGGCGAAGACCTTGCGCGATCTAAAGCAGATCGCATTGGCGCTGGCCGATGCCAAAGCGGCACTCGGTCTCGATGATAAATCGGCGGCGGCGCATTTCGAGGTTGCGCATGCTCTCGACGAGTTGGAGCAGAAAAAAGAGGCGCTTACGCATGTGCGGACCGCGACCGAATTGGATCCGAACGATTGGAAGAAATGGTGTTTCCAAGGGATGCTTGAAAAAGAGCGCGCCGATTTTCCCGCCGCCATCGAATCCCTAAGCCGCTCTCTAAAAGTTCACGAGAATCTGCTCGCGCTCACCGAACGCGAGCAATGCGAACGCCGGACCGGCCAGATCGACAAGGCCGATGCGGACCTGAAGCGTGTTCGAGAATTGGATCCGACGAAGGAATGAACCGCGCGCTCTTAACAGTGATGTGGCTGCTCGTTAGTGCCAGCGTTCTTGTTTCGGCCGAACGGGAAAAGCCGGATACGAAACCGGACGCCGGCGGGATTGTGATCGAGCCAAGCGAAGGCGAGATCGCGCCGGGCTCCGAGCTCACGATCACATTCCCGAACGCGATGGTGAGCCCCGACAAGATCGACATGAGCGGCCAGCCGTCGCCATTGACGAGCACACCGAAAATCGAGGGCGATTTCTTGTGGAAAAGCCAAACTGAGGGCGTGTTGACGGTGAAGGGCGTCGTCGCCGGCGCCAACCATCGCCTGACCCTGGTGCGCGATCTCAAGGACGCGAGCGGAAAACGGGTGGAAGCGCCGGGCTGGAGCGCGGAATTCACAACCCGCGAGTTTAACATCACGACGGATTTTACCGAGCGCGACCATCTCGAAACCCAGCCGCAGATCTCGCTCGATTCCACCTACGACGTGCGTCTGAGCGAAGCGCCGGATCATATTTATTTCCAGGACCGCGATTCGCGGGAGCGTTTTCCTGTCGATGTTATTCTATGGAGCGAAGAGGGTTCGCCTGAACTGGAAGTGAAAGAATTCCGGGTCTCGCCCCGGGCGCCGCTGCCGCCCGGGCACACCTTTGACCTGATCGTGAACGGTCTGGTGGAAGCGAAGAGCCACAAGGCGTTGCCGTATTTGAAGGTTATCCCCGCGGGCACGACTGCGTCGCTGGAGATTGCGTGGGTGGGCGCGTTCAATTCCGCTCTGGAAGAGCCGTCGATCCGAATCAAATTCAATGACGAGATCGATCCGGGCGAAGCGACACCGGGGAAGATCGACATCCAACCGCCGGTCAAAGACGCGAAGCTGCTGGCGAGCCGCGACGAAGTAACGGTCACCGGCACGTTCGATCTCAATCAGCATTACCGGGTAACGATTTCGACTGCGCTCAAAGGCAGTCGCGGCTTTGGTCTGGCCAAAGAATCACGCTGGGGCGCGACATTTCATCCGAAACCGCCCACGATTCTATTCCCGGCGTCGCAGGTATTTCTGCGCGCGCGACAAGAGTTGCGCTTTTCTTTTTTTCAAATCAACACGCCGGCGGTGACTTGGAAATTTGCCCGCATCCCGCTGGAAAAACTGCCGGCGGTGACCGCGCGTGTGCGCGATTTCGAGAAAGACGCGCGCGATCCTGTAACCGGCCAGCCAGTTGTCGATCCTCGCACCGGGTTCAACAAACAATTCCAAACGGAATTGCTCGTTGACGCATTCAAATTGCCGGTCATCGCAACCGGCACAGCAGAGGCGGCGTCGGGCGATGCCAGTGTGAAACGCGATATTCGCTGGGCCGCGCCGAAGGGCGAAGCGTTGAGCGGTGCGTACTTAGTCGAGGCGAGCGCGGCGTTGAGCGACGGCCGCATTGCCGGGAACCGTTCGATCATTTGTACGAGCGATTTCATTTTGACCGAAAAACGAACGCCCACCCTGGTGATCGTTCGACTGGCAAAAATGTCCGACGCGCAACCGGTCGCGGGCGTGAACGTGCGCGCGGTCACCAGCGAGAACATCGAGCTCGGTCACGCCGTCACGGACAAGAACGGGATGTCGACTTTCTCGCGAGCGGCTGTTTTTCCGGAGAAGAAACCGGGCGCGCATCTGTTTATCGCCGATACAACAAGCGGGCCCGCGCTTCAATTTGCCGAGGGCGCGAGTTATTCATCCGGTTATTGGCAGATCAGCCGGCGGGACCAAAAAGGACACGCCGAGATCATTACCGACCGAAACCTGTATCGGCCGGGACAAGTCGTAAAAATGAAAGGGCTCATGCGCGAGATAACCGGTGCCGGCCTGGCGATCCCGAGTACGCCGGATGTGCGCTGGCGGGTGACGGAAAGCTATGGCGAGCGCGTGGTGGGCGAAGGAACAGCGGTGCTTTCTCGTGATGGCGGTTGGGAGTCGGAGTGGATCGTGCCGGAAAAATCGAAGCTCGGGAGATTCGATATTCGATGCAAGATCGGCAACCAGGATTACGACGGCACCACCGCGATCAGCATCGAAGAATATCGCGTTCCACTTTTCTCAACCATTGTCGAAGCGACGCCGGAAGTCGGCGACACCGCGCACGCGAAAGTTTCGTCCGCGTATTTTCACGGCGCGCCAAACGCGGGCGCTCGGGTGCATTGGAAAGCAAGCTGGAGTCCTGCGACCGATTTTGGAAACGACGCGAATGATTACAAACGGCGTTATAACAGTTTCTCCGAAGTCGGCCCAAGTCTCGATCCGAACAGCGAGCTGATCAAAACGATCGAGGGCGACACGCAATTGGACCAACACGGGTTCGCGACACTTTCGTGCGAATCGCCGTTCAAAAACGATGCGGCTGTGGCAAAATCGGATGTCGTGTGGCGCGCCGATGTGACTTCGGTCGATGGTCAAACCATCGCCGGCGGCGACACCGGTGCGCTCTTCGCTAATGCCGTCATGCTCGGCGTGCGGGCAACGGAAAGACCGGGCGAGAATGGCGGTGTCGATGTGAGCATCGACGCGGTCGATCAAGAAAGCGCGAAGGTCACCGGAGTGGCCGTGCATGCCGATCTCATTCATATCACGACCAAGACAGCGAAAGAGCAGATCGCGCCGTTCGTGTATCGCTATCGCAACGTCGATGAATATGCGAAAATCGCGTCGCAGGAATTAAAGACGCCGGCTGAATCTTTTTTCCCGGCGAAAGAGACCGGACGTTACGTCGTTGCGGTCAGCGCAACCGGTCGAAAAGCCGCGCTGGTGAGCGATGAAACCACCGTGACAGGCGAAATGCGAGCGGAGCTGCCGGTTGAAAACGAAACCAGCTTTAAGATAGAACATGAGACCAAATCGTTTGTTCCCGGAGAGAAAGCGACATTGTCGATCCAATCGCCATTCGGCGGCGTGGCGTGGGTGTCGGTCGAGACGGATGAGATTTTAGACACTCTGCTCATTCCCGTTGCCGGCAACGCCGGCCGGATCGAGTTGCCGATCAAGAAGGAATACGCGCCGAACGCCGCCGTCTCGATCTATCTGGTGAAGCCGGGCGGGGAAAAAGAATTGCCGCGCGAGCGATTCGCCTACTCGACCATCGAGGTTCGCCGGCCCGATCACGAACTCAAGATTGAACCAAAGCTGGCCGCCAATTCGGTGAAGCCGGGTGAAAAAGTTCACGGCGAATTGCGTGTCACTTCGGAGAACAAGCCGGTGGACGATGTCGATCTTGCCGTGTTCGCCGTGGACGACGCGGTGTTGAAACTTGGAAGCTGGCGATTACCGGAGGTCCTGGCCGGCTTTTACGAGCGCAATCCGTTCGGTGTCCGCAGTTATCAATCGCTCGAGAACTATATCGAAGAGATCAAGCTGCCGAGCCTCACTCAAAAAGGTTTTATTATTGGCGGCGGTGGCGAAGAAGCGGTGGCAAACGTCACCAACATCCGCAAAGAATTTAAGACGCTTGCGTTTTGGCAGGGCAGTTTGAAGACCGGGAACGGCGGCAAGGCCGCGTTCGATTTCGTCGCGCCGGACAATCTCACTACGTATCGCATTGTCGCGGTCGGACAAACCAGAGCGAATCAATTTGGCGGCGATGCCAGCGCGACGTTGCAGGTTTCCAAACCGTTGCTCATCAATCCAGCCCTGCCGCGGTTCCTGCGGCACGGCGATGAAGTCGAACTGCGCGCCTCGGTCCAACAAAACTTTGCTGACTCCCAGGAGGTCACTGTGCAGTGCGTGACCGATGAACATTGCAAGCTCGTCGCCGATGGCAGTGCGACGCACACCGCCGTACGGGATGCGCCTACCGTGTTTCGATTCAGAGCCAAAGTGGACGATGTCGATCTTGCGCCGGTAAAAGTTCGCTTCGAAGCCGTGGCGAAATCGAACCCCCAAATGTCCGACGGCATCGAGCTGACTCTGCCGGTGCAGCCGCCGACGATTGTGCGCAAGGAAAGCGTGGCCGGCAGTTTCACCGGACCGAAGTTCGACGCCCGGGCCAAAATGCCTAACGATTGGAAGCGCGGTCACGGAAAATTCGACGCGATTGTTTCCAGCTCGCCCTGGTTGCCGAAAATCGCCGGGATTCCGGTTATTCTGGAATATCCGCACGGCTGCTTCGATCAAATTTCGACCAAGCTTCTCGGCTACAGCCTGGTCGCGAACTTGCTCGCCTATCTGCCCGACGTCGCGGCGCATGACGCCGAATACCGAGCCGTGCTCGAGCGGGGGATGAAGCAATTTAACGATTCGCTGTTGGACGACGGCATGCTGCCTTACTGGCCGGGCGGGACCGCGTCGAACCCGTTTGTGACCTGTGAGGCTTTTTGGGCCGTGAACGAATCGGCTACCGCCGGCTTCGAGGCGCCGGAAGGCTTGCGCGACAAACTCGGAGGCGGCCTCAAGAAAATCGTGAATGGGGAAAGATCGACATCGGCCTTTGAAAGATGTTTCGCCCTCTTCGTGCTGACGCAATACCAAACCGACGACGATTTCGCAACGGTCGCTCAGGATTTGTATTTGCGGCGCAACAGTATGGAAGACGAAGGCCGCGCGCTGCTCGCGATTGCGTTGCAGCGGCTGAACATTATGCCGCGCGAAAAGGACCAGTTGCTCAAGGAAATCGACGCGCCGATCAAGGAGCGCGCGTTCGATCCGAAAACGTTGGGATCGATGACCCGCGCGGAAGCGATCTGCGCTCTCGCGTTCGATACTATCGCGCCGCGGATTTACACCGCACAAAAGAAACAACGGGTGCGCGAGCGCATGCTGACGTTGATGGATTCGTCGGCGTCGCTTTCGACTCAGGAAAATCTTTGGATGCTTCTTGCGTTCAAGTCGATGGTCGGCGCGGAAAAGCCCGCCTCGCTCGGAAAGCCGGAACCGCCCGGACTGATTTCGAAAAATCAGCTGTCCGAAGCGTGGCTGGATCGCCAGATCGACAATCCTCTCTTAATAGATGGCTTGAACAAGGCCGCGCTCACTTTTTTGATGAAAGCAGAGTTTTCCACCGATGAAGTCGAGACGGATCGCGTCGATCGCGGTTTTCGCGTCGAACGGGTGGTGAAAAACATGACCGATGCCAAGCGCACCGGCGAAATGAACGCGCCGTTCAAGCTCGGCGATCAAATCCTGATCACATACCGGATCAACACGCGCAAAAAGCAAAGTTACGTCGCGCTCGAGGATTCACTGCCGGCCGGTTTGGAAGTTGTGAACCCGAACCTCGCCATGATCGGGAAATTTTTCGAGCTGCCCGCCGGCGATCAAAGTAATCAAGCGCTTTGGCTTTCCTATTCGGAAATGCGCGACCGATCGACACTGCTCTACTTCGACGACTTCTCGCCCGGTACCGGGACCTACTCGGTGCTGGCGCGAGCCACTGCGGCCGGTTCATTCCGCTGGCCGGCCACCCAAGTCGTCCCGATGTACGACAGCCGGTTCTCCGGGCTTTCACCTTCGAGTTTATGCGTCGTTTCCGGCGATTGATTCTGGTCTCCGCTCTCGTCGCGGCGGCGGTGCCGATGTCGATCCTGTGGGTGCCGTTGCCGCGCGCTTTGGAAAAGTCATTGCCTGGAACGTTAGTGTTACTCGACGATCGCGGACGCGAAATCGCCGTGCGCGCTTCGCCGGATGCGCGCGTTCAGATTCCGAAGAAGATCGACGAGATGGGCAAATGGTTGCCGCGCGTCACGGTTGCGCTGGAAGATCATCGTTTTTATGAACATGGCGCGATCGATTGGCGTGCGACCACGGCGGCATCAGTCCGAAATCTAAAAGCGCGACGCATTGTTTCCGGTGGATCGACAATTACTCAACAATTGGCCAAACTCGCGTCCGGCCGGTGCGGTCGCAGTTGGTTCGGCAAAATACGCGACGTGATCGTCGCCTGGAAAATCGAGCGACGCTGGGACAAGGAACAGATCCTGGCCGGGTATTTGAATCGCAGCAGCTACGGCAATCGACGGCTTGGGCCGGAGGCGGCGGCGCGGGCCTATTTTGGAAAACCGGCGCACGATCTCACTTTGGCGGAATCGGTTTTTCTCGCCGGTTTGCCGCAGGCGCCGACGCGATTCAATCCGTGGACCCATCCCGAAGAAGCGAAGCGCAAGTATAAGCGTTCGCTGGCGCGCCTGGCCCAATTGGGCGTGATCGCAAACGAGGAAGAAAAGTTGCTGGCAAACTCGCCGCCGATCGCTCGCCGGTTCGATCCTCCGCGTTTTGCGCCGCATTTCGTGGATGCATTGATCGCGGAAAACCCGAATCTGCGCGGCACAGTGCGAACAACGCTCGATCTCGATCTGCAAACCTCCGTGCAGCAAATGGTTCGCTCGCATATCGACGGACTCAACCGTTACGATATTACCCAGGCCGCGATGGTGATTCTCGATAACGAAACCGGCGCGGTGCGGGCGATGGTCGGCTCGAGCGATTACGCGACGAATCAGGTCAATGGAGCGATGCGTCCCCGCAGCTCCGGCTCGACATTAAAACCGTTCGTTTACTTGGCCGCGCTGGATCGACATCTTTTCACCGCCGCGAGTTTGTTGCCCGACACTGCCGAGGCGATTCGCGACGAGTACGCCGATTACGATCCGCAAAACTACAATCGCCGTTACCTCGGACCGGTCCGGTTGCGCGAAGCGCTCGGCTGTTCGCTGAATGTGCCGGCCGTTTTTGCGCTCAGCCAGCTCGGCGCGCGTCAGACGTTTTTTGATCTGCAAAAGTGGGGCTTCCAGTTTCGCCGCAACTTGGGCGATTACGGCGCCGGATTCGTTTTGGGAAATGCCGAGATTCGTCTGATCGATCTTGCGGCGGCCTATTCGGGTCTGGCCCGGAGCGGCGTTGCCATGCCCGCGAAATTCCTCGCGACGGAACATCATCCGCTCAATCGTCTCGCTTCGCCCGAAGCGACGGCGATCATCACCGATATTCTGTGCGACAATCGCGCCCGGGAGAAAACGTTTGGGGCGCATTCGCCGCTGGCGTTCGATAAACGGATCGCGGCCAAGACCGGCACCAGTAGCGGCTTTCGAGACGCTTGGACCGTTGGATTTAACAAGGAACACACGGTTGCCGTATGGGCCGGCAATTTTCACGGCGGCCCGATGCGCGACACGTTGTCGGTGCGCGCGGCCACGCCATTATGGGCGGCCATGATGCGCGAACTATTGCGGCGGGATCAGCCGGTCGATCCACCGATGGAAAACGAAAATCTCATTCGCCGCGAAATCTGCGCCGAGACCGGATTACGTCCGTCGCGTTTTACAAAATCGACAGTTCAGGAGTGGTTTCTCAAAGGCACGGAACCGTCGGAGGACTCGACGGCGTGGTATTCAGCGGACGGGAAAATGCTTTTGCCGGACGAGTACGCCGAATGGTGTGCCAGTAGTAACAACACGCGCGGCGCGCGGGTTCGATCGCAGGCTCGGATTACCAATCCGGCGGCAAACGCACATTACGCAATCGATTCGGCGCTGCCTTCCTCTCAACAAATGATTGAGCTGACGTCCACGCTCGGTAACGACGTCCAATGGTTCGTGAACGACGCGCGTCAAGCCCCGCGAAACGACGGCCGTGTTTTCTGGCAACTCGCGCCGGGTGATTGGAAAGTGCGCGCAATCAGCCATGCCGGCAGCAGCGAGGAAACGATATCCGTCGAGTAGTTTCCCGCGCGGAGGATCGAGAGTGGAACGAGACCAGGGCCAGCCTTTCACTCATGCCGAACTTCCCGCTGAAGTGGGGCGCAGCGTTCGCGTCGCCGGCGAGCCCATCGACTACCGAATCGAGCCAAACAAATACGCCGATCGCATCGATCATCTTTTTATCACGCTACGCGCCGGAACTGCCGGCATGATTGAGATCGCGCTCAATACCTATTCGATCCGCAATCTGCGGCGCGGCTTGGATCCGCGCGTCCGAGTGGCGGTCCTCTCATCGACTTGGAGCGCATTACCAGCGCCCGGGATTTTTCCGAGTACTGGTCTTAGCTACGGGAAAATCGGATCTGAAAAGGGCGTCATCTATCGCGAATACGAGCGTTCTGCACTGGAAGAATTGCTCATCGCGAAAATAAGAGCGGCCATCTTCGTGGAAGGCTGGGGCGATCTCTATGTGCGTTCGCGACCGGGGATCCATCAAGTTCACAGCCGCAGCAAGAACACGGCTGTTTCAAACGAACCCGACCACGATGGGGCGGTGCGATTTTATTTTCAGGAGAAGTCCGCCAGCGAGCTTTTGCTGCTTAAATACTTTGGACAATAGGCGTTTTCTTATCCGCGACCGCGAGCCGGTGTGAAACTGAACACGAGGATTTCGGCGTGGCGTGGTTGCCAATGATGAAAATCAACCCAGAATCGGCCGAGCCTCTTTCTTCGGACATCGCTGGTCGAATTAATCAGATCGAAAAGCTTTTCGGTTTCAGCGCGAGCGAAAAATGGAGCGTCGAGAAATTCGGTGACCCAATTCATCTCGTGAGCGTCCGTAAGATAAAACGTGACTTGAACATCTTCATCGGAGTTTTCCACGATGATGAGGCAGTAATCGTAAACCTCGGTGTTCTTCCACTCTCCCTCGAAAAAGATGGTGCAGCGTTTCTGCACGTCGGTGGCGTGAAAGCGGGCTTTCTTGAAATGTGAAATCACATTTGCATAGGTTAGCGGCTGCACCGCCGCCGGTTTCGGTTTTGATCTCGACGCCGGCGCTGCAAGTCCGCCGATTGACAGCATGATTGCCGCGAATGTGATGGCTAGATATCTTGTCTTCATGTCTTGGTTGAAGTGATCGATGGACGCTGATAGCTGGGGACGACGAGCACAGGACAGTTCGCGTGCCGGACGACAAACTCAGCGGTGCTACCTAGGAACACATGCTTTAAACCGGTGTTTCCATGCGTCGCCGTGACGATGAGACTGGCATGCCGATCTTTCGATTCGTCGCAAATCTCCTGCCCGGCATGGCCGATCGAGAGAGATGATTCTACTTTGATCCCTTCCCAATCGATTTTCTCGGCCAGCTCCCGCAATTGCCGGCGCGCAGCTTTCTCCGTTTGTTCCATGAGCAAAGGAAAGTCATATCGGGCGTATTCATCGTTTGAGACGTAGTAATGGGGGTAGACGCAGTGAAGCAGAACCAGTGTCGATCCGAATTCCCGGGCTAGTGCTTTGGCGTAAGCGAGTCCGTTTATCGAGCAAGCTGAAAAGTCGATCGGTACAACAATCTTGCGGAAGGATAAGACGGCGCTTGCCGAATTCCCGTTGCCGCCGGTCTCAGTGGGCCTAACGATGAGTACCGGACAAGGCGCATGTTGCACGACGCGTTCGGCCGTGCTGCCGAGAACGAGGTGCTTTAGGCCGGTATTTCCGCGAGTGGGGACGACGATGAGATCGATGCCAATTTTGTGCGCGAGCCGGCAGATTTCCTCAAAGGGGCGGCCTTTGATCGCATAAATGTTTTCCGGTCGCATGGACACGCTATGGTTGCGCGCCAAGTCGCGCAGGTGCCGGTGGACGCGCGGTCCCACTTCAGAATCGGGAATGAAAAGCGGGTTCCCGGCCAATCCGACAAGCGGATATTGTGGTTCGAATATGTGGACAAGATTTAACCCGGCGCCGAAACGTTTGCTGAGCGAATGCGCGTAATCAATCGCTTTGCCTGACGACTCCGAAAAATCTATCGGCACCAGGATTTTGCTGATGCCGACTTTCTTGCGCGAGATCTTGTCGATCTTAACGCGTGGCGAGACAGTGCGACCCAGTGGTTTGGTGAGGACCTCTGTTTTCATGCATTCAATCTGGCAAAGCCGCGATCATTTGGCTTTTCGTTGCTTGCTAAACACCGGCTATTTCTTGTCGCTCGCGGCGCGATCGGCTATTTCGTTGCCCGAACGCCGGCCTTCTTCGAAATCGGTGATGTTCTTGATTGTGGTCACGGCGATATTTTCAAGGGCATCGCGCGTAAAGAAGGCTTGATGGCCGGTGATGATCACATTCGGAAATGTCAGCAGCCGGCTGAATACATCGTCGCTGATGATCAAACCGGAGCGATCTTCGAAAAAGATTTCTTCCTCCTCCTCGTAAACATCGAGCCCCAGATAACCAATCCTGCCGCTTTTTAGCTCTTCAATCACCGCGGCCGTATCGATCAATGCGCCGCGACTGGTATTGATGAGCATGACGCCGGTCTTCATTTTCTGAATCGCCCGGGCGTCGATCATGTGGCGGTTGTCCGGGGTGAGCGGGCAATGCAACGTGATAATGTCCGACTGGGCGAGCAATTCATCCGCCGTCACGTAACGCACACCAGAGGATCGACATCCTTCATTTGGAACCGGATCGAACGCCAAGACGTCACAACCAAGTCCGATGAGAATATGCGCAGCTACCGATCCGATTTTCCCGGTCCCGATAACGCCGGCCGTCTTCCCGTGAACATCGAATCCGAGCAGACCGTCGAGGGCAAAGTTCCCCTCGCGAACGCGATTGTAGGCACGATGCAACTTCCGATTTAGCGCAAGCATCAAGCCGATCGTGTGTTCGGCCACGGCGTAAGGTGAATAGCCTGGAACGCGAAGCACGGTAATGCCGAGTTTCTTCGCGGCGGCCAGGTCGACATTGTTGTAGCCGGCACAGCGGAGTGCGATCAGGCCAACCCCTAACGAAGCAAGCCTGTTAACAACGATTGCATCGACATGATCGTTTACAAAAACACAGACTGCCTTAAATCCGGTCGCGAGCGATGCCGTTTGGATACTCAACTGCGGCTCGAAGAAGTGAAGTTCGTGGGATGAAGCATTTGCCTCTCCCAGGAATTCGCGATCGTACTTCCTTGCGCTAAAGACGGCAATTTTCACAGGTTCTTCGTGACGTTCCCGGCGAATTTACGGCGGATGATTCGGCGCAGCTTCTTCAATCGCTGTTCAACCAGTTTCGCGCTTCATCGATATTGTTCTTCTCAAAATAGCGAACCTTCGCCCGGGTGAACGGCCGGCAAAATACCGCCATCCATTCCTGCCACTTCTTGTCGCCAACCATGGCGATGCGCTCGATATCCGAGAAGTGTTTGATCCCCAGCTTCAGATCGTCCCAGGCTGCTTGCAATTCCCAACCGTGGAACTCCACCATGTCGAACAGCAGACGGATCTTGCCGTGCCGCTTTACCAGCCGATCAAGGTCGGGAACAAAACGCTCATAATCCTGGTGCACAAGTTTTCCGGTGACCCGAATGTCCAGCACCTTGCCTCCGTTTTTTTCTTCCAGTTCTATCGGCATATTTTCCTCCCTTTCATTTGCTAGGTCTCGATTTGCATGGAACGACAATAAGAGGGCATGTGGCGTAACGAACAACGTGTTCGGCCACACTGCCAATGAGAGCGTGCGCGAGTCCGCTCTGGCCATGCGTCGAAAGAACAACCAAATCGACATCGGCAGCGCTCGCCACGGCGCAAATTCCGTCAACATCAGAACCGACGCGAATATCTGCTTCCCATGAGATCTCCCGCAAAATTGCCGAGCGCGTCATCCGTTCCATTTGTTGCCGGGCGACAGTTCGTGCCGCCTGCATCAGAGAGTTGGTTTCACCGGGAATTCGCTCTCCCCCAATCTTCTTGGCGTAGGGATTGATGGCGTGGAAAAGACGAAGTGCGGCGCGAAACCGAGCAGCCAGCAGCACGGCATATTTCAGCCCGACCAGAGAACACTTCGAAAAATCGACCGGCACGAGGATTTTCTTGATCGAAATCATCTCATGCTCGCCCGGTGCGCGACCGTTCCCCCGCAGGAACTCGCGCTCCCGCTTCCGCACGATCAAAACGGGACACCGGGAATGTTGGACCACCCGCTCAGCAACGCTTCCGTGAATCAAATGTTTGATCCCGGTATAGGCGCGCGTTGCCAGCACGATCAAATCCGCTTTTCCTTCCGGAGCGGTGGCGACAATCGTTTTGAAGGGCTTGCCCTGTCGCACAACGCAGGTCTCCGCCGAGATCGGTATCTGAAATTTTGCGGCCTGACTTCGGAGAAGTTTTTCCGCCATCTTGACCACTGTTTCCGGCTGAGTGACCAGCGGCAGGCGGATGATCGCCGGCGAAGGTTCACCTTCCGGATCGACCACGTGCAGAAGGCGCACTTCGGCGCCGAATTCCGCGGCCAGGCTCAATGCGTACCGCAACGCCTTAACTGATTCACGGGAGAAATCGGTCGGGACGAGAAGACGGCGCAATTGCAGCTTTTTAGTAATTGCTCTTTTGTGCGAACGCGCCCGAGAAGTTGCGAGGCGACGATTACCGGCTGGTTTCATTCTATTCTAATATGATCGTTGGCAGCTTAACAGCTCTTCATCGTTTGGGAACAGCCGGTCTTATTTTGACCCAAGACCCTCCGCGCTTCGGTTTCTGGTTAGGCGGAGAGCCCAATTATCCTGGTTCTGATCACCGAAACATGCGCGTCCGCTTGCTCCGATCGGCGGGAATGCCTGAATAGGGTGCGCCAACTTTTCGACGCACCCATTTCTCGAATTCGACCACGCAGTAAGCGGCCAGACCCACCGCAGTGATGTAGAGCCACGAAGCGCTGTCCAGCGGCGCGGTGTGAAAGAGCCGATTCATCAGAGGGGTGTGCGTGAAGGCGACCTGGGCGCCGACCATCGCTACGATGCCGGCGTAGACCCAACGATTGCTCCACAGACCCAGGCGGAACATCGAGTCCAGAAGCGAGCGGCAATTGAGCAGGTAAAAGATTTCCACCATCACAATGACGTTGATCACCGTTGTGCGCGCTTCGACCACGTTCTTACCACGCATTTGCTGCTCCCAAAGAAACGCGCCGAACGCGCCGACCAGCAAAAGCAGCATGACCAGCCCGGTGCGCATGATGATTGGGAAAGTAAGAATCGGTTGCCCCGGATCGCGCGGCCGCCGGCGCATCAAGTCGTGTTCCTTGGGCTCGAACACCAGCGTCAAACCCAGAAGAACGGTTGTGGTCATGTTGACCCAAAGCAGTTGCACGGGCAACGCGGGCAGTGCGGTCCCTAGAAAAATGGCGGTCAGGAGGATGAGTCCCTCGCCGCCATTGGTCGGCAGTGTCCAGACGATGAACTTGGTCAGGTTGTCGAATACGCCGCGGCCTTCCTCCACCGCGGCTTCGATGCTGGCAAAATTGTCGTCCGTCAGCAGCATGTCGGCGGCTCCCTTGGCCACGTCAGTTCCAGTAATGCCCATCGCCACACCGATGTCGGCCTGTTTGAGCGCGGGTGCGTCATTCACCCCATCGCCGGTCATGGCCACGATATGGCCGCGCGCTTGCAGCGCGCGCACAAGTTTGAGCTTCTGCTCAGGCGCGACCCGGGCAAAGACGGCGGCACGTTCGGCGAGTTCGGGCAGGTCAGTTCCGGAGACCCTTTCCAGCTCCCAACCGGTTACAGCAACCAGGCTGTCAGCATCGCCGCCACCCAGACCGAGTTGCTGCGCGATGCTGCGGGCGGTGAGAGCATGGTCGCCAGTGATCATCTTCACCTGGATGCCCGCCTCGCGGCACTTGCGGACCGAGACTATGGCTTCGGCCCGGGGCGGATCGATCATGCCTTGCAGTCCGAGAAAGGCGAAGCCTTCCCGCACTTGACCGTGCTGAAGCTCCTGATGGTCGTGCGCGACTTCGCGCCGCGCGAAGGCGAGCACCCGCAGTCCTTTCGCCGCCATTTGCGCAGCGGCGGCGTGGACGGCGTCGGCATCCAGCGGCACCAGTTCGCCATCGTCACGTAGCGCATGCGAACACCGCTCCAGGAGGCGTTCCACGGACCCTTTTTTGTAAATTAGGCGCGGCTTGCCTTCGCCGCGGCTGTGCAGCGTAGCCATGAACTGATGCTCGGACTCGAAGGGAATCACGTCGAGCCTCGGATAGGCCGAGTGCGTTTCCGCCGCGGCCAATCCCGCTTTTTGCGCGGCGACGATGAGCGCGGCTTCCGTCGGGTCGCCTTCGACCTTGAGGCGATCGCCCTCGCGCACAAGCTGCGAATCGTTATTGAGCAAACCGGCCAGGAGCGTTTCGCGCAAGGCCGCGTGATGATCGAGCGCGGCCCGCCGGCCGTGCGTCAGCACTTCACCACCCGGATCGTAGCCACTGCCAGTTACGTCGTAGAATTCTCCGCCCGCGAAAATCCGCTGCACCGTCATCTGGTTTTCGGTGAGCGTACCGGTTTTGTCCGAACAGATCACGGTCGTGCTTCCGAGCGCTTCGACCGCCGGGAGCTTGCGGATGATGGCGCGGCGTTTCACCATCCGCGCGACGCCGATGGCCAGTGTGATGGTGACGGCGGCTGGCAGGCCTTCGGGAATCGCGCCGACCGCCATGGCTATAGCGGCCATAAACATCTCATCCGCTTTCTCACCGCGCACCACGCCCATCCCAAAGGTTAGTACCGCCAGTCCGAGGATGATCCAGAGCAACAGCCTGCTAAATTGAGCGATCTTGCGCGTAAGTGGCGTGGACAGGTCCGCCGCCTCATGAATGAGGCGGGCGATGCGACCGGTCTCGGTCTGGTTGCCAATGGCCCAGACCACGCCCTCTGCCTGACCGTAAGTGACGAGCGTGCCGGCAAACGCCAGATTTTTTCGCTCGGCCAGAATGGTGCCTAACGGGAGAGCGCGGGCGTGTTTCTCAACCGGCACCGATTCGCCGGTGAGCGCGGACTCGTCCACCTGCAAGTTGCGCACACGAACCAGGCGCACATCGGCCGGCACTTTGTCGCCGGATTGGAGCAGGACCACGTCGCCCGGAACAAGTTCCCCGCAGTTTACTCGCTGCTTGCATCCGTCGCGCCGCACCGTGGCCTCCGTGCGGACCATCTTCGACAGCGCGTCGATCGCCTTTTCTGCTTTGCTCTCCTGAAGGAAGCCGACAATGGCATTGAAGATCGTCACGCCAAAAATGACGGCCGAATCCACAAAATGGCCGAGTAAGGCCGTCACGCCAGCCGCAATGAGCAGGATATACATTAGCGGCTGCGCGAACTGGAGAAAGAAGCGCATCCATTCGCTGGTACGCTTCGGTGCCGTCAACTCGTTCCGGCCAAACTGCCGGCGTCGCGCCTCGACCTCGGCTTGCCTCAACCCGCTGGCCGGATCGCTGTCCAGCAGTCCGGCAACGTCTTCAATGCGGAGTTGATGCCATGGAGTGTTGGCGACCAAGTGCATCCTTGCAGCCCGCCACGGCGCTCAGTGGCTCCGTTTGTTCCTGTGCTTGAAGCGAAAGATGGCCGGACGCTTTTCTTCCCGCGAAACCGAGCGCTTGGCCGAAGGTATCAAAAATATGGGACAGGACGCGAGCCGCGCGACCCGATCGGCGACACTCCCAATCAGGTAACGGTCGAGTCCGCTGAGACCGTGGGTGGAGAGAACAATCGCATCGCATTTCGATTCCCTCGCGGCCGCGACAATTTGGTCCGCCGGTTGGCCGATCCGGATCTCGATATCCACCGGGACATTCTGGCGAACGTGAGCGTCAGCCAGCGCACCCAAACGCTCCGCCGCTTGCCGCTGCAACGTCTTATCCAAATCCCGTGATTCTTCGCGGCCGATTCCCAACCATCCGTAATCAACTGGAACAACGTGCAGGATAATCAGCGAACCGCCCGATTGCCCGGCCAGTTCGGCGGCGTAGCGCAACGCATTCTCAGCAGGAGTCGAAAAATCGACCGGCACCAATAAACGCTGCGGTTTTACGGCGAAACGGTGGTCCTGTTTGGTGGATTTCTTTTTCATTGTTTCGACGTCTCATTATCAGCGGGCGGGACAACAACCACTGGCACGGTGGCGTGACGCAACACATCGCGGGATACCGATCCAAATCGCAACCGGTCGAGCCCGCGGCGACCATGGGTGCCCACTACAACAAGATCGACATGGTGACGGCTGGCCATCTCGTACAAGTAACCTTCCGTGCGTCCCCACCCCGGCTCAACCGTAATCGTGACCTTGTCCGGAGGTAGAAATATGGCAACGCGTTCCGCTACATCCCGTTCGAGAGACTTCTGGATCTCTTGTGGATTCTCAGTCAAAGGCAGAGCGCCCTGATATTTCAGCCGATGCGCTTCTTCCGGCGGCCAATCGACATGCACCACCTCGATCTCGCACGCGCCGACTTCCTGGATCTCCTGTAGCCAGCGCAAGGCAGTGTCGGCGGCGCTTGAGAAATCGTAGCCGACAAGAATCTTCAACGAATGTTCGCCCCGGAGCCAGGAGTTGAGCCTCGACTTGGGCCGCACCACCAGGGTTGGGATGGACGAAGTCTCGGCCGTGCGCTCGGCCACACTGCCCACCAGCAACCGTTTCGCCAGCCCGTGTCCAACCGCCCCAACGACAACGAGCCGCCCATTAGATTTGATCGCCACACCAACCAATTCATCAAAGGCCGATCCGGTCAGAAGGTTTTCTTCAACTGATGTTCCCGCTTTGCGCAACCGCTCGGCTTCGCGTTCAAGTTCGACTCGCTTTTGCGAAAACGTTGCCTCGAACAATTTCGGATCGACCGCCGCCATTCCTCGAAACTCATCCACATGGACGAGAACCAGTGTTGTTCCGAGCTTCCGGGCGATCGCTGCCGCAATATCCACCGCTTCCACCGCCGCCGCGGAGAAATCGATCCCGCAGATGATTGGGCGTTCATCTTTGGTTTGCGTTACTCTAGCCATTGGTTTCCTTTCATTTGGACCGCGTCAGTTTTCTAGCGGCTTCTTGTGGTTTACTTCTGCGCTCTTTCCTTGTCTAAAATTGCCAGCGTCGTCTTGATAACCGTGTCGGGGTTTAGCGAGATACTGTCGATCTTTTGTTCCACCAGAAATTGCGCGAACTCGGGATAATCGCTCGGGGCCTGGCCGCAAATGCCGATCTTGCGCTTTTTTGACCGCGCGGCTGCGATCACTTGCGCAATCATCTTTTTCACCGCCGCGTTTCGTTCGTCGAAAATCCCGGCCACAATCTCGCTGTCCCGATCGACGCCCAGAATGAGTTGTGTCAGATCATTCGATCCGATACTGAACCCGTCGAAAATCTCCGCGAATTCATCGGCAAGAATCACGTTACTCGGAATTTCGCACATGACATAAAGCTCAAGGCCGTTCTCACCGCGACGGAGGCCGTTTTTCTCCATCTCGGCGATAACTTTTCGCCCTTCTTCGACGGTACGACAGAATGGGACCATCAGTTTAAGATTGGTGAGTCCCATTTCCTCGCGCACTTTTTTCATGGCCCGACATTCCAAGGCGAAGCCGGCTTGGTATCGCTGGTTGTAATAGCGCGATGCGCCGCGAAAACCGAGCATCGGATTCTCCTCGATCGGCTCATAGGCGCGGCCCCCGATCAGATTTGCGTATTCGTTCGTCTTGAAATCGCTTAACCGCACAATCACGTCCTTCGGATAAAACGCGGCCACGATCATGGCCACACCTTGCGCGAGTTTGTCCACGAAGAATTGCGGCTTGTCGTCATAACCGGCCGTCAGCTTATCGATGTTCGCTTTGACTTCCGCGTTGTTGATCTTCGCGTAATCGATCAGAGCCAGCGGATGAATCTTGATGTAGTTGCTGATAATGAACTCTTCGCGCGCCAGACCGACGCCATCATTGGGAATAAATGAAAGTGCAAATGCCTCTTCCGGGTTGGCCACATTCATCATCACTTTCGTGCGTGGACGAGTCAGGCCTTTCAAATTTGTTCGCACCATCTCGAAGGGCAGTTTGCCTTCGTAAACGAAACCGATGTCGCCCTCCGCGCAGGAAACAGTAACGGTCTGATCATTTCGCAACAGTTCCGTGCCGTGTTCCGTGCCGACAATCGCTGGAACGCCCAGCTCGCGACTCACGATCGCCGCGTGACAGGTCCGGCCGCCGCGATTCGTCACGATGGCCGCGGCCCTTTTCATGATCGGCTCCCAATCCGGATCGGTCTTATCGGTAACGAGGACTTCGCCCTCCTGAAATTCGTTCAAATGATGCGCGCTCTTAATGACCCGTACCGGACCAGCCGCGATTTTAGATCCGACACTGCGACCCCTTACGAGTAGGCGTCCGCGCTCCTTCAGCCGATAGGTTTCCAGCACGTCGCGATCCCGGCGTGATTCGACCGTTTCCGGCCGGGCTTGAACGATGAAAAGTTCGCCGGTGTTTCCATCTTTGGCCCATTCCGTGTCCATGGGCGTCGGCTTGCCCTTGACTGCGCTGTAGTGATCTTCGATCACACAGGCCCAGCGGGCGAGAGTCAGAATATCGTCGTCGGAAATAGCGAAACGGTTCCGGTCACCGGGCGACACCGGCACATTCTTGACCATTTTTTCGCCGCCAACGTCGTAGATCAGTTTGAACTCCTTATTGCCGATCGCTTTCTGAAGGATGGGTCGAAATCCTTTTTTTAACGTCGGTTTGAAAACGTAATATTCGTCCGGGTTCACCGATCCCTGGACGACGTTCTCGCCGAGCCCGTAAGAGGCGTTGATCAGCACGGCGTCTCGAAACCCGGTCTCGGTATCGATGGTAAACATGATTCCAGACGCGCTCAAATCGGAGCGGACCATTCGCTGCACCGCGATGGAGAGAGCGATCTTGCCGTGATCGAATCCCTTGTCCGCTCGATAAGAAATGGCGCGATCGGTAAACAGCGATGCGAAACAGCGCCGGCAGGCGTCAATCAACGCATGGCGTCCGCGCACATTCAGATATGTTTCCTGCTGACCGGCGAAACTGGCGTCGGGCAGGTCCTCCGCCGTGGCGCTGCTTCTAACCGCGACGCCTGCGCTAGTCCCACCGGCTTCGCGCAAACGCTCATACGCGCCAATGATTTCCTGCTCCAGATCGGCCGGAAACTGCGCCGACACAATCGATTCTCGAATCGCCGATCCACAATCGCGCAACGCCTCCAGGTTTTGCGTATTGAGCCCGCGCAGAAGAGCATCGATCTTCTGGTCGAGCCCGGCCTCGGTCAGAAAATCGCGATAAGCCTGGGCCGTGATGGCAAAACCGTCGGGCACTTTCACTCCCTTCGGGGTCAGCTCCCGAAACATCTCGCCTAACGAAGCTGTCTTGCCGCCTACGATTGGAACATCTTTGATTCCGATTTCGCGGAACCATTTAATGTAAGAAGATGCCTTCTCTCCCGACGCCATTTTTCGAGCTTTCGATCCTTGCGCCTCCGGAATTGATGCCGCTTTCATAATATTACCATCTATTATTATCGCGGGCTGGAGCAGACTCTCTTGGCGCTAATTGTGAATCTGCGCGCATTTCTTGCGGGTCGCACGTGCTGCGCGCAAGCGCCGCAAGCGATTCCAAGACGAACCGCGGCGCCTGTCGCACAGTAGCCCCTGGAAGTCACGCCACTCCGGTTACCGTTGAAAACATCAGACGCCGCGCGATTTGGCGCAGGTAGCTCCGGCCGCGGCGCGCGTTCGTGATGGTCACGGCGGGATCGGTGTTGCCGGCCATTTCGAGGATAAGAGTTCCCCGGAATCGAATTTCGATTAAGTCCTGCATGAATTTTTCCCAATCGATTTTCCCATCACCCGGTGGAGAATGATTGTCGTTCGCGCCGTTGTTGTCGTGGGCGTGAATCATTCGTAAATGCGCGGAAAGTTTGTGGACGAGGGAATGCATGTCGCCGGCGAGAAAGGCGTGGCCGGTGTCGAGGCAGGCTCCAACTTCAGCGGTGTTAATGCCATCCAGGATCCAGAGGATGTCGCTGGTGTTCCCAAAAAGCAGATGCGGCAGCTTGTTCTCAAGCACACACAGGATCCCGAGTTCTTTGCAGCGCCGGGCAATCTGATTCAACGATGCGATGACGTTTTGCATGCGCGGCAATTGCTCTTCGGCTGCTACGGCTGCCGGATTCTCAGGACCGGGATGAAGAACAAAATAGTGCACGTGCAAAAGTGCTGCCGCTTCGGCTGCTTTAAGAATCTCGGCAATGGAAACGGCTCTCTGCGCCTCGTTGCAGGATGCGATGTCGATGGTGGGCGCAAACGGCGCATGGAAGGAATACGCTTCCATCCCGAGCTCGTGGATCCGCTCGGCGGCGCGATGGACCGATTTCAGATCGCCATAGTGAAGGTGCTCGGGCGAAGAACAGACCTCGATCATGCTGAAGCCGCTTTCCCGGATCAGCGGCAAACATTCAAGAATGTTCTGATGGTAAAAACAGCCGGTTGAAAGGCCGATGGGCCAGCTTGTCATGGGCTCTCCTTTCCAATGCGGACTCTTTGAAATTAAGCAAATTGAACCCGCAACCTGACAACGTGCAGGTCCCCTGTTCCTGCGCGGAAACGCAATTGAAATCGACCAAGTCGTCGCGTCCCGAGACAAATAGCCCGGCAAACAGACGGGTGTAAAAATCAGCGCGCGTCGCCCGGTCGTAGCCGTCGAATTGCGTCCATTCGAAGGGGCGCGCGTACTTCGAAGTAATCAAGCCCGCGATATGCCGCGGGTGCCAACCGAGCGCCAGCAACACACGGACCAGGCGCCGGATGTGGGCCGGCCGGAGCAGAAGATCATTTGGGAATTGCAACAATGCGTGCGCACAAGCCGGCAAAATTTCAAGCGGGGTGCGATCGTACGTTTCCGGCCACCGTTCCTCCGGCTCCGGTTCCTGCGAATAGAACCATTGGTGAAACTTCGCCAATGGCGACGCCATATAATCAGAAATGAGATTTTCCGTGCCTGTTACGGCTTCAGGAATTTTTGTCGATGCGGTCCGCGCCAGTTGAGCCGTCTTTTTCGGATCTCGCATCACCTTGAGTCCATCGCGAGTGCTCATCTGTTGAAGCGGAATAATAAAGAGAGGATGTAACTTCTGGTGCGCTTCCGCCGCAACCAGATCGCGTTGTTGCCGGGCTTTGAGATAAAAACTAAAGGGCGCCCGAATAATTCTCGTTTGCAGCGGATCGCCGTACTCGGAGATGTCGATGGAAATCATTTCGCGATCGTAATTGCGTGGCCCCACTTCAACGGCAGTCAGTTCCACCGGGATCGCACAGCGCGGCCCCGCGATTTCCTGAATACGATGGGCCAGGAATTCCATGACCATGCCCAGGCCGCTAAATGCTCTGGTCAATTCCTCGGATACACTGGCGCCGTCGGGCGGCTGCGCCTGCGCGCTGAGTTCCCAGAGACTTGGTGGCCCGCGCCCAATCTCTGTTAATCGCTGGAAGGCGCGCGAGCGTTGGGAGATCTGCCAAACGAAATGATGTCCGCGTCCACTCAAAAGATGCAACGGCTCAATCCCATAGCCAGAAAGAAGATCGAGAATGACTTTCTCGACCGGCCCTTGAAGACCGAAAACCGATTTCGGTTCCAGAAAAGCATTCAGCGGTCGATCGAAATTTACGTATTCAATGTCGAGATCGGCAATCACCGACGTTCGGTCCCACAACGAACGAAAAATCTCCGCGTCCGCCTCAAAAAATTCATATAACTGGTCCAGAGATTGCGGCTGATGAAGGTGCGGCTCGATTTCATCACCGGTCACCAGATGATGACAGGTGAAATGACCCACCGAATCCAGTCCGAGGAAATCTTCAATTCGCGCCCGCACATAAGCGTCCGTGTAATGGTTCGTGACGTGGTCGGTCGCAGTCATAAGCTTTGCTTTTCATGGTGATCCTATAACTGAGACGATTCGCGCACTGACCGGCAGTTGCGTTTTGCTGCGCGAATCTTGCCCGCGTGCGCCGAAACCCGCACGGGACATCACGATGACTTTCAGATTGCGCCGGCGGACTGAATATCGACAACGCCCCAGAGCATTGACCGATCATCGGCCGCGTGATTTATCGGTGACCGGAGCGCAGGTTCACGGAAGCTGCGCACCACTGCCACTGCACCGGGCGCGGCAGTTCGTTGCACCGCGGCGAAGAGCCGGCGCTCGTAAGGTGCGTTAGCGCCATCCAGGATGTTGGAAAGTGAAAATCCGGTGAAGCTGCCGGAGGGTTGACGTTCAAGAAACGCCGCCGCGTCAGCGCATACTAACTGGATCTGCCCGGGCTCGGGAGTTTCCTGCGTGGACGGGACTTCGCCAAGAAGCAACGCCCGCGCATACGGATTTCTAGAGTTTGGATGCAGAGTGAAACAACGCTCCATCCGGGCCCGCATAGCGGCTCCGAAGTTCGGCGGCAGACGATCGAGGAATGAAGCCGAGTAAATCAGGCGCAGCATGGGCCGCGAAAATAGAAGATCAAAGGCGCCGCGAAATCGCCGGGTATCCAGATGGCGACGCCAATAGAAAATCTGCTCCTCCAGATTATCGAAATCGAGGAAGGCTTTCACAGTCCGTCTGCTCCATCCGGCCAAAGGCCCGAGAGCGCGCAGGAATCTGAGAATACGATCGGCGCTGCCGGTCTGGACGGGAGCGCCGGTTAGGCGCCGTTCGACGTAGGCGATCTGAATCGGGTTGATGTCAACCGCCACCACCTTGTGATGGCGGGCAAGCTTCATCGCGGTACAGCCGGCGGATGCGATGCAAAAGATCTGTCCACCCGGCGGGAACGCACCCAGCTCAATCGCCGCGTCTTCGTACATCGTCCCAAACAGCAGCTTGCGTCGTCCGGCGCGTGGGCTGAAGCGCCCGTGTTCCCACGCTGTCGCAGGCGTGCTTGAGCTCAACCCCATGCCGGAAAACTGGCGGAGACCCAGGCCAGCAGGAGGAAAGCGAAATTTTTCAGCACCATTCCAACCGGGTCGTGAATGAGATGACGGGCCCACACAAGACCGCAGGCGTTCAGCGTCACGAGCAACGTTGTTTGAACAACAGCACAAACAAACGGGGCCAAACCGGTCAGAATCCAGATGGCAAGGGCCACCTCGACAACTCCCAGCAACTTGAGGAAGAACTGTCCAAGGCGTGGGCCATAGCGAGGCACAGCCTCGACGACACGCATCTGGTTAGGTTCGCCGTTCAGCAGCTTGCACCACAGACCCTCATAAAGCCACACGGCAGCCACCGCGATATGGATCAGCCAAAGCGGCGGCAGGAAAGGTGATAGGAACATTGCTTTCTTTGCGCGGGGTCAACGCTGCAGCCGCAGATTACATCGCATCGCGGTCAAGATGTGACGGTGAAACGAGTGGCAGACCGCCGTTTCCAGCCACCCAAACAACCAGCGTGGATGCCATGGACTGGCATAACGAGTTGTGAGAGCAACTCGGGTTTGACCGTTCGAAAGCTGGCGCAGGGTGTAGTCGCCGCTCAAAAGCTTTATCCCGCCGCCCAACGCCAGATCTTGCTCGAAGACCTCAAAGGCATAGAGGCGCGGCCGAATGATCCGAGTCACTCGTTTTAGCAGGTGTCCGGCGACGTAGCGACATTTGACCTCACCGCCCACCTCGAACTTGCAACCCGCGGCCCCGATCGGAACCGGAAGGAGAAGGCGCCAGAAAAACGGCGGGCAGGTTTCAATCTCTTCGTAAAACATTGAGGCGTCCCATACCGCCTCGGGTGGGGCGTTGAAGTCCTGCCACGTAACAACTGAAGCAAACTGTGGCCTCGCCTCACCGGTTATCGCTTTTGGCTGACTGACCCGGTTCGTTGCAGTATCGATCATACCCATTAGCTTTTTTTGTTCCTTACTTTGCGATACCGACATCCTGGGCCATCCGACGAGAGAGGGTTCTTTGACCCAGTACAATCGCCGTAGCGGTCCGTTACGGAACCGACTGCTCGTGGTCTTGCCAGACCGCCTGGTGAACTGTTCAGATTATTACGGGTTCCATTCTCGCTGCATTCGGCGCGGTTCGTGTCTGCCCTATTGAGCGGATTCTCTTCGTGCTTCTCTTTATTTTTTTGGCGCGCACTTCTGGATGCGATGGCACAACCAGCACTGGCTGGCAGGCGTGGCGCACCACCTGTTCCGCCACGCTGCCGATTAACAGATGCTTTAGGCCGGTTCGCCCATGCGTGGCCGTAATGATAAGATCGACATCGCGCTGCTCAGCCAGCGCCGAAATCTCCCACACAGGCAGACCACTCTTAAAAGCGGTTTCAAATTTGACGCCTCGAAATTTCGCGCGCCGCACAAATTTCTCCATTTGACGTTCGGCACCTTTACGGGCGGCCTCTGTTAATGTGGGAAGATCGTACGTGCCGTAAGCATCCGCGGTGAAGGTGTAGCCAAAATCCACCGCATGAAGAATCACAAGCTTCGCCGCGACTTGCCCGGCAAATCCGATGGCGTATTCCAGCGCCTGAAACGACGATTGGGAGAAGTCGACCGGAACGAGAATGGTCCTAATGCTGCCGCTCCTCTTTCCCGGTTTTTCTCTGTTCACCCACACTGGACAACTTGAATGCTGCAGGACGCGCTCGGCGGTGCTGCCCAGGAAAACGTGTTTCAAACCGGTACGGCCATGCGTTGGCATTACGATCAGGTCGGCACGGATCGCGCGCGCAACCTTGGTGATCTCAGTGAAAATCGGCGCACCTTCCTGAATGTAACAGTGCGCTTCAGATATTCCGTGCTTGTTGGCCAGCACTCTCAGTGCACGCACCGCCTCGTGGCCCAACTTCTCGCGGAACGCCGCCATCGGTGCCGGCACCGGCATTTTGGGCGCCATGTACTCAAACAGGTAATGGCATTCGTGCACGTGCACCAGATGAACCACTGCGCCAAAACGATTAGCCAAGCTCTGAGTGGCTTCAATCGCCGGCCCGGACATGTCCGAAAAATCAATCGGCACGAGAATGTTTTGAATATTAGGTTTTTTCATGGCTGTCGATGTAATTTGTTCCAAAAGATCGCCCCGATAAGACCGAAGGCGTATCCACTGAAGAAGGTGATGATGACCAGGGTAAGGGCCGCGCGCGGATCGAACGCCTTGATCACATAAATCGGTTGGATCATGTGCGCCCAGAAGATGAAATCGAGGAGAGGTTGGGCCCAACCGACCAAGACGAGCAGCGCCCAAAGTAAGTGCCAGCCGCCGATTAGCGCTCCGATAACAAGACCGACTCTATTTGGATTAGTCATATTAATTCTCCTCTAAAAATGGAATCTCGGTGTGTGAACAGCTGGTAAGCCCTGCGTTTCCCAGGTCTCCATTCCCCCTTCAACCACCACCGGCTGATTGCAGCCCACCCCCCGCAACATTCCTGCAGCCATGCCAGCCAATGCGCGGCTTTGGCCAATCACAAACAACGGTTCCGAGGCCGGCCGTTTGCGCTCGCACAAGATCTTTACCGGCGACATCCGCCTGAGCGGAGCCGAGCGGGCGCCCGGAATGTGGAGTCTGTTGAATTCCTCCCTTGGGCGCACATCAATCAGATCAAACGGCTGGCGGTTTGCCACCAGTGTCGCCATGCCCATTGGATGAATCGTTGTCATAACATCCTCTCCGTTTCTGCCGATAACTAGCCAGAGCCGGTTGAGCGCGCTCCACGGATTTTGCGAACCACTGAGCGCTTCTTGCTCTTAGCCGGGACAGTGCCGGTAGAAGATGTGCTTAACCAGCTCAGCCGAGATCACGTAAGCGATTATAATCAAAGCAACAATCGGATAGAAGTGCGCCGGCATCGTTTGAAATCCGAGCACGGACGCAGCCGGCAAATGCGGAAGTGCAACAGCGACGATCACAACCGCGACGGTGGCAAGTAGGAGTAATTTGCTCGGCCGACTCCTAAAAAATGGGCGCCGACTGCGCACGACCAGGACAATCAGCGCCGCCGAAACGATCGATTCGATAAACCACCCAGTGCGGAATTGTGCAGTCGTGGCGTTCAGCCAGATCAAGACACCGAATGTCAGGTAATCGAAAACGGAGCTGACCAGACCGAACACGACCATGAAACGCCGGATGAAATGAATGTCCCAACGTCGCGGGCGTTCGACGAGTTCAGGATCGACATCGTCGCTGGCGATTGTCATCTCCGGAAAATCGGTCAGCAGATTGATGAGCAAAATTTGTTTGGGCAAGAGCGGCAGAAACGGAAGAAAGAGCGAGGCCCCGGCCATGCTAAACATGTTTCCGAAATTCGCGCTGGTGGCGATGAAAACGTATTTGAGAGTATTGGCGAAAGTGCGCCGGCCTTCGCGCACACCATCGACAAGCACTTCGAGGTCATGTTCGAGCAAAACAAAGTCCGCGGCCTCGCGCGCGACATCGACAGCGCTATCGACCGACAAGCTCACGTCGGAAGCGTGCAATGCCGAGACGTCGTTAATTCCGTCGCCGATGTAACCGACAACCTGCCCGGATTTTCGTAGCGCGAAAATCAAACGCTCCTTCTGGCTCGGTTCGATCTCGGCGAACACTTCGACCTTGCTCGCCTGCTGCATCAGCGCGGCATCGCTCATCGCTTGAATCTCGCGCCCGGAAAGGACTTGTTCGGCATTCAGGCCAACTTGTTGGGCCAGATGGGTGGCGATCAAAACATTGTCGCCGGTGACTATCTTTAACCGGATGCCGAGGTCGCGCAGTTCACGCACAGTGGATTCGATTCCGGGTTTCGGCGGGTCCGACATCGCCACGAGCCCGAGAAAAATCATTCCTGTTTCGGTTTCGCGATCGATTCGCGAGCAATCGGAGCCGTACTCGCGATACGCGACAGCAATGACGCGCGAACCTTCGGAACTAAATCGGCGCCACTGCTCATCAATCGGGCCGCGCGCGACATCGATGTCGTCGCGCGTTCCGTCGTTCCACTCAATCTCAGAGCAGATTTCCAGAATTTGTCGCAGCGCGCCTTTGGTGATCAGCACGCGGCGCCCATTTTTTTCGAACAAAATGCTCAGACGTTTACGGGCGAAATCGTATGGCAGCTCGTCGAGCTTGGTCCATCCGGTGCAATCCCACGCCGGATGACCGCGGATGGCTTCATCGATGGGATTAATGAATCCGGTTTCGTTAGACGCATTGAGAAATGCGTAGAACATCGACTTCTCACATTCCGTTCCGCGTCCATCCACCGCCGCGCGAATATCGATCTTGCCCTCGGTGATCGTGCCCGTTTTGTCGGAACAGAGCACGTTCATGCTGCCAAAATTCTCAATCGCGGCCAGGCGTTTCACGATCACCTTCTGCTGCGCCATGCGCCGCGCGCCGTGAGCAAGATTGATGGTGATGATCGCCGGGAGCAGTTGCGGCGTTAGCCCGACCGCCAGCGCGAGCGCGAACAAAAACGAATCGAGTACCGGCTTGTGCAGGAAAACGTTGAACCCAAAGATCGCGAGCACCAGTAGCAGCGTGATCTGGGCCAGCAGATAACCGAACCGCCGCACGCCGCGCTCGAATTCCGTTTCCGGCCGGCGCAACCGCAGGCTTTCGGCGATCTTGCCGAAGCGCGTCGCCTTTCCGGTGGCGACGATCTCGGCCTTGCCCGAACCACTGACCACATGCGTGCCGAGATAGACCTGGGTTTTTGTCGGCTCACTCGGATCGACAGTCGTTTTTTCCGCCGGAAAAGTTTCGCCGGTCAGCGTCGATTCATTAACGAAAAGCTCGCGCGCTTCGAGAAGCAGGCCGTCACCCGGAATGATCGCGCCCGCGCAAAGCACGGCGACGTCCCCCGGTACGACCTCGGCCAACGAAATGATCGCTTCCTCGCCATCACGCAGCACACGCACCTTTGTTTCGACCATCGCGCGCAATTTCGCCACGGCATTTGTTGCGCTGTACTCCTGCCAAAACCCAAGCAGCCCGCTCACGAGCACGATTGATAGAATCAGCACCGCATCGGTATGGTCCTCCAGAAAAATGGAGACGATCGCGGCGCCGATCAAAATCAGAATGATTGGGCTCTTGAATTGCGCCAGGAAAAGAGTGAGTGCGCCGGCCGGGCGCTCGGATCGGATTCGGTTTGGACCGAGTCGTGCGAGCCGCTCGCGCGCCTCGATCGTTGTAAGACCAGCGGCCACCGCTATCCGGTGCGTTTTCGCACTTCCACGGGCATTCGGCTCAGTTTTTGGAAAAGCCGGCCCTTGCGCAAAAGCGGCCACCAATCGTAAAGAAAAATCTGCATCGGCCGCCACATGGCCACCCAGCCGGCAATGGTCAGACTTTCCCGGACCAGGATCGGCAATGTTCCCATTTGCTGTTGCAACAGGAGCTCGCTGGTGATGAGACAGAGCCCGAGAAAAACCAGCCCGATGATCAGGCTGGTCCGTCCGCGCTTGAGGAGCTGGCGCAACTCGAGCCGATTCAGGTTCGCTCGATAGGCAAAATAGTTGTGCACCGCGGTTTCAACTACCTGTTGAGCATCACCCTGCGCCGGCAGATCCTCCACCTGAACCCGACAGGAAGACCGGATCCTTTCTCGGGAATTCCTGGGCCCAGCTGACAATGAACTCTTCCGCATCATGATCGAGGTCCTTTTCATGAAACGGGGATGGATCCATCGAATTGAACAGTTGCTCGATTCGATGGACAAAAATCTCGATTCGATGCCGCGGTCTCCTATGCAATTTGGATTTGAGAATTTACGACGGGCGTTTGGAGGCAATGTTCACAAGTTCATTACAAACTGAACTGATCTCTTTGACCGCTTTTTCCGTCATAGGCCCATTCTCATTTTGGATGAGCAGGTGAATTCTCCGTATTCCCTCCGCCATTTTCACGATCATCCGGCGGTTCCCTATTCTACCGCTCATTCCGCGAAGTTGTTTTTCCAGATGATCGAGCAGAACCGGCTGTCGAATAAGCTCGGCCCGCTCCGGCGAATAATTCTGTAGGACCAGAGTACAGAGCGCTTCGGTCCCGCGCAACCAACCGGCCAGACTCACCAGTTGGGAGAGGGGCTCGCTCTTGAGCTCAATCATTCCTTTTTCAAGATCAGCAAGGACGCCGTCCCATTCTCGGCGCGCTGCCGCCCACTCATTTTTGTCGGCATATTCCATGATGCTTCTGCTGCGCCTGACCGCGGTCTTTTCGACGCCAAGCCCGCGCGACAGCGTCAGCACCACATCACCAACGTTTTTCACTTCGGCCGAGTCTCTTGCTTCCATCGCGATGAAACCCTCCGCCACCACAACCCCGAGCAGGAGCGCGATCTGGACCTGGTCGCCATGTGATTTCCAGCGCACCACTTCCAGACGTTGCACGGCCTGCCAGTTGGCGCCGTGAAACTTATCAAGCGTTTGAAATATCTCTTTCGGCACCGGGACCAAAATGCCTTCCACCGGCCTGGCCTGAGAAGGAAGCTGCCCGGGAGGCATCTGAGCGAACGCCGGAACCACCAGGGTAATCAGGATAAAAAGATAAATCCTTCGTGAAGACACAACGGGTTCAGAGTCCGCTCGGAAACGTTTCTTCCACTTCACCCGCCTGCCACTCGGCGGTACGTTCCAGCGGTTCTACCGCGCGGGTGCAATCGTAATGCAAAACGCCATCGAACTGGTCCGGCAATCGCGCGTGAAAATAGTGACTAGCCAATTCGGTCTCGGGCCGATAGATGACGCCGATGGCCCGTTCGAGCCGCTCGCTTCTTAAACGCGAAGCAAGATCGCCATTGCTTCTCAGGTTAAGAAAAAAATTCGGCACATCCGCATCGTGAAATAGGGCCTCGTAACTTTCAGGGTGGCCGGGACGCACATTCTTGCGCTCAGCCGGTCCGTCCCAGTCAGACGCAGCCGTGACCGTGCCCTCGTAGGTAGTGAAGCCAATCGAGACGGCTTCCCGCCCAAAATGCATCCGGGCGAGCTGTCCCAGGTTCAATTCCCCGCGTTCGCCCATCTGCGTTGCGCGGGCGTCGCCCAGATGCGAGTTGTGCGCCCAAACGATTATCTTCGCGGGCGTTCCCTGCTTGCCCAAATGGTCAGCCAGCGAGACGAGCGATTCCATCATGTGAGTATCGCGCAAGTTCCAGGATGATACTTCGCGTCGGAACATATTGCGGTAATATTCTTCCGCGTTCCGAACCACAAGCGCGTTTTGTTCGGCACAAAAATATGCGTCTGCCGCGACCTGACCATCACGCCGCAGATATTCCATTGCCTTGTGCCGCAGCGCGACGAGTTCCTTGACCACACCCTCCCGGCAGGACGGCGCCATCCCAAATCCAGCCGCGTATCCGTAGGTCTCGATTTTCTTGCCAAATTGCTCAAAGCAACTGTAGTGATGTCGCGCCCGCATGGCCGCTTCCGGATCGACCTTGCTCAAATAGGCGAGCACTGCTTCGATCGACGCGTGCAGGCTGTAAAGATCGAGCCCGTAAAAGCCGCATTTTCGATTTTCGAATGCCTGCTCATCGTTGTGTTCGCGCAACCAGCCGACGAAGTCGAGAACATCGGCGTTTCGCCACATCCATTGCGGAAAACGCTTGAATCCGCTTAAGGCTTCCACGCTATCAATGTCAGTGCTGACGCCCCGAACAAAGCGGTTGATCCGATATGCGTCCGGCCAGTCTGCTTCCACCGCGACCGCGCCAAAACCGCGCTGCGCGATCAGCCGTTTGGAAATCTGGGCGCGCACCCTGTAAAATTCGTGCGTTCCATGGCTGGCCTCGCCGATCAGGACAAAGCGAGCATCGCCAATCAGATCGACAATCAGATCGAAATCATCTGGTGAGCCGACCAACGGCTCGGCCACTTTACTAATAAGATCTGGCAATAACCGTGAGTTCATGCCGCCGCCAAGGGTACGACCCGTTGATTCGCTTGAGCCAGAAGACTCTTCACTTCCTCGTCCGTCGTTTGCGAAAAATCCTCGTACCACTGACCGACTCCATGGAATTCAACCGGAACCAGCACCGCAACAACCTCATCGGCAACGTCGCGAAGATAATCGCAGGTGGATCGCGCGATGACCGGTGCGGCAACAATGATGCGTTTTGCGTTGAGTTGGCGAAGACTCGAGACCGCCGCGGCCATGGTCGATCCCGTGGCAACGCCATCATCGACAATGATAAGAGTCTTGCCTTCCGCTTCCAAAGCGGGCCGATCGCCGCGATACAACCGTTCACGCCGTTGCAGCTCGCGAAACTCGGTCGCGGTCACATTATTGACGACCTCATCGGAGATCTGGAGCGAGTTGATGACATCTCCGTTGAATACCCGAACACCGCCAGTGGCGATCGCCCCCATGGCCAGCTCCGGATATCCCGGCAGCCCCAACTTGCGCACAACAAAAACATCGAGCGGCACATTCAATCTCCGGGCGACTCGGGCCGCAACCGGCACGCCGCCGCGCGGCAACGCGAGCACAATCGCGTCCGGCTTGTTTGCGTAGGCAGTGAGTTGCTCGCCCAAAAATTCACCCGCGTCGTAACGATCATGGAATTGGGTTCTCATTTTCGTGGCTTCAGATGTTTTCGAAACCAATCGGCCGCCAGTCGCGCAACTTCTTCCAGCGCGCCCGGTTCCTCAAAGAGATGGGTCGCGTGCGGCACCACGGCCAGCGATTTGTGACATTGCAGTTGCGCATACGCTTCTTCGTTTAGACGCAAAACTTCCTCATCGCGTTCGCCGACGATTAAAAGCGTTGGCGCTTGCACATGGGCCAGAGCTTCGCCGGCGAGATCCGGGCGACCGCCGCGCGAAACGACAGCGCCGATTGTCGATTCCAGCACAGCGGCTGCGCGCAACGCCGCCGCCCCACCGGTGCTCGCGCCGAAATAGCCCAACCCCAGGTTTCGCGAATGCGAATCATCTGCGATCTCCTCGGTAACGATGGCAAGCCTTCGACTCAGTAATCCGATGTCGAACCGCAAATGGCCGGTGTGGGCGTCCTCCACTTCTTCCTGCGGAGTGAGAAGATCAAACAGCAGCGTTGCCATTCCAGCGTCGCGCAACACCTGCGCCACTGCCTGATTGCGTGGACTGCGCCGGCTGCTGCCACTGCCATGCGCAAACAAAACCAGACCCCGCGCGCGTTGCGGAATGTCGAGATCGCCGGAAAGCATGACCTCGGCTGCGGGTATCTGCAGCGCCAGCGATTCGGAACCAACATCCGATTCATCCTCGCTCGGAGAAGCGATGTCTAATTCGTTTCGTGTTCTCATGTTTTCATAAGTGATGGTGGATCAGACGTGATTGCTCCGCGTGTTCGTGAAGAGCATGGGCCGTGGCAATGGCCAATGCTCCAGCCGCGATCACGAAGCCGGCGAGGAGAAAAACTTCGTGCACGGCGATTCCCAACCCGATGCTCAACCCGAGCAGAACCGCGACCCGTGCCCCGTTCACCTTCCCGGCATCTTTTTTAATCGTGCTCATAATAGTACCTCTTTAGGTACCTCTTGCCAAAAAGACATTGACCCGGGAACCGAACACCGCTCTGCGTGAATTGCCTTTTCCTGCCCAAATCTTGCGCGGACGCGCTGCAGGTAATACTCGCCGACCCCGACTTGGACCAGCGGCAGCGCCGGATTGGATTCAGGGCGTCCTTTCGCCTGAGGTAACGTCGAAGGAAAATACCATGCCGTCTACACGCCTGACCCGAAGGTCTTGTCGTAGTCGTTTCCGCAGTGTTCGCACTTCGCCATGGGTTTATGTCTGATCAGGGGTTCGTAGACATGTGAAAATTGTGCCAATCATCAAATCGGTTGAAGCGAGCGAAAATGCTCCGGTAATCTGGCGACCGGAGTTTTTACAAGATCGGAGTGGACGTGCTCAACGATCCGCTCCCGGATTTCCAGTGGTAAAAGATCGACAATTTCGGCGTAAATCGATTCCGGCGCGGCCAGCGACCATCCTTCCCCAGCGTCTCGTAGAACGATTTTTGTGATTTCGTCGGCTAGTTGCTTGCAGATTCGATCTCCTTCTTCGATCTCGAGCTGCGGCCAATCGGTGACGGCGGTGGTGTGGTGCGTCCTCGACGGGACATTAACATTCGGGATGTCGAACGCCTGTACCAGCTTTAGGCTGGTTCCGCGTGTCGGCGTTTCACCTACCCGATACGCTTTCAAGCCGCCACGGTCGGCGATAATAATGAGCGAGCTCGCCGTCATACGTAATCAGAAAGATCGGCTGTTTCGCTCTCGGCCCAGATCTCGCGCAGACGCGGCGGGAAAATGGCTCGCAGCTTTTCAAGCTCACCCGGCGAGATGTTTCTCGCCAACACCTGCAGCACGGCTTGCGTCAAGCGCATGGGATTAACGTTGCGATCCGTGGCAAAATGCTCGCGCACAGCATCGTAAAAATCCTGAGCCGTCTTAATTTTGACAGGAGTGTGCGCCGGCTTCCAGCAATCATAATAAAACCCGCGCACCAGCATTGGCAGCTGTGCGCCCAAATGAGCCGCTTCCGGCACCGGTAAACGGTCCCGCAATGCGTGCAGGACCGCCCGCAAACCATGGTAGGCCTTGTGATAATCATCCCAATGCAACAAATCGCTGAGCTCTTTCACCCACAGATTCGTTTTTTGCAGCGTCGTGTCGAAAACTTCCGGTTGATGTGTTGTCATTTCTTGTCCTCCAATCATTTGTAGCCATCCAAGTTGAGCATTCGTGCGGTGCGGCCTTTCCTTAAACGCAACCGCAGATGCCTTTACGCGGCGACCATTTGTGCCTCCGGCTTCTGAAACGGTTTCGCCAGCGGCAGACTCGGGTGAGCGCAAATGCTTCTCAGCGTCATCTCCACGTCCTCGGCCGACAACTCCGCCCTGACTCCACCCTCCGCTTTCAGCGCGATGTCGTTTAGCGATAAAATGCCGGCCAGCTTCCCGTCCTCGGCATTAATGATCGGCAACCGTCGCACCCGTTTTTCTCTCATGATCTTAAGCGCTTCGTGAACTTCTGTGTCAGGCGAGCAGCTATACACCTTTCCCGATGTCACTTCCTTGACCCGGATAGTCGCCGGATCGAGATGCCTGGTTGCCGTGGCCATGCAAATGTCACGGTCGGTTATCATGCCGACGACCTTTTCGCCGGCGACGACTGGCAATGCGCCAAAATCGCCTCTCCACATCTGCATCGCCGCCTCGGCCAGGTTGGTTTCAGGCCAGCAGCTCTGCACAACTTGAGTCATTACATCTTGTACTTTCATATTGGTTTGTCCTTCTTATGAGAAAACAACAGTGCGCCGCGGCAATGCGCTGCCCAAATCTTGCGAAGAAGTACGCGGTTCTTGTCAAATTATCCGCACCGCGGAAAATCATCGCGCGCCTTCCAAGTGAAGCACGTCCCGGCAGGAATAAGTTCACATTTCGCCCGCAATCGAGGCGCGCAATCGAGACGCGATCCACGCGGCACTGCCGTCACGCCCGCCAATTCTGGCGCGCAAAATCTGAACAGGTTCTCGCAAATGCCGATAAGCCGATGAGCCGGCTGCGGTTCAAAGTAAAACACTTGAAGAGAAAGGAATAAGAAACATGAACAAAAATCCTCTGAACAAGGGTGTCTTAACTGAGAACGCGAGCGGCATCGGAACGGTGACTCCAGAGATGGTGCAAGCGCGTGCGTGTGAACTAGCCATTATTGCGGGTCGTGTTCCTCCGGAACCGTCTGAGTTCGATTATGAGCAGGCCGAACGTGAGCTGACGGGCGAATCGGATATGGATGTTGAAGAGGAGGTTCTTGAATCGATACCCGAATCGGAACGCTGGGATCCGGTGCCAGGTTCGACTGGACGCCACACACCGGAATCATTTGGCGAAGACGAGGATAGCGAAGGGCGGAGCGAGAGTGCGCAGCTTGTCGAGGAAGGAATAAAAGAAGCGGAACACGACCAAATGCTCCAGGCAGCCCGCGCAGCCCAGGAAAGGGACCAACGCGAACTGTGAGTCTTACCCTGAATTGAGTTAGGCGCTGGTTTCGGCAGTCACTCTGGTGAGCGCATGTGCGACCGGGATTGGACCCGGGGGAGGTTTAACCGCCGCAGAAAAGATGATGTGATCCACCTACGCAATTGCCACTACCAAAGGCATGGCCACGTGCGTGGTGGTGAACCGAAAGGACCCATTCGCTCCACATGGCATCGCTCCTGTGATCATAACGTCCGCGCATTTTCTCTCGACCTCTCCGAACGGTCCGTTCTATCTTGTCATGAGGGAGCCGAGAACAGCAGCCAGTCCACGGATTGGGATTTTGGAATTTCGCTCGCTCAATTCTAAAGACCGCCCTTTTTTCAAGCATCCCCCGGCACGACATTGCCGCGCTTGAACTCGAGATTACGCCGGAATTTGCGAACGACATCTTGTTGACCTCTTTCATTGACGAGTGGGAAATTGGGCGACGGGGTGACCAACCACATGCGGGGGATGAAGTCTCAGTTCTCGGCTTCCCACACGTGCTTCCCGGGTACTGAGGGCGGGTTCGCAGTCCTGCGAGCGGGCAGGATCGCATCGGTACTCCGCTAGGCCAGGCAAGCGACTGCGAAAAGTTCCTGGTGAATACCAATGTCTACGGCGGCGAAGCGGGGGACCCATGTTCGCTGGTCGCCGCTGGGGCAGACCGGCGCTGGTCGGCATGATTAGTGAACGAATCGGAAAGAAAGAGGGCGGAGTGCCCCTGGCGGTGGCGGTCAACGCCACCGTGATCGCTGAGACTTTGCAGATGCAAGCCGCGCAAAACGCCCCTATCTTGACCGGCGTTCCAAGCCCTCCCTCGAACGCAACCGGGATACCTCCCGGAACACGGTTCAACTCGTTGGTCCCGTGAGATATTTCGAAGCGGTCGTTAAGGCGAAGAAAGCCCTCCGGGTCTCCGATTTTACCAAAGCCAGAAGAACCAGGTTGCTGAACCTGGCGCTTAGTGACTGTTGAGTAAATGCGCCGGGTCGCCCTGAAGCCCCAAGATCCGATGAGACTCTGACAATAGACGGTTAGCCCAGAATACTCGTTGCCCCCCTCTTATAGGTAGAAGGAAAGGAAAACAAACTATGAGTACACTAACAATATGGAATCCATTCAAGGAGCTCGACGAAGTTCAAAATCGTGTCAGTACATTTCTGGGCGGTTTTCCCAGCCGATTCCCAACGAATGGTGACGCTCTGAAACTAAATACCTGGGCGCCCGAT
Source organism: uncultured Verrucomicrobiae bacterium (assembly GCA_963815455.1). Classification (GTDB taxonomy): domain Bacteria; phylum Verrucomicrobiota; class Verrucomicrobiia; order Chthoniobacterales; family UBA10450; genus JBDTZF01. The sequence goes on from CAWFGO010000001.1 coordinate 1,554,878, forward strand.
GTGGATATCATCGAAGACGACAAGGAGTACCTGGTTAAGGCGGATCTGCCGGAAATGAAAAAGGAGGACGTCAAAGTGGCCGTCGAAAACGACGTTCTCACCATCTCCGGGGAGCGCAAGACCGAGAAGGAAGAGAAGAGAAAGAAATACCACCGCATTGAGCGTTCGTATGGCAGCTTCGAGCGGACGTTCACCATGCCGGAGGATGCGGACGCGACAAAGATCGTCGCGGACTTCAAAGATGGCGTGCTGCGCGTTCATTTGCCAAAAAGCGCGGCAGCGAAACCAAAACCGATCGAAGTAAAAGTGCAATAAACAGAAAAACCAAAGGGCGGCGTGCACGGGTTGCACGCCGCCGATCATTATAAATAGAAATTGGCTCGGCACGCTCGTCGGGATGACCCATTCCGGGAATTGGCTGCTCATGATTTTTCCAATGAGCGAATTCTCTTCGGACCGCTCGATACGTTTTAGAGCGCGATTCCGGATACGATGGCACAAACGGTACTGGCTGACGCGCGTGGCGCACTACCTGTTCTGCCACGCTTTCGATCAGCAGATGCTTCAAAGCCGATTCGCCCATGTGTCGCCATGATTAATAAGATCGACATCGCGCTCCTCCCCCAGTGCTGCAATGTCCGAAACAGGCAGCCCAATGCTGGAGACGGTTTCACATTTAATTTTTCGAGATTTTGCCACCCCAGCGCACTTCTCCATGTGACGCCTGGCATCTTTGAGACCGACCTCTGCCAATGTGGAAAGATCATACACGCCGTAGGCATCGGCGGTGAAGGTGTAGCCAAAGTCCATCGCGTGAAATACCACTAGCTTGGCCGCGACTTTCTCGGCAAATCCGATGGCATATTCCAACGCCTGCAACGACGATTTGGAAAAGTCGACCGACACGAGGATGTACTAATTGCTTGGTAAACATCGACTCTTTCTTGGTGGGCCATATCGAGAGCCTGGCAAGAAATGGCGAGCCAATCACAAACGATGGAAGGAACTGAGGTCCAGGCGTGGTAATGTCTTGTTGTGACTAAGGCAGGAACATGGTCGCACGTTGCTCGCGTAATCGAAGAACATCCCGACGTCAAACAGGTCCGGCTCGATGCGGAGGGACATCGGGTGACAGTCGGATTTTACGAGGCGCCTTCCCCGGAAATCCTGGAGCGGATTGAAATGGCGGTGCGCCGGGAACTATCGGGAGAATGGGACGTTTCGCTCGTTCCTGCCGACGAATGGCCGGCGCTGCATTTGCACAAGATCGACAGTCACACCGCTGAGATTCATCGGACTCATCCGCCGAATGAGCCACCGGTAATATGGAAACGGATTCTGCTGCCGGCATGGCGCAACCGGCCGTTTCCGCGGGCGGTTGCGCGCGATCATCGTGTTATGCTTGCCCTCGCCGGCATCTGCGGCATCAGCGCGCTCAGCGGTTTTCTTCTTGAGCGGATGGCGTTCGGCGTCGTCCCGATATCGATATGCTTTATCGTCGCTTATCTCAGCGGCGGCTGGTTTGCCACGCAGGATGTCTGGGCCGGGCTCAAGCGCGGGAAGATCGACATCCAGTTTCTGATGATCGCGGTCGCGTTCGGGGCGCTCTTTGTTCGGGCGTGGACCGAAGGCGCCACATTGCTGTTTTTGTTTTCGCTCAGTAACGCGCTCGAGCAATTCGCCAATCATCGCACCCGCAAAACGATTGAGTCGTTGTTGAAGACGGCGCCGAAATTTGCCCTGCGGCGGGATGGCAGCGATTGGGTTGAGGTTCCGATCGAGCGAGTTCACCGTGGAGACGAGTTGCTGGTAAAACCAGGAGAGCTGTTCCCGGTAGATGGCGTCCTGATCGAAGGCGCGACGTCGGCCGATGAATCGGCGTTGACCGGTGAAGCGATCCCGGTGATGAAGCAAATCGGGGACGCCGTAAGCGGCGGCACACTCAGTATTGATGGCCAATCCGTCGTGCGCGCGACGCGTGAGCTGGAAGAGAGCGCGCTCAGCCGCATTCTGACGCTGATCGAACTCGCGCAACAACAAAAAGCGCCGGCCCAGCGCTTCACCGATACATTCAGCCGCTATTACACATGGGTCGCGCTTTCATTAGGGGTGGCCGTCTTCGTGATTCTTTTGCTGGTGCATCGTTCTTTCGACGACGCGCTCTATCGGGCCATGACCGTGTTGGTGGTGGCGTCACCTTGCGCGCTCGTCCTATCGATTCCGTCCGCGATTCTCGTTGCCATTGCCGCCGGGGCACGACGCGGAATTCTGTTTCGCGGTGGCGTGGCGGTTGAAAATCTTGCCGGCGTAACGGTATTCGCCTTCGACAAGACCGGGACGCTAACTAAAGGCACCCTCATGGTGTCGCGCATCGCTCCTTTTGGCTCGCAAACAGAAGAAGCGGTCCTCTCAACAGCAGCGAGCGTTTCCAATTTTTCTACGCATCCGCTTGCCCGCGCGATTGTGATCGAGGCGCAGAACCGAAAATCATCGTTTCCGGACGCTCGAGATTTTCTAAATGTTCCGGGTTTAGGCATGGAGGCATCGATTGACGGAAAGAGAACTTTCGTCGGCAGCAGGCGCTTCATGCACGATCGCGGGATTTCGTTGCCCGATGTCGCAACGACGAGCGCGGCCGAGGTTTGGGTGGGGAGTGATCAAATAATCGGCGTGATTTACCTGCGCGACGAGATCCGGCCGGCAGCGAGAAGCGTTGTCGATTTCTTAAAGAAGGCCGGCATGTCGGTGACGTTGCTCACGGGAGATCGCGCCGCACCGGCAGCGACCGTGGCGGAACAGGTTGGGATCGATGACGTGCGCGCGGAGTTAAGTCCGCAGGCAAAGCTGCAATCCATTCACGATCTGCGCGCTGCCGGGAAGAAAGTGGCGATGGTCGGCGACGGCATCAACGACGCGCCCAGTCTCACCGCGGCGGACGTTTCGATCGGCATGGGTGCGCGCGGTTCCGATGCTGCCTTGGAACAGGCCGATATCGTACTGATGCACGATAAGATTGAGAACGTGAAAGAAGCGGTTCAGTTAAGCACACGGGCGCGCGCAATTATTCGTCAGAACATCGTGTTGTCCCTCGGCGTCATTCTTGTTCTCATCACTTCGGCGCTATTGGAAAAGATCAACCTCACCGTGGGTGTGATCGGCCATGAAGGCAGCACCGTAGTCGTCATTCTAAACGGTCTGCGATTGCTGCGATCCCGATGGAATGGCTCGGAGCACTGATGGTGAAGAGCGCCTCCGTTTGGCCAGTCGCTCCGCAGGATACCGCTGATGTGCTCTTGAATCCCGCCCGACTCATTATCTTCTAACCACAGGCTTCTTTGCTACATAAAGCAGGATCAAACCGAGCACTCCAGCGTATCCGAGGTAGGCTAGAATTACTTCCATGGAGCTATTCAGCGCCATTGATGCGAAGCTGGCTTGGCGAATCTTGCGAAGAACTGCGCAATTCTTGGCCGTCAGCCGCGTGAAACTAAGCCTTGTTGTCGATTCTGGCGCGCCCTGCGCGGATTTGAGAATTTAGCCCGGACGCCTCGAGGCAAGGTTAACGAGATCTTCGCAATTCGATTTTATCTCGCGAATCGTCTTTTCCGGCATGGGCCCTTTCTCTCGCAGAATGAGACCATGAATCTTTCGCATTCCTTTCAACATCCTGGCCACGGCCGGCCGGTTCCGAATGTCGCGCCGCATTTCGTTCAGTTGCTTTTCCAGGTAATCGATCACCGCTGGTTGCCGAATCATCTCGGCCCGTTCCGGCGAATAATTTTGGAGCACCAGTGCACATAGCGCCTCGGTCCCGCGTAACCATCCGGCCAGACTCACCAGTTGGGAGAGCGACTCGCTCCGGAGATCAATCATTCCTTTCTCCAGATCGGAAAGAACCCCGTTCCACTCCCGGCGGGCCGACTTCCATCGTTCTTGCTCTGCGTATTCCATGATGCTTCGACTCCGCCGCAGGGCCGTTCTCCCAACTCCCAGGCCCCGGGCTAGGGCCAGGACCGCGTGACCTATCTCTTTTACTTCGGCTGAATCTTTTCCCTCCATGGCAATGAAACCCTCGGCCACGACTACGCCCAGCAGGAGGGCGATCTGGACCTGATCGCCGCGAGCCTTCCAGCGGATGATTTCCGGGCGCTGGACCAGCCGCCAATTTGCGCCGTCGAATTTATCCAGCAACTGGAAGACTTCCTCCGGCACCGGCACTAGGATGCCTTCCACTGGTTTGGCCTGGCTGGGAAGCTCCGTTTCGGGAGGCGTCTGGGCCAGGACGGGCAGGGCGAGCAAAATGAAAAGGAGAATGACTCGAAGAAACACAATCGTTGAATGGGCTGTAAGTGTTCTTCTCTTTTACTGGGCAGTGTAGCCGCCGTCGATCACCAACTCGCTGCCCGTGACAAATTTCGATTCGTCGGACGCGAGATACAAAATGCCATAAGCGATGTCGTCGGGCTCGCCCATGTGGCCGATGGGATGGAGGCTGTCGAGATGCCGGCGAAAGGTATCGATTCCATCGGGCGATTGCCGGGCCAGATCCTCGACCAACGGGGTCCAAATATAGCCCGGGTGAACGGAATTCACCCGGATTCGTTCCCTGGCATACAGCAGCGCATCCGTCTTGGTCATCAATCGGACTGCGCCTTTGGAAGCGTGATATGGCGGAATGTCGGGCGCGCTGATCAGGCCATAAATCGAGGAAATATTAATGACACTACCGCCACCAGCTTCGCGCAGGAATGGGATTGCGTGTTTGGTGCAAAAGAAAACGCCTTTCACATTTACCGCTTGTACCTTGTCCCATTCCTCCTCGGTCAGCTCGTCGGTTGGTTTATTCGCGCCGGCAATTCCGGCGTTGTTCACCACGATGTCGATCTTGCCGAAGCGTTCTCTCACATCGGCGAAAACCGTTTTCACTTCCTTCTCAATCGCAACATCCAAATGCCAATAGGCCGCTTCGCCGCCGTTCTTTTTGATTTCCTTCGCCAGATTTCCCCCCTCGGCATCGTGCAGATCGGTTAACGCGATTTTAGCGCCTTCCCTGGCCAACAGGACCGCGGTAGCGCGTCCGATCCCCAGGGCCGCCCCGGTTACGATTGCTACTTTTCCTTTTACTCGATTCATAATGGCATCCTGACGCCGGGCCTCGAAAAGCGACGCCCGGCGATCAGTCGATCAATTCTTATTGAACCTTCACCTGCATTGGCTGCGGTTTCGCTTTCGGGTTCTTCGGCAGGTGTACCCGCAACACGCCCTCCTTGAACTCCGCCGCGATCTTCGTCGCGTCGGCATCTTCGGGGAGGGTGAACGTGCGCAGGAACGCGCCATAGGATCGTTCGATCCGATGGAATTTTCTTTTCTTCCTTATCGCTCTTGCGCTCGCCGGAAATGGAAAGGACACCGTCTTCGACGGTTACTTTCACTTCCTCCTTCTTCATCTCCGGCAGGTCGGTCGTGACCAGGTACTCCTTGTCGTCTTCGGAGATGTCCACCTCCGGCGACCAGTTAGGCAGAGTCATTCCGCCATTGCCGTTTATTGGCGAGAATCTCCCGAAAAGCTCCGGGGATTTGCCAAAGAAACTGCTCAACCGGTTCTGAACTTCGTCGAGTTCTCGAAACGGGCTCCAGATTTCCAATGTTTTCATGTTTGTTTGTTCCTTTCTTTGGCCATAGCAAACAGCATCGATTGCAAGCTCGCCCGGCGATGCTTGCCAAACGCTGTGTGTTTTTTGGCGCGCTCATCTTCTCATTCCGAACGGGAGCGGGTTGGTGTTAATCGGCCGGCGAGAGCATGTGATACTTGCTGCGCTCCAGGATCGGACCCTCCGTGCTGCCGCTCAGGAACTGGGCCACAACTGGATTCGTGGATTGCTTCATCTGTTGAGGACTCCCTTCTTCGACAATTTCACCGCGGTGCAACATGGCCATTCGGGTGGCGATATGGAAGGCGCTGTCCATCAAATGCGTGACGATGATCGAGGTGGTTCTTGTCTTGGCGCTAAGATCGATAATCAACTTGTCGATCAACGCGCCGATGACAGGATCGAGCCCGGCAGTCGGTTCATCGAAAAGAATCAATTTCGGTTCCATGACCAGCGCCCGGGCCAGCGCGACTCGCTTGCGCATACCACCGCTCAATTCGAAGGGCATGAGTTTGTCTTCGCCCGCCAGTTCCACCATATCGAGTTTCTCATCGACGATCTTGTCGATCTCGCCTGGTGTCTTGTCCGTGAGCTCCTGCAGAGGCAAGGCGAGATTCTCGCGCACGGTAAGCGAGCTGAGCAGCGCCGAATCCTGATAGACCATCCCAATTTGCCGGCGGACTTCCTCCAATTCGCGATCGCTCATTCGGGAGACTTCGTATTGCTGGAAGAAAACCGAGCCCTGGTCGGGCCGAATAATTCCGAGAACCAGACGCAGCAACGTGGTTTTGCCGGCCCCGCTCTGGCCAATAATGACCAGGCGCTCCAGCGAATCGACCGCGAGCGAAACGCCGTCGAGCACAGTCTTATCGCCGAAACCAAGATGAACGCCGCGAAGCTCGACAATCGGTTTTCCGGTACTCATCATCGTTTCATGTCACCGGGCCAGGTGGCTCTCGCGAAACTTGTTCGTCTTGCGCCATTCGGGGAACGGATGCGGCTCGAAGATCCGATCCTTGCGAGCCGGGCCTCGGGAGCGGCGAGATTTCATCGCCTTCCCATTGAGCCCGGGAGTTTCGGTTTTGCGTCCGCGTTCACGGATCAGATTCCCCGCTCGCACTTTCTTATACGAAGGCACTACCAGAACAGGACACGGCGCGTGCCGCACGACATGCTCGGCCGTGCTGCCGATCAGGATATGCTGGAATCCGGTCCGGCCGTGCGTCGCGGTGATGATAAGATCGACCTTCCGGTCCTTGGCCAATCCACAAATTTCCCGCGCGGGCAAACCGGTCTTGACCACAGTTTCAAATTTCACCCGGCCGAATTTCGCGGCCCGCACAAACTCCCGCATTTGTCGCTCGGCATCCTTCTGCACAGCCTTGATCATTTCGGTCATATCGTAGATAGCGTAACCATCCGCAGTGTAGGCCGGGCCCAGATAGGCGACGTGAAGCAGAACGATTCGGGCGGCAAATTTCTCAGCGAATGCGATCGCATAATTGAGACCTTCCAGCGAACAGCGGGAAAAGTCGACCGGCACGAGGATGGTATTAACGGCGGATGTTTTTGAAGATGTCGATCGGCCGCGGGCTTGTCGCGTTACAAAGACTGGACAGGGCGCATGTTGAACGATGCGTTCGGCGGTGCTGCCCAGGACGACATGCTTTAGACCGGTGCGTCCGTGTGTAGGCATAACGATGAGATCGGCCGGAATTTCCCGGGCAAACCGGCAGACTTCATCGAACACCGGAGCGCCGCCCGCCTCTCGCACATGACAGCCGCTGGGCGAAATCCCGTGTTTGCTGGCCAGAGCGCAGAGCTGACGCACAAGATTTTCCTTGTTCGCCTGTTCGAAGGCGATCGTTGAGAACGGCATGAATGGCGGCATCGGCGCCATAAATCCAGCCGGATAAACAAAGTCGTAAACGTGGACGAGATGCACGGTGGCATCGGAGCGCCGGGCCAGTCGATTCGCTGTTTCAATCGCCTGGATCGACATTTTGGAAAAATCGATCGGCACCAGAATGTTTCGGATGTGTGTGGTTTTCATGTCTCAAACATGAACCGCCGCCGGCAGTTGGCTTATCATCGCTTGTCGAAAACGACGCGTTTCTTGCGCGTCAAATCGGAACTTTGCGGGTTGCTACTGTTGCGCAATTTATGCATCAAAATAGCAAACGCGGATAAGCACCTTTCATCTGCCCGATCAGGATAGAGAGTATGAAACCTCACATTCTCCTGGTGGCGGAAGAGGGCGGTCCCTCAACTAGCGTGATCGCAGATGCGGCGCGTCGAACTGGTCACGGCTTGCGACATGCCCGGAATAGTCGGGAAGCTTTTGAAATTCTTAGGCGCGGCGTGCACGATATCGGGCTTGTCATTATCGATGTTGATCCCGGCATTCATGGTCTCTCTGTTTTGGAAGCGATGGGTTTCTGCCGAAACGCTCCGCCTGTGATTGTCGTGACTGGATTCGAGGAGCTGGACATGGAACCGACGGCCTATCGCCATGGAGCGACCGCTTGCATAGGGAAACCGTTCACTGCTGCGCAGCTCGCCTTATTAATTAGCGAGGTCTGTCCGGCAACTTCAGAAGTGCCACCGCCAACATGCGATCTATGGGGACATCCCTGCGAAATACACATGCGCAAACGACCGCTACGGGTCGGCGCGGCATAATTGAGAAATCTGATCCTGCCCCCAAAATTCCAGTGAACAATTTTTGCAAAGCAAAGACCAAAGGAGGGCTAGCCAGACGTTTAGGGGACAGGCTACCCTGCAGCAGATGAGCGACCGCGATCACGTTTTTACCCTCGGTATCGAGGAAGAATTTCAGATCATCGATCCGGAGACGCGGGCATTACGTTCGCACATCCAGGAGATCCTGGCCGGCGGCAAAATGCTTTTGAAGGAGCACGTCAAGCCGGAGATGCATCAGTCAGTCGTGGAGTTGGGCACCGAAATTTGCCAGGATGTGGCAGCCGCGCGCGAGCAGGTGGTGGAACTTCGCAGCGAATTGGCCGAGATCGCAGGCCTGGAGGGGTTGAAGATCGCATCCGCTGGGACGCATCCGTTTTCGCATTGGATGGACCAGTTGATTACCGATCACGAACGCTACCGGGAGATTCTCAAGGACATGCAGCAGATCGCGCGGGTAAACCTAATCTTTGGGTTGCATGTGCACGTGGGAATCCCGGACCGCGAAGAGGGCATCGACATCATGAATCAGGCGCGCTATTTTTTGCCCCACATCTACGCGCTTTCGGTCAACTCGCCTTTCTGGCTTGGCCAGGACACGGGGTTAAAAGCGTATCGGCAGATGATCTTCGAGCGTTTCCCGCGCACCGGCATTCCGGATGCGTTCGAAAGTCTGTCCGAGTACGATGATTATCTGAAGCTGCTGGTCTCGACCGGCTGCATCGATAATGCGAAGAAGATTTGGTGGGACATTCGTTTGCACCCGTTCTTTAACACGATCGAGTTTCGCATCTGCGATGCGCAGTCGCGGGTGGAAGACACCATCGCGCTGGCGGCAGTGATGCAGGCCATCGTCGTCAAGTTGCACAAGCTGCGGCGGCAAAACGTGACCTTCCGCAATTACCCGCGAAGATTGATCGATGAGAACCGGTGGCGGGCGGGGCGCTATGGACTCGATGGCAAACTGATCGATTTCGGACGGAAATGCGAGATGGATGAGCGCGAATTGATTCACGAGATGCTCGAGTTTCTCGCTCCGGAAGTGGATGAGCTTGGGAGTCACGCCGAAATGGCGCACATCGAGCGGATCCTGAGCGATGGCACCGGGGCGGATCGACAACTGGCCGTGTGGAAACGCACGGGCGACCTCAAAGCCGTGGTTGATCACATTATCGATGAGACCTACGAAGGCCTAACGATCAGCGCCGGTGATCGATTGAATCGCGGTGCTGCCGCGGCCTGACCGTCGCTGCGACCCAAGCTGGAGCAGGTAATAACAGAGCGCGACGCACAGGATCGACCCGGCGAAGAGCAAAAGCGCATAGAGCATGTCGGAATGTTGACCAATCCAATCGCTCTCACCCATTGCGATTTTTAAAGCAAGATCGACATCGCGACCGGAGTAACCGGTTCCATAGATCCATTTTGCGATCCGCAGTTTGGAATCGAGAAAGACGAGGAGATTGGCGTGCGCGAACTCCGTTCCGGCCTTGCCATATTGAAATCCGATCGACTCCAGGAACGCATCGATGTCCGACTGCGAAGCAGTGCCAACCAACCAGCTCAATGGAATATTCTCGCGTTTGCGATAGGCAGTCAGGACTGACGGAGTGTCGCCGCTGTCGAACGAGAAAAGGAGAACACGAAACTGTGTCGGGTCAGCCGCAGAATCGGCCATCGCTTTTTTCAGCTGATCGACATTCGCCACGCACGCAGTCTGGCAGCGAGTGTAAATTGGCAGCAGGATTACCGGAAAGCCGCCGAATTCTGTTAATCGGCGAACCCGGCCGGTTTCATCGGTCCAGCTGATCGGGGCCACCGCGTGTCCCCGCTGCGGAGCGACATCTTCGACGATGCCTCCGAAAAGATCGGCCGCGAAAATGGCCAAAACAAAAAATGGAAGTCCCCGCTTCACCGGCATCATCACGGCTTTGGCGCGGCGCCGATCGGCCGGGGGTTATCCGGTGAATACGCCGGTGCGCCTGGGAAATTACTGCGAATTGTCTGCGTGATCGGAGGCGCATAAGCAATCACGAGCAGGAGCGCGGTGCCGACCAGCCACGGGGTGAAGGTTTGCACGGCGGGAACATGCTCGTCGTGATACGGCTCGGAAACGATCAGCTCGAGCGCGCCCTGTTTGGTTCGTTTGGAAAAAAGCGTCGTGAAGAAAACGACAAAGAAAATAAGCGCGGCAATCGCCATGATGATTCCGCCGATGCTGCCGAGGATTCTCGCAGACTGCCAATCCGCGTGGTAGAGATGCGATTCCGGGTTGGTATAACTCATCCCCATGTTGGTGCGCCGCGGCTCGCCCCCGGCGCCTCCAATAAATAGACCGGTGGAAAAAATCATGATGCCGAGCGTCCAGATGTAGGGGATCCAAACGTTCCAACTTGGAAATTTGATTTCTTTGCCGGTGAGTTTTGCGACCAGGAACAAACTCATGCCGATGTAGGAAAGAAAGACTGGGCCGGCGACAGTTTGATGAAAATGGGCCGGTAACCAGGAGGTGTTGTGAACAACGACGTCGAGATTATAGGAGGCGTTGATGATTCCGGTTACGCCGCCAAAGATGAAGATCACCAGCCCGGCGAAAAGATAGGAAAAAAGCCAGCGATCCTTGTCGATGTAAGGAAGTTTGGTCCACCATCCCATCAGGCCACGACCGCCGCGCGCGCGCGCACCATGCTCCATCGATGCCGCGATCGTGAAAGCGGTTGCGAAACTCGGAACGGCCACCAGCATGGTGAAAAAGGCGTGGACGAATTTCCAGGTGCTGCTGATTCCAGGCTCGGTGAACTGATGATGAATCCCGACGGGAGCGGAATAAAGGACCAGCCAGAGAAAGGTGAGTCGGCCGGCGAAATCGGAATAGAGTTTCCCGCCGGATAATTTGGGCAACATGGTGTAGTACATTACGTAGGCCGGGATGAGCCAGAAATAGACGAGCGGATGACCAAAGAACCAGAAGAGCATCCGGGAGAGCGGGACATTTACGGTGGCGACCCAACCCATCGACCACGGAATAAGCATGAAAATGATTTCAATCGCTACCGGGATCGTAGCAATCAGCCACACGATAAACGTCGCGAAAATGCCGACAACGGCGAGCGGCACTTTCTGTTCGGGATGCTCGCGTTTCCAGGCAAAGTACGGAGGCAACCAATTGAAAAATGCAATCCACGAGCCGACGACAACGAGGGTAAGGCCGACATAAAACGCCGGATGCGCGCGCAGCGGTGGATAAAATGTGTAGAGAACAGTCGCTTGTCCCGAGAGGATCGCCGCCGCGGCCAGGACCGTTCCGGTAATCATCAGGGCAAACGAAAGCCAGGCCACTTTCATGTTGAGCGGCCGATTGAGGTGGTAGCGGACGACGGCGTAACCAAAGGCGACCGCGAAGAATGTCGTGAACACGATGGCGTTTACGACGCCGTGCAGGGTCAAGCCCTGATAATATTCAAGCCCGAGGAATTGGGACCGATGAATGATCCCGGAGCGATAAAGCACCTGCATTAAGCCGTGATAGATTCCCAGGATCAAAAGAACCATCGGGAAGATGATCTCGATCAGGATCAATCGTCTCAGACCCGGTTCGACGTCAATCTTGCGTTCGCTCGGCGGTTGCATCGGGCTTCTTATTTCAACGTTTGCAGGTATTCGACGATTTCCTCGATCTCCTCGTCGGTAAGCGGTGTGGCCGGCATCACCGGGTCAAATCCGGCCACAGTCTTCGCGTCCGGATTCAGGATTTTCTCGCGAATAAAAGCGTCAGTGACAACCGCAATCGACCCGTCCGCCAGTTTCTCCTTTCGTCCGTGCATTCCCTTGAAAGTCGGCCCGATTCCTTCCTGGCCGTCAATGGAGTGGCAGGTCAGGCAGTCCTTGGTTTCCAGGAGATGGTATGCCGGCCCGGTTGGCTCGGGTGCGGGTGGCGTAACCGGTTTGGCGCGGAACGTCTCCCTGTCCACCACCCGCAAGTCAGCCGCCATGCGATCATGGCCGGTCCCGCAAAATTCGTGGCAAAGCAGATGATAAACGCGCGGTTGATCGAACTTCACCCGGGCGTAGTTCACGACGCCGGGGACAGCCATGAGATTCAGGTTGGTGCCCAGCAGAATAAGGCCGTGGGTGACATCCGCGGCGCTCAGATAAACGTCCACTGTCGATCCGGCCGGCACGGTCACATCTTCGGGCTCGAACTTCCACATCCGGGCGACGTAATGCAGTTCGTAATGCGTTGGAGAATGAGCGATCAGTTCGCCTTTCTGGAAAGGCTTGATATCGGTCAGGCACGTGGGCAGACCAACATGAAAGAGATTGATCGCCAGGGCGGCGAGGCCGAGGAGGACCAGCGCAAACGTAAGCGAGATCCAGATGATGCGTCTTTCCAGTTGGGTGACGCTCATCGACATCAGCTTCGGGCAATCATGATCCAATAGATCACGAACCAAATTGCGGCGTAAAACAGGAGGAGCATTGCGAAGAAGAAAATTGCGCCTTTCGGAAAGAATTTATTTTCTGATTCGTCGCGTTCCATCGCGTTCCTTATTTCTCGAGTTGGCGCAGTTTCAAGTAGATCGCCAGCATCAAAAGTCCGATCCAGGCAATGCTCACCGCCAGACCGATCTGCCGGTACTTATACTCTCCGCGCGCTTTGTTAACCAGAACGTCAGTGCGCTGAACCGCTTCTTCTCCGGGCGCGGCGACCTGTTGAAAAGTGTTTCGGCTAAACGAATGCACATACGTTCGCGACTTCTTCAGAGCGTCACCGAGCTCGGTTAACTGATTGCTGATCGGTTCGACATCCAGACCTTTGGCCGCAAGCTTTTCCGAGACTGCGGTAAAATTCTTTTGCGCCGCGTCCAGTTGAGTGATCGTCTTGTGAAAATAATCCGCCGTGACGATGCAATCGGGATTGTCTTTAGCGTATTGGCGATGGCAATCACCGCACAAGGCGCCCGGCCCGGTCGCCAACATCGAATCGTGCGTCTTGAGGATGGCGTGATTGCCGTGGCACTTGCTGCACTCGGGCCAATTATGCTGGTCGAAGGCCTGCTTGTGTTTGCTGCCGTCGAACAGACTGGCATTGGCCGAGTGGCAAAGACTGCAACTGCGACTTACTGATGCAACGCCCGGCGGAGTAGAGGCGTGGTTTCCATGACAGTCATTGCACGCCGGCGCGCCCAGATCGCCGCGTCCGAGCAGGGCACGGCCATGCACGCTGGTACGATACTCGGCCAGTTGATTGGTCGGCAGCGGCGATCCGTCCGGAAGTTTGAATCCGGCCATGATGGTGGAATTGGCATGACACGCGCCGCACGTTTCCGGCACGCGCTGGGCATAAACCTTCGATTGCGGATCCTTGGCGGGGCGAATCCCGTGGACACCGTGGCAACTGACGCACGATGGCGCGCGATCGTCATGGTTCTCCAGTAACGTTCGACCGTGCGGGCTATCCTTGAACTTCGCCAACTGATCGGTCGGCAACGAAGGATTAAATTCGTGCATCAAGGTCGGATCGGCATGGCAGCGCGCGCAGAATTGAACGACCCAGGCGCGATTCTTTTGGCGGTTGCTGTCCGGCCATTCCTTTACAAAGGCGTGGCCCATGTCGGCGGTGGCATCGCCGCCGTGACAACCGGCACAGGAGAGGCCGCGACGAAAGTGAACATCCTCGGCAATCTCTTTAAGATTCATGTGCCCGGATGAAGGGCCCGAATTCGACGCGAGAGTGAAAAGGCCGTCGGGCGATTGGGCCTCCGAGTCGGTGTGGCATATGACACAATTGTTTTGCAGAAGGAGCTCCATTTTTTGCGGGCGCAACCCCAGCGCCAGCAGCACGGCCAGATGTTCCGGCCGCGTGATACGTTCCTTTTGCACGGCTTGGTTAAGAGCCTCCTTGAGATTGTCATTGAGGCCATCGAAATAGGCGCGCTCTGCAGAACTGATAATCAGTTTACCGTCTTTATTTTTCGCAGCGAACATCTCGGCCAGTTTCGGCGTGGGGTTGGCCGAGCTTTGTCCCGCTCCGACAGAAGCCACCGATATCAAAAGAAAACCGGCGATGATCGGAATCGTTCTCAAGTTGAACCTCGCTCGTCGGGGCGCGACCCCATGAAATTTAGAGCGACAATGGCAAACACGGCCAGGGCCAGCGAGATCGTGCCCGCCAGCAAATAGGAAACACCCATTAATCCGTGCAAGGCTGTGTGTAACAATGCGGCCCCGGTCAGGACGAACCAGCGATGTTCGAATCGCCAAACTCGAACAAGGATAACGATCCCGCCCGCCGCCAGGGTCCACCATGCGCACACCCGCGCCACGTTGTGCACCGAAGCCGGATCTTCGCCTGCTCCGATGGCCCCGATGTCCCAGCCCATCAGCGTCAAGTAGGTCAGAAACAAGAGCGCTGCCCAACCAAGATCGCTGAAGGCCGGCGATGACTTGTCCCGATAGGCGCGTCGATCAAGCCAGGGAATAATGGCCCAGATGCCAAACAAGATGCCGATCAGGAACAAGCAGACTTGCGGGCCCTCCAGGCCAAACAGATGCGGCGGAAATTCTTTGAGCAGCTGATATTCCCACAGGAAATACCATTCCGGTTTAATACCGGGATAGGCCGGCGCCATCGGGTCGGCTTTGTCGCCCATTTCCCAATCCATTCCCGGAATACCGGGTCCGTAAGGAAGGAACACCGCCAGCGCCCCTAGCGCCATCAAACAGGCCAGCCACAACAACAGATCGCGTAGAGCGAAGCTGGGAAAGAATTTCATGCCGCGGGGCGCTACCTTTTCCCCCAGGGGCGGCGCCATGCCCTGCCGTTGAATCAAAAGCAGATGCAGACCGATCACGCCCACGAACGCCAAAGGCAGAATCACCACATGAGCGGCAAAAAATCGATACAGCGTGTTAATGGTGACATCCTGTCCGCCGCGCAAGACCTGCAACAGCCAGTCGCCCAGCAGCGGTACCGAACGCACGATATTTGTGCCCACCGTCGTTGCGAAGTAGGCCAGCTTGTTCCAGGGGAGCAAATAGCCGGAGAAGCCGAAGCCCATCGTCAGCAGAAATAACAGATAACCGGAAACCCAGGTCACTTCGCGAGGAGGGCGATAAGCCTTCAGCATCATGGTGCTGAACATGTGGAGCACCAGCGAGATGATCATCAGGTGGGCGCTCCAACTGTGCACCGAACGAATCAGCCAGCCGAAAGGGACCTTGGTCGTTAGGAAACGAATACTCTCGTAGGCGGTCGCTTCACCCGGTTGATAGTACATCAGCAGGAGCACACCGGTGATCACCTGGACAACGAAAAAGAACATCGTGATCCCGCCCAGGTAATACCAGCCCATCCAGTGCGACCCCAACGGCACCTGCTTGTGACTCAGAAATTCCAGCAGCGGCGTTAGCTGATAACGCCGGTCGAGCCAGCCGCGCAATCCTTTGCCGTTTTCGGCGCCGTTCATGTCATGCTTTCTCTTCAGAAATGACAATTCCGCCGTCCGGTTGTCGTTGGACTGCATATTTGGGCAGCGGGCGCGGCGGCGGCCCGGATAGCACGCGGCCGCTGAGATCGAATCGCCCATCATGACAGGGGCACCAAATGACGGACTGCGCCGGTTGAAACGTAACCGTGCAACCTTCATGCGTGCACTTGGCGCTGAAAGCGTGCAATTGATCGCCGGCCTGTAAGACCATCACGCGTTGCCCGCTTACCGGCACGATAACAAACTTGCTTTGCTCGAGCTTGGATGCCTCATCCCGGGTCAACCGCGTCGGGCCGGTCGGTCCGGTCTGCGGCAGCGGTTTGAGATAACGAATCACCGGATAGGCCACGGCAGCCAGCCAGCCGAGGACGCTCGCGCCGAGCAGAAGATCGAGAAAATGGCGGCGCGATGTTGGCGAATTTGAAGTTGCTTCCGCGTGTTGCTCCATTGTGTTTTTCTAGCCGTCGGCGGCGACGGGCTCAAGCCTTTGTTGCCTCTTGTCACGCGACGAAACGCTCGCTTTGTGGAAGCTTTTCCAGCGCTCCAGCGGCATACTCGCCGTGGCCATGAGCGCGAGTTGGCTAACGATGAATCCCACCAGCCATGGAAACGCTTTTTGCATGAAGCCGTAGGAATGCAGACCGACTCCGAGCATGTTTACACCGAACCATGAAAAGCTGGTCACGACATTACCGAATATCGCCATGATCATCAGGCCGCGTTGCCGAATGAACCCGCCCCAGCGCGCGTGCAGAGTAATCGCGCACCAAAGGACAATCAGGACGGCGCCGTTTTCTTTCGGGTCCCAGCCCCAGAAACGTCCCCATGATTGATCGGCCCAGATTCCACCGAGGACGGTACCGACGAAACTGAACAGCGTTGCGAAACAAACCACGCCATAGGTCATGCGGGCCAGCGAATCGGCCGTCTCCTTTTTCAAGGAACGCGTGAACACGCCGCGAACGACATAAATGATGGCCAGCATTCCGGCCAGGAACATTGCGGAGTAGCCGGTGGTGATGGCCACGACATGCGTGGCCAGCCAGATGTTGGTGTCGAGCACGGCTTGCAACATCTCGAGCGTGTCGCCGCTGCCGGCGAGATGATGGGCGATGATTAGTGTGATAAACCCGATTGCGCCGGCGCAGGCCGCGCCGATGCCGTCCCGGAAAATCCGTTCGAGAATGAGCGCCACGATGACCGCGCCCCAGCCGATGAAAATGGCGGATGAATAAAGATTCGTGACCGGTGGCCGTTCCTGGAGATACATCCGCGAGACCAATCCAAAGGTATGAATGGCCAGGGCTAGCAGCAGGAGATAAAACGCGGAACGGCTCAGCACCCGGCTCCAGCCCAGCCATGAGAAACAGGCGAGCAGGAAAGCAAGGACGTAAAGAGCCATGCTTTGGCTGAAAGGCTGGAGCCGATTGAACAGGAATTCGAACGATGTCCGTTTCGTCGCGTTCGGCTGTTCTTTCGCGAACCAACCGGTCATTAGATCGACATCTTGATTGAACAACGAATGATCGCCCGCGCGGTAGGCGTCGCCGATGACCGCGTAATCCTTGACGATTGGATGAATTTCTCCCGTGCCTACCGAATGCAACAGACTGTCGCCGATCGATCGCCATTCACCGGTTCCCGTAGCCGGGATCGCTGATCCCGGCATGTCCGCAGGCGGCACGGCCAGGATGTAGGCCATGTCCGACAACTTCTCGTAGCGCTCCATCAGCCCGGCCACGTCGTTGAGCTTCGTTTTGTCGAAATTTTCTCCGGCCTGCGCGTTGCCGCGCGGCTTTTCCCGCAGCCGGGACGCTGTTGGCGAACGCTTCCAGTTCGGCCGCGAAATTCTCGTCCCCTTCGGGCTGCACACTGTTTTTCAACCGTTGATATAACACCAGGGCATTGCGCAGATTCAGGATCGCGTTCTGATAGGCCGAACGCTGCACCGATTCGAGCTTGTCCGATTGCGTGCCCTGCTCATCGATCTGTTTCAGGAACGGCAAGAATTCGGCAAAGCTGAAATATTTCCGGTCACTTTGTTCCCAAGCCGAACAGAGCCGAGAACGTCGGCGTTTTGGACCAAGGAATCACCGGATATTGATCGGCAACAGGATCGCATTAAAGAGGAACATCGGTGAGCCACTGCATCGCAGCTGAGAGCGCGTCGGCCACTTCGAAACGAAGACGAGCCGAGTTCCGAGATGACTCCTGTTTGCCATGAATGATCAGCAGCGAATTGCGCGCGACAGTATCGAGCGGCTTAACGCGTCCGCCGACCAGCACTGGAACTTTCCGAAACTGCGCAAGATCGAAATCGCCTCTTCGCGGGCTTGCTGCGGCAACCAATTCGCCGCGATCCAACTCGCGGCCAGAGCACAGAACAATCCAGGGAACGAAAACGTTTCATACCAGCGCAGCCCTCCGTCTTTTTTGCAAACCCGACCAGATGAAAACCGAATTGCACAAGCAAACCGGCTGCGACAATCACGCAGGCCACATACGGCGCGATGAAGCTCGGGTTGTGCACCACTTGGAGGATCGTCGCCGAATCATCCTTCTGGAATCCCGCCTGATAAAACGTTTCGCCGCGATATCGCAGCGGATGATTCATATAGATCAACACGTCGCGATTCACCGAGCGCTCGGGATCAATCAGGGTGACTTTGCTCGAGAAATCTTTTGGGATTTCGGTGCCGGCGTAACGCGCATGAGTGAATTTTTGCAATGTGACGCTGTAGGGCTTGTAATAACGCGCGGGGCGCAGAGTGATCATCCAGGTGCGCCCATCGCAGGAAAATGTTTGCGGCGCGCCCGAGCGCATCCGAGACCAGCCAGGTGCCAAGCGAACTTCCCGATTTTTTGGGGACGAACTCGATTGCCGCGCTCGTTACATCGCGTTCGTCGATTCCGGTAGCCCGCGGGGCCGCTTCGACGGCGATCAGTGGCGCCGGGCCCTTTATCGGCGATCGGCCGGCCGTTACTGCCCGCTTCGCTCAACATTTTGAGGCGGGAGTTCTGAAAATAATTCTTCACCACGATTCGAAATGGCAGACTGGAATGGTCAATGATCCGGTTCTGTCTTCAACACCGCCTCGGGGATTGCAGTCACCTTGATCGAAATCGCTGTTGCTGGTATCGATCACCGCCAACTCCATATCCTGCCTGTCTTCGGAATAATTTTTTGTCTCGCCGCCGGCCAATTGCATATGGCTCTCGACCGCAAAAAGATCGGTAAACAACCCGCCAGCGAGCATGATGATCAAGCCGGCGTGGGTGAGATGAATGCCGAGTTTTTGCCAGGCCCACCGAAAACGTTTCGCGTGCGCAGCGACAAGATTAATAAGCAGCACCGCGCCGATGAGATGGCCGCCTGGAAAGACCGGAATCTTAAAGCCGCGGCTTTCCGGCGGCCACCAGACAAACATGCTCTGAAAATAACGCTCCTGCGCCTCGTGAATTCCGAGATGAACCTGCGCCATCGTGCCGGCGAAGATCAACACCATGCCTGCGGCAAGACAGATGATCGTCAGCTTGAGCGACGTGAAGAGATCAACGAATCGGCGCCACATTTGGATTACGAATTAAACTGAATCGAGCGAACAAAATCGAGAAACTTCGATTTCTCGCGCTCGACCGAAGGGCTCGGGCCGTTCATTTTGAAAAACCAGCTCCGGCCATCCCGCCGCGTCCAGGCAGAAATGATCCGCGAATCTCCGCCTATCATATCGAGGGTCGAAAAGTTTGTGCCTCCCGCGTTCATCGGAACAATCAACGATTGGATTTTCGCGTCATCGGCCGGGGCGAGGCCGATCTGACGCCGCCAGCGATTAACGTTCTCGGTGTCGCTTCCGCCATCGCCGGGGAAGGTAACGATGGAGATGTCGATCTTGGCGCCGTTCTCTCCCGATGCGTTGAAGCTGGCGTAGCGCATCGATGAAGCCGGCACTTCCGTCCAGCCTTCAGGCGTTTTCCATTTGATCTGCGGCGCCACTGAATCCGGCGGCGGCATCGCTGCCGCCATTGGCGGCGATTTACTTTCCGTCTCCGCATTACAAACCGCTGCCACCCATTTAATGAACTCGGCCTTCTGCGCCTCGGTCAGCGCGGCGTTGCCACGCATCTTGAAAAACAGCGTCGAGTCGCTGGTGGGCGCGATCGCGGCGATGATTCTGCCGTCCTTGGCCGGATCGGCATCCTTGGGCAGCCCGGCAAGATCGACAATCGTCACTTCGCCTATCGTTGTCGTCAGCCGTTCCGCGATCTTCGCTAGTTTTTCTTCGAGATCGGCGGCTGGCCGAGCTGATCGAGCCAGCGATTCACATTATCGAGCACGTTGGCGGCGGCCGGGCCAAGGCCTACCAGCGAAATATCTGCGACCGCGCCGTTTTCTCCTTTGACGAGGAAACTTGCCCGACGCATTTGCGAAAGCGGCTGCGTCTCCCAGCCTGGCGGCGTGTTCACCGCGACCGATGCGACTGGCGCCATGCCGCCGGAGAACGCGGGCGAACCCGCATTTGTCGGCATGGCGTTTCCTTGAGCGGGCGCGGACTCTTCGAGCGGCGCCTTGGAAACCCGGTAGACCTTGATCTCCGATTTCCGATCGCAACCTGCAATCAGCGCCGCGAATAAGCCCACATAAACCAGACGCCCTTTCATCATAAAAAGCTATTTCTGAACACCGCCATTATGACACTCGCTGCAGGAAAACTCGGAATATTCCGAATCGATGTGGATGAAATCGTGTCCCTTGGCATTTATCTGGGTGAAAGCTTCCCCGCTTCCTTGCGCAAGAATGAGGTGGCAGGATCTGCAATCGCTCGCCTTGATTGACGTCTTTCCGTCAGCCGCGACGTGTTTTCCGTCGTGGCATCGGAAACATCCGTTCCAATTCTTGTGACCAACGAAATCGGGATGTGTCCGCCAATCGGCCTTTACTTCGGGAAAGAAATTCGCGCGATAGATTTTCTGAGCCTCGCTGATGATCGGCCCGGCCTGGGCTGGGTTGGGATAGGCTTCGCGCAATGACTTGGCGATGCCGTGCTCGGCCTCCGCCTGGGTGTTGTAGGGCTGCACCAACGCCGCCACCACTTTGGCTTTGATCCAGGGAATACTGGAATCTAGCTGGCTGGTCATTAAAGCGAGATCGACAGCGTCGTTTGGGGTGCGGATTTTGTGGGCCGGGCGGCTGTGACAATCCATGCAATCCATTCGGCGAATGCGATGATT
This sequence comes from uncultured Verrucomicrobiae bacterium, assembly GCA_963815455.1. GTDB lineage: Bacteria > Verrucomicrobiota > Verrucomicrobiia > Chthoniobacterales > UBA10450 > JBDTZF01. Next base: position 1,575,948 of record CAWFGO010000001.1, read on the forward strand.
GGCCGGATCATCCTTGAATTCCGGCGTGCGATATTCTGTGACCTCGCCCCGCGGATTCGTCAGTCTCACCCAGGCAATGTTCAGAAGCTGATCGTCGGTCGCGATGTACTCGATTTTGTTGGCGATATTCATATGCCAGTGAATGCCGCCCTCCGGACCATTAGCTGGATCGCCTCCGCCGACATTCAGTAATAGGCGCACGGCGAATGGCGTATTTTTTTCGTCCGAAAGGAAATGCTGGTAGGTGCGCTCGACGTTGCCGACATACTTGCTCGGCCAATGGCATTGCTCGCAAATTGCCTGAGCCGGGCGTGGATTGGCCGCGGTGACGCGGATGGGGCGATCAAAATCGTTTGCCACCGTGTGATAGAGCTGTTTCACACCGTTGATTTTTGTTTTGAAGTAGGCGGCCGCGCCCGGACCGACGTGGCAGGCCACACATTCAACCCTGGCGTGGGCGGTATGCTGCGAAGTAACGAACTCCGGCTCCATGGGAACATGGCAGCTCTTGCCACAGAATTGGACCGACTCGGTGTATTGGTAGGTCTGGTAACTGCCCAGAGCCGTGACAAACAACAGGGCGACAGCGCCGGCCACGAAAACCCCGAGAATCTTGCGGTCGCGCGGCCGGGATAGATCGATGTTGATTACGAGGGCCCGGGCGCCCCGCGCTTCCCGGCGTTCGCTCCGCCGTTGGAAGAGAACGCCAACCAGGGTAAGGATAATCCCCAGGAGGAAAAAACCCGGCACTACCAGATAGGCCAGGATCCCGACATAGGGATTGCGATGGCCGGCAAACTGGTCGATCGCGAAAAGAAGAAGAAACGAGAAAAGGGCGCTCGCCGAAAGCAGGAGACCGGTCCAGCTAATCCAGTTGCGAAACTGGCGCTTTAGAGACCGGGGTGGCGCGGAAGCATCAGGCATCACTCAATTATCTGCGGAATTGTTTCGGAAATAATCTCACACCCCTGCCTCTCGATCTTGCAATCAAGATCGACAATTTTATCTGCGGCGATCGGTTCGCCCACCGATCAATTTTCCCCCACCGAGTTTCGCCGGCTACTTCTTAAAAGAACGGATATGAGCAACCAGCGCCTTGATGTCGGCATCGGAAAGCTTCGCGCCGAACGGTTTCATCTTCTCCTTGCCGCCTTCCTTCACCCCGTCCTTGATCGCGCTGGTCATCTCGGCATCGCTAAACGCCGCCTGGACCTTGGCATCGCGGTAATCTTTTACCGCCAACTTCTTGCCCATCATCGTGCTCCCGCTGCCATCTTTCCCGTGGCAGGAGGCGCAATGCTGGTTCCAATTCGCGCCGGCGTCCGCGGCAAAGGCAGCGGCGGCTGAGGCGATCATTGCTGTCATTAAGAGGCATATTTTTCGTTTCATAAGATTCGGTCCTTCAAAGCAAAATTGGAGCTGATTGCCTATTTCTTCAACGTACGAACGTAAGCCACGAGCGCTTTGATCTCGTCATCGGTTAATTTCCCGCCGAAGGCTTTCATCGTCATCTTGCCGTTTTGCTTGACGCCCTCCTTAATCGATTGCGTGGCCTTGGCATCGGTGAATTCGGCCTGGACCTTGGGATCGGTCAGATCCTTTGCGTTCAATATTTTGCCCATTTTCGTGTCGGCGTGCCCATCTTTCCCGTGGCATTGCACGCAGTTTGCATCCCAGTTGGCTTTCGCGTCCGCCGCGCGAGCGGAAATTGCCGGGACACAGCATATGGCGATTACGAGGGCGACGATTGTTTTCATTTGATGATCCTTCATTAGTTAGGCGAGTTCAGAATCGGAATTGCAGGCCGGAGTAAACCGAATGTGCTTCGTAGTTGTTGTGTCCGCCCGAAAGCTGATCGGTGTAATGGAAGTAGCCGTATTTGAGCAACAGGCGCATGTTCTTCGTTATCTGGCGAGTGACGCTGGCGGCGACGGTGTGCTCGGTCGCGCCCAAACTGTAGGGCAGCGCCTCTCGCACATTCTGGACGTAGTCATTGGCCCGATAAAACGAATATTCGGCGTACAAATCGGTTTTGTCGTCGAGTATGAAGCCGGCCCCACCGGTCACAGTCCAATAATCGTTCCTAAAGTCCACGAGCGTGGGGTTATTATATTGAGTCGTGCCGGTATAAATCAGGTCAATCTTGCCGGCTGGCGTCTCCGTTTGGCTCAAAACGTATGAACCGGTGGCTTGCAGATAAAGACGAGCCAGTGGATTCCAGGTAATGCTTTCGCTAATCACGTGATTGGTAACGACCGCTGTTCGTCCCTCGTCAAAAATGGTGCCGGTCGAATTAACCGGCGGAGTCGGCGCCGGCGTTGGAGAAGGTCCGGCTGGTGATATCGACCATTTGGCCGATACAGCCGATTGCATGAAATCATAGCGCGTGACAAACGAGATGGTGCCGAGCGCGGGGGGAAGTTTCGGGCGGAACGTAACACGAACATTCGCGTCGTTGGTGTCCCAGTCCTGGCCGAGGAGGCGCTGGTTTCGTTCCGAGGCAAGAACCCGCGGGAAATCCGAGGACGTAGCCAGCTCGGAGTGAAAAACATTATCGTAATCGGCGATCTTATAATCGTACTGGGCCGAGAGGGCTAGCTTATCCGCCGGATACCAGTTCACGCCCGCCGTGTACTTTTGCATGAGCAGGCAGGTATCCTTGCGCAACTGCCCCTGATCCGCCGGCACCGGGACGCCATTCACAAGGGTCCCGGACACCTCGTGCTCGCGCACGTTGCCGTATTCCTCTTCCCAATCGCCCTCGAGGTAAAACAACCAGTTGGAAATGCCGGAGTAACGCAGCTCCAGTCTCTGGGCAAATTGATCCGAATTCACGGAGGTGTCGGCGGATTTTGGAATAGGCGCCGTGTAATGTGTCGGGGGCGGTGAAGTGGCGGTGTTAACGTCGAGAAAGACGGAGGCGCTATCGATCTCCTCGCGGGTGTAACGAAAACCGGCGATGGCGTGCAGATCTTTCAGCGGAATCCAAAAAAGATTGGAATTAAACACGTGCTCGTCGCTCTGTGACATGCCGGCCAGGTTCAGAATGGCATGGTCGTTAGATTGAAGAGTGGGGAAGGTGTTCATGAAGCTCGAATCATAATCGGGGCCGGTGATTCGCGAGCCGGAGATATCGCTATTGAGGGCAGAGTATGAATAACCGCTGGTAAACCAGAAATTGTCGGTAAATCGCGTCTCAGTCAGGATATGCCCGCTGAAATTATCGAGATCGTTCTTGTCCCGCTGGGTGATGAAACGTTGCGCGCCCGGCGGCGCGACAAAGGGAGGAAGCTGGCCGGCGCCACGCTCCAATTGGAGGCGATTGTCGATGTTGCTCCATTCCGCCCGCATTCCGATGCCAATATCCGTCTTGCCGAAGTTCTTTAGGGCGTCGAACGAGAGAATATCGCGCGTCTCATCAATGTCGCGGAAAGCCGGCGCGATTTTGCGCGCGGAGTTCACTGCAAGACCGGTCAAAGTCGAATCACCCCAGATCGTGGAATCCTTTCGGCCATCGCGAAATTGATGCGAATAGTGGATTGTGATTTCGGGCCAATTAGGCGCTCGCAGGCCGAGCTCGACCCAAGCCTCGCCGCGATCGAGTGACAGCTCTTGGTTGGGCGGCGGGAAAAAGGTGCCGGGGCCGTGTGGGACAAAGCCGCCGTTGCCATCGTACCAACTGCGAAATTCCGTGTAGCCACCGCGGATATAACCGAGGCCGGGCTGAGACAACTCGACCTTCACATCGTAATCGTCGTTGTCGAAAATGGCGTGGCCATCGACGGATAATGTCGCTTTTCCGATGGATTGCTCCCAATGCATGTCCTCGATGCCCCCAAAGACATCACCCGACATCCGATGCTCCTGCTTAAACTGCGCGGCATCGCCGTTGATGATTAGGCCGCCGATGCCCAGGGTGACCCAGTTCTTGTATTCCGGCGCTTCTTCTTCCGTTGCCGCGCTCTCGGTGGCTTTTCCATCTTTCCCATCGCTGACGGTCGATTTCCCGTCGCCGGGCGTTGCGTCGCCGTCGGCTGTTGTGCCGGCAGGGAGCGGCGAACTAATCAGCACTGCGACACAAATGCCGAGAATGGAAATGCCTGCGAAGCGCCGGACACTCGCTCCGAAACAAACGATGGTTCTGATCATAAGAGCGCGACTAGTACCTGAAATGCCCGTTAACCTGGGAACCGTGAATAGCTTCGTGGCACCCGGCCGACCAACATGTTCCCTGCGGTAGCCGTGTGGTGTGATCTGAGTCCCCGATATAGATTCTTCCGTCCCTCTTTTGCTGCTGGAAATGGCACTTCAAACAAAGCACCGCGCTTCGTTCGGTTAACAGGCGCTGGTTCACCGATCCGTGCGGCGAGTGACAGGAGACGCAGCCTTCGCGGGTCGCTTCGTGTTCGAAGACAAACGGGCCTCTTTGGGCGGTGTGGCACTGGAAGCAAGTCTCGTTTTCGCCCAGGAAAGCCATGCCGCCGCCCTTGATCGATTGGGCGAGACTCGTCCCGCCGCCTTTGATCGCCGATCCTTTATGCGGATTATGACAATCGACACAGCCCATTTTTCCTTCCAACACCGGATGGTGGTGGGGCAGCATGAACTTCGCCCGAACCTCAAGGTGACATTGGAAACAGGTGTCGGGTGAACGTTTCGGGTTAACGATCGATCCCCTGCCGCCGCCGGCTTTGACGTGCAAACTCCCGGGACCGTGGCAAGACTCGCAGCCCATCTCCTTCGCGTTCTCTCCCTTTGCCGTCAGTCGCGCATGCGTCGCGGTCCTGAAATCGCGGGTGATTTCGCCGTGACAGGCGTCACATGCATCCGAGCCGACAAATTCCGCCCCCGGGATACTCGGAGGCGCCAGAATCGCGCGATTCGTTTCGAACGTGCTGCAGGAAAGCAAAATTACGGTGAGCCCGACTGTGCCCCCGGTTGCCCACAACAGTTTCTCGCGCTTACCATGCAGCCACCGAGTTAGCCTCGAGTACGACACGTTGCCGAATCTTTTACCGGAAAGGCAAAAACCTGGCAATGTATTTTTTTGGAAAAAATACGGCCAGGAAATGAGCCACCTGCGAGTAGAGCCCTTTCCTGAAAAACATCGCCCGGCCCCCGCGGCGCTTTCGAGGCTTCGGCCGGGCTTGGCGCGCTGACGGAAGCAGGCACTTCGAACCCGGGCAAGTTTTGGCTCGTAATAGCCAATCCGCGCTTAGCGGAGTGAGCGCGTTGGGTTCCCTATTAAGACATGGGAATTAGGCAAACTAAAACCAACCAACAAAGAAAGAACCGAATATGAAAGAGTTATCCTGTCAGCGAACAGCAATCACAAATCTCCTCTGCGGCCGGCATCGATGGATAGCCGGCTTGTTTTCAATTGGCCTGATGGCGTTCCTGGCCATCGGGGTATCAACGGCCCAGGCCCAAAGCTATAGCGTCACGAATCTGGGAGTTGTCAAAGGCATGACGGCGAGCGAGCCCGCCGCGATCAACAACCAGGCCCAAGTGGCGGGCACATCCACTGCAGGCGAGCACGGATGCGCCTTCCTCTATTATAACAACACGATGAAAGATGTCGGCGGCATTGGCAGCCGCGGAATCGGGATTAGCCCCCTCGGTGTTGTTGTGGGGGATGCCTGGCTTTCCGGCCAGCCCGGACCCGGATTATTCAGTCACGCCGCCCTTTTTAGGCGCGTTGCACTGGATCTGGGGGTTTTGGAAGGTCAACTGTTCAGCCGAGCAAATGGCATTAATGCCAACGGGCAGGTGGTCGGATTCTCCGGCCCACAGCGCGATGGCGAGAACAGCCGGGCCTTCATCTGGACCCAAAAATCCGGGATGATCGACATCGGCACACTTGGCGGAGCATACGCACAGGCCTATGCGATCAATGACGCCGGGTTTGTGACGGGCACTTCCGGTCTCAACGACATGAGTGCGCTTGCGGCGACGCATGCGTTCATCTACCAGCCCCTCTCATCAGGGGAACAATACACCGAACCGATGCGCGACTTGGGCACGTTGGGAGGGCTCTCGAGCTGCGGGATGTCCATCAACGCCGCCAACCACGTCGTGGGTTATTCCACAACCGATAAATCCGACGATAGCGTCCATGCCTTCTTCTATGATGGCCAGAAGATGCTCGACCTCGGATCGCTCGGCAGCGTGTTGGGAAGCGACTACAGCGTGGCCTTGGGGATCAACAATTCCAACGACGTCGTCGGCTACAGTTATGTCCTCCTGGGCGGTAGTAAAGACGCCATTCAGCAAGTCGCATTCGTCTGGATTCGAGACGCCAAGGGCAAACGGATGATGGACCTGAATAAGTTGATTGGCCCAGCGGGAAGGAACTACTTCCTTTTTTCCGCAACGGCGATCAACGACGGCGGACAGATCACCGCCTGCGCCTACGACTATGACAGCAACAGCGTTCACGCTGTTCTGCTAACGCCGATTGCGCCGGCGGCGGTGCGATAGTGAGACATGACCAATCATGCTAAGTGACGGAAATGGAAACGAAGATAGACAGCGTCTCTCGAAACTCCGGGAGACGCTCCGCGGCAAGCCCTTGGGGCCAGCAAGTTTTGCAAAGGAAAAGGCAAGAGACGCGGAGCTATTCAAGGCGCGCCCGCTAGACTTTAACTACGATAGAAACCCAAAACCCTGGAGGAATAAGACGATGGAATATTTAATCCTGGCCGCAGTTGGATCAATGATGGCGCTCTACGCGCTGATCATCATCGGCTGTCTAAGACAGCCCGAATGGTAATACGAACGCAAAAGGAGGTGATTGAAATGAACACATTATCGATGCCGCTCCGCCGGGAGACGGCGGATGCACAAAATGCAATCGCGGCCATGCTGACGATCGTGCCGGGACTTGGCCATATCTACAAAGGCCATCTCGCGGCCGGCTTTGTCTGGATGTTTCTTGGAATGCCGCTCGCCATCTGGATCGGGATCCTGCTTGGCCTGGCCACAGCGGGAGTTGGCCTGGTCTTCCCGATTCTATGCTGGGTCGCACTGGGGTTTGACGCCTACAACGAGAAAAACCGGCGCCATCATCATTTGCTGCCACCCACATTGTGCTCGTCGTCGGAGGACGACGAGATGCAGGATTAACTCCGCAAAAGCATGAAAACCAACTCGATAGCGGCAACCCGAACAAAAGGGGAAGCGGCCTCGCTCGCGAATCCAATCGGAGTTCGCTTCCCCGGGGAAATGGAGCCGTTGCCCCTGCCGCCTTAATTCGTTCAAACAAGTCCCGCTCTGTCTCGGATTCCTTTCCGCCGACCATGCCGCTGGGCCAGTTTCTCTTCGAATATCTTTATCGCCGGGGCGTTCGCCATAGCTTTGGCATTCCGGGCGACTTTGCCTTGCCCACGTTTGCCTGGCTCGAGAAATCGAAAATTCAAAGCATCACCATGACGCACGAGCCCTCCGCCGGTTTTGCTGCCGACGCTTATTCCCGCATCAACGGGATCGGTCTGGTTTGCGTTACCTATTGCGTGGGCGGACTCAATGTTCTGAATGCGATTGCCGGCGCTTATGCGGAGAAATCGCCGGTGGTGGTGGTGAGCGGCGCACCTGGCCGCAAGGATCGGGAAAAAGATCCGCTTCTCCATCACAAGGTAAAAACTTTCGAAACTCAGCGCCGTATTTACGACGAAGTCACCGTCGCGAGCACGGTCCTGCTTGATGAACAACGGGCAGCGTCCGAGATCGTCCGTTGCGTCGAAGCCTGTCTGCGGCACAAGCGTCCGGTGTATATCGAAGTGCCGCACGATATGGTCGACCGGGAAATTCCGGTGAACGGGATTTCTGGCGGCGTTTCTGAAAAATCCGACCCGCACACACTGGCCGCTGCGTTGGAAGAGACTCTCTCGCTTATCCGCGCGGCCAGAAAGCCGGTCATCCTGGCCGGCGTCGAGCTGGCCCGTTATCGGACTGCCGGTCTGGTCTTGCGGATGGCGGAGCGGATGAATATTCCGATTGCGGCCGATCTCTTGAGCAAGAGCGCGGTTCCCGAAGATCATCGCCTTTATCTTGGCGTTTACGGCGGCGCGATGAGCAGCGACGAACACGTTCGGCAAATACGTCGAATCCGCCGATCTCGTCCTGATGCTGGGCACTTTTATCACTGACATGAGCATGGGATTTTACACGGCCAAGCTGGATCGACGATCGAACCGTGCTCGCGACGACCGAACGCGTATGCGTTCAATATCATCGCTACGAGTCGATCCAGTTCCGCGATTTCCTGGAGTCGCTCGCCGCCGCGAAGATCGGGCTCAAAGATTTTGAACATCCTAATCCGCACGCGGTGCCCGTGCCGCTGAAGAAGGCCGAGCGCGCCGACGCGCTGAAGATGGTCGATGTCTTTCGCATCCTTTCGTTGCACCTCGACGAGCGCTGTTGCGTCGTCGCCGATATCGGCGACGCGATTTTCGGCGCAGTGGGAATTCGCAGCGCCAGCCAGGCGCAGTTCATCGCTCCCGCTTATTACATGTCGATGGGATTCGCTGTCCCCGCAGGCATCGGCGTCGCCCTGGCCAGCAAACGGCTTCGCCCGTATGTCCTGGTCGGCGACGGCGCATTCCAAATGACCGGCGCCGAAATTTCGACCGCGGTTCGGCTCGGTCTCAATCCGATCATCATCATTCTCAACAATGACGGCTACGGCACGATGCGCCGGATTCGTGAGGGATCTTTCAACATCATCACTCAATGGAATTACGCCAAAATCTGTGAGCTGGTGGGAGGAGGCAAAAGCGCGATTGCGACCACGAAGGGCGAGTTTGATGCCGCCCTCCGGCGCGCCCAAAAATCCAACTGCGCTTACGTGATCGAGCTTAAAATTCCCCGAAACGAAGTCAGCAGCCAGCTCGCCCGAATTGCCGACGAAGTCCGCAAAAGGCGTGGCGGCAACAAATCGTACTGGGAACTCATGAACAATCTTCTTGGTATGGTTTTGCGCTTCTTTCCAGTGTGTTAAGGGGAAATGGGACCAGACCCGAGATGGGGAAAATAGGATCGACATCGATATCAGTATTGGTTGCCCTGGCATTGGGGATCGCGGTCACGCCGCTTTCGACGCGAGGATGCGTTTTTTCCAGTGTCGGCGCCGAGAAGGCCTGCGCGCGGAGTTGTTGCCGGACGAAGGGATGCTGCGCGAAACCGGCCAAGGAGCGAGTTCCTTTGGCACAACCCCTCTCGACCGGCACGGGTGGTCCGGAGCTTTCACTTAACGGTTCGCCAAATACCAGGTTAATCATCCATGATTTCCGATCCATCAGTCGGTGGCCCACCAGGGCAACAGGCGCGCCCGCCAATTCTCGGCTCAAGCGCGCTTTTCTCTGCACGTTTCTGATCTGATCTAACGGCGCTCGAGCCGGAGGTGTGCCGATTTCCCGGCATCTACTGGCTCGGTGCGATCTACGCCCAGGCGTCCAGCGAATCGCGGACGCGGAATTTCCCGCTTTAGCGGGGCCGTTAAGAGAATCACCGAAATCAGAAAAATAGACATGACTAATTCAGAGCTAGTGAACGCCGAGAGAAGACATCGGCAAGCCATGAAACTTGGAATCTCCTTAGTTTCATTGATCGCAATACTGGCAGGCGTCTCCGACGCTGCTGCCGGTGATCGGCTTTTGCAGCGCGAGGTCGTAACAGTCGTTCTGCGTGAAAATCCGCGATTGAAGGCAGCACAGTCGAAATGGGAAATGATGAAGAAACGGGTACCGCAGGCTCGCGCCTGGGATGATCCAATGATCGGTGTCGATGTCGAGCGGCATGGCACGACCCGCTTCGATACTTTCTCGGATAACGAGTGGATGGCGTCACAATCCATCCCGGTGTCCGGCAAAAATATGGCTCGCGGAAGAGTGGCCGTGGCCGAAGCATTTGTAACATTCCAGGAAGTTCGACGCATCGAGCTGGATGTTGTCAGCCGGGCGAAAGCCGCTTTGGCGCGCTTCGCCGGCGCCTACGGTCAACTCGAGATCAATCGACGCAACCAGGAACTGTTGAAACAGTTTACCGAGATCAGCCGGGCAAAGTATGAAAGCGGAACACAAACCCAGGCGGACGTTTTGATCGCACAAACCGACCTTGCCAGACTGGCAGAGACCCGGGCTCAGCTCGAACGCGAAGTTTCCGATCAGCAAACACAGTTGAATGTGTTGATGAACCGGCCGGCCTCCTCGTCCCTTGATCGTCCGTCGGCCCTCGATTTCACACCGGTCGGCGGATCGAACGCGAAGCTCGAGAGCTTCGCGTTGTCGAATCGTCCGGAGATCCTAATCGCCCAACACAAAGTTGAGGCGGAAAGGGCCCGGGTTCAGCTGGCGCGGCGGCAATGGTTTCCCGATCCGAAACTGCGCGTCGAAGCGCGCGAGTTCAAGGATTCCGGCGGAATACAGGAATATGACACGGGCATTTTCTTTGACGTTCCCTGGCCGAATTTTTCGAAATATTCGGCCGCAATAGCAGAAGCCCGAAACAGTCTCGAGACGGCCGAAAAAGAATATGAGGCGGTGCGAACCGAAGTTGCGGGGCTGGTACGCGATCAACTCAAAAAGATCGAAACGTCCGCGGAGAACTATCATCTGTTTCGCGACAACATCACTCCGCTGGCCAGTCAGGCGATCGAAGCGACCCGTTCAAGTTACGAATCGGACAAGACAAGTTTTCTCGAATTGGTGACCGCTCGTCGAACTTTGCAGGACACCGATTCAGCTCAACTCCAACATCTGATCGACCACGAAGTGGCCGTCGCGGAGCTCGACGCGATTATTGGGCGAACTAACCGGCAAATCGAACAGGGAGATTCAAAATGAATTCACGAATTCTTCAACTCTTTTGTGCATTGAGCATCGCGCTCTCCGCAGCTTCATGCTCCAAGCGCGTGACGGAGAGCTCTTCGGAAAAGACGCTCTATACCTGCAGCATGCATCCGCAGGTGATGCAGGATCATCCCGGGGATTGCCCGATTTGCGGAATGAAGCTCGTACCCGTTCGCAAACAGCCATCGCTCGCTACGAGCAAAGAGGCGAAGGGCGGCAGCAATCGCAAGATCGACTATTACAAGTCGACCATGCTCCTGGGCGAGATCAGCCAGACGCCCCGGAAGGACAGCATGGGAATGGACATGGTCCCGGTTTACGAGGGCGAGGAGGAAACGAACACGATCAATGTCGATCCCGCAACCGTCCAGAAGATGAACGTGCGCACGGGTATTGTCACCAAAGGTCCGCTGCGTCGAATCATTCGAACAGTCGGCGTAATCGATTACAACGAAACGGCGCTCGCCGACGTGACGACAAAATTTCGCGGCTGGATCGAGAAGCTGTATGTCGATTCGACCGGGAAGCAGGTCCACAAAGGCGAGCCCCTGTTCGATATCTACTCGCCGGAACTCTACACTGCGCAAAGCGAGTATGTGCTCGCTCTAAATCAAAATTCCGCTGGGCTCAAGCAAAGCGCCCGACAAAAGCTGAAGCTTTTTGACGTTTCCGAAGATCAGATAGCTGAACTCGAAAAGAGCCGGCAGGCGCAACGGACACTGCGAGTAGATGCGCCGATCGATGGCATCGTGGTCGAGAAGATGGCGGTGCAGGGGCAGATGGTTGAGGCTGGAATGAAGTTGTACCGGCTGGCCGATCTCGGGATCGTCTGGGTCCAATCACAAATCTACGAGCAGGACCTTGCGCTATTGAAGTTGGGACAGGAAGCGGAAGTAAGCCTTTCCTATCTACCGGACCGGAAATTTCGCGGCCGCGTCACTTACATTTATCCGACGGTCGATGAGAAGACGCGTACTGCTCAGGTGCGGATGGAATTTCACAATCCGGGATTCTTTTTGAAGCCGGGAATGTTCGCGACCGTCGAGCTGCGAGCCGAGCTGAAACCTGCCGCATTGCTCGTTCCCGACTCGGCGGTTCTTCGAAGCGGGGAGAAAAACACCGTGTTTGTCGCTCTCGACGGCGGTCATTTTGAACCGCGCGAGGTCAGGCTCGGTCCTCGTGCGGACAACGATTCTTATGAGGTGCTCAGCGGACTCAAGGAAGGGGAACGGGTGGTGATATCGGGGCAGTTCATGCTCGATTCCGAGAGCCAGCTTCGGGAAGCGATTCAGAAGATGCTGAACCCGAATGCGACTCCACCGCCAGTGTCGGCAGGAAGCCAGTCTCTGCATCAGCAACCGTCCGCGACCATCGCTTCAACCCAACTGCCGGTTCCGGCGCCGAGCAGCTACGTCTGCCCCATGCCTGAGCACGCCGACATTAAGTACAATCATCCGGGCAAGTGCCCGATCTGCGGAATGACCCTTATTCCCACACCGGAAGAAGAGGTAGCCGCGCCGGCATCTTCGCCGACGGCAAGTCCGCCGGAACATCAACATTAGAAACCGATGCTGCGAGCTATCATCGACTTTTCGTTGCGAAACAGGTTCGTCGTTCTGCTGGCGACGCTGGCGCTCACGTTTGCCGGCATTTTTGCTCTTCGCAACATCCCGCTCGATGCCATTCCTGATCTGTCTGACACGCAGGTGATCATCTACACGGAGTGGCAGGGGCAAGCGCCGCAGATCGTGCAGGATCAGGTTACGTATCCAATCACGACCAAGATGTTGTCGGTGCCGCGCGCGAAAGTGGTGCGCGGCTATTCGTTCTACGGATTCTCATTCGTTTATGTGATTTTCGACGACGGCACAGATCCATACTGGGCGCGGAGCCGGGTTCTGGAATACCTCAGTTCTCTCAGCGGCAATCTGCCAAAAAATGTCACGCCCGCGCTCGGTCCGGATGCAACGGGAGTGGGTTGGGCGTTCATGTATTCGCTTAATTCCAAGCAGCGCAGTCTGGCGGAACTGCGCTCGATGCAAGACTGGTATCTGAAGTATCAGCTCACGTCGGTCGAGGGCGTCTCTGAGGTCGCGTCCATCGGCGGATTCGTGAAGCAGTATCAGGTGACCGTCGATCCGACGAAGCTCCGCGCTTATCACCTTTCGATTGCGGATGTCAGCACGGCGATCAAGAAGAGCAATGGCGAGGTCGGGGGCCGTTCCATCGAGATGGCGGAAAAGGAATTCATCCTGCGCGTGCGCGGTTACGTTCAAAGCGTCGACGATTTACGAAAGGTCGCGCTCGGAGTGGGTGCGAATGGCGTTCCGATTTTGCTCGACCAGGTCGCAAACGTGCAACTTGGCCCCGACATGCGGCGTGGCATTGCCGAGTTGAACGGCGATGGCGAAACCGTGGGAGGCATTGTCGTCGTGCGTTACGGCGCGAATGCCCGTCATGTCATTCAGGACGTGAAGAAACGGCTCGATCAGGCGATGAAAGCATTGCCGCCGGATGTGAGCTACACGGTTGCCTACGACCGCACCGACTTGATTGATCGCGCGGTGGCCACGCTCGAATGGAAGCTGGTCGAGGAGAGCATCGTCGTCGCGCTCGTGTGCATCGCATTTCTCCTGCATTTCCGCAGCGCCCTGGTCGCGATCATCATTCTGCCGGTCGCGGTATTGATCGCGTTCGCGGTCATGTACCAGCAGGGGATCAGCTCAAATATCATGTCGCTCGGCGGCATCGCGATCGCGATCGGCGCGATGGTCGATGCCGTAATCATCATGATCGAGAACGCGCACAAGCACATCGAGCGCGATGGAGGCAAAAAACCGCACTGGCAAATCATTCGCGACGCGTCGATCGAAGTCGGGCCGACGCTTTTTTATTCGCTGCTCGTTATCACGGTTTCGTTCATCCCGGTGTTCGCGCTCCAGGCGCAGGAAGGCCGGTTATTCAAGCCTTTGGCGTTTACGAAAACCTACTCGATGGCAGCCGCGGCGCTGCTCTCCATCACGCTCGCGCCGATCCTGATGGGTTACTTCATCCGCGGAAGGATTCCCGCCGAAGAGCGCAACCCGATCAATCGATTTCTCATCTGGCTTTATCATCCAGTGATTGATTTCGTGATTCGCCGGCGCTGGGTCGTTATTGCGAGTGCTGCCTTGATCGTGGCGTGGGTTTTTCTGCCGTGGAATCGACTGGTGACGAATTATCTGCCGCCGGGAGTGCTGCGGAACTGCGTCCCTCGCGGTCGGAAAACTTTTTCCATATCAGAATCTCGGCTCCGAGTTCATGCCGCCGCTTTACGAAGGCGACTTGCTCTACATGCCGACCACGTTTCCCGGAATTTCGACGACGAAAGCCCGCGAGGTTCTCCAGCAAACGGACAAAATCCTCAAGAGCTTTCCCGAAGTGCACACGTTTTCGGCAAGATCGGCCGCGCGGAAACCGCCACCGATCCGGCGCCGATGGACATGATTGAGACAACCATCATGCTGAAAGACGAGAAGGACTGGCCCGCGGTCGATATCAAAGATCAAAACGGCAAGACCGTCGCGCATCGCAAACGCACGGTGGACGAACTGACTGACGCGATGAACGCCGCGATTCAATTCCCTGGACTCAACAACGCCTGGACGATGCCGATCAAGACGAGGATCGACATGCTGGCCACGGGAATCAAAACGCCGGTCGGCATCAAAGTCGCCGGGCCCGACCTCGATCAACTGGAGCGGATCGCCGCTCAGATCGAAGCGGTGGTGCGACAAGTTCCCGGCACATCGAGTGTTTTTGCCGAACGGGTGATGGGCGGCAATTACATCGAGTTCAACATTAACCGCGATGAGATAGCCCGCTACGGCCTGGCTCTCGCCGATGTCCAGGAAGTGCTTGAAGTCGCGCTCGGCGGGATGCCTTTGACAACAACCGTCGAAGGTCTCGAGCGTTACAGCATCAATCTTCGCTACGACCGCGATTTTCGCGAAAATCTCGAAGCGCTACGTGAAATCATCATTCCCACTCCAACCGGCGCTCAAATCCCGCTCGGCCAACTGGCAAAAATCGATGTTGTCCGGGCGCCGATGGGGATAAAAAGCGAAGGCGCCGTCCCCAACGACTGGATTTACGTGGATGTGAAAAACATCGACGTCGGCACGTATGTGCGGATGGCTCAGCGCGCCGTCAATCAGGCCATCGCCAATAAGACTGATCCTGCTTCCGAGCGGATATAATATTTTCTGGAGCGGCCAGTACCGAATACATGCTGCGCGCTCAGCAGCGGCTGACGATCGTTATTCCAATTACGCTGCTGATCATCGTCCTGATCATTTATCTCAACACCCGCTCGTTTGTCGGCACAGCCATCATTATGCTTTCGGTGCCACTCGCGCTGGTTGGCTCGTTTTGGATGCTCTACCTGCTTGGCTACAATCTGAGCGTCGCTGTCTGGATAGGATTGATCGCTCTCGCGGGCGTAAGTGCCGAGACCGGCGTGGTCATGCTTCTTTATCTCGAGATTGCCTACGATCAATGGGTTCGTGAAGGAAAAATGCGAAGCGCGGCCGATCTGCGCGATGCGATTTACCAAGGCGCGGTAAAGCGAGTGCGTCCAAAGGCAATGACCGCGGCTGTCATCATCGGCGGTTTGATTCCGATCATGTGGAGCCACGGCGCCGGCGCCGATGTGATGAAACGCATCGCCACCCCAATGATCGGCGGCGTGATTACTTCGGTAATCATGGAACTCGTGCTCTATCCGGCAATTTTCTTTGTCTGGCGCTCACGCCGACTGCGAAGAGACGTCTCAGCTCCGGCCGCCGATCCGCTCCTAGTGTAAAGGGAGCCTGGCAAGGAGAGCGCTTATTTTCGCGCTTCAGGCGTAACGGTAATCGTCATGCGGCGGCCGTCGCGATCGACGATGATGTTCACCGGACGGCCAATTTTCGCGGCATCGAGCGCGTAGGTATAATCGTAAATGTTAGTGATCTTCTGGCCTGCGAACTCCACGATGACGTCGCCGCCTTTAAGCCCGCCTTTTTCAGCCGGGCTGCCCCCGCGCACGCCGCTTAGCTTTACCCCTTTCACTTCGGTGGTGTAATCGGGGATCGTCCCGAGGTAGGTACGCAGAGTCTCGCGCCCGCCGCCGGCCGGCCCGCTTCGTTCCACTTTGGCGAGGTCGGGACGCTCGGGCGTTTCGACAAGATCGACAATGACCTGGCGGGTGAATTTCGTTATCCGCTCGAGATCTTTGTAGTCGAGTTTTTCCGCGGTGTCAGTCGGCCGATGATAATCCTCGTGCGCTCCGGTAAAGAAGTTCAGGACCGGAACGTTCTTCGTGTAGAAACTGGTTACGTCGGTTGGCAGATAGGGATCGTCCTGAAGCGTGAGATTGAATCCGGCGCTGACATTTCGTTTCTCCATGAGTCGCCTCCAGGCATGGGAGGACCCGACACCTTGCAATGTCAATTTGTTGTCGCGCATTCGCCCGACCATGTCGGCATTTACGTAGGCAACAATCTTGTTAGGTGGCATCGGCGGATGTTCGCAAAATGCGGCCGATCCGATTAGTCCAATTTCTTCGCCCGACCAGCAGGCGAAAATTACACCACGACGGAATTTTTCCGGATGTGCCGCGCGCTCCCGGGCCAGCGATGCGGCCAGCTCCATGACCCAGGCGACGCCCGATGCGTTGTCGTCGGCGCCGGGATGAATTTTGTTTTCCTCGCCGGCCCGGTCAAGCGAGCTGCTTCCGCCATGACCGAGATGATCGTAGTGCGCACCAACGACAACGTATTCGTCGCCGCTCGATTTTGGCGACGACGGAAAATAGGCAACGACATTCGAATCGCTTTTCTTCAGGTGCTCGACGCCGCAACTGAGCGTCACGGTTACCTTCGGCAAAGCGAATCCGTTTTCGGCATGTGGATTTTCCGTGTCGAGCCCGGATTGCAGCTCTTTCAGATTCCTTCCACCAGGCGCCAAAAGTGATTCGGTAATTTTTCCGCCGATCGAGACGGCGATGATGCCACTGGCCGCGTTGGTGAAGTCGTTTGTGAGGGGAACCAGTTCTCCGGCATGCGGCGAGTTCGGTCCGGTGGCGACCAGCACCGCTTTTGCCCCATGCTCGCGGGCCAGCATCGCTTTGTAGCGAAGCGAAGAATAACGATTGAGCTGGGCCCGCCGTGCCGGCTCGACGTTCTCCGGGACGTAGCGCAGGATGAGAACAATCTTGTTCTTCACGTCCAGGCCGGCGTAGGAATCGTATCGATCGCCGCCATCCCCGGGCATCACCAGGCCATATCCCGCGAACACGACTTCGCCGCTCGCGTCGCCGTTCTCGGTAAATGGAAGTGGCCGAAAATCCTGATCGAGTTTGGCGGGAACGGCGGGAGACTTGGAGTCAGCGGTCGCGATTTCAAACCGCGTCTTTTCCGGCAGAACACGTTCGCCGGCGTTGAAGTCGAAAGGCATCGCAAAGTTTTCTGTCAACGACTTGAGACCAGCCTGGCGAAAATAGTGGGCGAGCCAGGCAGCCGTCGTCTGAGCGCCCGCCGTGCCCGTCATGCGCCCATCGCGTGCTGGATCGGCGAGCCACTCCACTTCGTGATGGAGATCGGTTTCGCTAATCTCTGGCGAGAACGTGCCGGCATTCTCGCCCGGCTGCGATCGCTGCGGCGCCTCGCTTAGCGCGGCCCGCGCCGCTTCGTCGTTCCAATCGGCCAGAAAAAGCTGCGCTTTTCCGTCGCCGGTCCGCCCACTCGTCCAGCAGAGTTTTTTTCCATCGGGAGAAAAAACCGGCAATCCGTCAAACCCGGTCGTGAAGGTCACGCGTACCGGCTCGTGTTCGCCGTTCACATCGACAATGAACAACTCGAAGTTCTCAAAACCGAGCTTGTTCGAGGTAAAGATGACGTATTTGCCGCCGGGATGATAGAACGGCGCCCAGGACATCGATTTGAAATCGGTGAGGCGCCGCTTGTCCGAGCCGTCTGGTTTCATTGTCCAGACATCGGCGATCATCCCGTTCTCTTCGAAATGCCGCCAAATAATCCGCTGACCGTCGGGCGAGAAAAACGGACCGCCGTCATAACCCGGTGCATCGGTTAGGCGGCGAACATTCGAGCCATCCGTGTTCATTAGGTAAATGTCTCCGAACCAGGAGGGGTCTTTCTCGTATCGGGCGCGCTGTTCCGGAGAAAGCTTGTCGATCGGGAACGCGGACCGCAGCGAGCAGAAAACGATTTGTTTTCCATCGGGTGAAACTGCGCCTTCGGCGTCGTAGCCGGGCGAATGGGTCAGGTTCACCAGATCGGAGCCGTTTTGGCGGGCGGAATAAATGTCGAACGCGGCATCGTAATCCCACGAATAACGGCGCTGTTTACCGCTGGCCCGAAATTCCAGCTCAGTTTTTTGCTTGGCGCGCGCCTCCGGGTCGGCGTGCGTTGAAGCGAAGATCACGCGGTCGGCGGCCGGCTGAAAGAAACCGCAGGTCGTTTTGCCGGTACCGGGCGAGACCCGCGTGGTGTCCCCCGTGTTCAGATCGAGCAGGTATATCTGGTAAAACGGATTTCCTTCCTCGCGCTCGCTTTGGAAGATGAGCTTTTGTCCATCCGGTGAAAAGTAGCCTTCGCCACTGCGCCGTCCTTCGAAGATCAATTGCCGCGCGTTGCTGATGAAGCGCGATTCCTGGGCGGTGTCATCGGCGGCATAGGAGTGCCCAAGGACAAAAAGGACACAAAGGACACAAAGCCGACCCACTTTTGTCTTTTGAGTCATTGTGGTCGCTGCTTGTTTCGAGCGGCGATGCGCGCGCGCGTCATGCGCTCGCGTAAACCGCCTTCCTTTAAAAAATCCTGCTCCAGGCGGTCGAGCTGTCGGTCGAGCAGATAGCAAGTCACCTTAATCAAGCCAGCGATGGCGTTGGCGCAGATTGCTGGATCGACATGTTCGATCGCTTTCTTGAAAGTCGCGTAATTGGCGCCAGGCGTTCGGTTGAGCTGGCGCAGGCGACGGGCATGAGAGTGATCTGGAGTCCATTCTTCGATGCTTCGGCTGCGCATGAAATCCCGGTAATCTTCGAGAAGTTCTTTCAGGCTCGCGCGGGCGACATTCGTGAGCTTGATCTCAGTTTCCTTGGAAGTGCCAGAAGCTTCGCTCCCTTCAAGAATATTTTGTTTCCCGGAGCGCGCCGCCTGAATCATCTGGTCGCGGGTGCGATCGAACTTCGTAAAGAAACGATTACAGAAGTGCTGCGTGGCATCGTAGACAATGAGTGCTTTTTGATACGAGAGCAGGTCCTGGTAGCCGCCATGTGGCGGAATGAAAGTCTCGCGACTCTCATCCAGCGACGAAAGGGACTTAAGGGACGAAAGCGACTTCCTCGCGCCGCGCTCATCTCTCGTCCCTGGTGCCCTTTTCGTCCCTCGGTTCTCCATTACGCCGCTTTTTACCGCCTCATGCCGGCGCGGTCGAGGAGGAACTAACCGGGTAACTCGAAAGCGCCCGCATGTATTGCGCTCTCTCGAACGCGCTCGGGTCGGGGCAATTCTTCTGGCTCATGCTGCCTTTGAGTTGCTCGACCGATTCGTATTCGTGTTCGTCGAGCCATTCAGTCATCTCGCGTTCGATGACGCGAATGTGATCGATGCCGCGCCGCAATAACACCGAGCAAAGCATTGTGACATCGGCGCCGGCCATCAGCATCTTCAGGGCATCGGTGGCGCGATGAATCCCGCTGGTCGCGGCGAGGTCTGCGCCGATGCGGCCATACAACAGCGCGATCCAGCGCATGGGCAACCGCATCGCCATCGGCGTGCTGAGAAGCAGATTGGGACTGATCTCGAGCGTCTCCAGTTCGATGTCCGGCTGGTAAAAGCGATTGAACAGCACCAGCGCGTTGGCGCCATTGCGTTCGAGACTTCGCGCGAAACGCGCCAGGTTCGTAAAATACGGACTGAGCTTCACCGCCACCGGGATTTTCAACTGCGCTTTTACTGAAGCGACAATGGTCAGGTAATCGGTTTCGATCTCGTCGGCGCTGCGCTCCGGATCGGTCGACACGTTATAGATGTTCAGCTCCAGGGCATCGGCCCCGGCTTGCTCGATTTGCCGGGCATATTTCATCCAGCCGCCAAACGTCGTGCCGTTGAGGCTGCCGATGATCGGAATGTTCACAGTGGCTTTGGCTTTTGCCAGATGCTCGAGATACGCTTCCGGTCCGACCTTAAATTCAGCCGGCTCGGGAAAATAGTTCAGCGCTTCAGCGTACGATTCCGCGCCTTGTTCAAGGTAGTGGGTTAGCTCGTGATGTTCACGGCGAAGTTGCTCTTCGAAGAGTGAGTGGAAAACCACCGCGGAAGCGCCGGCGTCTTCCATTTTTTTGATATTGTCGATGTTCTGCGAGAGCGGTGAGGCCGACGGAACGAGCGGTGTTCGCAGTTTGAAGCCGAGATAAGTGGTGCTGAGTTTCATGTGGATTCTGGTTTGAAGGTTCGAGCGGCAAGATATTCGTAAAGTTCGCGGCGCGTATTCACGTCGTGCTGAGCCTGGGCATGCAGTCGCATGGCGGCTTCGGGGCGCGTTTTTTCGAGCATCCGGAAGCGATTCTCCAGGCCGAAATAATCGGCCACCTTGATCCCGGCCGGCGCGGAATCGAGCTGGAGCGGGTTCTCGCCCCGCGCGGCGCGCTCGGGGTTGTAGCGATAGAGAAGCCACTGCGCCGATTTCACGGCGGCTTTTTGGTTTTGCATCGCGGTGGTCATGTTGATTCCGTGCGCGATGCAATGGCTGTAGGCAATGATGAGCGCCGGTCCGTCGAAGGCTTCGGCTTCGAGAAATGCTTTCAGCGTGTGCTCGTCCTTTGCACCCATCGCCACCGAGGCCACGTAAATCGTCCCGTAGGTCATGGCCATCAGGCCAAGATCTTTCTTTGGGCCGCGTTTTCCGCCGGACGCGAACTTGGCTACCGCGGAGCGCGGCGTGGACTTCGAACACTGGCCGCCGGTGTTCGAGTAAACTTCGGTGTCGAGCAACAGCACCTTGACGTTGCGCCCGCTGGCCAGGACGTGATCGAGTCCGCCGTAACCGATGTCGTAGCCCCAGCCGTCCCCGCCGACGATCCAGACACTTTTCCGCACCAACAGGTCGGCCAGGGCGAGCAAGCGTTTCGCCCCGACGCCGCCTAGCGATGCCAGCCTGCGCTTCAGCTCGACCACGCGCTCACGCTGATCGAAGATGTCCGCGTCGTCGCGTTGCCGGGCATTCAAAATCTCCAGGGCAAGATGGCGCCCAACCTGAGGCGAGAGCTCATGGAGCAGTTCTCCGGCGAACTCCTGCTGCTTGTCGATCGAAACCCGGAACCCGAGACCGAATTCGGCGTTGTCTTCAAATAACGAATTCGACCAGGCCGGCCCGCGCCCATCGCGATCCTGGGTGTAAGGCGTGGTCGGCAGATTGCCGCCGTAAATCGACGAGCAACCGGTCGCGTTCGCGATGATGAGCCGGTCGCCGAACAACTGGGTGAGCAACTTGATGTAGGGCGTTTCGCCGCAACCGGCGCATGCTCCCGAGAATTCGAACAGCGGCTGTTGCACCTGCATCGCCCGGACGTTCGCCGTCGAAACCTGCCGGCGATCCAGTTCCGGCAACGTCAGAAAGAAATTCCAGTTCGCCCGCTCCGTTTCCCGTAACGGAAACTGCGGCCGCATATTGATCGCTTTCAATCGCGCCTCGGATTTGTTGCGGGCCGGGCAGACATCCACGCAAATGCCGCAGCCGGTGCAATCTTCTGCTGCTACTTGAAGGGTGTAGCTCAGCTCTTTCCAATCCGGCAGGCGCGCGTTGGTCGACTTGAACGACGAAGGCGCGCCTTCCAGTTTCTCCGGCTGATACACTTTGCTGCGAATAACGGCGTGCGGACAGACCATCACGCACTTGCCGCACTGGATGCAGACCTGCGGATCCCACACCGGGATCTCCGCGGCGAGATTCCGCTTCTCCCATTGGGTGGTGCCGGTGGGATAGGTGCCGTCGTTAGGCAAGGCGCTCACCGGCACGCGATCGCCACGCCCGGCCATGATTTCGCCCAGCACATTTTTCACGAACACCGGCGCATCGGCAAGGTGACCGTTGGGTTTTGCGCCATTGCCGCTCACGCGTTCTGCCACTTTCACTTCGATCAAATGGGCCAGCGTGTGATCGACAGCCTTCAGATTCTTCTCCACCACTTCCTCGCCCTTTTTGCCATAGCTCTTTTGAATGGAGTCCTTGATCGCGGTGATCGCCTGTTCCCGAGGCAGCACCCCGGCAATGGCAAAGAAGCAGGTCTGCATGACGGTGTTGATGCGACCGCCCATTCCGCACTCGTGCGCGACCTTGTTGGCGTCGATCACGAAGAAACGCGCCTTCTGCTCAATCAACCTGCGTTGCACATCTTCGGGAAGATGGGCCCAGACTTTCTCGCGATCGAAGGGCGTGTTGAGCAGGAACGTTCCGCCCTTGGCCAGGTCTCGCGAAACATCGCATGTTTGAAGAAGAAATGCCTGATGACAGGCAACGAAGTTCGCCTTGGTAATGAGGTAGGTGGAGCGAATCGGATGCGGTCCGAAGCGCAGATGCGAGATGGTCATCGCGCCCGCTTTCTTCGAGTCGTAAACAAAATATCCCTGGGCGAAGTTATCCGTGTTTTCGCCGATGATCTTGATCGACTCCTTGTTGGCGCCCACCGTGCCGTCCGAGCCGAGGCCGAAGAATTCGGCGCGCACGACTTCGTCCGGTTCGATGGAGAATTCCGGATCGAATGCCAGACTCGTGTGCGAGAGATCGTCGTCGATCCCGATGGTGAAATGATTCTTCGGCGTCTTTCTCGCGAGATTGTCGAGGATCCCCTTGATCATCGCCGGTGTGAACTCCTTCGAGGAAAGCCCGTAGCGGCCGCCCACCACTCGCACGTCGCGTCGGTCCTGTTCGTAAAGCGCATTCACGCAATCGAGATAGAGCGGTTCGCCGCCCGCGCCCGGCTCCTTGGTGCGGTCGAGCACCGCGATGTTGCGCACCGTTGCGGGCAGCGTTTTCGCGAAAGCGGCTCCATCGAACGGCCGATAAAGCCGCACCTTGAGAACGCCCACTTTTTCTTTCCGGGCGACAAGAAAATCGATCGTCTCATGCGCGGCTTCGCAGCCGGAGCCCATCAGGGCAATCACGCGCTCGGCATCGGGCGCGCCGTGATACTCGAAGAGTCCATAACTGCGTCCGGTCAGCTCCGCGAACCGATCCATCGTCCGCTGCACGATCCCGGGGCAGGCGGCATAAACCGGGTTCACCGTTTCGCGCGCCTGAAAAAACACATCGGGATTTTGCGCCGTGCCGCGGATGACCGGGTGATCCGGCGAAAGGGCGCGGGCCCGATGCTCGAGGACGCGCGTTTCATCAATCATGGCCTGCAACACATCCTCCGGCACGATCTCGATTTTGGAGATTTCGTGCGAGGTGCGGAACCCATCGAAGAAATGGAGAAACGGGAGGCGCGATTCGAGGGTGGCGGCGTGCGCGATCACCGCAAGGTCCTGCGCTTCCTGCACCGACGCCGAGCAAAGCATGGCCCAGCCGGTTGCACGTGCGGCCATCACGTCGCTGTGATCGCCGAAAATGGAAAGGGCCTGCGCCGCGAGCGAACGCGCCGCGACGTGAAACACCGTCGGCGTCAGCTCGCCGGCGATCTTGTACATGTTCGGGATCATGAGCAGCAACCCCTGCGACGCGGTGAACGTGGTACTCAGTGCCCCGGTCTGAAGCGCACCGTGAATGGCCCCGGCCGCGCCGCCTTCGCTTTGCATTTCCACCACTTCCGGCACGGTATGCCAAAGATTCTTTACGCCGCTGGCCGACCAGGCATCAGCCCATTCGCCCATCGGCGAAGCTGGGGTGATCGGATAAATGGCAATGACTTCATTGAGCGCGTAGGCAATCCGCGCCACGGCCTCGTTGGCGTCGAGTGTCCTACAGCCGGTTCCTGTTTTACGACGACCGACCGTGCGGCCCCCGCCTCGAGAATTTGACCCCGTAGTCGAGATCGGCTCCGCTATCTCTTGTTCCTTTGCCTGTACCTTCATGAGCGATTCTCCATTTGATCATGAGACTAGCCCTCCTGGCTCGAACGCGATGTACCGTCGTTGCGTTTTGCTGTGCAGTTATTGCGCACAGATCAAAGGATTATCCCACTTTACGAAATGATCCGCAGTTGGCACGTAGTGAGCTGTTCCGGCATTTCGCATTTCGGTGGGTGGAAACGTCGCGAAACCGATGATCAAGAAATGCGCAGTGATTCCCAAGCTATGCGCAGGCCGCCGCCCCGGTCGTGCGAGGCTTATAGAAGAAACCATGTCGGACCCGAACGAAACTCACGGCGCAACGTGGCCAACAAAACATAACTGGCGTCACATCGCGCGGGAATCGCCCCCTAAACGCGACGTCGCCGAGCGCGTTTGCGACTTCGATGAGATTTACGGCCTGTATGATGAAGCGACGGCCCGTGCGCAGGCCAGTCGCTGTATTGATTGCCCCGACGCCCCCTGCGCTCAGACCTGTCCCCTGGGCAACCGAATTCCGGTGTGGCTGGCCTTGGTGGCGGACGGGCGCTTCCTCGAAGCGGCGGAGTCGTCGCGCTCCACCAGTAACATGCCCGAAATCTGCGGCCGGGTCTGCCCGCAGGAACGGTTGTGCGAAGGCGCCTGCATCCTGAACGCGCGCTCCGACCCGGTCGCCATCGGGGCGATTGAAAAATTTCTTAACGAGTACGCGTTTGCGCATGACACGGTGGATGGCGCGGTTGCCGCACCTAATGGACTCAAGGTCGCGGTCGTGGGCAGCGGTCCCGGTGGCATCGCCTGCGCGGATGAACTGGCCCGGGGTGGCTACGCCGTCACCGTTTTCGAATCGCAAAGCCGGGCCGGCGGGCTGTTGGTCAACGGCATTCCGTCGTTCAAGCTCGAGAAGCCGATCGTGGAACGGCGGCTCGATCTATTGCGCCGTCGCGGCGTCACCTTCCGCTGCGGTGTCAAAATCGGTCGCGACATTTCGTTGGCGGAGCTGCGCAGACATTACGACGCGGTTTACCTGGCGATTGGCGCGCAAAAACCGAAACCGCTCGGAATTCCCGGCGCTGATCTGCGCGGAGTCTTCGATGCGTTGCCGTTCCTGATTCAAAAGAATCTCGACGCAGCGACCGAAGAGCCGCCGGTCGAGATCGCCGGGAAGCGCGTTGCCGTGTTGGGTGGGGGCGATACCGCAATGGATTGTCTGCGCACGGCGATCCGTTCCGGCGCCCGCGAAGCGATTTGCATTTATCGCCGCGACCTCGAAAACATGCCCGGAAGCCGGCGCGAGTATCTGAACGCGGTGGAAGAAGGGGCGCGGTTCATGTTTCTAACGAATCCGATCGCATTGTCAGGCGGCGACAACGGTGAGGTTTCCGCCGCGCACTGCGTGCGGATGGAATTGGGCGAACCGGATTTGAAGGGGCGACGGAAGCCGCGAACCGTTGTCGGGTCTGAGTTCGACGTGCCGGTCGATGTCGTGCTGGTCGCTTTCGGCTTCGATCCGGTGCCGATCTTTGCGGCCGGCAATTCCGAAAACATTGAAGTCAACGGGTGGGGAGGCGTCGTGGTCGATCCCAATCAAATGACCAGCGTGCCCGGCGTCTTCGCCGGCGGCGATCTCGTTCGCGGCCCCGATCTGGTCGTGCGCGCGGTGCGCGACAGCCGGAAGGCTGCCGCTGGCATTCACGAGTATTTGTCATCGCAAAAAAACGCACCGGTAGCCGAGCGCGGCTACGGATACAACCATTGCTTCTGCCAGCCACCGTCAGAGCGCTTGTAAAGAATGCGTTCGTGGCGGCGGAATGGTCTCTGAACCCAAAATTCAATCCGGTCCGGCACCACGCGAAATCCCGACCAGAATGGCGGGCGCGGCACTTCGCCGATCCCGAATCGAATCACGGCCTTGGCCACTTCGGCTTCCAGCTCAAAATAGCCGTGCATTTCTGTCGATTGCTTCGAGGCCCACGCGCTGATCTGACTTAGCCGCGGGCGCGTTGCAAAATAGGCGTCGGCTTCTTCATCGCTAACGATCTCCGTCTGTCCGCGAACGCGGACCTGCTTGCCCAGATTGTCCCAATAGAAACAGAGCGCCGCCCGCGGCTCATGGAGCAACGCCTGTGCTTTCGGGCTTTGCACGTTTGTGTAAAAAACGAATCCCCGCTCGTCGAAGCCCTTGAGCAAGATCATCCGCGCGTCCGGGTACCCATCGGCGTCAACGGTCGCCACTGTCATTGCGCCCGGTTCCTTGAATCCCGCTTCGATCGCCTCCTGGTGCCAGACTCGAAAAAGCGCGATCGGATCGTCGCCGCAATGGGGATGCTCGATTGATTGGGCCTGATCGAGCAGCGGCTCCTTTGCCTCAGACATGGTGTTTCGCCGACCGGTCCTGAATGTAAGCTTGGATCGCCCCGAATTGGCTTACGCCGTCGAGGCCTGCTTCCGACATGACCATGTCGCCGCGCCCGCTTCCGAGAAAATGCCCATGCCGGAATGGATGGAGTGAGTGAGCGCGTCCGTAATCGGAACGCACCCAGCGTGACATTGTCGCAAATGTGAAATCGGTGATGCCCATGGCTTCCCGTTGATGCGCTTCGGGAAAAATTCGCTCGCGCTCGGCTGGCGGCAACATATCGAACAACTCACTTGAGGTGATGACGTAAACATTTAGACCAAGACCTGCGTTATTGATTAACGGTAATGTCTCGGTCACGAATGCATTCGCGACCCCGGTGCCTTGAAGGACAATTGTGCCTTCGGCATGACCGTTCGCCGAACGCAGACGGTAAACGCCCTGGGCGGCGAGTGCGGCCGAGGGCAGACCCAGTGCCGCGCGATCAAGTACCGTTTCGGACGGACGCGTGACAAACGGCGCGATGATCGCCGGGCGCTTCGCCAGCGCCGCCGACACCAGGAACCAGATTTCCTGCGGATCCCATGGCGTCAGTGTGATCATCGAGCCGAGCGGAAAGTTGTCCTGAAGCAATTGCAGCGCTTGCGGGTCGGCGTGGGTCGGACCGTCTTCGCCGGTTTTTAAACCGGCATGCGCGCAGATCAGGAAGAACGGACGGAACGCGCCGCCTTCCATTGCAACGCGTGCCTGGTTGCCAATCGCGTGGAGCCGCGCTGCGATATGTCCGAGCGGCGCGCTGAATGCGCCGTAGGATGAGCCGGCCCCGATGTGCGCGCCAAACGCTGAGATCCCGGACAACATCGACATGATGGCATCTTCGCAAATGCCGCCGATGGCGAGCTGGCGCGCACCCGGGTTGGTCTGCCGGTTGTAAAATCCAGTCGGGAAAGTGTCGCCCACTTTGTTGATGCTTGTCGATCCAAGCAAGTCGGCCGCGGCAATCACAAACCCACCGTTGGTGGCCTTATTATAATAGTTGAGCGTGCGGCCAAGCTCGTCGCGCAGCGTTGCCTGGGTCCGGAACTTGAGCGCGAGCTCGCTCGGCGCGTGACCATTAACTTGTCCCGCGATTTGGTAGGCGATGTCGATCTTGGGCGCGTCGGTGCGCGGTTTGCGATCAGACGTGTTCAACCGCTTTTGCGCGGCGCGCAATTGTGCGGCCAGTGCTTCCACGGTCGATGGCTCCAGTTCGAGCGCGTGCCGGATGATGCCGAGCGTTTGCCAATAACATTCTTCCAGAATGGTCGCATCCGTTCCGCAGTTGCAGCGCTGGGCGCCGTCGCAATGGGGGATCGGTTTCTCATCTTTCGGTAACAGCGGCGCGACCGCGGTGAAAAACGCGTTGGAACAGAGCCCGTGCCCGGCCCCATGTGAAGCGCGCCCCTCGATTCCATAACGCCAGCCTTTGATCGTGCGATAGACAATCGCGGTGGGTTGGCCGTTATGAAGATCGAGCGCCAGACGCTGCGCGAACGTGATCTGCTGCCAATCGAACCCGTCCGGCACGTAGATCACGTTCC
Organism: uncultured Verrucomicrobiae bacterium; assembly: GCA_963815455.1. Taxonomy (GTDB): domain Bacteria; phylum Verrucomicrobiota; class Verrucomicrobiia; order Chthoniobacterales; family UBA10450; genus JBDTZF01. Next base: position 1,603,825 of record CAWFGO010000001.1, read on the forward strand.
AATCGTGCAGATAAGCGAGCTCGGCCGGTGTCCATTGCACATAATCGCCGGGCAACTCACCGTCACGACAAACCCGATTGGAATCGATCGACGCCTGATTCCAATCGACATGCAGAACGATGTTGTCGAGCGAAGCCGTGCCCGCTGCCGCCAGGGCCTCCGCCACACGGCCCGGCGTCATCCCGCCTTCGCCCTCTATTATATGTACGCGGGGCGCGTTCTCGCCGTAAACGTCAGCCGCGGCCCAGGCCAAACCGAAGGATGCCGGGATTCCGACTCCGGATGCCCCGGTTGAAAGTCGGACGAACGGTGTTGCCGGCGTGGGATGGCCATCGAGAGGTTTCGCGTGAAATTGCTTCAAGAGCGGCGTGTGCGAGGCCGGGTTGCGGCGAAAGCCGAGTAAATCTTCGAGCCGCAACTGAAATTTCTCGTTCGTTGGCAACAGATCAGGCGCCGCAATTCGCGCGATCTCGTTGCGCAACGCCCACATTGCGTAAAGACCCAGCGCTTTGTGCCCGGCTGCATAGGAAATAATGTCGGCGTCCAAACGATCCGGACGCGACAGATCGTAATCCATCGCGTCGAACAACAAACGGGCCACGAAACGGCCGGACGAAATCGAGCCGCCCGGATGGCCCGACATCGGCGCGTAGTTGTACATCACCGCGCAAAGCGTTCGATAAAAGAGATCAAATGTTTCGCAATCCTGAAGTGTCGATTCGTCGAGCGGGTCGCCTTCCTCTGCGAGACGTTCAGCTGCGTTGATGAAGACGCCGCGACGCGGCCCGAATGACATTGTCGATCTTTCAGGGCGAGTCGGCGCCGTTGGCCGTGAAGTGAGTTCTGTTAGCATAGGTGTTTTCCTTCCTGGATGAAGTCTTGAAATCCGGCGACGTCGCTCGCGGCATTGCGAATCCGTGCGAGAGCGATTTGGAGATCGTCCAGCGCGGTCGCGATCGAAAACCGGAGATAATGTTGACCTTCGGATCCGATGGACCCGAACGATCGCCGATCCATCGTCGCGACCCGATGGCGCCAAAGCAAAAAAATCTGCACCAGTGTCGAGGGACTGCTTCGTTCGCGCTCGCCCGGTTTCGGTTTTTGCCCGGTCACGACCGGCCTGGTCTTTCCAGGTTCCGGCTTTGTCACCGGCTCCGGCCGAATTAGAACGGTATTCATATGATTTCTTCTCCAGCAATCTCCGTGAATTCTTGAATAAGAAGATTGTTCTTCGAGCCGAAATGCGCCACGCGACTATTGGCAAAAAGCAGGCGTTTTTTGTGATCGCGAATCCGGGCCTGCAACGATGGCCGATCCGCTTGCAGTCGATTTCCGACCCGATCGATCCCGGGCTAATCCAAATCCCTACGCAGCCTTGGTCGTGCGTTTGCCGGTGGCGAGGTGTTCTCGAAACTCGGTTGGCGACTGACCAAAGACTCGCTTGAAGGCGCGATTGAATTGAGTGAGCGATTGAAAACCGACGTCGTAGGCGATTTCGCTGATCCGCAGGTTCGGATTCAACAAACGATTTCTGGCATCCTCCAGGCGCACCCGCGCCACATAGTCGGTAAACTTGAGTCCCGTGCTCTTGTGAAAAACCTTGCAGAAATGAAACAGACTCGCGCCCGCTGCCTTGGCGACGTCGGCGAGTGATAGTTCCTCGGCTTTGTGTTTGTCAATGTACTCCCGGGCCTTCTGCACAAGGGGCGGCTCCGCATTCTGTTGTTCGAGCACAATCTGATTGATCAAGGTCGAGAGTTGCTCGGCGAAAAATGTAAGGAGGCGGACGATTCCGCTGTAGCGGTCGGGCGTGCTGAGCGGATTTTTCTCCCAGGCTTTACGGAGTTCGCCGGTGAACCGGACTCCATGGCGCGCCAATTCGCGGCTCACTCTTGTCGTATCCGATTTGACCGGCAGGTGCCGTAATACCTGCCCGATTCGCAGGTATCCGATGGTTTCCGGGCCGAGCTTCACCGGAATAGCGGTCTCGGTCAGGCCAAATGGGCAAGTCACCGTGTGTGGAATGTCGCCAGTATGGTGAATCATTTCGTCATGCGCTCGCAAACACACCGCGAGCGTCGCCGGGTTCTCTGCGAGCAAAGCGCAGAATAAGTTTTCTTGTTTCTTCCCGTGATGGGAAAGTTGCCAATATTCCAAGGGCTGAAGGGCCAGGGGCAAGCCGGTGGCTTTCGTAAAAACGCCTTCGTAATCGCGAAACAATCGCGATCGCCGCAACATGTCGATCAATTGCTTGTTCGCAGTTGCATCTCGTGACTCAGCTTGAGGCATGTAAGAAACCCGATGGAAGAGTTTCTCTTAGCCCCAATGCCTGGTCAATCCGAATCCAGTTCCTGATCCATGAATGGCGACTCCAGAGCCACCGGCTCCAGCGCGGCGCCACGAGCATTGATGGAAAGCATCTTTGTGCGCGCAGCTTGCAAGCGCCGCAGCATGATCGGGCTCATTCGCTTGAACAACTCGTAGCCCAAAGAGTGATCTTTCTCGCAATATTCCCGCAAAATCGTGCCGTAAAAGAAGATCGCTTCCGTCGGCTCGGCCGCGCGGGCGGTAAAATGCCAGATGTAGGGCGGAAACATCCACGACCATCCAAGCAAATCCCCCGAGCCGATTGTTTCCACGATGACCGGTTCGCCGAAGTCTACGCCGGACTCGAGCACGACTTTGCCCCTCTCGATCAAATAGAATCGGTTGGCGATTTCGCCTTCACGCACGACGACCTGCCCGGGCTGGAAACGGGCCGCCATCGCGCAATCCGTTAGCAGAGCCAGCTGTCTCCGGTTCATTCCCGCCAGGAATGGATGAAGGGCCACGCGCGCGGCCATCGGTTCAACATTTATTGCCGTTCTCATGATGTTCTCCGTTCTAGACGAACTCGTGTTCCTTTTCGCGGATGACGAGAACGGGACAGGGCGCCGCGCGGACGACTCGTTCGGCGGTGCTCCCAATGGCGAAATGTTTCCAGCCCGTATGACCATGCGTGGCCATCACGATAAGATCGACATCTAATTCCCTGGCCGTTTCCACGATCTCGTGCGAGGCGAGCCCGCGACGAAACATCGCGTGCGCCCCGGCGATTCCGCGGCCGCGAGCCGTGCCGACCAGCGCTTTCAAATTCTTTTCTACTCCAGATGATTCTGTTTCCAGCGGAGGCGGCGGCATGGACAATCCCTCGAACGTTAGCGGCATGATCGGTTCAAGGATGTGTAGGAACGTAAGATTCGCACCGAACTCATGGCCCAAGCGCAACGCATATCTCATCGCGTTCTCCGAAGCGGGAGAAAAATCTGTCGGCGCGAGTATCTTCTTGATGGCGATACCAGCGTGACCGTTCTTCGTTTGGACGAGAACCTTTCGTGATTCCCGCGGCTTGGCTGCGCGTGTTTCTATCTTCATGGCTCTCACTTTGCCGCGCCTGAGAACGTTCCGCTTCGCAGCTGTTGGCAAACATTGTGCGTTTTTTGCGCAGCGTACGCGTAACGAGAATCTATTTCAGCTTTGCCGGGTGCGGCCGAGTTCTTCGAGCAATTCGATCTGGATTTGCTGAATCTCGAAGAGGCGATTGTATTGCCGCCGCAGGAGATGATCGATCTTTTCGTGCAGGTGCCGGATTTCCAATTCGGCCTTGAGATTGATTTTGTAATCGTTCTCGGCCCGTAACCGATCCCGCGCCTCGGCCCGGTTCTGGCTCATCATAATCACCGGCGCCTGAACGGCAGCCAGACAGGACAGAATTAGATTGAGGAGGATGAACGGGAACGGATCGAATGCACGGGTTACCAGAACAACGCCGTTGATGGCGATCCAGACGAAAAGAACGCCGCCAAATATGATCAGGAATTTCCAACTGCCGCCGAACTCGGCGATGCGATCGGACAATCTTTCGCCAAAAGTCAGTTTTCGTTCGAACTGTTTGCTGATGTTGGCGGAAAGAAGCTCGTGCTGCTGCAAGCTCTCGACCACTTCCTGGTCAAGCTGGGTCAATTCACCGAGCTCGTCTTCGAGTACCACTTTGACATATTCTTTCCGAAGCGAGCGCATATCGTCGAAGCAGGCAAAGTCCTTGCTATCGCAATCCGGCAGCCGCTTTTTAATGAATTGAAAGAGCGACGGTCGAATCATGTCGAGAATCTGTCCCTGGTCTGGCGACATCGGTTTTTTGCAGATGCAGCAAATCGGTTGGTGATCGGGCTTGCTCATCGAACGGAACAATAAGATCGGTTCGCCCCATGTCGATCCCGAGTTGCCTCGATTGCCCACGGGTGATGTCCACGCGCCGGTCGTCACTTCCGGCGCGACGTTGCGCACCTAATCGCCCCGCGCTGGTAGCAACCAACGAATACACCGATTCCGTCTTGAATGGGCGATTGTCGATCCTAAGTTAACCCGTGCGGGTTTTGGCCATTGATGCGTCGTTGCGGAATACAGGGGTCGCGATTGTCGATGCCAACAATGGCTCGATGCGCTCGCTTTATTTCGGCACCATTCATAACGCGAGCACGCTGCGGTCGTCGTCGTGTCTGGTTGCGATCCGCGACCGGCTGGCGGAATTGATTCGGGCGCACGAACCGGATTGCTGCGCGCTCGAGTCGGTGATTTACGTCCAGAGTCATAAGACCGCGATTTTGCTCGGAGCGGCGCGGGGAGCGGCCATTCTCGCGGCGGCCGAGAATGGGCTTCCCGTTTTTGAATATCCGCCGAAGCGGATCAAACAGGCCACGGTGGGGCAGGGCGCGGCTGGGAAAAATCAGGTCGCGTTCATGGTGCGGGCCTTGCTTGGTTTAACCGAGACGCCGGACGCGGACGCGGCCGACGCGCTCGCCATCGGATTGACGCATTTGCGGGCGCAGGAAGCGGCCCGCCTCGGGATACCGAACGCGAAACAAATATGAACAGGGCACAAAACAAAACGTTCGAATGGCGCTGGCTGGGGCAGGTAAAGTTTGCCGATGCGCTGAAGATGCAGGAGGACCTTGTCGCGCGAAAGCGAGATGATCGCACGGCGCCGGATCAACTTCTGATGCTGGAGCACGAGCCGGTTTACACGATTGGCCGGACACCGGACCAATCGAGTCTGCTCGATCCGGCCAGTTTGCCGCATCCGTTGCACACGATTAATCGCGGGGGCCAGGCGACGTATCATGGCCCGGGACAACTGGTGGGCTATCCGATTGTCGATCTTCGCCGGTGCGGACAGGATTTGCACAAGTATTTGAGATGGATTGAGGATTTGTTAGTCAAAACGCTGCGCATCTTCGACATCGGCGCGTGGACCCGGCCCGGTCTCACTGGGGTGTGGGTCAAGGGCGGCAAGATCGCATCGATCGGCGTGGGCGTGCGGCATTGGATAACGATGCACGGGTTCGCTCTGAACGTTTGCGGCGATCTCACGCCGTTCGATCACATCGTGCCCTGCGGCATTCAAAACGTGACCATGACTTCGATCGAAAAGGAAACCGGCAAAACATTTTTGCCCGAGGATGTGAGCCGGCGCGTAGCGGAGATCGCCTATCATTCGATTGCGAATCTCACCAGCGAAGGTTCGCTCCTGCAAATCACGCCGGTTCTGCGGTTTTGATTTAGGGCTGCTCGCTGTCTGGCTGGCGCAATCGAAAGGCGGCAGAGCACTGTCGAAGACGTCCCAATGCTAAATATGCTGGAAAAGGCGCGAGCAAATTGTTACACCAGAGTCGCCAATGAATATCCCTCTGGAAGATAATTTTGCCGATATTCTCGGCAAAGCGCAGCGCGGTCTGGGGATTGCCGACTCGGAAATTGCGGAGAAAGCGCGGGTCGGTCACCAGAAAGTCCGCGAGTTACGCGAGGGCGAGTTTAATGAACTGGCCGCTCTGCGAGTCGCGCCGATTTTGGGTCTGGCCGGGCGCGCCCTGGTGGATCTGGCCAAAGGTGAGTGGCAGCCGCCAGAGATCGAGTTGGAAGGGCTCGCCCAATTCAGCACGAGTTACGGCGAGATGCTGGTCAATTCGTATCTGGTGTGGGACCCGAACACGATGGAGGCGGCCGCGTTCGATACCGGCGCGGATTGCTCGGGAATGTTAGAGCTGGCGAAGAAGCGGAAATTGAACGTGAAACTGATCCTGCTCACGCACGCCCATCCGGATCACATCGCCGATTTGAAACGGCTGCGCCAGGAAACGGGCGCGCCGGTGTTCATTTCCGAGCGTGAAGTGATCCCGGCGGCGGAAGCGATTGAAGAGGGAAAACAATTTCAGCTCGGGAAGATCGACATCGAATCGCGGCTGACGTGGGGACATTCCCGCGGCGGAATCACTTATGTTGTGAACGGCCTGGCCCGCCCAGTCGCGATCGCAGGCGATTCGATCTTCGCCGGGTCCATGGGCGGAGGAAGCGTTTCCTACGAAGCAGCGCTTCAAAATAATCTCGAAAAAATTCTCACCCTGCCGGACGAAACGATTATTTGTCCGGGACACGGACCGATGACGACGGTGGGCGAGGAAAAGGAACATAACCCGTTTTTTGCCGGCAAAGCCGGCTAATGTTTGATGTTAGATTTTAGATGTAAGATTGACGATGTAATCCTTGGCGCGTGGATAAACAGGAACTTCAGAGCCGCACCAAGCAGTTTGCGCTTCGGGTGTTCAAACTAGTGGACGCCCTCCCGCGAACTCCCGCTGGGCGCGCAGTCGCAAGTCAGTTAGTGCGCAGTGCAGCATCTGTTGGCGCAAATTATCGGGCCGCCTGCCGTGCCCGATCTCGCGCAGAATTTGCGGCCAAGCTTGGAACTGTGCTAGAAGAAGCAGACGAAAGTCTGTACTGGCTCGAACTGATTCGCGACGCGAAGCTGATCCCAGAAGCGAAAATTTCCCTGCTTTTGAAGGAGGCGGACGAGCTAACCGCAATCGCTGCCGCTGGCAGAAAATCGGCGACGAAAAAGACCAACATCTAACATCCAAACTCTTACATCTTAAATTTTTCATGAACATTGGATTTGTCGGCGTTGGGAGAATGGGCGCGAACATGGCGCGTCGATTGAAAGATCGACAATTTCGCGTCACGGCCGTTTATGACTCGAATCGCAAGGCGGCGACGGATTTGGCAGGAGAACTCGGGTGCGCGGCGGCTCAGGATTTGTCTGAAGTTACGGCGGAGTCGGACGTGATCATCACCGTTGTGACCGACGACAGCGCGATGCGACAGATTTTTTCAGGAGCAGGGGACAACTTGCTGGTAAATGCGCGCGGGAAATTGTTCATCAACTGCGCGACGATTTCGCCGCAGGTTCATGTCGATGTTGAGAAGCTTGCAGCGAAAGAGGGCGCGTTAACTCTGGAGGGTTGCATGGCTTCGAGCATTCCCCAAGCGCGGGAAGGCAAACTCTATTTGATGTGCGGCGGAAGCGAAGAGGCAGTCCGCAAAGCGGAACCGGTTTTGAAAGAGCTTGCATCGACAGTGCGGTTCGTTGGCAAGGCGGGTGAGGCGGCCAAGGTCAAGGCGCTTGTGAACATGGTGATGAACATTAACACCGCAGGGCTCGCCGAAGGACTCGGGCTGGGTGCGGCGCTCGGCCTCGATCTAAAAATGCTGCGTGAGATTTTTGCGCAGACCGGAGCGAACTCGCGCGTGCTCGAAACTGATGGTGAGGACATGCAAAATCGCGATCACAGTTGTTTCTTCTCCGCGGCGCATGCCGCCAAGGACAGCGGCATCGCGCTCGAGCTGGCCCGCAGCCTCGGTCTCGATCTGCCGCTCGCCCGCGCGACGAAAGATCAATACGACCGCATGATCGCGGAAGGTTTAGGCGAACTCGACAAATCAGGAATTGCCGAGCTGACCTTCAAGGATCGGCATTAACAGAACGGTCGCCGGGCTTGAAACCCAGCCGGCGGCGATTTTCCAGGGCTAAAACTTGAAGTTGAGGCCTGCCTGGACCAGGTCGCGGTCACCGACATCGGCGCTGAAGGATCTGTCGACGCCCGATCCGCCACCGGTTGTCTCTTTGCCGGTTACATCCTCGGAACCGAAGAACAAGTGATTGTATTCGAGTTTTACCGACCAATGGCAGGTGAACGCGTACTCCAAACCACCGCCGACTAATCCGGCGGTTCGATCCTCATTGGCATTGAACCGCTCCGAGCCGCCCACTTCCTCGGTGTGATAATCGAACTCGGTAAACGCGGCGCCCCCTCGCGCGTAGGCGAGCAACCGATTGTTCCAGAAACTTATGCCGACACGCCCGGCAACAGTCGCCATCCAATCGCTGTCGACGTGCCCCCGGCTGTGCTCACCACCGGCAAAAATATCGGCGCCGTCACTGAAGTCGCCTCCCGAGAATGTGCCCTCAACCCCGATGACAAACCAGGGGCCGAGCTGCAGATTCGCGCCGACCTGACCGCCGCCGAAAAATCCTTCCGGATCGAATTCATAGGCCGGATCGGTTTCATCCAGTTCACGAAAACTGAGATCGCCCCAGGAATAACCGCCGTGACCGCCGAAGTAAAAGCCGGTCCAGCGACATAGCGGCTGCTCGACGATCGGTTGCGGTGCAGCCTTGTAATCTTTTGTTTCCAGCGGTTCCGGTCCGGCTACGAGGCGATCGGCCGCGACCAAAGCAATGGCTAATGCGAGCCAAATGGTGAGGTGTTTCATGGGACGCCAGTTATGGCAGCTCGCCGGGCTTGTGTCAACCCCGGCTGCCGATGGCGTGCCCGGGTGATTTCATGCCGATGCGGAGATCGTCTGCGTGTGATAACTTTCCTGGCTAAATGAAAACGGTCTGGCGCGTCTTTACTTATCTAAAGCGGTATCCCTGGCTCGCGGCCGGGACTTTGGCTTGCGCGATTGCCGGCACGCTGATGGTGATCGTGTTTCCGGCGGTCACAAAACGGATTGTGGATGAGGTTGTCTACCAGCGACACGAGGAACGACTCATGCCGCTGGTTTGGTTGGCCGCGCTCGCATTTTTTCTGCAACACGGGTTGAACGCGTTGCGCATCGTGCTGAACAATACTTTCGAGCAAAAAGTAATCTTTGATCTGCGGAGCGATCTCTACTCCCACATTCAAATGCTTCCGCTGCGCTGGTTCGATAACCGGGCCACGGGCGATCTGATGACGCGCGTAATCGAGGACGTGAACTCGGTCGAGCGGGTACTGATCGACGGAATCGAGCAGGGCGTCGTGGCTGTCCTACAAGTGGTGGTCGTGCTGGGAGTGATGTTTTACGTGAGTTGGACTCTCGCCCTGCTGGCGCTGGCGCCGCTGCCGATTCTCGTCGGTGGCGCGCTGTGGTACACATTGACGGCGCATCGTCGTTACCGGCTGCAACGCCAGGCCTCGTCGGCTATGAATTCGCTTTTGCACGACAATCTTTCCGGCATTCGCCAGATCAAGAGTTTCGTGCGCGAGAAAGAAGAGCACGCCCGTTTCAATCGAATGAGCGACAAACTGCGGCACGCCACGCTGGTGGTGATGCGGGTTTGGGCGGTTTATCACCCGTCCATGTATCTTGCCGGATCGTTAGGCATTGTGCTGATCGTCGCGGTTGGCGCGAAGACCGTGCTCAGCGGGGGAATGCAGCTGGGCGAGCTTGTAGCCTTTCTCATGTTGACCGGATTCTTATACGAGCCGATTGGAAAATTGCATCAGCTTAATCAACTGGTGCAGGCGGGCCGGGCCGCGGGCGAGCGCGTATTCGAAATTATCGACACCCCAATTGAGCCCGGCTGGGCAGATGGAGAGCGTTCAGTGACGCGGATTGTGGGGGATATTCGGTACGAAAACGTCAGCTTTAGTTATGCCGAGGGACTGACCGCTCTCCACCGAGTTTCCCTGCACGCCCGCCCAGGCGAGACCATCGCATTGGTCGGCGCGACCGGCGCCGGGAAATCGACTCTGGTAAACATGCTGATGCGCTTTTATGAGTTTACCAGCGGCCAAATCTACATCGACGGAAAACCGCTGCGGGAATACGGCCTGCGAGCTCTGCGCGAATCCATCGGAGTGGTGACGCAGGAAAGTTTTCTGTTTAACGGGTCGATCCGGGAAAATGTGTTGATGGGAAGACCGGGAGCGAGCGAGGTCGATTTGTGGCGCGCGATCGATACGGCCAATGCCCGTGAGTTCATCGAGCGTTTACCTCAAGGATTGGAGAGTGTCGTGGGCGAACGCGGCGTAAAGCTGAGCGTCGGAGAAAAGCAGCGGCTTTCTATTGCCCGGGCTCTTCTGAAAGATCCGCCCATTCTCATTCTGGATGAAGCAACCGCGAGCGTGGACACGGCGACGGAGCGTCTCATCCAGGGCGCTTTGGAAAATCTGATCTCCAACCGGACGTCGATCGTGATTGCGCATCGCCTATCAACCATTGTGCACGCGGACCAAATCCTCGTGCTCGATCACGGGCGCATCATCGAGCGGGGTAAACACGAGGAATTGATCGCGGCCGGTGGAAAATATGCGCAGTTATGCCGGCAAAGTTTGCTCGAGACATCCCCGCAGCGGGAAGATATTTCGGCAAATTATCCGGAGGAGAAAACGGAAATCGAAATTGCGGCCGATAATAGTCCGGCGTTTTAGTGTTGCTTGTTGAGATTCCTCGCCGCGCTCGGGCTGACAGGGAAAGCGGGCGTACCGGCGAAAGCTTGTCATCCTGAGCGGAGCGAAGGATCTCACGAGACAGGGACAACGCTCGCGGGCAATAAAGCGATCACGACGCAGTGTTGCTCGATCGGGTTTAATGCGACTGGGAGGTCCCTCGCTGGCCTCGGGATGACAGGGAAAGCGAACGCGCCTGCGAAGAGCGAGATCACATGCTTGTCATCCTGAGTGAAACGAAGGATCCCGCGAGCGGGGACAACGCTCGCGGGCAACAAAGCGATCACGACTCAGTTTTGCTTGATCCGATTTCCCGCGTGGGTGGGGTCCTTCGCTTCGCTCAGGATGACATGCTTCGGGCGCATTTTGAGATTACTAACTCCTCGTTCATCCCGGGTGTCGTGGTGCAATGGACAAGGCGCGCCTCCGGCGCTTCAACTAGATGACCCGCCATTTTTTGCTACGCGTTCGCGGGTCGATGTCCCAAAGACGCACGCCGCCTCGAAAGGCGTTGCGATTGTCGCCGCTCTCGATGCCTTCAGGCAGTTTTTTGAAAAATCGCGCATTCCCTCCGCCGAGAACGACGTAATCGGCAATGAACGAGCGTTTCAATTGGCCGATGGCGTAAAGAACTTCGCGCATCCACTTTTTCCGGCCGAGAAGTTCCAGCCCGGGTTGGCCGAGCCATTCTTCAATGATGTCGCCCCCCCGATACGGCAGATCGCCCAGCTCCAGTGGAAACAAAGTTTTTTCCCACACCAGGGCCGATCCGAGCCCGGTCCCGAGCCCGAGAAAAAGCATTCGTTTGCCGTGATAACTCCCCAGCGCTTGCATGGCCGCGTCGTTAACTACGTGGACCGGTTTGCCCAGCGCTTTGGAAAAGTCGAAGCCGATCCAGCCTTTGCCCAGATGTTTCGGATCCTTGATTACACGGCCATGGCGTACCGGGGAGGGAAACCCAATCGAGATGGCATTGAAATTCCAACCGCGCACCGCTTCCTTGAACTTCGGGACCATCATTTTGGGCGTCATTCGCGGCCCGGAAGGAAATTTCCGTTGATCGCGTGTCGACATGAGAAGTTTCACATTCGTGCCGCCGATATCGACGACGAGAACTCTCTTCTTCATGGGCGGTCAGCTCCTGCGAGCGCCTACTCTCCGGCTCCGATTGAACGCGTGATACGCTGAAAAATTCCTTTGCTCTCCGGCTTCGGCGCAGCACTTGGTGGCCAGCATTCTACGATCTCGAGCGCGAGAAACCGGAACAGCGTGAGCCGGGCGAATTTCAAATCGAGCCGCAAATTCTTGGCGATTTGCGCGATGGATCGCGCCCCGTTGAACTGGGAGGCGAACTGCGCTTCCGCCACAGTGAGCTTCAGATTTTGAACGCGGTCGAAACCGTCCTTGGTGTAAGCCGGAATCGAGGCCGGATCGTAATTGGCTTGCGCGCCGAGGTCGTGAAATTGAATGAAACGCAAACATCCCAGCGCCCAATGATCGACATCGGGTTCGGCTGGGACATCGCCGGCATAAGCGGGCAGGCCTGCGGCCTGCTCGAACATGAAACGCGCTCGCCCGGCCGTCCAAAGCTGGGCGAAAAGTTTTTGACCGTAATGCTGAACCAACTGGACCGCCGGATCGCGCAAAAGTAATCCTTCCCGCGCCAGAGTCAGGAAAAGCGGGCACGCTGTTTCAGTTTGCTCCGCCCGCGCTGCCGCAATTCTTTCGGGATCGACATTGGCCAGAGTGATCGGCGCCTCCGAACAATAAAGCTCGGGGTCGTGCGTGGTCGCCAGAACGATTTGACCGTTGTGCGTGAGAAGCTCGACTGGCGTTGCCTGCCAAAACGCGCGGAAAAATCCAGTCAGCCTTTGCTTGGCGATCGTCTGGAAAGCCCAGTTGATGGAAAAGAATGTCGTGTCGCCGCAAAAATACGCGCCGCCAGTGACGGACTCATCCGGAGGATCGACATCGGCGCGCGGGGAAGACATGGGAGCAGCAGCTGCAGTTTGCGGTTGCGACCAATCCGGGGCCTCGGGTGGCGGGCTCCACCATTCCTCGGCTTGGGCCGGTTCGGGTGCAGGTTGCTCCTCGGGAATCGGCTCCTGCTCGGCCTGATCGGGCACTTCGTTCGGTTCTGGCCCCGCTTCAGGTTCTGTTGATTCCGGCTCGCCAGGTGATTTCGGCATATGGGTCTCCACGGTTTTGATAAGCAAATCCGAAGTGAAGGGTTTATTCAAGAACCCAATCACATTGGCATTCGACTCCCGGTCGGGGATCAAATCCGCTCCAAAGCCGGACATATAGATCACGGGAATGTCGGCCGTCTTCCGATCCTCCAGCAATTTGCGGCTTACTTCGTCGCCTTTCATGTCGGGCAGGACGTAATCGAGGAGAATCAAATCCGGCTCGTCGCTCTTGGCCGAACGCAAACCGTCGGCGGCGGTCGGCGCGATCGCTACTTTAAAGCTCGCCTCGGCCAGGACTTCCTCCACGAAACGCAGCAGCATCGGGCTGTCGTCAATGACCAGGATCTTGCGGGTCGAGGATCGTTTGGCCCGAAAACGGGGCGCCGGCCCGGCGGCTTTCGATTCGTCCGACTCGCGCACCGCGTCCATGAGCAAGAGCTGCCAATCCTGGTTGATGGTGCGCGGCGCGGCGCCCGCATCCGGGACTTCGGAAATTGTTCCGCCCTGCCAGGTCACGATTTCATTAAACGCAACAAGTCCCTGCTTGCCGGGCGTCGTTGCATGCCGCACCTGGCCCTTCTCGAAATACACCCGGGCTTTTTCCCCTCCCGGCCCGGTAAACTCCAGCACCGAGCTTCTGCCCGACATGCATTTTAGCTGGATAATGTCGGCAATGTGGAGATCGCTCAGCGTGCCGTGAAACTGTTCCGTCTCGGTTTCCGCGGGCCGAAGCAGCGCATCAACCACCTCGACGAAGTCCTCTCGCGAGAACGGCTTTTCCAGAAAGTGGATCGCGCCGAGCCCGGCGACCTGCTCACGCTGCCCCGGCACATGGGCTTCGGTAAGAATAATGGCGCGCGCGTTCGGATGACTGGTGCGCAAATCATAAAGAAAATCCGGCCCCAGATCGGGCGCGGCATCGAGATCCAGGACGAATAAATCGGGCTTCCCTCGCAGGGCCAGTTGTTGCGCTTCCTCGAGATTGCGCGCCACATCCATCAGCGCGCCAGGCGCAATCTCCGCTAATGCGCTCGAAACCTCCGCCGCCAGAGGGCCCGCTGGTCGCAGGAGCAAAATTCGTTTCTTTACTTTCACCGTAGTTATTTAGAGATGCCTGCTTCTTAACAAATGCAAACATTTTTAACTTCTCTTGGTAGCATATAGCCGGCCCAGGTCGCGCCGGCTGATTTTTCCCCGTTCATTCACCGGGATCGCGTCCACAACAAAAATACGTTTTGGCACCTGCCAACTGCTCAGCGCGCCGCGGCACGATTCCAGGAGATCGCTTTCACGAAGATCGACATCGGTCACTACACAGGCCGCCACCTCCTGGTTGCGCAATGCCGATTCGCGGCCGAACACGACCGCCTGCCGCACACCGGCGACCTGCAACAAATGGGCCTCGACCTCAGCCGGACTCACTTTCTTGCCCGCGACGTTAATTACATCCGATATTCGCCCAACGATTCGGAATCCGGCACCGCTTTTCGTGAGCAGATCGTCAGGAACAAAAACTCCGCGGCTCAATTTCTCTTCATCCGGTTCCGGGAAATAGCCGTCGCCAATCGCCGCGCCCAGCACCCGCACCTGGCTCGACGGCGCCGCCGGATCGATCATTTCAACATCGACATCTTTCATCGGCCGCCCGACAAAGCCTTCGATCCCGCTACTGCCGTCGCGATCGTAACAAATCCCGCCACATTCAGACGCGCCGTAGAATGAATGGATCGGCCGCCCGAATTTTTCACGAAATCTTTTTGCAACTGAAAGAGGCAGCGGCGCGCCGGCCGAAATGCAAAGCCGCAGGTTGGGCAGCGGTGGAACAGTTTCCATATCGCAAAACGCCTGATAAAAGACCGGCATCCCGGGAAAGACGGTCGCATTGGTGCGGGCCAGATCGGCCAGGACCGCGCGAGGCGTCCGGTCATTGCTCAAAACCATGGGAACCCCGCGCGCGATGAGCGGCGTGAGCAAATTGCTAAATCCGTAGGAGTGCGAAATGGGAATGACGCCGAAATTAAGATCGACATCGGCGATTTCCATCGTGTCGCAGATCTGGTTGCAATCGGCCAGCAATTGCCCGCTTCGAAAACGGATCGCGCGGGGCGCGGCGGTGGTTCCTGAGGTTAGCTTCAACAAGCTCGGCGGGTTGTTATCCCAGACGGCTGTAGCGTCGGCTGTCCCCAGCCGAAAAACCTCAGGATTTCCGCTGGGGACAGCGGACACTACAGCGGCTGCTCGGCAAACTTCCAGCGCGGCGTCGCGTTGCTGTTCGCTGATCGATCGTTCGAGCGGAAGAATCGTCAATTGCTGGCGCAGGCAGGCGATCAAGATCGACGGCCAATCTTCGTGATTGCCGATTTGGACGGCAATGACCTCGCCGGGGCGGAACATGTCGATCTTCGCGGCAAAACTCTGCGCGCCTTCCTCGATGCCGCCAAATGTTCGCAGCATGTCGCCATTGGCCGCGAAAATCGCCGGAGCATCACCCTTTCGCGCGAGCGTTTCGTCCCACCTGGCCAGCAATGGATCCCCCGATTTCATCGCTTGCACCGACGGGCAGACGTGATTACATTTCGCGCTCCTTTTCGAAGATGAAAGCAGGCATCCATCCAGAGTATTTCGAGACCGATATCGCGTGCGCGTGCGGGGCAGTGTATCACACCCGCTCGACCCAACGGGATATTAAGATCGGTATTTGCGCCGCTTGTCATCCGTTTTTCACCGGTGAACAGAAATTCGTCGATACCGCAGGCCGGGTGGAGAAATTCGCCAAACGCTACGGCACCACCAAGGCCGTCCGCACCCCGAAAAAGGCTTAGCTGATTCACTTTTCGAGACGCTGACCCCGAAAGCATTCGGGGTCGGCGTTTTTGTTTATGGACTTTACTTCACTCATCGAACGCAGACGGGAGCGCTTCCAGCAACTGGAAGGCGAGATCGCCGATCCGGGGCTTTTTTCGAATCGCAAACGGGCCGGCGAGCTTATGCGCGAGCATTCCGGCATCAAGCAGGTGCTGGCCAAGTGGGACGAACTGGAAGCAGCGCGGAAACAACTGGACGACAATCGCGAACTGGCTACATCGCGCGACGTCGAGATCGCAGCCATGGCCGATGACGAAATTCCGGATTTGGAAAAACGAGTGGCCGATCTGGAGCGAGAAATTCAAATCGGGTTGCTGCCTCCGGATGAAAATGATGATCGGGACGCAATCGTGGAGATTCGGGCCGGCACCGGCGGAAACGAGGCGGCAATTTTCGCGGCCGACCTTTCCCGGATGTACCATCGCTACGCGGAGTCCGCCGGATTCAAGATCGAAGATTTGGAATCGAGTTCATCCGAGCTCGGAGGATTGAAGGACGTAATTTTCCAAGTCTCCGGCGAGTCGGTTTTCCGCAAGCTGCGTTACGAGAGCGGCGTCCATCGAGTGCAACGTGTGCCGGCAACGGAGGCGCAAGGCCGGATTCATACTTCAACGGCGACCGTTGCCGTTTTGCCGGAGGCCGAAGAAGTCGACCTCGAATTGAAGCCGGAAGATTTGCGGATTGAAGTTTGCCGGGCCGGCGGTCCAGGCGGCCAGGGCGTCAACACGACCGACTCCGCCGTGCAGGTTTTGCATATTCCGACCGGACGGATCGTGCGTTGCCAGGACGGGCGCAGTCAGCAGAAAAACAAGGAGAAGGCGCTGAAGATCATGCGCGCGCGTTTGCTCGAGGAAAAACAGCGCGAGGAAGAAGCGAAGTATTCGGCCGCGCGCAAAAGCCAGATCGGTTCCGGTGGGCGCGAAGAAAAAATTCGCACCTACAATTTTCCCCAGAACCGCATCACCGACCACCGCATTGGGTTGACGCTCTATAATCTGGACCGCGTCATGGAAGGAGACATCGGCGAGATGATCCAATCGCTCCAAGCAGCCGACCTTGCCGAACGATTGAAGGAATCGGCCATGCCGGCAAGTTAACGACCGGCAACGTTTTCGAAAATTCAGGATTGCAGCAGGCGGCCTGAGCCGCTACAAAGGTTCCCCATGGACCCGCAGTCGTTAGTCATCGTTTTACGAATGGCCGAGCGGATTCTCGGCGTTCTTATCGGCGGAGTGCTGATCTACTTTGGTTATCGCCTTTTCCTTAGCCTGTCCAGCAAGCGAGGGCGCGAGGGCGGCAGTGGCGACTTTTCTTTTGCTGGAGGAAACAAAATCAAGTTGAGCAAGGTGGGTCCGGGCGTTTTCTTTGCCCTCTTCGGTGCGGCTCTGATTGTTTTTTCCATCGCTCGCCCGGTCAAGTTCAATGCTTCCGGTCCGCCTGCGGGCAAGGCGGCGGCCGGGGGCGAATCCAAACCGCTCGCCGCCACCACGATGACGTTCATGGGCGCGACTTCGTTGCCGGAAAACGAACAGGAACGCATCCAACGTCGCGCCGAGATGCGTGAACAGATCGCCGTTCTGAACCGTGCGGTCGAACAGGCGAACCCAGCTGATCGACCGCAGCTCGAGGCCGCGGTGGCGCAGGCGAAGCTGGCTTTGATGGAGCGGTTGTGGACGGACGACTGGGGCGATCTGGCGGATTTCCGCGCGTGGCTCGAGAAGGGTGGCGCACCGCCCGCCGCAACGCAGCCGGCCGTTGAGATTTTTCAACGAAAGTAGGTCCTCGTGCGACACGGGTTGTGTCTGATCCTGGCTCTTCTCGGCTGGTCGCAGGCGAGCGGGCAGGGCGTTTCGAGTCTTTACCCGAAAGCGAAACTCGACGCGGACGCCGCCCGTTACGGCGAACAGATTCGCGCCGAATATCGGGAAACAATTCTCCCACAGTTAACCGAGGCCGAGCGCGCCGCGCTGAGCGAAGTGAAGATCGAAGTGCCGGCTGTCGGCCGGAGAGGGGATCCCTTTGAGTTCTATCGTTCCGAGAACACGGTTTATCTGCCCGCCCTGTCTCTTCGATTTTTTGCCGATCTTTGCCTGGCTAATGCCTGGCTAAATGCGCACGGTTATGACGGCACCACGGTGCGCGATTACGTCGGCCTGTTTTTTCGCGAAGCGACGGTCTCGCCCAGCGCGCCGCTTCATCCGATCTTCGAATCGCTTGGCATCCCCGCAAACGCGCGCGACGAAACGGCCGTCTCCAATCGGGTGGATCGCAATTTCGGCAACACCGTCGTTTTCCTTCTCGCGCACGAGCTTGGACACGTCCTTAAGAAACATCGCAACGATGCCGGCGATCCGGCATTGCAGCGAAAACAGGAAATCGAGGCCGATCAATTCGCAATCGATGTCATGCGGCGCATCGGCCAGATCCCGCTCGGCCTTGAGTTTTGGTTCGACCTTGAACGAATCCGTTATCAAGCGCCGCGGGAAATTCCGAGTGATTCGGAATGGCAGAAGTACCTTTCCGGCCTCGATCATCCGGTCACGACCGAACGCCTGAACGCTCTCGCCGATGCGATTGAGAAAGCCCCCGATTCATTCGCGCGCAATCAAACCAATCAGGCGCTCTGGACCGCGCGCTCGGGGATGTTCGCACAGTACTTTCGCCAAGCCGCGCCTTTTGCCGGGAACTCGGTCGCGCGCGTGGCGGAGTATCCCGCGTGCGCGATTTGCGCTGGGGCTCTATCAAACCGCGCAAAGCCGCCTTTGCCGTCCCGAGAGGCGACGGGACGGACGAGGAATTCCAGGGTCTTTTCCGTGTCCAGCGTACGTTCGCAAGCGGCAAGCCCGGGGATGAATTCGATCTCCTCCTTTTGCGCAGTGGCGACGAAGCCGTGGGCCATTATTCGGGCGCGAATGTGGAGGGTTCGGTCGAAGGAAAAATTTCCGAAGGCGTACTACGCTTTAAGTGGAGCGAAGGAACCGTTCAAGGCCGCGGCAAAGTTGAAAGCCGGGGCGGGACGCTCCGCGGCACATGGGGAACGGGTGAAGCCGAGAAGGGCGCGGGCGAATTCAGCGCTATGCGGCAAAAGCGAGAGGACACCGCGCGGTAGGTTTTCGTCAATTCGATTAGCCGCCTGTCAGTTCGATTGAACAGGAGAAATCCTTGTCGTTTTGAGTTAACTAAGACTCATGACCGTGCTGGAAGTGCTGCAATCGACGGCCACGTACTTTAAGAAGCGCAACATCGACAATCCGCGACTGAATGCGGAGCACTTGCTGGCCCACGCATTGGGCCGCACTCGCATGGAGCTTTATCTCGAATTCGAGCGAGTGCTTGCCGAGACCGAGCTCGCGCCGTTGCGGGAACTTGTTCGACGCCGGGGCGAAGGCGAGCCGCTTCAGCATTTGCTCGGCACGGTGGAATTTTGCGGGGAGATTTTCCTTTGCGATAAACGCGCACTGGTTCCGCGGCCGGAAACGGAGCAATTGGTCGAGACGCTGCAATCGAAGATCGAAAATCCGAAATCGAAAATTCTCGATGTTGGCACGGGGTCGGGCGTGATCGCGCTGAGTTTGGCAAAGAAATTTCCCGACGCGCAGGTTTTCGCTGTCGATGTTTCGGAAGATGCCCTCGCCCTGGCCCGAGAAAACGCGGCCCGACTCGGGCTTTAGCGAGCGCATTCAGATCAAGAAAAACGATCTGCTGGCAAATTTGGATGAAAGATTCGATGTCATTGTTGCGAATCTTCCTTATATCGCCATGCAAGATCGACAATCACTTTCCCGGGAAGTCCTGCGCGATCCGGAGATCGCGCTCTTTGGCGGACTGCGCGGCGACGAATTGCTGCGACGACTGATCGAACAGGCTCCCGAACATCTGAAGCCCGGCGGGCTGCTCGCACTGGAAATCGGGCTCGGCCAGGCGGAGGCGCTGGCCGAGTTTCTCGGGCAAAAAAATTATCACGACATCGAGTCGAAAAAGGATTATTCAGGCATTACTCGTTTTCTCTTTGCCAGGTATGGATAAGATCCGGATTCATGGTGGGCATGCGCTGAGCGGGTCGATCAAGATCAGCGGTTCGAAAAACTCTGCCCTGCCGATCCTGGCGGCGACTTTGCTTACCCGCGAGACATGTACTCTTCGGCGCGTGGCCGACTTGAGCGACACCCATTACATGCTCCAAATCCTGTCTCATCTCGGGGCGCAAGTGGAACGGGCCAGCGGGACGGTGAGCGTGACCGCGGACAAAATTATTTCCGCCGCGCCTTACGATATCGTGCGCAAGATGCGGGCTTCGGTTTGCGTGCTGGGGCCGCTGCTGGGCCGGTGCAAAGAAGCCACGGTGTCGTTGCCGGGCGGCTGCATCATTGGCGACCGGCCGATCGATCTGCATTTGAAAGGTTTCGAAGCACTCGGCGCGGCCGTGCGCGTCGAAGGCGGCAACGTAAAAGTGTTCGCCCCGAAATTGACTGGCGCCATTATTAATCTGCGCGGCAAACTCGGGCCAACGGTCCTGGGAACGGACAACGTGATGATGGCGGCGGTGCTGGCCGAGGGAACTACCGTGATCGAAGGCGCAGCCCAGGAACCGGAAGTCATCGATCTGGCGAATTTCCTCAACAAAATGGGCGCGAAGATCGAGGGAGTGGGAACGCGGCGCATCATCATCGAAGGCGTCCCCGAGTTGCACGGCGCGGAGCACGACATCATCCCCGACCGGATCGAGGCCGGAACATTTCTGGTGGCGGGCGCGATTTGCGGAAAGGGGGTTACGATCAAACGGGTCGAGCCGGCGCATTTGACGGCGGTGACAGCCGCTTTGGAGAATTGCGGATTTCCCGTGAACATTGGCGGGGACACGATCACGATTTCGCCTAACGGAACAGCGCGGCCGCTCGAAATAGTTACCGAGCCTTACCCGGGATTCCCGACCGATATGCAGGCACAGATGTGCGCGTTGCTTTCAACGACGAACGGGACCAGCCTGATCACGGAAAATATTTTTCCGCAGCGTTATATGCACGTCGCGGAATTGAAGCGCATGGGCGCGAATGTCGATCTGGAAGGGCCGAAGGCGGTGATCACTGGTGTCGAACGTCTTTTCGGCGCGCCGGTGATGGCGAGCGACTTGCGCGCATCGGCGGCCCTCGTGCTGGCCGGGTTGAAAGCGGACGGAATTACCGAAGTCAGCCGCGTGTATCATATCGACCGCGGTTACGAACATCTCGATGAAAAACTCAGCGAGCTCGGCGCACATATCGAGCGAGTGAAAGGATAAACCATGGACCAACCGCCACCACCAATACCGACTTCATCCACATCCTCCGATACGCGGACCTGGATCGTGCTTTGCCACGCCAGCGCGTTGCTCGGATTGTTTTTCCATTTTCTGGGTCACATCATTGGCCCGCTCATCGTTTGGCTGGCCAAACGAGGCGACTCGCCCGAGATCGACGCCCATGGAAAGGAATCGCTCAATTTCCAGATCTCGATGCTGATCTATGACGCGATTGCCGCGATTTTGTGCATCGTGCTGATTGGCATTCCGATTTTGATCGCGCTTTGGGTGCTGAACACGGTGCTGGTGATCGTCGCATCGGTCAAAGCGAGCGAAGGAAAATTCTATCGCTATCCGTTTACGATCCGCTTGATCAACTAATCCCGAGACCGCTGCTGTCATCCCGAGCGAAGTCGAGGGATCCCGTTGCGCTGGCTTTAACCTAGATCCGCGGGATTCTTCGACTCCGAAAGCGTTCGGGGCTCAGAATGACGACCCTCATTGGCGCGGCCTTGTTGCCAACCCGCGAAGCGTCTTCATATTCTCTACGTCTTCGCGCAGCTCTTTCCCTTTCGGCGTTTCCAATACCTTCGGAACTTTGCGGAAGCGCCGATCGCGCATGATGAACCGGAATGCGTCGAGGCCGATCTTGCCCTTGCCGATGTGTTCATGTCGATCCACGCGCGAGCCGCGGGCGGTTTTCGAGTCGTTGAGGTGAATCGCCGCGAGGCGCTCAAGGCCGATCACGCGATCGAACTGGCGAAATGTTTTCTTAACGGCCGTCGCGTTGCCGATATCGTAGCCGGCGGCGAAAACGTGAGCGGTATCGAGACAAACACACAGGCGCTCCGGCTCGCGGACGTTGTCGATGATGTAAGCAATTTGCTCAAATGTATGGCCCAGGCATGAGCCTTGTCCGGCGGTCGTCTCCAGCGCGATGCGCGTTTTCACTTTTGGAATTTTCCGCAGCACCCTGTCGATTGAGCCAACGATCTTGTCGAGTCCAGCTTCTTCGCCCGCGCCGACGTGCGCACCCGGATGTAAAACGAGAAAGGGCAGTTCGAGCTGATTGGCTCGCGTCAATTCCTCGGATAAAGCGCGGACCGAATTCGCCAGGAACTGCGGATTGGTGGCGGCGAGGTTGATGAGATAGTTGGCGTGAGCGAAGATCGACAACAACTGGCCGCGCTGTCGATGGTTCAAGAATGCGAAAATTTCTTCGCCCGTTAGCGGGCGGGCGAACCATTGCATGTTGTTTTTCACGAACATCTGGATGGCCGTGCAGTCGATCGAGCGACCGCGCTCAATGGCCATGTGGACACCGCCCGCGATCGACATGTGGGCGCCGAGAAGAATTTCTGATTTTGGATTGCTGATTTCTGATTGTCGCCGCAATGGTGATGGACCTCAGAACCTTTTCGCGTGCCACTCCGGTTTTTTGAGACTGCCCTGGCCGACGTACTCGAAAAGTTTGTAAACCGGCGAGAGCAGGACCCCGGCCGCACCGTGCATGTCCATCCGCATCTCGAAGTCGAGCTTGTCATCGAGAAAATGAACGTCGCCGCGGCCGAGCATGCTGAAGAGTTTGCCGGCCACTTCAAAATCGTCGGTGTGAATAGTTCCGTCCTTGATCGTGAAACTGGCCGAGGCTCTGCGCCCAATGCTGTAGCCGGAGCCGGGCACGATGGTGTTAAGAATTCCCGAGAGGGGACCAAAAATCGGGATGGCAAACACATCGCCGTTTGTAACCAGAATTTTTCCGGCGCCACGCATCGTGCGCGCGTCGCCGCCCGCGCCGGTGAAA
The DNA here is from genome assembly GCA_963815455.1 of uncultured Verrucomicrobiae bacterium. Classification (GTDB taxonomy): domain Bacteria; phylum Verrucomicrobiota; class Verrucomicrobiia; order Chthoniobacterales; family UBA10450; genus JBDTZF01. The sequence continues at coordinate 1,626,550 of CAWFGO010000001.1, forward strand.
TCATAAGTGCCGTTCAACTCGCCCTGCAACGTCTTGGTTTGATAATAGAGATCGGTTAACCGCGGGAAATTTATCGATTTGACCGCGATCCTGGCCTTATAATGGGGATCGTCTTTCGCGAGCGAGATATCGGCGTTGCCGTGAACGTTGCCGCCAAAAACGCCGGCTTTAACATCGAGAAGTTGCAGCCGGTCGTTCGTGAACAGCAGTTGTCCGGTGACGCGATCGAATGGCAATGTCTTGCCCAGGAAATCGTAATCCATTCCCTGTGGAGCATCGACACCAATCTCCAAATGCGTCTTTTTTCCGCCGGCAAATTGATAGACGCCATTAATGGTGAGATTCGGTGGATGGCGGAACTTATAGGGCGTGACGGTTTTCCAGACTTTTGGATCGATCCAAAAAATGACATCGGCCGGGCGCAATGATGTTTTGATGTTCGAGAGCCGGACTTCGTGGTTCTTAAAATCGTAGGTGAACGTTCCGGTGCCAGTGCCTTCGTCGCGAGTAACCCGGAAGTTATCGTAAGTAACCGCGCGGTCGCCAAAATGGATCTTTGTCGTGCCACTATTCGCCCAGACGCCGCGAAAGCGCGTCCGGTTTAGCGCGAGAGTGCCCTCGCCCCGCCAGTTGTCCGGATGTCGATCCTGAGCACGAATCTCGAGGTGAACAGTCGGCGGGCGCTGCCATTCCCACTCACCCAGAAACTCGTTCACTCCACCCGATGTCAGCGGACGCAGTGCGCCGGGACTGATCGTGCTCTCCAGGTTCAAGCGAAAATCGTTTGGAGCATCGAAGACTTCGGCGGTGAGTAGCCCGCTTTCGTGTCGAAGCCGAATATCGCGGAGCAACGTTCGCTCGCCGTCCCAGGAAAAATCGACGTTGAAATCGGAGAACGGCACCGATTTGTAATCGAAACGGCCTGCCGCGGCGTGGCCGATGATCTTTAGTCGCGGCCGCTCTCCCCCAAAATTCACTGTGCCGGAAATTTCGACCAGGGGCGGCGTAGGAAATTCTGCATCTTTAAGAGGCCCGGCGAGCTCGACGGCTTCGAGCAAATCTCTCAGGCCGAGATTGCTGCGTACCTGAAAATCGGCCGCGTTAGTCTGGCGGCTCCAACTGGCGCGGCCGGCTAGACTGCCCTGCGCGTCGTTCCATTCACAATGGGTGACGTTGAGATGCTGATCTGCCCACTCGGCATCGACAGCCAGGTTTCTTATCTCATATCCGCTTCGGCTGATCCGGTCGCCGCGCAGCGTTGTCTCTACCCGTGCGTTTTCGAGGTCCGCGAGGTCGCCGTTGAATTTCACCTGCAGAGAGGGAGGACCGGATTTGAAGTCGAACTTTTGCAACTCCCCCACGAGTCGCTGCAATGTCGAGATCTGCGCCTGCCAATCTTTATCGACGCCGGGCGAAGGTTCATAGTCCTCCCGTTTGATCAATTGGCCGGTCACCGAAATCCGCACCCCGCACAGAATTCCTTCGGCCTGGCTCACGTAGATTTGTTCGGGCGGGAAATAGACATGAGCGCGAAAGTTCTTGAGCTCCGCTTTCTTGGATTTTCCATCCGGGCTCTCGAGCGGGAGAGTGATTTGAGCGTTGCGCACGTCGAGCGCGTTAAGAAACGGCTGGCGATGGAAGAACGCGGCATAGTTAATATCGAGCGAGATCTCGCTCACGACTGCGAGCAGGGTTTCGCGGTTCTTGTAATCGAAAATGCGCACATCCTGCGCAATGAGACCACGGAACGGATCCAGCGTGATGCGGCGCACGGAAGCTTCCACGCCGCGCCGATGAAGTTCTTCGACCACTCGGGAACGCCATTGCCGGCCGAACCCTTCTCGGGCCAGATAATAGCCGCCGCCGATAAATGCCGAGAGAGCAAAAACCAGAGAGAAGCGCAGGATCGAAATTGCCAGACGGCGCCCGAATGGCGGATGTCGATCCTCCCTCGGTTCGGTAATTTCTTGTGGCTCGATAACGGCAGGCATGATGGAACTTGGATCGTTGAAGCGCTAGAGTATTGAAGCGTTGAAGCGGTCCGGCAATGTAACGCTTTAACCCTTCAACGCTCCAACATGATTTCGATATCCGATCTTCCTGCGATCAATGCCGCGCTCAATGCCTTGAGCACGATCTTCATTTCCGCTGGCTGGTTCTGGATCCGGCGCAACGCCTGGCAGCGTCACGTGCCGTGCATGATCGCCGCGATCGTTTGCTCGACCCTGTTCCTCGTGGGTTACATCACTTATCACGTTCACGTCGGCGAAAAATCTTCTGGCTATACTGGATGGACTGCGGCGATTTATTTTCCGCTCTTGATTTCCCACATCCTGCTCGCCTTCGTGACCCTCCCGCTGGTAATTGTGACACTCGTCCCGGTTTTTCGGCGCCGCTGGGACCGCCACCGGCGGCTCGGCCGCTGGACAATGCCGATCTGGCTCTATGTTTCCGTGACCGGTGTGCTCGTTTACCTCATGCTCTACAAATGGTTCCCGCCGCCAGGAGTCTAGCCGATCAGTTCGCGCACGGGTTGACACCGTACTTAGCTATCTTGCATCCTTAGGAGAATTGATGTTTGATCAGAAACTGCCAAAACGGAATGCCAACGAAATATGGTGACGATCGCAACCTTTAACGAGCCGGCTAAAGCGAAGGAGCTCAAGACGCGTCTCCAGCAAGCCGGGTTGCAGGCGGACGTGCATAACGAAGCGCCGCTCCAGCAGGTTGGCTTCATGTCCAAGCCGCAGGCGAACGCCAAGGTGCTGGTGGAAGATACTGATTTCGAGCGCGCCCAGGGTCTCATGGTCGAATGGGAAGCGACCGATCCGGTCATCGCCGAGGCCGTGATCCGCTGTCCCCAATGCGGCTCGTCACGGATCGAATATCCGCAGATGACACGCAAATTCATGACCCCGGCGCTGGTCGGCGTGCTTTGCGCGCTCAAGATTATCCCGAAGGAATTTTACTGCCAGGATTGCCATTACACCTGGAGCAACCAGGAGGAGCGCATTATCGGGCGACTCTGGCATCGTTTTTTCCCGGGGAGCGAACCGGGGCAGAGTTGAGCCGGGGCAACCAATCGCTTGCCCCGGCCATAGTCGCGGCTGAAATTCAGGCCCGGCATGATCGATAAATTGCATCCATGAAGTGGCTTTTTGTACTGTTGCTTGCGGCGTTCATCTTTGGCGCGGCCTGGTTTGGCTACAACCTCGTCTTCAAAGAGGACATCCAGGTGCGCAAAGAGCAGCGTGGCGAAATCACGCCCTCCGCCACGCCCGATATCAGCCTGCCGGAGTTTGAGGCCGCGGCGAAACTGCGCCAGGAAGGAAAACTCGTCGAAGCGCGCAACGCCCTCACGTTACTGATTCAAAAATATCCCAACGGATTGCATGTCGAGGAAGCCAAGGACCTGCTGGGCGAAGCCAATGTCGACATCCTGCTTTCGACTCATCCCTCGCCCGAGAAAGAAGAGTACATCGTCAAGCCGGGCGACGTTTTGGCCAAAGTGGGACGCAGAATGAAATCGACGCCCGAACTGATCATGCGCATGAACAATTTGAGCGGCACGATGCTGCGAATTGGCCAGAAGCTCCTGATTTCGCACCCCAATTTTTCGATAATCATTCAACGCAAAGCCAAAGTGATCGTGTTGCTGAACAACGGAGCGTTCTTCAAGCAATACCATGTTCGGGAAGAGAAGTTGCCGGCCAAAGCGACTCCAAAAATTATCACGAGAGTTTCCGAAACGCTGGCTTGGAAGGACGGCAAGCGCGTCGGGTTCGGCACCAAAGAGTACGCCGAGAGCACGCGCTGGATCCGTTTAGCCAATTCGGCCTACACAATTTATTCCGTGCCCGATGGGGCCCATTCGACTGTTGAGGAGCCGCCTTCGCAAGGGCTGGGCCTGGATGCTTCCGACGTGGAAGAACTGAGCAGTCTTGTAAACAACAAGACGCCTGTCACCATTATCGACTGAAAAAATGCAACCGCTCGATTTCGAAAAGCCGATCTTTGAGTTGGAACGGCGTCTGCAGGATTTGAAGACCCATTCGAACAAGCACGATGTCGATCTTGAGTCGGCGATCAAGGAGATCGAGGGAAAGATTCGGCAAAAGAAGAAGGACATTTACGGCAACTTGACCGCGTGGCAGCGGGTCCAGATCGCGCGGCACACGCAGCGGCCGTTTTCTCTGGATTACGTCGAGCGCTGTTTTACAAACTGGGTCGAACTGCACGGCGATCGTCATTTTGCCGACGATAAGGCGATGCCGAGCGGGCTCGCCATGCTCGGCTCGCGGCATTGCGTCGTCATCACCCACCAGAAAGGACGGAACACGAAGGAGAACGTGATGCGCAATTTCGGTTGCGCGCATCCGGAAGGTTATCGCAAAGCGCTCCGCTTGATGCGCCTGGCCGAAAAGTTCGGGATGCCGGTAATTTCGCTAATCGACACGCCCGGCGCATTTCCGGGTGTCGGGTCGGAGGAACGCCACATTTCCGAAGCGATCGCGGTGAACCTGCGCGAAATGATGACGTTGCGCGTGCCCATCGTTACTGCCGTAATCGGCGAAGGCGGCTCGGGCGGCGCTTTGGGCATCGGCGTGGCCGATCGGGTATTGATCCTCGAGAACGCGTATTATTCAGTCATTAGCCCAGAAGCGTGTTCCGCGATTTTATGGCGCGACCGGCGACACGCGGCCGAAGCCGCCGAAGCGCTCAAGCTTACCGCGCAGGATCTACTTAAGCTTCGGGTAGTGGATGAAATCGTGCCCGAACCTGAGGGCGGCGCCCATCACGATTACGATACGGTTGCGGCAAATCTCGGGACTGCGTTGCGCCAAATCTGGAAGGCTTGATGGAAACGCCGATCGATGATCTGCTCAAAAAGCGCTACCGGAAGTTCCGCGCGATCGGCAACTTCGAAGAGGAAAAAAGTTCAACGTCCTCTTCGCGTTCATGACCTTCGCTGGCAGTGTCTGGCGAAGCATCGCCTCCCTCACTTTCGGATTCGCACTGTTCACCGGGGCGCAGGGCAGCGTTCGGGCATCCGACTTTCAATTTCATCGGGAAATATTCTCATTCGTTAACTCAACGGTGTTTGCCTATCATGACGGACAAATTGTCAGTCGGGGCAAAGCTGCCGGGAAACAGAAGACCAAGCGATATACCAGACGCTGCTTTGTCATGAGCCGTGCAGTGTTGCAATTTCACAAATTTGCCCGGTTCGATCCGCGAGGCGCGCCGTTGGATGACAAGACTTTGGCCAGACGAATTCGGCAGGTCGCGCACGAAGGCCCGTGGCATCCGGCGTTTCCGGACAACAAGCGAGTTGTGTTTCCGGGCTATTCCGATCTTCGCTCGATGAGCAAAGCTCGGGCGCGTGTGTTGCAGGAAAATCTCGGGCTGGGTTGGCCGACCTATCTGCGGGTTGGCAACGGCCGAATGTTTTACAAACATAATTTGAAATATCAGGCCCAGACCCAGGCAGATCTGGAGAAGACATTGGCGCGCGGCGACATGTTCGTGGCTTATCTGTCCGATTATCCGACATTGCATATTAATCACGCCGTCCTGGTTTATGAGCGAAAGCCGGGCCGCGGGAAAAATGGCATTATTCGTTATCGTGTGTACGATCCGAATCATTCCGACGCGCCGCGCGAATTGACCTGGTCGCCCTCCAAACGCGCGTTCAGCTTTGAGAAGGACGAAGAATTTGTCGGTGGTTTCACCAGGGTGTATCAGGTTTACGGTAAGCCGTTTCAATAACCGACATGTCGGATCCCGTTCCAGCGCCCAGACCAGCCCCGCCCGCGCCGGGTCCACATCCAATTCCGCGTCCGGAGCCACTGCCGCCGAATCCGCCCGAACCACCGGCGAGAAGATAGAACCACCTGGCGCTCATCCGTGGGCGAGCGGAAACAGAAATCGCAGCGCGGGATCGAAACGGGCCGCCCATGCTCCCTCGCTGTGATCCGCGCCTTCGGCCTCCAGGTAATGAAGGTCGTGATACAATCTCCACCCTTTTTCAACCAAACGATTCCGTAACTCGCGCGCCTGCTCCCAGCCCGGTTCAGCCGTGCCGGTATCGAGCCAGATTTTCAACGGCGGTCGTTGTTCGATGGAATCGACCAGCCGATAAATCGCGAAATCGTCCCACCAAATCGATGGTGACATCACCATCAGCCGGGTGAACGCGTGCGGGAACAAAATCCCGATCGCCAGTGTAACCAGTCCGCCCAGCGACGATCCGCCGAGTCCGGTAAATTCGGGCTCGCGCTTGGTCCGATATTTCTTGTCGATGTAAGGTTTGAGCTCGTCGATCAAAAATTGGCCGTAAAGACGGGCCAGTCCGCGGCTCCGTTTTTTTTGCTTCGCTTTGGCATCGATGACGCCTCGGGTCGGTGCGTATTCGTGGATCCGATCTTCGCCGGTGTTTGCCACCGCCACTATGATGAGCGGTTCGACCAGTTTTTTGCCGATCAAGCGCTCGGCCGTTTCATCCACGTTCCATTCCACCCCGGCGAATGCCGTCGCCGCGTCGAAGACATTTTGGCCGTCATGCAAATACAAGACTGGATACGTTGCCTTGGAAAATCGACTGTAACCCGGCGGCAGATACACCAGCACCTCGCGCTGGTTCCCCAGGATCCTCGATGGAAATCTCGGCAGCCGTTTGATGTCGCCGGTGAGTGTGGGTTTGGCCATGCAACGCGAGACGCATCGCCGAGGATGTCGATCTTGTCCAGATTCGGCTCCACCGAACAAAGCGAAATTGCTTTGACAGAATTAACGGAATAAAAGCGAATGTTTAGCCGCCGGCCGTGATTCCGATAATCTTGTCGATCCTGCCTCGGAACCTACATGAACGAACGCTACATTAAATGGCACACATCCCTGGCTCAGTCGCGAGTTTGAAATGCTCGTGTTCGGAGATGGTGGCGGCCTTCCGCTGATTCTTTTTCCCACTTCGTTCGGCAGTTATTACCAGAACAAGGATTTCGGTCTGGTCGGTTCCGTTGCCGGTTACATTGATGCCGGGAGGCTGACCGTTTATTGCCCGGACGCGATCGATCTGGAAAGTTTCTACAACAAATCGATTCATCCGGCCGATCGGATGCGGACGCATAACGCTTATGAAAATGTGATCGTGCACGACGTGTTCGATCTGGCGCGGCGTGAATGCAATGCTCATCGGGTGGCAACCTGCGGCGCCAGTCTCGGCGCGTATCACGCTGGCAATATCGCGTTTCGTCATCCCGATCTGGTCAGCCACTTCATCAGCCTGAGCGGCTCGTTCGACATCAGTTCATTTTTCGACGGCTATCACGACGACAACATTTATTTCAACAGCCCGTATGAATATCTGCCGAACACGACCGACCCGTGGAAATACAATCACATGGGCATCATCATCGGCACCGGCGAATGGGATAACACCCGCCACGAATCGTTCCGGATGTCCGAGATTCTAAATTCGAAAGGCATTCAACATTGGCTGGACGACGGAAAATGGCGCGGCCACGATTGGAATTACTGGCGCGACATGCTGCCGTATTACTTGTCGACGATTTGATTTGGTGGTAGAGCTCCGGGCGTCCGTCGAATTTCTCTTGCGCGGATCTGCCGCCGGCAATAAGTCGGACGGCTTGGAAATCCGTCCCTACCTGAATACGTTATGAAAAAAATCGGAATACTTTTTGGCCAGGAACACAGTTTCCCGCCGGCGTTTGTCGAGCGGGTGAACCAGAAAACAGGCGGCAAGGACATCGTCGCCGAGTTCGTGAAGATCGACAAAGTGATCCAGGGTGAGCCGTGCGGCTACGATGTGGTGATCGACCGCATCTCGCAGGATGTTCCGTTTTATCGCGCGTGGCTAAAGAACGAGGCGCTAACCGGCTGCGCCGTGGTCAACAATCCCTTCTGGTGGAGCGCCGACGAAAAATTTTTCAATAACGCGCTCGCCACCAAGATTGGCGTGGCGGTTCCGCGCACGGTCTTGCTGCCATCGAACCAGCCTCCGCCCGACACGAACGACAAATCATTTCGTAACCTCGAGTATCCGCTCGATTGGGAAGGAATTTTCAGCTATGTCGGCTGGCCGGCATTTTTCAAACCGTTCGCGGGTGGTGGCTGGAAGAACGTATACCGGTTGCACAACCCCGAAGAATTTTACCGCGCCTACAATGAGACTGGCCATCTGGTGATGATGTTGCAGGAGGAAGTGAAATTCGACATGTACTTCCGCTGTTACTCGATTGATCAACGTCACGTGCGGATCATGCCCTACGAGCCGCGGCATCCTTATCATTTGCGCTATCAAACCGAGTGGCAGGCGCCGAAGGACGTTTTGCAAAAGGTGGAAGAGGGCGTGCTTACCCTGAATCAATTTCTCGGTTACGACTTGAACACGGTTGAGTTCGCCATCCGCGACGGCGTGCCAGTGGCGATCGATTTTTGCAATCCCGCGCCGGATGCGGAAGCAAGCAACGTAGGCCAGGCAAATTTTGAATGGGTGGTGGAAGCGGTGTCCGACATGGCCATTCGCAAAGCGCGGGTGCACCAGCCCGGCCAGGATAATTTGAGCTGGGGCAAGTTCGTGCACGCCGCAGTGTTGAAACGTTCTCTGGGCGAACTGTAAAATCTAATTGTTATCCTGAGCAGAGCGAAGGATCCCACGAATACAGGCAACGTTTACGAGCGATCCTAGGATCATATGCTCAGTGTGGTTGAGTGGTGGGGTGCGTTCGCGGGATCCCTCGTTGTCTGCGCAACTCGGGATGACAGATTGCAGTTTTTAAGGCACAATTGCGCCCCGCCATGAGCGCCAAAGATCACAAATTCACGCTCGGTATCGAAGAGGAATTCGCGATTGTCGATCCTGTCACCCGCGAATTGCGGTCGCACATCCAGGAAATTCTCGAGGGCGGCAAGGTTGTGCTCAAAGAGCAGATCAAGCCGGAGATGCATCAATCCGTGGTCGAATTGGGCACCGAAGTTTGCGACTCGATCGAGCATGCCCGCGCCCACGTGATCGAGTTGCGCAGCAAGCTGGCCGAACTGGCCGGACGGGCCGGCTTGAAGATCGCTTCCTCCGGCACGCATCCGTTTTCGCACTGGCGTGATCAGGAGATCACCGAGGGCGAACGTTACGTCGATATCGTCCGCGACATGCAATTGCTCGCCCGCGCCAACCTCATCTTCGGCCTGCACGTGCATATCGGCATTCCCGACCGGAACAGCGCCATCCATGTGATGAACCAGGTCCGCTATTTTTTGCCGCACATTTACGCGCTCTCGGTCAATTCGCCGTTTTGGGTCGGGCACGACACGGGTCTAAAAGGTTATCGCCTGAAAGTGTTCGAACGTTTCCCCCGGACCGGCATTCCCGATTCGTTCGACTCGCTTTCCGAGTACGAAGATTACTGCAAACTGCTGGTGAAAACCGGTTGCATCGACAATCCCAAGAAAATCTGGTGGGACATTCGGCTGCATCCATTCTTCGACACCCTGGAGATGCGAGTATGCGACGCGCAATCGCGGGTGGATGACACGATTGCGATCGCGGCCCTGATCCAAGCCGTCATCTCGAAACTCTTCAAGCTGTTCTGGCAAAACACGACGTTTCGGATTTATCGCCGCCGTCTCCTGGATGAAAACCGCTGGCGCGCCTCCCGCTACGGCATCGGTGGAAAATTGATCGATTTCGGCAGGGAAACCGAAGTCGAGACGCGAAGTTTGCTGGACGAGCTGTTGCAGTTCGTTTCGACCGAAGTCAAAGAGTTCGGCACCCAAAAGGAGATGGCGCATGTCGAACGGATCATGCGTGAAGGCACCGGCGCGGATCGACAGCTCGCAGTTTACGAACGCACCCAGGACATGAAAGCCGTTGTCGATCATATCGTGGCGGAGACCTACGACGGGTTAACTTTTGCGCGTGCCTGATTTCTGCGTAACTCTGAGAACTTTCCATGCCCGATCGAGTATATCTTCATCCAATTGACCCGGAATTGATGCCGGGTGCGCGCAACGCGATCGAGGTTTGCCTGCAGTTGAAACCAGAGGAGCGGATCACGATCATCACCGATACAGCGACGCGCGAAATCGCGGCGGCATTGCAAAAGGAAGTGGAACGTGCCGGTTCGGACTACAGTTTGTTCGTGCTCGAACATCACGCGCGCCGCCCGCTGAAGTTCATGCCGGAAATCATCCTCGAAGACCTGGCCCTTTCGCAGGTCTCGATCTTCGCCGCCCAGAGCCAGCCGGGCGAACTCTTTTCTCGCACCCAAATGACAGCCGTGGTCAACAAACACAAAATTCGCCACGGCCACATGGTGAACATCAACCGCGAAATAATGCTCGAAGGCATGCGCGCCGATTTTCACGCGATTGATGCCTTGAGCGAACGGCTGGTCGAACGCGCCCGCCAGGCAGAACGGATCGTATGCAAGACGCCGCGCGGAACGGAATTCGAAGCAGAACTCTCGCCCAAACTAAAATGGCTGAAGACCAGCGGCATCATCACGAAAGACAAGTGGGGTAATTTGCCTGGCGGCGAGATTTTTACCGCGCCAATGAATACCAATGGCACATTCGTCGTTGACGGCGTGGTTGGCGATTATCTTTGCGAACGCTACGGCGATTTGAAAGAGAGCCCGTTGACGATTGAAGTGGAAAATAATCGCATTGTCGATCTTCGGTCGGAAAACAAGGACCTGCGGGATGATTTCCGGCTTTACACCAGCAGCGATGAAAACAGCAACCGCGTCGGCGAATTCGCCATCGGCACCAACACGGCATGCACCCATGTCATTGGCCACATCCTTCAGGACGAAAAAATCCCGGGCGTTCACATCGCCTTCGGTCATCCATACGCCGAGCACACCGGAGCGGATTGGGTTTCCGAAACGCATATTGACTGTGTCGGCCGCGACTTCGACATCTGGTTCGACGACGACAAGGTGATGCAGGGCGGGAAATTTTTGGTTTGAGGCAGGGACGCACCTCCGGGGCGTCCGTCGAATTGATTTCGCTGGCGCGAACCGCGCAGAAACAGCAAAAATAAGTGGGACGGTTCCCGCCGCGGCGGATAAACTGCAAGCCGTCCCTACCTGATGGATCCGGAACTTCGCTCTCGCTTCAACGCTGATTTCACGCCGGAGAAGTATGCCGCGCTCGTTCGTTGCGTAAACGAAACCGAAAAATGGCCGGCAGATTTTCGCGTTTCGGAGACGCCGATTTTTTTGACGCGCGAGTTTACGGATGAATTAACCCGGGCTGCGACCAGGATTGTCGATCTTACCCGGACGCCGGAATTCGCGAAGCATTCCGAGAACGCGATTCCGAAAGGCCTGGAGGTGCCCAATGAATCGGCGCATCCAAATTTCCTGGTGGTCGATTTCGGTGTTTGCGCGGAGGGCGGCCGCCTGGTGCCGCGCTTGATCGAATTGCAGGCGTTTCCCAGTCTATTCGGTTTTCAATTGCTCGTCCTGCATTGCCTGCGCCAGGCGTATCCGGTTATCCCGCGGAATTGGACGTCATCCTTCGGCGGGATGAAGGACGATGCCTACCTGGAATTGCTGCGGCGCACAATTTTGGGCGATGTCGATCCTGAGAATGTGATCCTGCTCGAGATCGAGCCGGAGAAACAGAAGACGAGAGTCGATTTCGCAGCTACTGAGAGATTGCTCGGCATCCGCCCGATTTGCCTCACGAAGATTAGGAAGCGCGGCCGCCAATTATTTTACGATCGCGATGGACGCGATGTGCGGATCGAACGGATTTACAATCGAGTTATTTTTGACGAGTTAATGCGCCGCCCCGATCTTGAGTTCCCCTTTCGACTTCAAGACGATCTCGATGTCACCTGGGCCGGCCATCCCAACTGGTATTTCCGAATCAGCAAACATTCGCTGCCGTTTCTGAAGACCGAGCATACATCGCCGGCGTTTTTTGCGGATGAATTTCCCGCCTTCGCCAAGGCTACGGCGGGCAGGCCCGCCGCCGATAACATCGACAATTACGTTTTGAAGCCGCTCTACTCATTCGCCGGTCTGGGCGTGGACATGGACCCCACGCAGGAAAAAATCGCTGCGCTGGAGAATGCCCACGAATGGATTCTGCAACGCAAAGTTCATTACGAGCCATTCGTTTTAACGGTGGACGGCTTGAAGTCGAAAGCTGAGATCCGAATGATGTTTCTCTGGCCGGAAGAAGATCGACATCCGACGCTGGTCAACAATTTGGTCCGGATGAGCCAGGGCAAAATGATGGGCGTCGATTTCAACAAGGACAAGACGTGGGTCGGTTCGAGCATCGCACTGCACGAAGCTTGATCCGCGGATTTACGCAGATTGTTTCTGCAAGATCCTTCGACTCAAGATGACAAGGGAAGCAATGTCGGGTCATCCCGAACCGCGCGGGCGGTGAGGGATCTCGCAGTCGGCCAAACTGCACGCAGGCGGTTATGACCCGTTGCCGGGTGCATCGATTCCCTAGTGCGACAATTCAAGGCGCACTCGCGGGGTCCTTCGCTTCGCTCAGGATGACGAATCGCGGAGTTCCCGGTTTACTTCGGCGAAGGCGTTGACGGCGAATTCCAAATCTTCGCGGGAATGGGCGGCAGAAACCTGGGTGCGAACTCGCGCGGTGCCATGGGGCACGACCGGATAAAAGAAACCGATGACGTAAACGCCTTTGTCCAGCATGCGGGCGGCGAACTTTTGCGATTTGGCGGCGTCGCCGATCATGATCGGAACGATGGGATGCGTGCCGGGTTTGATCGTCAGGCCGCGTTCGGTTAGAGCGGCCCGAAAGTATTTTGTGTTTTCTTCGAGTTTGTCGCGCAGTTCGGTGGACGCGCTCAAAAGTTCGAGCGCCTTCAGAGACGCGGCCACGACCGGCGGCGCAATCGTGTTTGAAAACAAGTAGGGTCGGGATCGCTGGCGGAGAAGATCGACAATCTGTTTGCGGCCGCTGGTAAATCCGCCGCTGGCGCCGCCGAGCGCCTTTCCGAGCGTGCCGGTGATGATGTCGATCTTGCCCATGACCCCGCGATATTCGTGGGTGCCGCGTCCGGTCTTGCCGAGGAATCCGGTGGCGTGGGCGTCGTCGATCATGGTGAGCGCGTTGTATTTCTCGGCAAGATCGACAATTTCCTTCAAGCTCGCGATGGTCCCGTCCATCGAGAAACAGCCATCGGTGGCGATTAGCCGGAACCGCGCATCTTTCGCCGCGCCCAACTGCGCTTCGAGATCGGTCATGTCGTTGTGCTTGTAACGGAAGCGTTGGGCCTTGCAGAGCCGGACACCATCGATGATCGAGGCGTGATTCAATTCATCGCTGATGATCGCGTCCTTGTCGGTGAGAAGCGTTTCGAACAAGCCGCCGTTCGCATCGAAGCATGACGGATAAAGAATCGTGTCTTCGGTGCCGAGGAATTTCGTCAGCGCTGCCTCGAGTTCCTTGTGAATGTCCTGAGTGCCGCAAATGAAACGGACGCTGGCCATGCCGAAGCCGTGGGTGTCGAGGGCTTCCTTTGCCGCGGCGATGAGCGCGGGATGATCGGCCAGGCCGAGATAATTATTCGCGCACATGTTAAGAACGCGTTTGCCGCCGGTGATCGCAATGTGCGCGTCCTGCGGACTGGTGATGACCCGTTCGGTCTTGAAGAGGCCCTGCGATTTTATCTCTTCGATGGTCTGAGAAATCTGTTTTTCGAATTCAGCGATCATCTCGAAGTTGTACGAAAGAGATGCGCGCGATGCAAAGCCCTTTGGCCGGGCCAGCGCATTCGCATAGAAAAAGCGCTTGCGCAGTTTTGTGAATAGCTGTTAATAACTTTCCAATCCCCCTTGCGTAACCCCCAGCGCATATTTGCTCAATTTGCCGCGATCGGTGCATTCTTGCTGAGTGCATGCGAAACGACTACACGGGCTTTGCCTCAATACGAGTCGCGTTTGCCCCAGAGCGATTTTCAAACTGTGCGGACCACGGCCTACACGCATACGGAATCGGATCATCGCCAATTCAGCAATCGCAACGCGCTTGGCGGCGAATTGCATGCCGCCGGACCGGCGATTCGGCGGGCCGAAAACATCAGTCGCGCGATTGAGGCTTCCGAGAATGATAGTTCCGCCTTGCGGCAGGCATCGAATTCCGGCGCACCGCTACAGCCGTTCTCGATGGAACCTGTGGCAAGGCGAGTGACCGCGGCGGCAACAGCAACAAGATCGACATATGCTTTGCCGCGATCGGGTGTTTACGGGAGCGCGGCGGCCGATTGGTCGCGCTGGCCCGCCGGCACGATCTTCCGTTTGCTTTCCACCGGGCAAGTCTATCGCGTAGACGATTACGGGTGGGCGCTGGCCGGGCGAAACACGATCGACCTTTACATGGCGAACCAGCGGGAAATGAACAACTGGGGCGTGCGGCAGGAATCGATTCAAGTCCTACAATGGGGCGATCCGCAGGAAAGTTTGCGGTTGCTCGGTCCGCATCAGGAACATCCACAAATCAAGCGGATGATTCTTGAGTTACAGGGGCGAGAGCGAGAAGCGGCTGAGATGCGGTAGTTGTTCCAAGCCGCTTGTACAAAAGAAAGCTCGCCGTGCGGCGAGCTCACTTTCTTACCTGAACCGCTGTGCGGGATCGGACCGCATTACGGTTTCGGTTCTACGATTTAGCGGCTTACTTGTTTCCAAAACCGCCGTCGATGTTCTTACCGGCTCCGGCGACTCCCGCTCCGGCTACGCCAGCTCCAGCGACTCCAGCTCCGGCAACTCCGGCTCCAGCGACCCCGTGTCCGGCAACTCCCGCGCCGGCTACTCCATGTCCGCCGCCTTTGGCGTCTTTGCGGGGTTTGAGGTCACGAACTTTGATGTTTTTATTTTTCTTAGCCATTTTATTTTTCCTTTTTGTTGTAGGTTAGTTGTTGTGGTTCAGTTGCGCCGAACAACAACCGACGACCCCCCGAGACGTTGGCCTTTGGGATCAGGTCGTCCAAGCGGATCAATTTTTCTTTCTTTCGCCTTTGCTTTCGAATTCCTGATTCTCCAGCAGCAGCATTTATGTTGTCTTTCGGCATACTTTGTTAACGAATCCCATTATCAGTATCCATGCCAGTGTGGACTCGGCGCCAAAATAGGAGAGTAATCCGGTGCGAGCATCTGCTTTGTCTTCAGTAATTTACAACTAATTACAATTTCTCGGAATGGCGCATGCGAAGACAAAAAATCGAACACAGCGTTGGCCTCGATCTGAGTCCATCATAGTGCCATTATTAGACCAGCTCGCTCACTTTTGAGCCATCTTCTGAAGGTGCCGCGTAAGGGTTGCGCGAGAGATGCCAAGTAGCTTCGCCGTTCGTCGTTGATTCCGATTTGTTTGTTCGTAAACCCGGCTTACATGCCGGCGCACCGCGGCTACCAGCGAAAGATCTTGATCCGATCGATCATGATTCTGACCCGGCTGCGAGGCCCGCTCGGATCGATCGTTGTTCGAAGAAGTGTCGGGCAGATCGGGAGGGAAAAGGACATGTTCCGGCAAGATGACCGAGCCCTCGCAAAAAAGCGTCATGGTGCGAACCGTATGGTTGAGCTCGCGCAAATTCCCCGGCCAATGGTGGGCAGTGAGCCGCTGCATGGCCTCGGGATGGATGGCGGTGATCTTCTTGCCTTCGTTTGCCGCCGCGGTTCTGAGTTCGGCCGCGATGAGCGCGGGCAACTCTTCGATTCGTTCGCGTAACGGAGGAATTAACAACGTCAGGCCGTTCAGTCGATGATACAAATCTTCCCGAAATTTTCCCTGGCGCACTCGCTCTCGCAGAGAGCAATTGGTCGCGCAGATGATCCGGGCTTCGCACTTGAGCAGCCGCTCGGAACCCAGGCGCTCAAACTCGCCGTATTCCAGGGCCCGCAAGACTTTCACCTGGGCCAGGGGGCTCATCTCGGAGATTTCATCGAGGAAAAGAGTGCCGCCGTGAGCGAGTTCAAATTTTCCTTTCACCGTTTGTTGGGCACCGGTAAACGCGCCGCGTTCGTGACCGAAAAGCTGGCTATCGAGGAGGGTATCGCTCATAGCCGACGCGTTAAACGCGACGAAAGGTTTGCCGGCGCGCGCCGAGGAATTGTGAATGGCGTGGGCAAGGAGCGTTTTACCGGTACCAGTTTCTCCCAGAAGCACAACAGGCACCGCGGATCTTGCAGCAAGGGCGGCCAGGCGAAGGCAACGAGCCATCGCTTCATTCGTCGTGGTCAGGGCCTCGACCGTGAGATTGGAAAGTGCCGGTTGCATCGGGTAAACGGAATTACTCGCGCATATTTTCGCGCAATTGCTTGATCGGCTCGAATGCGTATTCAATCAGAGTGCGCCGGCCGACCACGATGCGCGCATCGCCTCTCATCCCGACGGACAGGGCCAGCGGCTTGCGGCGCTTGGTGGAGTTGGTCTCATCCAGCAAAGCCAATCCCACAAAATGCGGCCCGTCGGCCGAGGAAACGGCAGAGGGACTGACCCAGGAAAGTTTTGCATCCACCGCGCCATAGCGCTGGTAAGGAAACGCTTCGAAAAACAGGCGGACGCGTTGGTCAGCTTTCAACTTCGGAATTGCGGTTTCGTTGAAGGTTAATCGGGCCCGAACGCTGGATTTTAGCCGGGCCAGCTGACACAGTTCCTGGCCGCTTTGGACGACGCTGCCGGGGCTGCGTTGCGTCAGGGAGAGAACGACGGCGTCATATGGGGCCCGGATCGACAACAGGTTCTGGTCCGAATTCACCAGATCGCCCTTGAGTGCGGACATTCGCATTTTCAGCTTTTCGATCTCGGCAACTTCCTCGCCACGCTTACGCGAGTGTTCCACCTCCATTCGCTTCCGATCCAGCTTCACCTGTTGCAGCGTCCGCTGCGAAACGCTCAAATCTTTTTCGGATGCCGCCAGATCGAGCCGGAGCCGGATTAGCTCGACCTGCGAAATACCGCCGCTCGCAGAGAGCGTTTCCATTCGATTAACCAAATCCTTGCTGCTGGCCACGTGTTTTTCCCGAAATTTCACTTCGCTTTCGGCCTGCCCGATTTCCGCCAATTTAATTTCGAGCTCTGATTTGTAAGCGGCATCGGCCTTGGAAAGGCTCTGCTCACGTGTCCGCAAGTCCTCGGCGTAGGTTCGTGAATCGGTGCTCAGGCCGCGGATCTCATCAGAACGCAACACGAACAATTGATCGCCTTTCTTCACCTGCTGGCCTTCCGCCACTCCAATCTGAGTCACAACGGCGAGACGCGGCGATTGAATTGGGTCGGCGCCTTCTTTTGGAATCAGGATAAATGGAGCGTTGACAGTCTCGGGAAGGTGAATGGTTATTGCGGCGAACAACCCGGCGAAAAACATTGCGATCAAAAGCCAGGCAATGAGCCTCATGATCCTGGGAGGCGGATCCTGGGGCAACATTTCCGACTCGACCGCCTTGGCGCCGCGTTGAGTTGCAGTTGCGCTCATGTTGATTTTTCGGTGATCAAACCACGTCAGATTCCTAATTGTTGGCTGGAGAGATAAAAATAGAGGCCGCGCTGGGCCATCAGTTCGTCGTGCGTTCCGACTTCGGCCACGCTGCCTTTTTCCAGGACGACTATCGCGTGTGCCTCGCGAATCGTGCTCAAGCGGTGAGCGATCACAATAGTCGTGCGTCCGGCCATCAGTTTTCCGAGATTATCCTGGATCGCGCGTTCCGATTCCGTGTCGAGCGCGCTGGTGGCTTCGTCAAAAATTAGCACCGGCGGGTTATTGTAAATCGCGCGAGCAATCGCGACGCGCTGTTTCTGTCCGCCCGACAAAGTCAGTCCCGATTCGCCGATCTTGGTTTCGTAACCGAGCGGCAATCGCATGATGAAATCGTGCGCCGCCGCTGCCTGAGCCGCGGCCAGAACCCGATCCAGGTCCGGCTCGGCATCACCGAAAGAAATGTTGCGCGCGATCGTCTCGTTAAAAATGTGGTTCTCCTGCAACACCATTCCAATTTGGTGGCGGACGTCCCGATAATTAAGCGTCTTAAGATCGACATTATCGAACAGGATTGTTCCCTCGGTTGGTTCGAGCAGGCCGGCGATCAATTTGATGAGCGTCGTTTTTCCGCAACCGCTGCGGCCCACCAAGGCAATCATTCGTCCCGGCGCAATATCCAGCGTGATGCCTTTCAAAATATCCGGCGATTCCGGCCCGCCGTATTTGAAGCCGACATTGCGTAACTCGATGCGGCCCTCCAGGCTGTGGACCGGTGTGAGCCGGGAGCGATCTCTTCCCTGCTCGGGTTCCTGTTCGAAAATGTCGTTCAACCGGTTCAGTAGAACGGAAGCGAATTGCAGGTTGTCCCAGACGCCGAGTGTTCGCATGATTCCTCCGTAGGCCATCGCGGTCAACGAACTAAAAGCAACGAAACCGCCGATGCTCAGGTTTCCCTGTATGACCTGGTTTGCTCCGACCCAGAGAAAGATGGCGGTCGAAAGCATACCGATTGTTTGCAGGACACTGTCGTATGACATCACGATGAAGCTGCTCCGAAAGATTTTCTTCGACACGGCCAGGAATTCGTTGAGCATGGTGTCCCGAAAAACGGACTCGGCGGCGGCCGCCTTCACCGCCTCGATGCCTTTGATCGCATCGATCTGATGCGAGCTATACTTGCCCTGCGCTTCCTCGACCTCGGCAAACAATGGCCGCAGGACCTTCTTCGAAAAATACATCAGCCCGGCGTAAATCGGCGTGGTGACAAGAAAAGCCAGCATCAGGGACGGGCTGTAAACAAACATGAGCACGAGCGCGCCGGTGAGCTGCACAAGCGCCAGCAGCGCGCCGATTCCGTTGCCTACGGCGAATTGCCGGACCTGACGCGCGCCGTCCAACCGCCGCTGAATGTCGCCGGTGCGACGGCTGGTAAAGTAGGTCATCGGCAGAGACAAAAGCTGGCGGCTCAGGAAATCGAGGATCGCCGTGTCGAGGCGAACGGCCGCGAACGCGAGCAGGTATTCCTGGGCCAGGGCGGAGGCTTGAACAAAAAAGAGCGCCGCGCCCATGCCCAGCAGGATCGTTTTGAGAAGACCGATGTCCTTCTCGACGATCACCTTGTCCACCACCATTTCGGTAAAGATCGGGAAGAGCAATTGCAGGAAGCTCACCGCGACTGCCAGCAGGAGCACCTGCAAGAGAATGCGGCGGAACTTCGCGAAAAAGGGCATCAGCCACGCCAGAGTTGCCTTCGACTCGGGCGCTTTCTCGAACGCAATCGTGTAATCAAACAGCGCGGCATAACCCGACCAGCCTTGTTCGAAGTCTTTTCGCGGAATCCGTCTCAGCCCGAGGCCCGGATCCGCTACCCGGACGAATTTCTCATCGACATCGTAGAGGACCATCCAATGATTGCCCTCCCAATGAACGATGGCGGGCAACGGCATCTGCGGGAGATTGCGCAACGAAACTTTTAACGCGCGGGCGGCCAGACCCAGCTCCGTCGCCGCCCGGCAAAGCGCCTTCAGGCTCGTGCCATCCGTGGCGGTGTGACAAAGCTGCCGGATGTACGCGAGGCTTACTTTGCGTCCGAAATGACGGCAGATCATGCCCAGACTCGCCGCGCCGCAATCCATCTCGTCGATTTGCTCGATATGCTCGAACTTGCGGATCGGTTTCTTCCGTTTGCGGAAAAGCCCTGTCTCGTCCGCGAATGGTTCCTCGCCATCTTTGCCGGGCGGGAGCGCGGCTTCTCCGTCCAGGGCCACCTTGTTCACGGTGGCGGTTTCGGCCGGCAAGTTTTCGACCGTAAAATCCAGCGGAATCCGCGCCTCGGTTTTTGCCTGATATTGCGCGAGGCGCTCTTCGAGCAGTTTTTGGAACTCCGGGAAGCGGTTTTTCAAATCGTGGACAGCGCTTGGCTCGAGCGCCAGCAAGCGACAATCGGTGAAAGCTTCCACCGAGGCCGCCCGAGGCGACCCATTTAAGATCGACAATTCGCCAAAAAAATCGCCGTCCCGGTAGAACGCGAGATTGCGTTCGCGGCCGTTGTTCGCGAGAAAGGCCCGAGCCCGGCCTTTTTCGAGGATGAACATCGGCCCGGCGGGATCGCCCGCGCGAATGATGAGACCGCCTTTTTGGCAATCCATTGGGGTGAGATTCTCGATCATTCCGCGCAAGGCCGCGGCGGGGAGCCGGCCGAAATTGCTGAACTCGTAAAGGAAACCCTGGAGCGCGCGCTGCCGTCCCATGATCTCGATGTGGTGTTTTAGCTCAGGAACTTCCGCCACCAGTTGCAGAAAATCGTCGCGATCGAGTCTGATGACGTCGACTGCGGTACTGCAACGGACGCTGGCCGATCGCGTGCCGCCCTCGGCCAGGGCTGCTTCGCCAAAAGTGTCGCCCGGCTTGAGCGTGCCCAACGGCAATTCTTGTCCATCCTGGGCCGTCTTGATTGCCCGTGCTCGACCGGATGTCAGCACGTAAAACGAGTCGGCCGGGTCGCCTTCTTTGACGATGATCTCGCCGAATTCGTAATGCTCTTCCTGCATCAACGGCACGATTTTTTCGAAAATCTCGTCCGGTAGCAGCTTGAACAGCGAGGTTCGTCTTAGCAGAGCATCGTCGTAAGTTTTCATTGCGCGTAATTGAGCGGGCCCCGCCATTGGATGCGGTCGGCCACGAGCTGGCAGAAATGCCGATCAAGGATGGATTGGTCGATCCGGGCCTGAAGGGCCGGGTCATCCGCGTCGGGCGCGATCTTTTTCATGATCCGGCACAACTGAAAACCGTCGCCGCGGGTCAGGGGCTCCAGGACTTTTCCGGGCGACACACTGAGAAACTTTTGCTGAAGTTCGTTGTCGATCTCCTGAAGCAGTAGCTCGACCCGGGTAAATGGATAACGCCCCTCCTTTGCCACTTCTTCCATCGACATTTCATCCTCGGTAACGCAGAGCGATGCTTCCCGGGCCGCATCCATCGATTCCACTTCCACCATTTCCACTTCAAATCGCGTTAGCGGCAAACGCAATGCCGCCAGTTCGCTTTGACGCGACTTCGGATTTAGAAGCTGATCTCTTTTCGCATGCAAGATCGCCTCCATTCGCAGCATTTCATCGAGCCACTCCCGGTTCCGGCCAATGCCGGAAAGCCAGGCCACCAATCCGGCCTGATCGATCCCGGTGCGTTCCAAAAAAGATTTCTCCTGCAACGCGATCGAAGCCGGATCGATCTCTTCGGCTTTCGATTCAAAAGCTGCGGCGACGCGCCAGCTGAGTTCCCTGGCCATCTTGTCGAACTCCCCGGAGAGAATGAGATCGATCTTCAGCAGATCGCGCAAATCCTCCGGTGCCGCAACGTAATCGATCGCCTTCGGCGCGACTTCGTCGTTCCAATGTTCGCCCCAATAGCGGCGCGCAAAATATTCTCCGAAATCGTCCAGGGTCAGGTCGCGCGCTTCGAGCCAATGCTCCGTCTCTTCCGCCGTGATCAGGTCATGGTCATAGCGAAATTCTTCCGCCGCCTGGTCCAGCGCGCCCTCCTCGATCTCGAGTTCATCGGCCTGGTTTTCACACTCGATGCTTCGCAGAAGTTCGTTCCAAATCGGCGCCAGATCGCCACGGAACAAGGCCGCATCGATCACATCCTTTTCCATGTAGGAAACGCCCTCACACGCGAAAATGGCGACCGGTTCTTTTAGAGTGGGCTGACTATCTTGGTTGGACACCAGCCCTGTCTCCTAACCGAAAGGGGCATACGAAGTCTAGCCTAAAAATGCGCCTTTTGGCCTTGTTTTGAGGCCAGTGGGCATTCCTGCCTCGGGCCCGCCCTCCCTCAGGACGATATCCTGCCCCAATCGAGCACGATCTTGCCGGAGTTGCCGGATTTCATTAACTCGATGGCTTCCTTGAATTCCGTGAAGGGAAACCGGTGGGTGATGACGGGTGAGATGTCGAGGCCGCTTTGAATGAGGGCGGTCATTTTGTACCAGGTCTCATACATTTCGCGGCCGTAGATTCCTTTGATCGTCAGCTGATTAAAAACGACGAGGTTCCAATCGATCGCAGCGCTTCCGGGCATGATGCCGAGCAGCGCGATTTTGCCGCCGTGAAACATGTTCGGCAAAATGTCGGCGAATGCTTTCGGATTGCCGGACATTTCAAGCGCGACGTCGAACCCTTCTCTCATGTCGAGCTTGTGCATGGCATCGGTGAGCTTCTCCGTGCGCACGTCCAGGGCGATATCGACGCCCATTTTGCGGGCGAGATCGAGACGATACGGATTCACGTCGGTAATCACCACGTGACGCGCGCCGGCTTTTTTGCAGATCGGAATAGCCATGCAACCGATCGGGCCGGCGCCGGTGATGAGAACGTCTTCGCCGACAAGATCGAACGAGAGCGCGGTGTGCACGGCGTTGCCTAACGGATCGAAACAGGAGAGCACATCGAGCGAGATCGAGGGATCGGCGTGCCAGCAGTTTGATTGTGGGATGGCCACGAACTCGGCGAACGCGCCCGGCCGATTTACGCCGACGCCTTGGGTGTTTGGGCAAAGATGACGCCGCCCGGCCAGACAATTCCGGCAATGCCCGCACGTGATATGGCCTTCGCCAACCACGAGATCACCTTTGGCGAACCCTTTCACGTGATCGCCCACACCATCGACAACGCCGACGAACTCGTGCCCGATCGTCATCGGCACCGGGATCGTTTTCTGCGCCCAGGCATCCCAGTTATATATATGTACGTCCGTCCCGCAGATCGATGTTTTGACCACACGGATCAGCACATCATCGCCCGTGGCCACGGGAACCGGAACGTCCTCGAGCCAAAGTCCCGGATCGGCCCTCGACTTCACCACGGCTTTCATTGTTTTTTGCACGACAGGGAGATTATCCACAGATTTCGCAGATTCCTCAGCAAGAATTCTTAATTATCTGCGAAAATCTGCGTAATCTGTGGACAAAATTCTCTCCGGTCGGGATGATTCCAGCAATGCCCGTGACGATTGAAGAATCCCAGCTGAAACCGACGAAACCGCGCTCCACGTTCATTTTGCGGTTCGTCAGCACGATCGGGCTCTGGGCGATCGCGCTGTTTATCGCGTTTTCCGGATACGAAATCCTGTTCTGGTTTCTGATCAGCGCCTTCGGATTGATCGCGCTCTGGGAATTCTACGGCATGCTCGATCACGATCATCTGCCGAATTTCAAGATCACGGCGATGATCTGCGGCGCGTTCATGCTGGCCGGTAGTTTTTATTATTTCGCTCACGTGGGACCGGCCGGTTCCTACGACTTCGAGATCGCGGTCCTGGTTTTTTTTCTTTTGACCATGTTCGCCCGCCAGATGTTCGCCCGGTTGCGGGATGACGAGCCGCTCAAGACGATGGCGTATACGCTGTTCGGTTTGATGTATGTGCTTTGGCTTTTCAATTTCACGACCAAGATTGTTTACCTGACGCCGCGCTCGACCGCCGGCATCGTGACGGGGCAATTTTACTGCCTCTATTTGATCGCGGTGACGAAATTCAGCGATATGGGCGCCTATCTGACGGGAAGTCTCATCGGCCGGCACCAGATGAGTCCGCACATCAGCGCGAAAAAAACCTGGGAAGGATTCTTCGGCGCGCTCATGTTTGCGCTCCTTTGCAGTTTGGCCTTGTTCAGTGTTATGCCCGGTCACTTGTCGATGTTGACCTGGACGCATGCCACCATCCTCGGTTTGCTGCTAGGATTCGCGGCGGTGATTGGCGACCTGGCGGAGTCGATCATCAAGCGCAGCACCGGAGTAAAAGATTCCGGCAATCTGCTTCCCGGGATCGGTGGCGCGCTCGACCTGATCGACAGTCTCCTGTTTACGGCACCGGTCTTGTTTTTCTATCTCCGGCTGGTCATTCACGTGCCGTAACAACCGCCGTGAACCGTTGTGACCGTTGTGTGATAGATTGAAAATGAAGCATAAGCGTGTTGTTGTACTCGGCGCCACCGGCTCGATCGGTGAGAGTACGCTGAAAGTTGCGCACGACATCCCGGATCGGATGGAGATTGTCGGTCTCGCGGCAAATTCCAATGCGGAGAAACTGGCGGCGGCGGCGAACAAGACGCGTGCAGGATCGGTTTGTCTCGTTGACGAATCGAAGATCGACATCTTGCAGCGCACGCTGGAATACACGCCGCGGATCTTTTCGGGTGAAGCGGGCTTGCGCGAGATCGCTTGCCTTGCCGAAGCCGACATGGTGCTGGTCGCGATTGTTGGGACCGGCGGCTTGCGTCCGGCCCTGGCGGCAATCGAGGCGGGAAAAGATCTGGCAGTGGCGAGCAAGGAGATTTTGGTAATGGCTGGCGAGATTGTGATGCGCGAGGCGGGCGAGAATGGCGTTCACGTTTTGCCGGTCGATTCGGAGCACAATGCAATCTTTCAGTGCCTCGATGGCCGGAGGTCAGAAGTTAGACGAATCATTTTAACGGCGTCCGGCGGACCGTTTCGCGAGACGCCCGCGAAGGAACTTGTCGATGTTACGGTAGAGCGGGCATTGAAACATCCGACCTGGAACATGGGGCCGAAGATTACGATCGATTCGGCCACGCTTTTTAATAAGGGGCTGGAGATGATCGAGGCGCATTGGTTGTTCGGCACAGAGATGAAGCGCGTGGAAGTGGTGATTCATCCGCAGAGCATCGTGCATTCGATGGTTGAGTTCGCGGACGGCTCGACTCTCGCGCAATTGAGCTACTCCGATATGTGTTTCCCGATTCAGTACGCGGTGACCTGGCCCGATCGCGTCCCCAACACGCTTCCACCGCTCGATTTTTCGAAGTTGTCGAAGCTGGAATTCTTTACCCCGCGCTTTGCTGATTTCCCGGCTTTGAATCTGGCGCGACAAGCCGGCGAAACGGGCGGCACGCTGCCGGCGGTTCTAAACGCTGCCAACGAAGTCGCGGTGGCAGCTTTCTTGGACCGGCAACTGCGATTTCCACAAATCTGGCAAATTGTTGACCAGGTAATGGATCGGCACACGCCCGTTGCGCATCCCGATCTCGATGCCATATTGCGGGCCGATCAATGGGCGCGCGAGGAGGGCACGAGGTTCGTTAAAACGTTACATCGTTAAATCGGCAGCGCGTTTCCCAGATCACAAATTTTCCACTCACGTTCTCACCATGCTGGCTCACATCGCGCGCGTAATTTTCGTTCTCTTCGAAGTGCTGGTGCTCTTCAATATGCTCATCGTTGTTCATGAGCTTGGCCATTTTCTAGCGGCGCGCTGGCGAGGATTGTACATCGAAAAATTTGGTGTCTGGTTTGGCAAACCGCTTTGGAAAAAGACCATCAACGGCGTGCAGTATTCCCTCGGGTCCCTGCCCTTCGGCGGTTTTGTGGCGCTGCCGCAACTGGCGCCGATGGATATTATCGAAGGCAAGGCGGATCTCGATCGAGCGAAGCTGGCCCCGATTTCCGCGCTCGACAAAATCATCGTCGCGATTGCCGGGCCATTATTTAGCCTGCTGCTCGCCCTTGTTTTCGCCTGCGTGGTTTGGGCGGTCGGCCATCCGGTGGGCGAAGCCGACACCACCACGGTGATCGGTTACGTTGCGCCGGAGTCGCCGGCGCTAAAAGTTGGGCTGCAACCCGGTGATAAGATTCTCGCGGTGGACGACAAGCCGGTTACCCGGTTTCTGGGGATGACCGACAGCGTGAGTTGGAACGTGGTGCGGAGCGAAGGCGACAAGATCGCTATCAAATTCGAGCGTGGCGGAAAAGTACAGACAGTTTGGGTGGAACCATACAAGGCCGAGACGCGGGGATGGCGCAGAAAAAGCGTAAGACAACTGCTGATCTATCCGGCAGCGACACCGATCATCGACGAAGTAGAGCCGAACACTCCTGCGTCCGCGGCCGGTTTGCGTGCGCGCGACATCATTCGCGGTTTCGACCAAACACCGATGTACAGTCCAGTTGCTTTGATGGAACACATCAACGCGCATCCCAATGATAAGCTTGTTCTTCATGTGGAGCGGGCGGGAGCGAAGCTCGATGTTCCGGTAACGCCGGCGCCGTTGCCGACTGAGGGTGAAACGAAGCCCCGCATCGGAATTCGCTGGGATGCGGATGGGAAGATGTCGATCTCTCATCCGAATCCTGTCGAGCAGGTTTACAAGAGCGTGACCGGCACTTTGAACACGATCGGCGCGATCGCCTCCCCGAAATCGGATGTGAAGCTGCAACACTTGAGCGGCCCAGTCGGCATCGGTCGCATTTACTATCTGCTTTTCCAAAGCGAGCGCGGCTGGCAGCTCGCGATCTGGTTCAGCGTGATTCTAAACGTTAACCTCGCGATTCTGAACATGCTGCCGATCCCGGTGCTCGACGGCGGACACATCGTGCTGGCAATTATCGAATCGATACGGCGCAAGCCGGTCAACATGCGCTTGCTCGAAGTGGTACAGACCGCCTGCGCCGTGTTGATCATCGGTTACATGCTCTACGTCACATTTTTCGATGTGCAGGATTTGCCTTTCGTCCGGAAACAGCTCGACCAGATGGAATCGCAGCCGTCGCCGAAGAATTCGGACGCACCCTAACGCTCGATTGCGCGCCTCGGCCGGCCCTTTTAAGTTAAGCGCGTGACTTATTGCGCTTCTCCATTTTCGTATTCTCGCCGCCAGACCCGCGAAGTGATGGTGGGAAACGTCGGCGTGGGGGGATCGAATCCGATCCGGGTCCAGTCGATGATCACCTGTGACACCATGGACACGGAGATGTCGATCAAGGAAACGATCGAACTGGCCCAGGTCGGTTGCGAAATTGTGCGGATCACCGCGCCGACGGTGAAGGATGCACGCAATCTCGAATTCATTGTTAAAGGTTTGCGCGAACGCGGCTGCGAAGTCCCGATCGTGGCCGACATTCATTTCAAACCGGACGCGGCGATGGAAGCGGCCAAGTGGGTGGACAAGGTCCGGATCAATCCGGGCAATTACGCGGACTCGAAGAAGTTCTTGATTCGCGAATACAGCGATGAGCAGTACGAAGCGGAACTGAACCGGATTCGCGAGCGATTCACGCCGCTTGTCGATCTTTGTAAGGCACGCGGAATCGCCATGCGCATCGGGACGAATCATGGCTCGCTCTCCGACCGGATCATGAATCGTTATGGCGACACACCGCTGGGGATGGTAGAGAGCGCGCTCGAGTTTGCCCGAATCGCTCGCGACCGCGATTATCACGCATTCATCTTCTCGATGAAATCGAGCAACCCGAAGGTGATGATTAATGCGTATCGATTGCTCGTTGCGCGACTAAATAAAGAGGGGCCGGATTGGAATTATCCGATTCATCTCGGCGTAACTGAAGCGGGCGAAGGCGAAGACGCGCGGATCAAGAGCGCGATTGGGATCGGCTCGCTCCTGACCGATGGAATCGGGGACACGATTCGCGTTTCGCTGACTGAAGATAGTCCGCATGAGATTCCTGTAGCGAAAGCATTGGTCGCGATGGTGCAGAAAACATCGAACGCCGAACATCGAACGTCGAACGCAGAACTATCCTTTGACCCATTTTCATATCAGAAGCGCGCTACAGAGACGATCGCTGTAGCCGGGATCGGTGATCCCGGCCAGGAGGTGAAACTGGGCGGCGAAGAACTGATTCGCGTTATCGTCAGGCAAGAGGCTTTCGAGAAAATCGCGCACAAGGTCGACAAGATGGGCGATTACAAGCCGGAGATTGTTTATGAGAACGCGCAGATACAGGAAGTCGATCCGCGCGATGAGAGCGCGATCGCGCAATTGAACAAGAATTCGAGGCCGCAGTTCGTGACCGTGCGAGACGATGTCGATCTTGCGGTGATTCCCGCGTTTCGATTACTGGCCGCCCGATTAAGTCCGCGGCATCCGATTCTTTTAAAGGATGTTTTTTGTCATTCCGAGCGGAGTGAACTGAAGCGGAACGCAGTCGAGGAATCCCGTGGTGAAAGCCTATCGGCGGCACAACGGGATCCTTCGACTTCTGACGATAACGATTTCCTTACAACTCTTCTGATCGCATCCACCAACATCGGCTCCCTGCTCTGCGACGGAATTGGCGATGCGATCCTGGTGCAGGGCGAGGAAGCGCCCGGGCAATCGCTGCGGCTTTCTTATAATATCTTGCAGGCGGCCGGCTCCCGGATTTTCAAAACCGATTACGTGGCCTGTCCATCGTGCGGACGAACGCTATTTAATTTGCAAACCACGACGGCGAAGATCAAGGCGGCAACGTTGCATCTCAAAGGCGTGAAGATCGCAATCATGGGCTGCATCGTGAATGGCCCGGGCGAAATGGCGGATGCCGATTTCGGTTACGTGGGCGGCGCGCCCGGCAAAGTGAATCTCTACGTGGGAAAGACACCGGTGAAATTTAATATTCCGGAAGCCGAAGCGGTCGATCGACTTCAGGATTTGATTCGCGAACACGGCAAATGGGTTGATGCAGTGCCGCAACCGATGTCGGCCGAGTTGTCCGCTTAAGTCGCCCCACTCAGCCCTCCCATAGAAACGCCGGTTTTTGGTCACGGAGGGAAGTGCAAGATACGCTCGATGTTTGGCAAAAAACGGGGAGCAACTGGGGGGTGCTGTCCCTATGTGTTGCAGATAAGCCGGCAATCATGAAGGCAATCAACCCTCTCATGCGAATGACCTTCACTCGTCCAAACTCGGGACCGAGCAGAGCGAATGCGGAGAATCTAACTCAACCCACATCTAAATATGAAAAAACATTGGCTTCACCTAGCAGCGTTTTTGGCGTTTGCGATCGGCATTGCTACCACCCAGGCAGGAACAGTTTTTTATCAGGCGATCCCGGCGGTGCAGAGCGACCCGGGCTCTGGAATTAGCACTGATAATGGCTATACCAGCGCGGTGGATGGCGGGAACACGCGCGGAACGGATCGGGTCATCAATGGAATTACGCTTTACGCCCTGGTGATCGACGGCCAGACGGCTACAGCTGACAACTGTACCCTCAATGCACTAGCCGGCACTCTCTCCAATGCGGGCGGATCGAGCGCCAGTATTCAGGCCGCCGGCATTTTTCGCGAGGTCTTGTCGGACATGACTTTCAACAACGGCGCGACCGACAATTCGCAGCAGGAGATCGTGCTCGATCCGGAGAGCTTGGAAGCAGGCGTGACATATGACCTGCGCGTTTATGTCTGTAATTCTTCGGGCCAAAACAGGCAGGTGAATCTCTCGTTCGTGGGCGACGGCCAGGCCGCGGTAGAGACCGGGTTCTTCAATGAGGACGACGCGACGACCTCGGCCGGCGGATTTAAGGACCCGAATCAGGTGTATTATATCAATTATCGTTTTACCTGGGACGGAGATTCCACGCCGGGCATCACGATTGCACAACGCTCCGGGAGCGCACCTTTCCTTCTTTATGCCTTGACCAACGAAGTGGTTCCGGCGGGCGGCGCGGAAGCAGCGCCATCCAGTGCCGGCGCAGCCTTGCAGGCGGGGGCCGATGAAGGCCTAACAACCGGCATGGTCGAAAACGAATCGGATGAAGTCGGCGTTGCCAGCGACGACTTTTATGGCAGCGAATCGCTCAATAACAACGGGCGCTGGATCAGTGTGGAAAAATGGGGCAAATGCTGGCAGCCCACCAATTGTTCGGCAGGCTGGACTCCCTATACCAATGGAACTTGGAGCGAATGCGACGATTGCGGCTGGACTTTTGTCTCGGACGAACCGTGGGCCTGGGCCTGTTATCATTACGGCAGATGGCTCAAGGTTAGAACCGGCTGCGGTTGGGCCTGGGTGCCGGGCAAGGTCTGGGGGGCCTCCTGGGTTTCCTGGCGCCAGGGCCGGGATAATGATTGTGATTGCATCGGCTGGGCTCCCCTGCCGCCGGAAGCGGGCTGCGAAGTCAACGTAGGCGTCAGCACCTGGGTTGATGAGATCTGCGACATTGGTTTCGAATCGTACACGTTCATCAGGATTCGCGATTTCGGCCGGGAATCGTACTGGGGCTGCAACTGCATCTTCGACCGCTCCCGCAACGTGACGATCATTAATCAGACCATCAACATCACCAACATTTCCTATACCAGTCACGTAAACATCTATTGCGGCGGGCCGGATCGCGACTGGTGTAATACACGGATTCGCCAGGAAGGCGGCAGAGAAGTCGGGAAGGTCATGATCGATCGGATCGAGGACATGGGAGGGATGGGAGGGAAATATCAGAAGCACGATGGCGACCACCTCGCGCTTCATTCTCCGAAGATTAAAGGCGATAAGCACCCGAAACATGATCCGAAAGTTGCCGAGCATGTGGGCAAGGACAAGATCGACAAGGGCTGGGGCAAGGATAAGAAGGCTGAAAGAGAGGCGAGGAACCACATCGCCCAGCAAAACAAAGGGAAGAATCCAAAAAACACCAAGGGGAAACTGCCATCCGATGTCGCCCAGAAAATTGGCAAGCATGGCAAACAGGCCGGTGCTGGCGGTGGCGACGGACAACACCCCGGCGGGAAAGGTAAGAAGGGCCAGGGCAAGGGGGCAAGCTCACTTGCCGGAGAAGGTCAGGGCGCCGGAGGCGGCTTTAATCAGCATCCTGGCGGAAAGGGTAAAAACAAGGGTCAGGGTAAAGGGGCTGCCACAGCTGGCGCAGCGGGTGCGAGCGGCGGTGGCTTCAATCAGCATCCCGGCAAGAAAGGGAAGAACAAAGCTCGGAACGCAGGCCAGCTTGCCAATACCTTAGCCGGCGGTGGCGACCAGCATCCCGGCAAGAAAAAGAAAGGCAAGGGTCAGTCCGCCTCATCCGCGGCTGGTGGCGGGGGTACCGGCGGGTTCAATCAGCACCCAGGGAAGGCAAAGAATCACAAACGACCTGTGACCGCGACCCTTAATTCTGGTGCAGTTAACCAGCATCCCGGGAAGAAAGAGCATAAGGAAAAAACCAATGTGGAGGGGGTCGGGCAAGCGGGCGGCGGTAGTGGCGGTGGCAAGCACGGCAAGAAAGTTTCGCGAGGCGCGGGTCAGATGACGCAAGGTGGAGCTGGCCAGGCTGGCGGTGGCGGCGGCAAACACGGCAAGAAAGTTTCGCGAGGCGCGGGCCAGATGACGCAAGGTGGAGCTGGTCAGGCTGGCGGTGGCGGCGGCAAACACGGCAAGAAAGGAAGAAGAAGTACGGGCCAGATGACCGCGCCGGCAGGCGGTGGTGGCGGTGGACAGGGCGGTGGCGGCGGCGGGAAGAAGGGGAAAAAAGGGAAGGCAACTCCTCCGCCGTTTTAGGATTTCGGCGTTGGTTGTTGAAAATTGAAAAAAATTTTGAGCGTGCGAATCGACATCCGCGCGAATGAAAATATCACCCCACCTCGGGTGAGAAGCGCTCGCGGCAAATGGGTTGATGCGGTGCCGCAACCGATGGAATTGCAGCGCCGCTGATTGTTAAAACGTCGCGGGAAACGAACCGCGCATTCGCGTGGTGTACTGCAAATGCGAGGCCACCGAAATTGCTAGGGATTTTTGAAAAAGAAAGGGCGGAAAAGTCTTGACTTTTGCGCGCGAGATCAATCAGGCTGCTGGGTTCAGTCAACTCACAACCCAACCCGCAGCCCGAGTAAACTATGAAAACTAGTCGCACTCTGATTTCAAATCGTGTTTTCCCATCTTTTGCTTCCGTGGGCCTGTTCTGTCTGGCCATTTCGGTAGCTTTCACATTTGCGGCCCCTTTACCCAAAGGAGCGGCCAACGACGTGTCCGGTGAGCCCGCCGGTATTCCGCCAAATCTGCAAAGCGGTTCGGACCTCAAGAACTCCCTCGCGGTCATGGTGGAGTTGAACGGCGATCCGGCGGCAGTCACTTACGCCGCCGCCTTAAAGGAGGCCCAGGCCCAGGCCGACGCGGCGCGCAATTATGCGCTGGCCCATCCGAAGGCGAAGGGCTCGAAGAAGCTCCTGAAGCAAAAGCCCGAGGCGATTAGGATCAGCGCCGCTGCGGCGCGGCAGGTTCAGGCGACCGTGCGACAGCTTGATCAGGAGCAACAGGCGATTGTTAACGCATTAACCGGTCGGGACATTCGGGCGACGGTGTTGTTTCGGGCGCAACGCGCTTACAACGGCATCGCGGTGGCAACGAGCAATGATAAGATTCCCGCTATCGTCCAAATTCCGGGCGTCAAAGCCGTCCACTTGATCGTGCCGAAGTTCGCGACCGCGGCTTTTTCCGATATTGATTTCCTGGCCACCCGTCCGGCATGGACGACCGGGCCATTCGGCACGCACGGTGAAAATATCAAGATCGCGGTGATCGACACGGGTCTGGATTACATTCACAGGAACTTTGGTGGTTCGGGTTCGGCTGCGGATTATGCCAGCACCGGGGACACGACGCCGGTACCGAATCCGAATTATCCTACCCCGAAGATCCCCGGCGGAACCGACCTCGTCGGTGACACTTATAACGCCGATCCAAATAGCCCGAGTTATCAGCCGATTCCGTTCCCGGACAACAATCCGTTCGATTGCAATGGTCACGGCACGGCTTGTTCCAGTTTGGCCACCGGATTCGGCGTGACCAGCGCCGGGTTTACTTATTCCGGCAACTACAATGGGAGTTCTCCGGACATGAGCACGCTGTCGATTTCTCCCGGCTTCGCTCCCAACGCGAAGCTCTATCCGGTGCGCGTGTTCGGCTGCGCCGGTTCAACTGATGTAGTCGTCTCGGCTATCGAATGGTCGATGGATCCAAATGGCGACGGCGATTTTGTAGATAAGATGGACGTGGTGAGCATGTCGCTGGGCGCGAACGAAGGTTTTGCGGATGATCCGGACGACGTTGCCGCTTCCAATGCCGCCTCGATCGGCATTCTCGTCTGTTCGGCAGCCGGCAATGCAGGCGATTCCTATTATATCCACAGCAGCCCGGCGGCAGCTAGCGGCACTCTCGGCATCGCGGCCACTTTTAACGATCAAGGCGGTTTCATTTACGACTCGAACGTCACCTCCAATACGGCGGGCGGGGGCGGAGTTGGAGCGATGTATTTTTCGACAAAAGGCAGTGACAGTTCCGCCATTCCCGCAGGTGGCATCACGGGCAACCTGGTTTATGCCGTGCCACCCGACGCGAACGCGCCCGCACTTACCAATGCCGCCCAGGTCGCCGGCAATATTGTGATAATCGATCGCGGAGCCACGACTTTCACCGATAAGGTGACCAAGGGTTTGGCCGCCGGCGCCATCGCCGTAATCATCGACAATTTCACTAACAATCCGAACGCTTTTGTTCCTATTTTAATGAGCACGGCGGGCCAGCCGCCCGGAGTAGATGTGATGATTTCCCGCACCAGTCGCGATACGATTGTGACGGCTTCTGGAGGGTTCGATCCAGTGACCGGGATTCCGGTAAATCCGGTCAATGTGACAATTAATAACGACAGCGGCGCACAAGTGATTCCGGCGCTGGCGGTGCCGGATACTATCCCCGCCTACAGTTCCCGTGGTCCGCGGCTGCCCGATAGCGCGGTCAAACCCGATATATCGGCCCCGGCTGAAGTCGTTGGTGTGGCCAATCCCTTTAGCGGAACCGGCGTATCAAACTTTAACGGCACGTCGTCCGCCACTCCGCACGTCTCCGGCATCATGGCGCTGCTCCGTCAGTTGCACCCGGCCTGGACAGTCCAGGAACTCAACGGCGTAATTTGCGCCACCGCCAACCACGATCTCTTCACAACTACGGCGCACACGACGCAATACGGGATTGGAAGAATAGGGGCGGGGCGCGTTGATGTTGCCGCGGCGGCCAGGTCGAACGTGACCGCCTACAACGGGACCGATCCAAACCTGATCGGCCTCTCCTTTGGTGTGGTTGAGGCGCCGGCGGATAGCTCGGCGTCGGTTACCAAGAATATCATGGTTACGAATAAGGGGACGAGCAACGTGACCTACAGCGTGAGCTACCAGGACGTGACCCCGGTCGGTGGCGCCAGCTTTACCTTGCCTGGCGGACCGATCACGGTGAACGCGGGCACAAGCATGAACGTGCCCGTCACGTTTGCTGTTACCGGCAGCCTTTTGAAGCATGGTCGTGAGGACAGCGTCACGGCTACTCTGGGAGGCAACCCTCGCCAATGGTTGACGGAGAAATCGGGCTACGCGGTGTTCACCGATGTTGGCGGTGTCGAGCCGACGCTGCGCGTGGCGCTTTATGCTGCGCCCAAACCGGCTTCCGTGATGCATTCTACAATCACCAGCGTTGTGCCCTCACAGCCAAACACCGGTTCGTTCACGATCAATCTGTCGGGTTCGCCTGTGAATACGGGCCCAAATCTCGGTAACGGCTTCGATATTCTCGGTCTGGTCAAGGCCTTTGAATTGCAATACGCCAGCGCGTTTGTCGGCCTGCCCAATGCCCCGACGAGCCCGAATGACCTCAAGTACGTCGGTGTAACCAGCGATTACGTAAATCGAGGCGTAGCTACCGCGGCCACCAGGGTTTTCTGGGGGATTGAGGGCTTCGGCAACGCGGCCACGCCCGACTTTGCCAGTTCGGACAAGGAAATCTTCGTGGACACTGGCGACGGAGCCGGTGGTCCGCCAGATGGCGATCCCGACTTTGCAATTTATTTGAGTTCCACGGGGACGGTCAATGTCTTTACGCCAATTGTCGTTAACCTGCATACAGGCGGGTCGGCCTCGTCTGGTCTGTTTACGAACGGCCTTTCCGCCGCCGTTGCCGACACCAACGCTTACAACAATAGCGCGGTAGGCATGATGGTTAACGCTTCATCGCTCGCCGGTCCCGGCTACCCGGCCTTGGGCACTGCCGGGCATACCCTCTTCCAGTATCAAGTGGTCACCTTTGACCGCTCGAACAACGAAGTAGATGAGACGCCGGTGCTGACCTACGACCTGGCTAATCCAGGCCTGGAAGTGGAAAATTCCGCGGGTGTCGCCGGAGTTTCCAAGACGCCAGCTGGCGGCGCCTTCCTCGAGCCGTTCCTGTACGATGATCTGGCTACCAATTCGATTCCGGTAAATTACAACGGCACCAATTTCCAAAATAATGGGTCGCTCGGTGTCCTGTTGCTGCACATGCACAACGGAACGGGAAATCACGCCGATATGGTGGCCTTCCGCAAACCAACCGTTAGCGGATTTAGCCCAACCAGCGGCCATGCCGGCGCGCAGATCACCATCACTGGCTCGAACTTCGGGCCTGGGACGGCCGTAAGGTTCTTCAATAACCAGCCGGCATCGGTGAATGTGCTTACCAGCAACACACTCGTGGCCACGGTACCAGCCGGCGCTGTGACCGGCCCAATTAGGGTCTCCAATGCAGCGGGCGGAGTAACCGCACCCGGGAACTTTACCGTATTGCCGTAATTCAGCTGAAATGAGGATCAAACTATGAAAGTCATGAAAAAAAATCTGTCAGCCGGAACGTTTGTTCTGATCGCCTTTGCCCTTTTTGCCCTTCCCGCGACTTCAAGTTGGGCAACTCTGGTCGAGGGCTTCGAATCCGGAGCGCTCGCTCCCGGGTCCACCGTCGGCGACGCCGGCATCCGGGCGCCAAATTATTTTGGGATCAATCCCACAGAAGGAACCCATCAGCTGTTGCTCACGACGATCAACAACACCAGCGATCCCGGATACACCAACCAGTCGGGCACAAATGCGGTCTCAGTGACGGCGATTGCCGCTTTTCTTGGTATTCCTACGAGCAGCATTCGCGATGGCATTGTTGCCGGGCAGGAAGGCTCTGCGTTTAGGCTTAACCTGGGCTTTTTGAACGTGGGCGATGTAGTGACGTTTAACTACAACTTCCTCACCGACGAAGTTCAACCGGGCGCGCATAACGATTTCGCCTTTGTCTCGCTCAGCGGCATAGGTGGAAATACCCCCGTCGTCGCGGACACGTTTAGTACCTCTGTTTCCGACGACAGGGAGCGGCAATCCGTTTGTTCTGGAAACCCACTATCAGACGTATACGATCAGCATCACTAGCGCCGGCACATATGTCCTGGCAATTGGTGTAGTCGATGGAACGACGACCGACAGCGCTCCTACGGCGCTACTGGTCGACAATATTCAAGTCATCCCGGTTCCAGAACCTTCGACCTTTGGCCTCGCCCTTGTAGGCGCGGGTCTCCTGGTCGCGCTGCGCAGGCGAATCAAGAGAACTTCGTAGCCCGACGCCAACTGCAGTTCTGTAAATGGGCCGGCCGCAACGCCGGCCCGTTTCCGTTACAGCGGTAACGCCCGTAAGTTGACGCCTCGCGTAGTCGCGTCCATATTCTGCACTCTCAATTGTCGGGACAACCCCCGCGAGAAGTAACGCCCCGGTTGATTGGATTCTCTCATGGATAAGATCCGTAACATCGCCATTATTGCGCACGTCGATCACGGCAAGACCACGCTGGTTGATCAACTGCTGCGCCAGTCGGGCACTTTCCGTTCCAATCAAAAAGTCGAGGAGCGTGTGATGGATTCGATGGATTTGGAGCGCGAAAAAGGGATCACGATTCGGGCGAAGAACGCCTCCTTTCAGTGGAATGGTTACCGGGTCAACATCGTGGATACGCCGGGGCATGCCGATTTCGGCGGCGAAGTGGAGCGGATCATGAAAATGGTCGATGGCGTTTTGCTCGTTGTCGATGCTCACGATGGTCCACAGGCGCAAACGCGTTTCGTTTTGCGCAAGGCGTTGGAGAACAAGGCCAAGCCAATTGTAGTCATCAACAAGATCGACCGGGAAAATGCCCGTCCCCACAAGGTGCTCGACATGGTCTTTGATCTGTTCGTGGAATTAAAAGCGACCGACGAGCAGCTCGATTTTCCGATTATTTACGCCAGCGCGAAAAATGGTTTCGCCATGCGCGAGCTGCACGACAACAACGAAGATTTGACTCCGTTGTTCGAGGCGATCGTGAAGCATGTCCCGCCGCCGACGGTTTCAACGGAACCTTATTTCCAGATGCTGGTCTCTAATCTCCACTACAGCGATTACCTTGGTCGTATCGCGATTGGGCGGATCGTGAGCGGCCGTGTGGCCGTGGGGGATTCCATGGTTTGCATTCATCGCGATGAACGCCGCGAACGGTCTACCGTGACGGCGCTTTTTACTTATGAAGGCCTGGAGGAGGTCGAAACAAAGCACGCCTCCGCCGGCGACATTATCGGGCTAACCGGCTTTGAAGAAGTTTACATCGGTGAAACACTGACGGATCGCGAGGAGCGCGCGCCTCTTCAGTTTGTCGATATCGATCCGCCAACGATCCGTATGCGCATCCTGGTGAACGATTCGCCTTTTGCCGGACGCGAAGGGAAGTTCGTCACCGCGCGGCACGTGCGCGAACGGCTGGTGCGCGAAACTCGGGCGAACGTTTCCCTCCAGATGAGCGATACGGAAGTAGCCGGCACTTTTGAAATCAACGCCCGTGGAGAAATGCAGATCGCCATACTGGTCGAGCAAATGCGGCGGGAAGGCTACGAAGTCATGGTCTCGCGTCCCGAGGTTATTTTTCAACGAGATGCAGACGGTAACACGCTTGAGCCCCTTGAAAATTTGTACATCGATTTACCCGCTGAAAATCTGGGCGACGTCATGCAATCGATCGCCGGCCGGAAAGGCGAAGTCGTCAATATGCACCATCACGCCGCGCGCGTTTCGGTGGAAGGAATTATTCCAACCCGCGGCCTGATTGGTTTCGAAACGGATCTTGTGAACCTGACCCGGGGCGAAGGTGTCATGAGCCATCTCTTTCGCGAGTACGCTCCATTCAAGGGCGAGATCGAAGGCCGCAATCGCGGAGTCATGGTCTCGATGGAGCCCGGCACGAGCACGGCCTACGCTCTTAATAACATCCAGGCTCGCGGCCGGCTTTTCATTGGGCCGCAGGAAGATGTCTACGCCGGGATGATCGTCGGCGAAAATGCGCGGCTGGAGGATCTGCCCGTGAATCCCTGCAAAGCGAAACACCTCACCAACATGCGCAGCCAGGGGGACGGCAAGGGAATCCAATTGGAAGCCCCCTTGCGACTGAGTCTGGAGCGCGCCATCGAGTACATCGACAGCGACGAGTACGTGGAAGCGACGCCAAAGTCGCTCCGTCTCCGCAAGCGCATCCTGGACGCGAACGCCCGAAAACGCGCCGGCGTGGTCGCCGCTTAGGTACGATTGACAAACCATTTCGGCTACGATTGACTATGCGAGGGTAATTTCCTTCCTCGCCAGCCTTCTCTCGCGAGGCGCAGTAGCTTGAATGTTTTCCTAGCAGTTTCTGGTAAGAATTATTAACTCCGCACCGTTATGTCGGGACATAGCAAATGGTCGAAGATCAAGCGCTTCAAAGGCGCGACCGATGCGAAACGCGGTCAGGTTTTCAGCAAATTATCCAAAGAAATCTCCATCGCGGCCAAGGCTGGCGGCGGTGATCCCGATTCCAATCTGCGCCTGCGCGGCGCAATCCAGGCGGCGCGGGCCCAGAGCATGCCGAATGATAACATCGAGCGGGCGATCAAGCGCGGCACTGGAGAAGGCAGCGAAGCGCAGCACTTCGATGAGATCGTTTACGAGGGTTATGCGCCCGGGCGGAGTGGCTGTGATTGTCGAAGCCGCGACCGACAACAAGAACCGCACGGCAGCGGAGATTCGAAGCATCTTCAGCAAGAACGAGGGCAACCTCGCTTCATCTGGCAGCGTTTCTTATATGTTCCATAAGAAGGGTCAACTCACGGTCCAGCGAGCCGGGATCGACGAAAATCGCATCCTGGAGCTTGCCCTGGAAGCTGGTGCGGAAGAGTTGACAACCGAGGAGGATGAGTATGTTATTACCACTTCCCACGATCAGCTATACGCCGTAGCTGAAGCGCTCAAGAGAGCGGGTGTGACTACCGATGGGCAAAAGTTTACATTCATTCCCGATACGACTGTTCCGGTTGCCGATGAGACTGTTGCGCGCCAGGTGCTCCGATTGTGTGATGCGCTCGAAGACGACGATGACGTCCAAAACGTCTATTCAAATATAGAAATTCCCGACGAATTGCTGGCCACGTTGCCGGCTTGAAAATATTTGCGGCAGAAAGTTGCGCAAACCGCTCCTGAGCGAGCGACGAGACCTATTTTGCTTATGAACGAAGAGAACAACGAGAATCAACCTGCGCCGGTCGAGACCGGGTCTGCCGCGCCGGACCAACGCCAACAGCGCCCCCGCCGCCGCTTCCCGCGCAGACGTTATCGCAACCGGGGCGACCGGGTTGGAGGCGATAATTCAAACGAATCGTCAAATTCTCCGTCCGCGGCTGGCGATAACGACGTTGAAACATTGGATCGACAATTGCCCGATGGCGCAGTCGAGAACGGCGATCAGGTGCAGGCCGAGCCAGAGTTCGGCGAGGGGATCATCGAGATTTCAGGCAAAGGTTTCGGATTTCTTCGCGATCCCAAGCGCAACTTCGCCCAGACGCCTCAGGATATTTTTGTCACACCGGAGATCGTTCGTCGCTTTGCCTTGCGCGATGGCATGTGGATTAACGGGGAAACCCGTCGAGGCAACCGTGGCCCGCAGTTGACCAAGCTGCTCACGATTAACGGCGAAGAACCGACCAAATATCAGGGTCTGCGTCCGTTTGAGGAACTGACCACGATCAACCCCAACAAGCGGATCAAGCTCGAAACCGCGCCGGACCGTTACACCACGCGGATCATGGATTTAATGACGCCGCTCGGCATGGGCCAGCGCGGCTTGATCGTCGCTCCGCCGCGCACCGGCAAGACGACGTTGCTTCATCACATCGCCGAAGCAGTGACAAAGAATCACCCGGAAATGAAGGTCATTATTCTTCTGGTCGATGAGCGCCCGGAGGAAGTTACCGATTTCCGGCGGTCGCATCCGACTGCGGAGCTGATGGCCAGTTCCAATGACGCCGACATCAAGAGCCACACCCGCATCGCCCAGCTCGCGATCGAGCGAGCCAAGCGACTGGTCGAAGCCGGACAGCATGTGTTCATTCTCCTCGACTCGATCACCCGCACCGCTCGCG
Source organism: uncultured Verrucomicrobiae bacterium (assembly GCA_963815455.1). Taxonomy (GTDB): domain Bacteria; phylum Verrucomicrobiota; class Verrucomicrobiia; order Chthoniobacterales; family UBA10450; genus JBDTZF01. Next base: position 1,666,574 of record CAWFGO010000001.1, read on the forward strand.
CATTTAATAACGACATGCGCGGCGGCGGTCGCACCATGAGCGGCGGTATCGACGCCCGCGCCATGGAAACCCCACGAAAAATTTTCGCCGCGGCCCGCAACACCGAGGAAGCCGGCTCGCTTACTATTGTCGCCACCGCGCTGATCGAAACCGGAAGCCGAATGGACGAATTGATCTTTCAGGAGTTCAAAGGAACGGGAAACATGGAGATGGTGCTCGACCGCAAGATCAGCGATCAGCGCATCTACCCCGCCATCGACATCTTTCTCTCCGGCACCCGCCGCGAAGAATTGCTGTTGCAGCCGTGGGAGTTGGAGAAAATCAATCTGATTCGGCGCGGCCTGGCCGGTCATAAACCGGAAGAAGCAATCCAGCGTTTGCTCATGTTCGTGAAGAAATTCCCGACCAACACGCAGATGCTAAAGGAAATCCCGGGCTAAGAATTTTCGAATTTCGATCGGCGATTTTCGATTAGGAAATCGGCGCGAAGAAATGCAATCGAAAATCGAAAATCCAAAATCGGAAATTCTCGAGTGGGAAGTTCTCCCAGCCGAAGATCGACAATCTCGAAACCCGTCGGGACTCGATCCGCTCTTCAAGTGGCTCGCCCTTATCATGGACGATCTTCTGCGCGTCCCGGGAACGAAATTCCGATTTGGCATTGATCCATTAATTGGACTTGTCCCCGGAATCGGCGACACCGCCTCTGCGATTACCTCCGCGCTAGCGCTGATTTACGCCACGCGCTCCGGGCTCCCGAAGGTTCTGCTGGCCCGAATGGCGGGCAACATCCTGATTAACGAACTGGTCGGCATTGTTCCCGGGATCGGCGATCTGTTCTCGTTCTGGTTCAAATCGAATGTCCGCAATTATGAGCTCCTCAAAGGATACGTCGCAGCGCCCCGGCAATCGCGAAAAGGCGATTGGATTTTTATTATTGCGGTCCTTGGCCTTCTCCTGGTTATCGTCTGCGCCGGCTTGATCGTAAGCTTTCTCGTGCTCTTCGCTCTCGGCCGCCTCCTGTCCGGTCGTTGACCGATCCTATTCCAAAGCGCTTTTGATTCGCCGGGTGTAAAGCGCGTGAACCGTTTCGCGCGCCGTGACATATTCCTGCCGGAAAGTCTCGAAATCCTCATGACCCAGGCGAACCGCGAATTTTTGTTGATCGTCGGCAGCGGTTGGCAAGGCTGAGACACTCTTGTTTTCCCACCGTCGCAGGCCCGATTCGCAACGCCGGAGGAAATCGTAACCGCGTTTTGCCTCCGCGACCTCGCGCGCGGTCAGAAGGCCGTGCGCGCCCAGTTGCTTCAGGGCCTCATGCCAATTCGGTTCCCAGATTCCTCCCTTCATCTGGAGTGCGTGCACGAAAAATTCCGCTTCGATGATGCCGCCCGCGCCGGTTTTGTAATCGAGAAGATCGGAACCGGATCCGCGCTCGCGCCGGATCCGCTCCAGCATCGTGTCGATCTGCTGGAAAAGATCGGCGCGCTCACCCGCCGCCCTCCAATGCCGTCGGGCCATTTCCATGAACTGATTTTGAAGCGGGCCAGTGAGCGGTCGTGCCCGGATGAGCGCATGCAATTCCCAAAGCTGCGCTCGCTGGCTGTAGTATGATTCGTACGCGGCCAGGGAGCAGACCAGCGGACCTTTCTCCCCGTCCGGCCTAAGCCGGGCATCGAGGGTGGGCAAAGCGCCTTCTGCGCTTGGTTGCGCCATCGCGGCGCTGAGATTTTGCGCGGCGCGGATATCTTCGCCGACAAAGAGAACATCGAGATCGGCTCCGTACCCGATTTCGCCTCCGCCGAATTTCCCGAGTGCGATGACCGTTAGTTCTTCGCTGCCGGCGAGTTTGTTTGCAGCGAGCAGACACGCTTCGGCGAGTGCGGAATGTTCCTCCAGCAATTCGAGAAGATCGACAAGATCGAGAACGTCGCGAAGCAGAATCCGAAGCAACTGCGTTTGGCGGTAAACCCGGAGTGAATCGACATTGGCGCGATCAGGGGTCAGCGACGCGAGTCTGCGCAAATGTCTTTCCACCGTAACGACGCCATCGAGTGCTTCGCCCCGCGTTAATTCTTCCAGCAGCTGCGGCCTTCGAATCAGGAGTTCGCTTCCGAATTGGCTGGCATCGAATGTTTTGATCAATAGCTCGAGCAATCGCGGATGGGTCACGAGGAGTTCGAAAAGGAGACCACGCATGCCGTAGGCTTCGACGAATCGGACGAACTGATTGAGGATTGCGTCGGGATCGGCTGTCTCGCCCAGACGCTCGAGCAGAAACGGCCGCAAATTGCGAAAGATTTGGCGCGTCCTCGGCGCCCGATGAAAACTGCCGCCGCTTTGGGCCAGGTCGGCCAGCGCCTTGGCAGCCCGTTTCTCGTCACTAAAGATCGACAAATCGACAGGCGCCGATTCGGCTGGTGTTTGCGAAATAACGCGTCGGAAAATCTCGCGCACCTGTTTCATCTGCTCTTGCAATTCCATGATGAATTGCTGGCCCGACGGATAACCGAGGCTGAGCGCCAGCCCCGAAAGCTTTCGGGGTTCTTGCGGCACGGTGTGGATCTGCTGCTCGGCTTCGATCTGCAAACGATGCTCGACCCGGCGCAAAAACCGGTAAGCCTGATCGAGCGCAACAATTTCGCCCGATTGAAGAAGATCCAATTCGTGAAGAGATTGAAGCGCTTTCAACGTGCTCGTTTCCTGCAAGAAGGCATGGCGCGCCCCATGAATGAGCTGAAGCGTCTGGACCACAAACTCAATTTCCCGAATACCTCCGGCGCCTAGTTTCACGTTCCAGGCCAGATTTTCGTGACCGACCACGTCGCGCTCGATCCGGCGCTTAATGGCGGCGACTTCGTCGAGCAAGTCCGGAGTCGGACTCTTCGGGTAGATGAACGGCTGAAGTTGGCGCAGGAATTCGTAGGCCAGCTCGCGGCTCCCGCAGATTCCGCGCGCCTTGGTCAATGCCAGCCGTTCCCAGGTTTCGCCAAAGCCGGCATAATAATTTTCCATGCTTGCGCGGGAACGCGCCAGCGGTCCGGCGGAACCTTCCGGGCGAAGACGGAGATCGACTCGAAAAAGCGGCGCCTCGGTGTCAACGCTGGCGAACGTCTCGACAATCTTTCCGCCCAGGCGATTGAACCATTCATGATACGTCATGCGGGCCGAGACCTGCCCGTCTTCACCGTAGAGAAAAATAAGATCGACATCGGAGCTGTGATTGAGTTCGCGGCCACCGAGCTTGCCCAGAGCGAGAATCGTAAACTCTGCATCGGGCGAACCATATCGCCGGCGCAAATCGGAGTCCCAGTATTCGAAAACTTCGGTCAGACAAATTTCCGCCAGTTGGGATAATTCGGCGGTTGTCTCTTCCAATGGCGCGACATCGGCCAGTTCGCGTACAGCGATCCGGACCATTTCCCGGCCTTTCCAAAATCGCAGTGCGCGAAAGTTGTCCGCGGCGACCGATTCGTCGCGGAGCGCATGCAGATCGCGTCGCATTTGTCCGTAACCACGCCGGGACGAACAAATCTCCGGCTGACAAAGCCAGAGAAACGTCTCGGGATGCCGCGCCAATCGCGATGCGCAAATGCTTGAAGCAGCAAGAAGGTGGAGAAGAGCCGCTTCGCCCAGCGGAAAATTCGTGATTAGATCGACAAGCGCCGGCCCGTCGGACGCCCACGTCTCGTTCAGCTGAGCAAGTGTTCTCTCAACTTGCGAAGGATGGAACGAACGAGCGGCCTTTTCCTGAATCCAATCGCGATGCATTGCTTTCCCGCAAGATAGCATCGAAAAGCGGCAGAACACCCGCCTCCGCCAGGCTCTGGCGTGGCAAGCTGCCGCACTCCAAGACGTGGCCGTCGCAGAGGCCGCCCAAATATCCCGCATGCGTTTTGGAGTGCGGCGGTGCGCCGCCGCTTTCATATTAACGCGATTTTCTTTCCAGAATCCGCTCGTGCGCTTTTGATAGCCTTCCGCAAATCCCGATCCCGAACGGCGTCGCGCATAGTTCCACTCCAAACGTGCTCAATCAATTGATCGATCGAACTCTAATTGTTAACGGCGTGCCGGTTGAGTCACAGCCGATTACCTATGATCTGAACGGGAATATGACGGCAAACAACGATGCGAACCAGCAGTACGAATGGGATGCGGCTAACCGGCTGGTGGCCATCAACTACACTCGACACCGGGGATCGCACGGAATTTGCTTATGATGGGCTGGGGCGACGCGTGAAAATTACCGAATACGGACCGGCGGTGACGGCGGAGGTTCAACCCAAAGCCGGGGGATATGTCGTCCTTTGACACGGCGGAGTTCAATCTGCCGACAGGCGATTTTGAACTGAAGTTCGAAGGGCTTAATCCGAACGGAGGCAATAACACGGCGCTAATCGATGCCGGTAACTCTCGACCAAAGTGTGCAGGGCGGCGGTTTTGAAGATCCGGCATTGGACGAGGACACGACCGCGCCGGCCGACAGCGGCTGGAATTACTGGGGCCCGGCCGGGATTGCAACGCCCGATGGCGACATGATGAGCGGCGGCCGGCGGCACCATGAGGGTAAGCAAGCTGGCATTCGTGACCAACCACGGGATGCTTTGGCAGTCTGGGACCGTGACGCCGGGAAATTACACCCTCAATTTTCAAGCGGCCCAGTACAGTCGGCAACGACAGTAACCAGCATGCTGCGCGTGACGATGCGCGGCGCGACCAGCACGAAGACATTCGTCTGGTCGGGCAACTCAATTGCCGAAGAGCGCGACGCGAGCGGAGAAACGGTGATCAAGCGGTTCTATCCCGAAGGCGAACAACGGATCGGCGGGAAAGATGCGGGCGATTACTATTACTCGCGCGATCACTTGGGCAGCATCCGGGAGGTCACGAATGAAAACGGCGAACTGGCAGCTCAATACGATTATGATGTGTGGGGCAAACGTGTAACCATCAGCGGAGATTCGAGTTTCGATTTCGGCTTCACCGGCCATTATTTCCATCAGCCGAGTGGTCTAAATCTCACAATGTATCGGGCGTATAGCCCAACGCTCGGGAGATGGATCAGCCGGGATCCAATGGGAGAAAGCGAGGGACCGAATCTCTATTCTTACGTTGCAAATGATCCGATCAACATGATTGATCCACTGGGCCTCTTTAATTGGAGAAGATGGGTTCCGCGAGGCCCTTGGTTTTTCGGTACATGTTGCAATAGGTCCGGCGGGATAGAATGGGCTTCTGTCGCGGGCAGGGGCTGGGTGATGCTTGCGCCTGGCGAGTGTGTTGGCCTTTCAAATATGCAGGATTGCGAGGGGATGACATGCGGCGGCGGATTTTATTATGTAAGCGGGCTTTCGGTCGGCTCGTGCAGCACACCAGGTTGCGACCGGTGGCCCGGAACGAAACGCAGGTGGACTCCTGATCCTACCACAAGAGATCCCGGCGGCATGTCACCGACTAACGTAGGAATGGGCTTTGGAGATGTCCCGCCAGGCTACCAGTATGGCCCGCGCCGTCCGCGACCTTGATCTGCCATTACCTGTCCACATGAGAAATTCTTTATCCATGATTCTGATTAAAGGTGGCGTAGCATCCTTGGCTGCACTTTTGGTTGCGATGCTGGTGTTGAAGGCTTGGCCGAGCCTCTTCGGAAGAGATTGGAACAAGACGTTCGCCAGTTTAACGGATGGAGGGTGCGTCCGTGCGCTGGTCCATGGGTATACGGATAGCCCTTTAGCCGCATGGTACACGAGCTTGCTTTGGAAAAAAGAAGAGGACAAGTGGTTCGTGTACCATTTGAATCATGACGCTTACTTCCAAGACTATAAGCTGTCTCAGCGCGGCTTATATATTGACGTTTTCTGCAACGGCCGGCTGTTAGCAACGTTGAACACGTCTAATAATGAGCTTTTCCACGCCGGCCAAAACATTCTCTACAAGAAGCCTATTGATATTATTCATGACGCGAATCTCGATGATCGCGAAAGATGGACGTATTGGATCAATCGCGAATGAAAAACTTGCTTTTTAACTTCTATCTCAAGCAGAGGCACCCCCTTTCCAGGCGGCCCAATACGGTGGCAATAACAGCGCCCAGCAACAGCGGGCGGGGAGCAAAACGGGTCGTGTCTGTATTCTTGTCATAAAAGGACCGAATGGTCGTGGGGTCCACTTCGTTTGCGACGTTAAGCGAGTTTCCTCCGTTCGATTCCGCGGCTAACAGATGTCGAAAGAGATGGACCGGTCGAGAATCTCAGCGTTTTGTACTGACGTTGCATTAACGCGATTTTTTTTCCAGAATCCGCTCGCGCGCTTTTGATAACCTTCGTCGTTCGGATTTAGAGAGGCCCTGGAAACCGCGCTGCGAAATCTTTTCCAGTAGCGGATCGATCTCTTCCGTCATCAACTGGTGGGGACTCATGCGAGCGTAGCGCTCCGCCTCCGCTCGGCGACGATTGAGGAAGCGCTGGAGGAACGACGGGCCGCCGAAACCCAGCAGATGCGCATACAGCCAACCCGCTGCGCAGCCGCCGAGCAGAGCGCTGTGTCCGACTATTCCGGTACGGCTTGTGCAAATCAGGACGAGCGCAACCCCGACCGTTGCATAAGCGAGGTGTTTTATTTTGATGCGGACCGGCAAGACGAAGATCAGCGCGTTGAGTTCGAGCTCGGGTAGAATGGTTGCATAGGCGACAACCACAGCCGCAACGCCCCCGGTCGCGGCCAAAAGAATAGTGTCGGTCGGCATCAAAAAAAGATGCCCCAGCTCGCCGCCGATTGCTCCCGACAGATAGAGGTAAAGAAAATGGCGCTGGCCGAGAATGGATTCGACGTCGCGTCCGAGCAGGTAAAGCATGAACATGTTGCCGGCAAAAATCCACGGGCCGCTGTGGAGAAAAATGGCGGTGGCAAACTGCCAGGCGTAGGCGTCGTGCACGCCGCGATCGCTGATGCCAAGATACTCTCGGACAAAGCCGGGTTGCCAGGCTTCGAGGACGAGCTGTGCGATAAAAACGGCGACGTTGGTGCCGATCAGGCAGAACAGGACGACGCGATGATGGTGCGTCCAATGCCGTGTGTAAAACGGTGCCTTGCGGCCAGAGAGACGCATTGCACGAGAATATCGCAGACGACTTTAAATGTCATCAGAATCCGGCTTTCAAGCGCAAAAAGTTACGGGTTGGCCACTTTAAACCTGTCATTCCGAGCGAAGTCGAGGAATCCCGTGGCAATACCTCCAGCGGCGCGACGGGAGCCTTCGGCTTCGCTCAGGATGACCGAGCGCGGGCCGGCGCCAGGACCCGCAGGGCTTTTTCCTGCATCCCGAATTCGACCGGGCATTTCCCGACCAGTTCGCCGTCGAGCTCGACCGGGACATCCTGGTCGCTGGTGACGCGCAGACGCCGGGTTTGGAAATATTCGATCTCGGGAACGCGAATGTCGGAACTAAACACGACGTCCTGGAGATACTTGATAATTTCGAGGTAGCCGAGCCGTTTGAAAACGACGACATCGAACAATCCATCATCAATAACGGCGTGTTTGAAAAAAGGAAATGGCCCGCCGTAAAGACGCCCATTGCCGATCAACACGAACGAGCCTTCATCGATCGTTGCATTTTCCGATTCGATGAATAGTCGCGGTGGCTTTCGGGCCGCGATCTGCGCCGCCGAGATCAAGTAGCTGAGGGGGCCGAAACTGCGCTTTAAACGCGAGGCTGGTTTCTTTGACCACCTGTGCATCGAGACCCACGCCACCGAGCTGAACAAAATACTTTCCATTCGCGTTTGGAAGATCGACAAGTCGCGTGTGCCCGCGCTGGATGATATCCCAGCAACGCTGGAGATCGTTCGCGGGCAGGCCGAGTTCCATGGCGAAGACGTTTACCGTGCCCATTGGCAAAAGACCCAGGGCCGCGTTGCTTCCGGCGAGCCCGTTCACGACCTCGTTAATAGTTCCATCGCCTCCGGCGGCGACGATCTTTTCGAAGCCTTCCCGAACCGCATGGCGGGCGAGGCTCTCCGCTTCACCCGAGCGTGACGTCGCGCGCAGGAGAGATCCGCCGGCGATCGATTCGATTTGCGCGCGCCATCGATTCGCCCGTACGCCGCGTGCCGCCGGATTGAGAATGACCACCGTGTCACTCATCCGGGATGATCTGGAACCGGGCTTTGATCTTTTCTTCAAACTGAGGCTGGGTAACGTCTCCGGGTGGGAAAGTTACGCCGAATAATTCTGATTGCCGTGGGAGTGGTGGTCGCGCTGGCCGCGATTGTCCTGATGGGCGTGAACTTGTATGTGCAATCGCAGGCGACACAAGCGAAGATTCAGCAGGAACTCAGCCATCATCTCGGTACGCAGATTAGCATTCGTCAGATCAGCGTGACTCCGTGGGGCGGACTCAAATTGAGCGGCATCGCCATTCCTCAAGCGTCCACCGTGAGTTCGAGCGACTTTCTCACAGCCAAAACCTTCCAGCTTCGAATCCGTTTTTTTTCCCTCTTTGCCCGGCGTCTGGTGATTAAGGAGGTATCACTGGTCAATCCCGATGTTGTTTGGCCGCAAAACTCCGAGGGAAAATGGAGATTGCCGGGCCCGGCTGAAGAAAAAGTCGCGGCCTCGGAGACGGAAACCGATGCTGCACCGTCGAGATCGGCGACGCCGGCCGCGGCGGAAACGGCCGGCACGCCGATTGAACCGTCAAGAAACGTGGCGAGTGCGAAAGTGGCGAAGGACGACGCCGGCATCTCGGTCTCAACCCAAGTTCAGCGGATCAACGTGCGGCACGGTAACTTCAGTTTCCTCGACCGTTTTGGCGCAATCGTTGGGAATTTCCAAGATGTCGATTTTCGGTCTAACGTGCGCGGCCCGGCTTCCATTCGCGGCAACGCCAAGGTTGCGAAAATCTCGCTGCGCGATCGCTTCTTCCTTGATCGCCTGCAGTCGCCGTTCAGTTACGAACCGGATGTCCTGGAACTTTCCAAAATATCCGCGCATGCGGGCGGCGGTGAAATCCACGGCCATTTTGCCATGCAACCCGAGTCCGAGGATTCGCCGTTTACAGCCAGCGTGACATTTAAAGATGTCCAGGCCGATCAAATTATTACTGATGCCGGCGGTCCCAAGGGGATGGTGCAGGGTAAACTGGAGGGAAACTTCGAAGCCTCCGGCAAAACGGCCGATCCCGACGCGCTAACCGGCGCCGGCGAGATTTTCCTGCGGGATGGCCAGGTGCGTCAATATAGCCTGCTGGTTGCGCTGGGGCAGCTTCTGCAAATCGAAGAGCTCACCCAGCTTCAGCTCGAGCAGGCGCAGTCGAAATATCACGTCACTCCCGGGTTGGTCACCATTGATCAGCTCGTGTTGCGCTCACCGAATATTCGGCTTTCGGCAACCGGCACGGTCACGTTCAACGGCAAGCTGAAGCTCGAATCTCAGTTGGCCATCAACGAAAAAATTCGCGGCCAACTTTTCAAAATGATCCGCGATAATTTTCAGCCAATCGATGAACCCGGATATTATGCGCTCGATTTCCATGTCGGCGGGACGGTGGAACGCCCGAAGACAAATCTGATGGATCGAGTGGTCGGTCGCGGTCTTAAGGATTTGGTGGACGGCTTCTTTGGCAGCGGAAAACCAAAGAAGAAAAAGCGCGAAGCGGAAACGAGTGAAGAAGCCACGTCGTCGCCAACACCAGCGGCAGATGAGAGCCCGGCCGCGGACGAATCCCCGGCGGAAACAGCATCACCGCCATGAGAGTCATCGCCGGCAGCGCCGGCGGCGTCCCCCTCGCTGTCCCGAAAAAGGGCGTCCGTCCCACCATGGACCGCGTCAAAGCCGCGATTTTTTCCAGTCTGGGCGAAGCGGTCATCGGAGCGAAGATTCTCGATCTTTTCGCCGGGACCGGCGCCCTCGGAATCGAAGCGCTCAGCCGTGGCGCAGCCTCCGCCATTTTTGTTGAGGAAGATCGACAGTCGGTTGCGGCAATCGAAAAAAATCTGGCGAAAACGAAACTGAAAGGTGGCGTACGGCAGGAAAACGTTTTTGATTTTGTGCAGCGCGCTGCCGGGAAGGAAAAATTCGACATTGTTTTTGCCGATCCGCCCTACGAAAAGACGAAGTCAGGCGAGCGTTTTACGGAGAAACTACTGGCAAACGATGTCTTGCCTCGTTTGCTCGAGCCCGATGGCATCTTTGTTCTCGAGAAACGTCCGGGCGAAACTCTTCCAGAAATGAAACAGTGGAACCTGATTCGCCAAAAAACCTACGGCGCGACCGAGGTTCTGTTTTTGCAATTCGAAAGCGATGCGGGGACGCACCGCACTCCAAAGCACTGCGTGCGAAATCAGTGAGGGCATGTTCTGTTTTCGCGAAGCTTTCGGAGTGCGACGCCGTCCTCGCGTCGCTTTTTAAGACATGATTCAATTTCGAAACAAATGATTCGCTTCATTTACAATCTGCTGTGGCCGCTCGGGCTGCTGTTTTTTTTGCCGGGTTATTTGGTAAAAATGTTTCGGCGCGGCGGTTATCGGGAGAAATTCGGACAACGCTTCGGAATGTACGATGTCGATCTTTGCCGGCGCCTGTCGCAGCGAAGATCGACATGGTTGCACGCGGTGAGCGTGGGCGAGGTTGCCATTGCGTTAAAACTGGCCAACGCGTTGCGCATTGTTCAGCCGGATTTGCCTTGTGTCCTCACAACGACCACCACCACCGGATTCGCTTTTGCCCGGAAGAACGCCCCGCCCTGGATGGAAGTGATGTATACCCCGCTCGATTTCTGGCCCGTCATGCGGCGCGCATTCGATGTTGTTCAACCGGCACGAATTCTTTTGGTCGAGGCCGAAGTCTGGCCAAACCTGGCCGCGTTCGCGCACGCCCGTAAAATTCCAATCGCGTTGGTCAACGCCCGCCTCTCGCCGCGATCCGAACAAAGAATGCGCCGCTTTCGCTCTTTTGTTGGGCCAACTTTTCGGCTGCTCGATCTGGTTTGCGTGCAAACTGCCGAAGACATCGATCGGTGGACGGCGCTCGGGGTGGATCGGGCCCGAATCAAAAATGTCGGCAGTATTAAGTACGATTCGGAAAACACCGTTGTCGATGCAAACACGCCTCGAAAAGTTCTGACCGACTTTGGCCTCGATAATCGGGTGGTCATATTTGGCGGCAGCACCCATGCCGGCGAAGAGAAGATTCTGGCCGAGGTTTTTCGGGCGTTGCGCCGGGACTTTGTCGATCTTCTCCTGGTGCTCGCGCCGCGACACACCGAGCGAACCCCCGAAGTTCAACGGGTGCTCGAGGAAGGCCGCTTCAGTGTAGCTTTGCGAACTCAACCGCCGATTCTCGATCGACCGATCGACTGCTTGATTCTCGATTCAACCGGGGAATTACGGGATTGGTACGGAATTGCCACCCTCGCGTTCATCGGAAAAAGTCTGATCGGCCGGGGTGGACAGAATCCGGCCGAAGCCATTCTGGCCGGCAAGCCGGTTTTGTTCGGGCCTCACATGGAAAACTTCGCCGCGCTGGCTGAGTCGCTCCTGGCGCAAGGTGGCGCGGTCCAGGTCAGTTCCGCGACCGAACTACGGCGGGCGATGGCCAGCCTTTTGCCCGATCCGGAACGGCGGGCAAAGATGGTACAAAACGCTCGCAAAGTCCTGGAGATGCATCGGGGCGCAACCGCGCGGACCGCGGAATTGATTGTCGATCTTCGATCAGGAGCACCCGCCTTCGCTGCGCTCTGGCGTGGCGAGTGAGCAAGAGCAGGGACGAGTCGATGTCCATTTGCCTTGGCCGCAACGAATGGAATATTGCCCGGCTCTTTATCGACCCTATCGTCTAGAGGCCTAGGACACCGCCCTTTCACGGCGGTAACACGGGTTCGAATCCCGTTAGGGTCGCCATTTATCTTCATAGGTAAATCAGGCGATTCGTGTCCAATTTCAGATTCGGCGTGACAAAAACGTGACAGATCTTCAGGATCGGACGCGTGAAAGCGAAACGCGTCGAGGTGAAAGAGGGGAAGCGTCTCTGTTCCCATTTACAGATTTTCTGATGGAAGATTTTGCGTCGACACGCTGGTTGGAAAAAGGCGGAAGCGAATCACCCGCGCCTCACTCGACGCAGCGAAAATCGAAGCTCGGAAACTCATCGCGCAGATTGCTTCGGGCCGCGCGCACGAGGAGCGAATGACGCTCGCAGAAGTCGAGGATTACCGGCTCGCGAAGAACAAGGTGGCTCCATTCGGAATGTCACTGCTCAGCGCTGTGGAGGAATGGATCGCGGGACGGGGCAAGACGCACCGCATCATTTCCAAGACGGCGGCCGAAGTTGTCGAGGAGTTCCTCACATCGAAGCGCGTCGAAGGCGTGAGTTTCTTCCACTTGGAAGATCGGAAATACCGGATGAAAAAATTTGCCGCTGCATTCCCAGGCCGCATCGATCAAATCAGCACGCACGAAATTGAGGTTTGGTTGAATGGCCTCGGAATCAGCGGGCGCACGCGCAACAACTACCGCAACGCGGTCCTTCAACTTTTCCGCTACGCGCGCGGCAAGCGTTATCTGCCGCGGAATGAGCCGACCGTGGTCGAGGACGTGGCGTCGGCGAATCCGGCTGAGGGCGCAATTCAAATCTACACGCCGCAAGAGCTGCGCCTGCTTCTCTCACACGCTCCCGCGAAACTGCTGCCCTTTTTTGCGATCGGCGCATTCGCCGGTCTGCGGAGCCAGGAAATCATGCGGCTCGATTGGAGCGAAATCCGGTTCGAGCAAGACTTCATCGAAGTCGCTGCGGCGAAGGCGAAGACAGCCTCCCGGCGCCTCGCACCACTCCTGCCCTGCGCTCGCCGCGTGGCTGTTGCCGCTGCGCCAGAAATTAGGTCACGTTGTCGGCTACACGCGCAACGACATGCTCTGCGAAGCGCGGCAGCGGTTCTGCAAGAGCGGTATCAAAGTGGGAGACGAGGTTTTTGAATTCAGGTGGAAGCCAAATGCGCTGCGGCACAGCTACGCAAGCTATCGACTGGCCGATATCAAGGACGCCGCGCGGGTCGCGCTGGAGATGGGCAACTCGCCGGCAATGCTCTTTCGCAATTACCGCGAGCTTGTGACCGAGAAACAAGCGGCAGAATGGTTCGCTGTACTTCCCGAAACCAAAAGATCCGCAAAACCAACCCCGAAAGAAATCGCGCGACAAGCCGCTTAACTGCGCGATTTGATCAAGAACTCCTCCATAAATACGACGAGTTCTTGAAGGCGATAGCGCACTAAATGTGAACTGACTTTGCGCGGATGAATGAATCCGAGACGGACCCACTCCTTGAACTGTGATTCGCCGACGGAGAGAAATTTGCATGCGCCTTTGAGATCGAGATAGCCGCTGAAATCATTGATATCGCGAAAGCTGTTTTTCGACGGCTTCGCTGACGGCGCGAATCAACAATTCATCTAGGAACTTCAACGCGCAACATGCTTAAGACAGTAACCTGCTCGTGATGTTTCCTTGCGCTAATTTCGGCGCAGGTTTCCTTCCCTCGGGGAATGGAGTGCAGATGCTCAGGACGCATCGTTTACTCAATAGGGGCGATAACAACAGTGCGCGGCTCGAATGGCGTATTGTGTTTCATCCCAAAACCTCGAACGCGCCGGAACGCCAAGACGAGTTATCCGCCAAGTCGGGGTCGTAATCGGCGACCCAAACTGTTTTGTCCACGGAAGATTCCGTGAGCTTTGTTACGAGGGACGCCCTACCCCTTAGCAGTTACTAAGGAATTTCTGACTTGCCGCTAACCCGCTCGCGATCTGACGACCGCAACGCGCCGACATCGCAGCGCACACGCAATCCTTCAATAACGTTTGCCCGTGCATTCATGCCGCTGTCACCGACGAGTCATGCCAAGTTGCGTGTCGCCGAAGGATGGCATCGTAAGACTGTGGCAAAGGGGTGCTTCACTCCGGCTCGTCCGGAGTTGCTCGCAACTGCCGACGTGGTAGCGGGAAGCGATTCGATCGCGCGATTGCTCACGGAGGTGAATCTCGACGACGCGCCGCAACGAGCACCGAGACGATCCAGCCATCGGCATGCGGCTGTTCGCACACCGACTGCTGCGCGAACGGCGGCCGTCCCAGCGATCATCGAGGCATTGCGACGCACACAATCCCCTGTTCCGCCAGTCGCATACCGAAGTGCCGTCGAGCGATTCGCCAATCGGTTGTGCGCAACAACGGCATGTTGAGTTTGACCAAGTAATAGTGCCCTGCGGCCTAACAACGATAGCGCCATTTCGGAGCCTACGCGGTCCGGTTCCTTTATGTCATTTGCGGCTTTTCCATAGCCGAAACGATGCGATTTCCTTGGCGCGCCGTAGCCTTGTGCGAAGGCGGCTCCTGGGACGGACCCCTGAAGCAGGCCATTTTCCAGTCGGAATGCGGATCATTGCAGTGCGATTGCGACGATGACCTCAACTGTTGGCGGATTCCAGACAAAGGTGATCGAGAAGCCGGCGAAAATCGCCAACAGAGCGCCTATTGAGATTTGGCAAATAGCCGCCAGTGCCGGCACCCATTGCATCTAGACCGGGCGGAGATCGTAGATGTCCGCCTCGCTTTGGTCGGGCTGCCGTGGATCGTAAAAAACCCGGACCTTATCGCCGTGATTCCAGCGCCCCATCATTCTAGATGGGAGATCGGGGCTTCGGCCGGAATGTTTCTTGCCGTCTACAATGTAGCGGTAGCGGAAAAAGGGCGGATGCTTTCCATTGATGGTAATGCTCTGGTCGAATTCGAAGCTTGTGATGTCGGCATCTACTCCCGAGCCTATCCGTAAGAGCGCGAGGCGTCTCATGATTTTCCGGCTGGCCACCACGACAAACGTCCAGCCAAGGCCGCCGAAAATGACGCCGAGAAGACCAAACACTGACGGCAGGACCCACCATGCGTCATCAATCTCCCCGGCCAGTCGATTGCGGTCTGGATATTCCGGGAGATAGCGAATCGGGAGGCTATCGCCGTCTGTGAAGCGGCGCCACTTCTCCCACTTCACGTGTGCCTGCCGAATGTGCTCTCGGCCAAGCTGATCGTTGAAAACATATTTCAACCAGTAGGTGCTACTCGAATTGCGGCTGGAGCTGTGGCCTTTCTCCACCAGGGTGGCGGTGGCAACAACTCCATCCCTAAGAATCTCGCGCTCCACCCCGAGCTGATAAAGAGCAACCACCAGAAACGGTGTACCCACGACGGCGAAGAGCAGTCCGAACCAAAAGAAAAAGGATCCGCGGATATAATTAAACATAAGGCGGCCGGTGCCGGTACCTCGCCACCAGCGTGCACGGGGGAACGCAAAGAAAGTCTGGGACCGCAAAAACTCTGGCAACGGATTCGACAGGCCAGTTCAAGATTCTCATCCTTTTCTGGCCCGTGTCCGCCGAGACATTCGCAACCGCTTTGAGCTTTCGCCTGTGGAAAGCGAATCGCTTCACGGGCTTGAGGCTGACAAATGGGCATTTCGGCGTCAAGACCGGGGTTGCTGAACCTGGCCCGGGCGCGGGGATTAGCGTTGACCTCTGCCACCGCCCTGTGTCACAAAGGACTCGTTAGCGGATTCACGATGTCCAGAACGATGAACTCAGGCAAAGGAGTGCCTCTCGGAAAGCCGTGCCATCGCGCGCTGTGTGCGCTGGCTGCGGGCGTTCTTTTGGGTGTCGTATCCTGTGGCCGCCCGCACAGCGCCGAGATTCCGAAATCGAGCGACGGTGTCGACCACTACAACCGCGCCATGGAGGCCATCGGCGCGGAACAATGGGAGGATGCCGTGCAGGAATTGCGGCAGGCAGTCCGTCTCGATCCGAAAGATGCCGCCGCCCATTTCCAACTCGGCTATGCCTACCGGGAATTGAAGCGCTACCCGGAAGCAGCGGAGGAATTTCAGCAGGCCATTCGCCTTGAGCCGGGTGACGGGCAGGCTTCTTTCCAACTCGGCCTTGTAAAATTGAACAGGGCGATCTCGCGCAGGCCAAAGCTGCGTTAAAGCAGGCCACCAGCCTGTTGCCGTATGATGCCGAGATCCAGGCTGCACTGGGCTATGCTGCGCTTAACCTGAAGCAGTACGACGAGGCCATTTCTGCCTACAAGGCGGTTGTGAAACTTCAGCCCATTAGTGCGCAGGCGCATTTTCTCCTCGGCTGGGCCGACAACGTCGCCGGCAAGTTTTCAGATGCTGTTGAGCCGCTCAAGCAAGCCATTCGCTTCCAACCGGATAATGCCCCCGCGCATAGCGAACTCGGATATGCCTATCGCAACATGAAGAAGTATGCCGAGGCCCTCACCGCTTATCAGGAGGCGATTCGTATCGATCGAAATACGCGCCAGCTCACCACGGCGTCGGCGCAACCCAGCTTGCCCTCGGCAACAAGCCGGCGGCGCAGGAGGAGCTTAAACTCCTAACAACGCTGGATGCGGATTGGGCAAAGAAGCTGGCCGACGCCATCGCCCGATGAACGCAATAACGGGCCGTGGACTGTTGTCGTGCCTGTTGAAGGAAACTCTCATTAGCTTTCTAGCCATTGGCGCCGGTGCCCATTGCTCCAGTAGCGTGGGCGTTATTCTGTATGTCTTTGAGGTAGAGCCTCTTTGGCGGTAGTGGCGCAGGCCGGTCGCACGAAACCTGGCTGGACGGAACCCAACCGGGGCTTCCACCTGGCGGACGAAAGTAATACCAACGCATACCGTTCTTCTCCTGCGTATTCGTGAAAACAACCCTGTCACCAGGGCACCCCGCCTACCTGGTGAATTCGTCGAAGGATCCGTATGAAGGGTGGCGGCATTAGCGCTCACATAAATGAAACCCCGATCGCCGTCGCGCACGTTTTTGCAGCAGTCGCGACACCACACATGCAGTTGCCAATCGACGTTGAATCCTCCAGGAATCGTTTCGTGTCCCGAGTTTGAAAACCCTCCAGGGATCGTTTCGTGTCCCGAATTTGCAGCGAGTTCCCGGTAGGGAACATGAAACTGGGTGCCCAGGGCCATGGCAAGTCCGGCGAACGGGTTCATGCCCGGGGTCGACGACGACCGGACACCTTGCATTCGGCAGCCGGGCCCCCGATGCGGCTGAACTGAATCGTGGCTGTGGTTAGCGGGCGGATCATGAGCCAAATCTGATCTTTTTCCCGTCGGCCATCCACGGCAATATCGAAGGTGTCCGGGGTCACCGTGTGCATGAAGATGCAGCCGTCACTTTCAACAAAGGCACGGGGACGGCTAGTGATTTGGGCATTGCCCTTGCCGCTGATCTGTCCGGCATCGTTTATCGTGAACTCCAGTTCACAGTCCGCGAAATCCTTGTAAACATTGCCTTCGCCGAAAAGGTGCAGCGTTCCCGACCAATGGGTATCGGCCAACGCCGGCGAACGCCCGAACGCAAAGATCGCAAGCGCGAACGCGATCAGGCTTCGATTGAAGGCGCTCGATGCGTAGCGGGTGAAGAAGCTGGCGGACGCCATGGGTAAATCACTGCAGCCTATCGGCCTGTTGAACTTTTATCTCGCCTGCTGAAAAGATTTGCGTTACCTATTAGCCGTTGGCCGCGGAAGTCATTGTCGTGGTGAGCTCTACCGCAGCCTTTAATATCTGGAAGATGTAGGGTTTTCCCAGCCGGTTTTGGAGGGGGCTGGTGGCAAGAGACTTGATCGGAGGGAACCCAACCAGGGGTTCCACCCGGCGCAATAACGTAATGCCCAACGCGTACCGTTCTTCTGCAGCGTATTCGTGAAAACAACCCTGGCGCCCCGCGGCTCGCCACCAAGACTCGGCGAATCCGCGGACGGGTCCTGGTGACGTCTCGCGCCGTCAGCGCTCACCCACATGCTCCCCCGATCGCCGTCGCGCACGCTCACGCTTTTGCAGCAGTCGAGGCAATACACAACCAGGTTCCAAACCACGATAAACCCTCCAGTGAGCGTTTCGTGCCCCGAATTTAAACAACCTTCTACGCCTGTGTAGCTAACGTTCCGCGGCAACGAGCCGGTAGGGAGCATGAAACTTGGTGCCCAGGGCCATGGCAAGTCCGGCGAACGGGTTCATGCCCGGGGTCGACGACTGACCGGACACCTTGCATTCGGCAGCCGGGCCCCCGATGCGGCTGAACTGAATCGTGGCCGTGGCCCGCGTGCTGATTTTTATCCAAATCTCGCCTTTCTCTCGCCGGCCCTCGACTGCAATATCGAAGGTGTCCGGGGTCACCGTGTGCATAAAGATGCAGCCGTCGCTTTCAACAAAGGCACGGGAACGCGGTGAGATATATGCTTTGCCCGTGCCCCTGATCCGTCCCGCATCGTCAATCGTGAACCACAGGGCGCTGTCCGAAAAGTCCGCGTAAACGTTTCCTTCGCCGAAAAGCTGTAGGCTTCCCGACCAATGGGTATCGGCCAACGCCGGCGAACATCCGAGCCTACAGGCAATGGCTACCCAACAGATGAAAGCGAGATGGCGTTTCATTATTCCGGGCATGTGTGCCCCCTCCTGCGGATTGAGACGCTCACGGACCACATGCAGTTCCAATCCCTAAAATCCACACTGGCCTTAATAACCGGCGCGTGTCTCATGATCATGTCAGTTCGGCGGGGGCGTGCCTTCCGCGCCGTCTGCTTTCTTTTCAACCGGAGCGTCCTTCGCTCCTGCTGACTCGTTCTTCGCCGCAGCAACGTCGCCCGCTGTCACCTGCACAGATAATCGCCCGGTGCCCGGCTTGAATACTTTGTCGTGAACTTCGCCGCCGGAATTTACCACGCCGACGCTCACGTAAGCGTTTCCGCTCAGCGTCGCCGGCCAGCTCACCGCGAGAATTTGCGCGTCGGGCGGATTGTTTTTGATGACGAGCTTCTTCTGCGCGACCTGCACCTGGTCGTCGTCATACAGCGTCAGGGTGAACGTCGCCTTGATTCCACCGTTGTTGATGGTCGCGTCGTAAAACGGCTTCTGCAACGCGGCCGCGACCTCCACCGGATCACTTTTTTTGACCGCGAACTTGTAGAACGCCACCTCGTCGAGTTTCAAATCGCTTGTCGCCAAAGCCGGTGCTTTCAGCTCGGTCGCGCTATTGAAACCGGCACCGCCGGCAGTTTCCGTGCGCGCCATTGAAGAGCCCTGCGCTCCCGCGCCCGCCGCCTCGCCCTCGATCTTGATCTTCAGCGTATAAGGCGAGGGCGCCGGATTCTTCGGTTTGTAAACTTCATTGGGCCGTCCGTCCTTGTTCTGATTGTAGGACGCGGCGATGGAAAGGTAGGCCAGTCCGTCGGACTCCGCAGTCCATGTGGCCCTCAGGGTCACCGGGTCGGTTGGATTGCCTTCAGCAATGGAAGTCTCCCGCGCCACCTGCGAGAGGTCCTTGTTGTAAATCGTGACCACGAAGGCCTCGTTGACGACTTTGTTGTCACCTTCGTATGGCGTTTTCTGAATGATCCCGATGGCGCGCAATTCCTGGCCTTTGTGCAACATGACCTGGTAATACTTCGCTTCCTTCATCGCCAGCTCGCCCTTGTAATCACCGGGCGGCGTGAGCGGCGCGTCGCCGAAAAACACTCCCGGCTTCACCGCTGCGCCGCCCGCTTCATATTCCCTGGTCTCGCGCGGTGTCGGGGTTGGCGTGGGGGTTGGGGTCGGGGTAGCGGTTGGAGTTGGCGTCGGTGTGGCAGCGACTTTTTCGGCGACCACTTTGTTCAGCGCGGTCGCCAGCTCATCAGCGTTCTCGACAGTCAGGAGTTTGCCGTGCCCTTTGGAGGCGATGTCTGCCAGTTCCGCCTTTTCCTTCGGCTCAATCCCGAAGCCGATGACATTAATCCCGAACTTTACGCCA
Source organism: uncultured Verrucomicrobiae bacterium (assembly GCA_963815455.1). GTDB lineage: Bacteria > Verrucomicrobiota > Verrucomicrobiia > Chthoniobacterales > UBA10450 > JBDTZF01. The sequence goes on from CAWFGO010000001.1 coordinate 1,686,422, forward strand.
AACTCCGCCGCCAGTTTCGCCGCCACGCCCGCCGGATCGCCGTGGCAACTCTCCGCCCCATCGGTCACGAGCACGATGGCGCTGCCGCCTTTCGCTTTTTTCAGTTCTTCGCCCGCCTTGATCAAAGACGAGGCAATCGGCGTCATGCCGCTGGCGTTGAAGCCAATAATCCTGGTTCTTAACGCCGCTTTGTTGATCGGCCCGAGTGGTTGGACGATGTCGATGTCTTCGCATCCGCGTTTCTTGGATGTGCCGTAAACCACCAGCGCGACGTTTAGGTCGTTCGGCAATTTATCGATCAAATCGCTGACGCATTTCTTGGCTGACGCCACCTTGGTCGCCCCGTCTTTCATTTTCGCGTTCATGCTTCCGGAGTAATCGACAATCAGTGCGAGATCGCTGATTTCCGAGCTCTCCGATCCCGTCGCGGCGGCAGCCGAACCGGACGATTGCATAGCCGCAATCAGCGCATCCGACGCCCCGGCTTTCTTTAGCCGCGCGATATCTTCGGTGCCCAGGACAAACGCAGTGCCAGAGCTTCTGACTTTCTCGACGATGGTTTGCTCGGGAATCTTCAGTTCGAGCAATTTGACGACATCTTGCTGGGTCAAGACCTGCGCGACGGCACTCGTTAGGGCAAGACAACAAACCAGGAGCGGGAGGAGGTAATGTTTCATAAGTGGAGAAGTTGCGCGCCGGAAAAGGCGCGAAGCATGAACAGAAGAGCGTGATTGCCGCGGCCGTGCGGCTCTCTCATTAAGAGCGATCTTAGAGATTACGGTTCGCCGGCGTCAAGCCCACATTTGGAAGCCTAACGCGAGCAAGGTTGGACTGGGGGAACCAAGTCTATTTTCACGATCTTCAGCTTCCTCATTGCTGTTGTTGAGCCGGAATTGCGAGACGAATTCGCGCTATGCAAACCGCGGAGCCTACGGGGCTCGAACCCAGTGTCGATCACGGTGAGGTTGAGAAGTGAGGCTACCTACCCCTCCATCCACGATTACCGTAGGAAGGCAGATTTTCATCGGACGAACCGGCCCTTCGAATTTATCGCTCGCTGCCCGCCGTAAAGGTATTGCTCGCTGCGCTGCGCTCCACCTTGACTGTGCTCGCTCCGCGGATGGGAGGTCGTTATCGGTTTGCGTTGGAGATCATTTTGCTAATCTTCAGCGCTGGCAATTCCAGTGGATGCTCGTGAAAATTCCCGTGACAAAACGTGACAAACTTCGTCCGATTTTGTGCCTGTTAGTGGCTGAATCAGTTTTCATGGGCGAGCGGTTGCGTTTGCGTAAACACCTGATGGCGCAGGTGATAAACTGATATAAGCGGTCACAGAACTTGTGAGTTCGACGGGTTCGAATCCCGTTAGGGTCGCCATTTACCTTCATAGGTAAATCAGGCGATTCGCGGCCGATTTCAGATTTGGCGTGACAAACGTGACAGATCTTCAGGATAGGACGCGTGAAAGCGAAAGCTGTTTTTCGACGGCCTGGCTGACGGCGCGAATGAGCAATTCGTCTTGAATTTCAACGCACAACATCGTGCTAGTCGTTCGGCGTGATTTCCATTTTCAAACCGAGCTAAGGGCTCGCAATCGACGGTCTATTTTGCTAGATTACGTCTGTAAAAGTGGATTCCAGAAGTGTGCAAACGGAAGAAATCAGTTCCCCGCGTTTGGCTGCCATAGCGCGCCGCGTTTGCTGGTGGGAACCGGCTGCCACGACCCTTGAAAACACGCCGTTGTTTCTCTGCCGGATCATGGCGCTGGGAACGTGGGAGGACATCTGCATTGCTCTGGACCACTATGGCATGGATGCTTTTCGCAAAGCATTGCAAAATGCGCCTCCCGGCCTGTTCGACCCCCGTTCGTGGTATTACTGGCACCACCGCTTGAAGCTTCTGCCTGTTCCATCCTTACAGCACCGCGTCATCCCCGCATGAAGCCACGGCTGGATGTTTTGCTTCCCCAGGGGAGGCATCTGTGGTCTGAGCTTTCCGAATTACCTGAGCATTTCGTTTTGTATGGTGGAACGGCGATTGCCTTGCGCCTTGGTGGAAGACAATCCGTCGATTTCGATTTTTTCACGAACCAACCCATTTCGGCAGACCTTCTAAGCCGGAGTCTGCCATTTCTCCGCGGAGCCGAACTGATTCAGTCCGAATCGAACACGTCAACGTTCACCATCCGGCGTGATGGAGAAATCAAAGTTTCATTTTTCGGCGGACTCACCATCGGCCGTGTTGCCGATCCCGACCGTTGCGAAGATAACGGAGTCTTCATCGCGTCGCTTCCCGATCTCGCAGCGCAAAAGGTAAAAGTGGTTCTGGCACGCGCGGAGGCGAAGGATTACGTCGACATTTATGCGTTGTTGAAAGCCGGCATCACTTTGCCCACGGCTCTGGGAGCGGCCAAAGCGCTGTATCCCGAATTCAACCCGGTGCTGTCCCTGAAAGCCCTCGCATATTACGGCGAGCCGGGCCTTGCCGCGATGCCGGTGGAGATTCGCGAATTTCTCACAGCAGCAAGCGCAAAAGTAGAATCGGTCGAGACGATTTCTAAAATCGCACCCGGCATCAGTCCGTCGTGACAAGACGTGACAAATTTTGCCGAAATTCGTGCCTGTTAGTGACCGAATAAATTCTGCACCTGTGGGACGAGATTTTATATAAGTTAATAATAATCAGTGATATGGGTAAACAATGATCGGTCACAAAAATTAGTCAGTCGACGGGTTCGAATCCCGTTAGGGTCGCTGTTTTTCGCGGCAACGGGGCGCTCGGTCCGTATCGTTGACAACGTTGCCCGCTATCGTGGAGAATCCGCGCTATTGCGGAAACGGCTCATGAAAATTCTTCAGGGAGTGCTTTGGCAGTTGGAAAAACTGCTTGCCGGCTCTTCTCTCGTGCCCGACCAGCCATTCTTCGATCCGGCTGATTTCGCCTGGACCCGTTTTTTGGAGGAGAATTGGCGGACTATCCGGACCGAATTGGACGAGGTGATGCGACACCGGAAGGATCTTCCCAATTTTCAGGATATTTCCCCCGACCAGAAGGCCCTTTCTCAGGATGAAGGCTGGAAAACGTATTTCTTTTGCGCTTACGGCTTTGAGGCAAAAGGAAACTGCCAGCGATGCCCCGAGACCGCGCGCCTTCTCAAACAGATTCCGGGAATGAAAACGGCTTTTTTTTCCATACTCGCGCCGGGCAAGCATTTGCCGGAACATCGCGGGCCTTACAAGGGAGTGCTGCGGTATCATCTGGGCCTGATTATTCCGCAGCCGGAGATCGATTGCGGGATTCGGGTGGCCGATGAGACCCGGCATTGGCAGGAAGGCAAGAGCCTCGTGTTCGACGATACCTACCGGCACGAAGCATGGAACAAAACGAGCCGCGACCGCGTGGTATTGTTCATGGATTTTGTGCGACCTTTGCGGTTCCCCGCGTCGTTGTTGAATTGGATTTTGCTTAACGCTATTGCCCTCTCTCCGCTCGTTCTCGGGGCGAAGGGAAATTATCTGGCTTGGGAAAAGCGATTTGAAAAGGTCGTCAACGCGGAAAAAGAGGCGAAAGCCGCTTAAATCCAATCCGGCCACGGGCAATTGTGCCGTTTTGTTTGTTCCGCGGGCCGGGAAAAAAGTCGCGACTAAAGGCTTGTCGAGGCTGCCTGGGGCCGCTAAGCTAGCTGCCCCGATATGGAAACCGGCGACATCAGCGTCCGGCCATAAGGAATGAACGACGATCCCGCAAAGTTAAGCCTGAGCAATTTCCTCGCTGGAGAAACCAGCGATCCCCTCCAGGCTCCCCCCAGTTTCACCAAATGGATGCGCGTCGGCGCGTGGGCGGTGAAGCTTTACGAACCAGAGCTGTTGGCCAGCGCCGATGCTCGAACAACGCTGAATTACGATGGCAAGCGGCTTCCGGTCATCAATCTTTGCTCTTATAATTACCTCGGCCTGGCCAATCATCCCGAGGTCATTGCCGCCGCGCAAGAAGCGCTAAAGACCCACGGCATGGGCGCGTGCGGTTCGCCGATGCTTTCCGGAATGACCGATCTTCATCGGCAACTTGAACAGCGCATGGCGAAATTTCTGAATCGGGAAGACGCCATGCTTTTCAACAGCGGGTTCGGTGGCGCGCTGGGCACCATTTCCGGTCTGCTCCGCAAGACCGATGTCGCTCTGCTCGATAATCGATCCCATCTTAGCCTGCGCGATGGCGCCACCCTTTCGCGTTGTCGCATGGAAAAGTTCGAGCATAACGATCCCGAATCGCTCGAAGGAGCGCTGACGCGTCAAACGGGAAAGAGAAAACTTGTCATCATCGAGGGTATTTACTCGATGGACGGCGATTTCGGTAATCTCAAGCCGTTGATAGACGTGGCCACTGCTTACGGGGCAAAGGTTTTCATTGACGAAGCGCATTCGATCCTGGGATGCGGCGAGCACGGTCGGGGTGCGGCGGAACACTTCGGAGTGGAGGACAGTCTGCCACTTGTTTACGGCACGTTTTCGAAGGCATTCGGCGCGGTTGGCGGATTTGTAGCCGGCTCGAAAGAGACGCTGCAATATCTGCGGTTCTATTCTCATCCGTATGTTTATTCCTGCGCCTTGCCGCCGGTGGTCGTGGCGGCGATTTTGAAGGCCCTTGAAATCGCGACGACGCAACCTGAGTTACGCAAGAAACTGTGGGAGAACGCGGATTATTTTCATGCGCAACTGCGCGGTCTTGGCATCGACACCGGCAACTCGACCACCTACATCATGCCGCTGGTGATCGGCGATCGTGAGCGAATGTATCGCCTCGGTCACGAACTTCGCCGGCGCGGGCTATGGGTGGCGCCGGTCGATTATCCGGCGGTGCCAAACGACCGCATTTGCTTCCGCGCCTGTGTAACCGCGAAACATACCCGCGCCGATATCGATGAGGCGCTCAACATCCTGCAGGACACGCTCGTTCCCGCGGTGTTGCAGAACGCCTGAGCCGCTATCCCGAGGTGTCCAGGCTTGAAGTTTCGCGGGTCGATTCCCGCAAAGAACGCGATGTTTTCATCGAGTTCCCATGGCGCGTCTATGCGAACGATCCGGCCTGGGTCCCGCCATTAATCATCGAGCGCCGGCAGTTTCTCGATCGCAAGAAACATCCGTTCTACAAACATGGCGACGCTGCCTTGTTTCTGGCGCGGCGCGATGGAAAAGTCGCCGGCCGGATCATGGCCAGCGACGATCCCAATTACAACGCCTTGCACCAATCGAACACCGGGTGTTTCGGGCTTTTTGAAAGCATTGACGATGTCGATGTTGCGACGGCGTTATTCGATGCCGCCCAGGACTGGCTCCGGCGCAAAGGTCGGACCGAGGTGATTGGACCGATCGATTACTCGACAAACTACGTTTGCGGCTTGTTGATCGAGGGCTTCGAGCATCCGCCCACGCTGTTGACCGCGCACAACCCGCGGTTTTACCCGGCGCTAATCGAGAAGTGCGGCTTTCGGAAGGAAATCGATTTTTTCGCCTGGTGGTTTAGCGATGCTTCCGCGGCCGCTCGTCGTCTGCGCAGGTTGGCTGTTCGCTTAAAGAGTCGCGCGGCATTCACGATCCGTCACGGCGACATCAAGAACTTAAAGCGCGAAAGCGCAATCCTTCGGGGTATATATAATGAGGCCTGGCGCGACAACTGGGGTTTTGTGCCCTTTACCGAGACGGAGTTCGATCATCTCACCGCCGAAATGAAACCGGTGCTTCGCGCCGATTTTACCGCCGTGGCCGAGATGAACGGCGAGGCCGTGGGGTTCATCATCGGATTGCCCGACATCAATGTGGCTTTGCACAGGATCAACGGACGGCTCACCCGTTTCGGTCTGCCCATTGGCCTGGCGAAATTGTTGTATCACAAATCGCGGCTGCGAAAGGCGCGGCTCATCGCCATGGGTGTGCGGCCGGAGTTCCGCAAGCTCGGCGTCGCGGAAATGCTGGTGCTGCGCGTGATGGAGGAAGGAATGCTCAAGGCCGGCTTCGCGGCCGAGCTGAGCATGACCCTGGAAGACAACGCACTGGTAAACCGTTTTATCGAAGCGATCGGCGCTAAAAAATACAAGACGTATCGGATTTACCGGCGCGAAGTGTCTTCTTAGTGATGACCGAACGAATCGATGACTCAGAATAGGTTGCGAGCAATGCCACATTTTCTTTTTTTGATGTCAGATACGGGCGGTGGACATCGCGCCGCGTGCTGCGCTATCGAGGCCGCTCTGCAGGATCGCCATCGAGGCGAGTTTACGGTCGAACTGGTCGATTTGTGGAGGGACTACACTCCTTTCCCCCTTAACATGATGCCGCAGATCTATTCGCGGTGGATCAACATGCATCCATCGAGTTATTCCGCCCATTTTTGGGTCGGGGATCGGCTGTTTTTGAATCAATCGTGGAGCCAGCTCTATTGTCGACAGATGTACTCGCGTATGAAACGCCTCTACGCCGAGCACCCCGCCGATGTTATCGTCTGTGTCCATTCCGTCTTTGTGCGCCCGGCGGTCTACGCACTGCGCAGAGCGCGCATCGACAAGCCGTTTATCACGGTAATCACCGATTATGCATTGCCCTCCGTCCTTTGGTACGATGCCAAGGTGGATCATTGCCTGGTACCCACGGAACCCGCCTTCCAGCGCGGCCTGTCGCTTGGGATGAAAACGGCACAAATGCTTCTGACTGGGGCACCGGTACACCCCAAATTTGCCAAGCTCAGTATTTCCAAACTCGATGCGCGCGCGCAGTTAGGGTGGAGGCCTGACAAACGTGTTATCCTGGTCGTCGGCGGCGCCGACGGGATGGGACCACTCATCTCGACGGCGCGCGCGATCGACGGACGGCAGTTGGATTGCCAGTTGGTCGTCGTTGCTGGACACAACCAGGCGTTGAAAGCCGCCTTGGAAAATGTGTCTTGGAGAGGGCCTGTCCGTATCTACGGTTTTGTAGACAATATGCATGTGTTTATGCGCGCGTCCGACCTTCTGATTACCAAAGCTGGCCCGGCGACGATTAGCGAGGCTGCTCTGGTGGGCTTGCCAATGGTGCTGAACAGCGCAATCAAATTCCAGGAATCGCCAAACGTCGACTATGTAGTGGAACACAGCGCTGGAGTGTACGCTGTCGGGCCGAAGAGAACCGCGGACAGTGTGCAGGGGTTGCTCGAAAATGGGGCAGTGGCGCTGGAGAAGCTCGCTAGTGGCGCCGCGCGGCTCGCGCAACCGGATGCAATCTGGAAGATTGCCGACGAAATCTGGGCCCATGCCTGAGTGCGCCCCAAGAGTGAACGGCGTTCTGATTCTTGCGGATGAATCCGCTGAATGGAAAGTTGCGGGGCTACGCCAGCTCGATCGTTTGGCTCTTGCCTTGAATGATTACGTCAGTCGTAGCCAAGGAATTGACGTTCTTCCAGTCTGCGTCTGCTGGATCGGCAACAAATCGGGAGAGTCTTCCCGCCAGCCGCAAGATCGACGCCTTACGCATCTCATGATGAGTGACAATGTAGACGAATTCTTTATGCGAATGCGAGGGAACGACGCCTCTGCCTTGGTGGTCAGTACGCGTCTCGTGCTTGCCCGAGATACCCTCGCGCAGGCTTTCGAAAAATCCCTTGTCGATCGAACAATGCCGATGTTGTTGATGCGCGGAGACGCACTCGCCGGTGAGGGCAATATTCAAGCCGATTCATCTCTTGTGCGCCGGCTCCGTGCAACGGAACTAATTGCTTCGCAACAGCCAGGAGACAAAACGAATCGAGATTGGACTTATCTTCAAAGCCGTGAGGGCATCGCAATTGCGGAGAAACGTTTAATGCAAAATACCGGTAAGTCGCAGGATGGCTTTGCAGCCCGCTTCATAAATCGTCCGATCTCTCGCAGTGTCAGCAGGTGGCTTGTCCGCTTTCCTCTCTTGCCCAACCAATGGACACTGATGGTGACTGCAATACCGATTGCCGGATCGATCCTCTTGATGCGAGGAGACTATCTTGGCTTCGCCTGTGGGGCGGTTCTCTTTCAACTCCACAGCGTGTTAGATGGATGTGATGGTGAAATCGCGCGCTTGAAATATCTCGAGTCAGAAAAAGGGAGAAGGCTCGATACAATTTGCGATCGGCTCGTCACATTGATTTTCGTTATTAGCATTGGCGTTGGTTTGTCCCGCCAGCCTGGGATTCCCGACACGCTGCGGTGGCTTTATCTGCTGGAAGCAGCGATCACGGCGCTCTTGATCGGTGTAAGTGAGTTCGTGTTAATGAGAGCTAAGGCAGATGAAGGCCACGGCCTCGGCGCAATAAAGGATGATCTGTACCCCCATTATGTGAGAGCAATCAGGAATTCCGGCGTGCTCCGTCTTGGTGCGGGTGTGACTTCGTTCTTTGTTGAAGTGACGAAACGCGACACCTACATCTTTGGTTTTATGGTGCTGGCACTCTGTGGGCGACCAACCTGGATTTTGCATATACTCGCTGTCTGCGCCTGCGCGATGATGCTTTTTACCCGTAGGAATTTGGCGCCTTCGTCTTCCCCTGCAGATCGGGCCCGCGTTCAATGATCGAAGAAGATCATCGTGTGGATCGTGTTGTGATTCTGGCTGATGAGTCAGCCAATTGGAAGATCGCCGGATTGCGCCAGCTTGATCGGCTTGTGCTGGCGCTCGATGAATTCGCCAAAACAATCGGAACGGCAGAAAAGATCGACATCTCCGTTTTTTGGAAGCCGGAGATTCCGCTTTCGGAGCGATGGTTACCGAAGGACCCGCGAATCGGGCGTGTTCGTTTGATCGAACCTTCCGGGTCGCCAGAACCGGACGCGCGCATTCTTGCTACCCGCTTGTTCGTGGGGCGAAATGCGTTGTCGATCTTTCTTTCCACGACGGCCCCAGTGAAAGCCGAACAACCCATTGTTGATCCAACGTTAGGGTGGCGGCAATTTTTCGAGCAGTTCGAGAGAACATGTCGAAACGCGACCGCAGCGGAGGAAGAGCGTGGTTGGCGGTTTCTCGCGCAGCCGGCCGAGATTGTCGCCAGCGAAATGCTTTTTCTTCGCCACATGGGAAAGTCCCAGGACGGAATTGTATCCAAGTTTCTTAATCGACCGCTGGTGCGACCGATCACGCGTTGCCTGCTTAGATTTCCCATCAAACCCACGACCTGGACATTGTCGATGTTTGCGTTGCCACTCATTGCGTTCGCCTTTCTGCTGCGCGGAGATTACGCGGGCATTCTGGTTGGAGCAGCCATTTATCAACTCTTCAGCATGCTCGACAGCTGCGATGGAGAAATTGCGCGGGCAAAATATTTGGAATCAAAGCGGGGCGGACGAGTGGACGACTTCTGTGATATGATCGGCGGCTTTGTGTTCTTAACCGGTCTCGGATTTGGTCTCTCTCACTGGCATGGTTCAGCGTTTTATGCTGCCGAAGGGATTTTCTGCGTCGCGATAATTGCGGCCAATGAATTCCTATTAAGAATTTCGAAACCCGAAACCAACCTCGACCCAAGTCCGTTGGGACGGGCCTTGTATCCGCGCTATCGCCAGGTGATCCAGCAATCTGGTGTCTTGTTCCTGGGAGAAAATTTTGTCTGGTGTCTGCTGCAACTAACAAAGCGCGATGTCATGATTCTGTTTTTCCTCATTCTCGCGCTGGCCGGTCTCGCGCCGTGGATCCTTCACCTGTCGCTCGCCTTTGCCGCTGTGGGTCTACTTCTGGCCGGGATCACCCGGCTGAAAAGGCGCACCCACGTTCGCGGCATCGTTTCTTCGAGCTTGGAGCTGTAAGCATCTTTCAGCGTTGGCCAGCATCCCAAGTGTGTCGATATCCTGCCACCACGCGCCTCCAATATCAATTCCGCGGACCCGATCGTCTGCCGCCATCAGCCGCACGCCGTCGGCCAGGCTGCAATCGCCATCCCGTTTCGCCCGCTCGAGGTAATCGAAAATGTCCACCGGGCAGACAAAAAGACCCGTGTCGATCGCGTCATAGGTCGCCAGGTTTTTCCCAATCGCGACGATGCGGTCGCCGCGCGTCTGTACTTTCATCGCGTCGTCGAGATCGAAAATCGAATCGAGTTTCTTGTCGATCGCCAGATTAATCTGATTGAAATCTGAGGTCTCGATCAGAAGATCGACAATCGTCTGGTCGAAAAGATGATCGCTCATCGAGAGCAGAAATGGCGCGGTGACATGGCGCGCCGCTGCGAGAAGGGAAATGCCGTTTTGTTTCTTCCAGTCGGGATTCTCGATCACGCGAAGCTGCATTTGCGGTGGAATCAATGGTCGCAGCCCCGCGATGAGCGATTCGCTCTCGAATCCAACAACCGCGTTCAAAACGGCAATTCCGCTCTTGGCCAGCGCCTCAATCGTGTAAGAAATCAGTGGCCGGTCGAGAATGGGGGTGAGCGGTTTTGGAAGACTGCTCCTGGAACCACGCAGCCGCGAACCGGAGCCGGCCATTAGAACTACCGCTTCGGACACCGTGTTCATATCCCGTAGTATTTTTTGAGTCCCCAGATGCGAACGCGTTGGGGGAGGAATCGAAAAATCAGGGGCGCAATTCTGGATTGAAACGCGTCGCCAACGGTGATGCGCGGCGGAGGATCGATCGGCCTCGATTATTTCCAGAACGCGTTGCGCGACCAGGTCGGCCTTGGGCGCGGCCTTCATATTGCGTTCGACGGCGTTCCAGACCTTTTGGACTTTCGCGTCGAGGCGCGCGTCCTGGGCGGCGGTCCTGGTTACGGCATCATTGAAGTCTGTGGAAATATCCGCGGGTTGAAGATCGACAATGCGCACCGCGTCTCCCAGTTCGAGCTGGGTCGTCATGGTGTAGGCGGCCATGGCCGCTTTGCCCGCGTTGTAAGCCGCCATGAACGGCACCGGAAGACGCGACGCGAGCGAAGTCACGTTGATGATCAACCCGCTGCCGCGCTCGTGCATCGCGCGCAACGCGAGCTGCATCAAATGCACATGACCAACGCACAAAATCTGAAATTGCTCCGTGATTTCCGGGACGGAAAGAGATTCGGCCGGTCCAAAATGTCCGGAGCCGGCATTGTTGATCACGACGTCAAAGTGGCCCGCCTGGGCGAGCGCGGTGCCAAACGCTTCGTCAATTGAGTGCGGATGAGCCAAGTCGAGTTGGACTGGATGCATGCGCGTGCATGTTGGGAAAACTTTTTTGGGTCGCGCGAAGTGCCCCATACTTCATGACCGCGAGCAAGCAGCGCGTGCGCAGTGGCAAGGCCGATTCCGGAACTCGCGCCCGTTAGAAACACACGCTTCATCAGATCAGGTCCTGGAATACCAACGGTGATAGCTCCATCCAATGCCAAACGTCACCAGGAATGCCGCCGCGGCTGTAATTTGCCCGACGATTCCGTCCAGCAGTGCGCGACAGACAAGCCCTGGGACAATTGCAATTAGTGCGGTAATGATTGGCGGCGCGATGTCACGCCATGGGTTTGGCCATTGAAACACCAGGCGCAAGGCAGCGTATCGCAAAATGCCCTGCACGACATAGGGGATCAGAATGCCGAACGCTGCGCCGATCATGCCGAAGCGAGGAATGAGCCACAAATTCGCACCGATGGCGATCACGCATGTGATCGAGGAATGCAGAAGATTTATTAGCGGACGCTGCACCAGGATTACTGTTTCGCCTAAACCGATGAACGCGTTAATCGCGCAGGCCACGGCCACGATGGAGAGCCAGGGAGCGCCCTGGCGAAATGCAGGGCCGTAGATCAGGAGAATCGTTCCTCCGGCAAAGACCAGCACGGCCACAATGGGCAGCAAGATCCAAAGCATCCATTGCGCGAGGCGGCCGTAGGTTGCGGCAGCGCGTTGGTGGTCGCCAAGGGCCGTGATTCCGGCAACCACAGGCGTAAAAATTGGATAAAAAGCCTGATTCACCCTTCGAGAGCCGCTGGCGATGTCAATAACCGCGCTGTAAATACCGACCGTGGTTAGAGTGACGCCGGGCGCGCGCCCAATAAACCACGCCAGCATGATAAGATCCAAACGAAGAATGAACGCATTTAGAAATTGGTAGGCGCCGATAGGGGCCGCGTAACCAAGCAGGCGCCGCGCTTCGCGGCGGAGGGAGAAGCCATCACGATGCTTGGGAACTTGTCGAAACAAGCTCGAAGCCAACGCCAGGGCCACGATCCCAGACGCGACCATCCCAATGATTGCGGCAAGCTGCGGCGCGGAGTTCTTCAAGCCGACGGCGAGCGCAATCAGAAAGGCAAGCGTGGTTGCAACAGAGTCCGCCATGCCGCGCGAGAAAATGTCATGTTGCATCACCTTCATCCCTCGCGAAACCGAAGTGCTGATGCGATACAATGCAATTGCCGGAATCGCACAGAGAAGCGCCGAGAGCGCCGAAACCATTTGCGGCTCCAGATGTAAATGCCCGCGCAGCAGACGGAGTCCGACGATCAAAACCAAGGCAATGAACAGTGGAAAAAGCGACGGCAAGTCCGATAGCGAGCCGGAACAAAGCTCGGGCCCGCGCTTGATCGCCAACTGCATTCGCGCGGGCGATGAATGTGGTAATTGCGTCATCCAGACCAAAGATGCCGACCTTGGATAGAAGATCGGTAGTCGCCCACGCAACCGAGAAGATCCCGAGAGCGCTCGGCCCGAGCAGACGCGCCACCAGGAATGTGAAGATGCCGCGCAAGTTCGACGTCAGCAGCGCGACCGTGTTCAAAAGCGCGCCGCGCTTCAGCTCGGCCCCGGCCTCGTCGACGTGCCGGGCAAGATCGACAGATTCGGACGCGGTGGAAACAACGGTCTCCATTGCGACTTAACGATCGTCCCGATCGATCAGGTAGAGTGTCACGGAATTCTGTTCCCGGTATATGATTATGGAGCGCTTGAACACAGCCACCGGAATACGATGCCATCCCGGCGGCAGCGGCGCCTTTTCGTTATCAGCGTAAACGGCAACGGCGCCGGCTACAACCCCTGGCAGCTCGGATGCGGGCGGGATTTTGCTAAAGGTGACGAATCCGGGCGCGTACCACTCGACGTGACGTTGGACATTGTTGAAGAGCAAGACAACATCCTTGCGCCGATCAGCCGAGTACAACTCGGCCAGGTGGCGGACCAAACGCAATGACGGCGACTCGCGGCGGTGATTGTCGATGGCAAGAGGAATAACGACGCAGAGAATAAGCGCCGGCAACGCGACCGCGGACCAATTCCAAGGCCAGCGCATTTGCAAGAATCCCCGCAAAAGGGCGACCCAGAGCAGCGGAAAGATGATGAGGTAATATCGTTGCTCGGGAGAAAGGGAAATAAAGATGATGGCGACGTGCACGAGGGCCCACGGCGCATGAGCCCGCCAAAATTCACCGTCGCCCAAACTTTGAACGCGGGAGAAATACGATGCCAAACCGGTGATCACGATCACGCTTCCGATTCCCAGCACCCAGGGAGATTCGAGAAAACCAAAACCGAGTCCGAACCATCCAAGAAGGTGGACAGCCAGGCGCGCGCCGAGGTATCGCAGGCTCCAATCTCCCGCCCCGATGTAAGTTCCCGGCTTGTCTAAACGCCACTGCCATTGCTGATAGGCGAGATGCGGATACACGCTCCAAAGCGACATTTTCGGGTCCAATCGCCACTGCATGTAAGACATCGGCAATAGCCAGACCAGACAGCCCGCAATCAGCAGGGCCATCGTCAAGATCGACATCTTCATCGTGGCGCGCCCGCGCCACAGCGCGGCAATCAGAATCACCAGAACAACAAGGATCAACTGCGGCCGCGCTCCCGCTGCCGTCGCGCCTAACAAGGCCGCGGCCGGTAAAGCAGCGCGACGTTGGCGTTTGAGAAAATAGAGCGTGGCCAGAATTTCTGCGCTGACCAAACCGGCCGCGAGACTATCGGTCAAAACTTTTGTCGCTGTCATCCACACCGCCGGCGTAATTGCGAGGCAGCCCGCGACCCACCAAGCGAAGCGTTCGTTGAACTGCAGCCGGATAATGAGGAACCACACCGCGATGAAGAGGGCGCCGCCGATGGCAGAAACAAAATGTAGCGAAAGATCCGGGCCGGCCCCGAAAACCGTGTCCCCGATCCATCCCAAAAAAATGAACAGGGGATAACCGGGTGGATGGGGCTGATGCTTCCACAGATTGAAATCGTGGATGCCCATGGCGAATTGCACGGAGTCGTGCACGTCGAGTTCCGGCGACCGCGTCAGGAAGTAGAGCGCGAAAGTGGAGAGAAAAACCAACGTCGTTTTAATGACCGTGCTCGAACCGGGCGCGTCCGTGTCGGATGTAATGTTGTTCACGTTGAGCCGGACCATGTGGTACTTTTGCCGGGATGATGTCGATCTTGAAGATATCGATTTTGGCGGTTTTGCTGATGCTGCTCGTGTTCGTGCTGTGGTCTCAGCGCCGCCGCCGTCAAATCCGCTTTATTCGCGAGACATTGGCAAGGGACCCGGTGCCGGTGAGTGGGCTTCGGGTGATCGTTTCGCTCTCGAGCTTGCCCGATCGCATCGTGAATCTTAAACCAACGCTCGATTGTTTGGTCAACCAAACGCGAGCGCCGGACGAAATTGTGCTCGCTCTCCCGGAGTTTTCGATCCGCCAGCAGAAGCGTTATGTTATTCCGGATAATCTCGCGTCCTATTCACGGCTTCGGATCTTGCGATCCGATAAGGATTGGGGACCGGCAACGAAATTTATTCCCGTAGTGCAGGAGGAGCTCGCTGCGGGACGGCGCGATACCCTGATCATGGTCGTGGACGATGATCGGGTTTATCCCCGGGACGCCCTCGAAACCTATCTTCATTACCATCGACAACTGCCGGACGCGGCGCTTTGCTTTCGCGGCGCACCAATGCCGCGCAGCTTGAAGTGGACGAAACCGAAACTTTGTCTGGCCGACCGGATCCGGGAGCCCAGGAAGATGGCGGTGATCATGGGTTGCGGTAGTTACTTGATCCAGCCCCGCTTCTTCGACGCTCAACTTTGGGATTATTCTACTGCGCCTCGGGCCGCGTTTTACATGGACGACATCTGGATAAGCGGATGCCTGGATCGTCGCGGTGTCGAAAAATACGTCGTGCCGGCATCGGCCATGATGAGCACGGTTCGGCTGCAATCGGGCACCATGACTTTGGATGATGTTCCCAATGGCCGCCGTCAGAATAATAATGAGGTGGTGGCGTTTTTTCGCGATACCTGGAACGTTTTTTTGCCCTGCTAGGAAGCGAGTCGGGAGCCAGCAAACGGCAGGCGATCAGCGGCCGGGGAGGGAGCGGAAAACGGGCAGTTTTCCCCTAAGCTCAACCTGTCGAGGCAATTAAGTGCCTCAATGCCTCGACAGACATAAGTGTCTATAAACAAGTCACTTGCAACGTAATTCCAAATAATTAGCAGCTTCTCTTGTCAGCCTGTCTGGGTATTACTAAAATAGTCTTGGGTTGCATTGGGATTGAGATGTGAGGAACTAAAATGGCCAAGAAGACCAAACGAAAAATCGCGTATTCGAAGCTGCCGATGCAACGGCAGTTGAATCTGCAACATGAGGGCAGGCACTTCGATCTTCGGCGAATTTTTGACGACCTGAATGAGCGCTATTTTCGCGGACGGCTGCGCAATTACAAAGTGATGTGGGGACGCCGGCGAAAACATCGGCCGCGCGAATATTTTGTTTTCGGCACGATCCAGGAAGAGGACCGCGTGATTCGAATCAATCCGATGCTCGATCAACCGTTCGTGCCGGCTTTGGTTTCTGCGCTACGTGCTTTATCACGAGATGCTGCATTCTGTCGTCCCGGATGAGCCCCTGGCTGGCGGCCGCCGCCGAGTTCACACGGAAGAGTTCAATCGCCGAGAGCGGAAGTTCCGTGGTTACTCAGCGCGCCCGGCGCTGGGAAGAAGAGAACCTCGCGCGCTTCCTGCGCTGAGTCCGCTCAGGGCCTTTCGGTCGCAGCTCGGACGCGTACCCCATCTCAGACGGCGAGAGGGTCGTCGCTACGTTCTTTTTGATCAGGTACCAGAGCGTTGTCGCGAGAAGCAGGGAGATCAACTTCGCGCGCCAATTGTTCAGGATCAGTTTCTTCATAGTCGCGGTGCAATAAAACTTCGGCGATGCGTTGACGAAATGTTTCCGGCGTAAAATCGCGCTCGATCCGCCGGCGGTGGCAAAGGGTAATCGCCCCGGTCTCTTCGGAGACAATGATGGCCACGGCGTCCGATTCCTCCGTGATCCCGAGCCCGGCCCGATGGCGCAGGCCCAGGCTTCGGTCCAGCGTTTCGCGCTGGCTGACCGGGAAAATGCACGCCGCCGCCGCGATGCGGCCATTGCGCACAATGACTCCGCCATCGTGCAGGGCCGCTTTGGGATGAAAGATCGACAGCATGAGCTCAACCGAAAGTTCGCCATCGATCGTCACACCGCTCTCTTCATAAACACGAATCGAAGTGTCGCGCTCGATTGCGATCAGGGCGCCGAATTGCTTGTTGGCCAGCTGGGTCACCGCTTCGGCCAGATCGTGGACAGTCTCGCGTTTCTCGCTGGTGAGGGAAAAGATCGGATGGCCGCCCAGCTCGGCCAAGGCGCGCCGCAGTTCCGGTTGAAAAATGACCACCAGCGCGATGGCGAGGAAGACGGAAAAGCTTCGCAAAATCCATCCGATCACGACGAGATTCAGCAAGGTCGAGATCAACGTGAGCGTCAGAAAAACGATGGCCATGCCGGTTAACACTTTTGCGCCACGGGTGCCGCGAAAATAGAGGTAGCCGTAGTAGATCACCACGGTAAGCAGGATGATCTCGATGATGCTGCGCCAGCTGGTGAACCAAAGATCGATGAATTCCTGGATCATTTTCATTTCGCCAGAATTGCTTCCGCTACCCGTAAAGCCCGGACATTTTCTTTCACGTCGTGAACCCGAAAAACATTCGCGCCCCGCGCGACCGCAGAAGCGAAGTCAACGCAACCGTTGGCGCGAGCCGGTCGCTCATTTCGGCCGATCCGGCCAGCTTGCTAAGGAATGATTTTCGAGAAACACCCACCACCAACGGGCGCTCGGGCACGCGGAGGCGTTCGAGATTCCCGAGCAGCTCAAGATTGTGCGCGAGCGTTTTCCCGAAACCGATTCCCGGATCAAACGCGATGGCCATTGGATCAATACCGCACTCTAGGGCGCGCTCATATTGTTGTCGAAAAAAATCGGCCACTTCCGAAACCACATCGATATATCGCGGCTCGATCTGCATCGTTCGCGGATCTCCCTGCATATGCATGACGATGAACGCCGCTTTGGTTTCGGCAACGAGCGGCATCATTCGTTTGTCGCCGCGTCCGCCGGTTACGTCGTTGACAATCGAGGCGCCCGCTTCAATCGCCGCCCGCGCCACTTCCGCTTTCGAAGTGTCGATCGAGATCGGGTTGTCGATCATGCCCCGCAATCTTTCAATCACCGGCACCACCCGGCGAAGTTCCGTATCATTTTCCACCGGCTCGGCTCCGGGCCGGGTCGATTCGCCGCCGGTGTCGATGATGTCCGCGCCCTCCGCAGCCATCATCACGCCGCGCTCAACCGCTTTCTCCGGAGAAAAATGTTGGCCTCCATCGAAGAAGGAATCGGGGGTTACATTCAGGACTCCCATGATTAATCCGTGACGCGAAACATCGACAACGCGTCCCGCGATTTTCCAAAACGTCCCACCCATTACGAAATGAGACTAACACACCTAACGCTTTATTCGAAATCGGAACGATTCCTGTCATCCCGAGTCGCGGAGACGACGAGGGACCCCACGGTCGAGCGCAACGTGCCGAGTCATACTGCCGACACGACCGCATCGTTACTTGGGAACCGTGCTCCGCATCGCGAGGTCCTTCGCTTCGCTCGAGGATGACAAATTGACCAAACAGCTTTGGAATGCCGGCGTTCTCGCACCGCTTTCCGATTCACGCGGGAAGAGTGCCTACTTGTGCGAGTAGCGTCCCATCAATTGTCCCTGGGCGATGACGTGGCCGCTCATCGCCTGGTCGAGATCCTTGCGTTTCGCGCCGGATGGGAGATCGATCGTCTTGTCGAGCGCGAAAATTTTGAAGTAGTATCGGTGCGTGCCCGACGGCGGCTGCGGCCCGTCATAGCCCAGACCAGGATAATCGTTCGTGCCCTGGAGCGCGCTTTTGGGCACATCGTTTTCGGCGATTTCAGTTGTTTTCGGATCGATGTTCCAAACCAGCCAATGCGTAAATAGACCGACCGGCGCATCGGGATCATCCACGATCAGCGCCAGACTTTTCGCGTTTTGCGGCGCTCCTTCTATCCGCAGTTGCGGGCTGACGTTCTGGCCATTCTTGCTGAATTTTTCAGGAATGATTCCACCTTCCTGAAATGCTGAGCTCGTGATTTTCATCTTTGCACCTCCTGCGAGAACCGGGTCGTTGCCAGCGGCGAGCACCGCAATCGCAAATGCGCCGGCAACGATCATGTTCTTGACTGCTGATTTCATGTCGAAATCTCGTTACATCGAGAGTAAAGAGAACACATTATCCTTTCGCCACAAATGACTCAAGACGGACGTAAACTTCGGGAACAAATTCTGGCCCTGCTGGCGCGCAAGGATTACCGGCCGCTCGACAAGGACGAGCTGGCCAGGGAACTGGGACGCAAGAGTGGCGTGCGCATGGGACTCAACCAGGTGCTGCGCGACCTCGAACGCGACGGCGAAGTCGTGCGCATCCGCAAGAACCGCTACGTTCTTCCGGCCGAGGCGGATCTGGTTGCCGGCAAGTTGTCGATCCACCAGGCCGGTTACGGTTTCCTGGTCACGGATAAACCGGCGGAGCAGGATGTTTTTGTTCCGGCCGAGAATACCGGGACGGCAATGCATGGCGATCGCGTTGTGGTGCGGATCAGCCACGATGAACCGTCTGCGCGCCGAAAGGCCAAAGGTGGACCGGCAGATCGGAATCGGCGGCCCGAAGGCCGGGTGATTCGAATTCTGGAGCGGGCGCACAACACGATCGTGGGCACCCTTCAGCATTCGAGGAATTTTTATTACGTCGTGCCGGACGATCCGCGGCTGGTGCACGATGTCTACGTTAAGCCCCCGAAAGATCGACGCGGGAACGAGGCCGCCGCGGCAGTGGGCGATAAAGTGGTGGTTCGTTTCGAGGCGTGGGAATCGCGCCACGTCAACCCGGAAGGCGAGATCGTGGAGGTCCTCGGGCCGGCCTCGGCCCCGGGGATCGACATGTTGTCGATCATCCGGAAGTATCACTTGCCGACGGAATTTCCCTTGAGCGTTCTGGAAGAAGCAGACGGGATTCCGGAAAAGGTGGATGCGCGGATGTTCGATGGCCGCGAAGATTTGCGGGAGAAATTCATTGTCACGATCGACCCGGACGACGCGAAGGATTTTGACGATGCCATCCAGGTCGAGAAAATCGACAACGGCGGCTGGCTGCTCGGCGTGCACATTGCCGACGTTGCCGCCTACGTGACTCCCGGCAGCGCGCTCGACCGTGAAGCGCGCATGCGCGGGAACAGCGTTTATCTGCCCGATCGGGTGATTCCGATGTTGCCGGAGCGTTTGAGCAACGGCGTCTGCAGTCTCAAACCGAATGTCGATCGGTTGACCCATTCGGTTTTTATCCAGTTCGACCGGCGCGGGGTCGCCAAGAACGGGCGGTTTACCCGCAGCGTGATTCGCAGCGCGCAGCGGCTCACCTACAAGGAGGCGTTTGCGCTGCTAAAATCGCCGCCGCACGATCGGCTGGTGGAACAGTTGCATCGTGCCTGGGAACTGGCGGCGCTGCTCCGGCGCAAACGTTTCGAGCACGGCTCGCTTGATCTCGATTTTCCCGAAGTAAAAGTGCGGGTCGATAAGGACGGCAAGCCGGTAAAACTGGAGAGGATCGAGAACGACGAATCGCACCAGCTCATCGAAGAGTTCATGCTGGCCGCGAATGAAGCGGTCGCGCGGGAATTGAAAACGCGCGGGATTCCCACCATTTATCGCGTTCATGAAGATCCCGATCCGGACAAGCTGGCGGAATATCGCGAGTTCGTCCTCAGCTTCAATTACAACATCGGCGATCTAACGAAGCGGCCCGAATTGCAACGTCTGCTGGCGTCGTTTCGCGGGAAACCGGAGGAGCAGGCGTTAAAAGTCGGATTGCTCAAGAGTTTGAAGCGGGCGCGCTATTTGCCGCAGCCGCTCGGACATTACGGCCTGGCTAAGACCAATTATCTCCACTTCACCAGCCCGATCCGGCGTTATGCCGATCTGGTGGTGCATCGGGCGCTGGCGGAAGCCGAGTCGAAGCAGCGATCGAGGATCGACATCGGCCAGCTTGGCTCGCTCGCCGAACACATTTCGACGACCGAACGAAATGCGGCCGAGGCGGAGATGGACGCCGTGCGGATGAAGACGCTGGAGTTTTTCCAACGGCAATTGGACGCGCGCGATCCGCAGATTTTTCCGGCCGCGGTTGTCGATGTTCGCAATTACGGACTAATGGTCGAATTGCCGGACGCCATGATCACCGGCCTGATCCATGTGTCGTCGCTCACCGGCGATTTTTATTCGTTTGATCCCGTGCAACGCCGGTTAATTGGCCGGCGCACACGCAAACGGTTCAGCGTAGGCGACCAGGTCCGGGTCTTCGTCGCTCGCGTGGACACGTTCAAACGCCAGATCGATTTCGCGCTGGTCGATGATGGGAAACGCCGGGCCAATCAACCGCAGAGAACGCAGAGGAGGCGGAGATAACTTCAGTCTCGTCGCCGCCGGAATCGCCGTGTTCCGAGGAATCTGGAGTGATCCGAATTATCAGCGCAATCCGCGGTTAAAACCTCGGCTGGCGGCGGCTCGACTTTTAACGCCCATTGCAGGAGAAGAGGGGCCTTCGACCAATAATATGTGAATAACTTGACTCAAGAATTTTCTTCCATTTCGCCGATCCGTCCAGTTAAACTCCGCCCTTTGTCAGCAATGGATAACATCATTGAAGCGAAAGAGCTGCAGATAGAGCGCAAGCACTTCTACGTCGAGTTCCGCGAGAACGATCGGGGGAAATTCTTGCGCATTACCGAAGAAGCGCATGGCCGCCGTAACACCATCATCGTGCCGAGCACGGGCGTGGATGAATTTACTACGGCCATCGACGAAGTGCTCGAGAGCGTCGAGATCGCTCCGGCCTGATCCGAACTCTTTTCGGGTCCCCGGCAACGATCACCGCGATGATTTGGCGAAGCCGGCGGCCCTTTCCGAACTTCGGATGCTTGCACCTGACAGAATTCCGCGCCTTTTCTTAAGTCAACCGGCCGTTGCTTGGCGGTCAGCGACTGTTCTTCGCGACCCGGAGCTTTACCAGTTTCCGCACCAGAGCGGCCGGCAGAGGTTTGTCCGCCGGAAAACGGATGGTGCCTTTGGTGGTGTCGTAGTCCTGGAGCTCGTCCTTAAGGATCTCCAATACAGAACCCGGGTAGAAAGCGCAGTGGTTCGCGGCGGCGCCGTAGGCCACAAGCAGTTTCCCATTTAGACGAAACGCGGGAAGGTCGTAGCTGATGCATTCCTCCGCTCCCGGCGCCGCGGCCCTGATCGCCTTCCGAAGCGCCTCGAGCGCAGCTCGTTTGTCAGGGCTAACCGTTGCGAGGTAAGCGGCGGGTGTCTTGGGCTTGCCTGTCCGGGCCGCTTTCCGAGTCCGCCGATGGCTGGTTTTCTGCAATTTCATCTCATTGACCTACACGATCCGCTGACCAAACAACCTTTGACCCAACCGGACCTAATCAAGATCGACATCGACGCGCAACGCCAAAGAGCGGTTGACTGGAGCGTTTTGTTAGACCCATTACTTTTTATCCGGCAATGACATAGTAACGAAAGGCTCGTCCGGGCCTTTAACCTTCCGTGGGCCGTTAACGACTCGAACCTGGACTGGAAAAAGCGCCGAAGGCGGTTTGGGTACAATCTTCGGAAGATGGAGATGTTCTCTGATACACTCCGCGTAGGGATTTTTGGGCTCGTGAAATAGCGAGTCGACGTGCCCCTCAATCGAGACAAGAAAAATCATGACCTCGGACGCATCCGGCTTAAATGCGGGCGTGTCACACGCTCGCATCGCTTCGACAATGCTTTTGCTGATGCTCTGCAGGAACTTCAGCACATACGCGTGCCCGGCGCTCGTGCTGAACTTCTGCTGAGCTTTCTCTCCCAGAACTTCGTGGGTGGCCTTCACGGTGGCGTCGCGAACAATCGCCTCCAACTCTGGCGAAATCGTAGCGCTCTTGTCCTGAGCCGCGCCCGTGAGAGCGGTCGCAGCCGATATGAGGAGGATCAGCGTAGTGCGCATAGGTCTAACGAGAACAAGATGAGCGACGGCGGACGGGGGCGCGCGTTGCTCGGAGTGGAAGGGTGAAAATCATCTCAAATGTGGAGCGCACGGCGGTCCGCCGTTCGCTGCATCGCCTTATAGGTTAACCAGAGTTGTTCATGATCTGCGAAGGGGAGCGCGACAAAAGCGGCTCCCTCATCACCATCGACAGATTGTGAACAACTCTGCGGCCTCCAAAATGTTGAGCGTTGATAAGTCACCCGTTTTAATTCTTTTTCCACTTTGGGAGAACACGCACCGGCCCGTTACGAATATCCATTGCATGCGGTTCCAAGACCACTGTAACCAGACTTTCGGACGGGCTCGGTGCGCTCTCGTTCGACAAACGAATTCTCATTTGCCGACGCGTGTTCAACGCCTCGACTATAAGGCCTTCGCAGAACGGGAGCAATTGCGTGTTTGCCCAAAAAGGCAAGATTAAAACCTCAATCCAACCAGAAAGGAACCAAACTCCCATGAATCAAACCAACCAATCCTTGGCCGCTTACATTGGCCTGGATCGATCGGATAAAAAAATCAACGTGAGCCTGCAGCGAGCCGGTGTTGCCAAAATTGAACGCAGCACCATCAAAGGCAGTGCCGAATCGCTTCATACCTGGGTGGCCGCGCTCTGCGCTCGGTTCCCGCATCAACGCGTGGCCATCTCTCTGGAGCAGCCGGCGGCCGGGCTCATCCACGCGCTGATGGGTTACGAGTTCATCGTTCTGTTTCCCATTAATCCGGTAACCCTGGCCCGGTATCGCGAGGCCTTTACTCCGAGCCGGGCCAAGGACGATCCCACGGATGGCGATTTTCTATGTGAACTGGTGGCGTTGCATGGCGAGCAACTCAAAGCCTGGCAACCCGATGATGTCGCTACCCGCAAGCTGCGTCACTTAGTCCAGGCCCGGCGCCGCAGTGTGAACCTGCGCACCCGGCTCTCCAATCAGCTCAAAGCGCTGTTGAAAAGTTATTTTCCCCAGGCCCTCGAGCTCTGCGGTGAGGACCTGACTACGCCGATGGCTTGCGCTTTTTTACAAAAATGGCCTTCTCTCCAGCAGCTCAACAAAGCGCGCCAAGAAACGATCCGCCGCTTTTATTATGCTCACAATGCCCGGCGCGGCGGTGTGATTGAAAAACGGCTTGCTCTGATCGCCCAAGCCGTCCCTCTGACTAACGATGCCGCTCTGATCGAAAGCTCGATCGTTACCGTTCAAGCGCTGGTTTTGGCCTTGCGCGCCGTTCACACTGCCATTGCCCGATACGATCGCGAGATCGGCCGCACCTTCGCTCAGCATCCCGACGCTTCACTCTTTGCCGCTCTGCCTGGCAGCGGCACTGTTTATAGCCCCCGGCTCCTGGCCGCCTTCGGCTCGCGGCGTGAGATCTTTGAAAACGCCGAATCCATGCTCAACTTCAGCGGCATCGCTCCGGTGCTCAAACGCAGTGGCGCCTCCACCACCATTGTTCGGCGTTACGCCCGGCCCCTTTTCGTTCACCAGAGCTTCATCGAATACGCTAACGAATTGATCCGGCATAGCCTCTGGGCCCGCGCCTTCTACCAGATGCACAAGGAAGCCCAGAAAAGTCACTGGGTCATCATCCGCGCCCTGGCTTACAAATGGATCCGGATCCTCTTCCGCTGCTGGCAGGAGCGCACCCCCTACGACGAATTGCGCTACCTCAAATCCCTCCAAAAAAGCCGCTCACCCTTGCTCCAATATCTCGCCCAACCAACCACTTAACCCGCCTCAATAACCTCACTCAAAACTATTGACGGACTACCTCAGATGTCTGGTTAGATGGTGGACGTGGCTTCATCTCGGATGGTGAAAGAGACTCTTCATAAAATGGTAACCATGATATCCGACGATTACCACGAGCGACCAAAATCCCGTGCAAACGATTACAGCGAGAGCCTTCGCGAGTAATAGTTGCGGCCATGTGCAATCACATGCAGGGGCTGCGAGCAAACCCGACATCACTCCAAGAAAGAAAACGGCGTATAGAAAGAAGCGATGAGGTCTCTGATCGAGTGTTGGCTCTTCAATGGGCTTCATCATCTAACGAGACGGAAGTGAGCTACCGCCACCGAGAGCGAGCGGGGCTCGAAGTAAAGAGGTTCTAGTCATCTGAAAATGTGAGCGTACAACGGTCCGCCGTTAGATGCCATGAAGGGTTGAAAAGCGTGGGCAAAACGGGCACACGCGTTGTATGAAAAACAAAACAACAACAACCCTTCATGGCGGAGAGAAGTTTAACAATTCAAGCGCCCCTGGCAATGGGGCAGTGAGGCGGGTGTGGAAGCTTGGGCTGGACGTGGACCTGCGTTTTATGGTGGTGGCGATCCAGTGTGGGCGGGGAACGATTGGGCCGGCGCGGAAGTATACTCGCGAGCAGTTGCTCGAGTGGGTGAAGCAAAAAGTGGGTGTAGGCGATGTGGTCTACGCGGTGTGGGAATGCTGCGGATTTGGGTACACGTTCACGAGCAATTAACTCAAGCGGGAGCAAAGAGCGTCGGGACGACCCCGATGCGATTAAATTTGGAGCGGCGGCGGAAGAACGACCGGATGGATGCGCGCGAGTTGTGTGTGCGATTGAGCCGTTACCTGGATGGGCAGAGAGAGGAATTAAGACCAATCCGAATCCCGAGCCGGGCGGAGCAACAACGGCGGGAGCTGGGGCGGCAGCGGGAGTTTTGGAAACGCCAAGTGCGGCGGCTGGAGAATCACGGGCGAGCGCTGCGGATCGAGCACGAGCATGAGACGCTGGAGGCTGGGTGGGGCGGACCGCGGAAGTGGAAACGAATCGGGCCGCAGTGCAGCGAGTTTGTGCGCGGGCAGCTTGAACCGGTCATGGAACAGATCCGAGCGGCCAAAGCGCAATTGGATCGGTTGACCCAGGAGATTGAAGCGCTGGTGAGGGAAGAAAAAATCCCGACGGGATTGGGTGCGCTAACGGTATCGCTGATCGACGGGGAGGTGTGCGATTGGCAACGCTTCAAGCATCGCAAAGCCGTGGGCAGTTACACTGGGTGTTGTCCTAGCGAATACAGTTCGGCCGGGATCCAGCGTTTTGGAAGCATCGACCGGCACGGCAACAAACATTTGCGCACGCTCCTGGTCGAGGCGGTCTGGCGACTTCTTCGCTGGCAGCCTAACTGGCATGCTCGTCAGAAATATCTGGAGAAATTAAGGCACGGCGCCTCGCTGAAAAAGAAAATCGCAGTGGCCCTGGCCCGGCAACTGGCCATAGACATCTGGCGTTGGCGAACCGGCCGGGCCAGTGCCGCCGAACTGGGCTGGAGCCTGTCTACATCCCAGGTGAAACCCTAACAAACAGATTTAACCCTCAGCTTTTACGAAACGGAACTTCCAAGCAAAGTTTGATTTGGCCGCAGGGTGGAACGCTGCTCGGCGCTGGAGCTGGTCCTTTGAAACGAAGGGATCATCGCTTAGATGGGGCGCGTTCCGCCCAAAGCGGCTTCCCAAAGTCAGGCACGACATCATGGGCTCGCACAACAAAAGCGATGCTCGAATAGGAGCTGGTGACTCGCCCCGGCGAGACAACACGACAGAGGGAAGCTGCACCCTGCGGATCAAACCACTAAAGATTGGAAAAACCGGGAAAGGAAAAAACTAAAGAAAAACAAACAATACCCGTTCCACGGTTGACAACCCTCATAGGGGCTCCAGCGATTGGTTAGACCGCATTGGCAACTCCATGGCGCAATCGCCAACATACTGCCGCCCATACGAAAGGTAATACAACAAGAAGGGCTATGTCACATGTCCAGAACGCCACCGTCCAAGACAAGCTAACTAAAGTCCAGAAGCCATATCCCCGAATCTGTTGGTAAGCTATAGGCCCGAGAAAACAGGCGGGCGCAAACGAAGCGACGAGTAGTATCCAAGCGATAATTCGACGGGGGCGTACTGCGAACCAAATCGAAAGGCCAACCACGCAGCAAACCAGTACAATGACGGGCGTGACTGTGGCGACGTCGCTAGCCCGGACGCCTTCGCCCCAGAGGGCCATTGCACAACCAGCCAACAACGGTATCCAGGCAATTGCTGTTAGCACCGAAATCACTCGGATCATGGCATTTCTTTGAGGTCTAACGAGAACAAGCTCAGCCACCGCTGACGAGAGCGAGCTGTGCTGCGGATTTCAATGTTGAAGTTGTCATATGTAAATTCTCTCGTCGGTCAGCGGTTGGCTGGAGCGATTGGTTAGACGAATCGGCATGCTCATGGTTTTGTCAGAACTGGCGTAACCACCGATCCATCCAACAGCACAACGACGCGTGGGTCCTGATCCGCTTCATCTGTCGGGGTTCGATCGGCGAAGCCAATCCAATAGAACCATAGGCTGATCGGTATGTCCTGCTTCACCGGCCGATGAAGCGCGACATAGGTGACAGGAAGTTCTCCAGTGCGGCCTTGAGACCGAAGATAGCTGCGTGCAATCTCGATGGCGCGCGAGGGAGAAAGTTCGGGGTCGCGCCGCGTGTTCCACGCGCCAGTGTCCTGTAACCTCGCCTCGGGGACGCTCCACGTCAGCTTCCAGTGGAAGCCAGTAACAGATATCAGCTCACGCGTGCCTTGCGCGGTGGATTCACCAAGCATCGCGAGCGCGAACAGCGGCAGCGAAGTAAGCAGCAGAAGCGTTGCGCGTCTCATTCGTCTAACGAGACCGAGCTCAGCCACCGCTGGCGGGAGCGAGCGTGGTTTGCAATGAACGTGTTTTCATAAAGGAAAGCGAGGCCGTACGCCGGCCAGCGGTTGGAGTCATGTAGGCTTCCAGGACAGCGCCCGGAGGCACTATCCTGGAAGTTATGATTACCTACAAAGTAGAAGATAACGTTGTGACCCAGTTTTCTGCAATCTTTAAAGGGCTTGGGTCGAAACCGAGTGTGATTCACATGGCGCTGGATGTCGAACTCCACGGCGGAGTGATGGCGGTGCGAGTGGCGGGCGGGCGACCAATGGATTGCGGCCAGTGTAGCCGGAGCACGATTGCGAAGTTGGCCTGGGAACTGATTGACCGCGGGCACCGGGTGGTACTGGTGGAGGAGGCGTGCGGGTTTGGCTACGCGTTTCATCGGCAACTGCGTGGAATGGGAGTGGAGGCGTATGTGGTGGCGACCGAGATGCTCAACCGCAAACGCAAGACCAATCGGCGGGATGCGGCCAAGCTGCTCGATCAGCTTTACGATTACGATGTTAACGGGCACAAAAAAGCGCTGCGCATAATCCGGGTCCCAACCCTCGATGAGCAGAAGAGCCGGCGGCTTTGCCGGATGCGCTCGCAGTTGGTCAAGGTGCGTAACATCATGGAAGGACAAGGCCGCGGGCTCCTGTTCGATTTCGATTACCATGAAGTGCCGCCAGGCTGGTGGGGACCGCGCAAATGGCCCAGGCTGCGGGCAAAACTTCTCCAGCACGATGCCTGGCTGATCGAGATGCTCGAGCATCACCAGCGTTTGCTCATTGCTCAGCAGAGAAGAATTGCCGAGCTGGAGCGCGAGATCGCCCGGGAAAGTCATTACGATGGGCGCAAAGTAGCCAAGGGCCTGGGCCAAATCACCTTCGATTCTCTGCAACGCGAAGCGCTGGATTGGAAACGCTTCGCCAATCGCAGAGCGATCGGCTCTTACATTGGCTGTTGTCCGGCGGAATTTAGTACCGGCTCCAGACAAAAGCTTGGGAGTATCGATCGACTGGGTAATCGCCGCATGCGCACGCTGTTAGTCGAAGCGGTCTGGCGACTGAAAAAATGGAATCCGGGCTGGCGGGGATTTGGGAAATTTCCCCACGTCTTTGGTCACGGAGCCAGCGCCCGCGGAGCCACGCGCAAAAAAGCGGTGGTAGCCTGTGCCCGACTGCTGGCGATCGATCTGTGGCGACTCCAAACCGGGCGGGCCACGCTCAAAGATCTCGGACTCAAACCAGCCCAGGCCCGATGAACACAGAAAAACTGTCATACGATACCCGCATGGCTTGCTCCATCAAAGCCCCCAAAGGTTTGGTAGGGGGACTTTGATTCCGCAATCCATGCTTTAGCGAACCTCACTAAATGAATACTTTGGACAGTTGGGCGACAGATCGAAGCTCTGCAGCTGGCCGGCCGCACTGGCCTGGCCGCCGTGTTAGAATGGTCGGCGCCCCTCTGTCCTCCCTCTTGATACGCGTCGAATTAGACACATTGCACTGCTCCAAGAATAAGCATGTGCGGATAGGAGTTTGTCTCGCATCCCTTCAAAAAGGAATAAGCCGAACCAAAATAGAGGGAGGAGCTGTTCCGAAGCCTAACCAACTAAATCGAATGAACTAAAACCTTTTTACCTCCAAACGCTGATCCTGTTCACCACGCTTGACCCTCATAGGGGCTGCAGCGATTGGTTAGGCGTTTGGCGATACTCGCGTGTGACGTCCTCAATCCCCTTCGCAAGGACAACGCCCTCAAATCCCACGGCCGAAGAAATCTCCCACGCGTGCAAAGACTCTGACTCAAGCGCTGCCTTATATCGCGTGCGATCGCTGTCCCACCGCGAGACACCATGCTGGCGATTCCACTCCGCCAAGCGGTCGGCGAACCGATCTACAAACTCGGTCAATGGAATCTGTGCGATGTCCAGGATGATCGCGCCGCCGGTATGGACGAAATGGTAAAACTCAACATCGCGGAAGCGAATGTGCGATTCCTCTGGGGGTTGTGGCGGATAGTCGTAGACAAGGTGCAGTACGATTTCGCCGCCGAACCTGCGAACTTCGTAGCCGCTGAGGTGGAAATCGTGGAAGCGCATCTTTACGCCTAACGAGAACAAGCTCAGCCACCGCTGGCGGGAGCGAGCTTTGCTTCAGAGTTGAATGTTGAAGTCATGTGAAAACTAAACGTCGGAACGGCCAGCGGTTGGCTGGAGCGATTGGTTAGATCGTTGGCGTGCCATGCTCATGTGCGGAGAAATAGGCTGCGGAAGAATCGGTAGCCGTGGTATCCGGCCATAATGAAGGGCCATGAGAAAAGAAAACCGCCAAACGCACAACCAATCTGAGAAAGAACGAGTTGGTATCCGCTGATATCGCACATCGGTCTGACTGCGATGCCCGCAGAGATGCCAAACGCAGCGGGGAGATACAGGGTGACAATCCGAGGAGGCTTTTTCTCCGGCAGTGATGTGTCGATCGGTTTCACGATCTAACGAGAATGAGCTCAGCCACCGCTGGCGAGGGCGAGCATGGACTGAAATGGATGCGCTTTCATAAATCCTGGCGAGGCACCGCGACGGCCAGCGGTTGGCTGGAGCGATTGGTTAGATGGTGGACGTGACTTCACGAGAAACGTGGTAGGAAAAGTCTGTGGGAGAGAAGGGGGCTTTCGCCTCATGGGAAATAATGAATCAGAATCGGGAGAAAAGCGCTACTTCAAAATGAGCGGTGTAATCAGACGATTCCATTGAGCGCGTCGAATCTGCTTCGAGGACTTGGCCATCAGTCCTTCTGTGGAAGCGCGCAGAACCATCTAACGAGACGGAGCTCAGCCACCGCTCCGGCAGCGCGGCTCCGCAACGGTTGAGAATACACTAATCAAGATCGACATCGACGCGCAACGCCAAAGAGCGGTTGGCTGGAGCGATTTGTTAGATGATTTCGGTGAAGGGCTCAACATATTAGCCCGCCATCAGGTAAGCGTTGACAATCTGGATTACGAACGCGACCCCAAGCAGCGTCCAGCCGCGCTCTGCTCGGAGAAAGAAAACAAAAACAGCGACTAATGCAACATAGAACAACGCCCCCCAGCCGGAGATAAGACTTACCATGAGCGTCCAGGGAACGATGCCGCTGCCGAATGGATTTATCCAGCCCACGCGAATCCACCAGCCAAACGTGATCGCGATCATGCATGTAACGACAAACAGGAACGCCCGTCCAGCTACCGAGCGAAACGCCGCGGTGAATATGGATAGCGGATAGTCAGCGGCCGGTTCGCGCATATCATCTAACGAGAACAAGCTGAGCCACCGCTGGCGGGAGCGAGCGTGGCAAACAAGGGGAACTGTTTCATAAAATCAAACGTGGACTTCACAGCGGCCAGCGGTTGGCTCGAGCGATTGGTTAGATGTGTTAACGCTCATGCGCAGCCTAACGGCTCTGTCCATTTGTTCTTGCTCGTCGCCGAAGAAAAACATCGAAAAGAGCGCCCCAAACAATCCACTGAAGTCCGCCGATCACCAAAACCGCGACGGCAAATTGCCACTCTGGCCACAAAGTCGCTCTTAACATTGTAATGATGAGACTCAAAGGAAGATCTAGCTGGATTGGGTAGAGCCAGAACATCGGACTGTTTGGGTCCGTGCTCACCACGGTAATCCGCCAGATCCACGCGACGAAAAGTGTGTGCAAACACAAACAAATCAAAGCAGACGGCCACCGCCTCATGATAGCAACGACGCTCAACATCTAACGAGAACGAGCTCAGCCACCGCTGGCGGGAACGAGCTTTCGTAACATCGACAACTGTTTCATAAGGAAAAGCGAGATACCGCGACGGCCAGC
The DNA here is from genome assembly GCA_963815455.1 of uncultured Verrucomicrobiae bacterium. GTDB lineage: Bacteria > Verrucomicrobiota > Verrucomicrobiia > Chthoniobacterales > UBA10450 > JBDTZF01. The sequence goes on from CAWFGO010000001.1 coordinate 1,717,367, forward strand.
GGTTGGCTGGAGCGATTGGTTAGATGACTTCGGTGTGCCACGAAAATGGCGCCTAACTAAAGCGATGACACTGGCCAACCACGCAATGAACACCACGGCTATTCGCGTGTATAACTCCGCGCGATACCACTCGACCCAGCCCCGAAACCACTCGGGTGGGAGAAAACGAAAGTGCCAAATCTGGCGAATCATATCGGCGTCTGTCTCTCCTGGCCGCGACATCCAAACGATTGCGACGAGCATGGCGCTCACTAACCACAACGCTAGCGCCGCGGCAAGCAACGTGACAACCAACAGCTGAATAACTAGTGCGCGCTTAGTCATCTAACGAGAAAAAGCTGAGCCACCGCTGGCGGCGGCGGGCGCGGCAAGCATCACGAACTGTTTCATAAAATCAAATCTGGACTTCACAACGGCCAGCGGTTGGCTCGAGCGATTGGTTAGGTCGCCTGTCTACATCTGGTGCTCGTATCAATGACTTCGCCATTGCTCGCGCGAATTACGGTGACGGCGACGCCGCCCATCATGTTGGGTGGCAGATAACCTCCAAACGATCCAAAAGTCGCCGGACCGGACGGCATAAAAGCTGTTCTGCTGCGATCTCGCATTTGCCGTAAATGGCGCCACAAACCGCGCTGTGAATGGCCGCTGCTACCTCCGCCGTTGGGACGACAGGCGATGCATTGCTCATCGGTGACTCGCTGCGATACCTGCCCGGCGTGCTGGGTAGAGAAGATCGTCGGCGGTTGGTGGCGCGAGCCGCAGCGAGCAATCCCAGCCCGATGCCCAACGATGTAACCGGCTGCGCCCAGATGCCAATCGCAACGCAGAACAAACGGGTGACAACAATGATCCGAGGAGGCTTTTTCTCCGGCAGTGATGTGTCGATCGGTTTCACGATCTAACGAGAAGTGGACGGAGAAACCATGTAATTACTTTGCGGAGTTTGTCTGTCTAATTGGCTTGCCTGCCCGGGAGCAGCCGAATAAAACTGTGGTCATGTCCTCTGATTTAACTCTGGAAGAATCAGCTGCCAAGTACAAAATGCCTGCGGCTCAGGAGGCCCAGCCCAGGTTGCTCGATCGGGTCCGCGATGTCATGCGGCTGAAGCATTATTCTTTGCGAACAGAGAGAACCTATTGGGAATGGATCGAAAGATTCATTCGTTATAACGGCACAGGGCTGCCTCCAGCGGCCTGGCCGCATCCCTCTAAGCTGGGTCCGGACGAAGTGACGGCCTTTCTGACTCATCTGGCCCGGGACCTGAACGTTGCCGCTGCAACCCAGAATCAGGCCTTGAGCGCGTTGTTGTTTCTTTACAAGGAAGTGCTCAAGAAAGACATCGGCTGGCTCGATGGAGTAGAGCGAGCAAAGAAACCGTCGCGCCTTCCGGTGGTGCTGACGCGCAGCGAAGTAAAACGCATTTTCGAGCATCTCCGGGGCACGCCTCGATTGATGGCAGGCCTGCTTTACGGTAGCGGGCTGCGCTTGATGGAGTGCGTCCGGTTACGCGTGAAGGACGTAGATTTCGGCTACACGCAAATCGTGGTGCGTAACGGCAAGGGTGGAAAGGATCGAGTGACGATGTTGCCGGTCAATCTAGCCGTGTCGTTACAACTCCACCTCGATAAGGTGCGGGCGCAACATGCAGAGGATCTGGCCAACGGGTTCGGTGCGGTTTATCTGCCCGACGCGTTAGAGCGAAAATATCCCAACGCGGCGCGGGAGTTCGCCTGGCAGTATGTGTTTCCCTCGCGCAAGCTCTCGATCGATCCGCGTTCGGGCTCGGGAGGAGAACCGCCATTTCGGGGGCGACACCACGCCAACGAGACCTGGTTACAACAGGAGGTGAAGCGAGCCGTACGCGAATCGGGCATCGATAAAGCAGCCAGTTGTCATACGTTGCGACACTCATTTGCCACACACTTGCTGGAAAATGGCTCCGATATCCGGACTGTTCAGGCCTTGCTCGGGCACAAAGATGTAAGCACGACCATGATTTATACGCACGTTTTGAACCGGCCGGGGATTGGAGTGCGAAGTCCGCTGGACTAAGAACGCGGAGCGTTCCGGTTGATCGGTTATTTGTTAAGGGTTATTCGGGGGGGGTGTAGAATCGGTAGTCGTTTGCCTTCCCGAACGCTTCAGCCGATGCACAAGGCTACGGCTCGACAAGACGGCGTGACAGACAGGCTGTGGCTATAGGAGAGAAAGGCAATTGCGGCCGACACTCCGAAATTCTTCGCCCGCCGCGGCGGGCAGGCTGAGCAGGCGGCCGCCCCTACACCAAAAGGGACGGCTCGCAGAGCCCCGCACACGGCGGGCAGGCTGTGGCTACCGGAGATTATTCGGCGCGCAGCGCGACGACCGGGTCTACCCGGGCGGCGCGGCGGGCCGGTAACCACGCGGCCAAAAACGCGACGACTGAAATGATCAGGATAATCGAAACGAACGTGATCGGGTCCCATGCGCCGACTCCGAAAAGGAGGCTGTTCAGCAACCGTGTCGCGGCAAAGGCTCCGACGAGACCGAAGGCGATGCTGATCCCGACGAGGATCATGGCCTGACCCACGACCAGGCGAAAGATGTTCGATTGCCTGGCGCCCAGTGCGATCCGGATGCCGATTTCGTTGGTGCGTTGGGAAACGGAATAGGCCAGCACTCCGTAAATGCCGATGGCGGTAAGGATCAGCGCCGTGCCGGCGAAGATCGACAAGAGCAGGGCGTTGAAGCGCGGACGGGCGAGCGAGCGGGAAATATATTCGTCGAAGACTCGAATGCTGGTGAGCGGGATCGAGTTGTCCATCGTGGCCAGCTCATTCCGAACGGCGGAGGTGAGGGCGGCTGGATCTGAAACACGAGTCCGGACCACCAGCGAAACGATGTCGAAGGGGATTTGGGTCCGAGGCAAATACATCTCGGGTGAATCATCGTTCTTGAGCGACAGATGTTTCACATTGCCGACCACGCCGACGATCTCGCGCATTTTCGGCTTCGAGTTCGGGTCGGGATCGGCGCTAAAACCGGGCGCGATTCGTTTTCCAAGCACGTTTTGGCCCGGGTAAAACTTGTTGGCGAACCGCTCGTTTACAATCACGACCGGCGGCGAATCGAATCGATCGTTCTCATTGAAAACGCGGCCCTGCCGCTCCGCGATGCCCATGGTCTTGAAATAATCGGTGGCGATGATCCTTACCGGGGCGCCGGCCCGTTGCCCTTCAGGCAAGGGATGATCCGCCATGTCAAAATCAGTCACCATGTTGCTGCCGCTCAGGGGCAGCGGAACGATGGTGCTGGCCGACACAACCCCAGGCAACGACCGAACCCGAGGAAGAAACTGGTCGAAGAACGCGATGATGTTTTCGTTTTTCGGGTAAGCGGCGGCGGGCAATTGAATACGCGCGGTGAGTAAACGTTCGGTTTGGAGACCGGGCGATACCCGGCCGAGGCGGGCGAAGCTTTGGATCAATAATCCGGCGCAGACGAGCAAGACCAGCGCAAGCGCAACCTCGGACATGACCAGAGCGTTACGCAAACGATGTTTGTGTTCGCCACCCGTGCCGGTGCGCGCCCCTGTTTTCAATGCGCTGTTAAGATCGACATGCGATGCCTGCCAGGCGGGCACGAGCCCAAAGATGATCCCGGTCGCGAGCGAGATGACCAGGGTGAAGGCAAGCACCGCACTATCGAGTTGAATATTGCTGATACGCGGAATGTTTTGCGGAACGGTCCGGATCAGCGCATCGGTTCCCCATTGGGCAATGAGCAGCCCAAGCAAGCCGCCCAGTCCTGCGAGCAGCAAACTTTCGGTTAGCAATTGGCGAATAATTCGCGCTCGGCTGGCGCCCAGGGCTGCGCGCAAGGCCATTTCTTTTCCGCGAACGGAAGCGCGGGCCAGAAGCAGGTTGGCGACATTGGCGTTTGCGATCAGCAACACACAAAGGACCGCCCCGAACAAAACGTAAAGGCCAGTGCGCACGTCGCCGATGAGGTCCTCTCGGAGCGGCTTGAACGCGACTCCGAAATATGAATTCGTATCAGGATATTGTTTTTCCAGATTTGCCGCGATAGTTCCAAGATCGGCCTGGGCTTGCTCAATCGTCACGCCGGGCTTGAGCCGGGCGATCGCTTCCAGGCTATGGCTGCCGCGCGATTCCGTGACCGGTTGGCCTCCGTCGGTGCTCGTGGCGTCTTCGGCAATGGTGACGTAATATTCAATCGGGTCGGCTTGGATTGGGAACTGAAACCCGGCCGGCATCACACCGATCACGGTGAATTGCCGGCGATCGAGCTCGATGGTGCGTCCCAGTACATTTGTTTCGCCGCCGAACTGCTTCTTCCAAAAATCGTTACTGATAATGATCTTGAATCCCCCGGAACCGCCGCTGCTCTTTTCATCGTCTTGCGTGAATGTGCGACCCATCACCGGCTTAACCCCGACGACATCGAAGAACTCCGCGCTCGACTTAACTCCGAGCACGCTGGTGGCGCCTTCGCTGCTCGTTAGCGCCGAAGGCCGGGTACGAAAGACCGCCATGCTCGAAAGAGTGCGGTTCTGGGCGCGAAAATCGAAGAAATCGAGATAAGAAAGGGAACCGAGATTTTCCTGGGTCGCCTTTTCGCGCGTATTGGTCATGCCGAACGCGACGAGCTGCTGCGGCTCGGGAAACGGCAGCGGCTTCAACAGAAGGGCGTTGACCACGCTAAAGATGGCGGTGTTGGCACCGATTCCGAGGGCTAGCGTGATTGCGGCGACCAGAGTAAACCCGGGATTTTTTACCAGTTGTCGCAGGCCGTATTGGATGTCGTTTAACATAGTGATGGTGGAGTTATTCCGTTCGCAAAGCCTCGATAGGATCGACAAGTGTGGCCCGGCGGGCGGGCAGGAAAGCGGCAAGAAGCGCGATGAGAATTACGATAAAGATGACTGTGCCGAATACGATTGGATCGTATGCGGTGGTGCGGAATAGAAGCGTTTCCATGAGGCGCGCTACGCCGGTCGCAGCGAGAAGTCCAAAGGCAAGACCGAAAGCGGTAAGTTTGGCGCCGTGACCGAGGACGAGACGACGAATGTCGTGGACCTGTGCACCGAGAGCGAAGCGGATGCCGAATTCACGCGTGCGCTGCGCGACACTGTAGGCAATCAGCCCGTAAAGACCAATGCCGGCGAGCAAGAGTGCGAGCAATGCGAAGAGGCTGAACAGCGTCAGATAGAGTTGCGGCTGCGTGAGACTCTGTTTTACCAATGTCCGCACCGGCGAGACATTTGAAATTGTCTGCTCAGGATTGAATTGCCAGATCGCACGTTGCACGGTTTGCGCGATCGCTTCGGCCGGCAGCGGCGAGCGCACCAGGAGGGTCGAGAAAGGTGTGCCCCGTTGATTTAGTGAAGAATAAACCTGGTACGGCGTTTCGGTGTTAAGACCACTGCGCGGAACGTCGCCGACTACGCCGATTACTTCGAGCGGTCCAGATTCCGGTTGCTGCCGGCTTGGCGGAAGAATAAGACGCTTGCCGATCGGATCCTCGGTCGGAAAGAATTTCTTTGCGGCCGATTCGCTCAGCACAATCACCTCCGGCGCCTTGCTGTCATCGGTGTCGGAAAATGTTCGACCTTTCAAGAGTGGAATGTGCAACGTTCCAAAAAATGAGGGACTGACCGAATCGTAGAAGGCGGGCGGCAATTTTGTCGCGTCGTCTGATGACCCGTAAATGTAGAACGTAGCAGGAATGCCCCAGGTGAATGGCATTGTCTGGGTAAAGCCAACGGAGTCCACGCCGGGTAGTGCGCTCGTGTGTTCAAGAATCTGGCGATAATAGTCGGTTCGCTTTTGTCCGGTGTCGTAACGGGTGGGCGCGAGCGTTAGCACCATCCTAAGCGTGTTCTCGATTTGAATCCCGGGGTTGACGCGCACGATGGCGGCGAAACTTTTCCAAACGAGGCCGGCGCAAACGAGCAGGACGAGCGTGAGGGCGATCTGCGCCACGACAAGTGCGCCGCGGAACCGGACCGATTGGACACCGGAGGAACCTTTGCTTCCATCGCGCAACGAATCGATCGCGCCGACCCTGGTCGCGTGCCATGCCGGATAGAGGCCGAATGTGAGTCCGGTCAGCAATGCGATCACGCCGGTGGTAAGAAGCACAGGCAGATTGAGCGCGATTTCGTCACCGCGCGGAATCCAATCGCGCGCCAGACTCGCCAAGAGCAGGTCCAATCCCCAACTGGCGATCAACACTCCGCCAATGCCGCCAAGAACGACGAGCAACAGGGATTCGATCAAATGGCCTCGCGCAATCGCTGCGCGGCTCGCTCCGAGCGCAAGGCGAATCGCGACCTCGCGTTGCCGGGTCGAAGCTCGCACGAACTGCAGGCCCGCGACATTTGCGCACGTGATCAAGAGCACGAGGAGCGACGCGCCCACGACAAGAAGAAGACCTGGCGCAAAATTCTTTACCACCTGCTGGAGCAGCGGAGTGGCGAGAAAATTCCAGCCCTTGTAAAACTTCGGATCGTTCTGCGCGAAGCGGGCCGCGATGGTGGATAATTCCGCTTTCACAGTCGCGGCGGGCACGTTTGGTTTTGCTCTCCCGATCACGCCCCAATACCGCGAATTGGCGACCACGTTTTCACCCCCCTCGTTCGGGAACGGCCGCCATAATTCCGCATTATTCCATGGTTCCTTAAAGCGGCGCGGCATCACGCCGATGACCTCATGCGGCACATCGTTGAGCTCTATCGTCTTACCCACGATCTCGCGCCGGCCACCGAAATATTTTTGCCAAAGCGGGTAACCGAGAATCACGGTGGGTCGCGCGTTCGCCGCCGCGTCCTCTCGCGCAAACGTGCGGCCGATCAGAGCCGGCTCTCCGAGGACGCGAAAATAATCCTGCGTCACCAGGCTGCCTGTGACCGAAGTTGGTTTTTCGACGCCGGTGAGGTTGTCGTAATTGTAGCGGCTGGCGGCGAGCCATTCGAAGGAGGTCGCCTCCTTCTCCAGCTCGCGAAAACCGGCCGGCGCAAAGCCCTGGTTGATCAAATTCTCGGACAAGCAGTCCGATTGCAGCGACATGATACGGTCGGCTTCCGGATAGGGAAGCGGCGCGATCAAGACTGCATGGACGACGGTGAAGATGGCTGTGTTCGCGCCAATTCCGAGGGCAAGCGAAATCACGGCAACAAATGTAAATCCGGGATTCCGGGTCAGTTGCCGCAGTCCGTACCGAATGTCGTTCAACATAAAAGGCAATGATAAGTTTCGAATGTCGAATGGATCTTCGTCATTTTCCCTGCACCGCCCAACCGTCGCGCAGTTGGATGATGCGGTTTCCGTAGGCGGCGTTCTTTTCCGAGTGCGTTACTTGGATGATGGTCGTGCCCTCGGCGTTTAATTTCTTAAACAAGTTCATGATCTCTTCGCCTTGGCTGGAGTGCAGATTGCCAGTCGGCTCGTCCGCCAGCAGGAGCTTCGGATTTGAAATGATCGCCCGGGCGACTCCGACGAGCTGCTGTTGCCCGCCCGAGAGCTGGCGCGGATACAAATCTTTCTTGCCGACGATCTGAAAACGATCGAGAGCTTCGGCCACCATCCCTGCTCGCTCGCTTTTGCCGACCTTGCGATAGGAGAGCGGGATTTCGAGATTTTCGTACACGGTCAGGTCGTCGAGCAGATGATATTGTTGAAAAACGAACCCGATTTGTTCGTTGCGAAGCGTGGCGCGTTCTTTTGCTTTCAAGTTGTGGACCGCGACATCATTCAGGAAATATTCGCCATTCCAACCGTGGTCGTGCATGCCGAGCACATGCAACAGTGTCGATTTGCCGGCGCCCGAAGGGCCCATGACCGAAACGAATTCTCCCTCGGCAACATCGAGATTAATGTCGCGCAGCACGTAAAAGAACTGCGCTTTAGCCAGCGGATAAACGCGTTCGAGATTTCGAAGTTTAATCATTGGAGTTAGGGGTTGTGTCCGAGAGCGATCATCGGGTCGGCTCGCGTGGCGCGAATCGCGGGCACAAAGCTGGCGGCCAGCGCCACCAACCCGAGCAACACGGTGACCAGGGCAAATGTCGGCCCATCGAATGCGCTGACCCGATAAAGCAACGTTGCCAGCGCGCGTGTGCTCAGGAACGCGAGAAATAAGCCGATGGAGGTCCCCGCGCCGATCAACATCAGCGCGCGGACCATGACGAGATTTAAGACATCGCGACGTTGCGCGCCTAACGCCATGCGCACTCCGATTTCGTGCGTGCGTTGCAGAACTAGGTAGGAAATAACTCCATAAATTCCTACTGACGCGAGGAGCAACGCGATTCCGGCGAAAGCGCCAAGGAGCACGACCGACAATCTCCGGGCGGCTATTGAATCGCCCATGATTTGCTCCATCGGCCGCACGTAAGCGATGGCGACACCGGAATCGATCGCCTGGACTTCGCGTCGAATGTTACCGATGAGCGGGCGCGGATCCATTGTGCTCCGGACGACGAGGATCATTGTTTGCGGCGGTGAGTGCCAGAGCGGCAGATACATTTCCGGGTTCGGATCGATATCGAGGCCGAGATGATGCATATTTGTCACGATCCCGACAATCGGGATCCAGTGCGGATTCCTCGCCGGATTATCAAACGTGATGCGTTTGTCGAGCGCATCGCCGTTTGGCCAAAACTTGCTGGCGAAAGCCTGATTGACCAAAACACCGCGGGCATCTTTTTGGTTGTCGTCGGCGACCAGGGGCCGGCCGGAAAGCACCGGCGTTTGCAGAGCGCGAAAGTAATCCGGACTGACATGCCGAATCTCTTCATCCGGTCCCGGCTCTCTCGGCGCAATCGGACGACCTTCGATTGCAAACGACCAGTCGGAATTATTTCCGGAGAGCGGCAAAATATCTGTGATTGCGGCGGCAGTCACGCCCGGAACGCTTGCGGCTCTGCGCACGAGCTCATCGGAAAAATGTATAATGTTCTCCGGTTTGGGATAGCTCAGCGACGGAAGAGTGAGTTCCATCGTCAACACGTTTTGCGGGTTGAATCCGGGATCGACCTGCTGTAGGCGCGCGAAACTTTTGATGAGCAAACTCGCGCTGGTAAGGAGGACCAGAGCGAGCGCTACTTCGGCGATCACGAGAACCGTGCGCGCGAGATTGTGCCGGCGGCCTTCGCTTGTCCCACGACCGCCCTCTTTCAATGCTCCACTCAATTCCGGTCGAGCGGTCGTGAGCGCAGGGATAAGGCCAAAGAGTAAACCAGCGCCGATCGCCACCACCAAAGTAACGAGCAACACCGTGAGATCGAGATTAACGTCGCCCAGTCGCGGCACCGTTTGAGCGCCAATACGTTTCAGGACGTTCACGCTCCAGCCTGCAGTCAGAACACCGAGGCTACCTCCGGCGAGCGCGAGCATGACGCTCTCCACCAGCATCTGACGCACAATAGCCCATCGGTTGGCCCCAAGCGCGACGCGAATTGCAAACTCTCGTTCGCGGGCGGTGGCACGCGCGAGCAGCATCGTCCCGACGTTTGCACAACCGATGACCAAAACCAGGCCGACGGCGGCGACCAGGATGAGCGACATGGAACGAACCGGCGCGGTCGTGAGTTCCTGCAATTGCAAAACGTCCGCTCCGAAGCTTGTCCCCGAGGGATATCGGTTCGGATTTTCCCGTCTCATTTGGGCGTTAACCGTTTCCATTTCCGCCTCAGCCGAGTGGAAAGTCGCGCTGTCCCGCAGGCGAGCGATCGCGACAAGGTTACGCGAATAACGAGCCTGCATTTGTTCTTCCGTGAAAGCGAGCGGACACCAGAGATCGGCTCGCTCGGAAAATGAGGCAACTGCCACGTTGTAGAGTCGTATTGGGAAATCAAAACTTTCCGGCATTACTCCGACCACCGTGTAGTTGCGTCCATCCAGCGCGATCTGGTTGCCGACGATGTTTGAGTCGGAATTAAACCGCCGTTTCCACAATCGCGCGCTGATGACGACGACGTTGTCGCGGCCAACCTGGCATTCTTCCCCAGTAAAGGTCCGTCCCCGCACTGGTTTGATGCCGAGTGGATCGAACACGCCGTCAGTGACCAGCGCGGCAGGAACACGTTCGGGCTGATCGCCGCTGGCCAGATTGTAATTGGCGGTGGTGAAAGCGCCGATTCTTTCGAAGCTGCCAACGCGCTGCTCGTAATCGCGAAACTCCGGCGCAGACATCGGTATTTTCTCGAGCCCCATCGAATGAAAATGCTGCACGATGAGTGCAAGACGCGACGGCTCGTGAAACGGCAGGGGACGGAACAAAAGGGCGTCGACCAGACTAAACACGGCGGTATTGGCGCCGATGGCGAGCGCCAGAGTGACAATCGCGATTAGAGTGAACCCTGGTGTTTTTGTCAGGCTCCGGAACGCGAAACGGATTTCTTGGAGCATGACACGCGTCCGTTACTCGTAGCGCAGAGCTTCGACCGGGTTTAGTGCAGCGGCCCGGCGCGCGGGCAACCAGGTTGCGACGAGTGCGGCAGCGGCCAGCAGCAGCGGAGCGGCCGTAAACGCAATGGGATCGAAGGCGCCGACTTCGTACAAAACTCCACTGAGTATCTTTCCGGTCGCTGCCGCGAGGAGCAGACCGAGCGCGATGCCGCTGAAAAGCATGATCGACCCTTCGCGCATAATTAGTCGCAGAACCGCTCCGGGCTGTGCGCCCAGAGCCATGCGAATCCCGATCTCGCGTGTTCGCCGCGCGACGGAATACGCCTTTACTCCGTAAAGACCGACTACAGCGAGACCGAGCGCGAGTCCGCCGAAGATGGAGAACAACGCCGCTCCGGCCCGGACAATCCAGAGTTGCAAGTTGGAATCGAGATGCTGCGAAAATGTTTTCAGCGATAGGATTGGGATCGAAGGATCGACATCGCGCACCGTTCGTCGCAATAGATCGGCGGCGCTGGCTTCGTTACCGGGAGGGAGCGAACGAAATCGAACAAAAAAATTCACGTCGCTTTGGAATCCACGCGCGAATGGCAAATAGATGGCGCATCCGGGCTCTTTTTCGAAAAGCGCGCGTCGCGTCGCCGGCACGATACCAACTATTTCAATCGTCTCTTCCGCTTTCTGTTCTTCACTCAAGTCGGCGGTCATTCCCATCTTCTTGTCTCCCCCGCCTTGTTTGGCTGCGTTCTCGCTGGCGTATTGAATCCGCTGGCCGAGCGCGTTCCCTTCGGGCCAAAGTTTTTTCGCCAACACCTCGTCGATGATCGCGACTTTCGGGCCAGGCTGCGTGGCTTCCGCTTCGGTGAACGCGCGGCCGCGAATCACAGGCAGCCCAACCGTGGGAAAGTAATCTGCGCCCACACTGTTCCATGCCGCATCAAAAGCGAGACCCTCGGCGGCCGTAGCTGGTTTGTCGTCCGGCCCGGGGTGAACGCCTGCTCGCTGAATGTTTCGGCCCAACGAAATCATCCCAAACGGCACCGTTGCGGAAACGCTCGCGTGTTCAACCCCCGGAAGCGCAGCAAGCCGCTCGCTCAGGTTTTGATAGAGTTGCTCCGCGCGTTTCGATTCGTAACCAGCCAGGCTGGCATCGACTTCGAGAAGAAAACTTGCCCCCGGCTTAAGACCGGTATCAACGGACGCGGCTTTGGCCGCGCCACGAATGAACAAGGCTGCGGCAGTAAGCAGCGCGAGCGAGAACGCAATTTGTATAACCACCAGCGGATTGCGCGGCAGAAATTTCCATCGACGGCGCACAACGTCTTCGCCGGCATGCTCCTTTAGATCGGTTATCACCGCGCTGCGCGAAATTTTCAAGGCCGGTCCCAGCGCAAACAAAAGCGTGCCGAGCAGGCAAAATCCGAATGTCGCACCCAGAACCGCGGGACTCGGTCCACTCGCCCAGACGATGTCGAGCGGTATCATTTTGCGAAGTGAGCCGACCAGGAGATCGGACGACCAGAGCCCGAGAATCAGTCCGCCCAACCCGCCAAGCAACGCCAGCACGAACCCCTCGACCAGGAGCTGTCGCACAACGAGTGCACGACTGCCGCCAAGGGCGAGTCGGATCGCGATTTCTTTTCGGCGCGCCGTCCGCGCGCAAGGAGCATGTTGGCGAGATTCAGGCAGGCCACCAGCAACACCACCGTCGCCATGCCGAGTAGCAACGGCCCGATTGCCACCATGCCGCCATCGCCTGACGGGCTCGTGCTCACCGAATTGCGCGACACCGGTTCGGTTATGAACGTTTGATTCTTTTGTTCGACCGGAAACGCTTTTTCCAAATTCGCCGCTAAACCTTCCAGTGCGGGTTCGGCCGCAGCCGCGGTCATTCCGGATTTGAGTCGGCCGAGAATGAGCAATTGATTGCCTTTGCGATCGGCAATTGTCGTCTTGTTCTCCGAGGCAAAATCGTTTGCCACTCGATCGTAAACGCTCATCGGCAGCCAGGCATCCGCTGAGAAAACCTGCATCGTGCCGGTGAAACCCTTTGGCGTGATCCCGACGATGGTGAATGCGCGGCCGTTGATGAGAAGCTGCGACCCGAGCACGCCGGGATCGAGACATGTTTTGCCAGTAACTATAGCTGACGATCGCGACCGGTGTGTCACGCCCGAGCGTTTCTTCCTCGGGCAAGAACACACGACCTCGCGCCAGGGGAACTCCGAGCACTGAGAAATAGTTTGAGCTGACGATGGCTGCGAACCGCGCCGCGTGTCGCCTTTCTGGCCGAGACCGACCAGGGCGAGATTGAAGCACGTCACGTCAGTAAAGACTGTGTTTTGCGCGCGAATATCGAGATAAGTCGGATAAGAAAATCCGCGAAAGGTTTTCGGGTTCTTTTTGTCCTGGGAAAAGAGCTGCACCACTTCGTGTGGCCTCGCGTAAGCCAGGGTGGAGCGATGATAGCGTGCTCACCAGGCTAAATACCGCCGTTTCGCGCCAATGCCCAGCGCGAGGACAGTCGCCGCGGCAATTGTGAATCCCGGCGCCTTTAACAGCTGCCGGAAGGCGAACTTAAAATCCTGAATCATGTGCGGCAGGGACCGCTCTTGTTTAGGCGGCGACCCGGTTGTCTTCCACCACCCGGCCGTCGAACAGATGACGGTCCGATCGGCGTGCTCAGCGAAGCGCTCGATCGTGCGTGACCATGCAGATGGTCGCGCCGCCGGCGTGCAATTCCTTCAGCAAATCCATGACCGCTTCGCCATTGCGCGAATCGAGATTGCCCGTCGGTTCGTCGGCCAGCAGGATCGCCGGTTTGCCGGCCAGCGCGCGCGCCACGGCCACGCGTTGCTGCTGGCCGCCGGAAAGCTGGCTCGGAAAATGCTTCACCCGATGCGCCATGCCCACGCGTTCCAGCGCTTCGCGTCACGGCGCCTGTTCGTTCGCCCGCCGCCATTCCGCGATAGGTCAGCGGAAGCTCGACATTTTCGAAGACAGTCAGATCGCCGATCAAATTGAAGCTTTGAAAAATAAACCCGATTTCGCGATTGCGAATGCGCGCGCGCTCGGGAAACGAGAGATTCGCCACTTCGCTGCCTTCAAGGAATAGCTTCCGTCCGACGGCGAGTCGACAGGCCGAGGATCGAGAATAGCGTCGATTTGCCGCAGCCGGACGGGCCGGCGATGGAAAGATATTCGCCGGGGCGAATATCCAGATGAATGCCGGAGAGCGCATGGGTTTCCACCTCATCGGTGAGGAAACACTTTGGTAACGTCTTGAAGGTGAATAAGAGGAGTGGATCCGTTTTTCATAGGTTGAGTTGTTGGCTTGTTTTGGGTTTGGTTTTGGATGTGTGTTAGTTCAGTCGAATGCGATCGTGGGCATCCCAGGCGCTGGTATCGGAAAGATGACCTGGTCGCCCGGCTGGAGACCGCTCGGGATTTCAATGGTGTTGACGGAGCTCTTGCCCGAGTTTCACCGGCGTGCGGACCGCTTCGGAGCTGCCGGAACAAGTTTGAAAATTCCGACGGTGTTGTTTTCCTGGCCAAAAGCCGGCCGGCCGACATAAACGACATCGTTCAATCGTTCGAGCTCGATGGTTCCATCGACGCTCAAATCCGGGCGCGCGCCTTTGGGCAAATCGCCGTCGAGCGCCACGTCGACCGTGACGGTTCCCTGCTCGACCGCGGGATCGACGCGGATGACGTGGCCGTTCACCATGCCGTTTCGCGTGTCGATCGACGGCCTCCTGGTTGATCTGAATATCTTTCGCCTGAGTCTCCGCGATTTTGATCTGGGCCTTGAGCTTGGTTGGGTCGGCCACGCGAGCCAGATTATCGCCGAATTTTCACCCGCTGACCGACTCGACCGGCAACTGCTGCAGCACGCCGGACATGCCGGCTCGCACATGCAACGCCTCGACCTGGTCCGGCTTTAATTTCGCGAGTTGCTTGGCCTGATCGACCGCGGCTTGTTTCGAAGCGAGCTGCGGCTCGATCGAGTCCTCGCGGAAAACTCAAGGCGCTTTTGCTCGATCTCGTCGCGATTCGCCAGCTCCGCTTCCTTCACCTTCGAGGTCTTGTAGACCAACTCGGCAACGAGGCCATTCTTCGCCAGCTGATCGTTGGTCTGCCGCTCCATTTTCGCCTGTTCGATACTCGGAATGAACACGCGCGGTCGTTGATTCCTGGTCGAGAAGCTCGCGTTGCAGAGTTGCGCGCAGGGTCGTCAGCTCGGCTTCCGCCGCCTGTCGACTGTAGACTCGGCGTCGTGAGCCGCTCTGTTCGAGCTCGGGACTGCTCATTTCAAGAATCACCGTGTCGGGCTCCACATGTGTGCCCGGCCGAACGATAATCTTTTCCACGCGGCCTTCCGTGCTCGCCGCGATCCAGCGAATATCTTCCGGAACCAGTGTTCCGAGCCCGCGCACCTGGCGCACCATCGGACCGCGTTTGACCGTGTCGATCCAAACCGTCGAGCGATCGACGCTCGGCACGGCCGGCTTCAACCGCGAGAAACCAATGGTCACCAGGATCACTCCCAGCGCCATCGCCGAAATCGTGATGATCCGCTTTTTCCGTTTTTTGGCCGCAACATCGGGCCGGGGAATATCCATCGAGGAAAGGCTGAGCGTAAAGCCGCTCGGGCCGCACAATGGTAGTTTCGGCTTTTGCTTCGCTTTTCGTCATCGGGGTTGATCGGCTTCCAAGTCAGAGTCCGCCGGTTCAGCGAATGAGACCGAGAACGGCGTGCGCTGCCTGGAACAACGGCAAACAGACGGTAAGCATCACTGTGCTGAAGACGGCCGCTTCCGCCAGGAAATCGCGATTTGCTTCGCCTTCGAAATACGCGCGGGTGACCTGGAAAGAATTGCTTACGTCCAGGCTCGAGCAACGCGCGGTGTAACCGCCGATCCCGACCGCCTGGTAATTGGAGTCCGTGACTGGAAGCCGGCGATGAGTTGCATTCGCTCGCTCGGTTTCGTCGATTATTTGAACTGTGGGTTTCATATTTTCTTCTTAGGTGGGATGCGTTTGCGAGCGCATTTCGATTAGAATTTTTTAAAGGCGTTACCTCCTATTGCAAAGCCCGTGCCATCGGTGAATGGAAAGTCATAAGTGACTAGTGATGAGGACTTGTTGATTACAACATTTTCGGCGTGCCACGAACCGCCCCGCTTATGGGACACCGTTGTCCCGAATACGGGAGCGAAAACCGATGTATCGTGCTTGTCATCCTTCTGCCCCCTGAGCGGAGCGAACGATCTCGCGAGTATGGACAACGTTTGCGAATGGCGAAGCGATCATGCTTCAGTGTTGTTCGATCCTTTTCAGTACGATGTGTGTTCCCTCGCTTTGCTCAGGATGCGCATGCCTAACGCGGAATCGAAGAAACGCTTCCGCGCCAGTGCCGCCGCGTCGATTTGCCAGGGCGAGCCAACCGCCGTGGGCTTCCGCGATTTGGCGGCTGAGTGCCAAACCGATTCCGGAGCCTTCCGGTTTCGTCGTGAAAAATGGCACGAAAAGATTGGCCGGGTTCATGATGCCGTGGCCTTCATCAATGATGAAGACTTCGACGCAGTCCCTGGTCTCGTGGCAGCCCACGGTGACTCCGCCGCCGGTTTCGAGCGCAGCGTCGACCGCGTTATGCAGAAGATTGATCAACACTTGCTCGATCTGCGCCGCATCGGCCCTGAATTTTCTTTTTCGGTCCGGGCAGAAGTCTAAACAGCAGTCGCGGCTCCAGATGATGACGCGCCGGACAAGGACATCGAGGTCAAGCTCTTCTTTCTGCGGCGGGGGCAGCGGGCCAGCTTCGTATACGCTTGCATGAAACGGCTCAACGCGTCCGCTCTCGCGTCGATTGATTTGAGCCCGCTCTGCGCGTCTTCCCTCCAATCGGATGGCGGAGGATCGCGAGTCAAGAGGGCTTCCAAACTGCCCGCGATCGATTTGATCGGCGCAAACGAATTGTTCATTCGTGTCCGAGCACGCGAACGATGCTTTGCCATGCGCTGCGTTCCTCTTCCCGCAAAGTGCGACTCAGATCGGTCAGCACAAGCAGTTCGTGCGGCAAGCCGTATTCGCGAAAGGCGCTGCTGACCCCCCACCGGCCGGACCGCCGGGAAAATCAGCGTGAGCGGCGCGTCCTCGTCCGAATCCAGACAGGCCGCAAGTCCCAGTCGTCGGCAGTGCGACCGAGCAATTTATCGATTGGCTCCCAAGCAAATGTTCGCCCGCCCGGTTCACCAGGCGCAAACACCGGTCCGGGTCGAACGTAAAAACAGCGACCTCGATCTCCGCCATGATGGTGCGAACAGCGCGGTCGCCTCGAACGCCCCAACCGTTGCACCCGGAGCGTTTCGCCTAGCAAATTGACTCCAGGAACGCCTCTCCAAGCGCATCGTCTTCCCGGGCGCCACGCGCGCGGATCGAATAATCCCTTCGCGCAATGCCGCCAGAAGATTCGTCATTGTTTGCAGCGGACGGATGAGATGCTCGCGTGCGCTGGAGATAAATCCGGCAAGGCAGCCGACAATGACGAGGGTCAGCGTCCATTGCACCTTGGCGCTGTAATCCCCGGACCAAAGAATGATCAAGGCACGATCACAATGGCCGGCGCGGCGGCGGCAAGCACCAGCAGGGTCAAACGATTCTCGTGCGACAAGCGATGTTGGTGTTTCGACGAACGGTTCATCGAAACGGGGGGCAATTCGCAATCCGCAATCCGCAATCCAAAATTCTTACAATCCATAATGCTGAAGTCGCCGATAAAACGCGCTCCTGCTCAAGCCCAGCGCTTCCGCTGCTTTGCGGGCGTTCCCATCATTTCTCGCCAGCGCTTTCTTGATGAGAAAAGCTTCCACATCTTCCAGGCTCATGTCCTCTAGGCTTCGCGTATCGCCCCGGCCGGCCGTCAGACCCAGATCGGCCGCCTTGATCTGCGGACCGCGCGTCATCAGGACCGCGCGTTCGATCACGTGATCCAGTTCCCGAACATTGCCGGGGAACAAATAAAATTAAGCCGTTCGCGGGCGGTTTCGTCGAACCCGGTAATCTGCTTGCGATACCGTTGAATGTGCTGGCGCAAAAAATGATTCGCCAGCAGCATGATGTCTTCCCGCCGGTCGCGCAGCGGAGGCAACGGGACTTCGATCGTGTTCAGCCGGAAAAGCAAATCCTGACGAAAACGACCGGCCGCAACTTCCTCCTTCAGGCTCGAATTCATAGCGGAAATGATCCGGACGTTTGCCTGCAAGGTTTTTGAAGAGCCCACCCGCTCGAATTCGCCGGTCTCGATCACGCGCAACAGTTTTGCCTGCTGACTGAGCGGAATATTTGCGATTTCGTCCATGAACAGCGTGCTTTCGTCCGCGAGTTCGAACCGGCCGGCGCGGTCGCTTTTGGCATCCGTGAATGCTCCTTTCACGTGCCCAAACAGTTCGCTCTCGAAAAGCGTCTGGGAAAGGCCAGACCATGTTTACGGTGATCATCGATTTGGCGGCGCGGGGCGAAAGCGAATGCAGCGCCTGGGCTACCAGCCCTTTTCCGGTCCCGTTCTCGCCGGTGATCAGCACGTTCGCGTCGGATGGCGCAACTTGTGAGATCATTCCGATCACCGGCCGCATGGCCGGCGATTCGGCAATTAGATTTGGCGCGCTCCCGCGAAGAAGTTCGTTCTCGGCTTCCAGTTTGCGGCCGCGGCGGAGCGCCCCCGCCAGTTCGACTTGCGTCCGCACAATCGCGAGCAACCTCTCGTTGTCCCACGGCTTCGGCACGAAGTCGCGGGCGCCCCGCTTCATCGCTTCCACCGC